>NZ_CP088262.1:0-1200000 GCF_021117365.1 Nocardioides sp. cx-173 | reverse complement strand
GGCGACCTGACCGACGTCACCTGGTGGCGCGAGCTGAACCTGCCGGTCCGCACCGTCATCGGTCGTGACGGCCGCCTCCTGCGCGAGACGCCCGAGTGGCTGGCGCACGAGCCGGCCGCAACGGCGTACGCCGAGCTGGCCGGCAAGACCGTGTTCTCCGCTCGTGAGGCGATGGTCGGGCTGCTGCGCGAGAGCGGCGACCTGGTCGGCGACCCGGTCCCCACCCAGCGCATGGCCAACTTCTACGAGCGCGGCGACAAGCCGCTCGAGATCGTGGCCACCCGCCAGTGGTACATCCGCAACGGCGGCCGCGACGCCGCCCTGCGCGCCGAGATGATCGAGCGGGGCGCGGAGATCCAGTGGCTGCCTCCCCACATGCGCCACCGCTACGACAACTGGGTGAACGGGCTCAACGGCGACTGGCTGATCTCGCGGCAGCGGTTCTTCGGGATCCCCTTCCCGGTCTGGTACCCCCTCTCCGAGGACGACGAGCCGGACTACGCCCACCCGCTGATGCCGAGCGAGGCCGAGCTCCCGGTGGACCCCTCGACGCAGGCGCCCGGCGGCTACACCGAGGAGCAGCGCGGCAAGCCGGGCGGCTTCGTCGGCGACCCGGACGTGATGGACACTTGGGCGACGTCCTCGCTCACGCCCCACATCGCCGGCGGCTGGGGGTCCGACGACGACCTGTGGCAGCGCGTCTTCCCGATGGACCTGGCCACCCAGGCCCACGACATCATCCGCACCTGGCTGTTCGCGCGCATCGTCCGCGCCCACTTCGAGAACGGCGTGGCGCCGTGGAGCCACGCGCTGATCTCGGGCTTCATCGTCGACCCGGACCGCAAGAAGATGTCGAAGTCCAAGGGCAACGTCGTCGTCCCCGACCAGATCCTCGACAAGTACGGCGCGGACGCCGTCCGCTGGCGCGCCGCCATCGCCCGCCCCGGCCTGGACTCGCCGTTCGACGAGACGCAGATGAAGGTCGGCCGACGGCTGGCCATGAAGCTGCTCAACGTCTCGAAGTTCGTGCTGTCCAGCATCGGTGCGAGCTCGGTCAACCCGGTCGAGGTCACCGAGCCGATCGACTGCGCGCTGCTCGCGCGGCTCGCCACGGTGGTCACCAAGGCGACCGACGCCTTCGACGCGTTCGACTACACCACCGCGCTCGAGGTGAGCGAGAAGTTCTTCTGGGAGTTCTGCGACGACTACGTCGAGCTGGTCAAGGAGCGCGCCTACCGCGAGGACGGCGGCGCCCCCACCGAGTCGGCCCGCGCCACCCTCGCCCTGGCCCTCCAGGTCCAGCTGCGCCTGCTCGCGCCGTTCCTGCCCTACGTCACCGAGGAGGTCTGGTCCTGGTGGCAGCCCGGCTCGGTGCACCGCAGCACCTGGCCGGCCGTCTCGGAGCTGGGCTCGGCCGCCGCCTTCGACCCCGCCGCCGTCGACGCCGTCGCCTCGGCACTGATCGGCATCCGCGGCGCCAAGTCGCAGGCCAAGGTCTCGATGCGCGCCGAGCTCTCCCGGGTGGAGATCTCGGGTCCCGAGGCCCTGGTGCGCGCCGCCGAGCTCGCCGCTCCCGACCTGCGCGCGGCCGGCAAGATCACCGGCGACCTGGTCTTCACCACCACCGACGGCACCGAGGGCACCGAGCTCAAGGTCGACGCGGAGCTGGCTCCCACCGACTGACCCGTCACCAACTGCACGAAACCACCGCTGACCCGTCAGAAAGTTTCTGACGGGTCAGCGGTGAGCGGCCCCGGTGGTCGAGCAGCGAAGGCCGTCTGGGGCCTGAGCGCACGTCGAGACCGCCCCATCCCTGACCTGCTGCCCTAGCTCGCCGGGTCTCGACAGGCGCGGTCGCGAGCTCCTTCGTCGCTCGCGCGCGCCGGTCGACCTCCGCCTTGGAACGGTGGCGGCGACGAAGTCGCCTCCACCGTTCAGGCGGACTTCTTCTTCTTCTCGGGCTCGCGGGGGACCAGGGTCGGCGCGACGTCGTCGTTGACGACCTCGGCGGTGACGATCACCTTGGCGATGTCGCCGCGGGACGGGACGTCGTACATGACGTGGAGGAGGACCTCCTCGATGATCGCGCGCAGGCCGCGGGCGCCGGTGCCGCGCTCCATGGCGTGGTCGGCGATGGCGGCGACGGCGTCCTCGGTGAACTCCAGGTCGACGCCGTCGAGCTCGAAGAGCTTCTGGTACTGCTTGATCAGCGCGTTGCGCGGCTCGGTGAGGATCTGCACCAGCGCTGCCTGGTCGAGCTTGGTCACGCTGGCGATCAGCGGCAGCCGACCGATGAACTCGGGGATCAGCCCGAACTTCGTGAGGTCCTCGGGGCGCACCATCGAGAGGAGGTCCTCGGCGTCGCGCTCGGCGGCGGTGCGGACCTCGGCGGTGAAGCCGAGGTTCTTCTTGCCGACGCGCTGCTCGATGATGTGCTCCAGCCCGGCGAAGGCACCGCCGACCACGAACAGGATGTTGGTGGTGTCGATCTGGATGAACTCCTGGTGCGGGTGCTTGCGCCCGCCCTGCGGCGGTACCGAGGCGGTGGTGCCCTCGATGATCTTCAGCAGCGCCTGCTGCACGCCCTCGCCGGAGACGTCGCGAGTGATCGAGGGGTTCTCGGCCTTGCGGGCCACCTTGTCGATCTCGTCGATGTAGATGATGCCCGTCTCGGCCTTCTTGACATCGTAGTCGGCCGCCTGGATCAGCTTGAGCAGGATGTTCTCGACGTCCTCACCGACGTAGCCGGCCTCGGTGAGGGCGGTGGCGTCGGCGATCGCGAACGGCACGTTGAGCATCCGGGCCAGCGTCTGCGCGAGGTAGGTCTTGCCGCAGCCGGTGGGCCCGATCACCAGGATGTTGCTCTTGGCGACCTCGACGACCTCGTCCTTGCTGTGCTTGCCGGCGATGGGCTGCAGACCCGCCCCGACCCGCTTGTAGTGGTTGTAGACCGCCACCGCGAGCGACTTCTTCGCCTGCTCCTGGCCGATGACGTAGGAGTTGAGGAAGTCGAAGATCTCCTTCGGCTTGGGCAGCTCGTCGAGGCTGACCTCGGTGCCCTCGCTCAGCTCCTCCTCGATGATCTCGTTGCACAGGTCGATGCACTCGTCGCAGATGTAGACCCCGGGGCCTGCGATCAGCTTCTTGACCTGCTTCTGGCTCTTTCCACAGAAAGAGCACTTCAGCAGGTCGCCTCCGTCACCGATGCGAGCCACGGGGTCATCTCCTTCGACGCGGGTTGTGCAGTGCCACGATGCAAACCATCAGAAGGTACCCCGTGCCGCCCCCCATGAGGGGGCCGGACACGAGATGCCTCCCGACGAGTTGGACCGCCGGTCAGGTGGGGTGGTCGGTTCAGGGGTCAGGTCAGGGCGAGCGTCGAGGCCTTGCGCGAGTCGAGCACCGTGTCGATCAGGCCGTACTCGATGGCCTGCTCGGCGGTGAGGATCTTGTCGCGCTCGATGTCGCGGCTGACCTCCTCGATCGAGCGGCCGGAGTGCTCGCTGATCATCTTCTCCAGCAGCTCGCGCATCCGCAGGATCTCGTTGGCCTGGATCTCGATGTCGGAGGTCTGGCCGAACGTGCCCTCGGTGTAGGGCTGGTGGATCAGGATCCGGCTGTTGGGCAGCGCCATGCGCTTGCCGGGGGCGCCGGCCGCGAGCAGGATCGCGGCGGCCGAGGCCGCCTGGCCCAGGCACACGGTCTGCACGTCGGGGGTGATGAAGCGCATCGTGTCGTAGATGGCCGTCAGCGCGGTGAAGGAGCCACCGGGGCTGTTGATGTAGATCTGGATGTCCTGGTCGGGGTTCATCGACTCCAGGCACATCAGCTGGGCCATGACGGCGTTGGCGATGTCGTCGGAGATCGGCGTGCCGAGGAAGATGATCCGCTCCTCGAACAGCTTGGCGTAGGGGTCGATCCGCCGGAAGCCGTAGGACGTGCGCTCTTCCCACTGGGGGATGTAGTAGTTCATCTCGTCAGTCCTTCTGCCGCGCCGGGCGGCCGTCGTCGGCGGCTTCACGGGCGCTCTTGATGACCTGGTCGACCAGGCCGTACTCAAGTGCCTGCTCGGCGGTGAACCAGCGGTCGCGGTCGGCGTCGTTCTCGATCTGCTCGACCGTCTGGCCGGTGTGCTCGGCGATGAGCTCGAGCAGCACCTTCTTGATGTGCAGCGACTGCTGGGCCTGGATCTTGATGTCGGAGGCGGAGCCGCCCATGCCCGAGGAGGGCTGGTGCATCATGATCCGCGCGTGCGGGAGCGCGTAGCGCTTGCCCTTGGCGCCGGCGCACAGCAGGAACTGCCCCATCGAGGCGGCCAGGCCCATGCCCACCGTCGCCACGTCGTTGGGGATGTAGTTCATCGTGTCGTAGATCGCCATGCCGGCGTCGACCGAGCCGCCGGGGCTGTTGATGTGGAGGAAGATGTCCGTCTCCGGGTCCTCCGCCGAGAGCAGCAGCAGCTGGGCGCAGATCGCGTTGGCGTTCTGGTCGCGCACCTCGGAGCCGAGGAACACGATGCGCTCACGCAGCAGCCGTTGGTAGATGTGGTCGTCGAGGACGTTGAGCCCCCCGCCGCCGCCCATCAAGGGGCCGGACGGCTCGGAGGCGAGACTGGGGTTCTGGTTCACGTCGCCGACACTAGCCCGAAGCGCCGACAGTTCCACGGGCATCGCCCCCCTGTTCGCCGACAGCGGATTCTCGGGTCCGCTCAGGAGGACTCGGCCGCGGCCTTGAGCCGCGCCACCGTCTCGGCCATCCCCTGCTCGAGCTCGTCGGCGTGCCCGGCGGACCCGCCCAGGAACACCGGGGCGAACAGCCGGCTGGTCAGCGTGAGCGCCCCTGGGACCGGCCGCCGGTGGACCACCCGGGTGCCCTCGCCCTCGGGTGCGATCTCCCAGACCCACCGCGCCCCGCTCGAGCGGGTGTCCCACGCGAGCCTCCGCCCGGGCTCGAGGACGGCGACGACCGACCTGGTCGGCCACACGACCGCCTTGCGGCGATTGATCCCCAGGTAGGACTGCCCGACCCGAAGGCCACCCGGCCTCAGCGCGACCATCCGCACGAGCTCCGGGCTCCAGCGGGCCATCTGGGTCACGTCCCGGAGCAGCGCCCAGAGGCGCTCCGGCGCCGCGTGGACGACCGCCTCGGCGCGGAGCTCGCGGTCCGCCGGGTCGGTCACGCGCCAATCCTCGCAGACCGGCACCCCGGAGCCGGGGACGCCGGCACCCTCGTGCTCACGCCAGCCAGCGCTCGAGCGCGGCGTGCACCTGGGGGTGGTTGAGCAGCCCGAAGTGGTCGGTGCGGCCCAGGTGCAGGACCTCGGCGCCGGGGAACAGCTCGCCGCCGCGCTTGTCGCGCCCGTAGGCCGAGCGCGGCCGCACCAGCAGGTCCCCCACGACGTGGCCGACCGGATGGCGCTGGGACTCGGTGAGCGTCGCCGAAACCAGCCGGTAGCGCGCGTGCGGCAGCGGGGGCACGTCCTCGGCCAGGCCGGCGACGAGGTCGTGGACGCCCACGGAGCGCCAGTCCAGGATCCGCCCGAAGGCCGCGGTCTCGGGCAGGCGGGACAGCCCCCGGCTGCCGTGACCGATGCCCCAGGCGATCGGGGCGCCCAGGTGGGGCGTGCCGAGCGTGACCACGTCGCTGATCCGCTGCGTCCACGGCTCCCCCGACCCCGGCGCCTCGGCCGCGACCGCACCCGACGCGCGGATCACCAGGCCGCCGAGGGAGTGTCCGACCAGGGCCACCCGGGTGACCGGCACCGGCCACGCGTCGACGAGTCGCTGCATCAGGGCCGAGAGCGCCACGCCGTTCTCGCGCAGCGACAGCCCGGTGTTGGCCCGCAGCAGCACCGGGCTCCAGCCGAGCGCCGCCACCGACTCCGGGTACGTCGTGCCGGTGCGCTCGCGGTGGAGGTCCCAGTAGGACTCGTTCTCGCACAGGCCGTGCAGGAAGACGACCAGGCGGCCGGAGGGATCCGGGTAGGCCGTGCCGAGACCCTCCGGGGTCGGCTCGACGTCCCGACCGCCCGCACGCACCGCCATGGGGATCGCCAGGTGCGGGCGCTCCCGGACGAGCCGGTCGCCGATCAGGCCGTTGACCGAGGAGCTGACGAAGCGCCCGCGCGGACCGTCCTCCAGCCGCGGACCGGCGCCGGTGGCGCCCAGCCGGTCCAGGCCGAGCGACGCCGCCCGCAGGCCCGCCCCCAGAGCGCCGTACACGGCTCCGGCGATGCCGCGGTGCACGAGGCCGGGCACGGTGGACGCCCCGCCGGTGCCACGGCGGGCAACCCGGCCGACCCGGTCCGCCACGGCGAAGTGGGTGTCGCGCGCGCTCTTGACGACCAGCTCCTCGGCCACCTCGGAGAGCAGCGAGAGCGCGTCGAGCACGCCGGGACCAGCGGACGCGCCGGAGCGGGAGAGGTCCGTCATGGCCCGATCATAGGCGCGCGGTGAACAGTTGTGCACTCACCTGGCGGGGTGTCGCACCGCAGACACGCACGCACCCTGTCCGCCGGCGGACCGGACGGAGCAGGGTGCGTGGGTGTTGCGGATCGGGGTCGCGCTCGGGCAGCCGCCCGGCGCGCACCGCTCACTTCTCGGTCTCGGCCTTGGCCTCGTCGACCTCGGACGGGGCCTCGGTGTCAGCCTCGGTCTCGGGCTCGGGCTCGCCGATGGTCCCGTCGGGACGCAGGTTCTTCAGCTCGACCACGTTGCCGGAGGCGTCCTTGACCACCGCGGTCTCGACGATGGCCGCGAGGGCCTTGCCGCGCAGGATCTCCTGGACGAGCTCGGGGATGTGGTTGTGCTCGAACATGTGGTTGGCGAACTCCTGCGGGTCCTGGCCCGACTGCTGGGCCCGGCGCACCAGGTGGCTGGAGAGCTCCTGCTGCTCGATGCTGAGCTCCTCCTTCTTCGCCACCTCGTCGAGCAGGAACTGCGCGGCGACGGCGTCGCGGACCCGGCGCTCGAGGTCGGCCTCGAACTCCTCGATGGTCTGCCCCTCGTCCTCGAGGTACTTCTCCATCGTGATGCCGGCGTAGCCCAGCTGCTGCTCGATGTTCTGGCGGCGGGCGTTGAGCTCGTCGGTCACCATCGTCTCGGGCAGCGGCACCTCGACGCGCTCCAGGAGGACCTCGAGGACGGCGTCGCGGGCGGCGGCGGCCTGCTCGAGGCGCTTGCCCCGGCCGAGGCGCTCGCGCACGTCGGCGGTGAGCTCGTCGATGGTGTCGAACTCGGAGGCCAGCTGGGCGAAGTCGTCGTCCAGCTCGGGCAGCTCCTGCTCCTGCACCTGGCTGATGCTGACCTGGACCTCGACGGGCTCGCCGACGAGGTCGCCGCCCACGAGCTCGGAGGAGAAGGTCTTCTCGTCGCCGGCCGACATGCCGACCAGGGCCTCGTCGAGGCCCTCGATCATGCCGCCACGGCCGACCTGGTAGGACATCGCGGACACCTCGGCGCCGTCGAGCACCTCGCCGTCCTTGAGCGCCTTGAGGTCGAGCACGACGAAGTCGCCCTCGGCGGCGGGCCGCTCGACGTCGCTCAGGGTGGCGAACCGCTCACGCAGGGCCTGCACCTGCTCCTCGACGTCGCTGTCGGCGACGACCAGGTCCTCGACCTCGGCCTCGAGCCCCTCGTACGACGGCAGCGCGATCTCGGGGCGCACGTCGACCTCGGCGGTGAACTCCAGGGTCTCGTTGTCCTCGAACTTCGTCACCTCGATCTCCGGCTGGGCCAGGGGCTGGAGGTCGTTGGCCTCGAGCGCCTCGATGTACTTGGCCGGCAGCACCTCGTTGATCGCCTCGTCGAGCACGGCGCCACGGCCGACCTGACGGTCGATGACCATGGGGGGCACCTTGCCGCGGCGGAAGCCGGGGACGTTGATCTGCTGGGCGATCTTCTTGTAGGCCGCGTCGAGGCTCGGCTTGAGCTCCTCGAAGGGCACCTCGACGGTCAGCTTGGCCCTGGTCGGGCTCAAGGTCTCGACGGCGCTCTTCACAGGTGTTCTCCTCAGTCTGGGTGAAAGGTGTTTCGTCGGGGCGACAGGACTCGAACCTGCGGTCTCCTGCTCCCAAAGCAGGCGCGCTAGCCACTACGCTACGCCCCGTCAAAGCATGGTCTTGTCCGGGTCAAGACGCCCCCAGCCGTGCTGGTGAGGGCTCCTTGGAGCGGATGACGGGAATCGAACCCGCGTAGTCAGTTTGGAAGACTGAAGCTCTACCATTGAGCTACATCCGCGTGCAGGTCTCGCGCCGCTCGGCAGCGCGAAATATGCCTCGCCATGGTGCCACACCGAGGGTCCCGGGCCCCAAACGGCCCCGCTGGGCGGACAGCGCTCAGGTGCGGTGGACGATGACCAGCGCGCGATCATCGTCGCGCGACCCGAGGGCCTCGGTGAGCCGGGCCGCGGCCCCGTCGTAGCTGCCGCGCATCAGCGACTCCGCCTGGCCGAGCATCTGGTCGATGCCGAGGTCGATGTCGCGGCGTGGCTCCTCCACCATGCCGTCGGTGTAGAGGAGCAGCGCATCGCCGCGAGCGAGCCGGCCGCCGGCGCTGGTGAACGTCGCGTGGTCGAGCAGGCCGAGGACCGGGCCGTCCGTGCGCAGGACCGACCAGCGGCCGGAGCCAGCGGTGCGGTGGGCGGCGGGCGGGTGGCCGGCGGTCCGGATCTCGTAGTCCCCGGTCGTCAGGTTCAGGGAGAGGTGGACGGCGGTGGCGAACCCCTCGTCCCAGGCCTGGCGCAGCAGGTAGCCGTTGGCGGCCGGCAGGAAGTCGCGAGCCGGCATCGCGCCGAGCAGGCCACCGAAGGCTCCGGACAGGAGCAGCGCACGGGTGCCGGCGTCGGCGCCCTTGCCGGAGACGTCGACGACCACGACCTCGAGGTGGTCGAGGTCGTGACCACGCATCGCCACCACGAAGTCACCGGCGAACGGCGTGCCGCCTGCCGGCTTGAGCGCCGACTGCACGTGCCAGCCGGGCGGCAGGTCGGGAACCCCGCCCTGGGTGAGGATCCGGTCGCGCAGGTCGACCAGCATCGCCTCCCCGCGCAGGCCGGCGACACCCAGGCTCGAGCGCCGGAAGCTGGTCGCGATCACCACCAGGCCCATCAGGAACTGCACCAGCGTGGCCGCAATGATCCGCGGGGTGACCTCGGTCTGCGCGGCCAGCCCCACGGCGAGCAGGACCAGCAGGAACACCACGAACGCCGGCAGCGTGCGCGGCCCCAGCCACAGGCTCGCGACGATCAGGGGCAGCATCAGCCCGGTCAGGGGCGCCCGGTCGGGCAGGACGAACACCACGACGGTGATCAGGACCGCCACGACCGCCAGCGCGAGCGCGATCCGGGCCTCCTGAGTGAGCCCGCGGCGCCGGAACAGCTCCCAGCTCCGGCGCGCGGACCTGCGGGCAGCAGGCTGCGCGTCGTACGTGGCGGTCATGGGGGTCCAGACGGTATGAGCGAGGGCGGTGTCAGCAGGGTACGGCCCGCGAGCGGAACGTGGGCTGACAACGGGGACACCAGAACACGTTTCTCGCCTGGAGCACCGCCGTACGGACCGACGCGCCGCACACGAGGCATGGCTGGCCGGTCCGGCGATAGACGTAGACCTCTCCCCCGTGGTCGTCCCGGCGGGGCGGGCGGCCCATCGCCTCCGGGGTGTGCTCGGGCCGGACGGTGTCGATCCGCCCGGTCCGCACCCCCTCGCCCATCAGCTCGACGAGGTCGTCCCACATCGCCCGCCACTGCCCCACGCGCAGGGTGCTGCCCGGCCGCAACGGGTGGATCCGGTGGCGGAACAGCAGCTCGGCCCGGTAGACGTTGCCGACGCCGGCCAGCACCGACTGGTCCATCAGCAGCCCACCGACCGGGCCCTTGCTCCGGCGGATCCGCTCCCAGGCGCGGGCCGGGTCCTGGTCGGGGCGCAGGGGGTCCGGACCGATCCGGGCCAGCACCGCGTCGCGCTGCTCACGCGTGACCAGCTCGCAGGTCGTGGCGCCGCGCAGGTCGGCGTACGCCGTCGGGCCGGCGTCGGCGGTGACCAGGCGGAGCCGGACCTGGCCCACCGGCGCCGGCACCTCCTCGAGGCCGCCGAGGTCGTGGTGCACGTCGAAGGCGCCGTACAGGCCTAGGTGGACGTGGACGTAACGCTCCGCGGGGAAGGCGACGAAGAGGTGCTTGCCCCAGGACTCGGCGCCCTCCAGGACGTGGCCGTCGAGCAGCCGGGCGGCGTCCTCGAAGCGTCCCTGGGGGCTGCCGACCCGCACCAGCCGGCCGGCGAAGGCCCGGTCGAGGTCGTGGGCGAGGCGGTGGAGGGTATGGCCCTCAGGCATCGCGCGCCGAGGCGGGCAGGGGCGGCAGCTCGCCGGTGCTCTCGTACGCCGCCAGCTGGGCGATCCGCCGGACATGGCGCTCATCGCCGGAGAAGTCGGTGGTGAGGAAGACCTCCACGAAGCGGGTCATGTTCTCGAGCGAGTGCATGCGCCCGCCCACGGAGACGACCGTGGCGTCGTTGTGCTCGCGCGCCAGCGCGGCGGTCTCCTCGGACCAGGCCAGCGCGGAGCGCACGCCCCGGACCTTGTTGGCCGCCATCTGCTCGCCGTTGCCCGAGCCGCCGATGACCACGCCCAGGCTGTCCTGGCCGGCCGCGCGCTCCTGGGCGACGCCCTCGGCGGCCCGCAGGCAGAACACCGGGTAGTCGTCGAGGGCGTCGTAGACGAACGGGCCGTGGTCGACGGGCTCGTAGCCGTGGTCGCGGAGCCACCCGACGAGGTGGTCCTTCAGCTCGAGGCCGGCATGGTCGGATCCGACGTGGACGCGCATGCCCCGATCCTCCCAGAGTCCGTCACCGGCCGGGTGGACGGCTCCGGCGCAGCCCCTCGAGGAAGGCGGCGACCTGCCCCATGAGCGGCTCCGCGGCGGGGAACACCTGCTCGTGGCGCCAGAAGCCGTGCACCTGCCCGAGGTAGCGGGTGCCGACCACGGTCACGCCCGCCTCGGCCAGCAGCGAGACCAGGTGCTCGCCCTCGTCGCGCAGCGGGTCGTGCTCGGCGGTCACCACGAGCGTCGGGGGCAGCGTGGTGAGCCGGTCCGAGCGCAGCGGCGCGAGGTCGGGGTCGTCCAGGTCGGCCGGGCTCGCGGCGTACTGCTCCCAGTACCAGGCGGCCTCCCGCGGGTCGAAGCCCTCCGCCTCCGCATAGGAGGCGAAGCCCGCGCGTGGGTCGAGGAAGGGGTAGATGAGCACGACGCCGTCGACCCGACCGGGGTTGCGCAGCGCCGCCACGAGCGCGAGGTTGCCGCCCGCACTGTCGCCGTGGACGAAGACCGGACCCTCCTCGTCCCACCACGCCAGCGCGGCGTCGACGTCGTCGGGCGCTGCCGGGAAGCGGTGCTCGGGCGGGCGCCGGTAGTCGACGCTGAGCACGGCGGTCCGGGTGCGGTTGGCCAGGCGCCGCGCGGCGCCGTCGTGGACGTCGACGTCGTGGAAGACGAACCCGCCGCCGTGCAGGTGCACCACGACGCCCGGGCGAGCCTCCTGGGGGCGGTAGAGCCGGCAGCGCACTCCCCCGGCGTCGACGTCGCGGACCTCCGCCACGTCCTCGCGCGGCTCGGCCGCGGCGGCCGACCGGGCCGCGGCCCGGTCGGCCTCGATGTCGAAGTCGGCCTCGTAGACCCTCGGCGTCGCGGCGTACTCCTCGACCGCGCGCCTCGCCGCCGGGTGCAACATGCTCAGCCGCCCTCCGCCCTCAGCCCTCCGCCCTCAGCGCTGCATGAGGGCGTCGAGCCCGACCGCCACCGCCGCCGCGACCCGGAAGTCGACGCGCTGGTCGGGGACGTGCACGGTGTACTTGTCGCGTACGGAGCTCTGGCGCTCGACGCCGAGCAGCGGCTGGCCCTCCGAGCTCACGAAGTCGAAGTGGATCGGCAGGAACGGGATGTCGGTGAAGCGACGGATGAGCGCCACCGCCTGGCTGCGCTCCTGCCCGGTGCCGGCGTACCCCGGGCCCTCGATGTGGAAGGTCGAGCGCATCAGGCTCGCGCCGAAGTCCTTGCGGAAGAAGCCGATCTGGTTGCGCGCCTCGTCGAAGATGTCGTAGCCGGCGTTGAGGTCGATCTTCTTGCGGGCCTTGAAGCTGAACACCGGGCGGGTCTTGGTGTCGTCGGCGTAGAACGTCACCTCCTCCTTGAACGCGAGGCGCTTCTGCTCCGCCAGCCCCATCGACTGCCCGAAGCTCCCGTCGGGGTTGGCCGCGAAGAGCTCGTAGCGGTTGGTGGTCATCGCGAACTTCTGCTTGACGAAGAACGTCGGCAGGTACATGTCGGCAGTCATGCGCAGAGCCTAGGGCAGCCGGTTCGCCCCGGTGTGCGGTCTGCAGCCTCGTGACCGAGTCGGTGCGACTCGGCCGCCGGCCGAACGCTGGGCAGCACGACATCGGCCGCGAGCTCTCGCGCATCGCCGCCATCGGCCGGGGCAGGCGAGCACCCCGGGGAGCACCGGGCAACGCATACGTCCTACCCCGGTTGCCCGGCCGCGTGTCGCCGCGTGTCGCCGGAGGCGCATCGATCCCAGTGGTCACCCTGGCGGTGCGAAACTCATGCCTCCCCGCCGAAGCTTCACACCGGAGGCGTGAGTTTCACCGGGCCCCCGGTGAAACTCATCCAGCGAAGCTCCCACCCGGTCACGCACCGCGCCCACGCGCACGCCGTACGCCGACTACCCAGCCCGCCGTCGCCCCGAAGGCGCATCGGTCACACAGGTCACCAGGCCGGTGCGAAACTCACGCTTCTGGGCCGGCATTTCACACCGGAAGCGTGAGTTTCACCGGGTGCCCGGTGAAACTCCCGCGCTGAAATCAGCCAGCCACCCGGGCGAGCTCCTCGTCGACGACGGACGGGTCGAGCTTGGTGAAGATCGGGCTGGGCTTGGCGACCTTGACCCCGACGGTGATCGGGCGCGACTCCCAGCGTGGCGTGGCGGCGTAGTCGCCGGTGATGACCGGGTAGGAGCCCAGCCCCGCGCCGTGACCCGGGTCGAGCTCCTCGACGGTCTCGATACGCGGCATCGGCATGAACTCGCCCTGACCGCCGTAGGCCGCCCACACCTGGTTGGAGGAGTGCGGCAGGAACGGCGCGAGCAGCGTGTTGCAGTCGAGCACGCACTGCGCGGCGACGTGCAGCACGGTCGCGAGGCGCTCGCGCTGCGACTCGTCCTTCATCTTGTACGGCTCGGTGACGGTGAGGTACTTGTTCACCTCGCCGACGACCCGCATCGCCTCGGCGATCGCGGCGCGCTGGCGGTGCCGGCCGATCAGGTCGCCCACGGTGCCGAACGCAGCGCGCACGGCGGAGAGGACCGTCTCGTCGACCTCCTCGAGCGCGCCCGCCGCCGGGATCTCGCCGAAGCTCTTGGCGATCATCGTCGCGGTGCGGTTGACCAGGTTGCCCCAGCCGGCCACGAGCTCGGAGTTGGTGCGCTGCACGAACTCCGCCCAGGTGAAGTCGGAGTCAGAGGTCTCGGGCCCGGCGGCGCAGATGAAGTAGCGCAGCGCGTCGGGCTGGTAGCGCGAGAGCATGTCGCCGACCAGGATCACGTGGCCGCGGCTGGTGGAGAACTGCTTGGACTCCATCGTCATGAACTCCGAGGACACCACCTCGGTGGGCAGCTGCAGCTCGCCGTAGGCGCCGGGCTCGCCGCCGCGCGAGCCGCGACCGTCGTACGCCAGCAGCTCGGCGGGCCAGATCTGGCTGTGGAAGACGATGTTGTCCTTGCCCATGAAGTAGTAGGACAGCGACTCCGGGTCGTTCCACCAGCGGCGCCAGGCGTCCGGGTCGCCGGAGCGGCGCGCCCACTCGATGGAGGCCGAGAGGTAGCCGATCACCGCGTCGAACCACACGTAGAGCCGCTTGGTCGGCTGCTCGCGCCAGCCGTCGAGCGGGACCGGGATCCCCCAGTCGATGTCGCGCGTCATCGCGCGCGGGCGGATCTCGGAGAGGATGTTCTGGCTGAAGCGGATGACGTTGGGGCGCCACAGGCCCGTCGCCTCGCGCCCGTCGAGCCACTCCTGCAGTGCCTCCGCCAGCGCGGGCAGGTCGAGGAAGAAGTGCTGGGTCTCCACGAACTCCGGCGTCTCGCCGTTGATCTTCGAGCGCGGGTTCTTCAGGTCGGTCGGGTCCAGCTGGTTGCCGCAGTTGTCGCACTGGTCGCCGCGCGCGTCGGCGTAGCCGCAGATCGGGCAGGTGCCCTCGATGTAGCGGTCCGGGAGGGTGCGGCCGGTCGAAGGGCTGATGGCGCCGTACGTCGTCTGCTCGATCATGTAGCCGTTGCGGTGAACGGTCTCGAACATCTCCTGCACCACCAGGTAGTGGTTGCCGGTGGTGGTGCGGGTGAACAGGTCGTAGGAGAGGCCGAGGTCGACCAGGTCCTGCACGATCACGGCGTTGTTCTTGTCGGCGAGCTCGCGCGCGGTGACGCCCTGCTGGTCGGCCGCCACCAGGATCGGGGTGCCGTGCTCGTCGGTGCCGGACACCATCAGGACGTCGTGGCCAGCCATCCGCATGTACCTGCTGAAGACGTCGGAGGGCACGCCGAAACCGGCCACGTGGCCAATGTGGCGCGGGCCGTTGGCGTACGGCCAGGCGACGGCGGACAGGACATGGGTCATGGCGCTGATCCTAGGGTCGCGGCGCCACCCGTTTCCCGGCGGGCCGGTCCCCCGCCCCGACCGGTCAACGCGGGTCGAAGCGGTCGACTCGCTTCTGCGCGCGGGTTCGGATGCCGGGGAGCCGGTCGTAGAGGTGCTCGCCGGGGCACGCGGTCTCGTTGGTGTCGCGGTGGCCGTCGATCACGGGCAGCCGAACCTGGGCGCCGGCGGCGTACCGGTCGCTCCCCTTGGACGTGACGGCCACCGTGCCGCCTGCGTGACGGCGGTGCAGGTCCAGCTTCCACGCCGCCAGCCGTACGACGGTCGTGACGACCTTCTGGGTCGGCCGCGTCGCCTCGAAGTTGCCGAGGACGGCGATGCCGACCGAGTTGTGGTTGAAGCCCAGCGTGTGCGCGCCGCGCACCGGTCGATCGGGTCCGCCGGAGCGGCCCACCCAGGCGCGGCCGAACCGGTCGACGACGAAGTTGTAGCCGAGGTCGAACCAGCCCAGCGACGCGGTGTGGTAGCGGTACATGCCCCGCAGGATGGCCGGCACCTGCGCGCGCGTGTAGCTGTTGCTCGACGCCGTGTGGTGGACGTGCACCTGTCGCAGCCCCTGGTTGTAGGTGGGGCTGCCGTTGCGCCACGACGGGTCGGCTCCCCACGCCTTGCGGAAGAGCAGTGGGGGGCGCGGCGCGGCGGTCGGCTTCGCCACCTGGCGCGTCGAGCTCCGGCCGGAGGCTGTCGCCGCGCCCGCCCTCGCGCTCGCGTCCGAGGGCAGGACGCCCGGGTCGATGAGCACCAGCCGGAGGTCGCGGTAGCCAGCGCCGCGCACGTCCACCTGGACGCCGTCTGACGGCCCGACCCACATCGGCTCGGTGCCCCGGCGGCCACGGGACTCGGTGCCCGCGGTCGGCCCGTCCCGGAGGATCTCGGCCGTGCGCCAGGTGCTCCAGCCGCTCGCGCCGCGCGAGCGGAAGCGCAGCGAGGACGGGTCCTCGCCGCGCCAGGTGAGGCCGAGCATCGAGTACGGCGAGGTCCGCTGCGGGCGCCGGGTCTCCGCCGTGACCGGCACCTCCGCGGAGCGCACCGGCGACCCCGCGTCGGCCCGCAGGCGGATCGTCGGAGCCTCGCTCCGCGACACCGCTGCAGGACCCGATGCGGGGCCCGATCCGGGGTCGGCGTTGGCCGCCGGAAGGGTCAGGAGACCCGTGGCCAATGTGACTGCTGTGACTAGTGATGCAGTTCCCGAGAAGCGCATGGGGATCAATTGTGCGCGCTGAGCGCCGGTAAGTCGATCTGGGCGGGATGCCGGGAGCGCGCGGTGACGGCTACCGCCGCGGCGCTCAGCTGAAGTCGAGGTCCCCGGTGCGGGAGCGCTTGAGCTCGTAGAAGTACGGGAACTTCGCGACCGCGACCGCGCCGTCCCACAGCTCCCCGGCCTGCTCGCCGCGCGGGATCTTGGACAGGACCGGCCCGAAGAACGCCGCCCCCTCGATGGCGATGGTCGGCGTCCCGACGTCGTCGCCCACCTGGTCCATGCCCTCGTGGTGCGACTTCGCGACGGCCTCGTCGAACGACGGGTCGTCCATCGCCTCCACGAGCTCGGCCTCGAGCCCGGCGTCGGCGAGCGCGCCCGCGATCAGCTCGCGCGAGATGGGCTCCTTGTTCAGGTGGATGCGGTTGCCCATCGCGGTGTAGAGCGGCAGCAGCACCTCGCGGCCGTGCTTCTGCTGCGCGGCGATGCAGACGCGGACCGGGCCCCAGGCGGGCGCGAGCAGCTCGCGGTACTCCTCGGAGATGTCCTTGTCCTTGTTGAGGTAGGCCAGGCTCATCACGTGCCAGGTCACGTCGATGTCGCGCACCTCCTCCACCTCGAGGATCCACCGCGAGGTGATCCAGGCGAACGGACAGAGCGGGTCGAACCAGAAGTCGGCTTGAGTCATGCCTGACCCAATCACCTCGCGCCCGAAATCCTTCCCGTGGGTCCCCTCCCCACCTCCCGTGGTCCTGAGATGCGAGCGCCGCGACCCTCGAAGGGACGAGCCTCGAGCCCGGTGACCCGACAAGCAGCCCCGGGGTACGCCGGTCGGGTTGCGGGGGTCTCGAGGCTCAGGCGTTGCACGCCTTCGCACCTCGACCACCGAGGGGGCGCCAGGGCGCCTTCGCACCTCGACCACCGAGGAGCGAGTGAGCCGCTGCGCGCGCCGTTGTGACGGCTCCCGCAGTACAACTGAGGCATGCCGCAACGTATCGCCGTCCTCTCCGACGTCCACGGGGTGCTGCCCGCCCTGGAGGCCGTCCTCGCCGAGCCCGACGTCGCGGGCGCCGACGTCGTGGTCGTGACCGGGGACCTCGCCGCGGGGCCGCAGCCGGCGCAGGTGCTGGACCGCCTCGCCGCACTGGGCGATCGCGGCCTGCTCGTGCGCGGCAACGCCGACCGGGACCTGGTCACGATCGCCGGTGGCGGCGAGCCGCCGGAGGGGACGCCGCCGGTCGACCTCTGGGCTGCCGCGCAGCTCAGCGACTCGCACGTGGCGACGCTCGCCGCGCTCCCCCACCCCGTCGTGCTCACGCTGGACGGCGCCGGGGACGTGCTCTTCTGCCACGGCACTCCGCGCGACGACAACGAGGTCGTCCTCGTCGACACCCGGCTATCGCGCTGGCACGAGGTCCTCGCCGACGTACCCGCCTCGGTGCGCACGGTCGTGTGCGGCCACACGCACATGCCCTTCGCCCGGCTCCTCGACCGGCGGTGGGTCGTCAACAGCGGGAGCGTCGGCATGCCCTACGGCAGCACGGGACTGCCCTGGGCGCTGCTCACCGCCGCCGGCATCCAGCTCCGCACCACCCCGGTCGACGCCGACGCGCTCGCCGACGCGGTGGTGGCGGCATCGTCGTTCCCCGACGTCGCGGAGTGGGCCGACACCTACGTCCGCCGGCCTCTCGGTGACACCGTCGCCGTCACGGCGTTCGCGCCGCGTGACGGGCGCGACGCCGGCTGGGACGACTAGCCCTCCACGCACAACGAGCCCCGACCGCAGTGCGGTCGGGGCTCGTCATGATGAGGTCAGGAGACGCGAACGTTCTCAGCCTGGGGACCCTTGGGGCCCTGGGCGAGGTCGAACTCGACCTTCTGGTTCTCGTCGAGCGACTTGTAGCCGCTGGACTGGATCGCGGAGAAGTGAACGAACACGTCCTCGCCGCCGCCATCCTGCGCGATGAAGCCGAAACCCTTTTCGGCGTTGAACCACTTGACGGTTCCCTGAGCCATGATCTGTTCCTTTGGTAACGTGCCGAGGACCTTGTGCCCTCGTGCCGCTGAAGACATCCACCTGTACTGATGTCCAGCGAACCGAAAACCAGAAGTACGAGATACAAGCCGCGACATGGTGTGCGGCCAGGACGACTAGTTCAGCCGTCCCTTCAACAAGCACCACGATAGTGCATCCGCGCCCCCAATGGGCATTCGCGGGGCTCCTTCGGCGTGGGAGAGGCCGCACGAGGCGCAGAAACCGCGTCCGGGGACGGGCTCAGTCCTCGGGAAGCGCCGCGAAGGCCGCCTTGGTGTCGCGGTACCAGCCGAGCGACTTCTTCGGGTGCCGCCAGCGGCCCTTCATGGCGTCGCGGGCCTCCTGGTGGGTGGCGTCACCGGCCTTCTCGGCCGCCTTGAGGTGCTGGTCCTGGGCGTTGATGACGTCGTCGGCGGTCTCGCCCTGGTGGGCCAGGTCGCAGGGGCCGCCCAGATCGCGGCAGGTCATGGTCTTCATGTCGTTCTCCTTCGATTGGTGGGGCGGGGTGTGACATCAGGTGCGCGGCTCGCCGCCGTCACGCCGTACGACGGTCGCGAGCAGGTCGGGCGCGGCGCGGAAGGTGATGGCGCGGACCAGCCCGTCGGCGACGGTGAAGTCGAAGACGACCTTGGCCTCGCCGAGGTGGAACCAGGCCGTGCCCGGCCGGTCCTCGACGAAGACCGGCAGTGCGGCCTGGGCGCTGCCGCTGAAGAAGGTGGCGACCTCGTCGCGGCCCTCGATCCGGCTGGGCGTCCCGGCGAGCACCGCGGCCTCGTCGGCGCCGACGGTGGCGTCGGGGGCGAGCAGGCGCAGCAGCCGCTCGAACTCGCCGTTCTTGGCGGCGGCCATGAACGCGTCGACCACCTCCCAGTCGGCGAGCCGGTCCTCGGGCCGGGGTTGGGAGACCTTGGCCCGGGCGCGCGAGGCGAGCTTGCGGGCCGCGACGGGGGTGGTGTCGAGGACCGTCGCGATCGTCGGGAACTCGAAGCCGAAGCTGTCGTGCAGCACGAAGGCGACCCGCTCGCGCGGCGACAGGCGGTCGAGGACCACATGCAGGGCCAGGCCGACGGTGTCGGCGAGCGCCACGTCATCGGCCGGGTCGGCGCTCGTCTCCGGGGGGTCCACCTCCTCGACGGGCACGGGAGTGCGAGAGCGCAGCCGGTCCAGGCACAGGCGTGTGGTCACGGTCGTGAGCCAGCCCGGCAGGTTCTCGATCTCGGCATCGGTGCCGTGCAGCCGTAGCCACGCCTGCTGCACGATGTCCTCGGCCTCCGCGTGGTCGCCGAGCACGCGGCTGGCGATCGTGACGAGGCGCGGCCGCTCGGCCTCGAAGCTCTCCGTCTGGTCCACGGTCCCTACCCTTCCATCCGTTCCGGTCACCTGCCTGACGCTCGAGCCGAGCCAGGTGTGACCGATTCGCTGCCGCGGCCTCGGCGCTGGCCTAGCCTCCCGGGCATGACGACCGAGGGGGCCGCCACGGCCCGGAGCCTGCTGGACCGGATGGAGGCCGCCATCGCGGCCCGCGACACCGCGGCCCTGGACGCGCTGTGCGTCGAGGACACCGTGCTGTTCGGGACCTCGGCGGCCAACTTCGGCGGCGATGAGTCCCGCGCCTATGTCCGGCTGGTCGCGGAGAGCAACGCGGTCCGCTGGCTCCTCGACCGGTGGGCGGTCGTCCACGAGGACGACGGCCACCTGCTGGCCACGGCGACCGGTGTGGTCGAGGGCGACGACGGCGCCACGATCGAGCGCTTCGACTTCCGGCTCACGCTGTGGCTGGTGCGCCAGGGTGACCAGTGGCGGATCGGGCACTTCCACGGGTCGGTCCCGCAGACCTGAGCGCGCTCACGCCGGCACCACCGCCCCGGGCTTGCCGGCGTCGGCGTAGGAGCGCACGACGGACACGTTGAGCGGGAAGTCGATCGCGAGGTCGCGAAACAGCAGCGACGAGGCGGTCGACGCCGCCTCGGCGGCCTCGGCTGCGACCACGTCCGCGAGAGCCCGCGGGGTGTGCACGACGATCTCGTCGTGCAGGAAGAAGACCAGGTGTGGCCGCGAGGTGAGCTCGCCGGTCCCACCCAGGCGCCAGAGCCGGTTGCGCAGGTCGGCGACCCAGCACAGCGCCCACTCGGCCCCGGTGCCCTGCACGACGAAGTTGCGGGTGAACCGGCCGAACGCACGGCGTCGTCGCGCCTGGCTCTCGGGATCGGCCGGCGGGCCTTCGGGGTCGCGCTCCCACGCGTCCCCGAGGCCGGGTGAGCCGCGACCGAGCAGGGTGCGGACCACCTGGCCCCGCTCGCCGGCGCGGGCGGCCTCCTCGACCAGCCCGAAGGCCTCGGGGTAGCGACGGGTGAGCCCGGCGACCATGCGGCCGCTCTCGCCGCTGGTGGCGCCGTACATTGCGCCGAGCAGGCCGAGCTTGGCGTGCTGCCGGGTCGCGACCGCGCCGTCGTCGACCATGCCCTGGTAGAGGTCGGCGCCGCGGGCCGACCGGGCGAGCGCCCGGTCGCCGCTCATGCCCGCGAGCACGCGCGGCTCGAGCTGGGCGACGTCGGCGACCACGAGCACCCAGCCGTCGTCGGCGATCGCGGCGGGGCGCACCTGCAGCGGGATGGACAGCGCGCCGCCACCGTTGGACGACCAGCGCCCCGTGGCGGAGCCGGCCGGCTGGTACGACGGCCGGAACCTCCCCTCCCGCACCCACTGGTCGATCCAGCTCCATCCGTTGGTCGAGAACAGGTGCGCGAGCTGCTTGTAGCGCAGCAGCGGCGCGACGCCCGGGTGCTCGAGCGCGCGCAGGGACGAGGCGCGGGTGTCGTCGGTCTCCAGCCCGGCTCGGCGCAGCGCCGCGAGGAGCTCGGGGCGCGAGTCCGGGTTCAGGCCCGGCGCGTCGAACGCCGCACGCACCTCCCCGGCCAGCGCCTCGAGCAGCAGCGGGCGGGCACCGCGAGGCGGGCGCGGCCCCAGCAGGTCGGTGAGCAGCCGCTCGTGCACGTCGGTGCGCCACGGCACCCCGGCGTACGTCATCTCCGCGGCGGCCAGCGCGCCCGAGGACTCGGCCGCCAGCAGCAGCCCGAGCCGGACGGACTCGGCGGAGGCCTCGACGGCGGCGCGCTGGCGGGCGTCCTCGAGGTCGGCGCGCAGGTGCTCGGCGGTGTCGTCGACCGAGAACAGCGCCGGGTGCGAGGGCGCGCTGGGCCCCAGCCCGTCCCAGTGCTGCGACTCCTCCCCCTCCAGCAGCCGGCCGTCGACCGCGGGCGCCCGGCGCAGCAGGTGATGTGCGAGACGCAGGTCGTGGCAGCGCCCGACGCGCACGCCCGCCGCGAGCAGGGGCGGGTACCACCGCGCCGTGTCGTCCCAGACCCATCTCGGCGACTCGCGCTCGCGCTCGCGCACGTACGCCGACAGCTCGCTCAGCGTCAGGTCGACCTGGCCGTCCGGGGCGACCGCGCGCACGCGCTCCCCCGGCAGGCGCGACAGCGAGACCCGGGTCATGGCCCCAGCCTGGCACCGGCCGGGGACGCCGGCACGGAGCGGGTGCTCCCCGCTACCAGGCGCGGTTGACGTAGACCCGGTCGGCGCCCGCGGCGGGCAGGGCGAAGCGCTGACCGCCGTACCGCACCCGGACCTTCTTCCAGCCGGGCACCAGGCCGCGGACGACCACGCGCACGCGCCCGTCGACCAGCTTGCCGACCACCTTCTTGGCGCCGATCCGGACCGTGGCCCAGCCCCCGAGGTCGTCGACGCCCGGCGCGGTCACCCGCACGACCACGACGGCCTTGCCCACCGCTCCGGTCGGCCGGACGCCCACGGACGACGGGGCGAACACCCGGGTCGGCGTCCGGATCTCGTGGGCGGCGCTGCGGTAGCTGGCGCGGTCGAGCCGTACGACGGCCGATATCCGGGCCCCGACGTCCGCGGGCTGCAGCACGTACGTCGAGCCGACGGCGCCGGGGATCGTCACCCCGTCACGGCGCCAGGAGTAGCTGACGGCGGCGTCCGCAGGAGAGAAGGTGCCGGGCGTGACGGAGAGGGTCCGGCCGGCACGGGTCACCCCGCTCACGCCGAACGGACGGGTGAACTCCATGGTGCCTGCCAGGATCGCGGGCGTGGGTTGCGCCTGCACGCGCTTCTGGACGTAGCCGGGCGCCGTGGCGGTGACCACGGCGGTGACCGGCTGGTCGATCTGCGCCTGACCCAGCCGGAGCCGCCATCCGGTGGCTCCCGCGATGGGCGTCGGACCGGCGTACCACTGGACGGTGGTCGCGCTCGGGTTGGGCGCCCAGGAGCCGCGGGTCGCGGTGAGGACCTGGTCGACCTCGGGGACACCGTTGATCACCGGCGGCTGGGGGTTCTGCAGGTCGCCGGGCGCCACCTTGGCCGCGATCACGTTCGATCCGACCGTCGTCGCCGGGTAGCCGGCCCTCGTGGCCGTGACCTTGACCGAGATCTTGCGGTCCAGCTGCCGGGCGGTGGGCACGAACCTGGTGGCCGTGGCACCCGGGATCGCGACCCCGTGGGCGTACCACTGGAAGTGGTAGCTGCCCGCGGGCTTCCAGGTGCCCGCGGACGCCGCGAGGGGCACCCCGACCTTGGGGGTGCCGGTGACCGCCGGGCGCGCGACGTTGGTGAGCACCTTGTCGTTGAAGTGGATGAACCCCGAAGGCCAGCGGCCGTCGGCCTTCTTCAGCCTTCGCCAGTGGAAGTCGCCTCCCCAGCTGTCCTCGCTGATGACGATCTCGGTGCTGGAGACCACCTGCTCGACGTAGGCCACGTGGCCGCTCGAGCCGGTGCCGGGCGCGTTGGCGCGCCACCAGGCCACCGAGCCGACGACGGGCGTCGTGTCGGTGATCTTGGACATCTTCAGGCCCCACTCGCTGGCGTTGCCGCCGCCGGACCACGGGCGCGTGTTGGGCAGGCCGCTCTTCACCATCCGGTACGCCGCGTAGTTGGTGCAGTTGTGCCCGCTGTACATCCGCCAGAACATCTGGCCGGCGACCGCGCGGTAGCCGGCGTGGGGGTAGCCGGCCTCGGCACACGCCGCGTAGCCGGTGCAGAGGTAGGCGCTCGCCCGCTGCTCGACGGCCCCGTAGCGGGTCAGCGACGGGGCGGGCAGTCGGTCCTTGTCGCCGTCGTTGTCGGCGGTCGCAGGAGCCGCGCCGAGGGGCGCCAGCAATGCCAGCAGGGCCCCCAGCGCCCAGGCACGGCGCAGCCGACGGGTCCGAGTCACGCAGCGGAGATTACGCACGTGTCAAGCACCTTGTCAGCGTGTCGGCGAGAATTTCACATCTGTAACTCGCATCCCACCGCTCACGCCAGCCCCAACTGTCCCACACTGTGGACGGGCCGGGAGCGGGGCCCGCACCGCACCAGCACCGGGTCCCACACGAGGCCAGCACCCGTGGACGCCGGCTCCGGTGACATGATGAACGACATGCCTGGAACCAACCTCACTCGGGACGAGGCCGCTACCCGCGCCTCCCTCCTGGCCGTCGAGTCCTACACCGTCGACCTCGACCTGACCGTGTCCGACAAGGTCTTCGAGAGCACGACCGTTCTGCGGTTCAGCTGCTCGGAGCCCGGCGCCTCCACCTTCGCCGACCTCGTCGACGCGACCGTCCACGAGGTGACCCTCAACGGACGGAGCCTGGACCCCGCCGAGGTCTACCGCGACTCGCGCCTGGCGCTCGAGGGCCTCGAGGCCGACAACGAGCTGCGGGTCTTCTGCGAGCTCCCCTACAGCCACACCGGCGAGGGCCTGCACCGCTTCGTCGACCCCGTCGACGACCGGGTCTACCTCTACTCCCAGTTCGAGGTGCCGGACGCCCGCCGGGTGTACACCACCTTCGAGCAGCCCGACCTCAAGTCGACGTTCACGTTCAACGTCACCGCTCCCGACCACTGGAAGGTCGTCTCCAACTCCCCCTCCCCCACCCCCGAGCCGGTGGCGGGAGCCGAGGGCAAGGCCGTGTGGCGCTTCGCGCCGACCAAGCCGATGTCGACCTACATCACGGCCCTCGTCGCCGGCGAGTACCACGAGGTCCAGCACACCTACTCAGGCAAGCACGGCGACATCCCGCTGGGCCACTACTGCCGCCAGTCGCTGGTGGAGTTCCTCGACGTCGACGAGCTGGTCGACCTCACCGAGCGCGGCTTCGCGTTCTTCGAGGAGGCCTTCGACTTCCCCTACCCGTTCGGCAAGTACGACCAGCTCTACGTGCCGGAGTACAACATGGGCGCGATGGAGAACGCCGGCTGCGTGACGCTGCGCGACGAGTACCTGCCGCGCAGCCGCCAGCCGCGGTCGTTCTACGAGTTCCGCTGCAGCGTGATCCTGCACGAGATGGCGCACATGTGGTTCGGCGACCTGGTGACCATGAAGTGGTGGGACGACCTGTGGCTCAACGAGTCCTTCGCCGAGTGGGCCTGCTACCACGCCGAGGTCGAGGCCACCGAGTACACCGACGCCTGGACCGGCTTCGCCAACGCCCGCAAGCAGACCGGCTACCGCCAGGACCAGCTGCCCAGCACCCACCCGATCGCCGCCGACAACCACGACCTGCAGGCGGTCGAGGTCAACTTCGACATGATCACCTACGCCAAGGGCGCCTCGGTGCTCAAGCAGCTGGTCGCGTGGGTCGGGCTGGAGGACTTCCAGGCCGGGCTGCGCCAGTACTTCAAGGACTTCGCCTACGGCAACTCCGAGTTCAAGGACCTGCTGGCGGCCCTCGAGCGGGCATCCGGGCGAGAGCTCGGCGGGTGGGCCCAGGAGTGGCTCCAGACCGCAGGCGTCAACACGCTGACGCCGGAGTTCGAGGTCGACGACGAGGGTCGCTACCGCGCCCTGGCCGTACGCCAGACCGCGCACCCGGACTGGCCGACCCTGCGCCGTCACCGCATCGGCATCGGCCTCTACGACGAGGTCGAGGGGCGCCTGGTCAGGCGCGAGTACCTCGAGACCGACGTCGAGGGCGAGCTCACCGAGGTCCCCGAGCTCGTCGGACAGGCGCAGCCCGCCCTGCTCCTGCTCAACGACAGCGACCTCACCTACGCCAAGATCCGGCTCGACGAGCGCTCGCTCGCAACGGTGGTCGACGGGCTGTCCAAGCTCGACGACTCCCTCGCGCGCGCCCTGGTCTGGGGCGCGGCCTGGGACATGACGCGCGACGCCCAGATGCGCGCCTCCGACTTCGTCGCGCTCGTGCTGCGCAACATCGGGGCCGAGACCGACTCGTGGGGGGTCAGCCGGATCCCGACGTACGCCGCGCAGGCGGTCAACCACTTCTCGGCCAAGGAGCACCGCCCGCAGCTGCGCGCGGAGTGGGAGCGCGGTCTGCGCGAGCTGCTCGTCGCGGCCGCGCCGGGCAGCGACCACCAGCTCACCTTCGCCCGTTCCTACGCCGCCATCGCCCACAGCGACGCGGCGATCGCCGACCTGGAGGCCCTGCTCGACGGGTCGCTGGCCTTCGAGGGCCTGGCGGTCGACCAGGACCTGCGCTGGGTGCTGCTCACCTCGCTCGCCGCGGCCGGCGCCGCCGGCGACGACCGCATCGACGAGGAGCTGGCGCGCGACGGCACCATCGCCGGCCAGGAGCACGCGGCCGCGGCGCGCGCCGCGCGCCCGGACCCCGAGGCGAAGGCGGCGGCGTGGGAGGCGGCCATCACCAAGACCGACACCCCCAACGAGACGCAGCGCTCGATCATCCTGTCGTTCCAGCGCACCGGCCAGGACGAGGTGCTGGCGCCGTACGTCGACGCCTACCTCGCGGCCGCCGACGACATCTGGGAGCGGCTCGGCACGCAGCGGGCCTCCACCGCGCTGGAGTTCATCTTCCCGCGCCAGCTCGCCAGCCCCGAGCTGCTCGAGAAGGTCGATGCCTGGCTGGAGGCCTCGCCGGCCAACCCGGCCGCGAAGCGCTACGTGCGCGAGGGCCGCGCCGACGTGGCCCGCGCGCTCGCCGCCCAGGAGCGTGACGCGCAGGCCTGAGCGTCAGTAGGGCGTGCAGAAGCCGAAGGTGGTGGGCGAGCTCGCCGAGACGGTGGCGTTGTGGCTCGCCCCCACCAGGACCCACACTCCCGTGGGTGCGTGGAACGACTGGGACTGGGCGTTCCAGAGGTTCGTCGGCTGGGCGGTGAGCCAACGGTTCGTGGCCGTCAGCCCGGGTGTGCTGTGGTCGATCTTCGCTCGCCAGGGCACGAGTGTCGGCGAGGTGGTCGTGACGGTCACCGTGGCGCAGTAGCTGTTGGTGTTCCACGCGTTGTCCACGACGGCGCTCACCGTGGCGTCGACCAGCGCGCTGCCACCGGTCTGGAGCGGGGCGCAGTAGGTCCAGGTCACCGGGGAGCCGGCCTTGATGTAGGCGTTGTGCGTGACCCCCTTGGCCACCCAGGTCCCGGTCGGCGCCGCGAAGTCGTGCGACGCCACGTTGGTCAGCGTCGTGGGGACCGCGGTCAGCCAGTAGCCGGCAGCGCTCACGCCCGGGGTGGTGCGGCTGATCGTGCTCTTCCACGCGATCCAGTCGGAGGAGGCCGTCGAGACCGTGACGTTGGCGCAGAACTGCCCGTTGCCGGTGCTCGTGACCGTCACCGCGGACGTCGCCTCGGTGAGGACCGCCTGGGAGAGCGGTGCGCAGAAGCTCCACGTCTGCGGGCTGCCGGCCGTGATGTAGGCGTTGTGGCTCACGCCTCGCAGGACCCACACCCCGGCATTGAAGGAGACGGTGCTCGCGTTGCTCGGCGACCCGGCCGCCGCGAGCCGGTACGGCGTGGCGGTGAGTCCGGGGGTCGTGTGGTCGATGGTCGCCTGCCACCGGACCCAGTCGGTCGCCGTGGTCGAGACCGTCACGTCGGCGCAGTACGTCGTGCCGCCGAAGCTGGTCACCGTCGCCGTCGCCGTCGCGGCGGCCACGTCGGGCGCCGCCGTCGGCGCGCAGTAGCTCCACGTCGCGGGACTGCCGGCCTTGACCACGGCGTTGTTGCCGGCGATCCCCTCGACCACCCACGTGCCGGTGGTGGCGTCGAACGACGCCGTCTGCGCGTTGCTGGGCGAGGGTGCGGCCGCGAGCCAGTAGGCCTGGGAGGTCAGGCCGGGGGTCGTGTGCGAGATCGTCGTCTGCCACCGGACCCAGTCGGCGGCCGTCGTCGTGACGGTGACCTGCACGCAGTACTGCTGCTGGCCGAAGCTGACCGCCATCGACGACGTGGTCTGCCCCGGGGTCGCCGAGCCGTTGTAGGGCGCGCACCAGCCGAACGTCCGGCTGCTCCCCGCCCGGACGAAGCCGTTGTCGTCGTCCGGGCCGCGGACCAGCCAGGCGCCCGTGCTCGGGTCGAAGTCGACCGTGGTCGCCCCCCAGCTGCTCGTCGGAGGGGCAGCGAGCCAGTAGGCGGGAGCCGAGAGCCCGGGAGTCGCACGCGTGATCGTCGCGCTCCACCGGACCCACTCCGCCGACGTGCTCGAGACGGTCGCGGTGACGCAGTACTGGCTGGCCTGGGCCTCGACCACGAGCGAGAAGGTCCCCGGGGTCAGGCCGGGGACCCCCCGCGCGGCGCAGTACTCGAACTCGGTCGACGCGCCCGGGGCCAGCACCGCGTTGCCCGGCTCCCCCTTCACCTTCCACGCCGTCGGCGTGAAGGAGACGGTGACGACCCCGGACGACGACGCGATCGACGTGCCCCCCTGCGCCGCTACGTCCACGGTGGTACCCCAGGTGACCGACTCCGTGGACGTGTTCGTGACCGTGACCGTGGCGCAGTACTCCCCCGGGTCGTCGGAGTCGATGACCTGGACGACCTCGACCGGGTTGCCCGACAAGGCCGCGGCCCGTGCCGTGGAGTACAGGTCGTCGGCCAGCAGCCCGCCCAGGGTGGCAGCGGTCCCCACCGGGGCCACCACGAGCGCGACGACGCCGGCGATGGCGACCGCACCGGTGCGGGAGGTGAGCACGTGCTGGCGGACCGGCCGGTGCGGCACCGCCCGGCGCCGGCCCGGCAGCCCCCCGGAGCCACCGGGCGGTCCGCGTCGCCGGCCGCCACCGCGCCCGGAGGTCAGGACCGCGAACATCGTGAACATGCCGCAGGCCGCCGCCATCGACAGCGGCGAGGTCACCCACCTCAGCAGGAACGCGCCGTACGGCACCCGGGCGACGACCGCGCCCTGCACGTTGCGGTCGGTGGGCCGCCACTTATCGTCGCCGTCGTTGTTGTCCCCGCGAGTGACGTAGGCGTCGCCCTCGATGTCGACGACCCGATGCACGACGAAGACCCCGGCGCCGACCTCGCCGTCCGGGACCGCGTAGACGATGGGCTCCCCGACCTCGTAGTCGCCGGTGCGCCAGGTGACGACCGCGTCGCCGGTCTCGTAGGTCGGCAGCATCGAGTTGCCCGACACCACCGTCAGGCCGAGCTTCGCCCCGAACGGGGCGGGCAGCGCGAGGTAGACCAGCCCGAGCGTGAGCAGCCAGGCGAGCACGCCGACCAGGCGGCGGGCCCGGCGCCACCAGCGCCGGCCCCGCCGCCGGACGATGATCACCTCGGGGCTCATGGTCGTGGCGTGCCTGTCAGCCCGCCCTCAGGGGCGGGCTGAGCAGGACATCGTCAGTTCTCGGTCAGCCGCTGATCACGACGGCGATGTGCTCGACGGCCTCGGCGTCCACACCATCCACCGCCGGCGGCCCCGCCACACTTGTGGGGAAGGTGACCACGTGCTTGTAGCCCGCGGTCGCCAGGCCGGCAGCGTCAGGGAGCGTCGCCGAGCCGTCGTCCAGCGTCGGCTTGGTGGTGCCGATCGTGCCACCGAGGGTCACGGCGACGGACTGCCCCGCACAGTCTTCGTCGATCCCCGTGAGGGTGACCGTGTCGACCTCGTAGACGCCGGTCATGTCGGCGTAGGTGGTCCCGTACTTGACGGCGATGCCGTCGGTGTCGCAGCTGGCGACGACGGAGGTGTCTGCGCCGAGGTCGTCGGAGGTGATGCCTCCGAGGGTCGCTGCCGACCCCACGACGGCGGCGAATGCGGTAGTGCCGGCTGCGAGTGCCAGCACGAGCTGCTTGCTCATGAGCTTGTTTTCTCCCCTGTGATTCACGCTTGTCCTGGATGGACGTGGGAGGAAACATCCCCGCACGCGGTGCGTGCGGTCCGAGACGACGTCTCCCACGGTCGACGGCGGCCCCCACCCACGTCGACTGAGCAGAGTCGACCATGCGCCCGGGGCACGCGCCAGGGATGTGGCGGGATCGTGGAGGTCCTGTGGACGAACCGTTTCCGAACCGAGGACTACGCGCTGTGCAGGGTCTCCGGGGAGCGCGCGTGGTCGGCCAGCAGGTGGATGCCGCGGCGCAGGCCGCCGACCAGGTCGCCGGCCGCGAAGTCGGTCTGCATCGCCAGGACCGCGAGCTCGACCTCGGCGTCGGTGAGGGTGCGCCGGACGTAGCCGCCGGTCACGACCTCGAGCGCGTGCGCCTCCGGGTCCACCATGATCAGGATGCTGCGGGCCGGGGCCACCAGCGAGTTGTGCAGGCTGGTCGCGAAGCGGCGCGGCTCCGGGCCCGCCGACCCGACGAACACCGAGATCTCCGCGCGGCAGAGCTGCTCGGCCTTGCGGATGGCCTCGTCGAGAGCGACGCGGTCGGCGCTGCTGAAGGGGTCACCAGCGGCCACTTGCGCCACCAGCCTCCGAGGTCTCGCCGTCCGGCGCCGCGAGCTCGCCGGCGCTGCGCCGCGGCCCGCCGAGCCACTGGTTCTCGACCACCGGCCGGCCCGGCGCGAGCCGCTCGCCGCGGATCAGGGCCGGGAGCAGGACGGCGAGCGTGATGACGACGAAGAGCAGCACCGGGAGCCCGACGAAGACCAGCAGCGCGTGCGTCGCACTGGCCGGCTCGCCGTCGGGCCAGCCCTCGGACGGCTCGGCCATGGCGGGGGCTGCGAGCGCGACGGACAGGCCGAGCGAGGTGAGGCCGGTCACGAGGACCACGACGCTGCGGCGGAGGACGAGCGGGAGCTGGGAGATCACGCGCCACAGCCTATCGGCTCGGTTCGATCGGCCCGCGCCGAGATGCTATGCATGAGCGCATGTTCGCTCTCGAGACCACGGATCCCTGCGCGGCCGGAGAGCAGGTCTGCGACGCCGCCTTCGAGTGGACGGGCAGCTCGACCGCCGCCGACGTCGCCGATGTCCTGATCGGCAAGCCCCTCGCGCTCACCGGCCTGCTGCTCCTGGGCCTGGTGCTGAGGTGGGCGCTGCACCGCGTCGTCGACCGCGTCGTACGGCGCGCGGAGGCCGGTGTGCTGCCCGACAAGGTGGGCCGCTTCTCCATGGTCCGCAAGGGCGCCAGCCACGCCGCCTCCTCGGACGTCGTGACCGCGACCCGTCGGGTGCAGCGGGCCAAGACCATCGGCAGTCTGCTGAAGAGCATCATCACCGGGGTCCTGGTGGCGATGTTCGGCACCATGATGCTCAGCGAGCTCGGCGTCAACATCGCCCCGATCATCGCCAGCGCCGGCATCATCGGCCTCGCCCTCGGCTTCGGGGCCCAGTCGCTGGTCAAGGACTTCCTGTCGGGCGTCTTCATGATCCTGGAGGACCAGTACGGCGTCGGTGACGTCGTCGACGTCGGCGAGGCCAGCGGCACCGTCGAGGCGGTCAGCCTGCGGATCACGCGGCTGCGCGACGTCAACGGCACCGTCTGGTACGTGCCCAACGGCGAGATCATGCGCGTGGGCAACATGAGCCAGAACTGGGCGCGCTCGGTGCTGGACATCAACGTCGCCTACGACGAGGACCTCGCGCGCGTGCGCCGGGTGCTGCAGGAGGTCGCCCACGACCTGTGGGAGGACGACGACTACAAGGCCGTGGTGATCGAGGAGCCCGAGGTCTGGGGCGTCGAGCAGCTCGGCATCGACGGCGTGACGGTGCGGGTGACGCTCAAGACCGCTCCCCTGGAGCAGTGGGCGGTGGCCCGCGAGATGCGGCAGCGGATCAAGGCCCGCTTCGACCACGAGGGGATCGAGATGCCGTTCCCCCAGCGCGTCGTGTGGAACCGCACCGAGCCGGCCGCCCCCGCCGCCGAGGCCGGGGACGACCAGCCCTAGCCGGATCAGGCCAGCGCGGCGTCGAGCGTGATGGTGGTGCCGGCCAGCGCCTGGCTGACGGGGCAGCCGGTCTTGGCGGCCTCCGCGGCAGCGACGAAGTCGTCGTTGCTCATGCCCTCGACGACGCCACGGACGGTGATCTTGATGCCGGTGATGCCGGTGCCCGGGGTGAGCTCCACGTCGGCGGTGGTGTCGAGCGAGGTCGGCGGGGTGCCGGCCTTGGCCAGGCCGTTGGACAGCGCCATCGAGAAGCAGGACGAGTGGGCCGCGGCGATGAGCTCCTCCGGGCTGGTCTTGCCCTGGGGCTCCTCGGCGCGCGCGGGCCACGAGACGTCGTACGTGCCGAGCCCGGAGGACTCGAGCGTCACCTTGCCGGCACCCTCGAAGAGGCTGCCTTCCCAGTGCGTCGTTGCGGTGCGGGTGGTTGCCATATGCGGATCACTCCCAGTTGTTCGGATGGGCAATGGGTCGGGCGGGCCCTGCTCAGGCTGGGCCGTCCCGAGTCTGGCACGCCGCACGACGATGCCGGGTGCGTGCCCACGGGAGAGCGACCAGCACAATGGGGCCCGTGACCACGTTCTACGACGAGATCGGCGGCTTCGAGACGCTGCGACGCATCGTCGCCACGTTCTACGAGGGCGTGGCCGGCGACGAGGTGCTGCGCCCGCTCTACCCTGAGGAGGACCTCGGCCCCGCGGAGGAGCGCTTCCTGCTCTTCCTCGTGCAGTACTGGGGCGGCCCGACCACCTACTCCGACCAGCGTGGACACCCGCGGCTGCGGATGCGGCACGCCCCCTTCGTGGTCAACCCGGAGGCCAAGGACCGCTGGCTGCTGCACTTCCGCGAGGGGCTGGACGCGGTCGACCTCACCCCCGAGCAGGACGCCCGGTTCTGGGACTACGTCACCCACGCCGCCCAGTTCATGGTCAACACGCTCGACTGAGCGAGACCGGCGGAGCCGAGGTAACGCCACGGGCCGCTCGCGACAGGTACCAGGTGTCCGACCATCCGTCTGCCCGCGCACCGGGCCCCGACCGAGGAGCGAGATGACCACCGCGACACCGCGCCGCCCTCGTCGTCGCGGCTCTCCTCCGCCATGGTGGCGGATGCTCCTCAGCCCTCGCCTGCGCACGGCCGGCCTCCGCCGCCGCGCGGACCGGGCGCCGGCGCCCCGGGAGTCCGCATGACCGCCACCCGCCACCCCGAGCTCGGGCTGAGCGCACCGACACTCGAGCCGCAGGACGACCTCGTCCACCGGCTCGCGGCGCTCGCGGCCGCCTCTGAGGCGACCCCGCGAACCCGACGCTTCCTGCGGTGGCGGGTGGCACTGGCCACCGCCGGACTGGTCGGCATGGGCATCGGTGGCGCGTGGGCGGCCGGGACGATCTCCGTTCCCGGCCTCCCCGACCGGGACCGTCCCCCCGCGGTCCGGCCGTCCACGCCGCCCCCGAGCCCGTCGGACAGCTCCTCGGGCAGCCCCTCGAGTGACACGTCGAGCAGCCCCTCCAACGGCACGTCGAGCAGCCCCTCGAGCACCCTGTCGGGCAGTCCCTCGAGCACCCTGTCGAGCAGCCCGACGCGCGGCGCCTCCACGCCGGCGCCGTCGGGCACGCTCGACGTTCCCCCCGAGTCGCCCGGTCCGGCGAGTGGTACCGCGCCCCTTCCCGAGGACGGTACGCAACCTGGAGCCGCCGGACCGGGCTCCGGGAACGGCCCCCGCCATGGCCACGGTCACGGCCATGGCTCGGGCAACGGCCCGAAGACCGGCCAGGGGCACCAGGGGCCTCACCCGGGGCAGCAGGGCCACCAGGGACACGACGGTCGACCGGGTCATCAGGGGCAGCCGGGCGACCGGGGCGGTCGCGGCGACCGTCCGACCGAGGACGGGAGCGGCTGACCCCAGGGTGCATCGCGACGACGACCAGATCTCCCGGGCGAAGACTGGTGACCCGGACGCCTGGCGAGAGCTCTACCGAGCTCACGCCGGGCGACTCGTCGTGTGGTTGAGCACCCGGCCCAGCGGCGACTCGGCGGTCGCTCCGGAGGACCTGGCCGGCGAGGCCTGGCTGGTCGCGGCGCGTCGGGTGTCCGACTTCACCGGCACTTCCGAGCAGTTCGCGGGCTGGCTGTTCGGCATCGCCCGCAACCTGGCCGCCACCACCGACCGCCGCAGCCGGCGCCGGCGTACCGACCCCGGCCTGTCGGAGACGCTCGAGCTGCCGGCCGACGACGTGATCGCCGAGGCCGAGGGCCGCGACTGGGTGCGGTCCGCCCTGGCGACCCTGCCGCCGCGTGAGCGCGACGTCGTCGCCTGCATCGACGGCGTCGGCCTGGACGTGGCCGGGACCGCGGAGGCCCTGGGGATCAGCGCCGTGGCGGTCCGGGTGGCGCACCACCGAGGCCTCAAGCGGCTCCGTGCGGCCGTGACCCCGGAGCAGCCGGTGACCCCGGCCGGACTCGGCTGAGCGGACACCGCCCTCACCGGTGGGCCGGTGCGGCGCCACATGGGGCCGTTGCGTCATGTGTTTGTGCAGTTGTGCAACGGAGGGCGCGATGCTTTGTGAGGATTGACGACGATGGTGGAGCCAAGTCCCGCCAGGATGAGCCATCGCCCCGCGCCTCCAAGGAGAAGTCATGCCTCGCCGACAGGTCATCGCCTGCAGTGCCACGTCGCTCGTGCTCGCCCTTGGCCTGTCCGCCTGCGGGGGTGACGATGACTCACCGGGTGGGTCGGGCGGGGAGTACGCCGACGGCGGCGTGTTCACCATGGCCCTCGCCAGCGACCCTGGGAACCTCGACCCGTCCATGACGCCGAGCTCGGTGGCCCGCAGCATGCTGGGCCTCAGCTACGACAGCCTTGTCTACGTCAAGGAGGACGGGACCGTCGTCTCGGGCCTCGCCTCGACCTGGGAGGCCGACGCCACCTCCGCCACGTTCACGTTAAAGCCCGACATCACCTGTGCGGACGGCAGCCCTTTCACCGCCCAGGACGCCGCGGACAACATCGCCTACATCGCCGATCCGGCCAACCAGTCGCCCCTCAACGGCGTGCTCGCTCACGACGGCATCACCGTCACGGCGGACGACGCCGCCGGGACCGTCCACGTCGAGTCCCCCGACCCCAACGGGTTCCTGCTCGCCGAGCTGTCGGGGATCTTCATGATCTGCCGAGCTGGCCTCGACGACCACGAGTCGCTGGCCACCGCGACCGTCGGCACCGGTCCGTGGCAGCTCGACGAGGCCGTCGCTGATGACCACTACCGGTTCTCCCCGACCGACGGCTACACCTGGGGACCCGACGACACCGCCCTGGAGGGAGCGGGCATCCCGGACGAGGTGAACGTGCGGATCATCCCGAGCGCCACCACCGCAGCCAACCTGCTGCTCTCCGGGGAGGTCAACTACGCCGCGGTCGCGGGCTCCGACGCCGAGCGCCTCGACGCCGCGAAGCTGGAGGCGGTCGAGTCTGTCTCCACCGCGGGCGAGACCTGGTTCAACCACGACGAGGGCCACCCAGGCGCCGACCCGGCCGTACGCAAGGCGCTGACCGTCGGGACCGACCTGGCCGAGCTGTCCAAGGTCGCCACCGCCGGGCGCGGCCGGCCCTCAGAGGGGTTCATCACGCTTCAGCCCAACCCGTGCGCGGGCGGCGACACGGTGACCGGGAACCTGCCCGACTTCGACGCCGACGCGGCGCGCGCCATCCTGGAGGACGCCGGCTGGACCGAGGGCTCCGACGGGGTGCGGGAGAAGGACGGGACGCCGCTGACCATCGACTTCCGCTACGACGCCCAGGGGCTGACGGCGCGCACCGCCGGTGCGGAGTTCCTCGCCTCCCAATGGGAGGACCTCGGCGTCGACGTGGACCTCAAGGCGCTGCCCGAGGCCCAGCTCAACGAGCTGTTCTTCGGCACCGGCGCGTGGGACGTCGCCTGGGCCCCGTTCACGTTCAACCTGCCCTCCCAGATGGTGGCGTTCGTATCCGGGCCCGGCGTCGCCGACGGTGGGGCGAACTTCTCGAACATCAAGAACCCCACCTACGACGCTGCCGTCGCCAAGGCGACTCCTCAGGCCAACGACGCCGGTTGCGCCGACTGGGCCGACGCCGAGAAGGCCCTGCTGGCAGATCTCAACCTGGTCCCGATGTTCGACAACGTTGACCGCAGCTACCTCAACCGGGTGGAGCTGACGGCGCCCGGCGGTCAGATCTGGGGCTCGACGGTTCGCCTCCTTCAGGGCTGACGCCCGCGCATGACCGCCGTCGACGCGCCCCGAACCACTAGCCTGGACTGGGCATCCACCTGGTGGTGGTTCGGGGCCCGACGGCTGGTCCGCTTCGTCGCCTCGCTGTGGGTCCTGGTGACCTTCGCCTTCCTGATGATCCACCTCACCCCGGGCGACCCGATCCGGGCCGCGCTGGGACCGCGCGCGTCGGCGGCGATCGTCGAGGGGCGGCGGGCGGAGCTGGGCCTCGACGACTCCATCCTCACCCAGTACCTGCGCTATCTCGGGCATCTGGTGACCGGTGACCTCGGGCAGTCATTCCAGTCCCGGCTCCCCGTAGGCCAGATCATCAGCGACCGGCTTCCGCACACGCTGAGCCTCGCGGCCGCCGCGTTCGCGGTGATTCTGCTCGTCGGGATCCCCGTCGGCCTGCTCGCCGCGATCCGCACCCGCAACGGTCGACACCGAGGCTCGGAGCTCACGTTCACCTCGGCCTCGACCCTGGTCTCGGCGGTACCCGACTTCCTGGTCGCCGTCGTGCTGGTCTTCAGCTTCGCGGTCTCCTGGGACCTGCTGCCGATCGCCGGACGCTCCGACGCGTCCTCGTACCTGATCCCGGTCCTCGCCCTCGCCGTCGGGCCGGCCGCCGGCGTCGCCCGGATCGTCCGCGTCGAGATGCTGGGGGTGCTCGGCCGCGACTACATCCGGACCGCCCGCGCGAAACGGCTCCCAGCGCGGCTGGTCTACCTCCGCCACGCTCTGCCCAACGCCCTGACGGCCACCCTGACGGTCAGCGGCCTGCTGCTGTCCGGACTGATCGCGGGCACCGTCCTGGTCGAGACGGTCATGGCCTGGCCTGGCCTGGGACCGACCCTCACCGGCTCGATCATCAACAAGGACTTCCCGCTGGCCCAGGGCATCGTGCTCGTCTACGGCACCCTCGTCCTGCTGGTCAACCTCGTCGTCGACCTGGCCCTGGCCGCGCTCGACCCGCGAGCGACCGTGCGGGGGCGCTGATGCGCCGCCTGCTCTCCACGCCGCTGGGCCTGGCGGCCTTCGGCTCGGTGGTCCTCCTGCTGGCGCTCATGGGTCTGGCGCCCCTCATCTGGGGCGACCAGGCCTCCGAATACCACACCGACGCCATCGTGCAGGGGCCGAGCGCCGAGCATTTCCTGGGCACGGACAACCTCGGGCGCGACATCCTGCTCCGCGTCCTGGTCGCCACCCGGCTCGCGGTCGGGCTGGCGCTGCTGGCCACCCTGATCGGCCTCGTCCTGGGGGTGCTCATCGGCTCCATCGGGGCCTTGGCCGGCCCCCGGGTCAGCCGGTTCGCCGACGCCGCAGTCAGTGTGGCCGTGGCCTTCCCCGGCCTGCTGCTGGCCATCTTCTTCGCGATCATCTTCGGTGTCGGCCAGACCGGCGCGGTGCTCGCGCTCGGTGTCGCGGCGGCACCGTGGTTCGCTCGACTGACCCAGACCCTGGTGGCGTCGGTGCTCGAGCTCGAGTACGTCGCGGCCGCCCGCGTGATCGGCATCGGCCGGTTCACGGTGCTGCGTCGCCACATCTTGCCCAACATCGGCGAACCACTCGTCATCAACGCCGCCATGGGCGCGGGCGGTCATCTCCTGGCCTTCGCCGGCCTCTCCTTCCTGGGGATCGGCGTCCAGCCGCCCGACTACGACTGGGGCCGGCTCCTCCTCGAGGGCGTCGCGAACATCTACAGCAACCCGGCCGCCGCGCTGGGTCCGGGCCTGGCCATCGCCTTCGCCGGCCTGGCGTTCAGCCTGACCGGCGAGGTGGCCGCCTCAGCCCTCGGCAGCCGGGACACGCGGGTGCCGGCCGCTCCCCGGCACCGGGCCGGTGAGGCGTCCGGCGTGGCCTCCGGAGGCGCCGCACCGCAGGGCGACGACCTGGTCCTGGACGTCGTTGACCTGCGCGTCGAGGTGCCGGCGGCTGGCGGAACGGCCCTGCCCGTGCGCGGCGTCAGCATCCGGCTGCGCGCCGGTGAGTCACTCGGCATCGTCGGGGAGTCCGGCTCGGGCAAGAGCCTGACCGCCATGGCCATCGCCCGGCTGCTCGAGGCCCCGCTGAGGGTGGAGGCCGGGCGACTCGCCTTCGACGGCCACGACCTGCGAGTGGGGTCCGAGCGCGAGGTGCGCACCCGGATCGCCGACTCGATGGCGGTGATCTTCCAAGACCCCATGAGCTCGCTGAATCCGGCGCTCCGCGTGGGACGACAGCTCTCCGAGGTGGCCGAGGTGCACCAGGGGCTGACCAAGGAACAGGGGCTGCGACGCGCCGTCCAGGTCCTGGACGGCGTGCGCATCCCGGAGGCGGAGCGTCGAGCTCGGCAGTACCCGCACGAGTTCTCCGGCGGCATGCGCCAGCGGGCGATGATTGGGATCGGGCTCATGGGCCGACCCCGGCTGCTCATCGCCGACGAGCCGACGACCGCGCTGGACGTGAGCGTGCAGCACCAGGTGCTCGAGCTTCTCTCGCGGGTGCGCTCCGACGCGGACGCCGCCCTGATCCTGATCTCGCACGACCTCGCCGTCGTCACGGGGATCTGCGACCGGGTCGCGGTCATGTACGCCGGACAGATCGTCGAGCAGCTGAGCGTGGCCGACCTGCGCAGCCGGCCCGCCCACCCCTACACCCGGGCGCTGCTCGCGGCGGTCCCCGACCTGGGCACGGACCGGGAGCGCCCGCTCGCCAGCATCCCGGGACGCCCGCCGCGCCCGGCCGAGGTGCCCCCCGGGTGCGCGTTCGCCGACCGTTGCCCGGTCGCCACCGCTCGCTGCCACACCGAGCAGCCGCCGCTGGACGGGCCTGAGGGCCACCTCGTCGCGTGCTGGCACCCCCAGTCCGGACCCATCCGGGTCGTGGAGGACCCCCACGAGAGCGAGCCGGCCTGATGGCGACCCTGGAGTTCCGCGACGTCCGGGTCCGCTACGGACACGGCGCCCAGGCGGCGACCGCCGTCGACGGCGTGAGTCTCACAGTGCCTCCCGGAACCGTCGTCGGTCTCGTCGGCGAGTCGGGGTCGGGCAAGACCACACTCGCCCGGACCGCCGTCGGCCTGGCTCCGCTGAGCGGCGGCTCGGTCCTGCTCGACGGCGCGGACCTGACGGCGGGGCACCGTCGTGGACGTCCACGGCCGGTGCAGATGGTCTTCCAGGACCCCTACTCCTCCCTCGACCCGCGGCTGACCATCGGCGCCTCGATCACCGAGGCCATGGTGGGGGTGCGCGACCGCGCCGCCCGGCGGGCCGAGCTGCGCCGCCTGCTCGAGCTCGTGCACCTGGACCCGGACCGGTCGGGCCAGCGGCCGGGCGCCCTCTCCGGCGGCCAGCGACAACGCGTGGCGCTGGCGCGAGCCCTGGCCGGTGGCCCCCAGGTCGTGATCGCGGACGAGATCACCTCAGCCCTCGATGTCTCCGTACAGGGAGCGATCCTCAACTTGGTGCGCCAGCTCCAGCGCGAGCTGGGGCTCTCGCTGCTGTTCATCTCCCACAACCTGGCCGTCGTGCGCTACATCAGCGACCACGTCGCCGTGATGCGCGACGGCCGGCTGGTGGAGTCCGGGCCGACTCTCGAGGTCCTCGGCGAGCCACGTGAGGCCTACACCCGCTCCCTCCTCGACGCCGTGCCGACCCTCGATCTGGCCACCGGCGTGGCCACGACACCCAAAGGACCCGCCGCATGAGCGCCACGTCCACCACGACCTCGCCTTCGCGCGCCGACCTCCCCACGCCGGCCGACGTGGAGCGCGCCCACGCCGCGGCCGCCCGCGCGGCCGCGGAGGCCGGCGTGAACATCCGCCTCGCACACGACGTCGTCGACCTCGACGCCGCCCGCGCCACGATCGACGCGGTCTGGCGCCCGCAGCCGGACAACCCGCCCGTGACCAGGGGCATGCTGCGCGCCCTGACGCACGCCGGCTCCTACTGCGGCGTCGCGCTGGACGGTGGAGTGGTGGTCGGGGCGAGCGTCGGGTTTCTCGGGCTGCACGGCACCGGGGCGGCACGGGAGGGCCTGGGTCACGTCCCGCCTCCCGTGCCGCTGGTGCACTCCCACATCACCGGGACCGTCCCCGAGACCTCGGGGCGCCACGTGGGACGGGCGCTCAAGCTGCACCAGCGCGCCTGGGCCCTGGAGCACGGGATCACCACCATCACCTGGACCTACGACCCCCTGGTCCGTCGCAACGCCTACTTCAACATCACCAAGCTGGGCGCCCGGGCGACGGCGTACCTGAACGACTTCTACGGGGACATGACCGACGGCCTCAACGTCGGCCAGGGCAGCGACCGGCTGGTCGCGACCTGGACCCTCCTCGACCCGGTTGTGGTCGCCGCCGCGGACGGCGTCGTCGCGGCCCCACCGGTGGCCGGCCTGATGCAGGCCGGCGGGCGCGTCGTGCTCGAGGACGACGACGACTCGCCTGTGGTGCTCGCCGATGGGCAGGGCGGGGTACGGGAGAGGGTGCTGGCGCGGGTGCCGGCCGACATCGAGCGGTTGCGCACCCGCTCCCCCGCACTGGCCAGCGCCTGGCGAGAGGCGGTCCGCGCTAGCGTCGGCGACCGGATGCGCGCCGGCTGGGAGGTCACGGCCTTCAGCCGCAGCGGCTACTACGAGCTCACGCCGACCGCCACGCCGGCAACAGGCGCCCCGTGAGGGTCGAGCAGGTGGAGCTGCACCGAGTCGCGATGCCCGGGCCTCGGCGTGGAGGTGCTGCCCGATGTGCTCGACCGCTTCACCGTCGGGGTCGACCTGGTCTGAGGTCATACTGAGCCGCGGGGCCGCCGCGACACGAAGGAGCGCGATGTCGCATCGAGAGGTCAAGGGGGCGCTGGACATCGCCCGGCTGGTGGACAACCTGGGATCGACCCTGGTCAGCCCGCTCGTGAGGGGGGTCGGGCTCGACGCTCCGGTCACCAGCGTGGTCATCTTCGACGCCGAGGACGAGCTCCTCGTCGGTCCGGGCGACCTCCTGCTCGGCGTCGGTCTCCACTCCCCGGAGCAGATCACGTCGCTGGTCCGCCGGGTCGCCCCCACGGGCGCGAGCGGACTGGTGGTGAAGGGGTCTGCGGCGCAGGCACCGCCGGTCGCCGAGTCGGTCGTCGACACCGGTCTCGCGGTCCTGCAGCTCGAGCGGGCGGCCTCCTGGGTCCAAGTCGCCGAGCTGGTCCGCACGATGGTGGACGCCGACGACGAGTCGGGTCCCGAGGGGGTGGCCGGGCTCGCGGGGGTCGTCGGGGGCGACTTGTTCACGCTGGCCAACGCCGTCAGCGCCCTGCTCGACAGCCCGATCACGATCGAGGACCGGCACTCGCGCGTGCTCGCGTTCTCCGGGCGCCAGGACGAGGCGGACGAGAGTCGCATCGAGACCATCCTGGGGCGACAGGTGCCCGAGGAGTACGTCGCGGTCTTCGAGCAGCGCGGGGTGTTCAAGGCCATGGCTCGGTCGGCGGAGCCGATCTATATCGGTGACCCGCCCGGCAACGCCAAGCCCCGCGTCGCCGTGGCGGTGCGCGCTGGCGAGGAGCTCCTCGGGTCCATGTGGGCCGCGGTGGACGGACCGCTCAGCGAGGAGCGCACCCGAGCCTTCCGGGAGGCCGCCCGGGTAGTCGCCCTGCACATGCTCCGGCTGCGGGTGGGCGGCGACGTGGAGCGACGGCTCCAGGCGGACCTCCTGGCGACCGTGCTCGAGGGCGGGGCCCGGTCGGCGTCCGCGGCCAGTCGCCTCGGCGTCGCCGACGGCACGCTGCGCGTGCTGGCCGCGCAACCCCGGCTGCCCCGCGAGGGGGCCCACGCCGAGGCCGACCTCGAGCGGCTGCGCGCCGCTTTCGCCGTCCATTTCCAGGCCCTGCACTCGCGCTCCGCGACGGCCCTGGTCGGGGGCGTCGTCTACACGCTGCTGCCCGTCGGTCCCTCCGAGGACGATGCGGCGCAGGCGATGCGGCTCGGCCAGACCTTCCTCGACCGGGTGGGCGCCCAGATGGACGTGGTGATCGCCATCGGGCAGGCCGCGCCGTCCTTCCACGACCTGGCGCGCTCACGCAGCGAAGCCGACCACGTGCTGCGGGTGCTGCTCACGAGCACCCACCGCACGGGGCGACGCGTCGCCCGCCTGCGCGACGTACGCCTGGAGTCGCTCCTGCTCCGGGTCGCCGACCTGCTCAGCGACGACGACCTCGAGGACTCCCCCGTCGTCGCCTTGCGTGACTACGACCTGACACACGGCACGGAGCTGCTGCGCACCTTGGAGACCTGGCTCGATCAGATGGGCAACGTGCCCGGCGCCGCCGACCGCCTCGGGGTGCACCCCAACACCCTGCGCTACCGGATGCGCCGGGTGTGCGAGATCGCCGACCTGGATCTGGACGACGCGGACCAGCGACTCGACCTGATGATGACGCTGCGCCTGCAGATGCGGCGCGGCTGATCCTCGCTCAGGCCGGTCCGCCCGCTCGCACCCGGTCAACCGCGGCCCGTCCCAGACTGCCGATCAGCCGGTCGGCGTCCGGGTTGCGGGCCGCGGCGGTGCGATTGCGCACGAACACCGCCACGGCGACCCGACCTCCGTCGGGCAGCTCCACGACGCCGGCCTCGTTGCGGATTGCGGCGATGGTGCCGGTCTTGGCGCTGATCGTGACGTCGTCCGCGGACCACCCCGAGGACAGACGATGCGGCCACACCTGGAGCCCGAGGACCCGGCGGGCCTCCGCACACCCGTCCGGCGTCGTCGCCTGGTCGGTCCAGATCATCGCCAACAGCCGGGTGGTCTCACGCGGCGTGCTGCGCGACGTGCTGGCAGGCACCGCGGTCCGCATGGTCAGCCGGAGGTCCTCCTCGCCCGGCACGTAGTGGTCGTAGCCGCCCGGCAGGTCCTCGTCGATCTGGTCGAACAGCAGCTGGCAGTCCCCCACCAGGACGGTCTCGTGCAGGCCCAGGGCGGCCATCCGGGCGTTCACGGCGTCGAGGCCCACCAGGTCCAGGATCACGTCGGTGGCCCGGTTGTCGCTCACCGACATCATCAGCACCGACAGGTCACGCAGCGAAAGCTCGACGTCGTCCAGCAGGACCGAGGTGCCCACCCCGCCGGGCGTACGCCGATCGCCGGCGGCCAGCCGGACCCGCTGCTCGGGGCGCAGCCTCCCGGAGCCGTACTGGTGGCAGAGCTCTACCAGCACGGGGATCTTGAAGACGCTGGCCGTGACGACGAGCTCGTCGTCACCCAGGCCGGTCTCCGCGCCCGAATCCAGGTCCACCGCGTGCACCCAGGCCCGCGCGCCCTGCTCGCGCAGGGCCGCCTCGACCTCCGGCGTCACAGGCCACGCACCGTGGGACCGCGGCCCAGCCAGGACCCACGGCCCGGAGCCCCCTGCACCCGTCCGTCGTCGAGGACGACCTCCCCGCGGCTGATGGTGTAGCGAGGCCAGCCGCTCACCTCGGTCCCGTCGTAGACGGAGTAGCCGGCGTAGGACTCCATCGCGGCGCCATCGACCACCCGGCTGAGGGCCGGGTCGATCACCACCAGGTCGGCGTCGCTCCCGACGGCGATCGTGCCCTTGCGCGGGTACAGCCCGAAAAGCCGGGCCGGGTTGGTGGCGCTCACGGCGACGTAGCGCTCCAGGGACAGGCGACCGGACAGGACGCCGGCGGAGAACAACATCGGGAGCATGGTCTCCAGGTCGGCCACGCCCTTGCGCGAGGTGAGCACGTCCAGGGTGGGGTCCAGCTTCTGCTCCAGGGTCCACGGCGCGTGGTCGCTCGCGATGGTGTCGATCGACCCGTCGACCAGTCCGCGCCACAGCTGCGCGACGTCATCCGCGGAGCGCACCGGGGGCATCCCGATGAACTTGCCGCCGTCCGCTCGGCGATGCACCTCGTCGGTCAGGTGCAGATATATCGGCCTGGTCTCGACGAACAGGGGCAGCCCGCGCTGGCGGGCGGCCCGGGCTGAGGCCAGTGCGGCCGCGGAGGACAGGTGCACGATGAGCATCGGCGCACCGGTCGCCTCGCAGATGCCGATCACCCGGTCCACCGCGACCCTCTCGGTGTAGTCGGGGCGGCTGCGCGGATAGCTCGCGAGGCCACCCTCACCACGCGCCACCAGGTCGGATCCCAGGAAGTCGATCAGCGCCTCGTCCTCGCAGTGCACGAGGGTCAGCATGCCGGCCTGTCCGGCGCGACGGACGGCGGCGACGATGTTGGCGTAGTCCCAGTCCAGCGCCAGCGTGACGATCTTGAGGCTCATGTGGCCTTGAGCGGCGAGCTCGTCGATCGCCACGAGGTCGTCGTCGGCCACGCTGACCAGCCCGGCGTGGAGCACGAAGTCGACGAGCGACTGCGCACCGGCCGCGCGCAGGTCTCGCGCGACCGCGTCGCGGACCTGCCAGCCGTCCTCGGCGAAGCTCATCTGCCCCACGGTGGTCACGCCACCCCGCACAGCCGCCCGCGAGCCACTGAGGAAATCGTCGACGAAGCCGTTCGGCTCGTCGGGCCCGGGTCGCTCCGCGGAGAGGTGCACGTGCATGTCGATCCCACCGGGGACGACGTAGCTGCCGGTCACGTCGATCTCGCGAGCTCCGGCCATGTCGCCTCCGAGCTGAGCCACGCGCTCGCCGCGGATCCCGACGTCGGAGCGCGACCGGCTTCCGGCCGTCACCACGGTCCCTCCTCGCAGCACGAGGTCGAAGCCCGGGTGGTTGCTCACCCGCTCAGTCTCCCGGTGTCCCACGGCGCCGGCGTCGGACCGATCACCCATGCGGGGCTGCCCCCTTCATAGGATCGGACAACGCCCCGGCCGCGGCCGCCGCCTCCAGCACGGCGCGCAGGCCCGCCGGCGGGTCGGTCGACCGGCCCGTCTCGGGGTCGAAGAAGACCGTGGTCACCTGGGCGCGCGCCATCAGCAGCTCGCCGTCGCGGATCTCGGAGGCGATCGTCACCGAGCGCCGGCCCACGCGCACGATGCGCGACCAGCAGTCGTAGGGCTCGGGCCGGAACACGAGCGGCATTCGGTAGTCGACGTCGGTCTGCGCCACCACCATGGGCGCCCGGGGGGTCCCCAGGTCGCGGCTCAGGCCGGCCATCATCTGGATCCGCGCCTCCTGCAGGTACTCGAAGTACTTCACGTTGTTGACGTGGCCGTAGGCGTCCACGTCGGAGAAGCGCACGTGCACGGGGTAGTGGGTCGTGCGCGCGAGGGGCTCAGGCCGCGGCGGCCGGGCGCGCGACGCCGGCTCCAGGTAGGCCCCCAGTGCCTGCTGCTCGGTCGGCGTGAGGCGCCGTGGCCGCTCGGTCTCGAAGACGTACGGCGTGAGCACCGTGGCGGCGCGCAGGTAGACGCGGCGGCCGCCCTCCGCCTCGGGGTCGTCGTGAAAGATCTCGTAGGCCATGGTGAATGTGGCCGCCCGGATCTCGGTCACCCAGCACTCGATGCGCACCGGCCGGAACCGGAACTCCAGGGCGCCGACGTAGGTGACCTCGTGGCGCACGACGACCAGGCCCTCCCCCACGGTGCCGGCGAGCTGGCCGGTCGCCGAGGGGCCGTGCGCGCGCAGGAGGTCGACCCGTGCCTCCTGGAGGTAGTCGACGTACACGACGTTGTTGACGTGCCCCAGCAGATCCAGGTCGGCCCAGCGCATGGGGCAGTCGTAGACGTGTCGCACCCCCCGATGCTCTCAGAGACGCGGCCGACGCCCGAGCAGCTCGGCCCGCGTGGACCGGGTATGCCGCACGGCACGGCCGGCGCTATGGGAACTGCCCTAGTCTGGCGAGGCATCACTCACGAGACAGGAGATCGCCCATGCCCGAGGCAGTCATCGTTTCCGCCGCCCGTTCGCCGATCGGCCGCGCCAACAAGGGGTCGCTGGTGGACCTGCGCCCGGACGACCTGGCGGCGACCATCGTGAGCGCGGCGCTGGACAAGGTCCCCGCGCTGGACCGCACCACCGTCGACGACGTGTACCTCGGCTGCGGCCTGCCCGGCGGCGAGTCCGGCAACAACATGGCTCGCGTGGTCAACGTGCTCAACGACATGGACGGCGTCCCCGGCGCCACGATCACCCGCTACTGCGCCTCGTCCGTGCAGACCACGCGCATGGCCTTCCACGCGATCAAGGCCGGCGAGGGAGACGTCTTCATCTCCGCCGGCGTCGAGACCGTGTCGCGCTTCGCCAAGGGCACCTCGGACCACTGGCCCGACACCCACAACCACGCCTTCGACGAGGCCAAGGCCCGCACCGAGAAGACCGCCGAGGGCGGAGTCGGCTGGCACGACCCGCGCGAGGACGGCCGGCTGCCGGACATCTACATCGCCATGGGCCAGACGGCCGAGAACGTCGCCAAGCTGCGCGGGCTCTCGCGTCAGGAGCTCGACGAGTTCGGCGTGCGCTCGCAGAACCTCGCCGAGAAGGCGATCAACGACGGCTTCTGGGCCCGCGAGATCACGCCCGTCACCCTGCCCGACGGCACCGTCGTCAGCGCCGACGACGGTCCTCGCGCCGGCGTCACCTACGACGGCATCAAGGACCTGAAGCCGGTCTTCCGCCCCGACGGCGTGGTCACCGCGGCCAACTGCTGCGCGCTCAACGACGGCGCGGCCGCCGTCGTGATCATGTCCGACACCAGGGCCGCCGAGCTCGGGCTGACCCCGCTGGCGCGCATCGTCTCCACCGGCGTCAGCGCCCTCTCGCCCGAGATCATGGGCCTGGGCCCGGTCGAGGCCACCAAGAACGCCCTGCGCTACGCCGGCATGAGCATCGGTGACATCGACCTGGTCGAGCTCAACGAGGCGTTCGCGGCGCAGGTCGTGCCGTCCTACCAGGACCTCGGCATCGACATCGACCGGCTCAACGTCAACGGCGGCGCCATCGCGGTGGGCCACCCCTTCGGGATGACCGGCGCCCGTCTGCAGAACACCATGCTCAACTCGCTCGACTGGCACGACAAGACGACCGGCCTCATCACCATGTGCGTCGGCGGCGGGCAGGGCATGGCGCTCATCCTCGAGCGCCTCTGACTGCACGGCTCTACGGGCCGCCTCGCGGCCCGGTCCGCCGCCCTAGACTGCTCGGGTGAGCGACATCGGCGGACCGGCCCGCGAGACCCACTGGCTCGACGAGTCGCAGCAGCGCTCGTGGCGCGCGCTGGTGCTGGGCTCCACGCTGCTGATGGACCGGCTCGACGACGACCTGCGCCGTCGCCACGACCTGTCGCTCGCGGAGTACGAGATCCTGGTGCGCCTGTCCGAGAACGGCGGCCAGCTGCGCATGGCCCAGCTCGCCGCTGCCCTCGCGCACAGCCGCAGCCGGGTGACCCACACCATCAAGCGGATGGAGCGGGCCGACCTCGTCGAGCGCTACAGCTCGCCGGAGGACGGGCGAGGCGTGGTCGCCCGGCTGACCGACCGCGGCATGCTGCTCCTGGAGAACAGCGCGCCCACCCACGTCAACGGGGTCCGCGACCACCTCGTCGACCTGGTCGACGCCGACGACTTCGCCGCCCTGGGCCGGGTCATGAACGCCGTGACCGACCACCTGATCGCGGGCCACCCCGAGATGGAGATACGTCAGCCCGCCCACGACTGACCGGGTCAGCGTCGCGGCAGGAGCACGACCTGGTCGGGGTGGCCCTCGCCGCGGACCGCCTCCAGGCGCCCACCCAGGGCCTCGATCACCGCGCGCGCCTCGTCGAGCAGCTCGTCGTCGGCGTCGGGCCGACGGGCACCGCGGACCAGGAGGCGCAGGTGACCCCGAGGGTCGCCCTCGAGGACCAGCCGGGTGTCGCCCAGCCCGTGGGCGACGCGGTCGCGCAGGAGCAGGTCGAGAACCTGCTCCACGGGCCCGGGGGTGAACGTGAGGTCGAGGTCGCCCTCGACCGCCGCCGTGAGGCGCCGGTCGTACTCGTCCAGCTCGTCGGACCAGTGCTGCGCGCAGGACGTGGCGAGCTCGCGCAGGGGGACCTGGGCACCCCCGATGAGGCCGCGGCGGGACAGGTCGACGAGGTCCGAGGCGACGAGCGTGACGTCGTCGACGGCCGTCATGCAGCGCTGCGCGGCGGCCCGCGCCGTGGCCGGCAGGTCCTCGTCGAGGGTCATCTCCTCGAGCTCCAGGCGCAGGGTCGTGAGCGGGGTGCGCAGCACGTGGGAGGCGTGCAGCGCGAACTGCTGCTCACGCGTCAGCCGCTCGCGCAGCGCGGTCGCGCTGGAGCGCAGTGCCTCGGTGATCGCCCGGGCCTCGGGCACCCGGCTGGGCGGCAGGTCGAGGTCGAAGCGGCCACGGCCGAGGGCGCTGGCGGCGACCGCCAGCTTCTGGAACGGCGCGGCGAGCGAGCCGGAGATGACGAACCCGATCAGCGCCGAGCCAAGCCCGGTGACGGCGAAGAGCGCGACGACCGACCACGAGTCGCGTCCCCAGAGGTTCTGGATGGCCCCGGCCGACTGGCGCACGGTGACCTTGCCGCCGTCGAGGCTGATCGTGGACGTGATGCCGTCGTCCCCGTCGCGGAAGTCCGGCCCGGTGACCACGGCCCTCGGTCCGTCGGCCGGGGCGTAGACGATCTCGGTGTCCGGACCGACGAAGTCCTCCAGGAACGCTCGGTCGACCGGGCGCGCGAGCTCGTCGTTGGCCTCGATGACCGACGCGAGGGTGGTGGCCTCGCGGAAGAGGTGCTCGCCCTCGCGCTCGCGCAGCATGCCGTCCAGCGTGACCGCGCGCACGATCCCCGCGAGCAGGATCATCGACAGGGTGACGAGCAGGAACGCGAGGGTCAGTCGCCTACGCATCGGGGGTGCTGCCCTCGAGGCGGAAACCCACGCCCCGAACAGCGACCACCCGCTCCGAGACCCCGACGCCCTCGAGCTTCTGGCGAAGCCGCCCGATCGTCACGTCGAGCGTCTTGGTCGAGCCGTACCAGTTCTCGTCCCACACGTCGGCCATGAGCCTCCCGCGCGAGACCACCTTGTCGCGGTGCGCGGCCAGGATGCTCAGGACGTCGAACTCCTTGCCGGTGAGCGGCACCTCGTCGTCGCCGGCGTAGACCCGCCGGGCCGCGACGTCGATGCGCAGCCCGCCCTCGTCGGCGGGGTCGCCGGTGGCGCCCGCCGTGCGACGGATCAGTGCCCGGACCCGGGCCTGCAGCTCGGCCAGGCCGAACGGCTTGGCGAGGTAGTCGTCGGCGCCGTAGTCGAGCCCGACGACCCGGTCGAGCTCGCCGGCTCGCGCGGTCACGATCATGATCGCTCCCGTGTAGCCGCCATCGCGGGCGGCGCGGCAGACCTCGAGGCCGTCCATGTCGGGCAGCCCGAGGTCCAAGATGACCACGTCGGCCGGGCGCGAGTGCAGCTCATCGAGCGCCTTCTGCCCGCTGTCGACCCACAGGACGTCGTATCCCTCGCGCTCCAGCGTGCGGACCAGGGGGATGGCGATGTCCTCCTCGTCCTCGACGACAAGCACTCGGTGGGCCACAGTCGTGCATCATAGGGGCTGAGTGGCTGTTGGTCCCCGGGACTGAAGAATGCCGGGGGACGGAGCGGGGTCGGCGCGGCGGTGCCGCCAGGCGCCGCGGAGCGCGAGCAGGGCGAGGACGCTCGTCGGCGCGAGCAGCACGGCCAGCCAGGTCTCCCTCGCGACGGTGCCGACGAACGGGTAGCCGACGAACGGGATCGCGAGCACGACGTGCGGCAGCGACGCGTTCTCGACCGGCACGAGCCAGGGGTCGGGCTCCTCGAGGGCGTCGCCCTTGGTCCGCAGGTGGGAGCCGTCGATGTGGACGATCCGGTGGGTCACGAGACCCTTCTCGTCCGCGGTGGGGGGCGGTCGGTAGGTGATGACGTCGCCGACCTCCAGGTCGCTGACCGGAACCACGCGCTCGAGCACCACGGATCCGCGCGAGATGCCGCCGGACATGGAGTCCTGGGCGACCACGTAGCGCTGCAGGCCCAGCATCGTGGGGACCAGCGACAGCATGGTCACGGGCGCGAGGACCGCCAGCAGGAGCCACCCCCGGGCGCGCGACCTCCGCCGGCGTCGCGCGGGCGTCGGAGCGATCTCCATCGGGGCCTCCCGTCCCCGCGTGGCTGACCACGAGGACCCTCGGACGCTACGGCGTCGCCCGCCACGTGCGGGGAACGCGGTGTCCACCGTTCGGTAACAGCGCTCAGGAGGAGAACAGGTCGCCGTGCTCCGCGAGGCGCGCCAGCACCTGGTCGAGCCGGAACTGGCCCAGGCCTTCCGGGTCCTCGGCGCCGGCCTCGACCTCGTCCCACGACACGGGGGTGGCGACGTAGGGCCGCTCCTTCCCGCGCAGGGAGTACGGCGAGATCGTGGTCTTGGAGCCGGCGTTCTGCGACCAGTCGAGGAACACCTTGCCGCCGCGCTTGGACTTGGTCATCGTCGCGGTCACCAGTTGCGGGTGCTCGCGCTGGAGCTCCTCGGCCACCTCCTTGGCGAGCGCCGTCGAGTCGTCGCTCGGCAGCCGCTTCGGCAGGTCGGCGTACAGGTGCAGGCCCTTGCTGCCGCTGGTGACGGGCTTGCCGTGCAGGCCGCGCCCGGCGAGGCTCTCGCGCACCATCAGCGCGACCTGGCAGCACTCGTGCAGCCCCGCCGGCTCCCCCGGGTCCAGGTCGATCACCAGGCGGTCGGCGTTGCGGGGCCGGCCGTTGCGACCGACGGTCCACTGGTGGACGTGCAGCTCGAGCGCGGCCAGGTTGACCAGCCAGGTGAGCGTGGCCAGGTCCTCCACGATGGGAAAGGTGATGACCCCGTCCCCCTTGCCCGAGCGGCTGCCGGTCGTCGGCACCGTGACCGTACGCACCCACGACGGGGTGCCGGGAGGGGTGTTCTTCTCGAAGAAGCTCATGTCCTCGACGCCGTGTGGCCACCGGATCCGGGTCACCGCCCGGTCGGCCAGGTGCGGCAGCAGCACCGGCGCGACCTGGGCGTAGTAGTTGAGCACCTCGCCCTTGGTCGTGCCGGTACGGGGGTAGAGGACCTTGTCCAGGCTGCTGATCTTGAGGGTGCGGCCCTCGACGTCCACCAGCACCTGCTGCTTGTCGTAGGTCTCCTTCTTGGGACTCATCGGCCCACCTCGATCCGTCTCACGGGTTCGCTCCCAGGGTCTCGGCGTCGAGGTCGTGGCGCACGCCCTGGTAGGACGGCTGCCGGAGGCGGTCGTAGCCGGTGCCGTGGGTGTCGACGTCCACGACGATGCGCGGCTGGACCCAGTGGGTGCCTCGTGCGTCGACGCGCGGCACCTCGTCGGCGAACGGGCTGTCGGGTCGCTCCAGGGGCTTGAGCAGCTCGCCCAGCATCGCCCCCACCTTGCCGCCGATGCCGCTGCCGACGCGGCCGCGGTAGAGCAGCCCGTCGGCGGTCGGCTCGCCGACCAGCAGCGCGGCGAGCCGGTCGGTCGTGCCCTCCTGCGGTCGCCACCCGCCCACGACGTAGGACAGCCGGTGCCGATGGGCGAACTTCAGCCAGTGCGGCGAGCGGGCGCCGAAGGTGTAGCGCGAGGACCGGCGCTTGCTGACGATGCCCTCGAGACCCTGCTGAAGGGTGGCGTCGAAGAGCATCGGGCCGTCGTCGTACGCCGCCGGCACCTGCCACGTCGAGTCGGCCAGGTCCAGGCCGGCGAGGAGCTCGCGTCGGCGGTCCAGCGGCTGGTCGGTGAGGTCGGTCCCGTCGAGGCGCAGCAGGTCGAAGACCATGAACGTCGCGGGCACCTCATGGCTCAGGCGCCGGGCGGTCGTGGCGTTGCGGTTGTGCATGCGGTCCTGCAGGACCCGGAAGTCGGGGAGCCCACGGGCGTTCAGGGCGATCACCTCGCCGTCGACGAGCAGGTCGCGTCCGTCCAGCGGCGAGTCGCTCAGCTCTGGCCAGGCCACGGTGACGTCGTTCTCGTTCCGGCTCCACATGCGGGTGCGCCCGTCGGCGGTGTCGGCGAGGATGCGCACCCCGTCCCACTTCACCTCGTGGGACCACTCGTCTCCGGACGGCACGTGGACACCCTTGGTGGCGAGCATGGGACGCATAGCGACATCATGCCTCCCGTGGAGCCGCCAATCTCGACTGACCAACGCACCTATGCCGTGATCGGCGCCGGCCCGTCCGGACTCGCCGCGGCCCGCAACCTGCAGCGCGCCGGCGTCCCCTGGAGTGGCTACGAGCTGGCGCAGGGGGTCGGCGGACTGTGGGACATCGACGGTCCACGCAGCACCGTGTACGAGTCGGCCCACCTGATCTCCTCGAAGCGGACCACGGAGTTCGCCGAGTTCCCGATGGGCGAGGACGTCGCCGACTACCCCTCCCACCGCGAGCTGCTGGCCTACTTCCGCGCCTTCGCCGACACCCATGACCTGACGTCCGGCTTCCGCTTCGGAGCGGAGGTCGTGGCCGCGGCCCCGCACCCCGACGGCGGCTGGACGGTCACCGTCGAGCAGGACGGCCAGGACGGGCGACAGCGCACCGAGCACCGGCACGCCGGCGTGCTCGTCGCCAACGGCACCCTCAGCGAGCCGTCGGTGCCGGACTTCGAGGGCGAGTTCGACGGCGAGGTGCTGCACACCAGCGCCTACAAGAGCCCGACGATCTTCGCCGGCAAGCGGGTGCTGATCATCGGCGCCGGCAACTCCGGCTGCGACATCGCGGTGGACGCCGTGCACCACGCCGCGTCGGTCGACCTGTCGGTGCGCCGCGGCTACTACTTCGTCCCCAAGTACCTCTTCGGCAAGCCGGCCGACACCCTCAACCAGGGCCGTCCGCTACCGGCCCGGATCAAGCAGGCCGTGGACACCCGGGTGCTGCGGATGTTCACCGGCGACCCGACCCGGTTCGGCTTCCCGAAGCCGGACTACCGGATCTACGAGTCGCACCCGATCGTGAACACGCTGGTGCTGCACCACCTCGGTCACGGGGACCTGCGGGTGCGGCCCGACGTCGAGCGGCTCGACGGCGACGGCGTCGCCTTCCGCGACGGCACCCGCTCGCCGTACGACCTGGTCGTGCTGGCCACGGGCTACCACCTGCACTACCCGTTCCTCGACCCCGCGCTGCTGCGCTGGCGCGGCCGCGGCAGCGCTCCGGACCTGTACCTGAACATCTTCACCCAGGCCGACCGCGACCTGTTCGTGCTCGGCATGATCGAGGCGTCCGGCATCGGCTGGCAGGGCCGCTACGAGCAGGCCGAGCTCGTGGCGTCGTACCTGCGCGCACGCCGCGACGCCCCCGACGCCGCCCGCGCGCTCGAGGCGCGCGTGGCCGGCCCCCGCCCGGACCTCTCGGGCGGCTACCGCTACCTCGGGTTGGAACGCATGTCCTACTACGTCAACAAGGACGCCTACCGCTCCGCGGTGCGCGCCGAGATCGAGGGGCTGTCATGACCGACGTCGACAACGTACGGATCGTCTTCGAGGAGAGCTCGCTGACGACGCTGAAGATCGTGATCGGGCTGATCCTCTTCGGTATCGCGCTCGACACCAAGGCCGAGGACTTCGCGGCGGCGCTGCGCCGTCCGGGCGTGATCGCCATCGGCGTCGTCGCGCAGTTCCTGCTGCTGCCCGCGATCACGTTCGTGCTGACGCTGGTGCTGGACCTGCGCGGCTCGGTGGCGCTCGGGCTGATCCTCGTGGCCTGCTGCCCGCCCGGCAACGTCTCCAACATCCTGACCCACCGCGCCGGCGGCGACGTCGCGCTCTCGGTGTCGATGACCGCCGTCAGCAACCTGCTCGCGATCTTCCTAATGCCGCTCAACATGGCGTTCTGGGGCGGCCTGCACCCCACCGGCGAGAAGCTGCTCGCCGAGATCGACCTCAGCGCCGTCGACATGCTGCTCGAGATCGGCCTGGTCATCGGCGTGCCGTTCATCGCCGGCATCGCGATCGCGCGACTGTGGCCGCGGGTGGCCGCCGCCGGCCACCGGGTCGTCGGCCCGATCTCCTACGTCGGTCTCGCCGCGATCATCGTCATCGGGGTCGCGCGCAACTGGGACATCTTCGTGGACTACATCGGCATCGTCCTGCTGGCGGTGTTCCTCCACGACGCGTTGTCGCTGCTCCTGGGCTACGGCATCGGCCGCGCCACCCGGTTGCCCGACGCCAGCGTCCGCGCCATGACGTTCGAGGTCGGCATCCGCAACGCGGGGCTCGGCCTGCTGCTCGTCTTCACCTACTTCGACGGCCTCGGCGGCATGGCCCTGGTCGCGGCGTGGTGGGGCATCTGGGACATCATCGCGGGGCTGGCCGTCGCCGCGACCTGGCGCCGGGTCCGTGGCGTGGCGCCCTCGCCGTCCGGCCCGTCGGGCCCGTCCGGGGAGCAGGTGGCCGCATGACGTCGGTCCTGGTCACCGGCGGCGGCGGATTCCTCGGCTCCTCGGTCGTGCGCGGCCTGGGCGCCGCGGGCCACACGGTCACGAGCGCCGACCTCCGGCTGCCGGCCACCCCGGCGCCAGGGGTGCAGCACGTCGTGATGGACGTGACCGACCGCGCCGCGGTCGACGCGGGCATCGCCGCGGCGGCCCCCGAGGTCGTGGTCCACCTGGCCTCGATCGTCACCCCGGGCAAGGGGTCCACCCGGGCACTGGAGTACGCCGTGGACGTCGACGGCTCGCGGCACGTGATCGACGCGTGCGTGGCCCACGGCGTGCGCCGGCTCGTGGTCTCCTCCAGCGGCGCCGCCTACGGCTACCACGCCGACAACGGCGCGGCCCACGGCGGCTGGCTCACCGAGGACGACCCGGTGCGCGGCAACGAGCAGTTCGCCTACAGCCACCACAAGCGGCTGGTCGAGGAGCTGCTGGCCGCCGCCCGGGCGGAGCACCCGGAGCTCGAGCAGGTCGTGCTCCGGATCGGGACGATCCTGGGCGCCTCGGTGGACAACCAGATCACCGCGCTCTTCGAGCGGCCGCGGCTGCTCAAGATCCGCGGCGCGGACTCCCCGTTCGTGTTCATCTGGGACACCGACGTGGTCGCGGTCATCGAGCGCGCCGTCACCGGTGAGGCGACCGGGATCTTCAACGTCGCCGGCGACGGGGCGCTCACCATCGACGAGATCGCCGCGCTGCTGGGCAAGCCGACGCTGGTCGTCCCCGAGCCCGTGCTGCGAGCCGCCCTCGCCGTGGGCAGCCGGCTGGGCCTCACGCCGTACGGACCGGAGCAGACGCTCTTCCTGCAGTACCGCCCGGTGCTCGACAACAGTCGGCTCAAGGAGCGGTTCGGGTACCGGCCGACGCGGACGAGTCGCGAGGCCTTCGATGAGTGGCGGATGCGTCGCGGGTCGTAACCGCGGATACTGATGCGACGTCAGCGACGAGAGAGGTTTGAGCATGCGCGCGATCTGGAAGGGTGCGGTGTCCTTCGGACTGGTCAACGTGCCGGTCAAGCTCTACTCCGCCACCGAGTCGCATGACGTGTCGTTCCGTCAGGTCCACGCGAAGGACGGCGGGCGGATCAAGTACCAGCGGGTCTGCTCGATCGACGGCGAGGAGGTGGCGTACGCCGACATCGCCAAGGGCTACGAGACCGAGGACGGCGAGATGGTCATCCTCAGCGACGACGACCTCGCCGAGCTGCCACTGACCTCCTCGCGCGAGATCGCGGTCGAGAAGTTCGTCCCGACCGAGCAGATCGACCCGATGATGTTCGAGAAGTCCTACTACCTCGAGCCGGAGAAGTCCGGCGCCAAGCCCTACGCCCTGCTGCGCCAGGCGCTGCTCGACGCCGACCGGATGGCCGTGGTCACCGTCGCGCTGCGGCAGCGCACGTCGGTCGCCGTACTGCGGGTGCGCGACGACGTGATCGTGCTCCAGACGATGATGTGGCCCGACGAGATCCGGACGCCGGACTTCAACATCGACGGCGGCGAGGTCAAGGCCAACGAGGTGAAGATGGCCAACATGCTGGTCGAGACGCTGGCCGGCGACTTCGACCCGGCGGAGTTCGAGGACGACTACGCCGAGGCGGTCGAGGCGCTCGTGAAGGCCAAGATCGAGGGCGGCGAGGTGAAGCGGACCGCCACCTCGACCAAGTCCTCCGGCGAGGTCGTCGACCTCCTCGCGGCGCTCCAGCGCTCGGTCGACGCCGCCAAGACCTCCCGTGGCGAGGACGCCGCCCCCGCGAAGAAGTCCGCCCCCGCGAAGAAGGCCGGCGACAAGAAGACCAACGCCAAGAAGACCCCGGCCAAGAAGTCGGCCGCCAAGAAGAGCACCACGAAGAAGACCGCCGCCAAGAAGACCCCGGCCAAGAAGGCCAGCTGAACGCCGACCCGTCAGCAATTCACCGGATTCCCCGCTGACCCGTCAGAAACTTTGTGACGGGTCAGCGGGGATCGCGTGCAGTGAGTGACGGGTCAGCGGGCGGGGTGATCGTCTGGTGGGGCGGTCATGCGGCGGAGCTGGGCGCCGATCTCGGCGGCGACGGCGATGGCGAGGTCCTGGGCAGGCTCGCCATCGTGCTCGGGGACGACCCGTTGGACCGTGCCGTCGGCCAGCAGCTCCGCGGCGCCCACCCGCTGCGCCTGCGCCATCTCGTCGGCGTGGTGGGGGTCGCCGTGCACGATCACGCTGGCGCCCTCGGGCGGGAGCGGGGAGAGCCAGGCGTGCTCGGCGGCGATGACGGTGTCGGCGGGGAGCAGCGCGAGCGCGCCGCCGCCGCAGCCCTGGCCGAGCAGGACCGAGAGGGTCGGCACGGTCATCGTCGCGAGGGTGCCGATGCAGCGGGCGATCTCGCCGGCGATGGCGCCCTCCTCGGCTCGCTGCGACAGCTCCGCCCCGGGGGTGTCGATGATCGTCACGAGCGGCAGCCGCAGCTCCTCGGCCAGGCTCATCGCGCGTCGCGCCTCGCGCAGGGCGCCAGGTCCCATCGCCTGCTCGGGAGTCTGGCGGGTGCGGTCCTGGCCGACCAGGACGCAGGGCTGGCCGTCGATGCGGGTCAGCGCGAGGAAGACCGTGTCGTCGAACTCCCCCTCGTCGGTGCCGCGCAGCCGCAGCGTCCCGTTCGCGCCGTGGCGCAGCAGGTCGCGTACGCCGGCGCGGTCCTCGGCGCGCGTGCGGGTGATCGACTCCCAGACGGGGATGCGGCGCTCGGCTGCCCGGTCCTCGCGCCGCGGCAGCGTGGCCGGTCCGGGCGGGTCGACCAGGACGGCGAGGGCAAGGTCGACCAGTGCGGGCAGCTCCTCGGGGGACACGACGGCGTCGATGATGCCCTTGGCGGCGAGGTTCTCCGCGGTCTGCACCCCCTCGGGGAACGGCTCGCCGGTGAGCCCCTCATAGACGCGCGGGCCGAGGAAGCCCACCAGCGCGCCCGGCTCCGCGACGGTCACGTGTCCCAGGGAGCCCCACGACGCGAAGACCCCGCCGGTGGTGGGGTGCCGCAGCTGCACCAGGTACGGCAGCCCCGCAGCGCGGTGCGCCATCAGCGCGCGCGAGATGTCGACCATCTGCACGAAGGCGGGCGTCCCTTCCTGCATGCGGGTGCCGCCGGAGCTGGTCGTGGCCAGCACCGGGAGACCCTGCGCGGTCGCTCGTCGTACGGCGGACGCGATCCGGCGGGCGGTGGCCTGCCCGATGGATCCGCCGAGGAACCGGAACTCGTTGGCGACCACGGCCACCGGCCGTCCGCGGACCAGTCCCCGGCCGGTGAGGACCGCCTCGTCGGCACCGGACCTCTCCGCCGCCGCCGCGAGCTCGCGGCGGTAGGCCTCAGGCTGCTGCGAGATGTCGATCGGGCTGTCCCAGGACTCGAACGAGCCGTCGTCGAGGACCAGGTCGAGCAGGTCCTGGGCCCCCCAGCGGCGGCTCACTCGCCGCCCTCGAGCCAGGCCCGGATGGAGCCGGCGTGCTCGTCGAGCACCGGCGGGGAGGCGTGGTCGCGGCGGGTCACCTCGGCGCCGGCGGCGTCGAAGAACCGCAGGGGCGGGCCGGGCAGCGTGACCCGGCCCAGGGTGGGGTGCTCGACGTCGACCAGCAGGCCCTGGCTGGCGGTCTGGTCCCAGGAGTAGACCTCGTCGAGCGTGCGGACCTTGCCGGCCGGCACGCCGACCTCGGCCAGGCGCGCGAGCAGCGGCTCGGCGTCCCAGTCGGCGAAGACGCCCTCGACGACCTCGATGACCCGCTCCCGCGCGGCCACCCGGTCCTGGTTGGTGGCCAGACCGTCGGCCGCCGGGTCCAGCCCGAAGCCCTCGCAGAACCGCCGCCACAGACCCTCGCTGCCGAGCGCGATCTGGACCGCGCCGTCGCGGCAGTGGAAGAGCCCGTAGGGCGCGATGGAGGGGTGATGGTTGCCCTGGGCGCGGCCGACCTCGCCGGCCACGGTCCAGCGCGTGCCCTGGAAGGCGTGCACGCCGATGACCGAGGCGAGCAGCGAGGTGCGCACGACGGTCCCCCGGCCGGTGCGGTCGCGCTCGTGGAGCGCGGCGAGGACGCCGTAGGCGCCGTACATCCCCGAGAGCAGGTCGGCGATCGGCACGCCGCCGCGCTGTGGGTCGTCGGGTCCCGAGCCGGTCAGGGACATCAGTCCGGCCTCGCCCTGCGCGATCTGGTCGTAACCGGCGCGACCGCCCTCGGGACCGTCGTGGCCGAAGCCGGTGATCGACAGGACGACCAGGCGCGGGTTGCGCGCCTGCAGGTCCGCGATGCCGAGGCCGAGCCGCTCGAGGACGCCGGTGCGGAAGTTCTCCACCAGCACGTCCGCGCGGTCGACGAGGCGCAGCAGCAGGTCGCGGTCGCCCTCGTCCTTGAGGTCGAGCGCGATCGACTCCTTGTTGCGGTTGGCCGAGAGGAAGTACGTCGACTCGCGAGCGTCCGGGTCGCCGACGAAGGGCGGCCCCCAGCCACGCGTGTCGTCACCGGTCCCGGGGGCCTCCACCTTGATCACGCGGGCGCCCAGGTCGCCCATCATCATGGTCGCGTGGGGCCCCGCCAGCGCCCGGGTGAGGTCGACGACGAGGATGTCGTCCAGTGGTCCGCTCATGTGCTCGCTCAGCTCTTCCGTCATCGGTTCGGTCACCAGCTCGGCAGCACGAGCGCGGCCCAGACCAGCACCGGTCCGACGATCACCACGATCACGCTGTAGGTCAGGATCTGCTTGTAGTACACCGGCTCCTCGATCGTGTCGGGTCGGTTGGCCAGCATCAGCGCACCGTTGGTGGAGAACGGGCTCACGTCCACGATCGTCGAGGACACCGCCAGGGCCGCCACGAACATCGCCGCGGAGATGCCGCCCTCGGCGATCAGCGGCACCGAGATCGGGATGATGATCGGCAGCAGCGCCGTCGACGACGCGAACGCGGACACGACGCCGCCCACGTAGCAGAGGATCAGGGCGCCGATGATCGCCGCGCTGAACCCGGCGGCCCACTCCCCCACGAACTCCGGGGAGCCGGCCGCCGTGAGGATGGCGGCGTAGGTGCTCACTCCCGCCACCAGCAGCACGGTGGGCCACGCGATCTGCTTGACCGCGTCCTTGTGCTCGTCGGGTGAGAGCATCGCGAGGATGACCGCGGCCGTGATGGCCACGAAGCCGATGTTCTTGTCGAAGGCCAGCGCGACCGTGGCCACGCCCACGAACGCGACGAGGGTCAGGACCTGGTCGCGACGCACGCCGACGGCCTGGGTGCCGGTCGGGGCGTACGTGCCCGTGCCCCGGGCAGGCACGGTGGCGCCGCCGCGGTGCAGGTCCTCGTCGAGGGTGTCCGGCTCGTCGGGGTCGATCCGGCGGGTCATCAGCTCGCGGCCCCCGAGCAGCACGAACAGGATCACCGCCATGATCGTGTTGACCACCAGGCTGGCCAGGAAGACCGTGACCTCGCTCGTGGGCAGGCCGGCGTCCTCCATCACCGAGTTGGTGATCGTGCCGTAGATGCTGATCGGCGAGAACCCACCGCCCTGGGCTCCGTGGACCACGAACATGCCCATCATCAGCGGGTTGATCCGGTAGCGACCGGCGAAGCCGAGCGCGATCGGGCCGATGATCGCGCACGCGGCGGGGCTGGCCGCGCCGATGGCGGTCAGCAGCGCGGTGACGCCGAACATCACCCACGGGATGAGCGCCACCCGGCCGCCGACGCTGCGCACCGCGGATCTGACGATCAGGTCCACGGTCCCGTTGTTGCGCGCGATGGCGAACAGATAGGTGACGCCGATCAGCGTCAGGATGAGGTCACCGCTGACCCCGGCGAGGATCTCCTTCTCGTCGAGGTCGAGGGAGTACATCCCGACCAGCCAGGCGGCGACGTACGCCAGCGCCCCCATGTTGATCGGCAGGAGCGTGCCGATCACGAACAGTGCGACCAAGGCGAGGATCGCCACCCATTCCGGACCCATGTCTTCCCTCCGAGGTGCCGGCGGCGTGGTCATGGGTGACCGGGCTCACACGCTGGCTCAGTGGCCTAGCCAATAGGTCAATGGTCCGGATGTCCATAGAATCGGGTCATGTCTGAACCCGTCTTCCCGCAACGGCTGCTGCGGACCCGGCTCTACGAGCAGGTCGCGGAGCAGATCACGGCGTGGATCGCCGACAACAACCTGCGTGAGGGAGACCGGCTCCCGCCGGAGCGTGAGCTCGCCACCCGGCTGGGCGTCAGCCGGGCGACGCTGAGCCAGGCGCTGGTCGCGCTGGAGGTCATCGGCGTGGTCGCCGTCCGCCACGGCGACGGCACCGTCCTGCGGGGTGGCGGAGCGACCCGCATCGTCGAGGCGATCCGCTCGCACGCCGACCGGCTGCCGGAGATCATCGAGACCCGCGACGCGCTGGAGACCAAGATCGCCTCGCTGGCCGCCACCCGGCGTACCGACGAGGACCTCGCCCGCATCGACGACGCGCTGGACGCGATGGCCGACGACATCGCGGCCGGGGGGCGCGGTGTCGAGGGCGACGAGCGCTTCCACGGGGCGGTGACCGCGGCCGCCCACTCGCTGCTGCTGGCGCGACTGATGGATGAGATCGGCGACCTCATCAAGGAGAGCCGCATCGAGTCCCTCTCCCAGCCCGGACGGCCCCGGGACTCGCTCGCCGGCCACCGTGCGATCGCCGACGCGATCCGCGCCGGCGACCCGGCCGGCGCCGCCGAGGCGATGCACGAGCACGTCGCGATGGTCAGCGACGTCGCCCTGCTGCGCCCTCCCCGGTGACCGGCCTGGAGCAGCTCGCCGTCCTGGTCACCGGCCTCGGCGCGGGCGTGCTCACCTCGACCGTCGGCGTCGCGTCACTGCTCAGCTTCCCGGTCCTGATCGCGGTGGGGCTGCCGCCCGTGGTCGCCAACGTCAGCAACACCCTGGGCATGACGCCCGCGAGCCTGAGCGGCTCCTTCGGCTACCGCCGCGAGCTGCGCGAGCACCCGGGGGTGACCGCGACGGTGATCGTCACCTGCACCGCCGGCTCCGCCGTCGGGGCGGTGCTGCTGCTGGCGCTGCCCTCGTCGGTCTTCGAGTCCGTGGTGCCGTGGCTGATCCTCTTCACCTGCCTGCTCGTCGGCGCGCAGCCGACGATCTCCCGGGGGCTGCGCCGCCGCCACCCGGAGGGCGAGGCGCGGCCGGACCGCACCCGGATGTCGCCGGTCACCACGGCCTTCTCCAGCCTGGTGGGCGCGTACGGCGGCTACTTCGGTGCCGGCTCAGGGGTGATGATGGTGGCGGTGCTGGGGTTCGGGCTCGACCTCGAGCTGCGCATCGTCAACGGGCTCAAGACGCTGGCCATCCTGTGCGGCAACCTGCTGGCCGCGCTGATCTTCGTCTTCGTCGCCGAGGTCGACTGGCGGGCGGTCGGGCTGCTCGCCGCCGGCTCGGTGGTCGGCGGGTACGTCGGCGCGCGGGTCGGACGGCGGATCCCGCCGGCCCTCTTCCGGGCGCTGATCGTCACGGCCGGCGTGACCGCCACCGTCACGATGCTGCGCTGAGCGCCTGCGCCCAGGTCAGCCGCGGGCGCGCGCGATGAGCGGCTTGACCGCGTTGATCGAGCGGACTCGTCCCGAGACGACGTTCGAGCCCTCCTGAGCGAACGTCGCGGACGGGATGCCCATGATGGCGGCGTCGTTGTCGATGGCCGCGCCACCGGAGTTGCCCGGCGCGATCCGGGCGTCGGTGTCGATCTCCGAGCGCTTGCCCAGCACCGGGTCGTCGAGGAAGGTCGAGATCACGCCGCGGGTCACCGACACCCCGGACGAGCCGGAGATCCCCGGGAAGCCGAGCACCGTCACGTCGTCGCCGGTGCGCAGCTCGTCGGAGTCGCCGACCGGGATCGTCGGCAGGTGCAGCCGGCCGTCGAGCTCACGCCCGTCGATGGTGGCGTAGATGCGGATCACCGACGCGTCGAGCAGGCCGTCGCTCACCACCACCCGGGCGCGGTACGCCGGCGCCGCGGGCGAGTCGTCGGCGTCCTCGATCAGGGCGACCTTCAGGTAGTCGGGGTTGGTGTCCTGGATGGGTCCGTACTGCTGCTCGAGACCCTCGGCCTCCGGATCCGCGACGTGCGCGTTGGTCAGGATCAACCCGTCGGAGCCGATGATGGACCCGGATCCCGACCAGGTGACGGGGTCGCCGTCGACGTCCACCGAGTCGGCCGTGATCAGCACCGTGGCCACCTTCGCCCGGGCGAGCTCGTCGGCGGTCAGGACCTCGGCGGCAACCGCCGTACCGCCGCCGCCCCCGGGCCGGTCCTCCTCGTCGGCCAGGAGGACCGCGGCGCCGCCGCCGCCCGCCACGAGCATGGCGACCACCAGCGCGGCGGCGCCCACCCGGAGCCGACGCGCCCAGCGGCCGCGGTTGATCCGGCGCTCCTCCTCCTGGGCGGACAGGAGCGGCACCACGACCACCTCCGGGCCGGCGACCGGATGCCCCAGGCGCAGCGCGACCCGGTCTCTGACGTCGACGCGCTCCACGCGGCGGCCGTCGCGGTAGGTGCCCTCGCGGGAGTCGTTGGTGTAGGTCCACCCGCCAGGGACGGCGGCCAGTCGTCCGTGCAGCCGGGAGGCCGCCCGGTCGGTGAGGACGACCGTGCAGTCGGGTCGACGGCCGATGCTCACCTCCGCAGGGTGGGCGAACCGGTGCTCGCGACCCTCCGCGACGACCATGAGGTCCGGGCCGCTTCGCCCGCCGTCCGGCCCGCCGTCCGGTCCCCCGTCCGGGCGCTGGGCGGCGAGCACGACCGTATGCTCGAAGCCCGGCCGCTCGTCGAGCTCGTCGAGCTCGTCCACAGGCGTGACGGTGAACGTGGCATCGTCGCCGCCGAACCCGCAGCGCACGGTGACCGATCGGGTCAGTCGCAGCTCGCTGACCCGGTCGCCGTCGACGAAGGTGCCGTGGGCGCTCCCGACGTCCACCAGCACCCAGCCCGCACCGTCGGGTCGCAGCTCGGCGTGGGCGCGGGAGACCCCGGTGCCGCTCAGCTGGACGTCGGAGCCGGCGGCGCGCCCGATGCGCAGCACCCGCTCGTCGTCCACCTCGAGGGTGCGCCCCTCGACCTCCACCCGCAGTCGCTGCACCTCAGACCGCCCCGGTCCGCACGGCGGTCACCACGGCGCCGTCGACGCCCACGCGCACCCCGTCGACGATCTCCATGGTGCGGTCGGGCTCCAGCCTCACCCGCTGGCCCTCGGCGTACGTCGCCTCCCACGGCCGGGCGGAGACGTTGTGCAGCCCCCAGCGCCCCTCGGCCTGCGGATGGGCGCGGACCCGACCGACGACCGACGACTCGTCGACCCCCGAGGCGAGGTGGTCGGTGCGCAGGGTGGCCAGCGGGTTCACCGCCACGGTGCGGCGCCCGACCTGCAGCAGGTACGCCGGCTGCAGCGGGCGCCCGCACGCGCGGCAGACGCGCTGTGGCTCGGCGACGTCCCAGAAGCAGGTGGTCGCGCAGCCGCGGCAGCGGACCATCCCGTCGCGGAGCCGGTCGACGGCCTTGATCCACTGGCCCTCGGTGACGCGCCGGCCCGGACGCTCGGCGCCGGCGACGAACGCCTGCACGAAGAGGTCCTGGAGGAAGCGCGGGTAGAGGTCCCAGTACTGCTGGACCACCGACGAGGGACGGTTGTCCTCGCGGTCGGGGTGCAGGCAGAAGACCGGCTCGGTGCCGAAGTGCTCGAGCATCCAGCCCTCGTCGCGCAGGCCGCCGCCGGTGCGGGCCCCCTCGAAGGGGTGGCCCAGGAAGAGCGTGTAGAAGAGCAGCACCGCCAGGGAGTGCCGGTCGGTGTCGGTGCCCGGCAGGGTCTGGAGGCTCAGGTCGCGCACGACCTCCGGCGCCATGAAGAGCGGCGTGCCGAGGACCCGGCTGGTGCCGTCGTCGACGCCGACGTTGTCGTTGTCGCAGATGAGCACGTCACCGGTGCGGGGATCGAAGAACACGTTGCCGAAGGAGATGTCGCGGTAGCACATGCCGCGCGCGTGCAGGCGCAGGAAGCTGGACGCGAGCTGGCGGCAGATGCCGATCGTGGCGTCGAAGCTGACCGAGAGCGGCCGGCCCTCGCGGTCGGTGTCGGCCAGCAGGTAGCTGAGCTCGAGGTAGCGCGGGTCGCGCAGCCGCATGACGTACCCGAACGACGGCTGCCCCTCGACGCGGGCCATGGCGATCGGCCACAGGAAGCGCGGGTGCGGCGAGCCGAGCTCGACCAGCCGCTGCATCTCGTGGAACTGCCCCGCGGAGGCGGACTGGGGCCGGTACCACTTCAGCGCCAGCGCCTCGCCGCTGCCGAGCACGACCTCGTGGACGAAACCCTGGCCCCCCTGGCCGAGCAGACGGACGACCCGCGCGCGGCCGAGCGGGCCGAGGTCGACCTCGGCCCCGTCTGGGAGGCTCATGGCGGCCCAGGGTATATCGTCTCCACGGCCAGGACGGCAAGGCGGGGTGGACGATGAGTGATCGCTTGGGCGGAGCCCTGCAGCGCACGCCGCTGCACCTCGTCTTCGTCCTCGACGTGTCGGGCTCCATGCTCCGCGGCGGCCGCATCCAGGCCCTCAACAACGCGATGGCCGAGGTCGTCCCGCACCTGCGAGACGAGGCCCGGGCCAACCCGCACGCCCAGCTGCTGGTGCGGGTCCTGGCGTTCGCCACTGAGACCACCTGGGTGGTCGAGGAGCCGACGCCGATCGAGCACTTCGAGTGGGAGCGGATCGCGGCCACGCCCAAGGGGTTCACCGAGCTCGGCAGCGCCCTCTCCCTGCTCGCGCGCAGCCTGCACGACCTCGACGACGGCACCAGCGCCTACCCGCCCGCACTGATCCTGGTCTCCGACGGGCGGCCCACCGACAGCACGGGGGTCACCTTCGCCGACGGGCTGCAGCAGGTCCTCGACGAGCGGTGGGGCGCGGCCGCGGTCCGGCTCGCCCTCGGGGTCGGCCGCGACGCCGACATGCACGTGCTGCGCCGCTTCATCGGTGACGAGGACGTCCCACTGCTGCGGGCCGACAACCCCCAGCAGCTCGTCGAGTACGTCGTGTGGGCGTCCAAGGCGGCCAGTCGCGGGGCGTCGCGTCCGGTGCTCGGCGCCTCCGGCGTGACCGTCAGCCCGCCCACCGAGACCGGGGGCGACCCGATCTGGAGCACGCTCGGATGAGCGCACGCTGGACGGCGTTGTCCGGCAGCACCATCGGGTCGGTCCATGTCCGTGACGACCTGCCGCTGCAGGACGCCCACCTGGTCCGCGTCGAGGACGGCACGAGCATCATGGCCGTCGCCGACGGGCACGGTCACCACCTGCACTTCCGCTCCGATGTCGGCTCCCGGCTTGCGGTCCGGATCGTCGTCGACCTGCTGGCCGACGCGCTGCCGCGCTTGACCGCCGTACCCGCCGCGGAGGGGGTGCTCGCCGAGGTCGGCACCGCTCTCGTGGAGCGCTGGACCGCCGCGGTGCTGGACCACCTCGCGGCGCACCCGGTCGACGCCGAGAGTGTCGGGCTCGTCGACCGCGCGCGACTCACCCAGCCCTACGGGACGACGCTGCTGGCGATGGTGGCCACCGGGGACGTGCTCGGCATCCTGCAGATCGGCGACGGCGATGCGGTCGTCGTCACCACCGACGGGGTGGCCGCGCGGCCCCTCCCCGAGGACCCGGCCCTCGACGGCACCCGCACCACCTCCCTGTGCCAGCCGGACCCCCTCGACGCCCTGCGCCTCGCGGTCCTCGACGCCCAGGGCGAGGACATCGCGCTGGGCTATCTCTGCACCGACGGCTTCAGCGCCGCCCGCGTCGACACGGACGGCTGGTGGCGACAGACCGGGGCCGAGCTGGTGGCCTACGTCCGCGACCGCGGCCTGGCCTGGGTCGAGGACCGGCTGCCCGGCTGGCTCGAGGAGCCGGCCCGCGTCGGCGGCGACGACACCACGCTGGCGCTGCTGGTGCGCGAGGACCTCGCCAGCGACGACGACGTCAGGTCGTCTCCCACCTGAACAGCTTGGCCGCGGCGAGGGTGACGACGACCGCGAAGCCGGCGAGGATCGCCATGGGGAGCAGCGCGGAGGAGGGCCCCTCGCCGCGGACCATGACGTCCAGCATCCCCTCGTTGAGGTGCTTGAGCGGGAGCAGGTCGCTGACGACCCGCAGCCACGACGGCGCCCCGTCGAGGGGGAAGAACGAGCCGCTGAGGAAGGCCATCGGGAGCACCAGGAAGTTCGCCATGTTGACGGCCCCCTCGGCCGTCTTGGCGACGGCGCCGGACAGCAGGCCGATCGCCATGAAGCACAGCGTGCCGACGACGATCAGCGGGATCGCCATCCACCAGGACCCGGTCAGCGAGAGCCCGAACGCCGCCGCACCGAGGCCGACGAAGATCGCCATCTGCACCAAGGCGATAGCCACGGTGACCGCGACGCGCGCCGCGACGATCGTGCGGGTGGAGAGCGGGGAGAGCTGCAGGCGCCGCAGCAGCTTGCTCTGCCGCCAGCCCTGCAGCGTGGCCGCGGCGCCGAAGCTCGCGCTCATCGCGACGGCCCAGCCCAGCAGGCCGGGCGTCATGAACTGGATGGTGGACAGCGAGTCGTCCTCGACCCGCTCGGCCACGAACGAGTACGGCGGCGGCGTACCGCTCTCCGCGGCGAGCTGGGCGACGTTGGTCGCGTCGATGAACGCGCGCAGGGTGCCCTGGGTGATCGCCGCCTTGACCTGCTCGGTCTGCGTGTAGTGCGCGACCATCGTGTCGCCGCGCTGCTCGATGGCCACGTCGGCATCGCCCTTGCGGACCTCGTCGAGCGCCTCGTCCAGGTCGTCGGAGGTCCGGATCTCGAAGGTGTCGTCGAAGGCCGCGCGCACGTCGCCTGGCAGGTCGTCGACCAGCGCCACGTCGCCGACCTGGATGAGCTCGACGCGGGACTGGTCCTGGTCGCTGAAGATGCCCCCGAAGAGCACCAGGAACATCAGCGGGAACACGAGGGCGAAGAAGACCGAGCTCCGATCGCGCAGGAACCCCAGGAGGATGGCGCGCGAGAGCGCCAGGAAGCCGTTGCTCATGCGCGGTACGCCCGTCCGGTCAGGTCAAGGAAGACGTCCTCCAGGGTGCCGGTCTGCACCCGGACGCCGTCGAGCCGGTCGCGCTCGGCGAGGTGCGCGAGGACCCGTCCCGGCTCCCGCGTGGTGAGCACGACGCCGTCGGCGGACTCCCGCGCCCGGTCGACGCCCATGATCATCTGCGCCTCGTCGAGCGCGAGCGCGCCGGGCGCCACCGTGATCCGGGCGGGCGCGTCCAGGGCGCGTACGAGCGCGGCGGGCGAGTCGACGCGGAGCACCCGGCCCGCGTCCATGATCGCCACGCGATCACACAGTGCCTCGGCCTCGTCCATGTAGTGCGTGGTCAGGACGACGGTGCGGCCCGAGTCGTTGAGGCCCGACAGCAGGTCCCAGAGGTTGCGTCGCGCCTGCGGGTCGAGAGCGGCCGTCGGCTCGTCGAGGAAGACCACCTCGGGGTCGTGCACCAGGGCGCACGCGATCGAGAGCCGCTGGGCCTGTCCGCCCGAGAGGTCCTCGACGCGGGTGCCGGCCTTGTCGACGAGGCCGACCCGCTCGAGCCAGTCGTCGGCCGCGGCGGTCGGTACGCCGTACAGCGCGGCGAAGGTGTGGATCTGCTCGCGCGCCGTCAGCCGCTCGAAGAACGACGACGCCTGGAGCTGGACCCCGATCCGGGGCAGGAGCGCCGGGTTGCGCGGCCAGACCGGGACTCCGAGCACGCGGGCGCTCCCGCGATCGGGGCGGCGCAGCCCCTCGACCATCTCCAGGAGTGTGGTCTTGCCGGCGCCGTTGGGACCCAGGATTCCGAAGAACTCCCCTTCCGCGACCTGGAGACTGACCCTGTCGACCGCGGTGAGCGTGCCGTAGGTCTTCACGAGGTCGTCGATCTCGATGGCGGCCACGGGCGCAGCGTATCGAGGCCGCTGCCCCCGCCGGTGCGGGGTGCGGCAGACTGGGCGCGTGCGCGCGCAGGTGGTCGTCCTCGCCGGCCCTTCGGGGGCCGGCAAGTCCCGCCTCGCCGAGCGTCTCGGGCTCCCGGTCCTGCGCCTCGACGACTTCTACAAGAGCGCTGGCGACCCCACCCTGCCCCGGATCGCCACCGGTGCGAACGCCGGCCTGGTCGACTGGGACCACCCCGACTCCTGGCTGTCCGACGAGGCGCTGGCCGCGATCGAGGCGCTCTGCGAGACCGGCCGCGCCGAGGTGCCGGTCTACGAGATCGCCCAGGACGGCCGGTACGGGTGGCAGACGCTGGAGCTCGGACCCGAGCCGCTCTTCGTCGCCGAGGGGATCTTCGCCCAGGAGATCGTGCCCCGCTGCCGCGAGCAGGGACACCTGGCCGCGGCGTACTGCGTGCGCCAACATCCGGCCGTGACCTTCTGGCGCCGGTTGACCCGCGACCTGCGCGAGCACCGCAAGCCGCCGCTCGTACTGGCCCGCCGCGGTCTGGCCCTGCTGCGGGGCCAGCGCCGCGTGGTTCAGCGCGCGGTCGACCTGGGCTGCACCCCGGTCTCCCCCGACCAGGCCTGGACCGCGCTGCGCGACCTGCGCGCGGGAGTCGCACGGCGATGAGCGATCCCGCCGCCCTGCTCGGCGGTGGGCTTCGCCAGCCCGACGCGCGCTCGTGCGGTGCCAGCGCACTGGTGGCCGCCCGGATGCTGGTCGACGCGGACTACGCCGCGGCGATGACCCCCGGCGGCTTCGCCCGCGACGCCCTGGCCACGCACCGCCGTGTCACCAGGGTCTCCGGTCCCGGCCTTCAGCTGCCATGGCCGCGCGCGCTGGGTACGCCCCCGTGGGCCGTGGCGCGCGAGCTCTCGAGGCTCGCGTCTCCCGGCTCTCCGGCGACGCGCTACGCCAGCCGGCTCGCGCTGCTCCGCCCTGCCGCCGCCTTCGACCGGGCCCGTACGGCGGTCCGGTCCGGGCGGGCGGCGGCGCTGTACGTCGGCAGCCGCTGGTGCCCGCGACACGTGGTCCTCGCGCTGCCTGCTGCGCCGGCCGTGCCGCACCTGCGCGTCTACGAGCCCTCGACGGGCCGCGTCGTCGAGGTGACCCGTGACGCGGCGGCCGGACACCGGCTCGCCCTGGCTGGGTGGGACCGGCTGTGGCTCGTCGTCACCCCGTCGGGCGGCTGAGGCGTCCCTCAGCCGAGGTCGGCGGGGTCGGTCTGCGAGATCGTGCCGCCGATGCCCACGACCTCGGCGCCCACCGAGCCGAACAGCGGCCCGTGGTGCACCATCGTCACCGACGAGATGCCGTTGGCGGCCCGCGCCAGCGAGTACTCCGTGACGGCGCCGCGCTCCCCCTCCGGCTCGGGCGGGCTCTCGACCGCGCACCGGCCGTCCTCGTCGGTGACCTGGCCGGTACCGGCCGACTCGAGCCGCGAGCACCGCTCCTCCAGCGCCTCCTCCATCCGCTTCCGTACCGCGTCGTCGTCGTCCGCGGCGAAGGAGGATAGGGAGACCTCGAGGGTCACCGGCGCGCCCCGGGCGGTGCCGCTCATGGTGCAGGTCGCCTTGTTCTCGTCGGCAGACTCCGTGGTGTCGTGGACGTCCTCCACGAGCGCCCAGCGCTCGACCACCTCGGCCGGCACGGCGGTGCAGAGGTTGGCAGGCAGCGCCTTGGCCTCGACCTGCTCGGGGGCCTCCTCGTCCTCCCCGCAGGCCGCGAGGAGCGGCGGCGCGAGGAGCAGCAAGACGGCAAGGCTCGAGGCACGCATGGGCGCGATCCTTCCCCGGCCGCGGAGGGGAAAACGTGCCGCTTGCCGCCCCCGCCCCTTACACCGGCGGGCCCGACCGCGCCGACAGCGCCGCGTAGCCCGGCTTGATGACCTCGTCGATGATCGCGAGCCGCTCGTCGAAGGGCAGGAACGCCGACTTCATCGCGTTGAGGGTGAACCACCGCAGGTCGTCGAGCGTGTAGCCGAACGCGTCCACCAGCGAGGTCATCTCGTCGGTCATCGAGGTCTGGCTCATGAGCCGGTTGTCGGTGTTGACGGTCACCCGGAAGCGCAGGTCGGTGAGCAGTCCGATCGGGTGCTCGGCGATCGAGGTGGCGGCGCCGGTCTGCACGTTGGAGGCCGGGCACATCTCGAGGGGGATCCGCTTGTCGCGCACGTAGGCCGCCAGGCGGCCGAGCGTCACGGCGCCGTCGTCGGCGACGGTGATGTCGTCGACGATCCGCACGCCGTGGCCCAGCCGGTCCGCGCCGCACCACTGGATCGCCTGCCAGATCGACGGCAGCCCGAACGCCTCGCCGGCATGGATGGTGAAGTGGGAGTTCTCGCGCTGCAGGTACTCGAACGCGTCCAGGTGCCGGGTCGGGGGGTAGCCGGCCTCGGCGCCGGCGATGTCGAACCCGGCGACGCCGCGGTCACGCCACGCGATCGACAGCTCGGCGATCTCCATCGACCGGGCCTGGTGACGCATCGCGGTCAGCAGCTGGCGTACGACGATGCGTCCGCCGGCCGCCTCGGTGGCCGAGTCGAAGCCCTCCTGGACTGCCGCGACCACCTCGTCCAGGGTCAGCCCGTGGGAGACGTGCTGCTCCGGGGCGTAGCGGATCTCGGCGTAGACGACCCCGTCGGCGACGAGGTCCTCGACGCACTCGCGCGCGACGCGGGTGAGCGAGGGTCCGGTCTGCATCACCGCGACGGTGTGGTCGAAGGTCTCCAGGTAGCGCACCAGCGAGCCGGAGTCGGCGGCCTCGGCGAACCAGCGGCCCAGCGCCTCCGGCTCGTCGGCCGGAAGCTCGTGGTGGACCTCGCGCGCGAGCTCGATGATCGTCGCCGGGCGCAGCCCGCCGTCGAGGTGGTCGTGCAGGAGGACCTTGGGAGCCTGCCGGACCTGCTCACGGGTCGGAGCGATAGGTTCCGAGAGGGTGGTGGTCATCTCGTCATCCAATCACCACCCCTCCGACGACCCGGACCCCAGGAGGCCCAGGATGCGCGTGTTCGCCAGTCTCGACGAGATCGCCGCCGCCGCAGGCGAGGAGCTCGGCACCAGCGAGTGGGTGAGGATCGAGCAGGAGCGCGTCGACCAGTTCGCGGAGGCGACCGGGGACCACCAGTGGATCCACGTCGACGTGGAGCGCGCGAAGGCCGGTCCGTTCGGCGGCACCGTCGCCCACGGCTACCTCACGCTCTCGCTCATCCCGTTCCTGGGCAGCCAGGTGTTCAGCCTGGAGACGCCCGGCGCCAAGCTCAACTACGGCCTCAACAAGGTCCGCTTCCCCCACCCCGTGCTCGTCGGCCAGCGCCTGCGGTCGACGGTCACGATGGGCGAGGTGGTCGACCTGCCGGCCGGCACGCAGGCCACGATGAAGCACGTCATCACGATCGAGGGCGTCGACAAGCCGGCCTGCGTGGCCGAGTCGATCGTGCTGCTGCTCAGCTAATCCGGTCGATCACCAGCGGCGAGGCGGCGTACGTCGTCTCGTCGCCGATGTCGTAGCCGCCCTCCAGCGACGCCAGCGCGCGCTCGAAGCGGTCGGGCTCGTCGGTCAGCAGGGTGAACAGCGGCTCACCCTGCGTGACGCGGTCGCCCGGGCGGGCGTGCCAGACGACACCGGCCCCGGCCTGGACCGGATCCTCCTTGCGGGCGCGACCGGCGCCCAGGCGCCAGGCGGCCAGCCCCACGGCCATGGCGTCCAGGCGGGTCAGGGTGCCCGACTCCGGAGCGGTCACGACGTGGGACTCGCGGGCCACCGGCAACGGCGCCTCCGGGTCGCCGCCCTGGGACCGGATCATCGCCTTCCAGGCGTCCATGGCGGAGCCGTCCGCGAGCCGGTCCGCCGGGTCGACGTCCTCGCGGCCGGCACCGGCGAGCATCTCGCGGGCCAGGGCCAGCGTCAGCTCGACGACGTCGGCGGGGCCGCCACCGGCCAGGACCTCGACCGACTCCGCGACCTCGATCGCGTTGCCGGCGGTGCGACCCAGCGGGGTGCTCATGTCGGTGAGCAGCGCGACGGTGCGCACGCCTTCGTCGGTGCCGAGGGCGACCATGACCTCGGCGAGCTCACGCGCCTTGTCGAGGTCCTTCATGAAGGCACCGGTGCCGACCTTGACGTCCAGCACCAGGGCGCCCGTGCCCTCGGCGATCTTCTTGCTCATGATCGAGGAGGCGATCAGCGGGATCGCCTCCACCGTGCCGGTGACGTCGCGCAGGGCGTAGAGCTTCTTGTCGGCGGGGGCCAGGCCGTCACCCGCCGCACAGATGACCGCACCCACGGACTCGAGCTGGGCGAGCAGCTCCTCGTTGGACAGCGCCGCTCGCCACCCCGGGATGGACTCGAGCTTGTCGAGGGTGCCGCCCGTGTGGCCGAGTCCGCGTCCCGACAGCTGTGGCACGGCCACGCCGCACGCGGCGACGAGGGGCGCCAGCGGGAGGGTGATCTTGTCCCCCACCCCGCCGGTGGAGTGCTTGTCGGCGGTCGGCCGGGACAGGCTGGAGAAGTCCATCCGCTCCCCCGACGCGATCATCGCGGCGGTCCACCGGGCGATCTCGGGGCGGCTCATCCCGTTGAGCAGGATCGCCATCGCCAGCGACGCCATCTGCTCGTCGGCGACTCCGCCTCGGGTGTAGGCGTCGATGACCCAGTCGATCTGGCTGTCGCTCAGCTCTCGGCCGTCTCGCTTGGCCGAGATCACCTCGATCGCGTCGTGCTCACTCATGTCGTACCTCCGACCAGCAACCCTAGGGAACGCCGGCTCAGGTCAGGTCGGCGGGACCGAACGCCTGGGGAAGCACCTCGGTCATCGGGCGCACGCCCTCGGGAGTCATGAGCAGCAGCTCCGGCCCACCGTGCTCGGAGAGCAGCTGACGGCACCGCCCGCACGGCATGATCACCTGGCTCTCGCCGTTGACGCACACGAAGTGCGTCAGCCGGCCGCCACCGGTGGCCGAGAGCTGCGAGACCAGTCCGCACTCCGCGCAGAGCCCCACACCGTAGGACGCGTTCTCGACGTTGCAGCCCACGAGCAGCCGCCCGTCGTCGGCCAGCGCCGCGGCCCCGACGCGGTAGCCGCTGTAGGGCGCATACGCGCGTCCGGCGATCTCGACGGCGTGGGCGCGCAGGGCCTCCCAGTCGAAGTCCACGTCAGCTCTTGACGTACGGCTCGCCGTCGGCGGCCGGTGGCCGCACCCGGCCCACCAGTCCGGCCACGGCGATGATCGTCGCGAGGTAGGGCAGCGCGACCAGCAGGTCCGAGGGCACCTTCTCGATGAACTTCAGCTGGAACGACAAGGTGGTCATCAGCCCGAAGAACAGCGCGGCGAAGGTGGCGTAGACCGGGTGCCAGCGCCCCATGATCACGGCCGCGAGCGCGATGAAGCCGTTGCCGGCCGACATGTCGGAGGCGAAGGCCCCGTTGGAGCCGACGGTGAAGTAGGCACCGCCGAGTCCGGCGAAGACGCCGCCCAGGAGCACCGCCTGCCACCGGAGCCGGTTGACCTTGAGGCCGACCGTGTCCGCGGCCTTGGGGTGCTCGCCCACCGAGCGCACGCGCAGGCCCCAACGGGTCTGGAAGAGCACGAAGGCGACCACGATGACCGAGACGTACATGAGGTAGGCCAACAGCGTCTGGTTGAAGACCGTGGGGCCGAGCACCGGGATGCCGGTGAGGGAGTCGGCGAGCGACGACAGGAACGGGATCCCGGCGTCCGGGAGCGGGCCGAGCGTCTGGGGGTTGTTGAGCTTGTCGCGCACGTCCTGGTCGCTGGGGATCTGGCTGAGCAGGAAGTCGGTCAGGCCCGTCGCCAGCGCGATCAGCACGACCCCGAGCACCACCTGGTTGACGCGGTAGCGCATGGCGAAGACCGCGAGCAGCGCCGCCATCGCGACACCCGCTGCGATCCCCCCGAGGAGGCCGTACTCGGCTCGCCCGGCGAAGCTGGCCACCACCGCGGCGAAGAACGCCGCCATGAGGAACTGACCCTCGATCGCGATGTTGATGACGCCTGCCCGCTCGCACAGTGTGCCCGCGAGAGCCCCGAAGACCAGCGGCACGGCGTACTTCACCGTGCCCGGCAGCGGATTGGTGATGGTCAGCTGGCCGGGGCCGCTCTGGTCGGTGTAGTTCCAGACGATGAAGCCCACCAGGAACGCCAGACCGACGAGGACGGCGGCGGCGACCGTGAGCGCCCCCGGGGGCAGCTTGTTGAGGGCCGCCAGCACCAGGGCGACGAGGCTGACCGCGAACGCGACCGCGACGACGACCTTGGCGTTGGCTTCCTGCGGCTCCTCGCCCGGAGTGTTGTCGAGGAGGTAGCGGACCGCGGGGTCCTGGATGTCGAGGTAGAAGATCGCCAGCGCCAGGGTGACCAGTGCGAACAGGACGACCATCTTCACCTGCCGGCGGACGTCGGCCGGCCCGCGGACCTTGGCCACCTCGCCGGTCTGGGTCTCGAGCGTGACGGTCATGAGCCCCATCCCTTCGCCATGACGGTGGTTGCCCCGCCTTGTCCTCGCATCCGCAGCGCACCGCGCACGAGCGCGGGTGCGGCGACGAACAGCACGATCAGCGCCTGGAGCACGTAGGCCAGCTCGTCCGGCGTTCCGGCGCTGGCCTGCATGGCCACGCCGCCGACGCTCAGGGCCCCGAACAGCAGGCCGGCCAGCACGGTGCCGAGCGGCGTCGCCCGTCCGAGCAGGGCGACGGTGATGGCGTCGAAGCCGATCGTGCCGGCCATGCCGCCGCTCAGCGAGTCGCCCTTGCCGAGGATGTTCATCGTCGCAGCCAGGCCCGCGAGGAGCCCGGCGAGGAGCATGGCCATCGTGTAGACGCGCGCCACGTTCATGCCCGCCGTGCGGGCGGCGTCCGCGTTGGCACCGACGGCCCGGAGCTGGAAGCCGAACGTGCTGCGCTCGATGAGCCACCACACCGCGACCGCGGCCAGGAACGCGAGCGCGACGCCGGCGTGCACCGTGCCGAGCGACGGCAGGATCGCGGAGTCCAGCGGCGCCGGCGACTGCGCGTTGTCGCTGCCGGCACGCTGGAAGGCGTCCTTGCTGAGCAGGTAGTTGAGCAGGAACTTCGTCGCCAGGTAGTTGAGCATGATCGTGGTGATGACCTCGTGCGCGCCGGTGCGCGCCTTGAGGATGCCGGCGGTGGCACCCCACAGGGCGCCGCCGATCATGCCGGCGAGCAGCGCCGCCACGATGTGGATCGGTGCGGGCAGGTCCCACGTGAACCCGACGTACCCCGCGAAGAGCGCTCCCACCACCAGCTGGCCCTGGGCGCCGATGTTGAACAGCCCCGCGCGAAACGCCAGGGTCACGCCGAGCCCGGCGCAGATCAGGGGTGCGCTGCGCACGAGGGTGGTGCCGATCGAGTCCAGGTCACCGACCGAGCCGCTCACCAACGCGGAGTAGGAGTCCCAGATCGCCCGTCCCGCGGCGCTGAAGAAGTCCTGCGGGTAGGAGAAGAGGTAGGGCAGCGCCTCGACGGCCTCCTCGTCGCTCAGGCCGATCAGCAGCGCGCCGATGACCAGGGCCAGGCCGATCGCCGCGAGCGTCGTGGTCACGTCCGGGAGCCAGGCTGCGCCGGCGCGCTCGGGCCGGCGGGGCTGCTCGGGGCTCGCCGGGGGCGGGGCGGCCTCGCCCTCCGGCGGCGGGCCGGTCGTCGTCGCGTCGGTCACGCCGACACCTCCTCTGGATCGTGGGCGCCGGCCATCATCAGGCCGATGTCCTCGCGCTTGATGTCCGGCGACACGGTGCCGACGATGCGGCCGTCGAACATGACCGCGATGCGGTCGGACAGCGCGAAGATCTCGTCCAGCTCGGTGGAGACGATGATCACCGCGGTCCCGTGGTCGCGCTCCTGGATGATGCGCTGGTGGATGAACTCGATCGAGCCCACGTCGACGCCGCGGGTCGGCTGGGCGGCGATGAGGACCTTGAGCGGGCGGGAGAACTCCCGGGCCACGACCACCTTCTGCTGGTTGCCGCCCGACAGCGAGCTGACCGGCGTCTCCATGGTCTCGGTGCGGATGTCGAACTCCTCGATCCGGTGCGCCGCGTTGCGGGTCATGGCGTCGAGGTCCAGCCGCATCCCGTGGGAGAACTCGTCGTTGCGGTAGAGGTCCAGCACGAGGTTCTCGCGGACGCTGAACGGTCCGACGTAGCCGTCGTGGGAGCGGTCCTCGGGGATGTAGCCGATGCCGTCGTCGAGGCTCTCCCTCGGGCCGTGGCGACTGATGTTCTGCCCCTCGAGGAGGATCTCGCCCGCGGACGGCTTGAGCAGCCCGAGCAGCGACTTGATCAGCTCGGTCTGGCCGTTGCCCTGCACCCCGGCGATGCCCAGCACCTCGCCCGCCCGCGCCTCGAACGAGACGTCCTTGACGACGGCGACGCCGCGGTTGTCGATGACGGTCATGCCCTGGACGTCGAGGACGGTGGCGCCCGGCTCGGCCGGGGCCTTGTCGACCTTGAGCTTGACCGCGCGTCCCACCATCATCTCGGCGAGCTCGGCCTCGCTCGCGGACGGCTCGGCGGTGCCGACCAGCTTGCCGCGGCGGATCACGCTGATCTTGTCGCCGATCGCCTTGACCTCGCGGAGCTTGTGGGTGATGAAGATGATCGAGGTGCCGCGCTCCTTGAGCGCTCGCATGATCTCCATGAGCTCGTCGATCTCCTGCGGGGTGAGCACCGCCGTCGGCTCGTCGAGGATCAGGACCTTGGCGTCGTTGGCGAGGGCCTTGATGATCTCCACCCGCTGCTGCACGCCCACCGGGATGTTCTCCACGAGGGCCTCGGGGTCGACGGCCAGCCGGTAGCGGTCCGACAGCTCGCGCACCTTGGCGGCGGCCTGCTTGCGGTTGAGGACCCCCAGCGCGTGGGTCTGCTCGCGTCCGAGCATGACGTTCTCCGCGACGGTGAACACCGGGACCAGCATGAAGTGCTGGTGCACCATCCCGATCCCGGCCGCCATGGCGTCGCCGGGCGTCTCGAACGTGACCGGGGTGCCGTCCAGCAGGATCTCGCCCTCGGTCGGGTCCAGGAGCCCGTAGAGCATGTTCATGAGCGTGGACTTGCCCGCGCCGTTCTCACCCAGCAGGCAGTGGATCTCACCGGGCTCGATGGTCAGGTCGATGCCGTCGTTGGCGGTGAACGAACCGAACCTCTTGGTCAGCCCCTTGATCTCGAGCCTCATCGAACTCCTCCTGGCCCCACCGGGGTAGCGAACGGTGCCTCAATATGCCATGAACGAAACCGGCCGGAACGAGGTGTCCCCCGTCCCGGCCGGCTAGTGGTCGTGCGGTATCAGTCGAGCGTGATCTCGCCCGAGATCAGCTTGTCCTTGAGGTCCTCGACCTCGGACTGAAGCTCCTCGGACACGTCCGGCCCGAAGTCGGCCAGGCCGACGCCGCCGTTCTCCAGCGTGCCGGTGTAGACCTCGTTGTTGAAGGTGTCGTCCACGGAGGCCTGGATGGCGTCCTTGACGGCGACGTCCATGGCCTTCACCACCGAGGTGAGGAGGATGTCGCAGTACTCCGCGGCCGACTCGCAGCCGTCGGTGTCGACCCAGATGCCCCAGGCGCTGTTGTCCTTGGCGGCCTTGAGGCCACCCAGCCCGGCGGGACCGGCGACCGGGAAGATGATGTCCGCGCCCTGCTGGATCATCTGCTCGGCGACCTGCTGGCCCTTGGCCTGGTCCTCGAAGTCCTCGGTGAAGGACCCGTCCTTGCCGTCCCAGCCGATGACCTGGACGTCGGTGCCCTTGGCCTCGTTGTAGGCCTCGACGCCCTTGCGGAAGCCCTCCATGAAGATGGTGACGGTCGGGATGTTGAGGCCCCCGAACGTGCCCACCTTGCCGGTCTTGGACGTGCCCGCGGCGAGGTAGCCCGCGAGGTACGACGGCTGACCGGTGTCGAACATCAGGCCCTTGGCGTTCTCGGGCGGGTTGGGCTCGAAGGTCTTGGCGTCGGTGAACTCGAAGTCCACGATCGCGAAGTCGACGTCGCCGTTCTTCTCGGCCGCGGCACGGGTCGCGTCACCGAGCAGGAAGCCGACCGTCGTGATCTCCTTGCAGCCCTCGTCGACCAGGCTCTGGATGTTGTCGGCGTACTCGGCGTCGCTCGCCGACTCCACCGTCGCGGCCTCCACGCCGATCTCGTCCTCGGCGTCGGTCAGACCCTTCAGCGAGGTCTGGTTGAACGACTTGTCGTCGAAGCCGCCCGAGTCGGACACCATGCACGCCTTGAAGTCGATCGACTTCGCCTTGTCGCCGCCGTCGTTGTCGTCGGACTTCTCGCCGCACGCCGCAAGGCTAGCGACGGCCAGTCCTACGACTGCCGCCATGCGTACCGTCTTCTTCACAGTGCCTCCTGCACGTCAAACCGTGGTGATGCCCACCCCGGGCTCTCGACGCACCCTAGCCGTCGTATTTCCCCCGACATGCCGGGAGGTCGGGAAATGTCACGGTTGTTACCAGTCGGTGACCAAAGCACGCGTGGCCGACCGCGCGAGCAGCCGGGCGCCGATGCCGACGGCCCTCTCGTCGACGCGCAGGTTGCCTTGGTGGAGGTCGTAGGTGGCGCCCCCCGGCGTGCGGGTGCCCAGGCGCATCATCGCGCCGGGCACCCGGTCCAGGTACCAGCCGAAGTCCTCACCCCCGAGGCTCTGATGCACCTCGACCTGGGCCCCTGGCCCCAGCACGTCGTGCACCGAGGCCGCGAGGATCTCGTTGGAGCGCACCTCGTTGACCACGGGCGGGACGCCCTGCTGGTAGTCGAGCGTGGCGGTGACGCCGTAGGGGCGGACGATGTCGATGACGGCCTCGCGGATGATCGTCTCGCACTCGCTCCAGGCGACGGCGTCGAGGATCCGCACGGTCCCCCCGACCAGGCCGCGGTCGGGGATCACGTTCGGCGCCGAGCCGGCCTGGACCACTCCCCACACCACGCTCACACCGGCGCGTGGGTCCATCCGGCGGCTCAGCACCGCGGGGAGCTCGGTGGTGACCTTGGCGAGCGCGAAGGTGAGGTCGCCGGTCAGGTGCGGTCGGGAGGTGTGACCGCCGGTCCCCCGCAGGTGCACCTCGATCCGGTCCGCGGCGCTCGTGAGCGGCCCCGAGCGCAGCCCCACCCGGCCCACGTCGACAGCCGGGTCGCAGTGCAGTGCGAAGACCCGCTCGACCCCCGCGATGGCCCCCTGGGCGATCAGGTCCAAGGCCCCGCCGGGCATGACCTCCTCGGCCGGCTGGAACAGCAGCCGCACGCGCCCCGGCAGGAGGCCCGTGTCGGCCACCGCACCGAGCGCCTGCGCGGCCCCGATCAGGGCGGTCGTGTGGACGTCGTGGCCGCAGGCGTGGGCCGCCCCGGGCACAGTGCTGGCCCACGGGTCGCCGGTCACGTCCTTGACCGGCAGCGCGTCCATGTCCGCGCGCAGGGCGACCACGCGCTCCCCGTGGCCGATCTCCGCCACGATCCCGGTGCGCGTCAGCCGGCTCACGCGCCACCCGGCCGCCTCGACCTTCGCGGCGACGATGTCGGTGGTGCGGGTCTCTTCCCAGGACAGCTCGGGGTGCGCGTGCAGATCGCGGCGCAGCTCGATCAGCTCGGCGTCGTACTTGTCGACGACGTCGGAGATCACAGCGGTGATGTCGGTCATGTCCCATCCAGGCTAGTTGACGCAGCTGGCTCGACGTCACGGGACCGGAGTCCTCGATCAGCCAGGCCGTCCACCGCCCGTCTCTGACTCGCGGTCGTAGGCCGCGAGCAGCCGGTCGGCCGCGACGGTGGCCGGCAGGTCACCGGCCAGCACGGCCGCGCGGACCTCGTCGCGGATCTCGCGGACCCCGGGCGAGTGGCGCAGGCGCTGGTCGAGCTCGTCGCGGACCAGCGCCCAGGTGAAGTCGAGCTGCTGGTGGGCGCGCCTGGCCGCCAGCCCGTCGGTGCCGAGGTGCTCGCGGTGGGCGAGGACGCGCTGCCACAGGTCGTCCACGCCGACGTCGGTGAGACCGGAGACGGTGACGACGGGTGGAGCCCACTCGTCCTTGCCGCGCACCAGCCGCAGGGCACCGGCCAGCTCGCGGGCGGCGGAGCGGGCCTCCTGCTCGCGATCGCCGTCGGCCTTGTTGACGGCGATGACGTCGGCGATCTCGAGGATGCCCTTCTTGATCCCCTGCAGCTGGTCGCCGGTGCGGGCCAGCGTGAGGAAGAGGAACGTGTCCACCATGCCCGCGACGGTGACCTCGGACTGGCCGACGCCGACGGTCTCGACCAGCACCACGTCGTACCCCGCCGCCTCGAGCACCGCCATGGCCTGGACCGTGGCCCGGGCGACGCCGCCGAGGGTGCCGGCCGAGGGCGAGGGCCGGATGAAGGCCTGCGGGTCGGCGGAGAGCCGCGCCATACGGGTCTTGTCCCCCAGCACGGAGCCGCCGGTGCGCACCGAGCTCGGGTCGACCGCCAGGACCCCGACCCGGTGCCCGGCCGCCGTCAGGCGGGTGCCGAGCGACTCGATGAACGTCGACTTGCCGACGCCGGGCACCCCCGAGACCCCGACCCGCGTCGTGGGCCGGGGTGGCCCGGACGCCAGCTCCGTCAGCAGCGCTCGGGCCTGGAGCCGGTGCTCGCGCTTGGCGGACTCCACCAGCGTGATCGCCTGCGACACCGACGCCCGCCGGCCGTCGCGGATGCCCGCGACGAGCCGGGCGACGCGCTCCTCGGCCGACTCGCGCGCCACTAGTGGCCCAGCTGGTCCCGCAGCTTCGCGAGCAGGTCGAGGGCCGACTCCGCGATCACGGTGCCGGGCAGGAACACCGCCGCCGCACCCATCTCCCGCAGCGTGACCACGTCGTCGGGCGGGATCACCCCACCGATCGTGACCATGATGTCGGGGCGTCCCTGCTCGGCCAGCGCGGCCTTCAGCGCCGGCAGCAGCGCGAGATGGCCGGCCGCCAGGGAGGAGACGCCCACGACGTGCACGTCGGCGTCGATCGCCTGCTGGGCGACCTCCTCCGGGGTGGAGAACAGCGGGCCCACGTCGACGTCGAAGCCCATGTCGGCGAAGGCGGAGACGATCACCTTCTGGCCGCGGTCGTGGCCGTCCTGGCCCATCTTGGCCACCAGGATGCGGGGGCGGCGGCCCTCCGCCTCCTCGAACTCCTCGGTCTCGTCCAGCACCTGCTGCACGAGGGTGCCGCCCGTGCCGCCGGACTCGTCCCTGAACACGCCGCTGATGGTACGGATCACCGCCTGGTGGCGCCCGTAGACCTTCTCCAGCGCGTCGGAGATCTCACCGACCGTCGCCTTGGCGCGTGCGGCGTCGACCGCGAGCGCAAGCAGGTTGCCGTCCAGCGAGCCTCCGGCCCCGCGCTCGGCACCGCGATCGGCACCCCGCTCGGCACTGTTGGTGAGCGCCTCGAGCGTGCGTCGTACCTCGTCGTCGTCGCGCTCGGCACGCAGCCGCTCCAGCTTGGCGACCTGCTGGCGGTAGACGTCGTCGTTGTCGACCCGGAGCACGTCCAGCTTGTCCTCCGCCGCGAGGCGGTAGGTGTTGACGCCGATCACCTTCTGGGTGCCCGAGTCGATGCGCGCCTGGGTGCGGGCGGCCGCCTCCTCGATGCGCATCTTGGGGATGCCCTGCTCGATGGCCTTGGCCATCCCGCCCGCGGCCTCCGCCTCGAGGATGTGCGCCCACGCGCGCTCGGCGAGGTCGTGGGTGAGCCGCTCGACGTAGTAGCTGCCGGCCCACGGGTCGATGGTGCCGGTGGTGCCGCTCTCCTGCTGCAGCAGCAGCTGGGTGTTGCGGGCGATCCGGGCCGAGAAGTCGGTCGGCAGCGCGATCGCCTCGTCGAGGGCGTTGGTGTGCAGCGACTGGGTGTGGCCCTGGGTGGCGGCCATCGCCTCGATGGCGGTGCGCCCGACGTTGTTGAACACGTCCTGAGCCGTGAGCGACCAGCCGCTGGTCTGGCTGTGCGTGCGCAGGCTGAGGGACTTGGGGTTCTGGGGGTCGAAGTCACGCACCAGCCGGGCCCACAGCGCGCGGGCCGCGCGCATCTTGGCGACCTCCATGTAGAAGTTCATGCCGATCGCCCAGAAGAAGGAGAGCCGCGGCGCGAACTGGTCGATGGTCATGCCGGTGTCGAGGCCGGCGCGGATGTACTCCACGCCGTCGGCGAGCGTGTACGCCAGCTCCAGGTCGGCCGTCGCCCCGGCCTCCTGGATGTGGTACCCCGAGATCGAGATCGAGTTGAAGCGCGGCATCTTCGCGGCGGTGTAGCTGAAGATGTCGGAGATGATCCGCATCGACGGCGCCGGCGGGTAGATGTAGGTGTTGCGGACCATGAACTCCTTGAGGATGTCGTTCTGGATGGTCCCCGCGAGCTGCTCCGGCTTCACCCCCTGCTCCTCGGCCGCCGCGATGTAGAGCGCCAGCACGGGCAGGACCGCGCCGTTCATCGTCATCGACACCGACATCTCGTCGAGCGGGATGCCGTCGAAGAGGGTGCGGGTGTCGTAGATCGAGTCGATGGCCACGCCGGCCATGCCGACGTCGCCGCGCACCCGCGGGTGGTCGGAGTCGTAGCCCCGGTGGGTCGCCAGGTCGAAGGCGACGCTCAGCCCCTTCTGCCCGGCCGCGAGGTTGCGCCGGTAGAACGCGTTGGACTCCTCGGCGGTGGAGAAGCCGGCGTACTGGCGGATCGTCCACGGCTGCGTGGTGTACATGGTCGGGTAGGGCCCGCGCAGGAACGGGCTGAGGCCCGGGAAGGTGTCCAGCGCGTCGAGCCCCGCGAGGTGCTCGGGCCCGTAGATCGGCAGGATGTCGATGCCCTCGGGGCTCGCCCAGGCGCTCGCGGTGGTCGAGGAGGGCGCGCCGGCGCCGGTCTCGACACCACCCCCGGAGGTCAGCGGCAGCCCTGCGAAGCTCTTCGGAACACTCATGCCAGCTTCTCCCTCGTCCGGGTCAGGAAGTCCAGGGCGTCGACGCCCATCGCGCAGCTGTCGTCGGCGTACTCGCTCGGCTTCCCGGCGATGATCACATGCGAGGCGCCGGCCTCGCGCAGCGCTCGGGCCGCGGCCGCGCCCCAGTCGCCGTACGTCGGGTCGCTGCCGGCGAGGCACACGACGCGCTGCCCGCCGTACGCGGCCAGCAGGTCGTCCACGCCGTCCGTGGCGCCCGCGACCTCGGTCGCGATGCCGCCGGCCGCGAGGAGGTTGGCGGCGAAGGTCGCGCGGGCGGTGTGGGAGGCCACCGCGCCGAGGGTGGCGAGGAAGACCGGCGTCGCCGCCGGCTCGTCGCGCATCGCCTCGAAGGCGTGGCCGTAGCTGCGCACCCCGTCGAAGAACCCGTCCGGCTCGCGCTCGGGCAGGGTCTCGGCGAGGTTCGGGAACTCGGTGAGGCCGGTGATCGGGCGCTGGCGCCTCGCGACCTCGGAGTCGCGGCGCGCCGCCGTCTGCGCGACCCGCTGCTCGAGCGCGTCGAATCCGTCCTCCTCGATGCGTCCCAGCTCCGCCCAGCCGGCCAGCGCGAGGTCGTCGGTGAGCTTCTCGACCGCGTAGGCACCGCCGGCGGGGTCCGCGACGCGCGCGACGTGGGACTCCCACATGAGCAGGGCCGAGGTGTTGCGGGCGATCCGCCGGCCGAGGGTGTCCGGACGGCCCAGGGGCGCGTCGAACGGCAGCACGGTGACGGCGTCGGCTCCTCCGACCCCCGCGGCGAAGGCCGCGACCGTCGTACGCAGCATGTTCACGTAGGGGTCGTAGCGACTCATCATCGGCTTGCTGGTGACCACGTGCTGGCGCTGCGGCGCGGAGGCGTCACCGCCGCTCAGCTCCAGCACCCGGGCCCAGAGCCGGCGCGCCGCGCGCAGCTTGGCGATGGTGGGGAACTGCTCGTCGGTGGCCGCGTAGCGGAACTCGAACAGCCCCGCCGCCTCGTCGACCCCGAGGCCGGCCTCGGTGAGGCGGCGCAGGTAGGACGCGGCCAGCGCCATCGAGTAGCCGAGCTCCTGCGCGTCGGAGGCCCCGCGGTCGTGCACGGCCGTCGCGTCGACGACCACGCCCAGAACGCCGCGCTCGAGGGCCAGCCGGGCGACCTCCTCGAGGTCGTCGCCGCAGCCGCCGAGGTTCGTGCCGGGGGCGGGCGTGGTGTCGCCGAGGACGCCGAGAAGGGCCCGGGCGAGCGCGGCCTGCTCCCCCGCCGGGGCATCCAGGACCACGGGGGCCAGGTCGAGCAGCACCCCCCGCAGTGCGGCGGCGAGGTCGGTGTCGCCCCCGGTCTGGAGCCACAGCGAGGTCACGCCTCCGTCCAGGTCGACGAGCGCCGTCTCGCTCAGCCACGTCGCATCGCCGCCGGCGAGGTGCGCCCGCACGTCCCAGTCGCCGGCGCGCGCCGGGCGACCCTCGGTGTGCAGGTCGTCGAGGAGGCTCGGCGTACCGAGCGGGGTGAGGGTGAGGTCGTCGAGCGTGCGGCGCGAGAGCTTCTCCCAGACCAGCGAGTCGGGGTCGTCGTCGCTGAGCCGCCGTGACTTGCGGAGCACCGCCGCCGCGGCCGCCTCCCAGTCGGCGACCGTGTGTCGGTCGTCGTCGGCGGCCAGCGCGAGCGTGCCCTGCTCCGGCTCGAGCTCCTCCGGCTCGTCCAGGCCCCCGGCCACGGCGCCGGGCGCACTCCCCTCAACAGTCATGATGCGAACCATAGGAGCGCTCGGGAGCCGGTGCCACCGAGTGTGACCTTTCCCCTCCCCTCGGGCGGCCGGTCGGCGAGGCGGATGCCTAGCCTGTGCGCATGAAGGTGAAGGACCCCACGGGCCAGACCTGGCGGGTGACCCGGCGCTGGGTGCCGTGGCGCCGCCGGCTCAAGGGCGCCCTGTCCGACCTGCCCTCGGGACCGGGGCTGGGCGACGACCCGGTCAGCATGGTCATCGGGCTGGTCTTCCTGGTCGTCATGATCCCGTTCCTCATCCTGGTCCTGGTGGCGGCGCTGGAGCTGCTGCTGCTCCTGCTGGTCGTCCCCTTCGCCCTCCTGGGCCGCGCCCTCTTCGGACAGCACTGGACCGTCGAGGCCCGCCATGGCTTCCACATCTGGTACGAGGAGCCGGCCGGCGACTGGCAGTCCAGCGGGATCCGCATCCACGCCCTCGCCGACGACCTGCGCCGCGGCGAGATCCCCGTCTCCAACGTCGTGAACGACGCCTGACCGTGCTCAGGCGGCGGGGACGACGACCTCGCCGGTCGCCTTGGCGACGACCGCCCGCTGCGACGAGCTGAGGTTGCGCGTGAAGCTCAGCCGGCGCTCGGCGCCGGGCTCCCCGGCGTAAACGGACTGGGTCCGCTGGGCAGCGCCACTCGCCTCGTCCAGCAGCACCGAGGCTGGCTCCACGCCGTCGAGGGTCGCGGTCTCGGTCTGCTCGACGATCGGCTGGTCCTGACCGGCGACGGACAGCCCGGTCGCGGTGACCGAGAGGTCGGCCACGATCCAGGTCGTGCCGGTCGCCGCCCAGCCGAGCCCGGTGACGTACGGGAGCTCCACGAAGGCGGCGGTGCACGTCGCCTCGCCGGCCACGCCCTGCGGCTGCAGCGCGACGGGGCACTCGGGCTCGACGGGCTCACCCGTGAGCTCGTACATCGCAGCCGCGGCGCCCGCCTCGAGCCCCGAGCCGTCCCCCTGGACGGTCTGCTCGACCCCGTCGAAGTCCACGGCGAGCCTGACGTCGCCGGCGGTGACGTCGTCGCCGGCCGGGACGAAGAAGGCGGTGCCCGCGGCCCCTCCCTCCGCGGTGTCGTAGGCCGGTCCGAGGTCGTGCCACGTGCCGTCGACCTGGACGCGGACGGCCGCCTCGACGTCGTCGGCGAGGAGGAAGCCCGAGACCAGGGGCGGCACTCCCGCACCCGGCTCCCAGGTCCAGTCCACGCCCACGAAGCGACCGGAGGTCCCGGCGTCCGGCGCGTCGTCCTCGGTGACCTCCTCGGCGTCGGTGACCTCGAAGGTGAGCCGCCCATGCGGCAGCTGGACCTCGCTCTGCTCACCGTCGATGCTCGCACCGCTCGCGGCGGGGACGACCTCGGTCGCCGCCTCCTCGTCACCGCACGACACCAGCGTCAGCCCGGCGACGCACGCGAGGAGCGCCGCTGCGGCGCGGCGGGCGTCAGTCATGGTGGTGATAGACGCGGATGTTGAGCTTGCGCACCTCATCGGCGAGCCGCAGCGCGACGGCGTTGGCGACCTCGGTGGCGTTGGCGGCCACGCCGTCGCTGCCCCGGCGGTCGACGGTGCCGGACGCGATGTCCCAGGTCCAGTTGGAGAGCCCGACGACGGTGAGGGTCATGGTGCCGTCCGAGGACGTCTCACTCACCGTGAGCTCCTCGTAGCGGCGCTGGAACTCCAGGTCCTTCGCGCTCGGAGGCTCGGGCGGCCCGGGCTGCATCGTCTCCTCCTCCACGCGGTCCAGGCGCTGGGCGCGGTGCATGAAGATGAGCCGGCACAGGCGGCCGAGCTGCACGGCGGTCTCGCGGTCGCCGGCCCTCTCCGCGAAGCCCGGGGCGATGGTGATCGTGACGTCGTACTTGCCGCGCAGCCGCCCGAACAGCTGCTCGTTGGGCGTCATGACCTCGAGCTCGATGCGGGCCGCGGCCTCGGGGTAGGTCGTCATGTCAGCCTCTTCCGTCGATGCCGCCGGGGCCGTTGAACAGCGACACCGGGCTGAGGAGCTGGTAGCCGTTGCCGCCCTCGGTCAGGGCGGCGTTCACGCCGTTGAGCGCGGCCTGGATCTTGGTCTCGGTCTCGAGCAGCTTCTCCTGCAGCGTCTCGAGCGCAGAGGCGATCTTCTCGACGGCCTCCTCGGGGGTGTCGACGCTCCAGTCGGTGGCGATACCCGAGCCGGCGACGGCGAAGACGCCCGCCACGGCCGCGACGCTGGCGCCGCCCGTCGGCACCGCGAGTGCTACGCCGACCACCGAGGCCGTGACCGTGATCCAGAACGACGCCTGGCCGCTGCCGGTCTCGCACATCTTGTCGGCCGCGCTGATCGCCTTGTCGGCGATCGAGTTGAGGTCGTTGTTCGCCGCCTCCCACATGGCCTTCTCTGCCTCCGCGGCGCCGTAGAGCACGGCCGCCGCGTTGTAGAGGTTCTTGGTCACGCCGGGGAAGGGAGTCTGCACGTGGTCGCGGAAGGACTCCATCGCCTCGCCCTCCCACTCGGTGAGCTCACCCGCGACACTGTCGATCTCGAGCAGGTTCATGTTCACCGAGACCGGCTGGTTGCTGATCGGGTCCGAGTCGACCTCACCGGACGAGAGGTTCGCCATCGCCAGCCTCAGGCTGTCCATGGCCGGGTCGAACTCGCTCGGCTCGGGCATGTCGTCCCAGGGCTCGAAGAGACCGGGGATGGAGTTGATGGCCTCGTCGTGCGACGGGTGGCTGCACCCGTCGCGCAGCGCCTGCTGGATCTCGGCGGCCTTGCTCATGATACTCAAGCGGGGAACTCCCCTCCGTGGTTGCGGAACGCCGTCGCGGTCGCCTCGTCCACGTCCGCGAGGTCCCGCGCGGTCTTCATGATGTTGATGCCGGCGGTGTCGAGCTGCTGACCCAGCGTCTCCAGACGCCCGGCCAGCGAGCTGCGCGCCGCCGAGAACGAGTCGTAGCAGCCCGACGCGCCCAGCCCCAGGGAGGCGGAGCGGCTCATCGCGGAGTAGATCGTGGCGCCCTGCACGTTGCCGGCGGCGCCGTTGACCTCACCCGCCACCAGGGGCAGGGTGCTCTTGCCCTTCAGGTACAGCTCGGCCAGCTCTGCGCCGACCTGCGGCCCGTGTGGTTGGTTCATTCCCCTGCCCTTCGACTCGCGGTACGTGAGGCCGGGTTCCTACCCGGTGAACGCACGACCAAACTCCGAGGGCGGGCGAATCGGCTCAGGTGCGGCCGTCGATGTCCTTGTTGCGCAGCCCGATCTTGTTGCCCAGCCAGACCAGCGGGTCGTACTTGCGGTCGACCACGCGCTCCTTCATCGGGATGATCGCGTTGTCCGTGATCTTGATGCCCTCCGGGCAGACCTCGGTGCAGCACTTGGTGATGTTGCACATCCCCAGACCCGCTGCGCCCTGGGCGAGCTCGCGCCGGTCGTGGGTGTCGAGTGGGTGCATGTCCAGCTCGGCGTAGCGCAGGAAGAAGCGGGGCCCCGCGAAGGCCGGCTTGTTCTCCTCGTGGTCACGCACGACGTGACAGACGTTCTGGCACAGGAAACACTCGATGCACTTGCGGAACTCCTGGCCGCGCTCGACGTCCACCTGCGCCATGCGCCGCTTGCCGTCCGCATCGCGCGGCGGGGGCGCGAACGACGGCAGCTCGCGTGCCTTCTCGTAGTTGAAGGAGACGTCGGTGACCAGGTCGCGGATCACCGGGAAGGCCCGCAGCGGCGTGACCGTGACGGTCTCACCCTCCTCGAAGTCCGAGAGCCGGGTCATGCACAGCAGCCGGGGCCGCCCGTTGATCTCGGCGCTGCAGGAGCCGCACTTGCCGGCCTTGCAGTTCCAGCGGATCGCGAGGTCGCCGGCCTGGCTTGCCTGCACGCGGTGGAGCGCGTCGAGGACGACCTCGCCCTCGGACACCTCCACCGTGTAGTCGCCCAGCGCGCCGCCGGACTGGTCACCGCGCCAGATGCGCATCTTCAGGTCGTACCCCATGGCTACTTCCCCTCCTTGCTCTCGGCGGGTGGCTCGGCCGTCGCGGGCTCGAAGTACTTCTGGAGCTCGTCGGGCATCACCGGGAGTGGCTTCTCATACAGATCGACGCCGGTGCCCTCGGCGTTCAGGTTGACGACGAGGTTCTTGGTGGCCCACTCCTCGTCGGGGCCGGGGAAGTCGTCGCGGGTATGACCGCCGCGCGACTCCTCTCGCGCCAGCGCCGCCTTCGCGATGCACTCGCTGACGATCAGCATGTTGCGCAGGTCCAGCGCGAGGTGCCAGCCGGGGTTGTACTGCCGGTGCCCCTCCACCTTCATCGACGCCGCGCGCACCTTGAACGCCTCGATCTCGCTCAGCGACCGCTCGAGCTCCGGCGCCGTGCGGATGATGCCGACGAGGTCGTTCATGGACTGCTGCAGGTCGGACTGGATCGTGTAGGGGTTCTCCCCGCCCTCCACCTCGAACGGCGCCAGCGCGCTCTGCTCGGCGGCCTTGACGTCCCTCTCGTCGACCACGACGTCGCGGCCGGAGGCACGCAGGGCGTTCACGTACGCCGTCGCGGCCTCGCCGGCGCGCTTGCCGAAGACCAGCAGGTCCCCCAGCGAGTTGCCGCCCAGCCGGTTGGAGCCGTGCATGCCGCCCGAGCACTCGCCGACGGCGTACAGCCCGGTGACCGAGCTCTCCTGGGTGTCGGCGTCGACCTCCACCCCGCCCATCACGTAGTGGCAGGTGGGGCCGATCTCCATCGGCTCGGCGGTGATGTCGACGTCGGCGAGCTCCTTGAACTGGTGGTACATCGAGGGCAGCCGCTTGCGGATGAACTCCCGCGAGCGGCGCGAGGCGATGTCGAGGTAGATGCCGCCGTGCGGGGTGCCGCGGCCGGCCTTGATCTCGGAGTTGATCGCCCGGGCGACCTCGTCGCGCGGCAGCAGCTCGGGTGGCCGCCGGTTGTTCGCCTTGTCCTCGTACCAGCGGTCGGCCTCCTCCACGGTGTCGGCCGTCTCGCTCTTGAAGTACTCCGGGATGTAGTCGAACATGAACCGCTCGCCCTCGGAGTTCTTCAGGATCCCGCCGTCGCCACGCACCGACTCCGTGACGAGCAGCCCCTTCACCGAGGGGGGCCAGACCATCCCCGTCGGGTGGAACTGCACGAACTCCATGTTGATCAGCGAGGCTCCCGACCGCATCGCGAGCGCGTGGCCGTCGCCGGTGTACTCCCACGAGTTGGACGTGACCTTGAAGGACTTGCCGATGCCGCCGGTGGCGAGGATGACGCTGGGGGTCTCGAAGAGGACGAAGCGGCCGGTCTCGCGCCAGTAGGCGAAGGCCCCGGCCACCGCGCCACCGGCCCCCTCGTCGAGCAGGATCTCGGTGACCGTGCACTCCATGAACACGTCGATCCCGAGCGACACCGCGCGCTGCTGCAGGGTGCGGATCATCTCCAGGCCGGTGCGGTCGCCGACGTGGGCGAGCCGGGCGTACTTGTGGCCGCCGAAGTCGCGCTGGGAGATCAGGCCGTCGTCGGTGCGGTCGAAGAGCGCGCCCCAGTCCTCGAGCTCCATGACCCGCTCGGGCGCCTCCTGCGCGTGCAGCTGGGCCATCCGCCAGTTGTTGAGCATCTTGCCGCCACGCATGGTGTCGCGGAAGTGCACCTCCCAGTTGTCCTCGGGCCACCTGTTGGCCATGGCGGCGGCGATGCCGCCCTCGGCCATGACCGTGTGGGCCTTGCCGAGCAGGGACTTGCAGACCAGCGCGGTGCGGGCTCCGGCCTCGTGGGCGGCGATGGCGGCGCGGAGGCCGGCGCCGCCGGCACCGACCACGACGACGTCGTAGGTGTGGCGCTCCATGCCGCCGGCGGCCTCGCCGGACATCTCGTTGCCCGTCATCGGGTGCCGGTCGTTCACGGGGGTGCTCATCAGAAGAACGTCACATCCTCGATGGTGCCGTTGGCGATCAGGAAGATGTAGAGGTCGACCAGCGCCACCGAGAACAGCGAGTACCAGGCATAGCGCCCGTGGTCCTGGTTGAGGCGGGAGACCCAGGTCCAGAGCTTGTAGCGGACCGGATGCTGGGAGAAGTGCCGCAGCCGGCCCCCGACCGTGTGGCGACAGGAGTGGCACGAGAGCGTGTAGAGCCAGATCAGCACCACGTTGATCAGCATGAGCAGGGTGCCGAGGCCCATGTGGCCCCACTCGTGATCCTCGTTGCGGAAGGCCAGCACCACGTCGAAGCTCAGCACCAGGCCGACCAGCACGGCGGCGTACCAGAAGTAGCGGTGGGCGTTCTGGAGCAGGAGCGGGAGGCGCGTCTCACCGGTGTACTTGGCCTTCGGCTCCGCCACTGCGCACGCCGGCGGGGACAGCCAGAAGGCCCGGTAGTAGGCCTTGCGGTAGTAGTAGCAGGTCATCCGGAAGCCAAGCGGGAAGATCAGGATGAGCAGCGCCGCCGAGAGAGGCCACGCGCGAAACGGCTGGCCGAAGTCGGAGGCGCCACTCACGCAGTCGCCGAGGCACGGCGAGTAGAACGGCGAGAGGTACGGCGAGGCGTAGTAGTCGCGACCCATGAAGGCCCGGACGGTGGCGTAGACCACGAACGCGCTGAAGACCACGAACGTGGTGAGCGGCGAGAGCCACCACCGGTCCGGGCGCAGGGTCCTCTCGTCGATCTCGGCCCTGCTCGGCCCGTGCACGCCAGTCGTCATGCCCACCTCCGTGGAGTCCGGGCCTGAGTCTGCACAGAATCCGGCGGATGTGAAAGAGCCCACACCGACGAGATTCGGCTCCCTCCCGCTCCCCCGGAGCGGGTCAGCGCCAGCCGAGCCCCGGCGCCAGGTCGCTCAGGACGGTCTCCAGGACGTGGGCGTTGTAGTCGACGCCCAACTGGTTGGGGATGGTCAGCAGCAGGGTGTCGGCCGCCGCGACCGCCTCGTCGCGGGCCAGCTCCTCGACGAGGCGCTCCGGGGAGCCGGCGTAGGTCTTGCCGAAGCGCGCCTTGCCGCCGTCCAGGTAGCCGACCTGGTCCCCGCCGCCGCCCTCGCGACCGAAGTAGGCGCGGTCCAGGTCGCTGACGACCGGGAAGATGCTGCGGCTGACCGAGACCCGCGGCTCCCGGGGATGCCCGGCCTCGGCCCAGGCGGCACGGAACCGCTCGATCTGCTCGGCCTGCAGCTGGTGGAACGGCACGCCGGTGTCCTCGCTCAGCAGGGTCGAGCTCATCAGGTTCATGCCCTGGCGCGCCGCCCACTCCGCGGTGTCCCGGGTCCCCGCACCGCACCAGATGCGCTCACGCAGCCCCGGCGAGTGCGGCTCGATGCGCAGCAGTCCCGGCGGGTTGGGGAACATCGGGCGCGGGTTCGGCTCGGCGAACCCCTCCCCGCGCAGCACCTCCAGCAGGACCCTCGTGTGCTCGCGCGCCATCGCGGCGTGGTCCTTGCCCTCGCCGGGCTCGTGCCCGAAGTAGCGGTAGCCGTCGATGACCTGCTCCGGTGAGCCGCGGCTGATGCCCAGCTGCAGGCGGCCACCGGAGATCAGGTCCGCGGCGCCCGCGTCCTCGGCCATGTAGAGCGGGTTCTCGTAGCGCATGTCGATGACGCCGGTGCCGATCTCGATCCGGCTCGTCCGCGCGCCGACCGCGGCCAGCAGCGGGAACGGCGAGGACAGCTGCTGCGCGAAGTGGTGCACCCGGAAGTAGGCGCCGTCCGCGCCGAGCTCCTCGGCGGCCACGGCCAGGTCGATCGACTGCAGCAGCACGTCCGAGGCCGAGCGGGCCTGCGAGTGCGGCGTGGACGACCAGTGGCCGAAGGACAGGAAGCCGATCTTCTTCATGCCTGCCCCAACGCTGGTTGAACCTTCACCCTTCCCGTGCGCCGGACTTCGTCCGGGCCGAGGGGCGTTCGCGCGCCTATGATCCGCCTGTGCGTGAGATCGCGCCCGGCGTCCAGCTCCTGAGGGGACGCCCGCCCCACCTGGTCAACTGCTACCTCGTCGGCGACGTCCTCGTCGACGCGGGCACGCCGGGCGCGCGCAGACGCCTGCTGCGCGAGCTCTCCGGCCATCTGGTCACCGCGCACGCCGTCACCCACGCCCACCCCGACCACTTCGGGTCCAGCCGAGCGGTGTGCGAGGCCATGGGCCTGCCGCTGTGGTGCGGCGCCGCGGACGCCGAGGCCATCGAGACCGCCACCCCGGTGATCGGGCCCGGCCTGCTCCCCCAGGTGCTGGCCAAGCTGCCCCAGGTGCCGTCGTACGCCGTCTCCCGCGGGCTCGTGGAGGGCGACGAGGTGGCCGGCTTCGAGGTCCTCGAGGTGCCGGGCCACTCCCCCGGCCACATCGCGCTGTGGCGGGAGTCCGACCGGGTCCTCATCGCCGGCGACGTCTTCTTCCACCTCGGGCGCGTGAGCGCCCCGTGGTCCTTCCTCACCGCCGACGTGGCCGTCAACCGCGCCTCGATGCGCCGGCTGGCCGCGCTGCGGCCCTCTCTGGCGCTGTTCGGACACGGCCCGCCCCTGCGCGACCCGGACGTGCTGGAGCGCGTGGCGGCCCGGTGAGCGCCACACTCGGCTGAGATCGAGGGCGGGTAAGGGTAGCCTTACGGGGGCTAAGTCACACCACCCACGGTCATTACCCGTGCGTAGCAGCCGTAAAGTGCGTTCTTGTGCCAACCACGACTCCGCCCGCCCTCGTGAAGGGCGCGCGCGCATCCCGCTCGACGATCGCACTGAAGATGCTCATGGCCGTCAGCGGCTTGGTGTTCATCGGCTTCGTGCTGATGCACATGTACGGCAACCTCAAGGCCTTCGGAGGGCACGACTCGTTCAACGAGTACGCCCACCACATCCGGGAGATCGGCGTGCCGCTGCTCCCCTACGAGGGCGCGCTCTGGATCATCCGCGTGGTGCTGATCGTCGCACTGGTCGTCCACGTGGCGAGCGCCGCGGCGCTGTGGCGACGTGCCAACCACGCCCGCCCCGTCAAGTACGTCGTCAAGAAGAGCAAGGGCTCGACGCTCTCCTCGCGCACGATGCGCTGGGGCGGCCTGACCCTGCTCTTCTTCATCATCTGGCACCTGCTGAACTTCACGATCGGCAAGATCAACGTCCAGGGCGGACCGACCAACGATCCCTACAACCTCATGGTCGACAGCTTCGACGTGTGGTGGCTGACGGCGATCTACCTGGTCGCCATGGTCGCCCTCGGCATGCACCTGCACCACGGCGTCTTCAGCGCCGCCCAGACCCTGGGTCTGACCAACAACGACAAGGCGCGGCGCAACGCCAAGACGCTCGGCGCGATCCTCGCGATCGTGATCGCCGGGGGCTTCTCCCTGGTCCCGATCTTCATCCTCGCCGGCGTCATCACCAAGTAAGGAAGGTGCAGCGACGTGACTGACATGCCCGACACCACCAACACCTTCGACTCCTCCCACACCGGGCAGCTGGACGACGACTACGACGACGCCGCCGGCTACTACGTGCCCGGGGACCCGATCGCCGACACCAAGGCACCGGGTGGCCCGCTCGAGGAGCGCTGGGACACCCGACAGTTCGAGGCCCGCATCGCCAATCCGGCCAACCGTCGCCGGCTCTCGGTGATCGTGGTCGGCACCGGCCTGGCCGGCGCCTCCGCGGCGGCCACGCTCGGCGAGGCCGGCTACGTCGTGAAGTCCTTCTGCTACCAGGACTCCCCGCGCCGGGCGCACTCGATCGCCGCCCAGGGCGGCATCAACGCGGCCAAGAACTACAAGGGCGACGGCGACTCGGTCTTCCGCCTCTTCTACGACACCATCAAGGGCGGCGACTACCGCGCTCGCGAGTCGAACGTCTACCGCCTGGCGCAGGTGAGCCGGAACATCATCGACCAGTGCGTCGCCCAGGGCGTCCCCTTCGCCCGCGAGTACGGCGGGCTGCTGGACAACCGCTCCTTCGGCGGCGTGCAGGTCTCCCGCACGTTCTACGCCCGCGGCCAGACCGGCCAGCAGCTGCTGATCGGCGCCTACCAGGCGCTCGAGCGCCAGGTCGCCGCCGGCACCGTCAAGTGCTACACCCGCCACGAGATGGTGGAGCTCATCGTCGTCGACGGCCGGGCGCGCGGGATCATCGTGCGCGACCTCGTGACCGGCGAGATCGAGACCTACTTCGCCGACGTGGTGGTGCTCGCCAACGGCGGCTACGGCAACGTCTTCTTCCTCTCCACCAACGCCATGGGCTCCAACGTCACCGCGAGCTGGCGCGCACACCGCAAGGGCGCCTACATGGCCAACCCCTGCTACACGCAGATCCACCCGACCTGCATCCCGGTCTCGGGCGCGCACCAGTCCAAGCTGACGCTGATGAGCGAGTCGCTGCGCAACGACGGCCGGATCTGGGTGCCGAAGAACAAGGCCGACTGCGACAAGGACCCGCGCGACATCCCCGAGGAGGACCGCGACTACTACCTCGAGCGGATCTACCCGGCGTTCGGCAACCTGGTCCCCCGCGACATCGCCAGCCGCCAGGCCAAGAACATGTGCGACGAGGGCCGCGGCGTCGGGCCCGAGGTCGAGGGCGTCCGCCGTGGCGTCTACCTCGACTTCGAGGAGGCCATCGGTCGGCTCGGTCGCGACGCGATCGAGGCCAAGTACGGCAACCTCTTCGACATGTACGCCCGGATCACCGGCGAGGACCCGTACACGGTGCCGATGCGCATCTACCCGGCCGTCCACTACGTCATGGGCGGCCTGTGGGTCGACTACGACCTGCAGTCGACGATCCCCGGCCTGTTCGTCACCGGCGAGGCCAACTTCTCCGACCACGGCGCCAACCGCCTCGGCGCCTCGGCGCTGATGCAGGGCCTGGCCGACGGCTACTTCGTGCTGCCCAACACCATCCGCGACTACCTCGCGGAAGGGCCGTTCGAGAAGGTGGCCGAGGACGACCCGGCCGTCGTCGAGGCCCAGGAGTCGGTGCGCGCGCGCATGCACCAGCTCCTGAACACCAACGGCACCCGCAGCGTCGACTCCTACCACCGCGAGCTCGGCAACATCATGTGGGAGTACTGCGGCATGGAGCGCAGCGCCGACGGCCTCAAGAAGGCCATCGACCTGATCCGCACGCTCAAGGAGGACTTCTGGCGCAACGTGAAGGTGCTGGGTTCGGCGGAGACGCTGAACCAGTCGCTGGAGCGCGCCAACCGCGTCGCGGACTTCTTCGAGCTGGGCGAGCTGATGTGCATCGACGCGCTCAACCGGCGCGAGTCCTGCGGCGGGCACTTCCGGGCCGAGTCGCAGACCGAGGACGGCGAGGCGCTGCGCCACGACGACACCTACGCCTACGTCGCGGCGTGGGAGTGGGCCGGGCCCGACGAGAAGCCGGTCCTGCACAAGGAGAACCTGACCTACGAGTTCGTCGAGATGAAGCAGCGGAGCTACAAGTGAAATTCACTCTGAACATCTGGCGCCAGCCTGACGCGGTCACCGCCGGCCGGATCCACACCTATGAGCTCGACGAGGTCTCGGAGGACATGTCCTTCCTGGAGATGCTCGACGTCCTCAACGAGGACCTCAACGCCAAGGGCGAGGAGCCGGTCGCGTTCGACTCGGACTGTCGCGAGGGCATCTGCGGCAGCTGCGGGCTGATGATCAACGGCGAGGCCCACGGGCCCGAGGTCACCACCACCTGCCAGCTCCACATGCGCTCCTTCAAGGACGGCGACTCGATCACCATCGAGCCGTGGCGCGCCGAGGCGTTCCCGGTCATCAAGGACCTGATCGTCGACCGCAGCGCCTTCGATCGGATCATCCAGCAGGGCGGCTACATCTCGGTCAACACCGGAGCGGCGCCCGACGCCCACGCCACCCCGGTGCCGAAGGACAAGGCCGACCGGGCCTTCGACGTCGCCACCTGCATCAGCTGCGGCGCCTGCGTCGCGGCCTGCCCCAACGGCTCGGCCTCGCTGTTCGTCGGCGCGAAGATCACCCACCTCGGCGAGCTGCCCCAGGGCCAGGCCGAGCGCGACACCCGCGTCGTCAACATGGTCGCCCAGCACGACGCCGAGGGCTTCGGCGGCTGCACCAACATCGGCGAGTGCACCGCCTCGTGCCCCAAGGAGATCCCCCTCGACGTGATCTCCCGCCTCAACTGGGACCTCCACGCGGCCCTCCGCCACGGCAAGTGAGCAGCGGCGCGCGACGCAGGAGCGCGGCGCGTGGCGCGCGAAGGTTGAGCAAGCGACGCGGCTGAGGGACGAAGCCGCGCGAGCGCGCCGAAACCCCGTAAGCGAAGGAAGGGCGGTGACCACAGGTCACCGCCCTTCTTCGTCTCACCGGGTCTCGAGGCTCAGGCGCCAGGGCGCCTTCGCACCTCGACCACCGAGCGGGTCACCTGCGGGTGGCGCGCAGGGCCTTCCAGCCGAGGGAGCCCAGGATGGCGGCGATGGCGATGTTGACGACGATCAGGACCGAGTGCGCGACCCAGTAGCCGGTGGCGCGGTCCTCGCCGGAGTCGTAGGCCGACCACAGGTTGCGGGCGAACTGGCCGAAGGTGACGACGTTCCACGCCGCGACGGCCAGCAGCAGGACGGCGTGCTTGCGCTCGAACCTCATGGATGCTCCTTCTTCCTCATGACAGCGGTCAGGGCCAGCATGGCGCCGGCCCCGGCGACGAACGGGCCCTTCCAAGAGCCTGCACCCGGCGGGCGCTCCCCCGCGACGGACGTCGCAGGGAGATCGGTCAGGGACGGCACCTGCGGCCCCTGCACGGCCACCGGCTCCTCGACGCGGGCGGCCCGGGCCGCCGGTGAGGTGTGCGCCCAGGCGGCGGCGTACAGGACGACCCGCGAGAAGTAGTTGATCCAGACGACCAGGATCAGCGCGATCCCGAACGCCTGGAAGGCCGGCTGCCCCTGGGTCGTCTTGAGCAGCGTGCTCGACAACAGCTTGAGGATCTCGAAGCCGACCGCACCGAGCAGAGCGCCCGACGCCAGCGAGCGCTTCGGCGTGTGCGGGTCCGCAAGCAGCCGGAACAGGGCGAGGAACAGCACGGTGCTGGCGAGCAGTCCGACGACCACGCCGAGGACCCACAGGAGCGGCTTCAGCGCCACGCCGAGGCCCAGCCACTCGAGCACCTGCTCGGACCCGCCCGCCACCACCCCGGAGATCGCCACGCTCAGCAGCAGGGTGACGCCGACGGCCACCAGCGTCACCACGTCACGGAGCTTGCCGACCACGAAGCTGGGCTGCTCGAAGCTCGGCATCTCGAAGGTCACCAGCAGGGCGTCGCGCAGGCTGGAGAGCCAGCCCAGGCCGGCGTACGCGACGCCGAGGAGCCCGAAGCCCACGGCCGCGCCGGCGGCGCCCTCGATGTCGGCCAGGGCGATCTGGCCCTCGCCGTTGCCGATCATCCCGGGGAAGACCGACTGGATCGCCTCGACGGTGGTGTCACGCGCGTCGGGGTAGACCTTCGAGATCCAGCCGACCACCGCGAAGGACAGCGCCAGGATCGGGAAGAAGGACAGGAAGCCGAAGTAGGTGACGGCCCCCGCCTGCTGCCCGGCCTTCACCCCGCCGTAGTGCTCCTGCATGCGCACCAGGTGGTCGATGATCGGACGTCGCTCGCGCACGCGCGTCATGCGCGCGGAGAGTCGTTCCTTGAAGGAGGCCATGCACCATCACCTGCCGGGATCGGGAGCGGTCAGTCTGCCGGGCACAGCTGGAACTGCCGGGTAGGACGCCACCCGTGCTCCGTGTCGTGCACGTACAGGTGGAACTCGTGCACGTCGAACTCGCACTCGAAGCCCGACAGCTCGGCGAAGGCCTGGTCCAGGCGGTCGTCGTCGAGATGGTGCGCGACGGTGACGTGGGGGTGGAACGGGAACTCCAGGTCGGTGGCCAGGGGCCCCTGGCGTACGGCGTCGGCGAGCAGCTCGCACTCGGAGATGCCGCGGACCAGGGTCACGAAGACCACCGGCGAGACCGGGCGGAAGGTGCCGGTGCCGCGCAGGTGCACGGTGAACGCCGGCACCTTCTCGGCGGCGCGGGCGAGGTGCTCCTCGACGATCGCGAGACCGTCGTCGTCGAGCTCGGTGGGCGGCACGAGCGTGATGTGCGTGGGGATCATCGTGGCCGTGGCGTCGCCGACGGAGGTCCGGTAGTCCTGCAGCTCGGTAGCCCAGGGCTCCGGGATCGCTACGGCCACTCCGATTGTCGGCATCTGGTCGACTCTACTGGTGCGGGCGGGCGGCTAGCGGGCGGCCGTCACGAAGCCGACGCGCTGGTAGACGTCGCGCAGCGTCGCCTCCGCCACCTCGCCTGCCTGCTCCGCACCCTGCTTGAGTACGGCGGTCAGGTGCGCCTGGTCGTCGAGCAGGCTCAGCGTGCGCTCGCGGAACGGCCGCACGAACTCCACCGCCGCCTCCGCCAGGTCGCTCTTGAGGTCGCCGTAGCCCTTGCCGGCGTACCGCTCCTCGAGCTCGCCGACGCCCTCGCCGGTCAGCGACGAGAAGATCGTGAGCAGGTTGCTGACGCCGGGCTTCTCCTCGGGGTCGAAGCGGACCGTCGATTCCGAGTCGGTCACCGCGGAGCGGATCTTCTTGGCGCTCACCTGCGGCTCGTCGAGCATGTCGATGATGCCGGCCGGCGACGACGCGGACTTCGACATCTTGGCGGTGGGGTTCTGCAGGTCGCCGATCTTGGCGGTGGCCTTGAGGATGTAGGGCTCAGGCAGGCGGAACGTCTTCTTGTAGCGGTGGTTGAAACGCTGGGCCAGGTCCCGGGTCAGCTCGAGGTGCTGGCGCTGGTCTTCACCGACCGGCACGTAGTGCGGGCGGTAGAGAAGGATGTCGGCCGCCTGCAGGATCGGGTAGGTGAACAGGCCGACGCTGGCCGCGCCCTCGCCGCCCTTGGCCGCCTTGTCCTTGAACTGCGTCATCCGGCGCGCCTCGCCCACGCTGGTCAGGCAGTTGAGCACCCAGGCGAGCTGGGCATGGGCGGGGACCTGGCTCTGCACGAAGATCGCCGAGCGCTCGGGGTCGATGCCCATCGCCATCAGCTGGGCGGCCGCGCGCAGCGTGCGCTCGCGCAGCACCTTGGGGTCCTGCTCGACGGTGATCGCGTGCTGGTCGGCGATGAAGAAGAACGGCTGGTGGTCACGCTGGAGGTCCACCCACTGCCGCAGCGCCCCGAGGTAGTTGCCGAAGTGGAAGGAGTCGGCGGTCGGCTGGATGCCGGACAGCACCCGCGGACGCGCCCCGCCCGAGGCTGCGGCGGGCACGTCGACCTGGGGCTGGATCGTGGTCATGACCGGCATTCTTCCCGATCGTCTCCGGGCCGCCCGGGCCAGGGCCGGTTATCGGTTTGCCGCAGGCAGCGCGGGTTGGCAGGGTGCTCGCATGCCTGTGCCCGTGACGCTCACCGACGGCGTCGTGACGCTCCGCCCGCACCGCCACGACGACGCCCCGGGAGTGCTCGAGCAGTGCCAGGACCCCCTGTCGGTCCGGTGGACGTCGGTGCCGGTCCCCTACTCGCTGGCCGAGGCGGAGGCCTACGTGGACGAGACCGTGGCGCTGGGCTGGCTCGCTGACACCGAGTGGTCCTTCGCCATCGAGGCGGAGGGCCGCTTCGGCGGCACGGTGTCGCTCCGCAACGAGGGCGCCGGCCGCGCCGAGATCGCGTACGGCGCTCACCCGTGGATCCGCGGCACGGGCCACGTGCACCGGGCGCTGCGGCTGCTGCTCGACTGGGGCTTCGACACCCAGGGCCTCACCGCGGTCATCTGGTGGTCCCACCGCGGCAACTGGGCCTCGCGCCGGACCGCCTGGCGGCTCGGCTTCCAGGTGGACGGCACGGTACGGCGCTGGCTCACCCAGCGCGACGAGATCCACGACGCCTGGGTAGGCACGCTGCTGCGCGAGGACCCGCGCGAGCCCCGGTCCACGTGGCTGGAGTGCCCGGTGCTCACCGGCGACGGCGTCCGCCTGCGACCGCTCGTCCCCGACGACGCTCCCCGCATCCAGGAGGCCTGCGCGGAGGAGCGCACCCAGCACTGGCTCGGACAGCTGCCCAGCCCCTACACGCTCGAGGACGCCCACGCCTACGTGGAGTCGCGCACCTCCCAGCTCGCCGAGGCCACCGGCGTCACCTGGGCGGTCACCGCACCCGACGACGACCGGCTGCTCGGCACCATCGGGTGGTTCAACTGGACGCCCGGCGCCGAGTGCGAGATCGGCTACTGGACCCACCCGGACGCGCGCGGTCGCGGGCTGATGACGCGGGCCATGGGTCTCCTCACCCGGCATGTCCTCCAGGACCCTGGCGTGGCCCGCGTGACGGCGTACGCCGCCGTGGACAACACGGCGTCACGGCGCGTCATCGAGGCCAACGGCTACCGGCAGTTCGGCGTCGAGCGCCTGGGGGCCCTCGTCCGCGACGGCCGCGCCGACATGGCCCTCTACGACGTGCTGGCCTCGGCAGTCGCGCCGCGTCGGTGAGCCACGGCCGACCACAGCAGCACCGCGATGCCCAGCAGCGAGAGGCCGAAGCCGGCCAGCGCCGGTGAGCGGTAGCCGTAGCCGGCGGCGATCGTGACGCCGCCGATCCAGGCGCCCAGCGCGTTGGCGGCGTTGAGCGAGGCGTGGTTCATCGACGCGCCGAGCGTGGCGGCGTCGCCGGAGACGTCCATCAGCCGCAGCTGCAGGTTGACGACGAGGATCGAGCCGAGGGCGGTGACCGAGAACACGACCGGCAGCAGCCACCAGCCGTAGGGCGCCACGAGCCAGAAGACGAGCATCACGACCGCCGAGCCCACGCCCGACCAGATCAGCGACCCGAACACCGACCAGGCGGCGAGCTCGCCGGCCAGCCAGGTGCCGGCGACCATCCCGAGGCCGAAGGCCAGCACGAAGACCGGCACCGTGCCCTCGCCGAGGTCGCCGACGTCGGTGACGATCGGCGCGATGTAGGAGTACGTGGCGAACAGCCCGCCGAAGCCGACGGCGCCGGCCAGCAGCGTGAGCCAGGCCTGGCCGTTGCGCATGAACGACGACAGCTCGCGGCGCCCGGTCGCCTCGGCGTCACCGGGGCACGACGGCACGAACGCCAGGATCATGGCGACGGTGACGGCCGCGATGACCGCCACGGCGGCGTACGCCGCCCGCCAGCCGGCCTGCTGCCCCAGCCAGGTCGCGGCCGGCACCCCCAGCACGTTGGCGAACGACAGCCCGAGCATCACGGCCGCGACCCAGCGCCCGGTGCGGCCCGGAGGAGCCAGGCTGGCGGCGACGAGCGAGGCGACGCCGAAGTAGGCGCCGTGCGGCATCCCGTCGAGGAAGCGGGCCACGAGCACCAGGTGGTAGCTCGATGCCACCGCGGTCAGCACGTTGAACAGCCCGTAGGCCGCCATGAGCCCGATCAGCAGGGCTCGCCGTGGCAGCCGGGCGCCGAAGAGCGCCAGGACCGGCACCCCCGCGACCACGCCCAGGGCGTAGGCCGAGATGAGATGCCCCCCGGTCGGGATCGAGACGTCCACGCCCTCGGCGATCTGGGGCAGCAGCCCCATCGTGACGAACTCCGTCGTCCCGATGGCGAAGCCGCCCATCGCCAGCGCGAGCAGCGCCAGACCGGCGTGCGTGGCCCGGGGCGGTGCGGCGGGCGTCGCGCCGAGGGTGCTGGTCATCGTCACTCATTGTCCAACCCGCCCCCGGCGGACGCCTATTCCTCAGCAGACGTCGCGGAAGTCCTCGACCGCGGAGTCCAGGTCCGACTGGGCGTCGTCGACGGCCTGCCGGTCCACCGGGGTCCCGGCCCGTGCGGCGTCCGCCTGGGTCACCAGACGATCCAGCGCCTTGCGGGCCTGGGTGACCTTGCCACCGGACTCACCGTCCACGCGCCCCTCCAGGGTCTTCAGCGCGTCGCGCAGAGCGGTCAGCTCGCGCTTGGCGGCCGCGGGATCGGCCCCGAGGTCGCCGACGGCCTGCTTCGCCTGGGTGGCGGCCTCGTCCATGGCCTGCCGCGCCACCGAGCACGCCGCGTCGCCGGCGGCGTCCTTGGCGGCGTCCTCGACGTCCGAGCAGCCGGCCAGCACCAGGGACAGCACGGCGGCCAGAGCCGCCGCGGCGGTCCGCATCCTCACCCGGCGACCGCGGAGGCCAGGTTGCCGAGCGAGTCCTCGAGCTGGGCCTGGGAGACGAGCGGGAAGCCGACCTTCTGCAGCAGCGCCTGGTCGGTGACCTTGCTCCAGTCGTAGGTCAGGCGTACGTCGGTGCTGTCGGCGCCCTGGGCCTGGAGCTCCCACAGCCACTCCCAGCCCGGAGGCTCCTGGCCGGCGGGCGCGGTCTGCCAGCCGATCATCTTGTTCGGGTCGTAGGCCGTGACCAGGTTGTCGGTCTGGTAGTCGCCGCCCATGTGCTCCCCGGTCATGTTCATCCGGAACTTCTGGCCGTTGGCGGTGATCCGGTCGCTGCGCTCGTCGCTGAGGACGAAGCCGCTCCCGTCGAGCTCGGCATGCCGGGCGGGGTTCGACAAGACGTCGAACACCGCGCTCGTGGAGGCGTCGATCGTGCGCTGGACAGTGATCTTTCCGTCGGTGGTCATGCCCCCACCCTGCGCATGCCGACCACCGCATTTCAAGCTGGGCCGGTCCCGCCCACCGGGTGTGAACGACGCTGACCCGTCAGAAAGTTTCTGACGGGTCAGCGGTGGTGCCGCGCTCGCGAAGCTCTCAGAGTGCGGCGAGGGCCTCGTTGAAGGTGCTGGACGGGCGCATGACGGCCTCGGCCTTCGCGTCGTCGGGGCGGTAGTAGCCCCCGATGTCCGCGGGCTTGCCCTGGACGGCGTTGAGCTCGGAGACGATCTTGTCCTCGTTGGCCGCCAGCGACTCGGCGAACGGCTTGAACACCGCGGCCAGGTCGGGGTCCTCGGTCTGGGCCGCGATCTCCTGGGCCCAGTAGAGGGCGAGGTAGAAGTGCGAGCCGCGGTTGTCGATGCCGCCGATCTTGCGGGTCGGGGACTTGTCCTCGTTGAGGAAGGTCTCGGTCGCCTTGTCGAGCGTCGCCGCGAGCACCTTGGCGCCCTTGTTGTCCGCGAAGTCGGCCAGGTGGTCCAGGCTCGCGGCCAGCGCGAAGAACTCGCCCAGGCTGTCCCAGCGCAGGTAGTTCTCCTTCACCAGCTGCTGGACGTGCTTGGGCGCGGAGCCGCCGGCACCGGTCTCGAACAGGCCGCCGCCGTTCATGAGCGGCACGACCGAGAGCATCTTGGCCGAGGTGCCGAGCTCCAGGATCGGGAAGAGGTCGGTGTTGTAGTCGCGCAGCACGTTGCCGGTGACCGAGATCGTGTCCTCGCCCCGGCGGATGCGCTCCAGGGAGTACGCCGTCGCCTCGGCCGGCGGCATGATCTCGATGGTCAGACCCTCGGTGTCGTGCTCGGCGAGGTACTCGGTGACCTTGGCGATCAGGTTCGCGTCGTGGGCGCGCCTCTCGTCCAGCCAGAAGATGGCCGGCGAGCCGGTGGCCCGGGCGCGGGTCACGGCGAGCTTCACCCAGTCGCGGATCGGGGCGTCCTTGGTCTGGCAGGCGCGCCAGATGTCGCCGGGCTCCACGGTGTGCTCGATCAGCGTGGTGCCGGAGCCGTCGACGACCCGGATCGTCCCGGCCGCGGGCGCCTCGAAGGTCTTGTCGTGGGAGCCGTACTCCTCCGCCGCCTTGGCCATCAGGCCGACGTTGGGGACCGAGCCCATCGTGGCGGGGTCGAAGGCGCCGTGGGCGCGGCAGTCGTCGAGCACGGTCTGGTAGACGCCGGCGTAGGAGGAGTCCGGGATCACCGCGAGGGTGTCGGCCTCCTCGCCGTCGGGGCCCCACATGTGGCCGGACTGGCGGATCATCGCCGGCATCGAGGCGTCGATGATGACGTCGGAGGGCACGTGCAGGTTGGTGATGCCCTTGTCGGAGTCGACCATCGCCATCGCGGGGCCGTCGGCGAGCCCCTGCTGGACGGCGGCCTTGATGGCGTCGCCCTCGGGCAGCGAGGCGGTCGCGTCGAGCAGGGCGCCCAGACCGTCGTTGGGCGAGATCCCCGCGGCGGCGAGCTGCTCGCCGTACTGCTCGAAGAGCGTGGGGAAGAACGCCTGCACGGCGTGGCCGAAGATGACCGGGTCGGAGACCTTCATCATGGTGGCCTTGAGGTGCACGGAGAACAGCACGTCGTCGGCCTTGGCCCGCGCGATCTGCTCGGTCAGGAAGCGGCGCAGCGCCGCCACGTTCATGAAGGTGCCGTCGACGACCTCGCCGGCGAGCACCGGCACCGACTCCTTGAGCACCGTGACGGTGCCGTCGGCGGCCTCGTGCTCGATGCGCAGCGTGTCGTTCTTCTCGACGACGACGCTCTTCTCGTTCGAGAAGAAGTCGTCCTTGCCCATCGTGGCCACGTTGGTCTTGGAGTCGGGGCTCCACTTGCCCATGCGGTGCGGGTGCGCCTTCGCGTAGTTCTTCACCGAGGCCGGAGCCCGGCGGTCGGAGTTGCCCTCGCGCAGGACCGGGTTGACCGCGGACCCCTTCACCTTGTCGTAGGCGGCGCGCGCGGCCTTGTCCTCGTCGGAGTCGGCGCTCTCGGGGAAGTCCGGGATGTCGTAGCCCTGCTCCTGCAGCTCCTTGATCGCGGCCTTGAGCTGCGGCACGGAGGCGGAGATGTTGGGCAGCTTGATGATGTTGGCCTCGGGCGTCGTGGCCAGCTCGCCGAGCTCGGCGAGCGCGTCGTCGACGCGCTGCTCGTCGGTGAGGCGGTCGGGGAACTGCGCGAGGATCCGGCCCGCCAGGGAGATGTCCCGCGTCTCGACGTCCACGCCGGCCTTGGCGGCGTACGCCGCGATGATCGGCAGGAAGGAGTACGTCGCCAGCAGCGGCGCCTCATCGGTGTGGGTGTAGATGATCTTGGCCATGTCCTGCGGCTCCTGAACGGTGGCGAGTGGGACGGAAGTTCCTTGACGTCAAGATACCTGACGCGGCGACCGTCGTCGGACCCGGCCAGCCTCGCACCACGGGCCCCGAGCGGCAACGGCGAGGCCGCGCGCTGGCACCCGGCCGGTCTAGAGTGGATCGATCCGCAGGTTTCGACCACCCCGCTGAAGGGCAACAGACCGCCATGTCACAGACCGACGCACCCCCAGCTCCCGCACCCCCGACGACCGGCCAGAAGTTCGCAGCGGAGACGCTCGGCACCTTCGTGCTCGTCCTCTTCGGCTGCGGCTCCTTCCTGATCGCCAGCCAGCGCTACGGCTCCGAGTTCGCCGACGCGTCGCTGCTGCTGATCACCTCCATCGGCCTGTCCTTCGGCTTCGCGGTAGCCGTCATGATCTACGCCTTCGGCCGGATCTCCGGCGGCCACTTCAACCCGGCCGTCACCGTCGGCGCCGCCCTGAGCGGCCGCATGGCGTGGAGCCAGACCCCCGTCTACATCGGTGGCCAGCTGCTCGGGGCGATCGTCGCGGGCGGTGTGCTGCTGGTCTTCGGCCTCGGGTTCGACGGCTTCGAGGCCTTCGACACCAGCCTGGGCGCCAACGGCTGGGGTGACGACGGCACCGGGTACGCGCTGTGGGCCGCGCTGCTGATCGAGCTCGTCCTCACCGCGATCTTCGTGCTGGTCATCCTCGCCGTCACCGACGAGCGCAACGAGCACCCCGGCATGGCGCCGCTGGTGATCGGCCTGACGCTGGCGGCCATCCACTTCGTCGCCATCCCCGCCACCGGCACGTCGGTCAACCCCGCCCGCTCCATCGGCCCGGCCCTCTTCTCCGGCACCGACCCGATCATCCAGGTCTGGGTCTTCATCCTCGGCCCGCTCCTGGGCGCCGCGGCCGCCGGTCTGCTCTACCCCGCGATCTTCGGGCGCGCCACCGACCCGGTCCCCGGCTCCGGGCTGAACTTCGGCCGGCCCGGCGTGGCGGCCGTGCCCGGCTACGGCATGCCCGACCAGTACCAGCAGCAGTGGAACCAGCAGAACCCCGCCTACCCGGCCGCCCACGCGGCCGCGCCGGCCGAGCAGCAGGCCTCCGCCCAGCAGGGCGGCTGGGGGGAGCAGCCGATCATCCAGGACGGCTGGCAGTGGGACCCCCAGGCCCAGCAGTGGATCCCGGCCCAGCAGCAGGCGCCCCAGGCCCCGCAGGCTCAGTGGCCCCACCCCGACGCCGGCGGCGGCCAGACCCAGGTCCGCCCGCCCGACGGCGTCTAGCAGCCGCAAACCCTAGGGAGCGACGAGGTCGCTCCGGGTCAGCTCGAGCGTCTCCTCCGGGGCGCCGGTCTCGGTCTCCAGTGAGACCAGGCCGGCGCCTCGTGCGTAGTAGGACCGCAGCACCCGCCCGCCGACCTCGGTCGTCTCGACGACCACCAGGCTCTCGAAGGCGCCGGCGGGGGTCTCGACCTCACCGTCCAGCGCCAGCACCTCGGCGCGCGGACCGGGCTCGGCCTGCGCGTAGCCGTCGCCGACACGCGGCGTCGCCAGCATCGCGATCCCCGCCTCGGCGCCGGCCTCACCGGCCTGCCACTCCCCCTCGCGGCCCAGCCACCACACGTTGCCGGCGTCGTCCTGGGCGTAGTAGTCGGTGCTGTCCACCGTGGTCCAGCCGGCGTCCGAGGGTGCGTCGCTGAGCGTGGACACGGTCTCCACCACGGTCGCCTCGACGCCGGCGACCGTGCGGGTCTCCTCCGTCACCCGGACCCGCACTCCCCCGGGGGCGTCAGCCAGGTCGTAGGACCACTGCGCGCCCGCGGCCAGCGGCAGCCACGGGTTGTCGATCACGTCGACGAAGTCGTCGGGGTCGGGGCTCGGCGTGGGGACGGTCAGCTCGTCGACCCCAGCCGGCGGGCTGGACGGCGAGGCGCTGCTGCAGCCGGAGACCAGTCCCACCGTGGCGAGCGCGGCCAGGGACGCCGCGGTCGCGAGCGTGCGCCGTACGGCGTGTCGGGGAGCCGCGCGAGTCATGGCGCCATCGTCTCTCACGGCTGCGACCCCGGTCACTCGGGGCGCCTCACCGCTGCTAGCGTCGGAAGGGTTCCCCTTCCTCGTCCTCGCCTAGGAGTCCCTGTGAGCTCAGCCCCGTTGAAGGTCGCCGTCACCGGTGCCGCCGGCCAGATCGGCTACAGCCTGCTCTTCCGTCTCGCGAGCGGCTCGCTGCTCGGCGACCGCCCCATCGAGCTGCGGCTGCTCGAGATCACGCCCGCGCTGAAGACGCTCGAGGGCGTCGTGATGGAGCTCGACGACTGCGCCTTCCCGAACCTCGCCGGCATCGAGATCGGCGACGACGCCGAGAAGATCTTCGACGGCGTCAACCTCGCCCTCCTGGTCGGCGCCCGCCCCCGCGGCCCGGGCATGGAGCGCGGCGACCTGCTCTCGGCCAACGGCGCGATCTTCACCGCCCAGGGCAAGGCGCTCAACGCCGTCGCCGCCGACGACGTGCGCATCGGCGTGACCGGCAACCCGGCCAACACCAACGCGCTCATCGCGCTGAAGAACGCCCCCGACATCCCGCAGGAGCGCTTCTCGGCGCTGACCCGCCTGGACCACAACCGCGCGATCTCCCAGCTCGCGGCCAAGACCGGCGCGGCCGTCACCGACATCAAGAAGATGACGATCTGGGGCAACCACTCCGCGACCCAGTACCCCGACCTGTTCCACGCCGAGATCGGCGGCCGCAACGCCGCCGAGGTCGTGGGCGACCAGGCCTGGATCGAGAACGACTTCATCCCGACCGTCGCCAAGCGCGGCGCCGCGATCATCGAGGCCCGCGGCTCGTCCTCGGCCGCCTCGGCCGCCTCCGCCACCGTCGACGCCGCCCGCGACTGGCTGCTCGGCTCCGCCGCCGACGACTGGGTTTCCATGGCCGTCGTCTCCGACGGCTCCTACGGCGTCCCGGAGGGCCTGGTCTCCTCGTTCCCCGTCACCACCAAGGACGGCGACTGGGAGATCGTCCAGGGTCTCGAGATCGATGAGTTCTCGCGCGGACGCATCGACGCGTCCACCGCCGAGCTCGACGACGAGCGCCAGGCCGTCACCGAGTTGGGTCTCATCTGACCCATCGGCCCCGAGATTCACCGGGCACCCGGTGAATCTGGTGCCTCCCGTACGAAGTTTCATCAGGAAGGCGTGAGTTTCACCGGGCACCCGGTGAAACTCACGCCTTCGCCGCTCAGACCGGCTGGTCAGGGATCGTCTGCGCCAGGAACAGCAGGGCGGCACCGACGCCGGCCAGGAGCACGCAGTCGAACCAGCGGTCGCGTACGGCGAGCATGCCGGCGTCGCGCTCGGGCAGCACCAGCCGGGCCGCCGATGCGGCGACGAGCGACAGGGCCAGCCACCGGATGCCCACCCGCCAGTCGCCGGTGACGACGATGACGAACCCGACCGCGGTCGTCAGCAGGATCACGAGGTAGAACGCACCGCCGATGGTGGACGGGTAGCGGCGCTCGTCGGATGCCGCTGGGGGCTCGTCCGCGTCGACCGGCTCCTGCGGGAGGCGGTCGTCGGGGAGCGGGCCCTCGGTCACAGTCCGGCAGCCTTCTCGGCCATCGTCACGATGTTGGTCAGCAGCATGGCGCGCGTCATGGGCCCGACGCCCCCGGGGTTGGGCGAGACCCAGCCCGCGACGTCCCACACGTCCTCGGCCACGTCGCCGGCGATCTTGCCGTCGACGCGCGACACCCCGACGTCGAGCACGGCGGCGCCGGGCTTGACCATGTCGCCGGTGATGATCCCCGGTACGCCGGCGGCCGCGACGACCACGTCGGCGCCCCGGACATGCGCGGCGAGGTCGCGGGTGCCGGTGTGGCACAGGGTGGTGGTGGCGTTCTCCGAGCGCCGCGTCAGCAGCAGCCCCAGCGGTCGGCCGACCGTCAGTCCACGCCCCACCACGACGACCTCGGCACCGTTGAGCTGCACGCCGTGGCGGCGCAGCAGCTCGATGCAGCCGATCGGCGTGCACGGCAGCGAGCCGGACTCACCGAGCACCAGCTTGCCGAGGTTCATCGGGTGCAGCCCGTCGACGTCCTTGTCGGCGTCGACGCGCGAGAGCAGCGCGAACTCGTCGAGGCCGGTCGGCTGCTGGACCAGGAAGCCGGTGCAGGCGGGATCGGCGTTGAGCTCGTCGATCACCGCCTCCACCTCGGCCTGGGTGCTGGTGGCCGGCAGGTCGCGGCGGATCGACTCGATGCCGATCTCGGCGCAGTCCTTGTGCTTGGCGCCGACGTACCAGTGCGAGCCCGGGTCGTCGCCCACCAGCACCGTACCGAGACCGGGGAAGACGCCACGCTCGTTGAGCACGCGCACCCGCTCGGTCAGCTCGGCCTTGATCACCTTGAGGGTCGCGGACCCGTCCAGTCGCTGTGCGGTCATCTGCTGTCGCCCCTCAGTGGAAGAAGTGCCGGGTGCCGGTGAAGTACATGGTGACGCCGGCGGCCGTGGCCGCGTCGATGGTGAGCTGGTCGCGCATCGACCCGCCCGGCTGCACGATGGCCGTGACGCCGGCGTCGATCAGCACCTGCGGCCCGTCCTCGAACGGGAAGAACGCGTCGGAGGCGGCGACCGAGCCGGCGGCCCGCTCCCCCGCGCGCTCGACCGCGAGGCGGCAGGAGTCGACGCGGTTGACCTGCCCCATGCCGACGCCGACCGAGGCGCCGTCCTTGGCCAGCAGGATCGCGTTGGACTTCACCGCCCGGCAGGCCTTCCAGGCGAACGCCAGGTCCGCCAGCACCTCCGGCGCGGCGGCCTCGCCGGCCGCGAGCGTCCAGGCGGCCGGGTCGTCGCCGTCGGCGTCGACGTGGTCGCGCTCCTGCACGAGCATGCCGCCGCTGATCTGGCGCAGCTCGGTGCGCCGCTCGCCGGCGGGCTGCTCGCAGACCAGGATCCGGATGTTCTTCTTGCCCTGCAGCACCTCCACCGCGCCGTCCTCGTACGCCGGCGCCACGATGACCTCGGTGAACACCTCGGCCACCTGCTCGGCCATCGCCACGGACACGGGGCGGTTGGCCGCGATCACGCCGCCGAACGCCGAGACCGGGTCGCAGGCGTGCGCACGACGGTGCGCCTCGGCCACGTCGGCGCCGACCGCGATGCCGCACGGGTTGGCGTGCTTGATGATCGCGACCGCGGGCTCGTCGAAGTCCGCGGCGGCACGTCGCGCGGCGTCGGTGTCGACGTAGTTGTTGTAGGACATCTCCTTGCCGTGCAGCTGCTCGGCGCCCGCGAGGCCGCCGGTGCCGTCGACGTAGAGCGCGGCGCCCTGGTGCGGGTTCTCGCCGTAGCGCAGGACCGCGGACCGGGTCCAGGTCTCCCCCGCGAACGCCGGCCAGGCGTCGTCGCCGCCGGCGTAGCCGGAGGCGAACCAGCTCGCCACCGCCACGTCGTACGACGCCGTGTGGGCGAAGGCCTCGGCCGCGAGCCGCTTGCGCTGGGCCAGCGTGAAGCCGCCGGCACCGACCGCGGACAGCACGTCGCCGTAGGCGGAGGGCGAGGTGACGACGGCGACCGACGGGTGGTTCTTGGCGGCGGCGCGGACCATGGAGGGCCCGCCGATGTCGATCTGCTCGACGACCTCGTCGGGCGAGGCGCCCGACGCGACGGTCTCGCGGAACGGGTAGAGGTTGACGACGACCAGGTCGAAGGGCTCGACGTCGAGCTCCGCGAGCTGCGCGACGTGGGACTCCAGGCGGCGGTCGGCGAGGATGCCGGCGTGCACGCGGGGGTGCAGGGTCTTGACCCGGCCGTCGAGGCACTCGGGGAAGCCGGTGAGGTCCTCGACCTTGGTCACCGGCAGCCCGAGGCCGTCGATGAGCGCCGCGGAGCCGCCGGTCGACACCAGGGCCACGCCGGCGTCGTGCAGCCCGCGGACGAGCTCCTCGAGGTCGGACTTGTCGTAGACGGAGATCAGGGCCCGCCTGATGGGGATCTGCAGGTCGTCGCTCACAGGGTGCACTCCTCGGTCGAGAGAAAGGAGGGCCACCCAGGCGGACGATGGCCGTACCACGATCACTCCCCGGTGGTTGCCCACCCGCGCCAGTCGTGTGGCAGCAGCCTATCGGGATGAGCCCGCTCCGCCGAACCGCACCGCGCGGCCCTCGACGGTGTACCCCTCGCGCGCCATGCGGCCGACGGTCTCGACGAGCATCCCCCGCTCCGCGCCCTTGATCCGCTCGTGCAGCGACTCGACGGTGTCGTCGTCGGCCACCTCCACCGCACGCTGCGCCACGATCGGACCGGTGTCGACCCCGTCGTCGACGACGAACAGCGTGCAGCCGGTGATCTTCACGCCGTACTCCAGGGCGTCGGCGGGGCCGCGCATCCCCGGGAAGGACGGCGACAGCGCGGGGTGGGTGTTGACGACGCGCCCACCGAAGCGGTCGTGGAACTCCTGGCCCACCAGCTTCATGAACCCGGCGAGCACCACCAGGTCGGGCTCGAAGGCCGCGACGGTCTCGGCCATGGCGCGGTCCCAGTGCTCGCGCGTGGAGAAGTCCTGGACCCGCTTGACGAAGGTCGGGACGCCGGCGCGGTCGGCGCGGGCCAGACCCTCGATGTCGTCGCGGTCGGCGCCGACCGCGACCACCCGCGCACCGTAGGCGGGATCCTGGCAGGCGTCGAGGAGCGCCTGCAGGTTGGTGCCGGAGCCCGACACGAGCACGACGAGACGGGCGGGGGCTGGCACGCGCCCGATCCTAGAGCGCCGGGCTCAGGCGGGCTCGTCGGCGTCCGCCCCGCGGCGCTGCCACCAGGTCGTCGCCAGTCCGCCCAGCAGCGCGCCGATGCCGAACGCCGCGACGGCGTAGACGAGCACGTCGAAGGCGAGCGGGCCGACGTCGCGCATCCGGCCCGGTCCGGCCGCGCCTCCGGCGACGGCGGCCAGGACGCCGAAGACCAGCCCGGCCAGGACGCCGCCGGCGAGGCCGCGCACGGCGCCCTCCTCCCAGCGCAGGGTCGGCACCCGGCGCTGCGCCCAGGCGGCGCCGAGCGCGGCGACCAGGACCGGCACGGCCACGAGGTACGTCGTCCAGCCCGCCGGCGGCCCCGCGTCGGGCAGGGCGGCCAGCAGCGGGAACATCGGCAGCGGCCCGACCACGACGGCGCCCGGCGAGACCAGGGTGCCGACGCCGACGGTGAAGCCGGGGCCCAGCAGGTAGGCGCCGGAGAAGATCGTGGCGTTGGGCAGCAGCATCGCGCTGAGCAGGGTGAACAGGGTCGCGTCGCCGGCGTCGGTGTGCAGCTGCGACATGACGTTGACGGCCGTGCTGAAGTCCAGCGCCAGCGCCACCGCGAACGTCGCGAGCGAGACGACCAGCCAGGTGACCAGGATCCGCCGGCAGCCCGCGAGCGCCGCACGCGCCCACGCCGGCACGAACGAGGCCCAGATCGCGGCCCGTCCGGAGCCGACGGCGATCGCAGAGCCGCCCGCGAGCACGGTGAGCACCAGCGACCAGAGCACCACCCGGCCGGTGTCGGGTGCGGTCGCCGGAGTGCCGGCCAGCCGGACCGCGACGAGAGCGGTGGCGACGTACCCCAGCGCGAACACCATGGCGGCCACCGGGACGGTGAGGTCCCGCTCGCCGTCGGCGATCCGGGTGGCGTCCGGGCCGTGCCCGGAGACCGACTCCCCGACCCGGTGCCCGACCCGCCAGATCGCCCAGGCACAGAGCAGGGTGACGCCGAGCGGCACGACGGTGACGACCGCGCCCTGGACGCTCACCCCGGACCCATGCGCCAGCAGCCAGCCCAGGGCGCCGGAGCGCAGCCCGTCGCGCGGGGTGCCATGGGCCCCGGCGTCGGTCAGGAACCAGCCGACGACGCCGACGGCGAGGCACACCAGGAGGGTGCTGACGGCGGCGGCGATCCCGCCCAGCGCGGCCAGCAGGACCAGCGGCCGGCGGGTGGCCAGGTCGCGGGCGACCTCGGCCTCGGAGCGTCTGCGGTCCCGGGTCGACGAACTTCGCGTGGAGGGCAGCAGTGAGGTCATGGCCGTTTCATCATCACGCGGGCGCCACGGCGTACCGCGCTCCCACGCCGACCCCGGGCACTTTGGCGGGCCACCCGGGCTCGCGTACGGTTGTCCGGCCATGAGGGACCCTGACGCGTTCGACGCGTTCTACCGCGAGACCGGCGAGCGACTGCTGCTGCAGACGTACGCCCTGACCGGCGACCTCACCGCGGCCCGCACGGCCGTGCGCGACTCCTACATCGTGGCCTGGCACCACTGGCGCAAGATCTCCCAGCTCGACGACCCGGAGGCGGCCGTCCGCCCGCACGCGTGGCGGCACGCCCAGCGCCGCCACACCGCGCGGCTGTGGCACCGCGACAAGCAGATCGACCCCGAGGTGCGCGCCACCCTGGACGCCCTCGCCACGCTGACGGTCCTGCAGCGCAAGGCGCTCCTGCTCACCCAGCTCGCCGACGTGTCCATGCCCCAGATGGCCCGCGAGATCGGGGTACCGCTCGAGCAGGCCGAGCGGGAGCTGCAGAGCGGCGCCGCGCAGTTCGCGCTGGCGCGCGAGGTCGCCGCGGGCGAGATCCCGCTGATGCTGCAGGGCCTCGCACCGATCGTGAGCGCGGTGCGCTTCCCGCGGGCGCCGATCGTACGGCGGGCAGGTGCGGCCCGGCGGCGCACGCACACGACGGCCGGCGTCGTCGCCCTCGTCGCGGCGTTCCTGCTGAGCGGCTCCCTCATCACCGACGCCACCGGCGTGCGTCCCTCGCTCGACTTCGACCGCACGGGCGCAGCAGGCCCCGACCGACCCCAGCTCGGCGGCGGGCCACCGGAGGTGGTGCTGCCCCCCGAGAGCCTGCTCACCGTCGCCCAGGCCTCCGTGGGCCAGGAGCGTCGCAGCTGGACCGAGGGCGAGACCACGGACAACTCCGAGGGCACCGGGATGGCCACCCTCTGCCAGCGCGAGCGCTACGCCGACCCCCGCGGCCGGGCCGCGCTGGTGCGCACCTTCACCGCCCCGCGCACCCAGAAGCGCCCGCCGGCCTCGGTGGTCCAGGTCGCGGAGGCGTCGCGCTCCCCCAAGGCCGCCGTCGCGGCCTACCGCACGGCCCTCGGCTGGTATGCCGGCTGCCGGGTCGAGCGCGTCCAGTTGCTCTCCACGCGCCGCGTCGAGGGCGTCGGCGACCAGGCGATGCTGTTCACCCTGCGCTCGTGGGCGCGGCCGGTGGAGACCGTCACGGTCGGCGTCGCCCGCACCGGACGCTACGTGACGACGATCTCCTCTCGGATCCGCGACGACGCCCGCCCCGATGTGGACGCGGGGGGCCGGCTGCTCGGGTCGGCCGTCAGCGGGCTGTGCGCGCTGCCGGAGGCCGGCGCCTGCACGCAGCGGGCGCGGCTGGTCCCGGTGCCGCCGCTGCCGGTCGGCAGGCTGCCCGCGATGCTGGCCGAGCTGGACCTGCCGCCGGTCGGCGGCGTCGACCGACCCTGGGCGGGCACCCCGCCCGTGCGCGCCGACGAGAACCCCGCCGCCACCAGGTGCGAGAGTGCCCGGTTCAGCGGCGCGTTCGAGGGTGCGAAGTTCAGCAACACCGCCACGCGCACGTTCGTGATCCCCAAGGCCGGCCTGCCCGACCGCTTCGGCCTGACCGAGACCGTGGGCGCGCTGCCGCTCAAGCGGGCCGGGAGGTTCGTGGAGCAGATCCGTACCCGGCTGGCGGCCTGCCCGGACGAGGACCTCGGCACCGACGTGACCCGGGTCGCCCACCGCGACACCGCGACCACCGACCTGTCGGTCTGGCAGCTCACCACGGAGATCTCCGACTCCGAGTCGGTGACCTACTGGATGGCCGTCCTGCGCCACGGCACCGCCGTCGCCCAGCTCGGCTTCGTCCCGGCCCGGGGAGCCCAGATGGCCGACGGCACCTTCGTCGGCCTGGCCGAGCGGGCGCTCGACCGCCTGGGCCGGCTGCCCGCCCCCGACCGCACCTGATCCGGGGATTCCCCGGGCCGGCATGCAACCGTGGCGACCTCGAGGGCGTATCCCTCCCGACCGCACCACCAGGCAGCGCGAGACGGGACAGTCGATGGACGAGCGTCAGTTCGACGACCTCTACTCGGCGTCGTTCACGCGCGTTACCGCTCAGCTCTACGCGATGATCGGAGACCGTGACGAGGCGCAGGAGTGTGTCCAGGAGGCTTTCGTCCGGGCCTGGGCACATCGTCGTCAGCTCGAGACGGCGCGCTCTCCCGAGGCGTGGGTCCGCACCACCGCCTACCGCCTCGCGGTGAGCCGCTGGCGGCGTACGACGCGCTCGCGCCGACCACCGGACCGGGCGCTCGGTGCCGCCACCCAGGCGCCGCCGCCCGATGAGTCGCACGTCGCGCTCGTCGCGGCGCTCAGGCGGCTGCCGCAGGCTCAGCGCCAGGCCCTCGTCCTGCACCACCTCGCGGACCTGCCGGTCCAGGCGGTGGCCCACGAGGTCGGCGTCCCCGAGGGCACCATCAAGGCCCGGCTCAGCCGGGGCCGCGCGGCCCTCGCGGCACTGCTCGCCGACGAGCCACACGGCCCCGGCGGCCTCGAGGAGGGAGTGACCCGTGCGTGACCCCATCGACGAGCTCGAGAGCTTCGACCCGGGAGCTCCCCGGAACCCCCTGCCGCCCGCCGAGGTGCGGCGCCTCGGCGAGCGCCACCGGCGCCGTCGTACGGCGGGCGCCGCGCTCGCCGCGGCCGCCGCGGTCGTGGTGGTCGCCGCGGGCGGCGCCGTCCTCGCCGGCGGCGAGACTCGCTCCGAGCGGGACCCCGTCGCCCCTTCCCCGGCCCGCACGGCCGAGGCTCCGCGCCTGCCCGACGGGCTCGACCTCACCGTCGGCATGGGCGAGGACGAGCGCGGGAAGCCGGTGACGGCCGAGCGCGGCGGGCTGGGCCTGTCCGTCCTGGACTTCTGCGGCACCGGCTCGCCGTTCGCGGAGGACGGGCGCGCCGACTCGCTGTCGGCCTTCGCGGCCGGCCGCAGGCTCGAGGAGACGCGGGAGGTCGTCCTGTACCCCGACGAGGCGGCCGCCGCCCGCGTGCTCGACAACCTGACCGACTCCGCCCTGGACTGTCCGCGGGTCGAGTCCGGACCAGGAGCCGAGCACCAGACCATCACCACGGTCTCACCGTGGCGGGCCGGTCAGGACGGCATCGTCGCCGTCCGCACCTACACCAGCAGCCCCGGCGCGGAGGTCGTGCACCTCACCCGGGTGGGACCCGCCCTGCTGGCCGCGTCCACCTTCAGCACCTACGAGGCGCCCGGCGTCGTACGGCGACCCACCGGGCTCCAGGACGTCGTCGCCGCGTTGTGCGCCGTGACCGCACCGCCGGCCGACCCGTCACCAACTATCGCAAAATGCCGCTGACCCGTCAGATGAGTTTCTGACGGGTCAGCGGGTCGGGCGGTGCTACAGGCTCTGCAGGATGTCCCGCATGAGCTGGGCGGTCTCGGAGGGCGTCTTGCCGACCTTCACGCCGACGGCCTCGAGGGCCTCCTTCTTGGCCTGCGCGGTGCCCGAGGAGCCGGAGACGATGGCGCCGGCGTGGCCCATGGTCTTGCCCTCGGGGGCCGTGAAGCCCGCGACGTAGCCGACGACCGGCTTGGTCACGTGGTCCTTGATGTACGCCGCGGCGCGCTCCTCGGCGTCGCCGCCGATCTCGCCGATCATGACGATCGCCTTGGTGTCCGGGTCCGCCTCGAACGCCGCGAGGGCGTCGATGTGGGTGGTCCCGACGATCGGGTCGCCGCCGATGCCGATGGCGGTGGAGAAGCCGAAGTCCCGCAGCTCGTACATCATCTGGTAGGTCAGCGTCCCGGACTTCGACACCAGGCCGACCGGGCCGGTGCCCGCGATGGTGTGCGGGGTGATGCCGGCCAGCGACTCGCCGGGGGTGATGATGCCCGGGCAGTTGGGGCCGATCATCCGCGTGGACTTGCCGTCCAGGTAGGCCCAGACCTCGGCCGTGTCCTGCACCGGCACGCCCTCGGTGATGACCACGAGAAGGCCGATGCCCGCGTCGATGGCCTCGATGCAGGCGTCCTTGGTGAACGCCGGCGGCACGAAGACGACCGACACGTCGGCGCCGGTCTCCTTCATGGCCTCGGCGACGCTGCCGAAGACCGGCAGCTCCTGGCCGGCGAGCTCGACCGACGTACCGGCCTTGCGCGCGTTGACGCCGCCGACGATGTTCGAGCCGGCCTGGACCATCAGGGTGGTGTGCTTGGAGCCCATGCCGCCCGTCATGCCCTGGACGATGATCTTGGAGTCCTTGTTGAGGTAGATAGACATGTCTTCGTCCTTACGCGTTCGCGAGCTCGGCGGCCTTGTCGGCCGCTCCGTCCATCGTGTCGACCTGGGTGACCAGCGGGTGGTTGAGCTCGTCGAGGATCCGGCGGCCCTCCTCCACGTTGTTCCCGTCGAGCCGGACGACCAGCGGCTTGGTGGCCTCGTCGCCGAGGATCTCCAGCGCGCCCTTGATGCCGTTGGCGACCTCGTCACAGGCGGTGATGCCGCCGAAGACGTTCACGAACACGCTCTTGACCTGTGAGTCGTTCAGGATCACGTCCAGGCCGTCGGCCATGACCTGCGCGTTGGCGCCGCCGCCGATGTCCAGGAAGTTGGCGGGCTTGACGCCGCCGTGGCCCTCACCGGCGTACGCGACGACGTCGAGGGTCGACATGACCAGGCCCGCGCCGTTGCCGATGATGCCGACCTCGCCGTCGAGCTTGACGTAGTTGAGGCCCTTGGCCTTCGCCTTGGCCTCGAGCGGGTCCGCGGCGTCCTTGTCCTCGAACTGCGCGTGGTCCTCGTGGCGGAACTCGGCGTTCTCGTCCAGCGACACCTTGCCGTCGAGGGCCTCCAGCACGTCGCCCTCGAGGCGGGCGAGCGGGTTGACCTCGACCAGGGTCGCGTCCTCCTCGACGAAGACCTTCCACAGGTTCAGGACCGTGGTCACGGCCTGCTCGACGAGCGGCTCCGGGAAGCCGGCCTCCGCGACGATCTCGCGGGCCTTGGCCTCGTCGACGCCGGTGCCGGCGTTGATCGGGATCTGCTTGACGGCGTCGGGGTTGGTCTTCGCGACCTCCTCGATCTCGACACCACCCTCGACGCTGGCGATGCAGAGGTACTGACGGTTGGCGCGGTCGAGCAGGAAGGAGAAGTAGTACTCCTCCTGGATGCTCGCGGCCGGGGCGATCAGCACGCGGTGGACCGTGAGGCCCTTGATCTCCATGCCCAGGATCGCCGTGGCGTGCTCCTCGGCCTCATCGGGGGTCTTGGCGAGCTTGACGCCGCCGGCCTTGCCGCGACCGCCCGCCTTGACCTGGGCCTTGACGACGCAGACGCCGAGCTTCTCGGCGGCCGCGCGTGCCTCGGCGGGCGTCGTGGCGACGATGCCGGGCGTGCCCGGGACGTCGTGCTTGGCGAAGAGCTCCTTCGCCTGAAATTCCATCAGATCCACTGATCCACCGTGTCCTCGTATTGAGCGGGTAGCCTGGCCGGCTGCTCGCCGTGCTTGGGGTATCCCCGGCACCCTAGTCCCGCCCCCGGCCCTACGACGAGCCCGCCCGACGTGATGCGGGGCATACGACCGACGGGTAACAAGACACCGGCTGGGCCGTTCTCCAGACAGGACGCCGGGAGTTCTCCACACTGGTCCCGGCGGGATTTTCGGGTCCCTGAGCCATCCGTTACAGTTCTGGCTTCCGCGCTCGCCGGGCCCCATCAGGTGCGCGCCAATGACCGAGCGCGACACCCCTCAACGACACGGAGCGACTATTCATGGGTAGCCACCGGGCGGATCGAAGCGGCTCGCGCCGTCGACCCTCGGGGACTCCCACGAGTCATTCCAGCAGCCACTCCAGCCAGTCTGGTGAGTCGCCGGCCGTCGACGGGCCCAGCACCTACGTCGGTCGCCGCGTCGCGCGCCCGGTCGAGCCGGTCGCCCAGGCCGAGCTCCGCACCCAGGTGCTCGCGTCCGTGGCCGTCGAGGCCGCTGCCGCGACCACCGCCGAGCTCCCCGTCGTGGTGGTCCGCCGCGCGCCCGGCTCCCGCAAGGCGGTCAAGCACGCCGGATCCCGTGGCTCCCTGTACAAGGGCCTCCCCTCGGTCCCGGTGCTGGTCGGCGTCGCCACCCTGGCCGTCGCCGTGGGCGGCGCCCTCACCTCGACCGGTCCCGACCTGGCCGCCAGCGCCGACACCGGCGTACGTCAGGCCAGCGCCCTGTCCGGTGCCAGCGGCACCGGAAGCGTGTTCCTCGGCGACCGCGAGCAGCAGGTCAGCCGTGACTCGCGCCGCGACGCCCTCGCCGACACCGCCGACAACGAGCTCGTGGCCGCTGCCGAGCAGCAGGCCAAGCAGCGCAACGCCGCGCTCGCGCAGTTCGCCAAGCAGGCCGAGGCCCGCGCCGGCGAGATCGCGCTCAACCGCTGGGTGATGCCGCTCGACAACATCAGCCTGACGGCCCGCTACGGCGAGTACGGCCTCTGGTCGAGCTACCACACCGGCCTCGACTTCAACGGCGAGACCGGTGACCCGATCTACGCGGTGGCCAACGGCGTGATCACCTCCACCGGCTCCGACGGCGCCTACGGCAACAAGACCGTGCTCACGCTCGAGGACGGCACCGAGATCTGGTTCTGCCACCAGACCGACATCTTCGTCAGCGACGGCGACGTCGTCCGCGCCGGCGAGACCATCGGGACCGTCGGCACCACCGGCCACGTCACCGGCTCGCACCTGCACATCGAGGTCCGTCCGGGCGGCGGCGACCCGGTCGACCCGTACCAGGCCTTCCTGGTCCACGGCGCGACCTTCTGACGTCCTTCCGGGGGTCGATCCTTCGGCTTACGGCGTCTCGACACGCCGGTCGACGACCATCAAGCTGCGCCCGTGCCTCGCAGGCTCGGCACGCTCACAGCTTCTCGACGGGCGCGTAGCGCAGCAGCAGCCGCTTGACGCCCTCGGAGCCGAAGTCGATCGAGGCCACGGCCTTGTCGGCACTGCCTTCCAGCGCGACGACGGTGCCCATGCCGAAAGAGTCGTGGACGACCCGATCGCCCGGCTCCAGCGACGGGATCTCCCGGGCGGGCTTGGCCTTGGCCGCGGCGTCGGCACGCGCGGCGGCCGAGGAGAAGTTGCGCCGCCCCGCCGCGGTCGGCGAGCTCATGCTGGCCGGTGATCCGTCAGCGAGGTTGGGCCGTCCCCAGCGGGTCTGGGCCGCCTCGGTGCGGCGCCAGTCGACCAGGTCGACCGGCAGCTCGTCGAGGAACCGGGAGCCGGGGTTGTGCGAGGGGGCGCCCCAGGCGGAGCGGACCACGGCACGGGAGATGTAGAGCCGCTCGCGCGCGCGGGTGACGCCGACGTAGGCCAGGCGCCGCTCCTCCTCCAGCTCGGGCTGGTCCCCGAGCGAGCGGGCGTGCGGGAAGACGCCGTCCTCGAGGCCGGTCAGGAAGACCACCGGGAACTCCAGGCCCTTGGCGGTGTGGAGCGTCATGAGCGTGACCACGCCCTGGTCTCCGTCGTCGTCGGGGATCTGGTCGGTGTCGGCGACGAGCGCGACGCGCTCCAGGAAGTCCACGAGTCCGGGCGCGACCAGACCGGCATCGACGTCGGCGGGGTCGGCGGAGGGACCGGGCACCGGGTCGTCGGAGAACTCGCGGGCGACCGCGACGAGCTCGGCGAGGTTCTCCAGCCGGGTCGCGTCCTGGGGGTCGTCGGAGGCCTCGAGCTCGGCGAGATAGCCGGAGCGGGCGAGCACCGACTCGAGGATGACGTCGGCGCGCTCGCCGGCCTCCACCATCGACTGCAGCTCCTCCACCATCGCCACGAAGGCCTTGATCTGGGTGAGCGAGCGCGTGGCGAGCCCCGGCGCGCGGTCGGCCCGGCGCAGCGCCTCCCAGAAGGTCAGGCCGTCACGCTCCGCGAGGAGGCTGACGCAGGCGACCGCCCGGTCGCCGATGCCCCGCTTGGGGGTGTTGAGGATCCGGCGCAGCGACACCTGGTCGTCGGCGTTGGCGAGCATCCGCAGGTAGGCGAGGGCGTCGCGCACCTCGCGACGCTCGTAGAAGCGCACGCCGCCGACCACCTTGTAGGGCTGTCCGGTGCGGATGAACACCTCCTCGAACACCCGCGACTGGGCGTTGGTGCGGTAGAACACCGCCACGTCGCCGGCCCGGCCGCCCCCATCCACGAGCTTGTCGATCTCCTCCGACACGAACCGCGCCTCGTCGTGCTCGTCGTCGGCGACGTACCCGACGATCCGCTCGCCGTCGCCGGCGTCGGACCACAGCCGCTTGGGTTTGCGGCCCTTGTTGTGCCCGATGACGGAGTTGGCCGCGGTGAGGATTGTCTGGGTGGAGCGGTAGTTCTGCTCGAGCAGGATGGAGGTGGCGTTGGGGAAGTCCTGCTCGAAGTCCATGATGTTGCGGATGTTGGCGCCGCGGAACGCGTAGATCGACTGGTCGGCGTCGCCAACGACCATCAGCTCGGCCGGCTCCACGCGCTCCTCGCCCTCCACCAGCTCCGGGTTGTCGGCGCAGAGTTGGTGGATGAGGGCGTACTGGGCGTGGTTGGTGTCCTGGTACTCGTCGACCAGGACGTGGCGGAACCGGCGCCGATAGGTCTCGCGGACCTCCGGGAAGGCCTGCAGGAGGTGCACCGTCATCATGATCAGGTCGTCGAAGTCGAGGGCGTTGGCCTCGCGCAGGCGCCGCTGGTAGAGGGCGTACGCCGCGGCGTACTGCTCCTCCACGTGGTTGTGGGTGTCCTTGGCGAACTCCTCGGGGTCGCGCAGCTCGTTCTTGTGGTTGCTGACCCAGTGGAGCACCGGGCCGGGCTGGAACCTCTTCGCGTCGAGATCGAGGTCCTTGATGACCAGGCTCATCAGGCGCTTCTGGTCGGCGGCGTCGTAGATGGAGAAGCTCGACTTGAAGCCGAGCTTGTCGATCTCCTTGCGCAGGATCCGGACGCAGGCGGAGTGGAACGTGCTGACCCACATGATCCGCGCGCGCTTGCCGACCAGCTCCTCGACGCGCTCCTTCATCTCGCCCGCGGCCTTGTTGGTGAACGTGATCGCCAGGATCGAGCCGGGGTGGGCCTTGCGCTCGGAGATGATCCAGGCGATGCGCCGGGTCAGGACGCGGGTCTTGCCCGACCCGGCCCCGGCCACCACGAGCAGCGGGCTGCCGGCATGGGTGACGGCCGCGCGCTGCGGCTCGTTGAGCCCTTCGAGCAGCTCCTCGCGCGAGGGTCCACGAGGGGAGGTGCGGGCCTCCTCCGCGGTGTGCCGGTCCATGCCGGGGAACGCGAACTGGGCTGCTTGGGCTGCTGCTGACGACGGCGTACTCATCCTGCCTCCAGCCTACGTGCGCGCACCCCCGGGGTGGGTGTCGGCGGCGCTCCGGGGCCTAGGCGTGCGCGGAGGACCAGAGGACGGCGACGGCGACGTTGGCGACGGAGAGGGCGAGGAGGCCGAGCCAGAGGCCCTGGGGGATCCGCTCCTTGCGGAGGTTGGCCATGACCAGGATCAGCACGACCAGGCCGATGAGGAGCTTGACCCCGACCTTGGCGTGGTTGACGTCGCCGTCGCCGGCCTCGAGGACGCCGACGAGGGCCAGGCCGGCGAGGAAGGCCGTGCCGGCGCCGTCGCGCATGGCCCCGTTGACCACCTTGGTCGCGGAGCCGGCCTGCACGATGAGACCGCCGAAGAGCGCGGCGAAGCCCAGCAGGTGGATGATCAGAAGGATCTGGCGCAAGGTTTCCATGGCCGAACCCTAGTGATCGGCCGCGGCGGCCGGCCGGCGGCTCCCCAGCCGCGGCCCCGCCGCGTGACCCACGTCAAGTACGGCGGCCGCGCTACTTCTTCTTCCGCTTGCGTGGAGCCGGCCGTACGACGAGCACCGGGCAGGGCGCGGAGTGCTGGACGCGCTGGGCCGTGCTGCCGAGCAGGACCGTGTCGCTGAGGCCGCGGCTGCCGGCGGCCACGACGACCAGGCCGGCCTCGTACTGCTTGGCGGCCTTGATGATCTCGGCCGCGGGCGAGCCGCTACGGATGCGGGTCTGCACCTTCGGGCCCCACCCCTCGAATACCTTCGCGACGGCCTGGGTGGCGCTCTCGGCAGCGGCCCGGAAGGACAGCGAGTCGAACGTCCCACCCGCCTTGTCGACAGGGGCCAGGTCGTCGGCGAAGGCGACGGCGGCGTAGGGGCGGATCACGGCGACCACCGAGATCGTCTCGATCTTGTCGGGGTCGGCGAACGACTTGAGGTGCTTGGCCGCGGCCAGGGACTGGCGGGACCCGTCGGTGGCGACGATGACGTGCATGTCAGATCTCCTTGTCCGCGGCGGCGGTGCCGGGCTCGATGTCGCTTGGTCGGTCTCGATTGCCGAAGAAGTACTCCGCGAGGAAGAGCACGAGGCCGACACCGAGCAGGCCCGCACACCAGATCAGCGAGTGGGGGTCGTCGTAGATCGTGAAGTAGAGGATCGCCAGGTTGCCGACCAGACCCACGACCAGCAGGGGGGTGTTGGCGCGGAAGAACGGTCCGTCCTCGTCCTGCCCGCGCAGCTTGAGGCAGGCGACGATCACGAGGGCGTAGATCGCCAGCAGCAGGACGACCGTGACGGTGGCGAGGCGACCGACCAGATCGATGCCGCCGCCGGCCTCGGTGAGCAGGGTCCCGATGACCAGCAGCGCGCCGACGACGGCACCGGAGAAGATCAGGCCCACCCAGGGGCTGCGTCGGGTGGGGTGGATCTTCGCGAAAACGGCAGGAACGACGTCCTCACGAGCCATTCCGTAGAGGACACGCGGCTGGGTGACGATGGTGACCAGCGTGGTGTTGGTGATGGCGATCAGCGCGATGACGGAGAACAGCGTGCTCATGAAGCTGGTGGAGATCGGCAGGATGCCAGCCTCGACCACCTCGAGCAGCGCCGCGTCCGACGTAGCCAGTGTCTCGGTCGGCACGGTCAGGGCGGCGGCCATCGAGACCAGGACGTAGACAACTCCCGCCACGATCATGCCGCCGACCAGCGAACGCGGGAACGCCTTGTACGGGTCGACCGTCTCCTCGGCGACGTTGGCGGTGTTCTCGAAGCCGGTCATCGCGAAGAACGAGAACGAGATGCCGGCCAGGACCGCCAGTGCGGGGCTGCCGTAGTCACCGGACGTGTCGATCTGGGTGAGCACGCCGAAGTCGGCATCTCCCTGGAAGATGAAGACGATGCCGATCACGAGCACCACGACCAGGCCGCCCACCTCGACGAAGGTCATCAGCATGTTCATCCACACCGACTCGGTGATGCCGATGAAGTTGACCACCACGAGCAGCGCCACGAAGACCAGGGAGACGATCAGGGCCGGTGGGCCGGACCAGAGGGTGTCGAAGTAGGAGGCGAAGCCCACCGCCAGCGAGCCGGATGCCGCCATGCTCGCGGCGAGGAAGGAGACGGTGATCAGGAAGGTGAGCGGGCGGTTGCCGAAGGCCTTGTTGACGTAGAGCGACGCACCCGCCGCCTGGGGATACTTCGTCACCAGCTCGGCGTACGCCGCCCCGGTGATCGCCGCGACCGTCACGCCGAGGGCGAACGCGATCCAGAAGGCGCCGCCGACGGCCGCGGCCACCAGCCCGATGAGGACGTAGATCCCCGAGCCCAGCACGTCGCCCAGGGTGTAGAAGAAGAGAAGGCGACCGGTGATGGTCCGCTTGAGCTCCTCGCCCCCGTCTGGCTCTGCCGTGGTGTCAGGACTCGCAGTGCTCACAGGGGCCTCCTGGTTCGGGCGACGCGTCAAGCCCCCATACCCCGCCGCCCGCCCCCCAAAACCCGGCGGCGATCAGGGCTCCGCGTGCCTCAGAGCAGCCGGCGCTCCGAGGCCCACCGGCTGAGCTCATGGCGCGAGGAGAGCTGCAGCTTGCGCAGCACCGAGGACATGTGGGTCTCGACGGTCTTGATCGAGATGAACAGCTCCTTGGCGACCTCCTTGTAGGAGTAGCCGCGCGCGATCAGCCGCATGACCTCGCGCTCGCGCTCGGTGAGGCGGTCCAGGTCCTCGTCGACGGCCGCGACGTCGATGGAGCCCGCGAACGCGTCGAGCACGAAGCCGGCCAGCCGCGGGGAGAACACCGCGTCGCCGTCCGCCACCCGCCGGATCGCGGAGACGAGCTCGGCGCCGGTGATCGTCTTGGTGACGTAGCCGCGCGCGCCACCGCGGATCGTGCCGATGACGTCCTCGGCGGCGTCGCTGACCGACAACGCGAGGAAGCGGGGCGGTCGCGCCTCGGGGGCCCCGGAGGTCGGGGCGGTCGGGGCCAGGGCGAGCCGGCGCATGACCTCCACGCCGCCGCCGCCGGGCAGGTGCACGTCGAGCAGGACGACGTCGGGCCGGTGGGCGAGGACCGCCGCGATGGCCTCGTCGACGTCGGCGGCCTCGGCGAGCACCTCCACCTGGCCGGCGCCGGTGCTCACCAGCTCGGCACGGACGCCGCTGCGGAACATGGCGTGGTCGTCGACGATCACAACGCGCACGGGGGTCGGGTCAAGCATCGGGTTCCTCCTGGACGGGGCGTGGCAGGTGCAGCCGGACTTCGGAGCCCGCGGCACCGGAGCGGATCTCGGCGATGCCGCCGTGGCGCTGCATGCGGTCGATGATGCTGTGCCGTACGCCGTAGCGGTCCTCGGGGACCGCGGCGGGGTCGAACCCCGGCCCGCGGTCGCGCACGAAGATGTCGACCGCGCCGGGCGTGACCTCGGCGTACACGTCGATGCGCCCCGCCCCGGCGTGCTTGGCCGCGTTGGTCAGCGCCTCGCGGGCGGCGGCGACGACGGGCCGCAGCGGCTCGGCCATGTCGCAGTCTCCGACGTTGACGACGTCGACGGAGATGCCGTGGGCGTCCTCGACCTCCGCGGCCACCCCGCGCAGGGCACTGGCCAGGCTGCGCTCGTCGGTGGCCTCGCCGGCGTAGAGCCAGGCCCGTAGGTCACGCTCCTGGGCGCGGGCCAGCTTGGCCACGGTCGCCGCGTCGCCGGGGTTCTTCTGGATGAGGGCGAGGGTCTGGAGCACCGAGTCGTGCAGGTGGGCCGCGACGTCGGCGCGCTCCTGGGTGCGGATCCGCTCGGTGCGCTCGTCGGTCAGCTCGGAGGTCAGCCGGTAGACCCACGGGCCCACCACCAGCAGCAGCCCGACCAGGCCGAGCCCGCCCGCGATCAGGGCACCGCGGGCCTGCTGCAGCGAGCCGTTGTCGAAGCCGAACATGAAGCACGCCGACAGCAGGAGGACCACGCCGGCCCCGACCCGCGCGTACGACGCCCAGCCGCCGTTGCCGAAGATCACCCGCAGCGGGTCCACCCGCCCGGTGGTGTCCTGCCACCGTTCGCGCTGGGCCTCGTCGGCCTGGCGCCACAGCAGGGCCACCCCGACGATCCCGATCGCGACCGGCCAGACGACCGCCCCGTCGCCGAACACCGCCTCCACGACCAGGATCAGCCCCAGCCCGAGGGCGGACAGGGCGATCACCGGACCGACGTCGGTGAGGCGGCGGATCCGGCCGGGGCGCCGACCGCCCCGGGTCGCGCTCTCCAGGCCGGGAGCGGCCGGGGCGAAGGGCGGCTCGGCCGGCAGCATCAGCCACAGGCCGGCGTACATGAAGATGCCGAGGCCGCCCATGAACACGCTCACGACGAAGGCGGCGCGCACCCAGAGCACCGGCACCTGGAAGTGGCGCGCCAGCCCGGACGCCACGCCGCCGATGATCGGCTCGTGGGTGTCGCGGAAGGCGCGGCGGACGTCCGGTCGGAGCTCGGGCCGGGGCGGCGCAGGGGCGGTGCTCATCGTGCTCTCATCGTCACACAGCGAGCGGCTGCGCCACATGAGGTTCGACCCCGGTCCGACCCTGAGACCGCAGGGCTCGGGGCGTGCCAGGATCAGGGGCCTCCCCGATGGCGGGGAGGCGGGATCCCCACCAGGCTGGAGCCATGACCACGACACCACCCGTTGCGCCCTCGGGATCCAGCGACCCCGGGCCGCATGAGGGTCCGCGCGTCACCCGCGACGAGATGCGCGACCTGGGCCGTCTGCGCCGCTCCGCCTACGACCGGAAGATCGCCGGCGTCGCAGGCGGGCTGGCCCGCCATCTCGACATCGACCCGACCATCCTGCGGGTGTCGTTCGTCGTGCTGTCGTTCTTCGGCGGCGCCGGCCTGATCGGGTACGGCGCGTGCTGGCTGCTGGTCCCCGACGAGCGCACCCAGGACGCGACCGTGCGGCTCGACGAGCGCAGCCGCACGTTCGCGCTGTGGCTCGCCGGCCTCGTCGCGGCCCTCGCCCTGGTGAGCGAATCGTTCGGCGGCTGGAGCTTCCCGTGGCCGCTGGCGGTGCTCGGGCTGGTCGCCGTGGCGGTCATGGCGGTGCGCGGCGACCGGCCGGTCCCGCCTCCCTATGCCGCTCCCCCCGCCCGGCCCGGTGTCACGCCCGGTGTCATGCCCGGTGACGCACCCGGTGACGCATCCGGGGCGGCACCGGGAGCGGCCGCGGCGGCCTACCCGCCCGCCGCGTACCCGGCGTACGTGCCGGCCCCGGTGCCGCCCCACCCGCGCCCACCGCGCCGCCGGGGGCCGCTGTTGTTCTGGTTCACCCTGGCGCTGATCGCACTCGCCGAGGGGGTGCTGGGGATCGTGGATCTGGCCGGCGCCACGGTCAGCGACTCCAGCTACCCGGCCCTGGCGCTGGGGATCACCGGCGCGATGCTGCTGCTCGGCGCCTTCTACGGCCGCGCCGGCGGGCTGATCGCGGTCGGCCTGGTCGCGGCGCTCGCCACCGCCGCGGCGACCGTCTTCGAGGAGGTCGACGGCGGCCACGTCCGCGACACCCCGCAGACCGCGGCGGAGGTCGACGACCGCTACCAGGTCAACGCGGGTGAGATCGTGCTCGACCTGCGCGAGGTCGAGGACCTCGACGGCCTGGACGGGCGCACCATCGACCTGGAGTCGACCTTTGGCCGGATCGTGGTGCTGGTCCCCGACGGCCTCGACGTCGACGCCGACGCGGTCATCGACGCCGGGGGGCGCACCACCCTCTTCGGTGACGAGCACGACGGCTCGGACAGCCACTTCCACGACGGCGGCGACGACGTCCCCCTCCTCCACCTCGACGCCGAGGTCACCTTCGGCGAGATCGTGGTCGACACCCACAGGAGCACCCGATGAGCGAGACCCACGGGCCGGCCGAGTCCGGCCGGCACCCCGTCAACGTCGGCCACCTGGTCATGGGCATCGCCTTCCTGGGCCTGGCGCTGGTCTGGTCGCTGATCGCCAACGACGTGGTCGAGGGCGACCACGTGCGCTGGCTGCTGCCGGTCCCGTGGGTGCTGGCCGGAGCGGCCGGCCTGGCCGCGGTGGCCGTCACCGGGAGGCGCCGCCACGCCGTTCGGCAGCGCGGCTGGGTGACGCCCGGGGACGGCGACCGGTAGGCGGCGTTGGCAGGATGGGTCCGTGAGCCTGCCGACCCTCGGAACCCTGCGTCCCCTGCCGGCCGTCGACCACCCCGAGCTGCTCGCTCCCCCGGTGGCGGCGGCGCTGGGGACCTGGCCCTACGCGGGCTCGCTGGCGGTCACGCCGATCGACGCGGAGCTGGCCGACACCGCGGCCTTCGGTGAGGCCTACGGCGTACCGCCCGGGGCCAGCGCCAACTGCGTGCTCGTGGCCGGGCGCCGCGACGGGGTCGAGCGGGTGGCGGCGTGCGTGGTGCGCGCGGACACCCGGGCCGACGTCAACAACGTCGTGCGCCGGCTGCTCGGGGTGCGCAAGTGCTCCTTCCTGCCGATGGAGCGCGCGGTCGCGGAGTCGGGCATGGAGTACGGCGGCATCACGCCGCTCGGCCTGCCGCAGGCGTGGCGGGTGCTCGTGGACGAGCGGGCGACCGCGATCGAGACGGCCGTCATCGGCTCCGGGACGAGGGGCTCCAAGCTGCTGCTGCCCGGCGAGCTGCTGGCCCTGCTGCCCGGCGCGGAGACAGTGACGGACCTCGCACGCTGACAGCGGTTTATCGGTTCGCGGAAGGGGGTTCGCGGACCGTACTCTCAGGTAAGTGCGCCGCCTCCCCCTCGACCATCCCGGGATCGCGGATCACCGGTCTCCCGATCGGTTCCTGTGGTGGCTCGCGCGCAGCCAGGGGCGCACCCTCGCCGGCGGCATGGCCTTCGGCATCGTCTGGATGAGCGCCCAGGCGGTCATGCCCGCGGTGATCGGCCGCGCCATCGACCGCGGGGTCGCCGACCGCGACGGGGACGCTCTCCTGCGCTACGCCGGGCTGCTCGCCCTGATCGGCCTGGTGCAGGCCGCCGCCGGCATCATGCGACACCGGTTCGCGGTGACCAACTGGCTCACCGCCGCCTACACGACCGTCCAGCTGGTCGCCCGGCACACCGTCCACCTCGGGGGCACGCTGCCCCGCAAGGTCTCGACCGGCGAGGTCGTCGCGATCGGCACCAGCGACATCTCCCACCTGGGCCAGGTCATGGACGTCAGCGCGCGCTTCGCGGGCGCCGTCGTCTCCTTCCTCCTGGTCGCGGTGATCCTGCTGCAGACCTCCGTGACGCTCGGGCTGGTCGTGCTGCTGGGCGTGCCGCTGCTGATGCTCCTGGTCGGGCCGCTGCTCGCCCCCCTCCAGCGGCGCAGCACCCGCCAGCGCGAGCTGATGGGTCACCTGTCCAACACCGCCACCGACATCGTCGGCGGGCTGCGGGTCCTGCGCGGCATCGGCGGCGAGCAGGTCTTCCACGACCGCTACCGCCGCGAGAGCCAGACCACCCGCCGCGCCGGCGTCGAGGTCGCCAAGCTGCAGTCGATGCTCGAGGCCCTGCAGGTCTTCCTGCCCGGCCTGTTCGTCGTGGTGATCGTCTGGATCGGCGCCCGGTACGCCGTGGCGGGCACGATCACGCCGGGCGAGCTCGTGGCGTTCTACGGCTACTCCGCCTTCCTGATGATCCCGCTGCGCACGGCGACCGAGTACGCCAACAAGTTCATCCGCGGGCGGGTCTCCGCCCGCCGGGTGTGCCGGGTCCTGGCGCTGACCCCGGACGTCGTCGAGCCCGAGGTGCCGGCGCAGCCCCCCGCTCCAGGCGGCGAGCTGCACGACCGCCGCAGCGGCCTGCGCGTGCGCCCCGGCTCGCTGGTCGCCGTCGTCAGCGAGCAGCCCGACGACTCGGCGGCCCTCGCCGACCGGCTGGGCCTCTGCGCGGCCGAGGTCGACGACGACGTCAGCCTCGGCGGCGTCGCGCTGACCGCCCTCAGCCGGACCGACGTACGCCGCCGGATCGTGGTGTCCGACACGGGCGCGACGCTCTTCTCCGGCCGACTGGCCGACCGGCTCGACGTGACCGGGACCGCGCGCCACGACGGCACCCTCGCGCGAGCACTGGCGGCGGCGTCCTCCGACGACATCCTCGAAGCGCTGCCCGAAGGGCTCGACACGGTGGTCACCGAGCGGGGCCGCAGCTTCTCCGGCGGTCAGCGACAGCGCCTGGTGCTGGCCCGGGTCCTCACCCTCGACCCGGAGGTCCTGGTGCTCGTGGAGCCCACCTCCGCCGTGGACGCGCACACCGAGGCCCGGATCGCGAGCCGCCTGCGCGAGCAGCGGGCCGGCCGCACCACCGTCGTCACCTCCAGCAGCCCGCTCATGCTCGACGCCGTCGACGAGGTGGCCTTCCTGGAGGACGGCGTCGTCGTCGCGACCGGCACCCACAGCGAGCTGTTGCGCACCCACGCCCGCTACCGGGCCGTCGTCACGCGCGAGACCGAGCTCGTCGTCGCGGGCGGGCTGCCATGAGCGTCGGCACGACCCTGCCGATCGCGGGTGTCGGCGTCATGCGCCGCTACGTGCGGGCGCTGGTGCGCCGCCATCCCCGCCTGGTCTGGGGCGCGCTCTCCCTGCACGTCCTGGCCGCTGGCGCCGCGCTGGCCGCACCGCGCCTGCTCGGCGACCTCGTCGAGGCCGTCGAGCGGGGCACCACCGTGGGTCAGGTGGACCGGGTCGTCGCATTGCTGGCGGGCTTCCTGATCCTGCAGACGGTGCTGACGCGCTTCGCGCGCTACGTCAGCCAGGTCCTCGGCGAGCAGGTCCTCGCCGAGCTGCGCGAGGACTTCGTCGGCAACGCTCTGGCACTGCCGGTGGGCGTCGTCGAGTCGGCCGGCTCAGGTGACCTGCTCACCCGCACAAGCCGGGACGTCGAGCAGCTCGGGTGGTCGGTGCGGATGGCCCTGCCGGAGTGGACGATCGCCGTGGTCACCGCCGTGCTGACGTTCGCCGCGGCCGTCAGCGTGGGCTGGTGGGTGGCGCTGCCGTGCCTGCTCGGCGTGCCGCCCCTGGTCATCGGCCTGCGCTGGTACCTCGCCCGGGCCAAGGACGGCTACCTGCGCGAGAGCGCGTCGTACTCCGCCATCAACGCGTCCCTCACCGAGACCGTCGAGGGGGCGCGCACCGTCGAGGCCCTGGGCCTGGGCGAGGAGCGGATCGCCGCCGTCGACCGCGACATCGCTGAGTCCTACGACGCCGAGCGCTACACCCTGCACCTGCGGACGGTGTTCTTCCCCTCCATGGAGATCAGCTACCTGATCCCGACCGTGGCCACGCTCCTCTTCGGCGGCTACCTCTACACCCAGGGGCAGGTCTCCCTCGGCGACGTCACCGCGGCCACGCTCTACGTGCAGATGCTCATCGACCCGGTCGACCGCATCGTGTCGATCCTCGACGAGCTGCAGATGGGCGCCGCCTCGCTGTCCCGGCTGCTCGGGGTGGCGCAGGTGCCCGACGACCGTACGGCCTCGGGCGCGCAGCCCGACGGCGAGGAGCTGGAGGCCCGGGACGTGCGGTTCTCCTACGTCGAGGGGCGCGACGTGCTGCACGGCGTCGACCTGCGCGTCGGCGTCGGCGAGCGGATCGCCATGGTGGGTCCGTCGGGCGCCGGCAAGTCGACGCTGGGCCGACTGCTGGCGGGCATCCACCCACCCCGCACCGGATCGGTGACCGTGGGCGGCGTCGGGCTCGTCGAGCTGCCCCTGCAGGAGCTGCGCGGCCACGTCGCACTGGTGACCCAGGAGCACCACGTCTTCGTCGGCACCCTGCGCGAGAACCTCGCCCTCGCGGCGCCGCCCGGGGCCGACGACGAGGACATCCGCGCCTCGCTCGCGGCCGTGGACGCGCTGGACTGGGTCGACGCTCTGCCGGACGGGCTCGACACGGTCGTCGGCTCCGGCGGCCGGACGGTCAGCGCGGCTCAGGCGCAGCAGATCGCCCTGGCCCGGCTGGTGCTCGCCGACCCGCACACGCTGGTGCTGGACGAGGCGACGTCGCTGATCGACCCGAGCGCGGCACGGCACCTGGAGCGCTCGCTCGCGGCGGTGCTCGAGGGCCGCACGGTCATCGCGATCGCGCACCGGCTGTTCTCCGCGCACGACGCGGACCGGGTCGCGGTCGTCGAGGACGGCGTCGTCTCCGAGCTGGGCTCGCACGACGAGCTGGTGGCGGCCGGCGGCTCGTACGCCGCACTGTGGGACAGCTGGAACGGGCGGCACTGACGCCCCGTCCGGGGCGGTTGCCTCAGGTCAGGCGTGACCCGACAGCCCGGAGATGCGGATCCCGGAGTGCACCTTGTAGCGCTTGTTGATCGAGATCAGGACGGCCGTCAACGGCTCCAGCTGCCGCGCCAGGCGCAGCGCGCCCGCGTCGATGCCGTCGCGGCCGGTCACGCTGCGGGCCAGCTCGATGGCCACCGCCTTCGCGTCGGCGGAGTCGCCGCACACCAGCACGTCCTCGTCGTCGATGACCTCCCGGTCTCCCCAGAGGGTCACCGCGGAGACGTGGTGGAACGCACCGACCACGGTCGCGTCGGGAGCGATCCGTTGGGCCGACTCGGCCGCGGAGCCCGCACCGTCGTCGATGATCCGCCCGTGCGGGCCCTGCTTGTCGAAGGCCAGCGGGTTGACGCAGGAGACCACGACCTTGCCGGCCAGGGGCAGCGTCGCGACCAGCTCGTCGTGACCGTCGTACGGCACGGCGAGCAGGACGACGTCGGCCGCAGCGCAGGCGTCGGCGTTGGCCGCCCCGGTGACCTCGCCCGCGCCCTCGACGCCGGCCAGGCGGGCAGCGACCTCCTCGGCGACGGGGACCGCCTTCTCGGCGGCGCGCGAGCCGAGCACGACCGTGTGCCCGTGGCGGGCGAAGCGATAGCCGAGTCCCCTGCCCTGGGGGCCCGTTCCACCGATCACGGCGATGCGATAGGTCGACACAGGCAGGCTCCTCAGGTGCAGTGGACGGGCCTGCACTATCTCACCGCACCCGCCCGCGTCCCGGTCCGGATCATCCCTCGGAACCTGGGCATACCCCGGCTTGCCATCGTGACGACGGCCTTGTCACAGTGACGCTGTCATCCACGCCGACCCCAGGGGACCCCATGAAGCTGTCCATGCCGCTCGTCTACGCCGGCAACCCGCGCGAGTCCGCCGACCAGGTGGCGTCGCTGGAGAAGGCCGGGCTGGACACGATCTGGGTGGCCGAGCCCTACGGCTTCGACGCGCCCACCCTCATGGGCTACCTGGCGGCCAAGACCGAGACCGTCGAGATCGGCGCGGGCATCCTCAACGTCTACTCGCGCACGCCGGGCGCGCTGCTGCAGACCGCGGCAGGTCTCGACAACGTGTCGGGCGGCCGGGCCGTCATCGGCCTCGGCGCCTCCGGGCCGCAGGTCATCGAGGGCTTCCACGGGCTGCCCTACGACAAGCCGCTGGGCCGGACCCGCGAGATCATCGAGATCATCCGGATGGGCCTGCGACGCGAGGCCCTCGTCCACGACGGCATCTTCACGCTCCCCCTCCCCGCGGACCAGGGCCTCGGTCTCGGCAAGCCGCTCAAGCTCCTCAACCGGCCCGAGCGGTCCTCGGTCCCGCTGTGGGTGGCGGCACTGGGTGACAAGAACGTCGCGATGGCCGCCGAGGTCGCCGACGGCTGGCTGCCGTTCCTGTTCCACCCCGAGAAGGCCAAGGACGTCTGGGGCGACGCCCTCGCCAAGGGCGCGGCGAAGCGCTCCCCCGAGCTCGGCCCGCTGCAGATCAACGCGGGCGGCATGGTCGCGATCGGCGACGACGTGAAGGGGATGCTCGACTTCATGCGCCCCATGTACGCGCTGTACGTCGGCGGCATGGGCGCCCGCGGCAAGAACTTCTACAACGACCTCGCCTGCCAGTACGGCTACGAGAAGGAGGCCAAGCAGATCCAGGACCTCTACCTCGACGGCCACAAGCGCGACGCCGAGGCCCTGGTGCCCCTCGAGTGGCTCGAGGCCGGCAACCTGGTCGGCCCGGCGTCGTACGTCAAGGAGCGCATCGCCGCCTTCGCCGAGGCCGGCGTCACGAGCCTCTCGGTCTCCCCCGCCTCCGACGACCCGGCCGCCACCATCGCCCAGGTCAAGGAGTGGGTGAGCTGACCCAGGGGCCGCGCGCGTCAGTCGAGCACGAAGCGCGCACTCGGCCACAGCTCGCGCAGGTCGGTGTCCGGGAACCGCGCGGCAACCGCGGTGTAGACGTGCCGGTAGCGCTCGGCCACCTCGCGGGTGATGTCCTCCGGGACGGCAGCGGTCGACCGCCCGGCGCTGTTGAGCACCGTGCCGAAGTCGCCGGGATGCTGGTCGATCCCGGCGAAACGGCAGATCGCGCCGACGGCGCGGTCGGTGAAGAGGCGCTCGTAGAACTCGTAGTGGACGTCCTCGCCGAAGACCTCGTCGAGGACGCGCACCGTGTCCTGGTACTGGTTGCGCAGCGCGTAGACGGGGTCCGCGTGCCGGCGCTGCAGCACCACCTCGCTCGGCTCCGAGAAGCGACCCGGCTCGCGTGCGTCCTGCATCCGCACCTGGGACCACGTGCGCTCGACCGGGTCGCGCAGCAGGAACACCGCAGCCGCGCGGACGCCCCGTCGCTCGAAGCCCCGGCGGATGGTCCGCATCTGGGCCACCGAGAGCAGGGCGTAGTCGGGCGTGAAGTCGCCGGTCACCAGGTGGTCGTCTCGCTGGTGCAGCAGCCCGGTGAAGTAGTCGAAGTAGAAGCGCGGGTTGGCGACCATGCTCAGCCGGTGCAGCACGTCGGCGGCACCGGTCTCGCCCCGGCGTAGGAGCTCGATGGACTCCTCCGCCAGCCGGATGACCTTCTCGCGGGTCCGGCTTTCCGAGGGCAGGTCCCGGGCGTCGAAGACGTGGTACTCCTTGCGGTATCCGTGCGCGAACTGCGGCGACGCCTTGAGGTACTGGTACAGCCAGGTGGTCCCGCCCTTCTGGCAGCCGGGTCCCAGGAGGAACGTCTTCACGGCCGGACCCTAACCGGGCGCCGGGCACCAGGCCACACGCGGCGTCAGGCCGGCGAGTCCAGGACGGCCTGCAGGGCTGCCCGGTTGCGGTCGAGGTCGAAGGCCCACGGGGACTGGAACGCCTCGTAGGACCAGCCGCTCTCTGGGTGCGGGATGTCCGGTTCGCTCCAGAAGAAGTCCGAGCGGGCACCGTGCACGGCGGCGAACAACTGCTCGTTGCGGGCGTCGTACGACGTGTGGTTGAGCACCACCAGGTGCTGAAGGCGCCGCGCGTAGCACAGGTTGAACATGCCGGTGCCGCCGAAGCCGGCCACCACCTCCGCGGCGGCGAAGGTCGCGGCCTGCTGCGCCAGCGACATCGTGCCGGGACGGACCAGGGTGAACCCGTGAGCCTCGAAGAACGCGTCCACCTCCGCCACGTTGCGGCACCGTCGCTTGCCCTCGTGCCGGGTCACGAAGATCCGGCGCGCCGGCAGTCCCGCCACCGCGGTGGGCTCGGCGGCCGCCAGCCCGTCCGCGATCCGCTCCCAGACCGCGCGGATTTCCGGGTGCGCGGAGTAGGGCGACTTGTTGTGCCACATGGGGGTCAGGCCCACCAGGTGCTCCACCGACACCGAGCCCTCGACCCACGTCACGTCGGACGCGGCCACGCCGTAGGCCGCGAGGATGGTCGACTCGGGACGGTCCTCGACCGCCTGCGGGTGCTTGGGGCCGCGGCGGAGCAGGAGCCGGAGGTCCGGGTCGTCCTGCTTGGCGACGTCCCAGCCCCACAGCCGTGAGACCGCCTCGGTCATCAGGTGTCCGTAGTGCCCCGGGTTCTTGTAGTCCAGGTAGTAGAAGCTGCCGTCCAGCCGAGGCCCCTCGCGCAGGTCCTCGGGCCGGGGACGGGCCCAGTCGGCGTCGATGTCCACGAGCCGCTTGTTGACCGGGACGTCCTGCAGGTGCCAGCGGTATGCGTCCGGCAGCAGGGAGCGGCCGTGCCGGGGCACCACGCCCTCGCCGAGCGACAACGCGCCGTCGTAGCGCCGCAGGAGGAGCGGCGGGTACTCGATCGGCGCGGCGAAGCCCTCCTCGTCGAAGCCGTGGCTGGTGGAGCGGGACTCCAGGCGACCGCCGGGGCGATGGGCCAGCTCGGTCACGGCGAGGTCAGGGGCGCGCTCGCGCAGCACCTCCTGCGCCTCGGCGTCGCGCAGCTTGAACCAGTGGTCACCGGCCTTGGTGAGGACCACCCGGGTGGGGGTCGCTCGGATCGCTCCGACGGCGCGAGCGAGCTCCGCGCGCTGTCGGCGCAGCCCCTCGCGGAGCAGCAGGTGCGCGAGGCGGTCCGAGAACACCTCGTCGCCCTCGCGCCGCGCGACGACCCACTCGCCGTCGTGCACCAGGTGGAAGAACAACCGTCTCCAGGACCGCCACTGCACCAGGGGCCGGTCGCTGCGCGTGTCCACGACGACGTCGACGCGCGGCAGCCGTCGCAGTCGCTCGTGGGCCTCGACGCCCGCCACCGTCAGCACCCGGCCCTCGGCGTACTCGGTGCGGGCGAGCCGCTCGGCAACCGACGTCTCGTCGCCGCGCACCAGCATGACCACGACCCTGCCCCGGTGGGGCTCGCTCACGCGGCTCAAAGACCCGACTCTCCTCGCTCGTCCCTCGCAGCGCCCGGGCCGTCGCGCATCCCGAGCCGTTCGGAGGAGCCAGTATGCGCTACTCGCGGCGCCGGGAGCGGGTGATGACCTCGGTGGCGGCCGCTGGAAGCCGGAGACGACTGCCTCGAGCGTCGGCCGGCGCAGGCGGGTTGGCGGTGTGCTCCAGACGGGCCGCGTCCTCGTCGGAGTGCCGGCGCCGGCCAGCCTCTTCGAGCTGGAGCTCCTCCACCCCGCGGGCGGCGAGCTCGTCGACGATGAGCAGCGCGGCGGGCGAGTCGTCGAGACGCGCCTTGAATGCTGACAGTGTTGCTGTCACAGTGGTGCTGGAACCGACCATCCGCCACTCCCCGGAGGCCCCGATGCCCGACAGCCCGACGATCTGCGAGCAGGAGCACGAGGACTTCCGCGCCACCGTGCGCTCCTTCCTGGCGAAGGAGGTCGTCCCCCACCACGAGGAGTGGGAGCGCGACGGCCAGGTGAGCCGCGAGGTGTGGGCGAAGGCCGGCCAGCAGGGGCTGCTGTGCTTCGACGTCGAGGAGGAGTACGGCGGCGCCGGGGTCAAGGACTTCCGCTACAACATGATCGTCGCCGAGGAGATGTGCCGCGTCGGCGCCAGCGGACCCGGCTTCCCGGTCCACACCGACATCATCGTGCCGTACATCAGCCAGCTCGGCACCGAGGAGCAGAAGCGGCGCTGGCTGCCTGGCCTGGTCAGCGGCGAGCTGATCTCGGCGATCGCCATGACCGAGCCCGGTGCCGGCTCGGACCTGCAGGGCATCCGGACCAGCGCCGTCGACAAGGGCGACCACTACGTCCTCAACGGCTCCAAGACCTTCATCAGCAACGGCATCCTGTCCGACCTGGTCATCGTGGTCTGCCGCACCGACCCCGAGGCCGGGCACCAGGGCATCAGCCTGCTCGTGGTCGAGCGGGGCATGGCCGGCTTCGAGCGCGGCCGCAACCTCGACAAGGTCGGCATGAAGGCGCAGGACACCGCCGAGCTGTTCTTCAACGACGTCGAGGTGCCCAAGGAGAACCTCCTCGGCGAGGAGGGCTCGGGCTTCATCTCGCTGATGGTGAACCTGCCGCAGGAGCGGATCTCCATCGCCACGATGGCGGTGGCGGCCTGCGAGCACGTGCTGCGCCTGTGCCTGGACTACGCCAAGGAGCGCGAGGCCTTCGGCCGGCCCATCGGCAAGTTCCAGAACACCCGCTTCATGCTCGCGGAGATGGCGACCGAGGCCCACATCGCCCGGGTCTTCGTCAACGACTGCGTGATGCGGCTCAACGCCGGCGACGTCGACACCACGCTGGCCTCGATGGCCAAGTGGTGGACCACCGAGCTCCAGACCAAGATCGTCGACCGCGGCGTCCAGCTGCACGGCGGCTACGGCTACATGATGGAGTACCCGATCGCGCGGGCCTTCGTGGACAGCCGGATCCAGACCATCTACGGCGGCACCACCGAGATCCAGAAGGAGATCATCGGGCGCAGCCTCGGCATCTGAGCGCGGTTCCTCGGCGAGCCTTGTCCGGGAGTGTGGCGCAGGCCACACTGGCGGCAGCCGACCCCGAGGAGACCCGATGAGCAACGACGTCCTGGCCGAGCGCGCACGCATCGAGGCGGCCATCGCCGGCCAGACCCTGGCCGACGCCCTCCTGCGGACGGTGACCCAGTACGCCGACCAGCCGGCGTACTCCGACCGGCACCACCGCGTCGGCGACGAGGCCTGGCGCACCCTCACGTGGCGCGAGGTCCGCGAGGGCGCCCTGGACGTCGCCGCCGGGCTGATGGAGCTCGGCGTGGCCCGCGGCGACACAGTCGCCGTGATGGCGACCAACCGCATCGAGCACGTGCTGGCCGACCTCGGCAGCGTGCACGCCGCCGCGACCCCGATGTCGATCTACAACACGCTCTCCGCCGAGCAGGTCGCCTTCGTCGCCGGCCACGCCGAGCCCACCGTCGTGATCCTCGAGAACGCCGACCACCTCGCCCGCTGGGGTCGCGCCCTCGACGAGTCCGCAAGCGTTCGCCGGGTGGTCCTGATCGACGCCGCCGCCGCGCCCCAGGGTGACCGCTTCACGACCTGGGACGACCTGGTCGCGTCCGGGAGGGCCTACCGCGCCGACCACGCCGAGGAGGTCGAGTCCCGCCGAGGCGAGCTGACCCCGGACTCGGCGGCGACGATCCTCTACACCTCGGGCACGACCGGCAACCCCAAGGGCGTGGTCCTCAGCCACTTCAACGTGCTCTACGAGGCCCTCAGCACCCTCGAGGCGGCCGGCCTGGAGGGCGGTCAGCGCCAGGTCAGCTACCTGCCCTTCGCCCACATCGCCGAGCGGGTGCTGGGCATCTACGGTCCCCAGTTCGTCGGCGGCCACATCCACTGCATCGGCGATCCCAGCGAGCTCCTCGCCGCCCTGGGCGAGGTGCACCCGACGGCGTTCTTCGGCGTGCCGCGGGTGTGGGAGAAGATCAAGACCGGCCTGTCCGCGAAGCTCGCGGCCGACCCCGACCCCGCCAACGTGAAGATGGTCCAGGACTCGATGGCCGCCGCGCTGGCCTGGGTGGAGGCACAGGAGTACGGCGCCACGATGACCCCGGAGATCGACGAGGCCTACCAGGCCGCCGACGCCGCGATCCTGGGCTTCCTCAAGCTGCTGCTCGGCCTCGACCAGGTGACCTGGGCGGCCTCAGCAGCCGCCCCGATGCCGCTCGAGGTCGCCAGGTTCATGGCCGGCCTCGGGCTCAAGGTCTACGACGTCTACGGCATGACCGAGACCTGCGGTGCCGTCACGGCCAACGGTCCCAGCGGCTTCAAGCTCGGCACCGTCGGCAGGGCCACGCCCGGCATGGAGCTCCGCCTCGGCGACGACGGCGAGGTGCTGGTCCGCGGCCCGGTCAACACCTCCGGCTACCACCGGCAGGAAGAGGCGACGCGCGCGCTGATCGACGAGGACGGGTGGGTCCACACCGGCGACATCGGCACCGTCGACGAGGACGGGTTCTTCTCGATCGTCGACCGCAAGAAGGAGCTGATCATCACCTCCGCGGGCAAGAACATCGCGCCGTCCAACATCGAGAACTACCTCAAGGAGTCGCCGATCATCGGCCACGCGATGGCCGTCGGCGACGCCCGGCCGTACGTCGTCGCCATCCTCACGCTGGACTCCGAGGTGGCACCCGCGGTGGCCCAGCAGCTGGGCGTGGAGTTCCAGGACCTGGCCGACCTGGCGCAGCGGCCGGAGATCCTGGCGATGGCCCAGGCGGCCGTCGACTCCGCCAACGAGCGGCTCTCGCGACCCGAGCAGGTCAAGGCCTTCGAGCTCCTGCCCGTGGAGTGGACCGCGGAGTCCGAGGAGCTGACCCCGACCCTCAAGCTCAAGCGACGGGTGGTCAACCAGAAGTACTCCGACGTGCTGGAGCGCCTCTACGGCTGAGGGCCCGACTGGTCCAGACCAGTGCGGCGGGCGGGTCCCAGCGTGACCGCCCCCGGTGTCAGGAGAACAACCGCAGGTCACAGGCGGGGTCGCCGATGAGTTGGCGGCGACCCCGGAGTCAGATCGGGGAAATCCCTGATGCGGACCGTCCGCGCCCACTGAGAGGCTCCCCCTCATGCATCGTCAGATCGCCGGCAGGCTCACCAGCAAGGTCACCAAGTGGATCGTGCTCGCCGGAGCAGTCGTCATCGTCGGGCTGATGGCCCCGCTCAACGCCCAGCTCATCGACGTGCAGAACAACGAGGCCTCCTCCTGGCTGCCCGAGTCTGCCGAGTCGACCAAGGTGCTGGAGGAGCTCACCGGCACCGTCGACCCCAACGACATCCAGACCCTGGTCGTCTACCACCGCGAGGGCGGGCTCACCGACGAGGACCTCGCGGCGATGGACGAGCAGGCGGCCGAGATCGCCGAGATCGACGGGGTCACCGACGCGGGGGTGCTCTCGCCCAACACCGCCGAGCAGGCCGGCGCGCCGGTCCAGCTGGTGGCCGAGGACGGCGAGGTCGCCAACCTGGCGTTCACGTTCAACTTCGGCGACGACGGCTGGATGAAGATGCCGGACGCCGCGGCGGAGGTGCGCGACATCGCCCAGCTCGACGGGGTGACGGTGCACCTCGCCGGCTCGGGCGGGCAGGCCGCCGACGCGTCGGAGGCCTTCGAGGGCATCGACACCAACCTGATCTTCGCCACCCTGATCGTGGTGGTCGTCATCTTGCTGTTCACCTACCGCAGCCCCGTCCTGTGGCTGCTGCCGATCATCTCGGCCGTCTTCGCGTACATGATCTCCGGCGGGGTGGTCTACCTGCTGGCCAAGTACGCCGACCTCACGGTCAACGGCCAGAGCCAGGCCATCCTCGGCATCCTGGTGATCGGCGCCGGCACCGACTACGCGCTGCTCCTGGTCGCGCGCTACCGCGAGGAGCTGCGCCGCCACGAGGACCGCCACGAGGCCATGGCCGTCGCCCTGCACCGGGCCACCCCGGCCATCCTGGCCAGCGCCGCCACCGTGGTCATCGGCCTGCTGTGCCTGGTCTTCTCCGACCTCAACTCCACCGCTGGTCTCGGTCCGGTGCTGGCGGTCGGGGTGTCGGTGACCTTCCTGGTCATGGTGACCCTGCTGCCGGCCCTCCTGGTGATCTGCGGCCGGTGGATCTTCTGGCCACGACGGCCCACCTTCGGCTCCGCCGAGCCCACCGGCACCGGGTTCTGGGCCAAGGTCGGCCGCTGGATCCGCCCGCACCCCCGCCGGGTGTGGATGGTGACGACCGGGCTGCTGCTGCTCGCCTGCCTCGGGCTGTTCAAGCTCGACCCGTCGGGTCTGGCCCAGGACGAGCAGTACACCCAGGAGTTCGACTCCATCGCCGGCCAGAGCCTGCTCGCGGAGCACGGCCTCGCCGACACCTCCAACACCGTGCAGGTCGTCGCCGACAGCGACCGGGCGCCGGACGTGGCCCAGGCCCTGTCCGACGTCGACGGGCTGGGCGACGCCGGCCAGCCCCAGGACATCGGGGACGGCCGGTCGTTCTTCACCGCCACGCTGGAGAGCGACATGTCCTCGACCGCCTCCTTCGACGCCGTCGAGGCGGCGCGCGAGGCCGCGTCGAGCATCGACGGGGCCGACGCGCTGGTGGGTGGCGGCTCGGCCTTCTACCTCGACACCAAGATCGCCTCCGAGCGCGACAACCGGGTGATCATCCCGATCGTCCTGGCCGTCGTGCTGCTGATCCTGATGATCCTGCTCCGAGCCCTGGTCGCGCCGCTGATCCTGATCGGCACCGTGATCCTGTCGTTCGGCGCCGCCCTGGGGATCTCCGCCCTGATCTTCTCGGAGGTGTTCACCCGGATCGGGCTGTTCGAGGTCAACGAGGGCTTCGCCCACGCCGACCCGGGGTTCCCCCTGTTCGCCTTCGTCTTCCTGGTCGCCCTCGGGATCGACTACAACATCTTCCTGATGACCCGGGTCCGCGAGGAGACCGTCAAGCACGGGACCAGGCGCGGCTCGCTGATCGCCCTCTCCTCGACCGGCGGGGTGATCACCTCCGCGGGCGTGGTGCTCGCGGCGACCTTCCTGGTCCTCGGCTCGCTGCCGCTGGTCTTCCTGGCCCAGCTCGGGGTGGCGGTCGCCCTCGGGGTCCTGCTGGACACCATGATCGTCCGCTCGGTCCTGGTCACCGCCATCAACCTCGATCTGGGGGGAAGGATCTGGTGGCCGAGCACGCTGGACCGAGCCGGCCACGAGGTCACCACGGCCGAGGCGCCGGGGGCGACGGAGAAGGTCCCGGTCTGAACGACAGGCGCCCGGTTCCAGCCGGTGGGCCGGGGGTCTCCCCCAGCCCGCGCGTGCCTATCCTGGGCGCAGTGACCGAGCAGCCGACCCCCCAGCAGATCCGTCGCGCCCTGGCGCGCGCGGAGCGGGCGGCCGCGCTGGACGTGGCGGAGGCGACGGTCCTGCTGGCGGCACGCGGCGAGGACCTCGACCGGCTGACCGCGGCGGCCGGGCGAGTGCGCGACGCCGGCCTGGTCGCGGCCGGCCGCCAGGCGGACGGGCGCGGGGTGGTCACGTACTCCCCCAAGGTCTTCATCCCGGTCACCAAGCTGTGCCGCGACCGCTGCCACTACTGCACGTTCGTGGAGTCGCCGGGCCAGCTGCGTCGGGCCGGCCACGAGATGTTCCTGTCCCCCGACGAGATCCTCGAGGTCGCGCGTCAGGGCGCCGAGCTGGGCTGCCTGGAGGCGCTGTTCACGCTGGGCGACCGCCCCGAGAACCGCTGGCCCGAGGCCCGGGAGTGGTTGGACTCCCAGGGCTACGACTCCACGCTCGCCTACGTCCGCGCGATGGCCGTGCGGGTGCTGGAGGAGACCGGCCTGCTGCCCCACCTCAACCCCGGCGTCATGTCGTGGGAGGAGATGAACCGGCTCAAGCCGGTCTCGCCGTCGATGGGGATGATGCTCGAGACCACCAGCCGGCGGCTGTTCGAGACCAAGGGCGAGGCGCACTACGGCTCCCCGGACAAGGACCCCGCGGTCCGACTGCGGGTCCTCGAGGACGCCGGCCGGCTCTCGATCCCGTTCACGACCGGACTGCTGGTCGGCATCGGCGAGACGCTCCAGGAGCGGGCCGAGACGATCTTCGCGCTGCGCAAGGTCTCGACCCAGTTCGGGGCCGTGCAGGAGGTCATCGTCCAGAACTTCCGCGCCAAGCCCGACACCGCGATGCGCCACGCCGACGACCTCGGGCTCGACGACTACCGCGCGGTCATCGCGGTCACCCGCCTCGTGCTCGGACCCAAGGCGCGGGTCCAGGCGCCGCCCAACCTCGTCGACCTGGCCGAGTGCCGGGCCCTGCTCGCCGCCGGGGTCGACGACTGGGGCGGGGTCTCGCCGCTGACGCCCGACCACGTCAACCCCGAGCGCCCCTGGCCGTCGCTCGAGCGGCTGCGGGAGATCACGGCGCAGTGCGGGTTCGAGCTGCAGGCCCGATTGACCGTGCACCCCGAGTACGTCCGCGCCGGCGAGCCGTGGCTGGACCCGCGGGTCTCGGCCCACGTGGCCGCGTTGGCGACCGAGGACGGCCTCGCGCGGCCCGGCGCGCGGCCGGTCGGGCTGCCGTGGCAGGAGCCCGACGGAGGCTTCGCGAGCGTGGGGCGCACCGACCTTCATGTCGCCGTCGACGCGCAGGGACCCGGTGGGGGCCGCAGCGAGGACCGCCGCTCCGACTTCGCCGACGTCTACGGCGACTGGGGCTCGGTCAAGGAGGCGGCCGGGACGACCGGGGCGCCGGCGGTGCTGCACGCCGAGGGCCGCGAGGCGATGGCCGCCGCGGAGGCCGACCCGGGCGGCCTCTCCGACGAGCACGCCTACACGCTGATGAGCGCCGAGGGGGCGCTGCTCGAGCAGGTCACCCGGCTCGCCGACGACCTCCGCCGCGAGGCGGTGGGCGAGACCGTCACCTACGTCGTCAACCGCAACATCAACTTCACCAACGTCTGCTACGTCGGGTGCCGCTTCTGCGCCTTCGCCCAGCGCCGCACCGACGCCGACGCCTACACGCTGTCCCTCGACGAGGTCGCCGACCGCGCCGCCGAGGCCTGGGACCTGGGCGCGACCGAGGTCTGCATGCAGGGCGGGATCGACCCCGAGCTGCCGGCGACGGCGTACTTCGACCTGGTGGCCGCGGTCAAGCGCCGCATCCCCGACATGCACGTGCACGCCTTCTCCCCGATGGAGGTCGTCAACGGCACCGCGCGCACCGGCCTGTCGATCGAGGACTTCCTGATCAAGGCTCGTGAGGCCGGACTCGGATCGCTGCCCGGCACCGCCGCGGAGATCCTCGACGACGAGGTCCGCTGGGTGCTGACCAAGGGCAAGCTCCCCACCCGGACCTGGATCGAGGTGGTCTCCACCGCGCACCGGGTCGGCATCCCGACCACCTCGACGATGATGTACGGCCACGTCGACAATCCGCGCCACTGGGTCAACCACCTGCGGGTGCTCACCCGGATCCAGGACGAGACGGGCGGGTTCACCGAGTTCGTCCCGCTGCCGTTCGTGCACACCTCCTCCCCGATCTACCTCGCCGGTGTCGCCCGGCCCGGGCCCACCATGCGCGACAACCTCGCGGTGCACGCGATGGCCCGGATCCTGCTGCACGGGCGGATCTCGAACATCCAGACCTCGTGGGTCAAGCTCGGCACCGAGGGCACGCAGGCCATGCTGAACGCCGGGTGCAACGACGTCGGCGGGACCCTCATGGAGGAGACCATCTCCCGCATGGCGGGCTCCGAGCACGGCTCGGCCAAGACCGTGGCCGAGCTCCAGGAGATCGGTGCCGGCATCGGCCGCCCGGTCCGCGAGCGCACGACGCTCTACGCGTCACGCTGAGCGCCCCGTCGCCGCCGTCCCATCGGCGTAGCAGACAACAAACTCGACCGCACTAGCCGACCACGGTCGACCGCGCCAGGGCGGTCCAGACCAGCGCTCCCCCGCGCCAGGACACAAATCGGACACGTTCTGGGGCGCGGGTAGACGTGACCGCGATCACTCTTTATGTTGTGCGAGACAACAAACAGGCGCAACTTTCTTTGGGGGAGGCCGCGCCCAACACCGCGAGGAGGCGGTTCGCGTGAAGCGAAAGCACAGTTTGGTAGTCGCAGGGCTCATGGGCGTCGCCCTCACCCTGTCGGCGTGCGGCAATGACGACGGGGCCTCGGACGACAGCGGGGGCGGCGGGGGCGGCAGCGCCGCCGAGGGCAAGGTCGGCGTGATCCTGCCCGACACCGAGTCCTCGGTCCGCTGGGAGACCGCGGACCGGCCGGCCCTCGAGGCGGCCTTCGAGGAGGCCGGAGTCGACGCGGTGATCCAGAACGCCGAGGGCGACGCGGGGAAGATGACCCAGATCGCGGACACCATGATCGGCGACGGCGTGACCGTGCTGGCGATCGTCAACCTCGACTCCGAGTCAGGCGCCGCCATCCAGGAGAAGGCCAAGACCGCCGGTGTCGCGACCATCGACTACGACCGCCTCACGCTGGGCGGCTCCGCGGAGTACTACGTGTCGTTCGACAACACCGTGGTCGGCGAACTGCAGGGTCAGGGTCTCGCGGACTGCCTCGGTGACAAGGCCGCCAACATCGTCTACCTCAACGGCTCGCCCACGGACAACAACGCCACGCTCTTCGCCGAGGGCGCGCACAGCGTGCTCGACGAGATGACCAGCTTCAAGGTCGTCGGCGAGCAGGCCGTCCCCGACTGGGACAACGAGCAGGCGGCGACGATCTTCCAGCAGCTCTACACCGCCGCTGACGGCAAGGTCGACGGCGTGCTCGCGGCCAACGACGGTCTCGGTGGCGCCGCCATCGGCATCCTCGAGGGCAACGGACTGGCCGGCAAGGTCCCGGTCACGGGTCAGGACGCCACCGTCGAGGGCCTGCAGAACGTCCTCGCCGGCACCCAGTGCATGACGGTCTACAAGTCCGCCACGCAGGAGGCCAACGCGCTGGCCGAGACCGCCATCGCGCTGGTCAACGGCGAGGACGCCGAGACCACCGGCACCACGGTCGACTCCTCCGACGACAGCGAGGTCCCCTCGATCCTGCTGGAGCCGCAGTCCATCACCAAGGACAACGTGGGTGACGTGATCGCCGACGGTGGACAGAAGATGGAGGACGTGTGCTCCGGCGAGTACGCCGCGATGTGCACCGAGGCCGGGATCTCCTGACCGCTTGACCTGAAGGACGTCCTGGCCACCGCCGGGGCACCTGCACCGATCGGCGTCCGGGCCACACTCGGCCCGGACGCCGATCGGCTCACCGAACAACGCTTCTGAGGAGAGTGGGCATGACACAACCGCTGCTCGAGCTGCGCGGGGTCAACAAGAGCTTCGGCGTCGCGCACGTGCTGCACGACGTCGACTTCGCCGTCTACCCCGGCCAGGTGACCGCCCTCGTCGGCGACAACGGAGCCGGCAAGTCGACCCTGGTCAAGATCATCGCCGGCATCTACGGCCGCGACACCGGCGAGTACCTGTTCGAGGGCCACTCGGTCGCCGTGCACGGCCCCCGTGACGTCGCCGCTCTCGGCGTCGAGATCGTCTACCAGGACCTCGCACTGTGCGACAACCTCGACATCGTCGAGAACATGTTCCTGGGCCGCGAGGAGACCCACGGGATCGTGTTGGACGAGGTGTCCATGGAGTCTCGCGCACGCGAGACCCTGTCGTCGCTCTCGGTGCGCACGGTGAAGTCCGTGCGCCAGCACGTCGCCAGCCTCTCCGGCGGCCAGCGCCAGACCGTCGCCATCGCCAAGGCCGTGCTCTGGAACTCCAAGGTCGTGCTCCTCGACGAGCCGACCGCCGCCCTCGGAGTCGCGCAGACCCGCCAGGTCCTGGACCTGGTCCGTCGTCTGGCCGACCGCGGCCTGGGCGTGGTGCTGATCTCGCACAACATGGGCGACGTCATGGAGGTCGCCGACCGCCTCACCGCCCTCTACCTCGGCCGTGTGGCGGCCGACGTCCTCGTCAAGGACGTCACCCACGGGCAGATCGTCGAGCTCATCACCGCCGGGCGCTCCGGGAACCTCGGCATCGCCGAGAACCCCGCGACCGCGACCGTCTGACCAGGAGACCACTCATCATGACTGTCGAATCCGACACGCCCGCGAAGGCCGACGACGGCGCCTTCTCCAGCGACACCCGCCAGGCGGTGACCGTCGCCGACTCGGCGCGCGACTACCTCAACCGCCTCCGGGGCGGCGACATGGGCTCGCTGCCCGCCGTCCTCGGGCTGCTGGTGCTCTTCGTGGTGTTCTCGTCGCTGCACGACCGCTTCCTCACGATGTACAACCTCGGCAACCTGGCCATCCAGGCCGCCTCCATCATCGTGCTGGCCATGGGCCTGGTCTTCGTCCTGCTGCTGGGCGAGATCGACCTGTCCGCCGGCGTGGCGGGCGGCGCCGCCGCCACCGTCACGGCGCTGGTTCTGATCGACCACGACTGGACGTGGTGGCTGGCCACGCTCGCCGGCATCGCGGTCGGTGCCGTCATCGGCGTGGCGATCGGGTCGCTCGTGGCACTCCTGGGCATCCCCTCGTTCGTCGTCACCCTGGCCTTCTTCCTCGCCCTCCAGGCCGTCCCGCTGAAGCTGATCGGCTCCGGCGGCTCGCTGCGCTTCAACGACGAGGTGCTGCGCGGCCTGTCGATCAAGAACGTGCCGGTGACGGCCGGCTGGATCGCGGCCGTGGTGATCGTCCTCGGCTTCGCAGCTCTCGCCCTGTGGCGCTACCGGTCCCGCTCGGCCCAAGGCCTGGTGCACCAGCCCCTGCCCCTGGTGATCCTCCAGATCGTCGTCCTCGCCGTGATCGTGCTCGGGGTCACCGCGCTGCTGAGCACCAACCGCGCCCCCAACCCCCGGCTGTTCAACATCAGCGGCATCCCCTGGGTCCTGCCAGTGGTGGTCGCGCTGCTGCTGTTCTGGACCTTCGTGCTCACCAGGACCCGCTTCGGGCGGCACCTCTACGCGGTGGGCGGGAACGCCGAGGCGGCGCGCCGCGCCGGCATCAACGTGACCCGCATCAAGATCTCCGCGTTCGTCATCTGCTCGGGCATGGCCGCCGTCAGCGGGATCCTGTCGGCGTCGTACACCGGCAAGGTCTCGCCGGGCTCGGGCGGCGGCAACGAGCTGCTGTACGCCGTGGCCGCCGCCGTCATCGGCGGCACCAGCCTCTTCGGGGGTCGCGGCCGGGCGATCGACGCCGTCATCGGCGGTCTGGTCATCGCGTCCATCCCGAACGGGCTGGGGCTGCTCAACCAGGCGGCCTACATCAACCTCCTGGTGACCGGCGGGGTGCTGCTGCTGGCGGCCAGCGTGGACGCCATCTCGCGCCGCCGTCGCTCCGCGGCGGGCGTCTAGGCCGACATCATGAGCCGTCAGCGCTCCGGACTCGGGACGAACCAGGAGGGGGTCCGGCGACACAACCTGGGCACCCTGCTGCGCCACGTCCACCGTGCGGGCACGATGTCGCGGGCCGACCTGACCCTGCAGATGGGGCTGAACCGCAGCACCATCGCGGGGCTGGTCGGCGAGCTGGAGTCGTTGGGCGTGACCGAGCGGGCCCTGCCCGCCCATCCGCGCACCGGCGCCGGTCGTCCCTCGGCCGGCGTCGGGCTCTCGGAGTGCGGCCCGTTCGTGATCGCCGTGGACCTGGGGGTCGACCGCGTCGTGGTGGCCCGGGTCGGGCTCGGCGGCGTCATCCAGCAGCGCACGGGCGCCCCGATCACGGACGGCAGCGAGGCCTGGCAGGTCGGAGGCACCGTCGCCTCCCTGATCCGCGAGGTCGTCGCCGACGCCCCCGACAAGGCACCGCTAGTAGGGATCGGCGTCAGCGTGCCCGGCCTGGTCCGCCGCGGCGACGGGCTGATCCGCCTGGCGCCCAACCTGGAGTGGCACGACGTGTCGTTCGGGTCGATCATCCTGGCGGCGCTCGGCGTCGACGTCCCGGTGCTGGTCGCCAACGACGCGGACCTCGGTGCGCTCGCCGAGCACTACCGCGGCGCGGGGGTCGGCATCGACGACCTCATCTACGTCTCCGGCAACGTCGGCGTCGGTGCCGGCGTTATCACCGGAGGGTTCCGGCTCGAGGGTGCGGGCGGGTACGCCGGCGAGGTCGGCCACCTGAGCTTCAACCCCTCCGGCCAGCTCTGCCACTGCGGCAACCTCGGCTGCTGGGAGACCGAGGTCGGGGCGCATGCCATCGCGACCGCGATCGGCTACCCCCAGCACCAGGTCGCCCAGCTGGGCGAGGCGCTCGAGGCGTTCCGCGAGCCCACCCCCGAGCTGCGCGTCATCGGCACCCACCTCGGCCACGGCCTGGCCAGCATCGTCAACGCCTTCAACCCGCGCGTGGTCGTGCTGGGCGGCTACTTCCGCGAGCTGTTCCGACTGGTGCGCGGCGACGTCCACGTCGCGCTGGCCGAGCGCTCACTGCCCGCTCCCCTGGAGTCGGTCACCCTGACCCTGCCCGGCCTCGGCGCCGACTCGGTCCTGCTCGGCGCCGCCGAGATCGCCCTCGAGCCGCTCTTCGTCGACCCCGTCGCCGGTCTCGGCACCGCCCTCACCGGCGTCGGCCCCACCCTCGCCGGCTGACCCGCTCAGGTGACGGGGACATCGCCGGCGAAGACGCCCTCGAGGGCGAGCTCGGCGGCACCGAGGGCGGCGGCCTCCATGCCCAGGGTGCTCAGGCGCAGGTCGGGGCGGCGCTGCGCGGCCGAGGGCAGCCGCTCGTCGAGCGAGCGGCGGGCAGGAGCGAGCACGTGCTCGCCCAGCGGCACGAAGTAGCCGCCGAGCACGACCACCTCGGGGTCGAGCACGTTGGCGAGGATGGCCAGGCCGAGCCCGAGGTCCTCCCCGAGCCGGGTGAGGGCGTGACGCACGCCGGGGTCGTCGGCGGCGCGCGCGGCGACCGCCTCCGCGGAGCGCACGGGGGTGTCGAGCTCGGGCATGCCGACGGCCGCGAGCATCGCGTGCAGGCCCACCGACGCCTCCCAGCACCCGCGCCGGCCACAGCCGCACACGGCGGTGGAGTCGCCGATCGGCATGTGGCCCACCTCCCCCGCGAAGCCGGTCGAGCCCCGCTGGAGCCGACCGTCGCTCACGATCCCGGCGCCGATCCCGACGGTGCCGGTGAGGTAGAGCGCGTGCGCCACGCCGGTGGCCGCCCCGTGGTGGGACTCCGCGTACGCCGCGCAGTTGGCGTCGTTGCCCACTGACACCGGGCACCGGCCACCCAGCGCGGCCTCGACGTCGGAGGCGAGCCCGGTCGCGTCCAGGTTCGGCGTCCAGGCCACGGACCGGTCGTCACCGCGCACGAGTCCGGGTACGGCGACCATGGCGCCCACGATCCGCCCCGCCGGCTCACGCCGTACGACGTCACGGGCGAGGTCGAGCAGAGCCGGGACCCGCGCGGCGTCGCTGGCCGGCCGGGTCTCGCTGAGGCGCACCCGACCGCCGAGGTCCAGCAGCACCGCCGAGACGTAGTCGACGTTGAGCTCCAGCCCGAGGCCGAGCAGTCCTCCGCCGGTCAAGGTGACCGGGCGGCCCGGACGGCCCCGGCCGCCCGGCACGGAGTCGGACTCGTCGACCGCGGCGACGTCGGCGAGCCCGCCCACGATGACCCCGACCGTCGCCTTGGCCAGGCCGGTGCGCTTGGCGAGCTCCGCGCGGGTCGCCGGGCCCTGCTGGCGCAGGCTGCGCAGCACCAGCGAGGTGTTGCGGCGCCGGAGCCCCTCGGTGCTGGCCGGGAGGTCCGACCCGGTCGCAGGCCCCATCCTCAGCCGCGCACGCCGTACAGGTGCTCCAGCGCGAGCTGGTCCAGGCGCTCGAAGCCGGCGTCGCGCGCAGCGAGCGCCTCGACGTCGGGCAGCTCCCACTCCTGCAGCTGCTGCCAGCTCTCGCCCTCGCCCATCGTGGGCTGCGCGAGCTCGGGCAGCGCGGCGGCGGCCAGGGCCTCCTGCACCTCCGGGTCGGCGCGGAAGGCCCGCGCCTTCTCGCGCAGGATGAGGTAGTTGGTCATGCAGGCCTCGGCCGAGGCCCAGACGCCCCCCTCGCCGTCGGTGCGGGTCGGCTTGTAGTCGAAGTGGACAGTGCCGTCGTACCCGCCGGCGAGCAGGGTGTCGACGACCCAGAAGGCGCCCCGCACGTTGCCGGCGCCGAAGCGCAGGTCCTGGTCGTACTTCGGGCCGTGCTGGCCGTTGAGGTCGATGTGGAAGAGCTTGCCCTGCCACAGCGCCTGCGCGTAGCCGTGGGCGGCGTTGAGCCCGGCCATCTCCTCGTGCCCGATCTCCGGGTTGACGCCGACCAGCTCGGGGCGCTCGAGGGTCTCGATGAAGGCCAGTGCGTGCCCGATGGTCGGCAGCAGGATGTCGCCGCGCGGCTCGTTGGGCTTGGGCTCGATCGCGAACCGGAGGTCGTAGCCCTGGTCGACGACGTACTGACCGAGCACGTCGAAGGCCTCCTTGTAGCGGTCGAGCGCCGCGGCGACGTCCTTCGAGGCGCCGTACTCCGCGCCCTCACGACCGCCCCACGCCACGTAGATCTCCGCGCCCAGCTCGGCGGCGAGGTCGATGTTGCGCATCACCTTGCGGATCGCGAAGCGGCGTACGTCGCGCAGGTTGGAGGTGAAGCCACCGTCCTTGAACACCGGGTGGGTGAACAGGTTCGTGGTGGCCGTGGTCACGGCCAGACCGGTGTCGGCCAGGCCCTTCTTGAACCGCTCGATGATGGCCGCGCGCGAGGCGTCGTCACTGCCGAACGGGATCAGGTCGTCGTCGTGGAAGTTCACGCCGTAGGCGCCGAGGCCGGCGAGCTTCTCGAGCGCGTGCACGGGGTCCATCGGCGCGCGCGTCGCGTCGCCGAACGGGTCGCGGGCCGTCCAGCCGATGGTCCACAGCCCGAAGGAGAACTTGTCCTCGGGGGTGGGGGCGGGGATCTGGGTCGTCATGAGAGTGCCTCTCGTGTGCTGGGTGGGATCAGGACCACGTGCCGGTGCGGTCACGGAGTCGGGCGTAGGTGTCGCGGACGTGCGGGGTGGACTCGGCCTCGAGCTCGACGGTGTCGGCCAGTGCCCAGGACGGCGGGGCGGAGGTACCGGCCAGTGCCCAGGCGGCCTGCCGGGCGGCGCCGCGGGCGACGTACTCCCCCGCCGGGGGCAGCGTCACCGGCCGGCCCAGGATGGCCGGCGCGAGCGCGCGGACCGCCGGGCTGCGGGTCGCGCCGCCGACGAGCAGCACCCGGGCCGGCTGGACGCCCGTGGCGGCGGCGAGGTGGTCCACGGCGTCGGCGAGCGAGCACAGGAGCGCCTCGAACGCCGCGCGGGCCAGGTCCTCGCGGGTGGTGGCGTCGCTCAGCCCGGTCCAGGTGCCGACCGCGGTCGGACGGTTGGGGGTGCGCTCGCCGCCGTAGTACGGCAGCAGGGTCACGCCTCGCGCCCCCGGCTCGGAGGCCAGCGCCAGGTCGGCGAGGGCATCCAGGTCGACCCCGAGCCACCGCGCCTGCAGCGAGAGGATCCGCGCGGCGTTCATCGTGGTGACCATCGGCAGGTAGCCGCCGGCCGCGTCGGCGAAGCCCGTGACCGTGCCGGTGCCGTCGGCGACCGGGGTCGCGCTGACGGCAGAGGCCACCCCGGAGGTGCCGATCGAGACCAGTACGTCGCCCGGACCGAGGCCCAGGCCCAGGGCGGCTGCCATGTTGTCGCCGGTGCCGGGGCCGAGCTTCTGACCGGCGGCGGTCTCGGCGGCGGCCGCGCCGTCGGCCGCGACGCGGGGCAGTCCCACCTCGTGACCCAGCGCGGCGGCCGCCAGGTCGCGGCGCCAGGCGCCGGTCGTGGCGTCGAAGTAGCCGGTCCCGGACGCGTCGCCGCGGTCGGTGAAGGCGGGCGTGCCGGGCGCCGCGGCGTGGCGGGAGACGTAGTCGTGCGGCAGCAGGACCTCGCGTACGGCGGCCGCCGCCTCGGGCTCGTGGTCGCGCAGCCAGCGCAGCTTGCTCGCCGTGAACGAGGCCACCAGGACGCTGCCGACCGCTGCGGCGCAGGCGTCCGGCCCACCCATCTCCCCCACCAGCGTGCGCGCGGCGTCGGCCGAGCGGGTGTCGTTCCACAGCAGGGCGTCCCGGACCGGCTGTCCGTCCTTCCCGAGCGCCACCATCCCGTGCTGCTGGCCGCCGACCGCGAGCGCCTCGGCCCGCTCCACGAGGCCGGCCGTGGCGTCGTCGTACGCCGCCAGCCAGGCGCGTGGGTCGACCTCGGTGCCGTCGGGGTGAGGGGCGGAGCGCTCGGCGACGACGGTGCCGTCGGCCGCGTCCACCAGGACCGCCTTGGTCGACTGCGTCGAGGAGTCGACGCCCAGCACCAGAGTCATGCCCCCCATTAAGTACGCGACTCGAACTTAAGTCAAGGGTCATCCTGACTACGTCTGGAGCGGCGCGGGTACTGACGGACGGGACCGCGACGATCGCGTCCGCGCACCACCAACGTCAGGAGCAAGTCATGGGTTTCATCCTCTGGATCCTCGCGGTGATCCTGGTCATCGCCGGCATCTTCCAGCTGTTCAAGGGCGAGACCCTGTGGGGCATCGTGCTGATCATCGTCGGCCTCGCGGTCGGCCCCGGCGGATACAGCATCTTCAACAGCTAGGCCGGTCCGGCGCCGGGTCGCGCGTCACGCACCGCGACCCGTCGCTGGTAGGTCTCACTCGGCGACGACGATCTCGACCTCGAAGCCCTCAGAGCTCTCGACGTACAGCGCCACGTGCTGCTCCCCACCGGCGTGCGGGTAGCGGTCGGCGAACAGCTCGTGCCAGCCGTGCGCCGACGACTCGGACCGCACGCGGTCCAGCCGCTCACGGCTCTCGATGTGCAGCGCGATGTGGTTGAGCCCGGGACGAAGCCGGTCGTGCGGCTCGTCGACCTGATCGGCCGAGCGCTCCAGGAAGAGGTAGGTCCCGTCGGGGTGGACCCACGACGAGCCCTCGATGTCGATCTCCCAGGCCAGCTCGCCGAGCAGCCAGCCCCACTCGTCGGCGGCCCGCTCGGGGTCGCTGACCCAGAGGTCGAGATGGTGGATCGCGCGGGTCATGCTGCACCCTACGCTTCGACGGCGTCGCCGGGGCGGGACTCGTGGTGGCGCCGCCCGTGGGTGCGGCGGTCCTCCTTCATCTCCGACTCGTACAGGTGTCGACGGCCCTGCACGAGCTCCTCGCGCGCGGCGCGCTCGATCTCACGGAACGCCGACCAGTAGTGGTCGTCGTAGTCCTCGACGATCTGGAACGACCACCGCCCCTCCAGGACGTTGCGGCCGACCAGCTCGTCGGCGACCCGGTCGGCCAGGTCGCCGTGGCCGGCCTCGCGCAGCTTCTCGACGGCGTCCCCGAGGGTGAGGTCCGCGGTGCCGCAGAGGCGGTGGAAGGCGTAGAGGTGCCCTCGGGCGGCCTCCACCGCCTCGAGCGCCTCCGAGAGGCTGCCGAGGGCACCGACGGTGGCGTCCAAGACGCCGCCTCGGGCCGCACGTGGTCCGGGTCCGGGCCGATCAGGAGAGCACCTCGGAGGCCTGGACCGCCCCGTGCCGGGACTCGATGGCATCGGCGAGCTGGCTCACCTCGTCCTCGGAGAGCTCGACGCCGACCTCGCCGGCCCCCTTGCGCAGCTCCTCCTCGACGGTGCCCTCGGTGGCCCCGTCCTGCCAGGAGGTGACGCGGTCGACGACGGCCTGCACTGCTTGCAGCTTCTCGGTGTCCATGCCGTCCGGTACCCCACGGCGGCGGCCGTCAGCCCTTCGGCCCGCGCCGGCACGATCAGTGGTGGCGCAGCGCGTCGATCAGCTCGTCCTTCGACATCGAGGACCGGCCTTCGACGTCCAGCTCGGCGGCCCGCTTGCGCAGGTCGTCGACCGTCCAGTCGTCGTACGAGCCCGACTGCCCACCGCGATGTCCGACCTCCGAGCGCGAGGAGGCCGCGGCGGCGTTGGCGATGCGCGCCGACTTCTCCTTGCTGTTGCCCTCGTCGCGGAGCTTCTCGTACAGCTCGTCGTCCTTGACGCTGGGCCCGGGCTTCTTGTCCGCCGGCATGGCAGCTCCCTTCATCGACTCCCTTGAACCTAGCCAGGGGGCCCCTGCGGGCGACACCACCGTTCGGGGTGAACCTGCTCGCGGACCCACCGTGGAAGAGTCGGCCGTCGACCACAGGAGGATTCATTGAACAGCACCATCGACACCGTCGTCCTCGACCTGGACGGGACCCTCGTGGACTCGGTCTACGTGCACGCCCTCTGCTGGCACGCGGCGTTCCGCGACGTCGGCGTCCACGTCGCCTCGCACCACATCCACCGCGCCATCGGCATGGGCAGCGACCGGCTCGTCGCCCACGTCGCGGGCGACCCCGTCGAGCGGGCGATGGGCGACGAGGTACGCCGGCGGCACGCCCACCACCTGGGCCAGCGCTTCGGCGAGATCACCGCGACCCCGGGGGCCGCCGCCATGCTCGAGGCCCTGCACGACCGGGGCCTGCGGCTGGTCCTGGCCAGCTCGGGCGAGCGCGACCAGGCCCAGCCGATGCTCGACCTGGTCGAGGGAGCCCAGCGCCTGCTGATGGACACGGTGTCGGGCTCGGACGCCGAGCACAGCAAGCCCGCCGGTGACCTGGTGAGCCAGGCCCTGCAGGCCGTGGGCGCCGCCCCCGAGTGCGCCGTCCTCATCGGCGACGCCGTGTGGGATGCGCGTGCGGGGGCCGAGGCCAAAGTGGCGTGCATCGGCGTCCTCACCGGCGGCATCACCGAGGCCGAGCTGCGCGAGGCCGGGTGCACCGAGGTCTACGACACGCCGGGCGACCTGGTGGAGCGGCTCTCGGCCTCGCCCCTGCTCGGCGGCGCCGGCCGCTGAACCGACTCAGGGCGCCGGGTTGACCGAGGTGTCGTGACGCACCTTGTCGGCGGCCGCGGAGGCGACGTCGGTGACCTTCTCCTTGGCGACGTCCGCGGCCGCCGCGGCCTGCGAGGCCACGGCCTCCTGCGCCTTGGAGGTGGCCGCCTGGACCTTGGGGTTCTCGGCGATCTTCTGCGCGCCCGAGCGGATCTGCTCGTAGCGACCCCGGCCGGCCTTGCTGCCGAGGACGTAGCCGACCGCGGCGGCGGCGAGGAGAGGGATCTTCTTCATGGGGGGGTGCTCCTTCGTTCGAGGGGTGGGGCAAATCCGGGTCAGCGGTGACGGCGGCGCCACACCACGAGGGCGACGAGCAGGACCACGCCCGCCGCGGCGCCCGCGGCGAGGTCCGGGCGCACGGCGCCGGTGTCGGTGGTCGCGCGCTCCTTGAGCTCGGTGGCCTTGCCCTTCGCGCGGGTCTTGACGTCGAGCTTGTGCTGCAGCGCGTCGACGGTCTCGGCCAGGGCCTCGCGCTGGCGCGCGATGTCGGCCTCGATCTCCTCGGGGGTAGGGCCGTTGTCGGACATCAGTGCTGTCCCTTCACGACGGCGACGTCTTCCTTGACGCCGGCGATCGCCCGCTCGGGGGCGGCGGGCGTGGCGGTCTGGATCTCCTTCTTGCCGACCAGCGCGGCGACACCGGCGGCCGCGAGGAGCACGACCGCGACGATGAGGGCGGCCGCCCAGGCCGGCAGGACCAGGTCGAGGGCGAGCACCGCGGTGGCGACCAGGGTCGCGGCCCCGAGGAGGGCCAGCAGCCCCGCGGCGCCGAACAACCCGGCGCCGGCACCGGCGCGCTTGCCCTTCTCGGCCAGCTCGACCTGTGCCAGGCGCAGCTCGCTGCGGACCAGGTCCGGGATCTGCTCGGACAGGCGGTGCACCAGGGCGCCGATCGGCTCCTCGGACGCCGGGTGGGGTTGCTGGGTCATGCCGACCCGGTGCCCCTCCCCGAGCCGGGACAAACGGTCATCCCGGCAGCGGGGTCACCCGAGGTACGCGTGCCTGGCGGCCCAGAGCTGGGCACGGGCGCTGGTGCGCGTCGAGACGCCCATGGCGTGGTCCCACAGCACGGCGACGTTCTTCGCCACGGCCTCCTCGCGGGTCTCGATGACGTCCACCTCACAGCGCCTGGGGTCGTCGAGCGGGTCCAGCGAGCCCATGGCCAGGAGCCGGCCACCGTTGGGGGGCAGGTTCGGCTCGGACGCGCCGTCGACGCAGAACAGCCGGTCATAGGCCCCGTCGTTGGTCACAACGATGGTGTCGAAGCCCTGCTCCCCGAAGACGTTGTCAACGCCCGAGCCCGGGTAGATGATGTCGTCGCCCTCATCGCCGGTGGTGTTGAGGTCGCAGACGTTGGGCTGAGGCTCGTAGTTCGCGTCGAACCCCGGGCACGAGTCGTCGCCCGGGCCGGCGTCCAGGATGTCGTGGCCGGCGTCGCCGTCGAGCTCGTCGCGCCCGTCTCCACCGAAGATCCGGTCGACGCCCGCACCACCCATCAGCTGGTCCTCGCCGGTCCCGCCGTCGAGCATGTCATCGCCCGCCATGCCGGCCATGCCGTCGTTGCCGTCGTCTCCGTAGAGCCGGTCGTTGCCAGCGCCGCCGTTGACGCGCGTCGCGAAGTCGGTGCCGGCGTTGCCACTGCGCGGACCGCGGTCGTCCCCCGGCCCGGCGTGGATGACGTCGTTGCCGGCCTGGCCGAACAGCCGGTCGACACCCGCGCCGCCGTCCACCGCATCGTTGTCGGGACCGGCGTCGGCGCGGTCGTTGCCCGCACCGCCGAGCAGGGTGTCGGCGCCTGTGCTGGCGGTGAGTGTGTCGTCGCCCACGCCGCCGTCGAGGCGGTCGTCGCCGTCGCCGCCGTTGAGGAAGTCGTTGCCGGCGTCGCCGGTCAGGAGGTCGCGGCCCGGACCCGAGGCGATCCGGTCGTTGCCACCGCCGCCCTTCATCGTGTCGTTGCCACGCTTGTCAATGAACTTGTCGTTGCCGGGCCCACCCACGTGGAGGTCGTCGCCCGAGGTGTCGCTGAACTTGTCCGCGCCGCCCTCGCCGTAGAGCTTGTCGTTGCCGGGGCCGCCGTTGAGGGTGTCGTTGCCGCCGCGCGCCTTGACCGTGTCGCTGCCGCCCTGGGCGTTGATCCGGTCGGCGCGGGGCGTCCCGACCAGCTTGTTGGCGGTGTTGGAGCCGTTGATCATGGCGGCGTTCGCCACGGCCGGCGCGACCGCGAGGGCCGCCACCGCCGCGATCACGAGGGCGCGCGAGGACCTGAATCGAGGGAGCGACATGCCCGCCACGCTATCGGATCGAGCGAGACGCGGGGCGGGATCGCTCAACTCACACGCGGCGGACGACTGCGGTTGCTACTCCCACTCGATGGTGCCGGGCGGCTTCGACGTGATGTCGATGGTGACCCGGTTGACCTCGCTCACCTCGTTGGTGATGCGGGTCGATATCCGCTCCATCACGTCGTACGGCAGCCGCGCCCAGTCGGCGGTCATCGCGTCCTCGGAGGTGACGGGGCGCAGCACGACGGGGTGCCCGTAGGTCCGGCCGTCCCCCTGGACGCCCACCGAGCGGACGTCGGCGAGCAGCACGACCGGCATCTGCCAGATGTCGCGGTCGAGCCCTGCGCGCGTCAACTCCTCGCGGGCGATGGCGTCGGCCTCGCGCAGGAGGTCCAGGCGCTCGCGGGTCACCTCGCCGATGATCCGGATGCCCAGCCCGGGGCCGGGGAACGGCTGACGGTGCACGATCTCGGCGGGCAGCCCCAGCTGCTCCCCCATCAGCCGGACCTCGTCCTTGAACAGGGTCCGTAGCGGCTCCACGAGCTCGAACTCGAGGTCGTCGGGCAGCCCGCCGACGTTGTGGTGCGACTTGATGTTGGAGGCGCCCGCACCGCCGCCGGACTCGACGACGTCGGGGTAGAGCGTGCCCTGCACCAGGAACGCGACCTTGTCGCCGTCGTCGCCGGAGACCGCGTCGGCGAGGATCTCGGCCTCGGCCGCCTCGAAGACCCGGATGAACTCGCGGCCGATGATCTTGCGCTTCTGCTCCGGGTCGCTGACCCCGACCAGCGCGTCGAGGAACTGCTTCTCGGCGTCGACGACCTTGAGGTCGACCCCGGTCGCGGCGACGAAGTCCCGCTCGACCTGCTCGGTCTCGCCCTTGCGCATCAGCCCGTGGTCGACGTAGACGCAGGTCAGGCGGTCACCGATCGCGCGCTGCACGATCGCGGCCGCGACGGCGGAGTCGACGCCGCCCGAGAGCCCGCAGATGGCCTGGCCGCGGTCGCCGATCTGGGCCCGGATCGACTCGATCTGCTCCTCGACGATGTTGACCATCGTCCAGGTGGGCCGGCAGCCGGCGATGTCGATCAGGAAGTGCTCCAGCACGGCCTGGCCGTGCTCGCTGTGCATCACCTCGGGGTGCCACTGGACCCCGGCGAGCTGACGCTCGACGTGCTCGAACGCCGCCACGGTGGCGCGCGGCGAGCGGGCGTTGACGGTGAAGCCGTCGGGCGCCGCCACGACCTCGTCGCCGTGCGACATCCAGGAGGTGAGCGTGGCAGGCACGGCACCCAGCAGCGTGCCGGGCTCGAGCACCTCGACCTCGGTGCGACCGTACTCGCGCTGGCCGGTGTGAGCCACCGTGCCGCCGAGCGCCTGGGCCATGGCCATGAAGCCGTAGCAGATGCCGAAGACCGGCACCCGGCCGTCGACGAGCGCGGGGTCGAGCTGAGGGGCGCCTGGCGTGTAGACCGAGGCCGGGCCGCCGGAGAGGATGATCGCCTTCGGGTTGCGGGCCAGCATGTCGGCGACCGGCATGTGGTGCGGCACGATCTCGGAGTAGACGCGCGCCTCACGCACGCGGCGGGCGATCAGCTGCGCGTACTGCGCCCCGAAGTCGACCACCAGAACCAGATCGTGCTCCGCGGGCTGCGTCATGGGGCCAGCGTATCGAGCGTGCTCGGTGGCCGGGGGCTCGCCCGGCGGGGTCGACGCCTCCCCGCGACGTAACCAGCCCTGCGCCACGTCGTTGGAGGGATGGAACCCGGCCCGAACGGCTCCCTCCACGGCCGGCTTCCGCGGTCCCGGCGCTGCAGCGCAGCAGCGCGGACGACCAGGGCCCGGCCACCCTCCCTCCCCGGCCGGGCCCTGGGTCGTGTGCGCAGGGCGGCCCGGGCCCGGCTCAGGTGACCTGGACGATCGGCAGTCGCAGCGCGGCCGGCGCGCTCGCCGGCACGGCGGGAGCCACCGGCGCCACCGGGTCGACCCGGACGTAGTCGCCGCCGAGCTCCGGGCGCGGATCGGTCTCGCCCTTGTTGGGCCACAGCGCCATCGCCCGCTCGGCCTGGGCGGTGATGGTCAGCGAGGGGTTGACGCCCAGGTTGGCCGAGATGGCCGACCCGTCCGCCACGTGCAGGCCCGGGTAGTTGAAGACCCGCTGGTAGGGGTCGACCACGCCGTTGTCGGGCTCGGTCCCGATCGCGCAGCCGCCGATGAAGTGGGCGGTCAGCGGCATGTTGAACGGCTCCCCGATGCTGCTGCCCGGCGTGCCCCCCAGCACCGCGGCCATGCGCCGTACGACCTCGTTGGCCACGGGGATCCAGGTGGGGTTGGGGGCGCCGTGGCCCTGCCGCGACGACATGCGCCAGCGGCCGGTGAGCCGGCCGCGCTTGCCGAAGGTGGTGATGGAGTTGTCCAGGCTCTGCATCACCAGGGCGATGACCGTGCGCTCGGACCAGTGCGCCAGGTCGTAGAGCTCGAGGACGTTGGCCTTCTGGGTCCAGATCTCCTTGAGCCAGGTGCGCCACCGGGGACCGTTGCCGTCGCCGTCGGTCAGGACGGTCTGCAGCATCGACATGGTGTTGAAGCCCTTGCCGTAGCGCACCGGCTCGACGTGGGTGTGCTCGTCGGGGTGGAAGCTCGAGGTGATCGCGACGCCGTGGGTGAAGTCGGTGCCCCGGCTCTTCGGTGCGATCGCGCCGAGGATCGACTCGGAGTTGGTGCGCGAGAGGTAGCCGAGGCGGTCGGAGAGGTCCGGAAGGTGGCCCTCGTCCTTCATCCGGTGCAGCAGCTTCTGGGTGCCGAGCGCGGCGGCGGCCATGACGACGTGCTGGGCGGTGAGCGTGCGCGTCGTCCGGGCGGTGGCCCGGCGCGCCTTGGTGAACTTGATGCGCACCTCGTAGCCGCCGCCCTCACGCGGGCGGAGCCGGGTGACGGTGCTGAGCGGCAGCACCCTCGCCCCGCGCTTCTCTGCGAGGTAGAGATAGTTCTTGACCAGGGTGTTCTTGGCGTTGTGCCGGCAGCCGGACATGCACTCGCCACAGTTGAGGCAGGTCCTGCGCTCCGGCCCCTCGCCACCGAAGAACGGGTCCGCCACCGAGGTCCCGGCCTCCTGGCCGGGCCCACCGAAGAAGACCCCGACCGGGGTGGGGTGGAAGGTGTCGGCCACGCCCATCTCCTCGGCGACCTGGTGCATGACCTCGTCGGCGGCCGTGTGGACGGGGTTCTCGACGACGCCCAGCATCCGCTTGGCCTGGTCGTAGTACGGCGCGAGCTCGTCCTTCCAGCTCGTGATGCCCGCCCACTGCGGGTCGTCGTAGAACTGCTGGAGGGGCTCGTAGAGCGTGTTGGCGTAGACGAGCGAGCCGCCGCCCACGCCGGCGCCCGCCACGATCATCGTGTCCCGGACCGCGTCGATGCGCTGGATGCCGTACATCCCGAGGGCCGGGGCCCACAGGTAGCGCTTCAGGTCGAGGGTGCCCGAGGAGAAGTCGTGGTCCTCGAGCCGGGGGCCGGCCTCGATCACGCCGACGCGGTAGCCCTTCTCCGTGAGCCGGAGCGCGGCGACGGATCCTCCGAAGCCGGAGCCGATGACCAGGACGTCGTAGTCGTACCCGTCCTGGGTCATGCGCGGCCCAGCTTCTTCATGAGGCGCAGGTTGGCCGTCATGACCTTGCCGTAGGTCTCATCGGACATCCCCAGCATGGGCGCGAAGCGGACCAGCCGTTGGGTCGCGACGGACTGCGACTCGGTGTAGCGCAGGACGCCCTCGCTGCCCTGGCGCCGCCCCACGCCCGACTGGCGCATCCCGCCCATCGGGGAGTCGATGCTGGCGAACGTGGCACCGAAGGCCTCGTTGATGTTGACCGTGCCGCACTTGATCCAGCGGGCGATCGCACGCGCCCGGGCGCCGTCCTGGCTGTAGATAGAGGCGTTGAGCCCGTACTCCCCCTCGTTGGCGCGCGCCACCGCGTCGGCCTCGTCGTGGAAGCGGTACAGCGACACGACCGGTCCGAAGGTCTCACGCCCGAAGCACGCCATGTCGGGCGTGACGCCCTCGAGGATCGTCGGCTCGTAGAAGTACGGCCCGAGGTCGGGGCGGGCACGGCCACCGGCCAGCACTCGTGCGCCCTTGGCGACCGCGTCGTCGACGTGGGCGACGACCGCGTCCAGCTGGGCCTGCGAGACCAGCGAGCCCATGTCGTTGCCCCAGTCGAGGGTCGCGCCCAGGGTCATCGCCTCGGTGCGGGCGACGAAGCGGTCGACGAAGCGGTCGTAGACCTGGTCGGCCACGAACAGCCGCTCCATCGAGACGCAGAGCTGGCCGGCGTTGGAGAAGCTGGCCCGGACCGCGCCCTCCGCGGCCTTCTCCAGGTCGGCGTCGCGCAGCACCAGCAGGGGGTTCTTGCCGCCGAGCTCCAGCGAGGCACCGATCAGGCGCTCCGCGCAGGCCTTGGCCACGGACCGCCCGGTGGCGGTCGAGCCGGTGAAGCAGATGTAGTCGGCGCGCGCGATCAGCTGCGGGCCCACCTCGGAGCCCGGGCCGGCCACGACCTGCCACAGGTCGGCCGGGAACCCGGCCTCGTCGAGCAGGCGCGCCGCCAGCAGCGCCGACAGCATGGTCTGGGCGTCGGGCTTGACGACGACCGCGTTGCCGGCGAGCAGGGCGGGCAGCCCGTCGCAGAGGGCCATCGTGAAGGGGTAGTTCCACGGCGAGATGACGCCGACCACGCCCTTGGGCACCTGGTTGACCTCGACGCGGGTGAGGCCGGGCACGACCCCGAGCCTGCGCTTGGTGCCGAGGTGCTGGTGGGCGGTGCGCGCGTAGTAGCGCGCGGTCAGCGCGATGTGGAGCGGCTCGTCGAACGCGTGCTTGCGGGCCTTGCCCGACTCCCACACGATCAGGTCGATGATCTCCTCCTGGCGGTCCAGGACCAGGTCGTGCAGCCGCAGCAGCATCGCCGCGCGGTGGTCGAGCGGGGTCTGCGCCCACGCCTCCTGGGCCCGCCGGGCCCGGGAGAACGCCTCGGCGACGTCGTCCTCGGAGGACTGCGGGATGGAGGCCAGGGGCGCGCCGTTGAGCGGGGAGAAGACCGCCAGGGACTCGCCCGAGGTGGCGCACAGGCGCGCGGTGAGCGAGTCGACGTACCCCCGCTCCAGTGCGTAGGAGGCGGTCGGGTCGTGCTCGGGGTCCGCAGGGCCCGTGGTGATCGGGCCGACCCCGCCGGTGGACTGGGGTTCAGAGGCGCTCATGTACCGAGGGTATGTGAGGGGCGTCTCCCTGCCTACCGCCGGCGAGCCGGCCGCCTCGCTTGTAACTCACCGTTACTTCCTGTTCCGCACCCTTGTGCGGGCATGACAGAGGTCGTAACGGTGAGTTACAAAGCCGGCCGGCCGCTCAGGACTCCAGGTAGACCGACTTCAGCTCGGTGTACTGAGCCAGGCCCTCCGGACCGAACTCGCGACCCACGCCCGAGGCCTTGAAGCCACCGAAGGGCGCGGCGAAGTCCATCGTGTAGGTGTTGACGCCGTAGGTGCCGGCCCGCACCCGACGAGCGACGTCGAGGCCGGCCTCGCGATCGCCGGTCCAGACCGTGCCGGCCAGTCCGTAGTCGGAGTCGTTGGCGATCCGTACGGCATCGTCGACGTCGTCGTAGGCGATCACCGAGAGCACCGGCCCGAAGATCTCCTCCTGGGCGATGCGCATGCGGTTGTCGACGACGGCGAAGACGGTGGGCCGGACGTACCAGCCGCGGTCGAGCCCCTCCGGCATGCCGTTGCCACCGACGACGAGGCGGGCGCCCTCCTCCTGACCCAGCGCGATGTACTTCTCCACCCGCTCCTGCTGGCGCTGCGCGACCATCGGCCCGACCTCCGTGGCGGGGTCCGCGGGGTCGCCGACCTGCATCCCGGACACGGCCTCGGCGAGGGCGTCGACGACGGTGGCGTAGTGGGCCCGGCTGGCGAGGATGCGCGTCTGCGCGACGCAGGCCTGCCCGGAGTTCATGAGCGCGGTGAACTTCAGCCCCTCGACGGTGGCGGCCAGGTCGGCGTCGTCCAGGACGATCGCGGCCGACTTGCCCCCGAGCTCGAGGCTGACCCGCTTGAGCTGCTCGCCGCAGACGGACGCGATCCTGCGCCCCGCCGCGGTCGAGCCGGTGAAGGCGACCTTGTCGATGCCGGGGTGGGCGACCAGGTGCTCGCCCACCTCGCGCCCGGCGGCGACGATGTTGACCACACCGGCGGGAACGCCGGCCTCCTGCAGCAGCTCGGCCATCAGGTAGGTGTCGAGCGGTGTCTCCGGCGCCGGCTTGACCACCACCGTGCAGCCGGCGAGCAGCGCCGGGACGACCTTGGACATGATCGTGAACTGCGGGACGTTCCACGGCGCGATCGCCGCGACCACCCCCACCGGCTCGTGACGCACCATCACGGGCGTGCCGAGGGCGCCCGGCCGGGTCTCCTCCCAGCCGAACTCGCGCGCGATGGCCAGGAACGCCTCGATCTGCATCCACGGCGCCGGCGACTGCGCCAGGTTGGAGAACGACGTCGGCGAGCCCATCTCGAGGGTGATCAGGTCGGCCATCTCGGCCAGCCGCCCGGCGTAGAGGCCCGAGAACGCCTCGACCACGGCGATCCTCTCGGCCGGGCTCATCCGCGGCCAGGGACCCTCGTCGAAGGCGCGCCGCGCTGCCGCGACCGCGGCGTCGATGTCGGCGGTCGTCCCCTCAGGCACGGTGGCCACGACCTGCTCGGAGTGGGGCGAGACCACCTCCAGCAGCCCGCTGCCGGTCGGAGCGGCCCAGCCGCCGTCGATGAAGAAGCTGTCGCGGTCCAAGCTCGTCATCAGATGTCCTTCGAGGTCCTGGTGTGTGGTCAGGGGGCGAGGGTGAAGAAGTCGGCGAATCCGCTGGGGTCGTGCCGCCCGATCGCGCCGTGCTCGAAGAGGCCCCAGCCCTCGGCGCCGTCGCAGGTGGCACGCCCGACGTGGTCGATCACGCCGAACATCACCCGGCTCGCCACGTCGTCGGCGGTGAGGTCATAGGTACGGCGCTCGGTGAAGCCGGGGCCCTTCCACATGCCGTGGGTCCAGTCCGAGTCGCCGCCGTAGCCGCCGCCCACGTGGAGCGGCACCGCCAGCCGGGACTCGACCTCGAGGTCGAGCGGCTTGCCGTCGGGGGTCGTGCAGCGGATGGTCGCACCGGTGGGGATCCGGGTGCCCGAGGCGTAGCGGACCGTCACCAGCGGCCAGCCCAGCTGCTCGACCCGGCCGTCCTTCCAGACCCGGGTGCAGTCGTTAAGGACCCGGTGGCCGCTGGGGTCCTCCTGGAGGATCAGGATGATCGCGAAGTCGTCGAAGCGCATCGGCACGTAGAGCCACCACAGGCCCTCGAACGGCGGGTCGGCGGGCCGGCCCGGCGGCTCGGCCTCCCCCACCGGCCGGATCCCCCAGGACCGGTCCCGGGTGCCGACCCAGCGGTTCGCGTCCACGGCGATGTCCTCGCCGTCGATCGAGATCGACCCCTCCCAGGTCCCGACCTGGGCGAACCGCTGGGCGTCCAAGGTGACCCGGCTGCCGGCGCGCATGATGTGCGGCTGCTCCTGCAGGACCTCGAAGGAGCCCTCCCAGGTCAGGTCCATCGCGACGCCCTCGGTCTCCTCGAGGACCAGCCGCAGCCTGCGCAGCGGCTCGACCACCTCGATCCGGTAGCCACCGACGTGCTGGTGCAGGCGGTCGTCGTCGATCGCGTCGCCCAGGTGCACGGCGGTCTGCTCGTCGCCGCGACGGACCAGGACGAAGGCGTCCTTGGTGCCGAGGTTCGGGTAGTAGCCGGCACCGGTGATGACGAAGATGTCGCCGGTGCGGTCGTGGGCGTTGAAGTAGCAGCGGTCGTAGAAGTTCCGGTCACTGCTCGCCGCCCAGGTCACGGGCAACGGCGCCTGGTGGATCGGATACTCGTCGAGGTGGCTGACCATGGCCGGTTACGCCCCCGCCTCGTCGAGGATGCGCTCGACCAGAGGCTTGCAGTGGAAGAGCGTCTCGATGTCCTCGGGACGCTGGATCTCGCCGAAGTGGATCTGCCGGGCGCCGGTGCGCATGAAGACGATGCACCACTGCAGTCCGTTGTAGACGTGGTACCAGGTGAGGTCGCCGAGGCTCGCGCCCGTGAGCCGCTCGTACTCGGCGACGACGTCCTCCTCGCGCAGGAAGTGCGGCATGCCCGGCAGCCCGAGCATCCCGGTGATCGTCTCGAAGACCTGGTGGGCGAAGAGCATCCACGACACGTCCAGCTGGCGCGGGCCGATCGCGGCCATCTCCCAGTCGAGCACCGCGACCGGAGTGAAGTCGCGGTAGATGGTGTTGCCGATGCGCGCGTCGCCCCAGCACAGGACTGCCTCGCCGTCCGGTGCTGTCGGGAGGTGGAGCCGCAGCCACGCGAGCGCGCGCTCCACCAGAGGACTGGGGCCGATGTCGGCCTGGGCGAAGTCGTACCAGGCCACCGTCCGGGCGAGGGTCCGCTCCAGCAGGGATCCGCCCTCGTGGCCATGGCGGGCCGGGTCGAGGAAGGCGAAGGTGGTCTGCGGGTCGGGGATGGCGTGCAGGCCCGCCAGCAGCCCGACGCTGGCGTCCTGCAGCCGGCGCTGGTCGTCCTCGCCGGCGTCGTGGAGCCAGTTGTCGCCGAAGTTGTAGGGCAGCACGTCCTGCGGGATCAACCCGTCGACGCGGTCCATCAGGAAGAACGGGGTGCCCAGCACCGCTCCCGTCGGCTCCATCCACCTCACGGCCGGCACCGGCACCTCCGAGCGCTCGGCGACGATCCGCATCGCGTCGTACTGGTCCTGCAGCTCGTACCTGGGGAAGACCGGGAAGTCCGCCGCGGCCGGCGCGACCCGGGCGACGTACTCGCCGTGGCGCGCAGCGCCGTCCTCGCTCCAGTCCACGTCGAGTGGCAGCGTCTCCGAGGACATCCCGTTGGCGTCGACGCCGGAGTGCAGCGTCACGCGCGGCTCGGCGCCGTCGACGAGCAGTGTGGCCAGCCAGCCCGCGAGCGCCGTCGGTACCGAGGTGGCGTCCCGGCTCGAGCGCTGCAACGTCATGTCCGCGGGCGGTGGCACCTGGCTCACTCGCACTCCCCTGTGACGTGGGTCTCACTTGACACCCGTCAGCATGGGTGGAACGTGTTCTAGTTGTCAACGGGGTGCGCCGGGCAGGGTTATCAGCATCTGCTGATAACCCGGTGCTTCTGGGGTGCTTTTCTGGCCCAGCAGCGCCGGGATCCCAGCAGATGCTGATAACCCTGCTCAGACGATGTCCGGCGCGCGCACCCGCGCCTCGTCAGCCTCCTGGTCGGTGAGCATGAGCTGGCTCCGGCGCTCGGCCTCGACGCGGCGCAGGTAGTGGTCGACCTCGTCGATGACGCGGGCGTCGTCCCAGCCGAGGGCACCGGCCATGAGCCGGGCGGCGTGGGGGGCGGCGGCGACGCCGCGGTCGAAGGTCTCGATGGAGATCCGGGTACGCCGGGTCAAGACGTCGTCGAGGTGGCGTGCGGCCTCATGGGTGACGGCGTAGACCACCTCGGCCGCGAGGTAGTCCTCGGCTCCCGTCAGCGGCTCGCCGAGCGCCGGGTCCGAGGCGACCAGCGCGAGCAGGTCGTCGACCTGACCGCCGTACCTGCCGAGGAGGTGGTCGATGCGGGCGACGTGCAGCCCGGAGCGGCGCGCCAGGAGGACGCGCTGGTTGGAGCGGGTCTCGAACCCGTCGGCGCCGAGCAGCGGCACCCGGTCGGTGATCGACTGGCGCACGGTCAGGTTGACCGTGGTGCGCAGCGAGTGGGCGGCGGCGTCGATGGCGTCGCGCGCCATCACCCGGTACGTCGTGAGCTTGCCGCCGGCGATCATCACCAGGCCCGGGACCGGCGTGACGACGGTGTGCTCGCGCGAGATCTTCGAGGTGGGCTCGGACTCGCCGGACAGCAGCGGGCGCAGCCCGGCCCAGACTCCCACCACGTCGTCATGGTCCAGCGGCTCACGCAGAATCGCGTTGACGTGGTCGAGGATGTAGTCGATGTCGGCCCGGCTGGCGGCGGGATGGGCCTTGTCGAGGTCCCAGGGGGTGTCGGTGGTGCCGATGATCCAGTGCCGGCCCCAGGGGATCACGAACAGGACCGACTTCTCGGTGCGCACGATGAACCCGGCCTCGGACCGGATCCGGTCCCTGGGCACGACGATGTGCACGCCCTTGCTGGCCTGGACGCGCAGCGCGCCGCGACCGCCGACGAGGTCCTGGATCTCGTCGGTCCAGACCCCGGCGGCGTTGACGACCACGCGGGCGCGGATCTCCAGCTCGCGTCCGGCCTCCAGGTCCCGCGCCGTCACGCCCACGACCCGCTCGCCCTCGCGGAGGAAGCCGGTGACGCGGACCCGCGTGGCCACGTGCGCACCGAGCCCCGCCGCGGTGCGGGCCAGCGACAGCACCAACCGGGCGTCGTCCACCTGGCAGTCCCAGTACTGGATGGCGCCGGCGAGCGCGTCCGGCCTGAAGTCGGGTGCGATCCGGCTGACCTGCTTGCGCGAGAGGTGCCGGTGGCGCGGCACGCCCATGTCCGAGCTGCCCAGCATCGCCATGCCGTCGTACAGCGCCAGGCCGGCGCCGACGTACGGGCGCTCCCAACCGCGGTGGGTGAGTGGGTAGAGGAACGACACCGGCCGCACCAGGTGCGGGGCGAGGCGGGTCAGCAGGAGGCCTCGCTCCTGCAGCGCCTCGCGCACCAGCCCGAAGTCGAGCATCTCCAGGTAGCGCAGGCCACCGTGGACGAGCTTGCTGCTGCGGCTGCTGGTTCCGCTGGCGAGGTCGCGCTGCTCGACCAGGCCGGTGCTCAGCCCGCGGGTCACGGCGTCCAGGGCGGTGCCAGCCCCCACGACGCCACCACCGACCACCAGCACGTCGAGCTCGGCCTCGCCTGCGAGGCCACTCATCGCGGCCAGCGACCGGTCGCGGGCCTCCGGGCCGAGCGCGGACGGAGGTACGAGAGGCGGGCTCATGCCCCCATTGTCGCAAGGGGCAGATGACGGACGTATGACGCCGGTGGGCGGCAGGGGCGGTCAGCTGCCGCGTGCGGCCGCGACCGCCTCGGTCAGCCCCCGGGCGGCGAGGCGGTCGGCGCGCTCGTTGCCCTCGTGCCCGGCGTGCCCCTTGATCCAGTGCCACTCGACCTCGTGCTCGGCGCACGCGGCGACGAGCTGCTGCCAGAGGTCGACGTTCTTGACCGGCTGCTTGGCCGAGGTCTTCCAGCCGTTGCCGGACCAGCCGACCACCCACTTCGTAATGCCGTTGCGCACGTAGGTGCTGTCGGTGTGGATCTGCACGACCGATCGCCGCTTGAGGGCCTCCAGTGCCCGGATCGGTGCCATGAGCTCCATGCGGTTGTTCGTCGTCTCGCCGGCCTCGCCACCGCAGAGCTCGAGCTCGTGGCTGCCCTGCTGCAGCAGGGCTCCCCAGCCTCCGGGGCCGGGGTTGGGGATACAGGCGCCGTCGGTGTGGATGACGACCGGTGCGGGGGCGCTCACTACTCGACGACGACCTCGACGCGCTGGAACTCCTTGAGGTCGGTGTACCCGGTCGTGGCCATGGCGCGCTTGAGGGCGCCGATCAGGTTCATGGTGCCGTCGGCCACGCGCGAGGGGCCGAACAGGATCTCCTCCAGCGTGCCGACCCGGTCGAACTCCACGCGCTGGCCGCGCGGCAGGTCCGCGTGGTGCGCCTCGGCGCCCCAGTGGAAGCCGCCGCCGGGGGCGTCGGTGGCCCGCGCGAACGGCGAGCCGACCATGACCGCGTCGGCCCCGCACGCGATCGCCTTGGCGATGTCGCCCGACTTGCCGATCGAGCCGTCGGCGATCACGTGGACGTAGCGGCCTCCGGACTCATCCAGGTAGTCGCGGCGGGCGGCGGCGACGTCGGCCACGGCCGAGGCCATCGGCACGGCCACGCCGAGCACCGTGCGCGTGGTGTGGGCGGCGCCGCCGCCGAAGCCCACCAGTACGCCGGCGGCGCCCGTGCGCATCAGGTGCAGGGCGGCCTGGTGGGTGGCGCAGCCGCCCACGATGACCGGTACGTCGAGCTCGTAGATGAACTCCTTGAGGTTCAGCGGCTCCGCCTGGGACGAGACGTGCTCGGCGCTGACCGTCGTACCGCGGATGACGAACATGTCGACGCCGGCGTCGACCACGACCTTGGCGAACTCCTTGGTGCGCTGCGGCGACAGGGATCCGGCGACCGTGACCCCGGCGTCGCGGACCTCGCGGAGCCGGTGCGTGATGAGCTCGGCCTTGACCGGCTCGGCGTAGATCTCCTGCATCCGCGCCGTGGCGTCGATGCCCTGGAGGCCGGACACCTCCTCGAGCAGCGAGAGCGGGTCCTCGTACCGCGTCCACAGCCCCTCGAGGTTCAGCACCCCGAGGCCACCGAACCGGCCCAGCGCCACCGCCGTCTCCGGCGACATCACCGAGTCCATCGGCGCGGCGAGGACCGGGAGCCCGAAGCGGTAGGCGTCGATCTGCCAGTCGATGCTGACCTCTTCGGGGTCTCGCGTGCGGCGCGAGGGGACGATCGCGATGTCGTCGAAGGAGTAGGCACGCCGGCCGCGCTTGGCCTGGCCGATCTGGATCTCGGTCATGGCCGAAGTTTCCCACGGGTCCGCCGCACTGGCCGAGTCGCGTCGCCCATGTCGGCGATCTCCCGTGCCCGGCCGGCGAGGATCCGCCGAATCAGTGACCCGAGTAGTTGGGCGCCTCGACGGTCATCTGCACGTCGTGCGGGTGGCTCTCCTTGAGGGAGGCCGAGGTGATGCGCACGAACCGGCCCTTCTCCTGGAGCTCCGGGACGGTGCGGGCGCCGACGTAGAACATCGACTGGTTGAGACCGCCGATCAGCTGGTGGGCGACCGCCGCGAGCGGCCCGCGGAAGGCGACCTGGCCCTCGATGCCCTCGGGCACGAGCTTGTCGTCGGTGAGCACCTCGGCCTGGAAGTAGCGGTCCTTAGAGTAGGACTTCTTCCCACGACTGGACATCGCTCCGAGCGATCCCATGCCGCGGTAGGACTTGTACTGCTTGCCGTTGACGAAGACCAGGTCCCCCGGGCTCTCCTCGCAGCCGGCCAGCAGCGAGCCGAGCATCACCGTGTCGGCGCCGGCGACCAGGGCCTTGGCGATCTCGCCGGAGTGCTTCATGCCGCCGTCGGCGATGACCGGTACGCCGGCGGGCTTGGCAGCCAGCGAGGCCTCGTAGACCGCGGTGACCTGGGGGGCGCCGACACCGGTGACCACGCGGGTGGTGCAGATCGAGCCCGGCCCGACGCCCACCTTGATCGCGTCCGCGCCGGCGTCGACGAAAGCCTGGGCGCCCTCGCGGGTGGCGACGTTGCCGCCGATGACCTGCACGTGGCGGGTGGCGGGGTCCTTCTTGAGCCGCTCGACCATCTCGAGAAGCATCCGGACGTAGCCGTGGGCCGTGTCGGCGACGAGCACGTCCGCGCCCGCCTCGATGAGCGTGGTGGCGCGCTGCCAGGCGTCACCGAAGTAGCCGATCGCGGCCCCGACCATGAGCCGACCGTCGCCGTCCTTGGAGGCCTTCGGGAACTGCTCGGACTTCACGAAGTCCTTGACCGTGATGAGCCCGCCCAGACGTCCCTGGTCGTCGACCAGCGGGAGCCGCTCGCGCTTGTGCTGGCGCAGCAGCATGGTCGCGTCCTCCCGCGAGATCCCGACGTGGCCCGTCACGAGCGGCATCGGCGTCATGACCTCGTCGACCTTGGTGGTGGCCCACTCCGCCACGGGGGTGAAGCGCAGGTCGCGGTTGGTGCAGATCCCGAGCAGGCGGTTGTCGGTGTCGACGACCGGCAGCCCGGAGACGCGGTACTCGCCGCAGATGGCGTCGAGCTCCTCCAGCGTCGCGTCCGGACCGATCGTGACCGGGTTGGAGATGATCCCGGTCTGGGTCCGCTTCACGAGGTCGACCTGGTAGGCCTGGTCCTCGATGGACAGGTTGCGGTGCAGCACGCCCAAGCCGCCCTGGCGGGCCATCGCGATGGCCATGCGCGACTCGGTGACGGTGTCCATGGCCGCGCTCACGAGCGGGACCTGGATCGTCAGCTCCCGGGTGAGGCGGGTGCTCGTGTCGATCTCGTCGGGCGCCAGGTCGGAGTGGCCCGGCAGCAGGAGGACATCGTCGTAGGTCAGGCCCAGCGCGGCGAACTTGTCAGGGAGTTCCACCATCGCAGTCTAGTCCGCCTCCGCGAGGGCGGCTCACGGCCGGGTGACCGCCAGGGGACGCAGATCACGCACGGTGATCCGCACCGTCAGCACCTCGCCGGCCATCCGGATCCGCCCCCGCATCCCGGCGGCCATCACCATCGGCATGACGGCCTGGTTGTCCGAGCGAGTGGTGAGCAGGATGGCCTCGGCGCCCAGGCCGTTGGCGAGCCTGGCGGCGTCCCCGAGCAGGCGGGTGCCGATGCCGCGACGCTGCCACGCCGCGTCGACCTCCAGGTCGACCGGCAGTACGTCGGGCAGGTCCGGCTCGGCGGCGAGCAGGGTGGCGACGCCGACCCGGGTGCCCTCGATGGTGGCCACCGCGGAGCGGCCCTCCACGTGGTAGTCGGGCAGGCTGCCCTCGCCCATCCGTCGGTGGTCGGAGAGCCGGGGCGACGGATGGTGCTCCCGGGCGAGCACGTCGCTGACCAGGTCGGCCATCGCCGCGCCGCGCGCGTGCTCGGTGGCGGTGAACGGGGCGCTGCGGCGGATCTGCACCTGCACGTCCCCCACGGCCATCTCCATGACGTCCTGGGCGCTGCCGCTCGGCACGACATCCGCGTCGAAGAGCGCCGCAACCACCTCCGGGAAGGACGACGGCGCCTCGAGCACCCCGCGCGCGGCCTGCACGTAGCGGGTCGGCTGGTCGGTGAGCGCCGCCTCCGTGCAGGTGGCCGCGCTCACGGACAGCCCGCCGGCGCGGCCGACGAGCCCGGTGAGGTCCGCCTCGTCCCAGGAGTCGGGCGTGCTCAGGACCAGCTCGTCGGTCACCGCCTCGACGCCGGGGAACACCTGCACCCCCAGGATGTTCACGCCCGCCGCTCCACACTCCGCCGCGAGCGCCGCGAGGGCCCCCGGCCGCTCGGGCAGTGTCGCTCGCACTCTCCACAACATGGCCCGACTGTGCCCGGCGCAGGTTGCCGGACGGCGTCCGTCCTGTTTCACCGGCGCTACGTCTCCACCCGTCCACGCCGACCCGTCACCAACTGCACCGAAATGCCGCTGACCCGTCAGAAAGTTTCTGACGGGTCAGCGGGAGGTGCGGTGGATCAGTGGCCGTGGCCGTGCCCGTGGCCGGCGGCCGGAGCGTCGTCCTCGTCCTCGGGCTTGTCGACGATCAGGGTCTCGGTCGTGAGCAGCATGCCCGCGATCGAGCTGGCGTTGACGAGCGCCGAGCGGGTGACCTTGACCGGGTCCAGGACACCCTGGGCGACCAGGTCGCCGTACTCGTCGGTCGCGGCGTTGTAGCCGTTGCCGACGCCGAGCTCGCGGACCTTGGTGGTCACGACGTAGCCGTTGACGCCGCCGTTCTCGGCGATCCAGCGCAGCGGCTCGTCGGCCGACTTGCGGACGATGCGGACACCCGCCGCCTCGTCGCCGGTCAGGCCGAGGTCGTCCTCGAGGACCTTGACCGCGTGGATGAGGGCCGAGCCGCCACCGGCGACGATGCCCTCCTCGATCGCGGCGCGCGTCGCGGAGACGGCGTCCTCGATGCGGTGCTTCTTCTCCTTGAGCTCGACCTCGGTGTGCGCGCCGACCTTGATGACGCAGACGCCGCCGGCGAGCTTGGCGAGACGCTCCTGGAGCTTCTCGCGGTCCCAGTCGGAGTCGGTGTTCTCGATCTCGGCCTTGATCTGGTTGACGCGGCCCTCGACCTCGGAGGCGTCGCCGCCGCCGTCGACGATCGTGGTGTCGTCCTTGGTGATGACGACGCGGCGCGCGGTGCCGAGCGCCTCCAGGCCGATCTGGTCGAGCTTGAGGCCGACCTCGGGCGCGATGACCTGACCGCCGGTCAGGGTCGCGATGTCCTGCATCATCGCCTTGCGACGGTCACCGAAGGCCGGTGCCTTGACCGCCACGGCGTTGAACGTGCCGCGGATCTTGTTGACCACCAGGGTCGACAGCGCCTCCCCGTCGACGTCCTCGGCCAGAATGAAGAGCGGCTTGCCGGCCTGGATGACCTTCTCCAGCAGCGGCAGCAGCTCGGCGATCGCCGAGATCTTGCCCTGGTGCAGGAGGATGTAGGGGTCGTCGAGGACGGCCTCCATGCGCTCGGTGTCGGTGACGAAGTACGACGAGATGTAGCCCTTGTCGAACTGCATCCCCTCGGTGAAGTCCAGCTCGGTGCCCATGGTGTTGGACTCCTCGACGGTGATGACACCGTCCTTGCCGACCTTGTCGAAGGCCTGCGAGAGCAGGTCGCCGATGTGGGCGTCACGGCTCGAGATCGTGGCCACCGAGGCCATGTCCTCGACCGAGTCGACCTCGCGGGCGGCCTCGCGCAGGGCCTCGCCCACCGCGGCGGTCGCCTTGTCCATGCCGCGCTTGAGGCTCATCGGGTTGGCACCGGCCGCGACGGCGCGCAGGCCCTCGTGGACCATCGCCTGCGCCAGCACGGTGGCCGTCGTGGTGCCGTCACCGGCGATGTCGTTCGTCTTGGTGGCGACCTCCTTGGTGAGCTGCGCCCCCAGGTTCTCGAACGGGTCGTCCAGCTCGATCTCACGGGCGACGGTGACGCCGTCGTTGGTGATCGTGGGGGCTCCCCACTTCTTGTCGAGGACGACGTAGCGGCCCTTGGGGCCGAGCGTCACCTTGACGGCGTTGGCGAGAGCGTCGACGCCGCGCTCGAGGGAGCGGCGGGCGTTCTCGTCGAACTCCAGGATCTTGGGCATGGTTCTCCTAGGTCAAATGAAATCGGGTCGTGTGCCGAGGAGCGCGCCTGAGCGCGTCCTCAGGCACACGACCCGGAAGAAAATCAGGAAACGATCGCGAGGACGTCGCGGCCGGAGAGGATGAGGAACTCCTCGCCGCCGTACTTGACCTCGGTGCCGCCGTACTTGCTGTAGATGACCTTGTCGCCCACGGAGATGTCCATGGGGATGCGCTCGTCGCCGTCCTCGTTGAAGCGGCCGGGGCCTACGGCCACGACCTCGCCCTCCTGGGGCTTCTCCTTCGCGGTGTCCGGGATGACCAGGCCGGACGCCGTGGTCTGCTCGGCGTCGAGCGGCTTCACGACGATGCGGTCCTCGAGAGGCTTGATGTTGACCGACACGGTGTCGACCTCCACTTTCTCTGACTCTGGGTTGCTCTACCGGGAGGACGGCGTCCTCCCCACGTTGGGGCTTGCGGGGAGGTACGCCGTCGCGGGGGTCGCACCACACTGCAAGCTCTGGCACCCTCATGGTGAGAGTGCCAACAACGAAACTAGCACTCAGGCCAGGAGAGTGCCAGAAGGGGGCTGCCCGAGGCCCGCAACTCCCTCGGCGTGGACGTACCCGCGGTGGGCGAGCCGGAGACGTAGGGTCTGGGCACCTACGACAGCTTGCGGGTGCTGTGCCTGCTCGGCCCGGACGGCATCCGGATCGAGCTGGTGGAGACCGCGTACCTATTCGCGGACGGATGTCGACGAGGTCGCGGAACCGTCCCCGCTCAAGGCTTGGGAGAACCGAGACGTCATGGACATGGGACTGAGTGGCCGCACGGCCGTCGTCACGGGCGGCACCGCCAACATCGGGCGCGCCACCTGCACGGCGTTGGCGTCCGAAGGGGCGAACGTCGTCGTGGTCGGGCGCAACGAGGAGAAGGGGCTCGAGGTGGTCGCGGACGTCGAGCGGGCCGGCGGCCAGGGGCTCTGGGTCTCCTGCGACGTCACCGACCGCGCCCAGGTGGACGCGATGGTCGAGGCTGCGGTGCAGCGGTTCGGAGCCATCGACGTGCTGGTGACGGCCGCGGGCAACATCGCCTCGGTGGCCGCCTTCGTCGACAGCGATCCCGCCACGTGGGAGCTCGACCTCTCGTGGAACCTCACCAGCGTCCTGCACGTCACGCAGGCGGTGCTGCCCCACATGATCGCGCAGGGCCGTGGGCGGGTGGTCCACGTCGGCTCCACCGCGGCCGACATCGGTGACTCGCTCATGTCCGTGTACTCGGCGGCCAAGGGCGCGATCCACACCTTCACGCGGACCCTGGCCAGGGAGACCGCGGCGCACGGCATCACGGTCAACGCGGTCTCGCCCTACGGCACGCGGCCCGACGACCCGGCGCACGTCAGCTCCGGGAGCCGCACGGCGCCCGACTCCCCGATGATGCAGGGGATCATCGGCCTGGACGACAAGTCCGTGCTCGGCCACAAGACCTTGATCCCGCGCCTGGCCAAGGCCTCCGAGGTGGCGAGCGGCATCGTCTACCTCGCCAGCGACCACGCGGCCTATGTCACCGGGGAGATCCTGACGATGGACGGCGGCGCCCGAATCGCCTCCTGAGCGCACGGGACGCCGGCGCAGCAGGAGTCGGGTCCGCGCAGAAGGTTCCGCTGCCGTCGCCGCGGCAGACCCGGCCTGACAGGATCACGGGGTGGACCTCGACTCGTTTCGCTGGCTGCTCACCGAGCCGGGCCAGCGGCTGCTGGCCACGGCGGGCGCGCTCGACGAGCCGGACCCGCTGCGCGCCCAGACCGCGTTGCGACGCTCGGCGAGCGCCGAGCACGCCGCGGCCGCACTGACACAGGTGCGGCTGCGCGAGCGGGCCGTGGCCAAGTTCGGCGACCTGGCCGCACGGATGTACTTCACCCCGGACGGCCTCGAGCAGGCCACGCGTGCGGCGGTCGCGGACCACCGCGCGGGACGCCTGGCGGCGTTTCGCGCCCAGAGCCTCGTCGACCTCGGCTGCGGCATCGGCGGCGACCTGCTCGCCGCCGCGCGGGTCGGCATCGTGTGCGCCGGGGTCGATCTCGACCCGGTCCGGGTGGCGGTGGCGGAGGCCAATCTGGCCGCCCTCGACCTCGGCGGCGCCGTCGCGGTGGCCGACGCCACCGAGATCGACACCCGCCCCTTCGACGTCGCCTTCGCCGACCCGGCCCGCCGTACCGCGCGTGGCCGGACGTTCGACGTCGACGACTGGGCGCCGCCGTGGCCGTTCGTCGAAGGGCTCCTGCGCCGCGACTCCTGCGTCAAGGTCGCGCCCGGCATCCCGCACGCGCTCGTGCCCGAGGGCGTGGAGGCCGAGTGGGTGAGCGACCACGGTGAGGTCAAGGAGGCGGCCCTCTGGTCGGGCCGGCTGGCGACCGTACGCCGCCGTGCCACCGTGATCGGGCGCGGCGGGCTGGCGACCCTCACGGACGAGGACGACCCGGGCGGCGAGGTCCGCGCCGTCGGCGAGTACCTGTACGAGCCGGACGGTGCCGTCATCCGCGCCGGGCTCGTGACCGCGGTCGCCGCCGGCGTGGACGGCGGGCTGCTCGACGAGCACATCGCCTACGTCACCTCCGACGGCTCCTTCCGTACGCCGTTCGCGCGCGGCTACCGGGTCGTCGCGGAGCTGCCGTACCGCGAGAAGGCGCTGCGCGCCGCCCTGCGCGAGCGGGGCATCGGCCGCCTCACGATCAAGAAGCGGGGCGTCGAGGTGGTCCCGGAGCAGCTGCGCAAGCGGCTGGCGCTGGTCGGCGACGACGAGGCCACCATCGTGCTGACCCGCGTGGGCGGTCAGGGCACGGCCCTGCTCGTCGACCCGTTCTGAGCCGGGCAGGGCGGCGGCGACGCAAGTCCCACGTCACCGGCAACCACCACCGCAACCGCAACGGACCTGCCGCCCGTGAGGGCGACAGGTCCGTGGTCGAGCGCAGTGGTCAGGCGGTGGCGGTGGCCTCGTTCGCCTTGATCCGGCCGGCGTGCCGCAGGCCCAGCAGGCCCAGGACCAGGAGGACACCCGCGCCGACGAAGGAGGCGACGGCGGCGTACCCGGCGATCACGCCCATGGTGGCGAAGGCGTAGGCGTAGAGGAGCAGGCCGCGCAGCGTGCTGCCCATGAAGAGCGACTCACGCAGCTCGCCCCAGGCGGCCGCCTCGTCGATCTGCTCCTGGCTGGCCTCGGGGTTCTCCGCGAGGGCGGCGCCGAGCTCACGAGCCTTGTTGCTGGCCTCCGAGTACGTCTGCGGCTCGCCCGCGAGCTCCTCGCCGCTGGAGTTCATGTGGGACTGGATGTAGTGGTCGGCGTAGGCACGAGCCTCGGCACCGGTGTCCATCGGCGAGCCGGCGAACTCCTCGAGCGCCTCGACGCTCTCGTCGCTCAGGCCGCCGAGGGCGGGACCCTCGGGCATCACGATGTCCTGGGCCAGCAGCTGCTCCTCGACCTGGTCTCCGATGAACACGTTCGCCCACGTGAGCAGGCCTCCCGCGACGAGGAGCACGGCCGCGAGGAGCAGGCCGGTACCGGAGATCAACTTGTCGAGAGTGGAGCGCATGACGTCCTCCTGTTGCTTGCGAAGACCTGATGTCATTCGCGACACCACGAAATCTACGGATCCCGGAGGCCGGTGCTCAGTGCTGAAGGTCCAGCATCCCGAAGGACGATGGTCCCGTCCCGCCGGGACCTCTGCGGCCGGCGGGACGGGCCGGGTCAGGCCAGCGCCGCCTTCTCGGCTGCGATGGTCGTGTCATCGCCGTGGCCGGTGTGGACGACGGTGTCGTCGGGCAGCGCGAAGAGCTGGGTGCGGATCGAGTCCACGATCAGGTCCTCGTCGCTGAACGAGCGGCCGGTCGCCCCGGGCCCGCCGTGGAAGAGGGTGTCACCGGTGAACACGCAGCCCAGCTCGGGCGCGTAGAAGCAGACCGCGCCCGGCGCGTGCCCCGGCGTGTGCAGCACCCGCAGGGTCGTCCCGGCGACCTCGATCTCGGTCCCGTCGGCCAGGTCGAGGTCCCAGAGCTCGTCGGTGTGCGTGAGCTCCCAGAGCGGCTTGTCGTCCGGGTGCAGCATGATCGGCGCGACGACGCGCTCGCGCAGCGCCGGTGCGACCCGGCAGTGGTCGTCGTGGGCATGGGTGAGCAGGATCGCCTTGACCGTGCGCTCCCCCACGACCGCGAGGATGTCCTCGACCGAGTGCGGCGCGTCGATGACGACACACTCGGTGTCGTCGCCGACCACCCAGATGTTGTTGTCGACGTCGAAGGTCTGCCCGTCCAGGCTGAACGTGCCCGACGAGACGGCGTGGTCGATGCGCGCTCTCGCCTCGCTCACAGGATCACCACGCTGCGCAGCACGTCGCCGCGGTGCATCCGCTCGAACGCCGCCTCGACGTCGCCGAGGCCGACCTCCTCGGTCACGAAGGCGTCCAGGTCGAGCCGGCCCTGCTGGTAGAGGTCGACCAGCAGCGGGAAGTCGCGGCTCGGCAGACAGTCGCCGTACCAGCTGGACTTGAGCGAGCCGCCGCGGCCGAAGACGTCGATGAGCGGGATCTCGGGCATCACCATGTCGGGCGTCGGCACCCCGACCAGGACGACGGTCCCGGCGAGGTCGCGCGCGTAGAACGCCTGCTTCCACGTCTCCGGGCGGCCCACGGCCTCGATCACGACGTCGGCGCCGAAGCCGCCGGTCAGCTCCTGAATCGCCGTCACCGGGTCGACCTGCGAGGAGTCGACGGTGTGCGTCGCGCCCAGCTCCTTTGCCTTCTCGAGCTTCTTCGGGTCGATGTCCACGGCGATGACCTTCGACGCGCCCGCCAGCGCCGACCCGGCGACCGCGGCCACCCCGACACCGCCGCAGCCGATGACCGCGACGGTCTTGCCCCGGGTCACCGCACCGGTGTTGATCGCCGCGCCGATGCCGGCCATGACGCCGCAGCCCAGCAGGCCGGCCGCGGCCGGGCGCGCCGACGGGTCGACCTTGGTGCACTGGCCGGCCGCCACCAGGGTCTTCTCCGCGAACGCGCCGATGCCCAGCGCGGGGCTCAGCTCGGTGCCGTCCTCGAGCGTCATCTTCTGCGTCGCGTTGTGGGTGGCGAAGCAGTACTGCGGCTCCCCGCGGTCACACGCACGACAGTCGCCGCACACCGCGCGCCAGTTGAGGACCACGAAGTCCCCCGGCGCCACCGTCGTCACGTCCGGGCCCACGGCCTCGACCACGCCCGCGGCCTCGTGGCCGAGCAGGAACGGGAAGTCGTCGTTGATCCCGCCCTCGCGGTAGTGCAGGTCGGTGTGGCACACCCCGCACGCCTGCACCTTCACCAGCGCCTCGCCCGGCCCCGGGTCGGGCACGTTGATGGTCACCACCTCGGTGGGCTGACCCTTGGCTCGTGCGACGACCGCCTTGACCTGCTGCATCCGTGCTCCTTCGTCCTGTCCCTGTGGTGGGCTCGTGCTCCCTGCAACCGTAAGGGCCCCGCGGTCAGGGTGGGGTGCGGAGGCGGACGTGAGGACGCGCACGTCCATCCCGGCCACTTCCGGGAGATTGCAACCATCTCGGGGCGGTTGGCGTCTTCGACACGTGGACCACGCCGCGACGACCGTGCCGCTCTCGGCGCGGCCAACCCCCGAGACTGGGCGCATGAGCGCCCGCTCGGCCGACCGTGACGAGGAGTTCGCGGCGTACCTGAACGCACGCCAGCCGCAGCTCCTGCGGACGGCGTACCTGCTCACCGGAGACCGGCACCAGGCCGAGGACGTCCTGCAGACCTCGCTGGCCAAGCTCTACCTGGCCTGGGACAAGGTGCGCGACCGCGGCTCGGTGGACGCCTATGTCCGCCGGATCATGGTCAACGAGAACAACTCGCTGTGGCGCCGCGGCTGGAAGCGCCGGGAGTTCGCCGCCGAGACCATCCCGGACCGCGCCGTCAGCGACGCCTACGACGAGGGGCTGAGCTCCGCACTGTGGGACGTCGTGCAGACCCTGCCGCAGAAGGCCCGCGCCGTGGTGGTGCTGCGCTACTACGAGCAGCTGACGGAGGCCGAGACCGCCGACATCCTCGGCATCTCGGTCGGCACCGTGAAGTCGCAGTGCAGTCGTGCGCTCGCCGCGCTGCGTGACCGCGTCCCGTCCGACCTGAGCCCTGCCCACCGGGAGGAGGAGCAATGAGCATCGACCGCTGGGAGTCCGAGGTGCGCCGTGAGCTGGGGGACCGCGTGCGGGGCCTCGACGACGCCCCCTTCTCCCTCGATCAGGTGAAGGGCCGCGCCTCGCGCATCAGGCGTACCCGGCGTCTCGCCGCCGCCAGCGTCCTGGCGGTCGCGGCGGTCCTGGTGCCGCTCGCCGTCGTGGCCGGGCAGGGCCTCACCGGCCGCACCGACCGCGACCTGCCGCCCGCGAGCCAGAGTGCCGACCCCACCTTGCCCCCCTCCGAGGGTGTCGACACCGGCGGCTCGGGCCTCGGAGTCGACTACCTCGACGGCCGCACCTGGGTGCGCTCGGAGGCTCCCCCGGTCGAGGTCCCCTCCGCCTACTCGTTCGGCGTCGTGCTCGACGGCCTGCTGGTCGGCGCCCGCAACGACGACGACACCGGCATCGACGTGCTCGAGCTGGTGGACGAGGACGGGGAGGTCACCGACACCGTGCGCGGCGTGCTCTCGGGCCCCGTCGCCAACGAGCAGAGCACCGCGATCGCCTACCTCACGACCGCGGGCGAGCTGGTCGTGCGCTCGGACGGCCGGAGCCGGACCGTCGCCCGTGGCCTCGAGGCCGACCTGAGCCCGACCGCGCTGGTCGGCGACTGCGGACGCGACGACACCGGGTGCCGGCTCTACCTCACCGACGGCAGCGGCGGGCCTGCGCAGGTGCTCGGGGCCGACGGCTCGCTGCGCGACGCGGTGGACGCCGACCCGGCGCCGATCGACGTGGCGGACGCCGCCGAGGACGGGACGGTGGCGGTGCAGCTGTCCGCCGAGGGCGCCGAGGCCTGCTACGCGCTCTACGGCACCGCGACCACCGGCTACACCTACGACACGTGCGCCTACTCGTTGCTCGACCTCGACCCCACGGGTGACCTCGTGGCCGTCTCGGAGGCCTACCACGACGGACTCAGCCGTCCGTACGTCGGCATCATCGACGGGGGCGGCGAGCTGGCAGCCCGGCTCGACCCCGACGGCGTCGTGGCCGACGAGGACTGGGCCGACGACGGCTCGCTCGTGGCCACGGTGTTCGAGCGCGACCCGGGCGCGTGGAGCATCTGGCGCCTTCGCGGCGACGGCACGGTCGAGAAGGTCGTCGCCGGTGGCCCCGGCACTCAGGACTTCAGCGACTACGTGCTGCTCGGGTGAGCCCTCCTCAGTCGACGGTGACGGTGGCGAGCACGGCCTGGGCGATCCGCTCGCGCTCCTCCGCCGGGACGTCGAGGGTGAAGGTCAGCACCACCGAGAGGCTCAGACCGTCCTTGACGGTGCCGTAGTCGAGCAGGTAGGAGGCGGCATCGATCTGCCCGGCGATGTGGTACCACTTGTCTCCGCCGACGGTGACGTACGGCTGGAGCTTCGGCTGCTGGCGGTAGACCGCACTGCGCATGCGCGCCCGGGCCGAGTCCTCGACGCTCATGGTGCCCTGGGCGAGGTCGGGGTACTCGCCGATGAACAGCGTGTCGATGCCCCCGGTCGCGAAGGCCTGGGCCGTGTAGGGATCGCCCTCGGGACTGATCTCCCAGCCCTCGGGTGCGCGCACGCTGAACCGCTTCACGCGCAGCTCCGGCCCGGCCGCCGGCTCCACGCTGGGCGAGGGCGGGGTCGGCGAGGGGCTGACCGCGCCGGATTCGCTGCCCGACACCGTGGGCGACGGGTCCGGAGCGGCCGATGGCTCGTCGTCGGAGCAGCCGGCGGCCAGCATCAGGACGACGGCCAGGGCCGTCACGGATCCGAGATTGCGCACCACTCGACACTCCTTCGTTGGCGTTGGGCGCACATGCTAGCCGGATCCGAGGCTCGTAGGCGGGCCGTCGACCGCGCTCCCTACTCCGCTGCCGGGAGACCCTGGGTCGATCACGTTTGAGTGCGCTCCGGGGCGGGTAGGCGGGGCTGACACCGTTCACGACACACCCCAGACCGAGGAGAAGGTCATGGCAGCACAGGGTGACTACACCCAGGCCACCACTGGGTTGATGGCGGCCACCACGGCCGTCAACGCCGTCGGGATCGCTCCGGCTGTCGGCGGCATCGCAGGCCTCCTGCAAGTCATCGAGGTGGACGACGCCACCATCAAGGCCATCGTCTCGATCCTCGACAGCGGGGTCGAGGGGCTGAGCAGTGCCCCCTTCGACGACGTGCCTCCCGGGGCGTTCGGCGGCTCCCAGAGCGGCAGCGAGCTCGCGCACCACACCGAGCTCGCGCACGCCAAGGTGCGCCAGGCGATGCACGACATGATGACCGGGCTCAACGGCTACCGGCAGGGCATCGAGACCTACGTGGCCAGCTTCGCGAACGCCGACGAGGCGTCGGCGAGCGCCTCGAGCACCCTGCTCAGCACGGTCGAGGCCTATCAGCCGTGCCTCACGGCGCCCGACGTCACCACCAACAACTCCTGCGCGGCACCCAAGGAGGACGGCTGATGGTCACCGGCCCCCAGCAGCAGCGGCTCGAGACGGCCCTCGCCGGCGCGTCCGAGGACGTGGTGGCCGCCAGCGCCCGAGAGTGGCGCCGGTGCGCGAACCTGCTCAACAGCGTCGCCATGGCTCTCGAGCACGCCTCCGGGCTCGAGAGCAGCCTGGGCGGCCAGACCGGCCCCGCGATGGCCAAGGCCTTCCGCACGTCCGCGAAGGGCATGCGCGCCAAGCAGGACGAGCTGATCATGGGCAACGAGGCGCTCGGCGTGGCCCACGGCGCCATCGTCGCCGCCCGGGTCGGCAAGTCCGAGATGAACCACTACTACCCGCAGCCGCCCAACCCCGGCCCGTACCGGCCGCCGCCGGGACCCAAGGACGGCTCCGACCTCCCGGCACAGACTCAGCACCAGGAGAAGATGCAGTCGTTCAGCGACGCCTTCGAGGCGCGCGAGAACATCGCGCGCCAGCTGGCCGACCGGATCGACACGGACTTCGGCTCGGCCACGGAGACGATGAAGGCCATCCACGGCATCCCGGACCCCGAGCAGCCCGCCACTCCGGCGGACCCCTCGCCGTACGTGCCTCCCAGCGGCGGCCTGCCCCCCGGTGGCAGCACGCGCCCGCCGCGTACCACCGACCACGCCTCCATCGGCAGCAACCCGCACCACGGGATCCAGGTGGTCCCCCCGGATGACAACATCTGCGGCTTCCCCCCGCCGCCGATCCAGGAGGTGCCGGTGCACGAGCCGCCCACCGAGCCTCCCGGCCTCCAGCCCACGCCCACGACGACGCAGCCTCCGGGGCTGCCGCCCGGCGCCGTCCCCACGACTCCGGGCGGGCCCGGAGCCATCGGCGGCGGTGGCGGCTCAGGCGGCTTCCCGTCGGCGGCCGCCGGGGCGATCGCGGGAGGCGGACTCGCGGGCGCGGCTGTCGCCGGCATCCGCGGGGCGATGAGCCGCGTCGCGGGCGTCCATGCCGCGACTGCCGGCTCCGCGGCCGGCCGGCCGATCGGCGCCAGCTCACGTGCCGGTGCCGCCGGCGCCCTCGGCCGCGGAGCGGCCGCGAGCCCCGGTGGCGGAGCCGGCGCCGGTCGCGGCGCCGGCGGTCGCGGAGCAGCGGTGAGCCCCGGCGGCGGTGCGGGCGGACGCGGCGCGGGCGGACGCGGCGCCGCGGGCGGGCGGGGCGTCGCAGGCGGCGGAGCTGGCGGTCGCGGTGGCGCAGCCGCGGCGGGCACCGGTCGCGGCCGCGGCAAGGACGAGCAGGAGCGTCGTGGCGATCGCGACCTCTTCGACGATGGCCAGGACTGGATCGACGACGCGGACGCCGCGCCGGGCGTCATCGACTGACGGCCACCTTCGGCAGGCACGTCGCGCTATCTGCCCCGGGATACGCTCCCGGGGCAGATAGCGGGGCGCGCCTGCCGCTCTGTCAGGACCCTCCGGCCAGGACCTCGGTGACCGGGAGGCTGGAGTCGGCGGGCAGGTCTAGCGGGGACGCGGGGCGCCCCCTGGCTACCATCTCCGCACCGAGCGCGGCCACCATGGCGCCGTTGTCGGTGCACAGCCCGGGCCTCGGCACCCGCACGCGGATGCCGAGGCGGCCGGCGCGCTCCTCGGCCATGGCCCGCAGACGGGAGTTGGCGGCGACCCCGCCGCCGATCAGCAGGTCCTCGATGCCCTCGCTGGCGGCGGCGTCCAGCGCCTTGCGTACGAGAACGTCGCAGACCGCCTCCTGGAAGCTCGCGGCGACGTCGTTGACGGGGACCCGCTCGCCGGCGCGCTCCTTGGCCTCCACCCAGCGCGCCACGGCCGTCTTGAGGCCGGAGAACGAGAAGTCGAAGCGGTGCCGCTCGAGGTCGCGCCTGCCGGTCAGGCCGCGCGGGAAGTCGATCGCGACGCGGTCGCCCTCGCGGGCCACCCGGTCGATGTGGGGCCCCCCGGGGAAGGGCAGCCCGAGCAGCCGGGCGACCTTGTCGAAGGCCTCCCCCGCCGCGTCGTCGATGGTCGTGCCGAGGGGATCGACGCCGGTCGTCACGTCGGTGACCCGGAGCAGGCTGGAGTGCCCGCCGCTGACCAGCAGCGCCAGGCACGGCTCCGGCAGCGCGCCGTGCTCGAGCTGGTCCACCGCGACGTGGGCGGCGAGGTGGTTGACGCCGTAGATCGGCTTGCCGAGCCCCAGCGCCAGCGCCTTGGCGGCGGCGACCCCGACGAGCAGCGCGCCGGCCAGCCCCGGCCCGTGGGTGACCGCGATCGCGTCGACGTCGCGCAGCGCGATGCCGGAGGTCTCGCACGCCCGCTCGATGGTGGGCACCATCGCCTCCAGGTGGGCGCGGCTGGCGACCTCGGGTACGACGCCGCCGAACCGGGCGTGCTCCTCCACGCTGCTCGCGACCGCGTCGGCGAGCAGCGTGTGGCCGCGGACGATGCCGACCCCGGTCTCGTCGCACGAGGTCTCGATGCCGAGGACGAGTGGCTCCTGCTTCACGGGGTCCATCCTCCCCCGCCGGCCGCGCCGAGCGGTCGGCGCATCACGAGCGCCGGCGCTCCGTCGCGGTAGTAGCGCGGGCGGCGGTCGACCTCGACGAAGCCGCGGTCGGCGTAGAACGCCCGCGCCGGCGCGTTCGTCTCGCGCACCTCGAGCAACAGCCGGTCGGCTCCCCCGGCGTCGGCGAGCGCCACGACGGCGTCGAGCAGGGCGGAGGCCACGCCGCTGCGGCGCCGGTCGTCGCGTACGGCGATCCGCTGCAGCTCCGCGATGTCGGCCACGACGCTCGCGACGGCGTACCCGGCCAGCTCGCCGTCGTCGGCGACCACGTAGTGCACGGTGGGCAGGTTGCCCGCGACCCCCTCACGGACCAGGCCCTCGGACCAGGCGTCCTCACCGAGGGCCTCGGACTCGAGGTCGGCGATCGCCGTCACGTCCTCGGCGGTGGCAGGGCGGATGACGGGGCGGATCACGGGGCGGATCACGACACCCGCTTCGGGGGCCGCGGGGTCTCCGCGTCGGGACGGCGCAGGTAGAGCGGGTCGGGGTCGTAGAGCTCCGCCAGCTCCTCGGCCACCACGCGGGCCAGCCAGCCGGCGCTGGGCCGCAGCGGACCGGTGTGGCCCGGGAACGCCGTCGGGTAGAGGGCGCCGCCCTCGCCGACCACCGGCAGCTCGGTGGCGACGGTGTCCGGCTTGGCCACGGCCGGACCGGACTGGCGCACCCCACCGTCGTCGTACGACGCCAGGTAGACCTCCTTGCGCCGCGCGTCGGTGGCCACCACGAACGGCCCCGGCAGGCGCTGGGCCGCCTCGGCGGCGAGGACGTCCAGCGAGCACACGCCGTAGACCGGCAGCTCGAGGACGTAGGCGAGGGTGCGAGCGGTCACGAGGCCGACCCGCAGGCCGGTGAACGGGCCGGGGCCGACGCCGACGGCGATCGCGGTGAGGTCCTGGCGCACGAGCGCCGCCTGCTCGAGCGCCCTCTCGATGAGCGGGGCCAGCTGCTCGCCGTGCTTCATCGACCGCTCGGAGGTCAGCTCCACGACCACGTCCTCGCCGTCGTGGAGGGCGACGGCGACGGTGGGCGAGGCGGTGTCGAAGGCGAGCAGCACGGACCGAACCTACTCAGTTGGCCCAGCGGGTGCCGACGCCGAGTACCTCGACCCGTCGCGGGTCGAGATCTCCGTCGGCCTCGGCGGAGCGGGTGATGCGCACCTCGAGCCGGGAGTCCGAGAGCCCTTCGGCCATGCCCTCGCCCCACTCGACGACCGTGACCGCCTCGTCGAGCGAGGTGTCGAGGTCCAGGTCGTCCAGCTCCTCCAGGCCACCGAGGCGGTAGGCGTCGACGTGGACCAGGTCGGGCCCGCCCCCCAGCGAGGGGTGGACGCGGGCGATGACGAACGTCGGCGAGGTGACCCCACCGCGCACCTTCAGCCCTTCGCCGAGGCCTTGCGTGAACGTCGTCTTGCCTGCCCCGAGGCCGCCCGAGAGCACCAGCAGGTCACCGGCGCGCAGCTCACCGGCGATGCGGACCCCCAGGGCCCGCATGTCCTCCGCCTTCGCGACGTCGAAGGTCCTGGGCAGGGGCCGGGAGAGCTCGACGTAGGGCCAGCGGCGATCGGCCTGGGCGAAGCCGCGGCGCTGCCAGAAGGCCACCGTCGCGGGCAGCTCCTCGCGGGCCACCACCGAGAGCCGGGCCTTGCCGGGCCACGCCTCGACGGCCGCGTCGACCATCGCGGCGGCGACACCGTGGCCCTGGGCCGCGGGCAGCACCCCGAAGCGGCGCAGGTAGACCGAGTCCCCCACCGGGTCGAAGAGGAGCGCGCCGACGGGCTCGTCGCCCACGCGGGCCACGAGCCCGCCGTTGAGGGCGAGGCGGGTCCCGATCGAGTCGATGGTCTCGCTGAGCGCGTCGGCCGGCGGGTCCAGCGGCGGCCGGCCGGCGAAGGCCTCGTGGACGATGTGGTGGACCACCTCGGCCGACTCGTGGCCGACGCGGCGGACGGTGAGCGTCACCGGCCCGCGAGCCGCGTGGACGCGGCCGTGATCAGCTGGTCGAGCTCGGCGGTGACCTGGTCATGGCGCTCGAGGGGGACCATGTGCCCGGCGCCCTCGCACTCGAGCAGCCGGGAGCCGGCGATGCGCTGGTGCAGCTTGCGGCTGTGGCCGAGCGAGGTGAGCCGGTCCTCGGTGCCGCAGATGATGGCGGTCGGCACGCGGCCGAGGACCTCGACGATGTGGAACTTGTCCAGGCTGCTGAAGCTCGGGAAGAACTCCGCCACGACCTCGAACGGCGTGGCCGAGAGCATCTCGTCGACGAAGTCGACGTACGCCGCCGGCACGTCGTCGCCGAACGCGAACAGGTCGGTCCCGACCCGCGCGATGGCGGAGCCGACCCGGCGCAGGCCGTCCACCGAGCGGTGGCGCCGGCCCAGGGACCGCACCGCCCTGCTGGCCACCCGGCCACTGAGGCGGCTGGGCAGCATCGGGAGCAGGATCCGGCCGACGTCGAGCCCGCCGGCCGTGGTCGAGATCAGCCCCACGCCGACCACGCGGTCGCCGATGACCTCGGGGAACTGCTCGGCGAGGGCGACGACCGACATGCCGCCCATCGAGTGGCCGACGAGGACCACGGGGCCCTCGGGGACCACCTCGTCCAGGACCTGCTTCAGGTCGCGCCCGAGCTGCTCGATCGTGGCGTGCTCGTGCGAGGACCGACCGGAGCGACCGTGGGAGCGCTGGTCGTAGAAGACCGTGCGCACCAGGCCTCGGTAGGCGCCACGCTGGAAGTGCCAGCAGTCGAGGTTCAGGCAGTAGCCGTGGGCGAACACCACGGTGATCTCGGGCCCGGGGCCGCTCCCCGACAGGCGGCGGTGCCGGGCCGGCGACTCGGCCACCTCGTCGACCTCCACGTGCAGCGCCACGCCGTCCTCGGTGATCACGGTCCTGGGCGTGGAGCGGAGAGTGCCGAACGGCGCGGTGACGTCGTCACGGCGGCTCTCGATGGCGTGGTTGCGGCGCGCGACCTCGAGCGCCGTACCGGCTGCGGCGAGGCCGACGGCACCCGCGGCCACTCCCAGAAGCTTGCGCTGGATGCTCATGAGCTCACCTCGCTGTCGACATGGGTCCGGGTCATCCGGCCACCGATCCGAGTGACGATCTCGTAGCTGATGGTGCCGCAGGCCTCGGCCCACTCCTGGGCAGTGGGCTCACCGTCTCCACCCGGCCCGAACAGCACCGCGTCGGCTCCCGCGTCGGGCAGGTCACCGCCCAGGTCGACGACGAACTGGTCCATGCAGACGCGTCCGCGCAGGGGCCGGCGCCTGCCGGCGACCGCGACCTGGGCGACGTTGCTCGCGGCGCGGGGCACCCCCTCGCCGTAGCCGGCCGGGACGAGCCCGACGGTGGTGGGCTGCTCGGCCGTCCAGAGCTGCCCGTAGGAGACCGCGTCACCGGCCTCGAGGGACTTCACCATCGCCAGTCGGGCCCGCGCGGTCATGGCCGGCACCAGGCCGAGGTCGGGCGTGTGCCCGGGCGCGGGGTCGAGCCCGTACATCGCGATGCCGCAGCGGACCAGGTCGAAGCGGCTGCTGGGCCTCAGGATCGCGGCGGCGGAGTTGGCGAGGTGGCGTACCTCGGGGCGCAGGCCGGCCCGCTCGGCGGCCGCGAGTGCGCGTTCGAACGCCGCCTCCTGGGCGTCGTTGGCGGGGTGGGCCGGCTCGTCGCTGCACGCGAAGTGCGACCACAGGCCGGTGATGCGCCAGTGCCCGGCCTCCTCGCCCGCCCGCGCGTGGGCGAACAGCCCCTCCCAGTCGCGCTCGGCCGCGCCGCCACGGGAGAGACCGGTGTCGACCTTGAGCTGGACGCGCGCCGGGGTCCTGGTGGCGAGCGCGGCCGCGGCCGCGGCGATCTCGTCGAGCTCGGCGACCGAGTAGGCCGTGACGTCGATGCCCGTGGCCAGCGCGGTGCCGTAGTCCTCACCCGGCACGGTCAGCCAGCACAGCAGCCGGCCGGAGTCGCCCGCCACGCGCAGCGCCACGGCCTCGTCGAGGGTAGCCACGCCGAGCCACTCCGCGCCGGCCTCCCGCGCGGCCGTGGCCACCTCGTGCATGCCGTGGCCGTAGCCGTCCGCCTTGACCACCGCCATGACCGGGACCCCGGTGGTACGGCGCAGGGTCCGGACGTTGTGGCGGATCGCGGCGAGGTCGACGACGATCTCGGCGCGCGGGCTGGTCATGCCTGCGATTGTCCCATCCGAGGCCGTTGCGTCAGCCCACGGGCGGGAGGCCCCGCACCACAGCGGGCACGGCGCCGGCGATCTGGCCGGCGACCAGGGGGCCGCCGGAGCCGGCCAGGGTGGCGGCCGCACCGTGCAGCCAGGAGCCGACCGAGGCGGCGTCGAACGGGTCGAGACCGGCCGCCAGCAGGGCGCCCACGAGGCCGCCGAGGACGTCTCCGGCGCCCGCCGTCGCGAGCCACGGCGTCCCGGTCGTCGTGACCCGGGTCCGACCATCGGGCGCGGCGACGAGCGTGTGCCGCCCCTTGAGCAGCACCACGCAGCCGTAGGCGGCCGCGGCCTCGCGCGCGTGGGCCAGCGGCCGGGCCTCGATGCCGGCGCGCTCCCGGTCGAGCATCGCGGCGAGCTCCCCCGCGTGCGGGGTCAGCACCGCGGGGCGCTCGAGCGGGGCGACGACGTGGGCGAGCGCGTCCGCGTCGACGACCGTGGGGACGTCGTCGCGCAGCGCTGCGGCGAGCTCGGCCGCGGCGTGCTGGCCGCTGCCCGACCCGACCACCCACGCCTGGACCCGTCCCGCGCCGACGACCTCGGGGTGGGTGTCGCGCACCCGCCGCGCGACACCGGCGTCGCCGACGTAGCGGACCATGCCGGCCAGGCCGCTGGCGGCCCCGGAGACGCTGAGCAGTCCGGCGCCCGGGTACTCCTCGGAGCCGGCACGGACGCCGACCACGCCGCGGGTGTACTTGTGGGCATCCGGGCTAGGCCGCGGCAGCAGGGCCGCGACGTCGTCCGGCTGGAGCGCCTCGACCTCGGCCGGGGGCAGCTCGAGCCCGAGGTCGACCAGCTGGACCACGCCGCAGGCGGCCGCGGCCGGGTCGACGAGATGGGCCACCTTGTGCGTGCCGAAGGTGATCGTGACGTCGGCCCGCACGTGGGGCCCGTCGAGCTCGCCGGTGTCGACGTCGACCCCGGACGGCGTGTCCACCGCGACCACCGGGACACCGGCGAGCCGCTCCAGCGCGGCCACCGCGTCCTGCCGCAGCCCGGGCCGCCCACCGATCCCGGTGATCCCGTCGACGACGAGGTCCGGGCGTCGGCCCTGCCACCCGACCCGCCCTCCCGCCGCGCGCAGGTCCGCCAGTCCGCCCTCGTGCGCCGTCTCGCCGAGCAACCACGCCTCGACGGCCGCGCCGCGCCTGGCGAGCACCGCGCCGGCGTACAGCGCATCGCCGCCGTTGTTGCCCCCACCGACCAGCAGCAGCACCCGGCGCCCGTACGCCGACCCGAGCAGGTCCAGCACGGCGTAGGCGAGCCCGTGCGCCGCCCGGTGCATCAGCGCTCCCTCGGGCAGTCGCGCCAGCAGCGCGTCCTCCGCGGCCCGGACCTGCTCGACGGTGTGGGCGTACCTCATGCGCCCACGCTAGCGGCGAGCCACGGTCAGGACTCGAGCACGACCACGGCCGACGCGATGCCGGCGTCGTGGGAGAGGGACAGGTGGACGTGGGCGACGCCCAGGTCCGCGGCGCGGGCGGCGACGGAGCCGCGCACCTCGAGCACCGGTCGGCCGGACTCCTCCGAGACCACCTCGGCGTCGTGCCAGGCCATGCCGACCGGCGCCCCGAGCGCCTTCGCCATCGCCTCCTTCGCGGCGAACCGCGCGGCGAGCGAGGCCAGGGGTCGGGCGGCCTCGGCGGGCGTGAACAGCCGCGAGGCGAGGCCCGGCGTGCGCGCCAGCGAGGCGCCGAAGCGCTCGATGTCCACCACGTCGATGCCGACGCCGATCACCGCCATGGTCGCCGCCGGCTCACTCGACGGTGACGGACTTGGCCAGGTTGCGCGGCTGGTCGACGTCGTGGCCCATCGCGGTGGCCAGCTCGCAGGCGAACAGCTGCAGCGGCACCACCGCGACGAGCGGCTGCAGGAGCACCGGCACCTTCGGCAGCCGGATGAGGACGTCGGCGTACGGCTCGATCGAGGTGTCGCCGTCCTCGGCCAGGCAGATCGTGCGCGCGCCCCGCGCTCGCACCTCCTGGATCCCGCTGATCATCTTGTCGTGCAGCTGGTCGCGGCCCTGGGGAGGGACGACGCACAGCACCGGCAGGCCCTGCTCGATGAGGGCGATCGGGCCGTGCTTGAGCTCGCCGGCGGCGAAGCCCTCCGCGTGGATGTAGGCCAGCTCCTTGAGCTTCAGCGCCCCCTCGAGCGCGACCGGGTAGCCGGCGTGACGTCCCAGGAACAGCACCGAGCGGGTGTCGAGGTGGCTGCGGGCCAGCTCGTAGACGCTCTCGGCGGACGCCAGGACGGACTCGATGTGGCCGGGCATGGCCTCGAGCTGGTGCATGATCTCGGTGACCTCGTCGCCGTAGCGCGTGCCCTTGACCTGCGCGATGTACAGCGCGAGCAGGTAGCAGGCGACGAGCTGGGTCAGGAACCCCTTCGTCGAGGCGACGCCGATCTCCGGGCCGGCATGGGTGTAGATGACCGCGTCGGACTCGCGCGGGATCGTGGACCCGTTGGTGTTGCAGATCGCCAGCACCTTGGCGCGCTGGGTGCGGGCGTGCCGGATCGCCTGCAGGGTGTCGGCGGTCTCCCCCGACTGGCTGATCGCCACGACCAGGGTCGAGTAGTCGAGGATCGGGTCGCGGTAGCGGAACTCCGAGGCGAGCTCCACCTCGACCGGGATCCGGGTCCAGTGCTCGATGGCGTACTTGGCCACCATGCCGGCGTAGAACGACGTGCCGCACGCGATGATGATGATCTTGGCGACGTCGCGGATCTCGTCGTCGGAGAGACGCATCTCGTCGAGCTGCAGCAGTCCCTCCTCGTTGTGCCGGCCCAGCAGGCTGTCGGCGACCGCCCGCGGCTGCTCGAAGATCTCCTTGCGCATGAACCAGTCGTGGCCGTCCTTCTCGGCGGCCGACAGGTCCCACGTGACGTGGTAGCGGCGACCCTCCGTCGGGGCGCCGTCGAAGTCGGTGACCTCGACCCCCTCCCGGGTGAGGGTGACGACGCTGTCCTGCCCGAGCTCGAGGGCCTCGCGGGTGTGCTCGATGAACGCCGCGACGTCGCTGCCGAGGAAGTTCTCCCCCTCGCCGATGCCGACGACCAGCGGGGAGTTGCGGCGGGCGGCAACCACCCGGTCGGGATCCTCGCTGTCGACCGCGACGAGCGTGAAGGCGCCCTCGAGTCGGCGGCAGACATGCTGCATCGCCGTCGTCAGGTCCTGCCCGGAGAGCACCTGCGACTCCAGCAGCTGCGCCGCCACCTCGGTGTCGGTCTCGGAGAGCAGGCCGTGTCCGGCCGCCTCCATCTCGCTGCGCAGGCTCGCGAAGTTCTCGATGATCCCGTTGTGGACGAGCGCCACGCGCCGCGCGCCGCCGGAATGCGGGTGCGCGTTGACGTCGGTGGGGGCGCCGTGGGTCGCCCACCGGGTGTGGCCGATGCCGGTCGTGGACTCCGGGAGCGGCGCGTCGGCGATGGCCTTCTCGAGGTTGGCCAGCTTGCCGGCCCGCTTCTCCGTGGCCAGCTCCCCGCTCGCCACGAGGGCGATCCCCGCCGAGTCGTAACCGCGGTACTCCAGTCGCCGCAGACCCTCCACGACCACCTGCTGGGCCTGCCTGGAGCCGACGTATCCGACGATGCCGCACATGCGCCCCACTGTAGAGGGACGACGCCGCTCGCCCCGCCAGGCCCGGCTGCTGCAACAATCCTCCGCATGTCGACAGGCGGGGGCAACCGCAACGGTGCCCACGACGAGTCCCCTCGGGAGCCGTCGCCCTACATCGAGCTCGACCGTGCGGCGTGGGCGGCCCTGGGCGCCGAGACGGAGAACCCGCTCAGCGAGGACGAGATCCGCAACCTGCGGGGCCTCGGCGACGCCCTCGACCTCGACGAGGTCCAGGCGGTCTATCTGCCCCTGAGCAAGCTCCTCAGCCTGTACGTCGAGTCGGCCGGCAAGCTGCACCGCGAGCAGGAGGCGTTCCTGCACCAGCGCACGCCGCCCCGCACCCCGTTCGTGATCGGCCTCGCCGGGTCGGTGGCCGTCGGCAAGTCGACGACGGCGCGCGTGCTCCAGCAGATGCTGGCCCACTGGCCCGAGCACCCCAACGTCGCGCTGATCACCACCGATGGGTTCCTCTACCCCAACGCCGAGCTCGAGCGGCGCGGGATCCTGCACCGCAAGGGCTTCCCGGAGTCCTACGACCGCCGCGCCCTGCTGCGGTTCGTGGTGGACATCAAGTCGGGCAGGGACGAGGTCGAGGCGCCGACGTACTCGCACCTGGTCTACGACGTGGTGCCCGGCGAGAAGGTCGTCGTCAAGCGCCCCGACATCGTGATCATCGAGGGGCTCAACGTCCTCCAGCCGGCCCGCGTCCGCGACGACGGCACCGCCGGGCTGACCCTGAGCGACTTCTTCGACTTCTCCGTCTACGTCGACGCCGGGCGCGACAAGATCCGCGAGTGGTACGTCTCGCGGTTCCTGCGGCTGCGCGAGACGGCGTTCCGCGACCCGCACTCCTACTTCGCGAAGTACGCCGCGCTGTCCCAGGAGGAGGCCGTCGCGGAGGCCGAGCGCATCTGGGACGGCATCAACGGCCCCAACCTCGTGGAGAACATCCTCCCGACCCGCTCGCGCGCCACCCTGGTCCTGCGCAAGGACCGGGACCACTCGGTCCGCTACGTCCGGCTCCGGAAGCTGTGAGCGTCTCCCGGGCCTAGCGGCTCATCGGCGAAGACTCGTCACGATGCGTCGGGCCACGGCCTGCGACATCGACCCACGGCCGAGGTCGCGCACCAGCACGAGCGTGACGACGCCCGAAGCACCCTGGGTGCTCACCAGGTCCACGCCGGCCCTCGCCGGCCGGCACGGGCCCGGCGCCACCGGCACGACGGTGTGCGTCTGCACCGCGGACGAGCCGTCGGCGAGCCGCACCCCCACGACCCGTACGCCGGCCGGCTCGGCGTCGGGAGCGGCCACCGCAGCTGCCCACGCCCGCGTGAGCCGAGCGACGACCTCGCGCGCCGTGCCGGGCGCGGGCGGCAGCAGCCCGGCGAAGGCCCGGTTGGACGGCCCGCCGTGTCCGACGCAGTACCCCTCGTCGAGCACCGCCGGCCCCGCGACCCCCACGGCCGGCTCGCCGCGCCGGTCGGCGTAGTACAGCTCCTCCCCCGGCCTGCCGACGCGCCAGCCGGCCCGCACCGGCGGCACCGCGAATCGCCCACCGTGGCGCTCCACCACCTGCCAGCCCGCCGGCGGGGCGGGGGTCACCGCCGGTGGGGCGGGGGTCGCCGCCCGCGGGGCGGGGGTCGCCGCCGGTGGGGCGGGGGTCGCCGCCGGCGGGGCGGTGGGCCCCGGGGCGAGCGTCACGGCCCAGGCGACGAGGGTCGTCAGCGTCGCGCAGGCACCGAGCAGGAGGGCCACTCGCTCCATGCCTCGTGTCTAGCCTGGGCCGGCTCTGTGCGCGACCGGCCCTCCACAGGGTGCCGGGAGCGCTTGTAACTCAGCGTTGCAGCTTGAATCGCACCGTTACAACGGTGCGGCAGAGGTCGTAACGGTGAGTTACAAGCAGCCGGTCAGAGCGCGAGCTGCGCCCGCACGACCGCGGCGAGGCGGTCGGCGACGTCCTGGGCGAGCTCCTGGGTGGGGGCCTCGACCATGACCCGGACGAGGGCCTCGGTGCCGGAGGGGCGCAGCAGGATGCGGCCGGTGTCGCCGAGCGCGTACTCCTCCTCGGCGAGGGCCGCGGCCAGGACGGGGTCCTCGTCGGCACGGGCCTTGTCGACGCCCGGGACGTTGACCAGCACCTGCGGGAGCCGGGTGACGACCGAGGCCAGGGAGGCCAGGGTCTGACCCGTCTCGACCATGCGGTCCAGGACGTGCAGTGCGGTGAGGATGCCGTCGCCGGTGGTGGCGTGCTCGCTCATGATGACGTGTCCGGACTGCTCGCCCCCCAGCGTGTAGCCCGCGACCCGCATGGCCTCCAGCACGTAGCGGTCGCCGACCTTGGTCTGGCGCACGCCGAGCCCGGCGGCCTTCATCGCCTGGACGAAGCCGAGGTTGCTCATCACGGTGGCGACGACGGTGTCCTTGACCAGTCGGCCGGCCTCCGCCATCGAGATCGCCAAGATCGCCAGGATCTGGTCACCGTCGACGACGTTGCCCTCGTGGTCGACGGCCAGGCAGCGATCGGCGTCGCCGTCGAGCGCGAAGCCGGCGTCGGCGCCGTGCTCGAGGACCGCGGCGCGCAGCGGCTCCAGGTGGGTGGAGCCGCATCCGTCGTTGATGTTGAGCCCGTCGGGCTCGGTCCCGATCGCGACCACCTCGGCGCCGGCCAGGCGAAGAGCGCGGGGACCGGCCTCGAAGGCGGCACCGTGGGCGCAGTCCAGCACGATCTTGAGCCCGTCGAGGGGACGCTGACGGGTGGCCAGGAGGTGGTCGACGTACTCCTCGACCGGGGTCGCGTACGGCGAGACGCGGCCGACGTCGGCGCCGAGGGGGCGCTCCCAGGCCATCTCGAGGTGAGCCTCGATGTCGCGCTCGACCGCGTCGTCGAGCTTCAAGCCGCCGCGGGAGAGGAACTTGATGCCGTTGTCGGGCATCGGGTTGTGCGAGGCACTGATCACCACGCCGAGATCGGCGCCCAGGGCGTGGGTCAGGTACGCCACGCCGGGGGTCGGCAGGACCCGCAGGCGGACGACGTCGACACCGGCGGAGGCGAGACCCGCCACCACGGCGTGCTCGAGGAACTGCCCGGAGATCCGGGTGTCGCGGCCCACCACCGCGATCGGCCGCGGCCCGGCGTACTCGCCGCGATCGACGAGCACCCGGGCGGCGGCGACGGACAGGTCCAGGGCCAGCTCCGCGGTCAGCTGACCGTTGGCGAGACCCCGGACCCCGTCCGTGCCGAAGATGCGCGGCAAAGCCGTGCGATCAGCGCTTGCTGAACTGAGGCGCCTTGCGGGCCTTCTTGAGACCGGCCTTCTTGCGCTCGATGACGCGAGCGTCGCGGGTCAGCAGTCCGGCCTTCTTGAGCGCCGGACGGTTGGACTCGACGTCGATGGCGTTCAGGCAGCGGGCCACGCCGAGGCGCAGGGCGCCGGCCTGACCGGTGATGCCGCCGCCGTGGATGCGCGCGATGACGTCGAAGCGGCCCTCGAGCTGCAGCTCGGCGAACGGCTCGTTGACGACCTGCTGGTGCAGCTTGTTCGGGAAGTAGGAGTCGAGCGTGCGACCGTTGACGGTCCACACGCCGGTGCCGGGCACGATGCGCACGCGGGCGACGGCCTCCTTGCGGCGGCCGGTGGCGGCCGCCGGGGCGATCGTCGCCGGGCGGGCGGGGGTGTCCGCGTGAGCGGCGCTCTCGGAGCTGTAGGCAACGCCCTGCTCGTCGGTCTCGTAGGTCTCCTCGACCTCGGTGCTGGTGTCAGCCACTGTGTTCCTCAACCTTGCTTTCGACGTCGATGATTACTGGGAGATCTGCGTGATCTCGAAGGGGGCGGCCTGCTGGGCCGAGTGGGGGTGGTTCGGGCCCGAGTAGACCTTGAGCTTCTTCATCAGGGCGCGGCCGAGCTTGTTCTTCGGGAGCATCCCCCAGACGGCCTTCTCGACGGCCTTGCGGGCGTCCTTGTCGAGCACCTCGCCGATGGGCGTGGAGGTCAGACCGCCCGGGTAGCCGGAGTGGCGGTAGGTCATCTTGGTCGTGCGCTTGTTGCCGGAGAGGGCGACCTTCTCGGCGTTGACGACGATGACGAAGTCACCGGTGTCCATGTGCGGCGCGTAGATCGGCTTGTGCTTGCCACGAAGGAGCGTGGCCACCTCGACGGCGAGACGCCCGAGGACGACGTTCTCGGCGTCGATGACGTGCCAGTCGCGCTGGATGTCTCCAGGCTTGGGGCTGTAGGTGCGCAAGGCTGTTCTTCTCTCTCGTTCGTGGGGCCCGGCGGAGGTGACCTCCGGGCGGTGCTGCTGCGGCTTCTGACGAACACGGCCCGGCTCGGCACCGACCGTGAGGGCGGTGGCGTCCGGGACTGCACCCCGACCCGTGGAGCGGGTCCGAGCGCGGCAGGAGTCGCGACCGACAAGACTACGGCGCCGCCGCCGACGGGGTCAAAACGGGGCCGCGGGACGTGATACCGGCGGACCGGGGTTCGCGCCCGGCCCAGCCGCGTTTAGGTTGGACCGCGTGACTGACTCTCTCACCGTCCGCGACAACCGCACCGGACAGGAGTACGACGTACCCATCCTCGACGGCACCATCAAGGCCGCCGACGTGGGGAAGATCAAGACCGGAGAGGACGAGCCCGGGCTGGCCGTCTACGACCCCGGCTTCGTCAACACCGCCTCCTGCCGCAGCGCCGTGACCTTCATCGATGGCGACAAGGGCATCCTGGAGTACCGCGGCTACCCCATCGAGCAGCTCGCCGAGAAGTCCAACTTCCTCGAAGTGGCCTACCTGCTCGTGCACGGCGCCCTGCCCACCAAGGCCGAGTACGACGCCTGGGTCCACGAGATCACCTACCACACCTTCGTCCACGAGAACGTCAAGACCTTCATGCAGGGCTTCCGCTACGACGCCCACCCCATGGGCATGCTCATGGCCTCGGTCGGCGCCCTCTCGACGTTCTACCCCGACGCACGCAACATCACCGACGCCGACAACCGGCACATGCAGATCGTGCGCATGATCGCCAAGATGCCCACCCTCGGCGCCTGGTCCTACCGCCACGCCCAGGGCAAGCCCTACGTCTACCCCGACAACGAGCTCTCCTACACCGCCAACTTCCTCTCCATGCTCTTCAAGATGAGCGAGTCGAAGTTCGAGGCCGACGAACGACTCGTCAAGGCCCTCGACGTGCTCTTCATCCTGCACGCCGACCACGAGCAGAACGCCTCCACCAACGCGGTCCGCTCGGTCGGCTCCACCCAGGTCGACCCCTACTCCGCCGTCTCCGCCGGCGTCGGCGCCCTCTTCGGCCCCCTGCACGGCGGCGCCAACGAAGCCGTCCTACGGATGCTGCGCCGCATCGGGTCGAAGGAGAACATCCCCGACTTCATCAAGGGCGTCAAAGACGGCAACGAACGCCTCATGGGCTTCGGCCACCGCGTCTACAAGAACTACGACCCCCGCGCCAAGATCATCAAGAAGTCCGCCGAGGACGTCTTCGAGGTCACCGGCACCAACCCCCTGCTCGACATCGCCCTGGAGCTGGAGAAGATCGCCCTCGAGGACGAGTACTTCGTCAAGCGCAAGCTCTACCCCAACGTCGACTTCTACTCCGGCCTCATCTACGAAGCCTTCCAGTTCCCACCCGAGATGTTCACCGTCCTGTTCGCCATCGGCCGCACCCCCGGCTGGCTGGCCCAATGGCTCGAGCTCGTCCAGGACAAAGAGCAGAAGATCGCCCGCCCCAAGCAGATCTACACCGGCGACCGCACCCTCGACTTCACCCCAGCCTCCGAGCGCTGGGCGTAGTCCACTGAACCGCCGACAGCCCCCGCCCATCCTCTGGGCGGGGGCTGTCGCGGCTCAGGCGGCTCCAGCCGCGACCTGCTCCGCGGTGGCGAGCACCAGCGACTCCATCTGCTCGGGCTGTTTCTCGTCGGGCTCGTAGTGGTTCAGGGTGACCAGGAGCAGGCGCTCGCCCACGTGCGTCACGAGGCCGACGCGGACGGTCTGGCCCACGTCGCTCACCATGAGTCCGGGGGCTCCGGCGACCGTCACGTCCTGCGGGACCTCGGTGCCCAGGGTCTTCGCCTTCTCCACATCCCGCTCGAGGGTCCCGTGCTGAGGCATCAGGTCGATCCTCAGCACGGAGTAGTCGGCGAAGGTGAGTGCGCAGCTCTCCTGCTTGCCCGGCGTGCCCGCGGTCGACGGCTCGCTCACCTTCACGCCGGTCTCGGCGCTCAGGGCCGAGGCGTCGATGGCGTCGCACGCCGCGGCCGACGCGGATCCGCTGGTCGGGGCGCTGGGGGTCTCGGAGGGTTCCGAGGTCTCGGAGGGTCCCGAGGTCTCGGACGGCCCGGGCGAGGGACTCGCCGACGACTTCGTCCCGGACGGCCCCTCCCCGGTGTCGCCGCCCTCGTCGCCGCCCGAGCACCCGCTCAGGAGGAGGGACAGCACGAGCGCAGCGGCGGCGAGGGCGTGTCGTCGATCAGCCACGTCGCACCTGCGAGGTGTAGCGGTCCAAGGTGGCGCCCATCTCTCTGGTCGTCGCGACGATCGCCGCCTGGACGATCTCGAAGCCCCGGTACTCATCCTGGGGCCGCTGCCAGAACCGCTCCCAGGTGATGGCGCGGCGCTCCACCCGATCGTGCACGGTGCGGAAGTGCGCGGGCGCATCGTCGGCACCGGTGAGCTGCTCGAGGGCCTCGACGATCTCCGGCTCGAGCGGGCGGGACGCCTCCTCGTCGAGGATCCGGTCGACGAGGTCGTCGACCTCGGCCAGCCGCGCCTCCAGGGTGGCGGCCGCACCGCCGGCCCGGGCGGACTCGAGCAGCAGGTCGACCGGCTCGGCCGGTTCGGCGCTGGATGCGTCGTAGTACTCCATCACCTGGCTCCCTGCGGGATCTTCACGTCGTTCTGAGGAGCGATGACCGAGGGCGGGGCCATCGGCGGGTGCCACTCCTCAGGCTCCCCGGTCAGGGGGTTGACGGGTCCCGAGGAGTTCGGCCCCGAGGAGTCGGGCTCGCAGTCCTCGTCGTAGTAGACGCTGGGGTCGGTCTTGCCGGCCTCGGCCACGCCCTCGTCGACCTTGTCCTCGAGGTCGTCGTACGCCGTCCCCTCGGGGTCGCCGAAGTCGGTCTTGAGGTCCTTGAGCGACTTCTCGATGTCCCCGGTGTCGGAGGGCAGGTCGTTGAGGTTCATCTTGGCTCGCGCGTGCGGCAGCTTCGAGACGATGCGGACGACCTGCTTCACCGTCTTGATGCGGTCGGCCTGCTCCCTCGCCCACTCCTCGACCTCGGTGGCCAGACCGAACGCGACCTCGATGAGGTTCTTCACCGTCTTCACGTCCTCGACGAGGTCGGTGAAGAACGCCGTCCCCTTCTCCGCGATCTCCTTGACGGTGGTCAGGATTCCGATGACGGCGTTGATCCGCTTGAGGAGGAACCTCATCAGCTTGAAGAGCTTCTGCGCCAGCACCCGGATGATCTTCTCGACCTTCATGGCGATCCGCTCGCTCATCGTGGCCAGGCTCTCGAAGACGCCGGCCAAGCCGTCGATGACGCCGGAGATGGCGGTCATCACCGCGCCGTAGAGGGCGATGTGGAGGTTCAGCGCGCTGCCCGCCTGGCCCTTCATCGCCTGGATGGCGTTGCCCGCGAGCAGGCCGAAGTTCACTGCGTAGTCCCGGAACGCCTTGGCGAGCTTCTTGCAGGCCGACGAGTTCTGCTGGATGGCGTAGTAGTCGCCCGAGAGCGGGAAGACGATGAAGTCCTCGAGGCTCTTGTCCGGCAGCTCCTCGAAGATGTCGATGCCGTGGTCGCGGCACCACTTGATGCACTCGTTGACCTTGTCGCGGGCGGCGTCCCAGCCGCTGACGACCTCCTGGAACGGCTCGTCGTGGCCCTTGGGGAACTTCTGCTTGCCCTCCTCGGGAGCGGTGAGCCGGTCGGCGGGGTCCCTGAGGCCCACCAGGCGGACCTCGATGCCGGGGCCACCGCCGTCGCCCTGGCCCGGCTCTCCGGTGAGCTTGTCGAAGTCGAACTTGATCGTCTCGTCAGTCGCGTAGACGTGCTTGGCGGTCATGATCGTGGCCGCCTGCAGGCCCTCGAACCGCGTCTCGAAGGTGCTCTTCATCGTGGAGAAGTAGCCGCGCATCTCGCCCATGGCGTCGGCCAGCGGCTTCAGCGCGAACGGCTCGAAGTCGAAGCCCGCGGTGCTGCAGACGTGCTCCTCGACGTAGGTGTCCATGTCGGTGACCTGCTCCTTGATGGTCACCATGTCCTCGAGCAGCATGTCGAGGCTGCCCCACTGGATCTGCAAGACGTCACCCATGCCGCACTCCTTGTCGTGGTCTGCTGCTCGGGTTGTTACCCAGCGCACGGCGCCAGAAACCCGGTGACCACTCGACGACCGCGGACGTGCGGACCGTCCCACCCGTGGACCGGGGTTCGCGCCTCGCCCACCCGCGGTTTAGGTTGGACCGCGTGACTGACTCTCTCACCGTCCGCGACAACCGCACCGGACAGGAGTACGACGTACCCATCCTCGACGGCACCATCAAGGCCGCCGACGTGGGGAAGATCAAGACCGGAGAGGACGAGCCCGGGCTGGCCGTCTACGACCCCGGCTTCGTCAACACCGCCTCCTGCCGCAGCGCCGTGACCTTCATCGATGGCGACAAGGGCATCCTGGAGTACCGCGGCTACCCCATCGAGCAGCTCGCCGAGAAGTCCAACTTCCTCGAAGTGGCCTACCTGCTCGTGCACGGCGCCCTGCCCACCAAGGCCGAGTACGACGCCTGGGTCCACGAGATCACCTACCACACCTTCGTCCACGAGAACGTCAAGACCTTCATGCAGGGCTTCCGCTACGACGCCCACCCCATGGGCATGCTCATGGCCTCGGTCGGCGCCCTCTCGACGTTCTACCCCGACGCACGCAACATCACCGACGCCGACAACCGGCACATGCAGATCGTGCGCATGATCGCCAAGATGCCCACCCTCGGCGCCTGGTCCTACCGCCACGCCCAGGGCAAGCCCTACGTCTACCCCGACAACGAGCTCTCCTACACCGCCAACTTCCTCTCCATGCTCTTCAAGATGAGCGAGTCGAAGTTCGAGGCCGACGAACGACTCGTCAAGGCCCTCGACGTGCTCTTCATCCTGCACGCCGACCACGAGCAGAACGCCTCCACCAACGCGGTCCGCTCGGTCGGCTCCACCCAGGTCGACCCCTACTCCGCCGTCTCCGCCGGCGTCGGCGCCCTCTTCGGCCCCCTGCACGGCGGCGCCAACGAAGCCGTCCTACGGATGCTGCGCCGCATCGGGTCGAAGGAGAACATCCCCGACTTCATCAAGGGCGTCAAAGACGGCAACGAACGCCTCATGGGCTTCGGCCACCGCGTCTACAAGAACTACGACCCCCGCGCCAAGATCATCAAGAAGTCCGCCGAGGACGTCTTCGAGGTCACCGGCACCAACCCCCTGCTCGACATCGCCCTGGAGCTGGAGAAGATCGCCCTCGAGGACGAGTACTTCGTCAAGCGCAAGCTCTACCCCAACGTCGACTTCTACTCCGGCCTCATCTACGAAGCCTTCCAGTTCCCACCCGAGATGTTCACCGTCCTGTTCGCCATCGGCCGCACCCCCGGCTGGCTGGCCCAATGGCTCGAGCTCGTCCAGGACAAAGAGCAGAAGATCGCCCGCCCCAAGCAGATCTACACCGGCGACCGCACCCTCGACTTCACCCCAGCCTCCGAGCGCTGGGCGTAGTCCACTGAACCGCCGACAGCCCCCGCCCATCCTCTGGGCGGGGGCTGTCGCCGTCCTGTCCCTGGGACTGCTCGCCGCGGCCGTCGCGGGCGGCTGGCTCGGCCCGGACGTCGACCGCGGGGCCGGCTTCTGCGAGGCGGCGTCCGGCACGGTGCGCCAGCCGGTCAACACCCTGAGCAACCTGGGCTTCGTCGGCGTCGGGCTGCTCGTCGCCGCGAGGGCCGGGCGCGAGGGCGGGCTCGGCACCGGCACGCTCGCGCTGCGCCCGGGGCTCGCGACGGCGTACGCGTGCGTGGTCGTGCTGCTCGGGCCGGCCAGCATGGCGATGCACGCCACCGAGTCGTCGCTCGGCGGACATCTCGACCTGGCCAGCATGTACCTGATCGCGGGCTTCGCCGTCGCCTACGCCGCCATGCGGCGCTGGCATCGCGGCCCCGCCTTCCTGGCGGCGACGTACGCCGCGGTCGTGCTGGCCTGCGAGCTCGTCGGCCTGCTCGGCGAGGTGCCGTGGCTGGGCCACATGGGCAACGTGGCGTTCGGGACGTGTCTGGCGGCGGCGCTGTGGCTGGAGTCGCGCGTCGCCCGGGCCGGCGCGGTCGCCCTGGACGTCCGCTGGGCGTGGGCGGCCGCCGGCAGCATCCTGGTGGCCCTGGCGATCTGGACCACGGCCAAGGACGGCTCGCCGCTGTGCTTGCCCGGGTCGCTCTACCAGGGCCACGGCGTGTGGCACCTGCTGTGCGCGGTCTCCGCCTGGTGCCTGTTCCGGCTCTACGTCAGCGAGCGGCCGGTCGGCCGGACCAGCCTCAGTCCGTCGGCAGCAGCGCGACGACCGGGATGACGCGCGAGGTCTGGTCCTGGTAGTCGCCGAACCGCGGGTACAGGGCGGTCTGCTGGGCGTACAGCCGGTCTCGCTCCTCCCCCGTCACCTCGACCGCGCGGACGGCGAGCTCCTCGTCGCCGACCTCGATGCGGACCTCCGGGTGGGCCTTGAGGTTGCGGTACCAGTCGGGGTGGGTGTCCGCGCCGGCCCGCGAGGCGAAGACGACGTAGCGCTCGCCGTCACGCAGGTACATCATCGGGTTGACCCGCTCCTGGCCACTCTTGGCGCCGGTGCTGTGCAGGAGCAGCAGCGGGGCGCCCTCGAAGCGGCCGCCGACGCGGCCGTGGTTGGCCCGGAACTCGGCGATGACCTGCTGGTTGAAGTCGCTCATCCCAGAAGTCTCGCAAAGCCGAGCCTGGGGCGCGCGCCTCGTCGCGGCCTGTGAAAGGTGCGCGGGTGGCGAGGTGGGGCGCGGCTAGACCTGCTGCTCCTTCGGCCGGCCCGGGTCGTCGTAGGCGGGCTGCTCCTGGTGGGCCCGCAGCGCCTCGAGCTGGGCGCAGACCGCGACGCCGTAGAAGAGCGAGATCGACGACAGCAGGCTCCACAGCAGCAGGGCGACGATCCCCGCGAGGGGGCCGTAGGTGCTGGAGAAGGAGCCGCTCAGGTTGACGTAGAGCGCCAGGCCGGCGGCCGCCAGCATGCTGAGCCCGACGGCGACGACGGCGCCGAGCGCCAGCCAGGTGAGGGCCGGCTGGCGGCGGCGCGGCGCATGGTCGAGCAGGACCGCGATGGTCAGCACGAGCATCAGGAGTCCGACCGGCCAGCGCCCGGCCTCCCAGGCGGTCCGCAGCCCCTCGGACCAGCCGTACTCCGCGACCATCGCGTCCCCGAACGCGCCGCCGGCGACGAGCAGTAGGAAGCCGAGCCCCACCGGCACGGCCAGGACGGCGGTCAGGACCGCGGCCCGCCCGTACTTCGCGAGCGCCGGCCGGTCCCGGCGGATGCCGTAGATGCGGTTGCTGCCCCGCTCCACCTGGGCCATGGCGGTGGTCATCGACACCAGCGCGAGCAGCAGCCCGATGACGAGCGCGACCTCCCCGGTGCCCTCGGAGCCGGAGGCGATGGCGCCGACGAGGGCGTCGTCGCCGCTGGAGCCGGGCGACACGGCGTTGATCGTGCGGGCCAGCACCTGCGCGGCCCGGTCCTCGTCGAGGTCGGCGGCCAGACCGGTGACGGCGAGCAGGAACGGCACGACCGCCAGGCAGGTCTGCAGCGCCAGGGCCCGGCTGTTGGTGAACCCGTCGCCGTAGCGGAACCGCACGAAGCTGCTCACCGCGATGTGCAGCAGCCCGTGGCGGCGCGCGAGGTGCCAGGCGTCCTCGGCATCGAGCTCGTCACCGTCCATCTCGGTGGTGACGGGGACCGTGCGCGCCGTGGTCATCCGGGCACCCTATGCGGGCGCGCACAGTTCTTCGCGAGCACCCAGCCACGTCTCAGCCGGCTCACAGGCGACCCGGCCACCATGGTGGTCATGAACCAGATGCCTCCCTTCCCACCGCCCAGTCACGGGCCCCACGAGGCCCCTGACACCACCCGTCCGCTGCCCGGTGCCCCGGCGGCGGCTCCTTCCTCCTCCCCCTTCGGGGCCCCGGCCGCTGCCTCCACGGCTGCGCCCAAGCGCGGACGCGGCCGGCTCGGGCTCGCGGCCGCCGTCGTCGGCACCTCGCTCCTCGTGGGCGGTGCCGCCGGGCTCGGCGGAGCTGCCGCCTGGCACGCCATGGACGACGAGCCCGCCGACTCCCCGGCCGCCACGGCCGGCCCGAGGAGCTCGCAGGTGGCCAGCAGCCCGGACTCCGAGGCTCCCACCGGCCGCGTCGAGGCCGTCGCCTCCTCGGTGCTGCCCTCGGTCGTGAAGCTCGACGTCTCCGGCGTCCAGGGCTCCGGCTCCGGCTCCGGCATCATCCTGAGCTCCGACGGACAGATCCTCACCAACAACCACGTCGTCGAGGTCGCCGGCGAGGGCGGCGAGATCACCGTGTCGTTCAACGACGGCTCCAAGGCCACCGCGCGGATCCTGGGCACCGACCCGCTGACCGACACCGCCGTGATCCAGGCCGAGGACGTCAGCGGCCTCACCGCGGCGAGCATCGGCGACTCCGAGGGCCTCGACGTCGGCCAGGAGGTCGTGGCGATCGGGTCCCCGTTCGGCCTGGAGTCGACCGTGACCAGCGGCATCGTCAGCGCCCTCAACCGTCCGGTCGACGTGGGCGCGGACGCCGAGGGCAACCGGACGACGTACCCCGCCATCCAGACCGACGCCGCCATCAACCCCGGCAACAGCGGCGGACCGCTGGTCGACATGGACGGCAACGTCATCGGCATCAACTCCTCGATCCGCAGCGCCTCCACCGGCAGCGAGGCCGGCTCCATCGGTCTCGGCTTCGCGATCCCGATCGACGCGGTGCTCCCGATCGTCGAGCAGATGGCCGCCGGCGAGACCCCGACCCACGCCAAGCTCGGCGTCAGCGTCCAGGACGTCGCCGACGCCACGGGCGTGGAGGTCACCGAGGGCGCCCAGGTCGGCACCATCAGTGACGACTCCCCCGCCGGCTCCGCCGGACTGCGCCCAGGCGACGTCATCACCAAGGTCGACGACGCCAACATCACCGGCGCCGACTCCCTGGTCGCCACGATCCGCACCTACCGCCCCGGCGACGAGGTGACGCTCACCTACGTGCGTGACGGCGAGAGCGAGACCACCAAGGTCACCCTCGACTCGGACGCCGAGAAGAGCTCCTCCTGAGCTCCCCCTGACCCCTGACGGGCGGGCGGGCCCGAGACCGCCCGCCCGTCAGGCCCAACGCTTCTGCAGCTCCCCCAAGCGCTCGACAGGCACGAAGCCCAGGCGCTCGTTGACGCCGATCATGTGGTCGTTGACCTCGGCGTTCCAGGTCACGACGCGTTCCAGCCCCGAGGTCTCGCGCTGCAGCAGCCGCAGGTTGGCGACCTTGACGGCCAGGCCCAGCCGGTGCCCACGGTCGGCGCGGCGCACCAGCGTGCCCCACTGGTAGGCGAGGGTCGGCTCGTGGACGGTCGTGACGATGTCGGTGTAGGCCACCACGGTGCCGTCGGCGTCCAGCGCCACGGTGTTGTACTTCGTGCGCCCCTGCCGGCGGCTGACCTCCTCGCCCTCCCGCAGGGCGACCAGGTCCACGGCCTCGGGCTCGCGCTCCATCTCCCCGGTGGGCGCCTCGATCATCAGGGTCGTGCTGAGCTCGGCCCAGCTCCGGACCAGGTCGTCGGGGACCGGGCCGACCCAGGAGCGCAGCGTGTACGCCGCCGCGTGGTGGGCGGCGGCCTCGACGGCCAGCGTGTCGAGCAGCTCCGGCTCGACGGGCAGGGCGAGGGCCCGCATCACGTCGCCCAGGCCCAGCTCGTAGCCGTGCGCGCGGCCGAACTCCACACCCGGCGTGCCGGCCCCCGTCGGCCCGACCTCGTAGGGCCAGGCGGTCTCGGCGGCCAGCGTCGTGCGACCGTGCTCCCGCGCCACGTCCTCCACCCGGGCCAGCATCGCCGACCCGTGCCCCCGGCGCCGATGCTCGGGCGCGGTGTGCACCTCGACCTCGGCGTGGCTCAGGTTGTCGAGCAGCCTCAGCTGCACGCTGCCGACGACCACGGCCGTGCCGCCGACGGTGCCGAGCAGCAGCACCTTGCGGCGCGACCGGGTGGGCTGCTGCAGCTGCACCCCCAGCTCCTCCAGCGCCCACGGGCTCGCGAGCTCCTCGCGCCCGTGCCGCTCCGCACGCACGTAGACGTCGTGCCAGGCCTCGAACGTGGCATCGTCGAACGGGTCGACGGGGCGGATCTCGAGCTCGCTCATCGCGTGCGCTGCACCCGTCCCTCGTCCCACACGGGACCGTCGGACTCGTAGACCTCGCCGTCGCCCCCGTAGACCAGGAACCGGTCGAAGCCGCGGGCGAACCACCGGTCGTGGGTGACCGCGACGACCGTCCCGTCGAAGGCCTCCAGGCCCTCCTCGAGGGCCTCGGCGGACTGCACGTCGAGGTTGTCGGTCGGCTCGTCCAGCAGCAGCAGCGTGGCCCCGGACAGCTCGAGGAGCAGGATCTGGAAGCGCGCCTGCTGGCCGCCCGACAGCGACTCGAACCGCTGGTCGGCGGCGTGTGCCAGCTCGTAGCGGTCCAGCACCCGCGCCGCCTGCTCGCGCCCCATCCCCGAGCGGCCGCGGCCGTCGGCCTCGCCGTCGCCACGGTGCAGGATCTCGACGAGGGTGCGCCCGACCAGCTCGGGATGCTCGTGGGTCTGCACGAACCAGCCCGGCCGCACGCGCGCGCCCAGCTTGGCCTTGCCCGTGTGGGGCACCGGCTTGATCGCCACCTCGCCCACGGGCCGGTGCTCGATGTCGGGGTCGCTGCCACCCGCGGCGAGCAGGCGCAGGAAGTGCGACTTGCCCGAGCCGTTGGAGCCCAGCACGGCGACCCGCTCGCCATACCAGACCTCGAGGTCGAAGGGCCTCATCAGGCCGGTCAGCTCCAGGCCCTCGCAGACCACCGCGCGCTTGCCGGTGCGTCCGCCCTTGAGCCGCATCGTCACCTGCTGCTCGCGCGGCTGCTCGGTCGGCGGACCGGCCTCCTCGAACTTGCGCAGCCGGGTCTGCGCGGCGCGGTACTGGCTCGACATGCCGTCGTTGTACTCGGACTTGACCTTCAGCCGGAGCACCAGCGCCTTGATCTTGGCGTGCTCCTCGTCCCAGCGGCGGCGCATCTCCTCGAAGCGCGCGAACCGGTCCTTGCGCGCCTCGTGGTAGCTCGAGAACCCGCCCGGGTGGGTCCACACGGGGTTGCCCGCATGCCCCAGCTCCACCGTCACGACCCGGGTGGCGGTGTTGTCGAGGAGCTCACGGTCGTGGCTGATGAACAGGATGGTCTTGTCGGACTCGCGGATGCGCTGCTCCAGCCAGATCTTGCCGGGCACGTCCAGGAAGTTGTCCGGCTCGTCGAGCAGCAGCACCTCGTCGGGGCCGGCCAGCAGGTACTCCAGCACCAGGCGCTTCTGCTCCCCACCCGAGAGCGTGCGGAGCTCGCGGTACTTGGCCCGGTCATAGGGCACGGCCAGGGCCTTGACCGTGCACACGTCCCAGGTCACCTCCACGTCGTAGCCGCCCGCGTCGGCGTACTCCGCCAGCGCCTCGGCGTAGCGCATCTGGGTCGACTCGTCGTCGGTCTCCATCAGCGCCAGCTCGCAGCGCTCGACCTCGGCCGCCGCCGACCGCACCCGGGGCGGGGCCACGGAGAGGAGCAGGTCCGCGACCGTGGGCTCGGCACCCAGCCCGGCGCCCACCATCTGCCGCATGACGCCGAGGCCGCCGCTGCGGGTCACGGCGCCGGCGTGCGGCACCAGGTCGCCGGTGATGATCTTGAGCAACGTCGTCTTCCCGGCGCCGTTGGCGCCGACCAGCGCCACCTTGGCGCCCTCGCCGACCCGGAAGGAGACCTCGTCGAGCAGCACCCGCCCGTCCGGCAGCTCGAAGCGCACTCCACTGACCTCTACATGTCCCACGTCGGAGGATTGTCCGCCATCGCGGCCGGATCGGCACACCGGTTTCCGGCTCACCCCTTGGGGCGATCCGATGGCCGTGCGTGAAGCACGGTGTTTTACGATTGCGCACCATGACGGCACAGGCGGAGGTCACGACGAGTGACGTCGAGACTCGCACCCGTCGCCCCGCTGTCCGCGCCGGGGCCATGGCCGTCTGGGTGGCCGCCGTCGCGGTCTGGTGGTGGCGCTTCGGGATCCCCAACGACTCCATCACCGTGATGATCACGCTCTGGCTGGGCACGGTCGCCTGGAACATCGAGGCCCACCCGCGCGAGCACCTGAACTTCCTGCGCGACTGGTGGCTCCCCGCAGCCTTGCTGACGTTCTACTTCTTCAGCCGCGGGCTCACCGACGAGCTGCAGATCCCCGTCCACTGGACGATGCCGATCGACGCCGACCGGTGGCTGGGCGGCGGCACGACCCCCACCGAGCTCCTGCAGTCGGCCTGGTGCGGGGACCCGTGCCTGAAGGCGAGCGACCCGCGCTGGTACGACGTGCTGTTCACCACCACCTACGCCACCCACTTCCTGGTCGGGCTGACCATCGCCGTGGTGCTGTGGGTGCGCAACCACGACGAGTGGCAGGTCTGGATGCGCCGCTTCGTCGGCCTCAACTTCGGCGGCCTGGTCATCTACGTGTCCTACCCGATGGCGCCGCCGTGGCTGGCCTCGGACGAGGGCTTCATGGGCCATGTCGAGCGCCTCACCTCGCGCGGCTGGCGCGACATCGGCCTGCAGCGCGTGGACGTGATCCTCAACGGCGTGGGCAACCCGACCGCCGCGATGCCCTCGCTGCACTTCGGCACCGCGTTCCTGGTGGCGCTCTACGGCGTGTGGCGCCTGCGAGGCAGCTGGCGCTGGCTGCTGTTCGCCTACCCCGCCGTCATGGGCGTGGCGCTGGTCTACTACGGCGAGCACTACGTGGTCGACCTGGTCGCCGGCGGTGCGCTCGCGGGTCTGGTGATGGTGCTGGCGCGCCGCTGGGAGCGGCGGCGCGAGGAGCGCGCGGAGGTCCACGCCACCGCGGAGGACGTCCGCGCCTGAGCCGGGCTTCTACCTCTCAGTAGCATCGGGGCAGCCGACCAGGGAGAGGGGCGACCCCGCATGCAGCTCGAGCTGTCCGAGGACGACCAGGAGTTCCGCGCGCAGATGCGCGAGTTCTTCACCACCGAGGTCTCCGAGGAGATCCGCCGCACCGTGATCGAGGGTCGCGAGCTCACCCACGACCAGATCGTCGAGGCCCAGCGGACGCTCAACGCCGCCGGGCTCGCCGTACCGCACTGGCCGGAGGAGTACGGCGGGCGCGGCTGGAGCGAGCTGCGGCGCCACCTCTGGCACGAGGAGATGCAGCGCGCCGGCGTACCGACGCCGCTGGCGTTCAACGCCTCGATGATCGGGCCGGTGATCGCGCAGTTCGGCACCGAGGAGCAGAAGCAGGAGTACCTGCCCAAGACCGCCAACCTCGACATCTGGTGGAGCCAGGGCTTCTCCGAGCCCGACGCGGGCTCCGACCTGGCCAGCCTGCGCACGACCGCGGTCAGGGACGGCGACCACTGGGTCGTCAACGGGCAGAAGACCTGGACCACGCTCGGCCAGTACGGCGACTGGATCTTCACCCTGGTCCGCACCGACCCGGAGGTGAAGAAGCAGGCCGGCATCTCGATGCTCCTCATCGACATGACCTCACCCGGCCTGGAGGTGCGCCCGATCGAGCTGATCGACGGCGGCCACGAGGTCAACGAGGTGTGGTTCACCGACGTCCGGGTCCCCGCCGCCAACCTGGTCGGCGAGCTCAACGGCGGCTGGACGATCGCGAAGTTCCTGCTCGGCAACGAGCGCGTCGGCGTCGCCCCGGTGGGTGCGACCAAGCGCATCCTGGCCCGGGCCAAGGACCTGGCCAAGGACACCTCCGACGGCGAGGGCGGCACGCTGCTCGACGACCCGCTGGTCCGGGCCCGGATCGTCGAGCTCGAGAACGAGCTGCTCGCACTGGAGCTCACCGCCCTGCGGGTCGTGGCCCACTCCAGCGACGGCGAGCCGCACCCCGCCTCGTCGGTGCTCAAGCTCAAGGGCACCGAGCTCCAGCAGGCCGTCAGCGAGCTGATGGTCGACCTGGCCGGTCCCGCCTCGGTGGCGTCCGGCGCCGGCGACGACTCCGACCTGCCCGACTGGGCGCGCACCGTCACGCCGACGTACCTCAACCTCCGCAAGGCCTCCATCTACGGCGGCTCCAACGAGATCCAGCGGCAGATCATCAGCCGCACGATCCTCGGGCTCTGAGCCGAAGGGACTGACATGGACTTCACGTACGACGACGAGCAGGTCGCCCTCCGCGACGCCGTCCGCGGCCTCGTGGGCAAGGCCTACGGCGACTACGAGCGCCGGCGCCAGGTGGTCAAGGAGGACCCGGGCTTCGACGAGAAGCAGTGGTCGCGCCTGGCCGAGATGGGGATCCTCGGGCTGCCCTTCTCCGAGGAGGACGGCGGGGTCGGCGCCGGCCCGGTGGAGATCGGCATCGTCTGCCAGGAGCTCGGCCGCACCATCGCCCCCGAGCCGTTCCTCGCCTCGGTCGTGCTGGCCGGCGGGCTGGTCGCCGCCGCCGGCACCCCTGAGCAGCGCGCCGAGGTGCTCGGCGCGCTCGCGGCCGGCGACAGCGTCCTGGCCTTCGCCCACGACGAGCCCGGCCGGCGCTGGGGGGCGGCCGCCGAGTCGGTCACCGCCGCGCAGGACGGCGGCTCCTGGACGCTCACCGGCGTCAAGGAGCCGGTTCTGCACGGCGCGCGGGCCGACGTACTGGTCGTCAGCGCGGCGCTGCCCGGGGGCGGCACCGGCGCGTTCCTGGTCGCCGGCGACGCCGAGGGCCTGAGCCGCGCGGGCTACCCGACGTACGACGGCGGCCGGGCCGCACGCGTGGCCCTCGACCAGACCCCGGCCGTCCCGCTCGGCGCCCCCGGCCTGGACCTGTCCGGCTCCATCGCCACCGTCCTGGACATCACCCGGATCATGGCCGCGAACCAGTCGCTGGGCGCGATGCAGACGCTGCTCGGGGCGACCACCGACTACCTCAAGAGCCGCAAGCAGTTCGGGGTCACGCTCAACCACTTCCAGGCGCTGACCTTCCGGGCCGCCGACATGTACACCTCCCTGGAGCTGACCCACAGCCTCGTCGACTGGGCCACCATGGTCATCTCGGCGGGCACCCCCGAGGAGGTCGCCGCGGCCGCCGCACGGGTCTCGCTCCAGGTCAGCCGCGGCGGCCGTCACGTCGGCCAGGAGGCCATCCAGCTCCACGGCGGCATCGCGATGACCGCGGAGTACCACGTCGGCATGTACGTCGCCCACCTCACCGCCCTCGACCACCTCTTCGGCGACGGCGACCACCAGGTGCGCAAGCTCTCCGCAACAGTGGCCGACTACGACCTCCTCGACCCCCTCGACCGCTGACCCGTCACCAACTCGCGCCACTTCCCGCTGACCCGTCAGAAAGTTTCTGACGGGTCAGCGAAAAAACGGGTGGTGGCGGTGCTGCGGGGGCGCGAGACACTCGGGCGTGGCGCATCTGTGGACCGACCCCGCATGGCTGGCGGGGGCGCATGCCTGGATCGACGACCGGCTGGGGGCGCTGGGGCTGATCCGCACCGGTGACATCGAGCAGCCGCACGCGGAGGTGTGGTCGACGGTGCTGCGGGTGCCCACGCAGGGCGGGCCGGTGTGGTTCAAGGCCAACCACGGGCCGCTCATGCACGAGGCGGCCCTGGTCGACCTGCTCGCGGACAGGGTGCCGGACCTTGTGCAGGCGCTCCTCGCCTCCGACACTGAGCGCGGCTGGCTGCTGATGAGCGACGCCGGGCACCGGCTGCGCGAGCTGGTACAGGTCGAAGAGAGCCTCGAGCGGTGGGTCGACGTGCTCGCCGGCACCGCCCGGATCCAGCTCGCGCTCGAGGACGACATCGAGGCCCTGCTCGCCCTCGGCGTCCCGGACCTGCGCCTCGAGACGCTGCCCCAGAGGTACGACGCGCTCATGGACCAGATCGGTGCCGAGCCGCGCTTCCGGGAGGCCGGCGCGAGGGTCCGGTCGCTCGCCCGCGACCTCGCGCCGTACGGCATCCGGGAGACGGTGCAGCACGACGACCTCCATGACGGTCAGGTGTTCGTCCGCGACGGACGGCACTGGGTCATGGACTGGGGCGACGCCTGCGTGTCCCACCCGTTCTTCACGCTCTCGGTCACGCTCGAGGGCGTGCTCGCGTGGGGCCTCGACGACGTGGCGGGCTCCGTCGACGTCACGCCGTTCCGCGAGGCCTACCTCGCGCCGTACGCCGACGCCTACCCGCGGCTCACCGCCGCCGACCTCGCCGAAGCCGCGCGGGTCGCGACCCGTCTCGGCTGGGCGTGCCGCGCCGTCAACGGCCACATCGCGGGCGACGACCGGCAGACGATCACCCGGCTGACGATGTTCGTCGACGGTCGTCTCGCCGACTGAGTCCGGCGTCAGCGCCCGCGCGCCATCAGCGCCAGCGAGAGCAGCATCTTGTCGCGCGGCGAGGTCAGGGTGCGCCCGGTGATCTCCTCGATCTGGCGGGCCCGGTAGATCACGGTGTTGCGATGGCAGAAGAGCTCCTCGGCCGCGTGCGTGGGCGAGCCGTCGTGGCGCAGCAGCGCCGCCAGGGTCTCGAGCAGGGTGGACCCGAGGGGCTCGGGCTGGGCCAGGAGCGGGCCGAGCGTCTCGCGCATCAGCAGCGGCGTGACCTGGGGGCTGCCCGCCAGCAGGACCTCGGGGAGCCGATCGGTGACCGAGACGACCCGTGCCTCTCCCCGCGCGAGCGTCTCGGCGGCCCGCGTGGCCAGCTGGAACGCCGTCGCGAAACCGGCCACCCCCTCCGGCGAGGCGGCGATCCCCACCCTCCCCGTGGCATGGGGCTCGATCAGCGCCACCAGCTCGCCGTCGTCGGGGATCGGCCCGGAGAGCAGCCCGAAGTAGCGACCCGTGCGCACGTGCCAGTGACAGCTGACCTCCACGCGCTCCAGCCGGTCCTCGAGCGCGCCGAGCGGCTCGTCGAGGGAGCCGTCGAACAGCGCCACCACGCAGGCGACCCGGGCGTCGGCGGCGATGCCCAGCAGGTCGCGCGCCTCCTCCGCGAACTGCGGGTCCGCACCCCGCCCCTCGGCCAGCGCGTCCAGGGCGCTCTGCTGGCGCTGCAGGTCCTGGCGCTGCATGCGGGTGCTCTCGCGCCGGTAGGCCTCCACCAGGACGCCGTTCTGCACGTCCAGGGCGGACCAGACCCGCTGGCCCGCCACGAGCAGCACGTGCTCGTCGGTGACCGCCCCCGTGGTGCGGCCCGAGTCGACCAGCGCCTCCCACAGCACCCGGGTGCCGAGCGTGTAGGCGTTGAGGACCGTCTCGAGCGGGACCAGCTGGCGCGCCCGGCGACGGCCCGTCTCACGCCACAGCTCGATCGCCGAGGACGGCGCGTCGCTGGTGCCGGCCAGGACCTCGATCCCGCGCCGGATGTGCTCGCGGGTGCTGTCGCGCACGTCGACGCGCAGCTCGGGCCCCACCCGCTCGTAGACCTCCGAGTCCCGCACGAGCAGGGTCAGCGTGATCGTGTCCGCGATCTCGTCGGCCCGGGGACGCAGCGCCGCCCAGGCGGCCTCGACGTCGTGGAGCACCGCCGCGTCGTCCGGCTGGGAACCGGCGGGCCGCGGGAAGGCCGAGCCTGCGCTGCGAGCTGGCATGAGGAGAGATTCGCACTCTCCGCACAGTTCTGACCAGGGTCCTTCGCGAGAGGCGGCATTGAGACAGCGATCGTTGGGCGCTGCGCCCAATGCGCAACCTGTGCGCTGCGCACCACAGTGGTGCGCGTCACAGCACACCTGCGGAGGTAGCGCATGAGCCACACGCTGGCGGGCGTCGCCCGGCCGGGGGCACTCGGTCCGCAGCTCGAGGTCACGGACGTGACGGTCACCTTCGGCGGCATCACCGCACTGAGCGACGTCGCGCTGACGGCTCGCCCGCACCAGGTGCTCGGCGTGATCGGGCCCAACGGCGCCGGCAAGACCACCCTGTTCAACGTCGCCTGTGGGTTCGTGGTCCCCGACCGTGGCCGGATCTGCTGGCGGGGCCAGGAGCTCGGCGGGCTGCGCCCACGTGAGCTCGCCGGCCTCGGGATCGCCCGCACCCTCCAAGGACTCGGTCTGTTCGACCGCGTGACGGTGCTGGAGAACGTCATGGTGGGCGCCGACCACCACGCGCGCTCGGGGTTCCTCTCCTCGCTCCTCGCGCTCCCCCGCGCCTCGCGCGAGGAGCGTGAGATCCGGGAGCGCGCCCGCGGGGTCCTCGCCGACCTCGGCATCTCCCAGTACGCCGCCAGCTACCCCGCGAGCCTGCCCTACGCGGTGCGGAAGCGGGTCGCGCTCGCTCGTGCGCTGGCCGGGGAGCCCGACCTGCTGCTGCTCGACGAGCCCGCGAGCGGACTGTCGACCGGCGAGATGGACGACCTCGGGGAGCTGGTGCGCGGCCTGACCACCCGGATGGCGGTGATGCTGGTCGAGCACCACATGGACCTGGTGATGCGCGTCTGCGACGAGATCACGGTCCTCGACTTCGGCCGGGTGATCGCGCAGGGCTCCCCCGATCAGGTGCGCGACGACCCGGCCGTCCTGGCGGCGTACCTCGGCGAGGCCGTCGGCGGCGGGGAGGCCTGAGGTGCTGGTCGTGAAGGATCTGTCGACGAGCTACGGGCCGGTGCGGGCCCTGCACGGCGTCTCGCTGAGCGCCGAGCGGGGGCGGATCACCGCGGTGCTCGGCGCCAACGGCGCCGGGAAGACCACCTTGCTGCGCACCATCTCGGGCCTGGTCCGCAGCCACAGCGGCAGGATCGAGCTGGACGGGACCCGGGTCGACCGGCTCCCGGCCGAGATGATGCCCGCCCTGGGCCTGGCGCAGGTGCCCGAGGGCCGCGGCGTCATCACCGAGCTCACCGTCGACGAGAACCTGCGCCTGGGCGCGCTCGTGCGCGGCCGCGTGCGAGCCGCGGAGCTGGAGCGGGTCTACGACCTCTTCCCCGCCCTGGCGGACCGGCGTGCGGCGGTGGCCCACGTGCTCTCCGGGGGCGAGCGCCAGATGCTCGTCATCGGTCGCGCGCTGATGTCGAGACCCCGGATGCTGCTGCTCGACGAGCCCTCGCTCGGGCTGGCGCCGCGCATCGTCACCCAGATCTTCGACCTCCTGCGCTCGCTGGTGGAGAGCGACGGGCTCAGCGTGCTCCTCGTCGAGCAGAACGCCCGCAGCGCGCTCTCCATCGCCCACCACGGCGTCGTGCTCAACCTCGGGCGCGTCGTCGCGAGCGCCGACGCGGCGGTCCTCGCCGACGACGACCAGCTCCGCCACGCCTACCTCGGCTTCTGAGCAGGACAGGAGATCTCGTGCAGCAGTTCGTCAACACCGCGCTCAGCGGCCTCACCCTCGGCATGGTCTACGCGGCGTTCGCCCTTGCGCTGGTGATGATCTGGCGCTCGACCAGGATCGTGAACTTCGCCCAGGCGCCGATGGCGATGATCACGACGTTCGTGGCCCTGGCGGTGATCGACGCCGGCTACTCCTACTGGCTGGGGTTCGCCCTCGCCCTGCTCAGCGGGCTGGTGCTGGGGGCGGTGACCGAGCGGGTGGTGATCCGGCCGGTGGAGGGCAAGCCGGAGATCAACTCGGTCATCCTCACCCTCGGACTCTTCATCGTCCTGCACGCCCTCGCCTCGGTGGTCTTCGGCAACCGCTACCGCTCCTTCCCCGCGCCGTTCGGCGTGCGCGGGATCGAGGTCGGCGACACGACGCTGGGCATCACCGGCTTCGGCCTCTTCTCCATCGCCGCCGTGCTCGTTGTGATGGCCTTCCTCGTGGCGCTGTTCCGCTACACCGACGTGGGGCTGAGGATGCGGGCGGCCGCGTTCAACCAGGAGGTCGCGAGGCTCCTGGGCGTCCGGGTCGGCCGCATGCTGACGCTGGGGTGGGCCCTGGCCTCGCTCGTGGGGTCGCTGGCCGGGCTGCTGATCGCCGGCGGCAGCCTGGTGCACCCCGGGTTCATGGACTCGATCGTGGTGTTCGGCTTCGTGGCCGCCGTGCTCGGCGGCCTGGACAGCCCTCTCGGGGCCGTCCTGGGCGGGCTGCTGCTGGGGTTGTCCCTGAGCTTCGTGAGCGGGTACGTCGGCTCGCAGCTCGTCGCGCTGACCGCACTGTCCATCTTGATGCTGGTCCTGATCCTGCGTCCGGGCGGCCTGTTCGCCCCGGCCGCGCAGCGGCGGGTCTGATGCCCCGGCTGCGCGAGGTCTGGCGGGAGGCCACGCTGGTGCGCCACCTGGTGGGCGCGGTGCTCGGGCTCGTGGTCGTGGTCCTGGTGCTGGAGACCTCGAGCGACTTCCGCAACCTGCAGCTCGCGTCCATGGCCTACCTCGGCATCGCCGCCGGCGGCCTCACCGTCCTCACCGGCGTCAACGGCCAGATCTCGCTGGGCCACGGTGCCCTGATGGCGATCGGCGCCTACACGACGGCGTTGCTCCTGCCTGACCGGGACGCCGCGACGCCGCTGCCGCTGGCCGTGCTCGCCGCCGTCGCGGTCACCCTCGTGGTCGGGATCGCGGTCGGCTACGCGGCCGCCCGGCTGCACGGCCCCTACCTCGCTGGCGCCACGCTCGCGCTCGCCGTCGCGGTGCCCGGCGTGGCGCTGTTCTTCAAGCAGGAGCTGGGCGGCGAGCAGGGCCTGCGGGTGGTGCTGCCCGAGATCCCCGCGTGGGTGCTGGACCTGGCGTTCTTCGTCACCGGCCAGGAGCTCACCCGCAGCCGCTACGTCGCGTACGTCGCCTGGCTGACCCTCGTCGTCACCTTCGTCCTGCTCGCCAACCTGTCGCGCAGCCGGGTCGGGCGCCGGTGGCGCGCCGTGCGCGACGGCGAGGTCGCCGCCGAGCTGGCCGGGATCGACCTGGCCCGGGCCAGGGTGTCGGCGTTCGTCGTCAGCGCCGCCGCCGCGGGCGCCGCCGGCGCGATGATGGCGATCACCGTGCGGCTGGCGGCACCCAGCGGGTTCACGCTGACGCTGAGCCTGACCCTGCTGACCGCCGTGGTCCTGGGCGGCCTCGGCAGCCTGGCCGGTGCGTTGATCGGCGCCGCGCTGCTGACGTTCCTGCCGCAGGTGGTCACCGACTGGGGCACCTCCGCCGGACTCACCGACATCCGCGCCGCCGAGCTGGCGCCGCTCGTCTACGGGCTGGTCATGGTCCTGGTCGTCCTGCTCGCCCCCCGTGGCGTCGTCGGGACCCTGCGCGCGCTGGCCCACCGGCGTACCGGCCCTCGACCGACCGCGGAGCCCGCGACCGACCTGCCCCCGGAGCACCCCATCTCGAGCACCAGCGAGCCCGTCACCACCACCTCGAAGGGAACACCCACATGAACCGACGCCTCTCCAGGCCGGGGCCGCTCGCCGGCGCCCTGGCCGCACTCGTGCTGCTCGCCGCCTGCGGCGCAGGTGACGACCGATCCGACGAAGACGGCGGAGGCGGCGCAGGCAGCGCCAGCGACGTCGGGGTCACCGACGACACCATCACCGTCGGCGCCCACTTCCCCCTGACGGGCGTGGCGGCCCCGGGCTACAGCGAGATCCCGACCGGCGTGCAGGCCTACTTCGACTACGTCAACGCCCAGGGCGGGGTCCACGGCCGGGAGATCGAGTACCTGGTCAGGGACGACGCCTACAACCCGACCAACACCAACACCGTCACCAACGAGCTGGTGCTGAAGGACCAGATCTTCGCGATGGTGGGCGGGCTGGGCACGCCGACGCACAGCGCGGTGGTGGACTTCCTCAACGAGGAGGGCGTGCCGGACCTGTTCGTCTCGTCGGGGTCGCTGCAGTGGGGCGACGACGTCGAGACGAGCCCCATGACCTTCGGCTGGCAGCCGGACTACGAGATCGAGGGCAAGATCATCGGCCAGTACGTCGCCGAGAACCTGCCCGACGCGAAGGTGGGGCTCTTCCTGCAGGACGACGACTTCGGGGAGGACGCGGAGAAGGGCGTGCGGCAGTTCCTCGACGACCAGATCGTCGGCGTGGAGCGCTACACCTCGGGCAACACCGACGTCGGCCCGCAGATCGCGGGGCTGCAGGCCTCCGGCGCCGACGTCGTGCTGTCGTTCAACACGCCGTCGTACACGGCCCTGAGCCAGCTGGTGTCGCTCAAGCTGGGCTACCAGCCGCAGTGGTTCTACAGCAACGTCGGCGCCGACCCCGACCTCGTCGGGTCGCTGCTCGCGGAGTTCTCCGAGGGTGCGGTCGAGGGCGGCGCGAGCTCGCTCGACGGCGTGCTGACCACGGAGTACATCCCCGGCATCGACCAGGCCGACGACCCGTGGGTGCAGCTGTGGCAGAAGGTCTGGGACGAGCACGGCACGGAGGGCGAGCTGACCAACTACCGGGTCTACGGCATGTCCCACGCCTACGCGTTCGTCCAGGCGCTGCAGGCCGCCGGCGAGGACCTGACCCGCGAAGGGCTGGTCGAGGCCCTCGAGGAGGGCGGCCAGGACCTCGAGGGGCCGCAGCTCGCGCCGTTCCGGTTCAACGCCGACTCGCACCTGGGCATCTCCGGACTGCGCGTGGTCGAGATCAAGGGCGGCGGCGCGGCCGAGCCCCTGACCCCCGTGCTCGTCTCCGACATCGGGGACGCCCCGATCGAGGAGGACACCTCGGGTCAGGCCGAGGACGCTCCGCCCGAGAGCGGCGTGCCCGAGTAGGCGCGCGTCTCCAGCACGCGGAAGCCCTTGGCGCTGGCGAGCCGGGTGGTCGGGTAGCCCTGCTCCCCCAGCCACCGCTGGAGCGAGTCGGCGCCGAGGTTCTTGCCGACGACCAGCACGGCTCGCCCGCCGGGGGCCAGCCGTGGCAGCCAGGTGAGCAGCAGCTCGTGCAGCGCCTGCTTGCCGATGCGGATCGGCGGGTTCGACCAGATCTCGTCGTACGTCGCGGCGGGGTCGACCCCCTCCGGGGTGACCGCGATGAACCGGTCCGCCACGCCGAGCGCGGTGGCGTTCTCCTGGGCGAGCAGCACCGCGCGCTCGTTGACGTCGACCGCCGTCACGTCGCACCCGGGCGACGCAACCGCGATGGCGAGCCCGATCACGCCGAACCCGCAGCCGAGGTCGAGGATCCGGCCGCCGGCGGGGGGCGTGGTCTCGCGGAACAGGATCGCCGTGCCGATGTCGACGCGCCCGTTGGCGAAGACGCCCGACCCGCTGGTCAGGTGGAGCTCGTGACCCCACACCGACGCTACGACCGGCGAGCGCTTGAAGGCGACCGTCGGGTCGGCGGAGAAGTAGTGCTCATCCATCGCGTCTCGCCCTCGTCGTGGTGGCCCGCGCCGCCAGCTCGCTGTCGGGTGGGTAGGCGACCTCCTCGAGGGTCAGTCCGTGCGCGTGCGCGACCGCGACCGACGGGTCACGGGCCTCGGCCCGCAGGATGTCACCGGCCCAGGACGGCGGGCGGCGACCGTCGCCCACCGCGAGGAGGCAGCCGACCAGGGCGCGCACCATGCTGTGGCAGAACGCGTCGGCCCGCACGGTCGCCACCGCGAGCCCCTCGGGCGAGCGCGACCAGCTCAGGTCGAGCAGCGTCCGGATCGTCGTGGCCCCCTCGCGGCGCTTGCAGAAGGACGCGAAGTCGTGGCGCCCCACCAGGGCCGCCGAGGCCTCGTTCATCGCGTCCAGGTCGAGCGGGCGGGACCAGACGAGGACGTGGTTCCGGGTGAGCGGGTCGACGAGGGCGGCGTCGTCGGCGATGCGGTAGGCGTAGCGGCGCCACAGCGCCGAGAAGCGGGCGTCGAACCCGGGCGCCGCCTCCGCGACCGTGCGCACCCGCACGTCGGGCGGGAGCACGCCGTTGAGCCGGCGCAGCAGGTTCGGCACCACCTGCTCGACGTCGACGTGCACGACCTGTCCTCTCGCGTGCACCCCGGCATCGGTACGGCCCGCGCAGACGGTGGCCACGGAGTCGACGCGCAGCACCGTGGCCAGCGCGTGGTCGAGCACCTCCTGGACCGTGCGCAGCCCCGGCTGGGTCGCCCAGCCATGGAAGTCCGTGCCGTCGTAGGCACACTCGATCCGCAACCGCACCCGCCCAGTTTCGCAGGTGGTGATACTGGAAGGCGTGCAGCCCGCCATCATCCTGGTCTCCCACGAGCACGCCGACTTCCTCCTCGACGAGTTCGGCCGCTACGCCCGCGACTACGACCTCCACACCGCGCGCTCCTGCGCACAGGCGCTGGAGGTCACCCGGACCGTCCGTGACGCAGGCGGTCAGGTCGCCCTCTTCGTCACCGACACCGAGCTCCCCGACGCCCATGTGCTGGAGGCCTTCCACGCGTGGCGGACCGTCGTACCCACCTCCCGGCGGATCATCGCGGCCCACTGGGACCACTTCCTGGAGCGCGCGCCCGCGCTGCGGTCCGCCATGGCCAAGGGCAAGTACGACGCCTACCTGCTGATGCCGCGCGGCGCCCGCGACGAGGAGTTCCACAACGCCGTGACCGAGCTGCTGTCCGACTGGGGCTCGACGGTCGCCAAGCCCGAGGTCGAGAGCGTGCGGGTCGTGGCCCCGGCGCAGGACCAGCTGACCGCGGCGATCCGCGACTACGCCGACCGCCTGGGGATGCCCTCGGGCTTCTACACCCCGGACACCGACATCGGGCGGGAGGCGGTCGCGCAGTGCGCCACGCCGGGCGGGCCGGCCTACCCGGTCGTGTCGACGCCGGGGCGCCCGCCGTTCGTCGCGACGTCGGTGCGCGACGTGGCGATCTCGATGTTCGGCGCCCCGGGCGACGTGCGGGTCGAGGGCGTCGTCGACGTCGCGATCGTCGGCGCCGGGCCGGCCGGTCTCGCCGCCGCGGTGTACGCCGCGTCCGAGGGGCTCACCACGGTGGTGCTCGAGTCGGAGGCGATCGGCGGCCAGGCCGGTACCAGCACGATGATCCGCAACTACCTCGGCTTCCCTCGCGGCATCTCCGGCATGCGACTGGCCCAGCGCGCGCGCAACCAGGCGCTGCGCTTCGGCACGCAGTTCTACACCGGCTGGGACGTCACCATGCTCGAGTCCCGCGACGACGGCATCCACGTGCTCAGCACCGGCGGCGGCGACGTCGAGGCGCGTACGGTCGTCGTCGCGACCGGCGTGGCCTACCGCAAGCTCGGCATCCCCTCGATCGAGGAGCACGAGGGCCTCGGCGTGTTCTACGGCAGCGCGATGAGCGCCTCGCGCGAGATGGAGGGCGGGCGGGCCGTCGTCGTGGGGGGCGGCAACTCGGCCGGCCAGGCCGCGATCCACCTCGCCCGCTTCGCCCAGTCGGTCACGATCCTGGTGCGACGAACCGACCTCACCGCGACGATGTCGCAGTACCTGATCGGCGAGATCGCCTACAACCCCCGCATCACCGTGCAGCCGTGCTCGGAGGTCGTCGACGGCGGCGGCGAGGGCCACCTGGAGTGGATCGACGTCCGGGACACGACCACCGGCCAGGTCACCCGGGAGGCCACCCAGGGCCTGTTCCTGCTGCTCGGCGCGGACCCGCACTGCGACTGGCTGCCGCCCCAGGTCGCGCGCGACCACCGCGGCTTCGTCCTCACCGGTCGCGACATCCCCACCGACCGCTGGGCCAGCGAGCTCCCGCCCGCCAACCTCGCGACCACGGTCCCCGGCATCTTCGCCGCCGGCGACATCCGCGCGGGATCCATGAAGCGGGTCGCGGCCGCCGCCGGAGAGGGCTCGTCGGTGGTCCCGCTGGTGCACGCCTACCTGGCGCCCGGCGACTGAGCCGGGCGGACGCTCAGCCCAGCTCGTGGCGGTACGGCGGGTCGGCGCCGGGGCGCGACACGGTGACGGCGGCGGCGCGCACCGCGTGGGCGAGCACCTCGGCCGGGTCGCGGTCGGCGTCGTCCCAGAGCGCGTCGAGGATCGCGGCGGAGAAGGTGTCCCCGGCTGCGATGGTGTCGGCGACCTCGACCCGCGGGGCCGCCACCTCGTGGACGCCGTCCGCGTCGACCCAGGTCGCGCCGTCGCCGCCCCGGGTGACGGCGACGGCGCGCGGACCGAGCGCGAGCAGGTGTGCGGCCGCGTCCCGTAGCGAGCGGCGGGGATACAGCGCCTCGAGGTCCTCGTCGCTGGCCTTGACCAGGTGGGACGCCGCCACCACCCGCTCCACGCGGTCGACGACCTTCGGACCGGTGCCGGTGATGGCGGGTCGGGCGTTGATGTCGTAGGTGACGGTCGGACCCCTCAGCCGGCCCAGCAGGTCGAGCACGTCGTCCGCCCCGGGCTCCAGCACGGCACCGATCGAGCACACGTGCACGAACCGGGGGTGCTCCTCGCCCACCGGGTTCAGCCGCCAGTCGAGATCGAAGACGTAGGACGCCGAGCCGTCCGCTGCGATCGTCGCCTGCGCCGACGACGTCCGCGTGACGGCGTACGGGTCGGTGGCGAGGACGACGCCGTCCCGCTCGAGGTGCGCGGCGACCGCCCGCCCGCGCTCGTCGTCGGCGAAGCTGGTCGCCAACCGCACCGGCCGTCCCAGCCGGGCCAGCGCCACGGCCACGTTGGCGGCGCTGCCGCCGGGCCGCTCGGTCCGGCTCCCGTCCGGCTCGAGGACCACGTCGACCAGGGACTCGCCGACCACCAGGGCGTAGGGGCTCACGCGCTCATGCCTACCACCCCGCCCACCATCTCCTGCGATACCTTCCCCGCATGCCGGACCTCGCCCTCGACCCGTCACTGCCCGAGCCGCCGTTCGAGCAGCTGCGCAGCCAGGTGGCCGCGCGCGCCGCGTCCGGGGACCTGCCGGCCGGCACTCGCCTGCCCACGGTCCGCGCGCTGGCCGCCGAGCTCGGGATCGCGGTCAACACCGTCGCCCGCGCCTACCGCGAGCTCGAGGCCGACGGCGTCATCGTCACCGAGGGCCGGCGCGGCACGTTCATCGCCGCCCCGGCGGCGCCGGCCGACGTCGGGGCGGCCGCGGCCGCACTGGCCGCGGCCGCCCGTCGCGCCGGCGTCACGCTCGCCCAGGCGCAGCGGCTCCTCGCCGACGCCTGGTCCTCGGACTAGTCGACCTGCTCGAACAGGACGATCAGCAGGCGGGCGTCGTCCGGGACGTCGCCCTCCACCCGCATCGTCGCCGTGTCGCTGCGGGCAGACAGCAGACCGATCACCGCCTCGCTCACCTCGCCGATCCCCTGGGAGCGGAGGCCCTCCCCGGTGACGCTGTGCTCCGTCACCACGGTCGCCCCACCCGCGGCGTGGTAGCCCACCGCCAGCACCGGGCGGGCCGGGTCGTCGTCGCCGGCCACGCTCACCGACCGGCCGCCCAGGTCCGACGGGACGTGCTCGGACGCCTGCCAGAGGTGCCCGTCGTACTCGATGAGCTCGGGGACGGGCAGGCCGGTGACCCGCTGCGAGACCCCCCGGTCGTAGACCCCCAGCCCGAGCACCACCTCGTCGGTGTCGAGTCGCGGGCCGTCCGGGCCGTCGGTCACCCACAGGCGCACTGTCACCTCGTCGCGGTCGTTGACGATGCTGATGCCGCCCCCGCCGGCGGGATCGAAGGGCGCCTCGTCCCCACAGCGGCCCCGGGTCACCTCGCCGCTGCCGTCGTCGACGTGCAGCGTGGCGTCCTGGGGCCCGCGGGCGCAGAAGTATCGGTAGTCGACCGCCTTCCCTTCGACAGCCTGCAGGCCGACCGACACCTCGGACTCCCCCGGCTCCCCGATCGTGGCGCCCAGGAGGAGGTTGCCTGCGACCTGCTTGCGGAAGGTGACCCCGTCACCCGACACACCGTCCGGCTCGTCGTTGGTGAGCTCGTAGACCGCCAGGCCGACCTCGTCGGAGCCGGTCCCGGCCACGGTCAGCAAGACCTCCTCGCCGGGGTCGACCCACACGTAGTCGGAGAAGTCGGGCACGGTGTAGCTCGTGACCTGCCGTCCCTCCGTGATCTCGACGTGGTCGTTGCTGTCGGAGGTGCCCCAGGAGACCAGCCGCGGCAGGTCCGAGGGCGCGAGGTCGATGGTCGCCGTCTCGTCACCGTCGACGCCCTCGCGGTACTCGAAGGTGTAGCCGAGCGCCCTCATCGTGGTCGGCACGTCGACGCCGGCGACGGACGCCGGTCCCGGGGTGGTCGGCGCGCCCCACTCGGGCAGCAGCGCCACGGCGCCTGCCGCCGCGAGGGTGAGCGCCACCCCTCCGGCGGCCGCGGCGCGCCGCTGCCGGCGCGCCGCGCCGATGCGGCGGCGCACGGAGCCGAGCCGTCCGTCGAGGTCGTGGTCCACGAGCTCGACGGCGTGCCGGTCGAGGGTCGAGCGGAGTTCGTCGATGCCGTTCATCACAGCGCCTTCCCGTCGGTGGTGGCGAGCGCGGGATCGATCCGCAGCTTCGCGAGGGCCTTGCTCAGCTGGCTCTTGACCGTGCCGACCGAGCAGTCCATCTGCTCGGCGGTCTGCGCCTCCGTGAGGTCCTCGAAATAGCGCAGCACGACCACGACGCGCTGTCGGCGCGGCAGCCGCTCCATCGCCTGCCACAGGTCGTGGCCCGCGCTGACCGCGTCGCTCGCGTCGGCGTGCCCTCGCTCGGGCAGCTCGTCGGTGGCGAGCTCGCCGTTCCACTTGCGCCGCCACCACGTCGCGTAGGTGTTGACCAGGATCCGGCGCACGTAGGGCTCGGGATTGCCGTCGATGCGGCTCCACGAGAACCAGGCCTTGCTCAGCGCCGTCTGCAGGAGGTCCTCGGCCAGCGCGTGGTCGTGGGTGAGGAGGTACGCCGTACGGAGCAGGCTCGTGGAGCGCGCGACGACGAACTCGTCGAAGTCGGCCGCGGCCACCCCACCACCCCGTTCCCCCCGCGGCCCCAGGTCGTGAGACTCAGCCTTCGTTGCTCTCATGTCCTGTCCTACCCGGTGGACCCTGCCAAAGGTTGCCTCCGGTATGAAGGTCGACATGCGCTACGTCGTGTACGGAACAGGTGCCGTGGGTGGGGTCATCGGAGGGAACCTGCACCTGGCGGGGGTCCCGGTCACGCTGGTGGCCCGCGGGGAGCACCTCGCGCGGATCCGGGCCGCCGGGCTGGTGCTGGACCGTGCCGACGGCCGCCACCGCGTCGACGCACCCACGGCCGAGACCGCCGCCAATGTCGCCTGGACCGACGACACCGTCGTGCTCCTGTGCGTGAAGGGGCACCAGACGCAGTCCGCCCTGGACGACCTGAGGGCCCACGCGCCGGCCGTCGTGACCATCGCGTGCGTCCAGAACGGGGTGGCCAACGAGCTCACCGTGCTGCGCCGCTACGCGGCGACGTACGGCGTGTGCGTGATGCTGCCCGCGACCCACCTGGAGCCGGGCGTCGTGGTGCAGAAGTGCTACCGCCCCGGGATCCTCGACCTGGGCCTGGCGGCCGGTGGGGTGGACGCCCGCGCCGAGGCGATCGCCGCCGACCTGCGCCGCGGCGGCTTCGAGTCGGTCCCCCGGCCCGACATCATGGCCTGGAAGCACCGCAAGCTGCTGATGAACCTCGGCAATGGCGTCGGCGCGGTGTGCACGCCGGGCCCGGCCGCCGACGACCTGGCGCGCCGCGCCCGCGAGGAGGGCGAGCAGGTGCTGCGGCTCGCCGGCGTCCCCGTGGTCACCGACGAGGAGGACCGCGAGCGCCGCGGCGACCTGCTGGCGCGTCGCCAGCAGCTGCCCGTCGGCGAGGGGGGCTCCACCTGGCAGAGCGTCGTGCGCGGCGGCCGCGGCGTGGAGATCGACTATCTCGCCGGCGAGATCGTGCTGCTCGGCCGGCTGCACGGCGTACCGACACCGGTCAACGAGGCGATCCAGCGCGCCACCCACGACCTGGTCCGCTCCGGTGGCGCTCCCCGCAGCGTCGACCCCGCCACCGTCCTCCCCACCTGAGCCCCACCACCGCCGACCCGTCACCAACTGCACGGAAATGACGCTGACCCGTCAGAAAGTTTCTGACGGGTCAGCGGTGAAGCGGTGGGATCAGGCCTTGGGGGCCTCGTCCTCGGTGGGCTCCTCCTCGGCGACGACGCTCTCCTCGGGCGACGCCTCCTCGGCGAGCTCGGTGGGCGCCTCGTCGGTGCCAGCCTCGTCGGTGCCCTCGTCGGTGGTGGTCTCGGTCTCCTCGACCGGGGCCTCCCCGACGGGGGTGGCCGACTTCGCCGGGGCGGACTTCGTCGCCTTCGGCGCGGTGGGCGAGTACGCCTCGGTCACGAGCTCGATGACCGCCATGGGGGCGTTGTCGCCCTTGCGGGGGTTGAGCTTGGTGATCCGGGTGTAGCCGCCCGGACGCTCGGCGAAGGTCGGCGCGATCTCGGTGAAGAGGGTGTGCACGACGCCCTTGTCGCGGATGGTCTTGAGGACCATGCGGCGGTTGTGGAGGTCGCCCTTCTTCGCCTTGGTGATCAGCTTCTCCGCGTGCGGGCGCAGCGCGCGGGCCTTGGCCTCGGTCGTGGTGATGCGGCCGTGCTGGAACAGCTGGGTCGCGAGGTTCGCCAGGATCAGGCGCTGGTGGGCCGGGCTGCCGCCGAGGCGGGGTCCCTTGGTGGGCTTGGGCATTGCTCTTCTTCTCGATTCTCCCCGGCCGTGTCAGGTACCGGGATAGAGGGCGGGTGCTGCTGAGACGCCGACCCGTCAGAAAGTTTCTGACGGGTCAGCGGTGGGTCAGTACTGCTCGTCCTCGACGAAGGCGTCGTCGTCGTCGCCGTACGCCGCCAGGGCAGCGTGCGGGTCGAAGCCGGGCGCGCTGTCCTTGAGGGACAGACCCATCTCGACCAGCTTGGCCTTGACCTCGTCGATGGACTTGGCGCCGAAGTTGCGGATGTCGAGCAGGTCCTGCTCCGAGCGCGAGATGAGCTCGCCCACGGTGTGGATGCCCTCGCGCTTGAGGCAGTTGTACGAGCGGACGGTCAGCTGCAGGTCCTCGACCGGGAGGGCGAGGTCGGCGGCCAGCTGCTCGTCGACGGGCGACGGGCCGATGTCGATGCCCTCGGCCTCGACGTTGAGCTCACGCGCCAGGCCGAACAGCTCGACCAGGGTCTTGCCGGCCGACGCGATGGCGTCGCGGGGCAGGATCGAGGGCTTGGTCTCGACGTCGATGACCAGCTTGTCGAAGTCGGTGCGCTGCTCGACACGGGTGGCCTCGACCTTGTAGGTCACCTTCAGCACGGGGCTGTAGATCGAGTCGACCGGCATGCGGCCGATCTCGTTGTCGGCGCCCTTGTTCTGGACCGCCGAGACGTAGCCGCGGCCGCGCTCGACGACCAGCTCCATCTCCAGCTTGCCCTTGTCGGACAGGGTGGCGATGACCAGGTCGGGGTTGTGCACCTCGACGCCGGCCGGGGGCGCGATGTCGGCGGCGGTGACGGCACCGGCGCCCGACTTGCGCAGGTACATGGTGACGGGCTCGTCGTGCTCCGAGGAGACGACCAGGCCCTTCAGGTTCAAGATGATCTCGGTGACGTCCTCCTTGACGCCCTCGATCGTCGAGAACTCGTGCAGGACGGTGTCGACCTTGATGCTCGTGACCGAGGCACCGGGGATCGAGGACAGGAGAGTGCGCCGGAGCGAGTTGCCGAGCGTGTAGCCGAAGCCCGGCTCCAGCGGCTCGATGACGAACCGCGAACGGAACTCGTCGACGGACTCTTCCGACAGTGAGGGACGCTGTGCGATGAGCACTGTTTCTTTCCTTTCCGGACCCACCCGCTATATGACGGACCCGAACATTTGCGTGTTGACGGCGGCGACGTACGTGCGATCGGTGGCCGGGCTGAGCCCGGCCACCGATGCGTTCACTTCTTGGAGTAGTACTCCACGATGAGCTGCTCCTGGATCGGCATGTCGATCTGCGCGCGCACGGGGACCTGGTGGACCAGGATCCGCATGCGGTCGGGCAGCGTCTGCAGCCAGGCCGGCACGATCCGCTCGCCGAAGGTCTCGCGGGCCACGATGAACGGCGTCATCTCGAGCGACTTCTCGCGCACGTCGATGATGTCGTAGGCCGAGACCTGGAAGGACGGGATGTCGACCTTCTTGCCGTTGACCAGGAAGTGTCCGTGCGACACCAGCTGGCGGGCGTGACGACGCGTGCGGGCGAACCCACCACGGTAGATCACGTTGTCCAGGCGGCACTCGAGGAGCTGCAGGAGGTTGTCACCGGTCTTGCCGGAGCGGCGCGAGGCCTCCTTGTAGTAGTTCAGGAACTGCTTCTCCATCACGCCGTAGGTGAAGCGAGCCTTCTGCTTCTCCTGCAGCTGGGAGCGGTACTCGCTCTCCTTGATCCGGGCGCGGCCGTGCTGGCCCGGAGGGTAGGGACGCTTCTCGAACGCTGCGTCGCCGCCGACGAGGTCGACACCGAGACGGCGCGACTTCCGGGTCATGGGTCCGGTGTAACGGGCCATGGGTCAGTCTCTCTTTCTCAGTCTCGGGTCAGACGCGCCGGCGCTTGGGCGGGCGGCAACCGTTGTGGGGGGTGGGCGTGACGTCCTGGATGGTGCCGACCTCGAGGCCGATGGCACCCAGCGACCGGATCGCCGTCTCGCGACCCGAGCCCGGGCCCTTGACGAAGACGTCGATCTTCTTCATGCCGTGGTCCATCGCGCGACGGCCAGCGGCCTCCGCGGCCATCTGCGCGGCGTACGGCGTGGACTTGCGCGAGCCCTTGAAGCCGACGGTGCCGGCAGAGGCCCACGAGATGACCGCACCCGTGGGGTCGGTGATCGTGACGATCGTGTTGTTGAACGTGCTCTTGATGTGGGCTTCGCCCTGAGCGATGTTCTTCTTCTCCTTGCGGCGGACCTTCTTGGCCCCGGCCGCACGAGCCTTGGGAGGCATGCAGTTACTCCTGTGTTAGCTGGTCTGTGAGTTGGGAAGGCAGCGAGGCGCGCGGACGCGACCGGTCACTTGGCCTTCTTCTTGCCGGCAACCGTGCGCTTCGGACCCTTGCGGGTGCGGGCGTTGGTCTTGGTGCGCTGACCGCGGACCGGGAGGCCCTGACGGTGGCGGCGACCCTGGTAGCTGCCGATCTCGATCTTGCGACGGATGTCGGCCTGGACCTCTCGACGGAGGTCGCCCTCGATCTTGAAGTTGCCCTCGATCGCGTCGCGGAGCTTGACCAGCTCTTCGTCACCCATCTGGTGCACGCGCAGGTTGGGGTCGACCCCGGTGAGTGCGAGCAGCTGCTGGGAACGGGTACGGCCGATGCCGTAGATGTAGGTGAGTGCGATCTCGATGCGCTTGTCGCGCGGGAGGTCGACACCAACAAGGCGTGCCATGTGATGGCCCTTTCTTGAAGGACGAGTGCCCTTCGGTGATTCACAGAGGTTTCGATCGTGACGCGCCCCCGCCTCTCGACGGGGCCCCGGCCTTCTGCTCCGGAGGTGGTTCGCCACCTCCCACGATGGTGCTGTGGTGCTGGGCTAAGCGTTCACGTTGATGGGTTCTTCAGTTGTCCAGCGGGGGTGAGCCGAGGCTCAGCCCTGGCGCTGCTTGTGGCGCGGGTTCGCGCAGATCACCATGACGCGTCCGTGGCGACGGATCACCTTGCACTTGTCACAGATCGGCTTGACGCTCGGGTTGACCTTCATGTCAGCCCTTTCTCGCTCGGTCGGCTGCTTGCTTACTTGTAGCGGTAGACGATGCGACCCCGGGTGAGGTCGTACGGCGAGAGCTCCACCACCACGCGGTCCTCGGGGAGGATCCGGATGTAGTGCTGGCGCATCTTGCCGCTGATGTGGGCGAGCACCTTGTGGCCGTTGCTCAGCTCGACGCGGAACATGGCGTTGGGGAGGGCCTCCGTAATGGTTCCCTCGAGCTCGATCACGCCTTCTTTCTTCGGCATGTCCTCCACAATCTGTTGTCTGGATGTCGCTTCGTGTCTCTACCGTCCGGCCCGGGAACCTCCGGTCGGGTGACCGGTGGACCTCGTAGGATCGTGCCTCGGAGCCTCAGACCGGGGCACGTCCGAGCCCCTCTTGCGAGAGTCACTGACACGTTCCGGGCAGCCGCGAGGCACCGCAGCACAGACCCACGTTGGGCCGACACGCCAGTTTACGAGATAACCACGTGGAAACACGAATCCGGCGGTCTACTTCGCCAGCAACCGGAGCGTCTCCTCGCGGGCAGGGCTCGAGGCGGAGTCGGTGCCGGCGACGGCACCCGCCACGGGGTTGACCATGACCTCGTCGACGTCGTAGGTCTGCGCGAGCTCCGTCACCCGGGCGCGGGCCTCCGCGGCTGCCCCGATGACCCAGCGCGCTGCCATGGCCTCCACCAGGGCGCGGTGGGCCTCGGGCACCCCGTCGCGCTCGGCCTCCTCGACCGTGCGCTGGGGGGTCAGCGGCTGGCCGGTGCGCAGGGCGACCATCTGCAGCAGCTGGGGCAGGGCGAGTCGCCGGGCCTCCTCTTCGGTCTCGGCCACGGCAGCGTTGACCGTCAGGAAGGTGCGCGGCTCGGCCAGCTCGGGCGAGGGGACGAAGCGGGAGCGGTACAGCGCGATCGCCTCGCGGGTGCCCTCGCCGGAGAAGTGGTGCGCGAACACGTACGGCATCCCCTTCTCCGCCGCCAGCCGGGCGGAGTAGTCCGAAGAGCCGAGCAGCCAGATCTGGGGCACGGACGTCGCGGTGGGCGTCGCGCGCAGCACGTGCCTGCGGCCCTGCACGGCCAGCCCGACCCCGCCGGGCTCCATCATGGCCAGCACGTTGTCGACGTACTCGGGGAAGAGCGACACCGCCTCGTCGCTCACTCCCCCGGCGCCGTGTCGCAGCGCCCAGGAGGTCACCGGGTCGGTCCCGGGCGCCCGGCCGATGCCCAGGTCGATCCGACCGGGGAACGCCGCCTCGAGGAGCGCGAACTGCTCGGCGACCACCAGCGGCGCGTGGTTGGGCAGCATCACCCCTCCGGAGCCGACCTTGATCCGCGAGGTGGCCGAGGCGACCATCGAGATCAGCACCGGTGGGTTCGTCGCGGCGACGGCGGGCATGTTGTGGTGCTCGGCGAGCCAGAAGCGGCGGTAGCCCGACTCGTCGGCGACGCGCGCCAGGGCCAGGGTCGCAGCGATCGCGTCCCCGGTCGTCTGGTCGCTGCGCACCGGCACCAGGTCGAGCACGGACAGGGCAGGCATGTTGGTCGACATCACCCTGGTCAACGTGCGGGCACGGCGGATCATTCCGCCCTGCCCGCCGCCGTCCGGAGGTCAGGCGGTGCGGCGCTCGGCCTCCGCGTTGCGCTTGTCCTTGACCAGGCTGGCCACCGCGGTGAGCACCAGCGTCACCAGGATCACCCCGAGGCTCAGCAGGGACGAGATCTCCGGGACGGAGACGTGCTCGCCGCCGTTGATGAACGGCAGCTCGTTCTCGTGCAGGGCGTGCAGCACGAGCTTGACGCCGATGAACGCGAGGATGAAGGACAGGCCCAGCGACAGGTAGACCAGGCGCTGGAGCAGCCCGCCGAGCAGGAAGTACAGCTGGCGAAGGCCCATCAGCGCGAAGACGTTGGCGGCGAAGACCAGGTACGGCTCCTGGGTGATGCCGAAGATCGCCGGGATCGAGTCCAGGGCGAACAGGATGTCGGTGCTGCCGAGCGCGATGATGACGATCAGCATCGGGGACACGACGCGCGCGCCGTTCTCGCGGTACCAGAGCTTCAGGCCGTGCCACTGGTCGCCGACGTTGAGGTGACTCTGCGCGAACTTCACCAGGGCGTTCTCCTCCGGGTGCTCGTCCTCATGGGAGCGATAGCTCTTCACCAGCGTGTAGGCGGTGTAGACGAGGAAGGCGCCGAACACGTAGAAGACGAACGAGAAGTTCTCGATGAGCTGGTAGCCCAGCGCGATGAAGATCGCCCGGAAGATCAGGGCCAGGATGATGCCCACCATCAGGGCTTCCTGCTGCAGCTCCCGCGGGACCTTCAGCGCCGCCATCAAGATGATGAACACGAACAGGTTGTCCATCGACAGGCTGTACTCGGTCAGCCAGCCGGCGAAGAACTCCACCCCGTAGTCGTGACCGTGGAAGAACAGCGTCCACACCCCGAACGCGACGGCCGCGCCGAGGTAGAAGGTCAGGGCCACCGCGCACTCGCGCATCGTGGGCTCGTGCGGATGACGGGCGATCACGACGACGTCGAACAGGAGCACGGCGACCGTGACACCGATCGTGATGGTCCATTCGAGGGTGGAAACGTCCACAGGTGGCTCCAGGGATGAGGGGACAGGGAAAGCCCAGAGGTCTCTTCCGCCGCTCGCAAGCGACCCACGGCCCCGGACCGCGCCGAGACGCAGGTCGTGCTGACGACACCGCAGCGAAAGGAATACTCCCCTCCTACGTACCCCATCCTCCCACGCCACAGACAACCCCGCGAACCCGCCCGCCACCACGGACCGGGGAGTCTCCGACTGATGACCCGTCGCCGACTCACGCCAACGCCCGCTGACCCGTCACAAACTTTCTGACGGGTCAGCGGTGATTGCGTGCAGTTGGTGACGGGTCAGCGACCGCCGAAGGGGACACCGAGCTGGCGCAGCATCTCCTCGCCGCCGTCGAGGGCGGTCAGGACCCAGGTGCCGCGGTCGGTCAGGGTGAAGGTGTGCTCGAAGTGGGCGGCCCAGCTGCCGTCGGCCGTCACGACGGTCCAGTCGTCGTCGAGCAGCACGCTCTCCTTGGTCCCGAGGGTCACCATGGGCTCGACTGCGAGCGCGAGGCCCTCGACCAGCTTGGCGCCCCGGCCGGCCCGACCGTAGTTGGGTACGTCGGGGGGCTGGTGCATCTGGCTGCCGATCCCGTGGCCGGTGTAGTCCTCGAGGATGCCGTAGGCGCCGGCGGAGCGGATGTGCTGCTCGACGGCGTGGGAGATGTCGGTGACGCGGCCGCCCGGGCGCGCGGCCGCGATCCCGCGCCACATCGCCTCCTCGGTCACCCGCATGAGCGCGCTGAGGTCGTCGGTGACCGGGCCGACGGCGACGGTGACGGCGGCGTCACCGTGCCACCCGTCGACGATGGCGCCGCAGTCGATGGAGACCAGGTCGCCCTCGGCGAGCACCCGTGGCCCCGGGATGCCGTGGACGACCTCGTCGTTCACGGAGGCGCAGATGCTCGCCGGGAAGCCCTGGTAGCCCTGGAAGGACGGCACGGCGCCGGAGGAGCGGATGTGGTCCTCCGCGATCGCGTCCAGCTCCGCGGTGGTGATACCGGCGCGGACGCTGGCGCGCATCAGCTCGAGCGTGGCGCCCACCACGAGGCCGGCACGACGCATCGCGTCGATCTGGTCCGGCGACTTGATCTCGATGCCGCGGTCGAACAGTCCCACGAGCGTGGTCAGCTCTGGGGGATCTCGTCCAGGGCGTCGAAGATCCGCTGCGTGACCTCGCTGACCTCACCCATGCCGTTGAGCTCGATCAGGATGCCGCGGCCGCGGTAGACCTCGATCAGCGGCTCGGTCTGCTCGACGTAGAGCTCCTGGCGCTTGCGGATGACGTCCTCGGTGTCGTCCGCGCGGCCCTCGACCTTGGCGCGCTGCAGCAGCCGCTGCACGATCTCGTCCTGGTCCACGGTCAGCACGACGACGGCGTCGAGCTCATGGCCGGTGAACTTGATCATCCCGTCGAGCTCCTCGACCTGCGAGAGCGTGCGCGGGTAGCCGTCCAGCAAGAAGCCGGACACCGCGTCCGCCTCGTCGATCCGGTTGCGAACCATCAGGTTGGTGACCTCGTCAGGGACGTAGTCCCCGGCATCCATGTACTGCTTGGCCTTCAGGCCCAGCTCGGTGCCCTGGCTGACGTTGGCCCGGAAGATGTCACCCGTGGAGATGGCGGGGATCTTGAAGTGGTCGGCGACGAACTTCGCCTGGGTGCCCTTGCCGGCGCCCGGGGGGCCCATCATGATGAGTCGCATAACCGGCGGATCTCCTTGTCGTGGCCTGGTGCTGGCATTTTCTCATGCCGCAGGGTGCAGGTGCGCGGCGCGTCGGTGCGGATGCCCCGAGGCGGGCCCCTACCGCAGGAATCCCTCGTAGTTGCGCTGCTGCAGCTGGCTCTCGATCTGCTTCACGGTGTCGAGGGCGACCCCGACCATGATCAGGATCGACGTGCCGCCGAACGGGAAGTTCTGGCTGGCGTCGATGAGTACCAGTGCGATGAGCGGGATCAACGAGATCAGGCCCAGGTAGAGGGCGCCCGGCAGGGTGATGCGGGCCAGGACGTAGGACAGGTAGTCCTCGGTCGGCTTCCCGGCACGGATGCCCGGGATGAAGCCGCCGTACTTCTTCATGTTGTCGGCCACCTCGGTGGGGTTGAAGGTGATCGACACGTAGAAGTAGGTGAAGAAGACGATGAGCGCGAAGAACGTCGCCATGTAGAGCGGGTGACCGCCCGTGACGAAGTACTTGCTGACGAACTTGACCCACTCGGACTGGCTGTTCTGGTTGAACTGCACAGCCATCGCGGGCAGGTAGAGCAGCGACGAGGCGAAGATGACCGGGATGATGCCGGCCTGGTTCACCTTGAGCGGGATGTAGGTCGAGCTGCCGCCGAACATCTTGCGGCCCACCATGCGGCGTGCGTACTGGACCGGGATCCGGCGTTGTGCCTGCTCGATGAAGATAACCGCGGCCACCACCACGAGCCCGACGGCGATCACGATCCCGAAGATCCACCAGCCCTGGCTGATCTTGACCTGCCACAGGGCGGCCGGGAAGGTCGCCACGACCTGGCAGAAGATCAGGATGGACATGCCGTTGCCGACGCCGCGGTCGGTGATGAGCTCGCCGAGCCACATGATGACGGCCGTGCCGGCGGTCATGGTGATGACCATGACCAGGAAGGTCTGGGTGTCCTCATTGTGCAGCAGCGGTTCGGGGCAGCCCTGGAGCAGGTTGCGCGAGCGGGCCAGGGCCACGATGCCGGTCGCCTGGAGCAGCGCGAGACCGAGGGTCAGGTAGCGCGTGTACTGCGTGATCTTCGTCTGACCCGACTGCCCCTCCTTCTTCAGCGCCTCGAGCCGTGGGATGACCACGACGAGCAGCTGGAGGATGATGCTGGCGGTGATGTACGGCATGATCCCCAGCGCGAAGATCGTCAGCTGCAGGAGCGCGCCACCGGAGAACAGGTTGATCAGGTTGTAGACGCCCTGGCTGTTCTCGTCGTTGCCGAGGCAGTCCTGAACGTTGCCGAAGTCGACGCCGGGGGCGGGGATCTGGGAACCGGCCCGGAAGATCACGATGACCAGCAGGACGAACAGCAGCTTGCGCCGCAGGTCGGGGGTTCGGAAAGCGTTCACGAACGCGCTGAGCACGACATCCTCTTTCTCCAAGCTGGTGGCGGCCCCCGTGTCCTCGACCGGCGCACCGTGTGAGGTGTGCCAGGGCCCGTGGAAGCCTAACAGGCACCCCGGTGGGTCCTGCTCCGCGCACGAGGGGCGCCACCCCGGCTCCCGGAGGAGTGGAGGGAGGCGCCCCTGCGTGTCGCGAGGTGGAGCGGGTCAGACCAGGGTGGCAGTGCCGCCCGCGGCCTCGATCTTGTCCTTGGCCGAGGCGGAGAAGGCGTTGGCGCTCACCTCGACCTTGACCGAGATGTCGCCCTGGCCGAGGACCTTGACCGGCTGGCCCTTGCGGACCGCGCCGCGGTCGACGAGCTGGTCGACGGTGACGGTGCCACCCTCGGGGAAGAGCTCGTTGATCCGGTCGAGGTTGACGACCTGGAACTCCACCTTGAACGGGTTCTTGAACCCCTTCAGCTTGGGGAGCCGCATGTGGATCGGCATCTGGCCACCCTCGAAGGCGGCCGGGACCTGGTAGCGGGCCTTGGTGCCCTTGGTGCCACGACCCGAGGTCTTGCCCTTGGAGCCCTCACCGCGACCCACACGGGTCTTGGCCTTCTTGGCGCCGGGGGCCGGGCGCAGGTGATGAAGCTTGAGCGTCATAGCGTCACTCGCCTCCGTCGATTCGCTCGACCGTCACCAGGTGACGGACGGTGTGGACCATGCCCCGGATCTCCGGGCGGTCTTCCTTGACGACCGTGTCGCCGATCCGCTTGAGACCGAGGGTACGCAGGGTCTCGCGCTGGTTCGCCTTGCAGCCGATCGTGGACTTCTTCTGCTGGACCTTGAGCTGTGCCATCAGGACCTCCCCGCCGCCGCGACGTCGGCCGCCTGGGCGATGCCCTCGGCCTTGGCGCGCAGCAGGGCCGCCGGAGCGACGTCCTCGACCGCGAGGCCACGACGTGCGGCCACGGCCTCGGGCTCCTCGAGCATCCGCAGGGCCTCGACCGTCGCGTGCACGATGTTGATCTGGTTCGACGACCCCAGCGACTTGCTGAGCACGTCGTGGATGCCGGCGCACTCGAGCACCGCACGCACCGGGCCACCGGCGATGACGCCGGTACCGGGAGAGGCGGGGCGCAAGAAGACCACACCGGCCGCCTTCTCGCCCTGGACCGGGTGCGGGATCGTCCCCTGGATGCGGGGGACGCGGAAGAAGGCCTTCTTGGCCTCCTCGACGCCCTTCGCGATCGCCGCGGGGACCTCCTTGGCCTTGCCGTAGCCGACGCCGACCATGCCGTCACCGTCGCCGACGATCACGAGGGCGGTGAAGCTGAAGCGACGACCACCCTTCACGACCTTGGCGACACGGTTGATCGCGACGACGCGCTCGATGTAGGTGTTCTTGTCGGCACCCTGGCCACGACCACCGTCGCGTCCGCCTCGGCCACCGCCCTGGCGCTCGCCGCCGCGCTGTCCGCGCTGGGCTCCGCTCATGAGTCTTTCCTCTTCTCTTGCTTGTAGCTGGCCATCAGAAGGTCAAGCCTCCAGCGCGAGCACCGTCGGCGAGGGCCGCGATGCGTCCGTGGTACTTGTTCCCGGCGCGGTCGAAGACCACTCCGTCGACACCGGCAGCCTTGGCGCGCTCGGCAACGAGCTCGCCCACCTTCTTGGCCTTGGCAGTCTTGTCACCGTCGAACGAGCGCAGGTCGCCCTCCATGGTGGAGGCGTACGCCAGCGTCTTGCCGACCAGGTCGTCCACGACCTGCACGGTGATGTGCTTCGACGAACGCGTGACGACCAGGCGCGGGCGCTCGGCGGTACCGGAGATGCGCTTGCGCCCCCGGACCTGCCGACGCAGCCGCGACTTGGTGCGCGTGGCGGTGTGCTTGTTGTGCTTCAGGGAGATCGCCATGTCACTTACCAGCCTTTCCGACCTTGCGGCGGATCTGCTCGCCGGCGTAACGAACACCCTTGCCCTTGTAGGGCTCGGGCTTGCGGAGCTTGCGGATGTTGGCCGCGACCTCTCCGACGAGCTGCTTGTCGATTCCGGCCACGCCCAGCTTGGTCTGGCTCTCGACGTTGAACGTGATGCCCGCGGGGGCATCGAACACGATCACGTGCGAGTAGCCGAGCTGGAACTCCAGCTGCGTGGGGCCCTTCGACAGGACGCGGTAACCCACGCCCACGATCTCGAGCTTCTTCTCGTAGCCCTCGGTGACGCCCTGGACCATGTTGGCGATCAGGGTGCGCGTCAGGCCGTGCAGAGAACGGCTCTCACGCTCGTCGTTGGGGCGCTTGACGTCCAGGACGCCGTCGTTGCGCTCGACCGTGATCGGCGCGGCGACGGTGTGCGACAGGGTGCCCTTCGGGCCCTTGACGGTCACCAGGGAGTCGTTGATGGCCACGTCCACGCCGGACGGGACCGGGATGGGGAGCTTGCCAATGCGCGACATGCTGTTGTACTCCTTCTCGGTCTCGTCGTTACCAGACGTAGGCGAGGACTTCCCCACCCACGCCCTTCTGGTTTGCCTGGCGGTCGGTCAGCAGGCCCTGGCTGGTCGAGATGATCGCGACGCCCAGGCCGCCGAGCACCTTCGGGAGGCCCGTGTGCTTGGCGTAGACCCGCAGACCGGGCTTGCTGATGCGGCGGACGCCGGCGATCGAGCGCTCGCGGTTGCGGCCGTACTTGAGCGTGATGGTGAGCGTGCGGCCGACCTCCCCCTCGGCGGGCTCCTTCACGTCGAACGACGTGATGTAGCCCTCCTGCTTGAGGATCTCGGCGACGCCCTGCTTGAGCTTGCTGTAGGGCATGGTCACCGCGTCGTGGTACGCCTGGTTGGCGTTGCGCAGACGGGTCAGCATGTCTGCGATCGGGTCAGTCATCGTCATGGCCGGATGGCCCTTTCTTCCTGTGGTTTCCCACCGACATCTTCGGCAGGACCTTCAGCGGTTGTGGGTGGTGTTACCAGGAGGACTTGGTGACGCCGGGCAGCTCGCCGCGGTGCGCCATCTCGCGCAGGCAGATCCGGCACAGGCCGAACTTGCGGTAGACGGCCTTGGGGCGGCCACAGCGCTGGCAGCGGGTGTAGCCCCGCACCGCGAACTTCGGCTTGCGGGCGGCCTTGACCTTGAGCGCGGTCTTTGCCATGTCAGTTCTCCTTGAAGGGGAAGCCGAGCTGCTTGAGCAGCGCGCGGCCTTCCTCGTCGTTGGTGGCGGTGGTGACGATCGTGATGTCCATGCCCCGCTGACGGTCGACCTTGTCCTGGTCGATCTCGTGGAACATGACCTGCTCGGTCAGGCCGAACGTGTAGTTGCCCTTGCCGTCGAACTGCTTGGGCGACAGGCCGCGGAAGTCACGGATGCGCGGGAGCGCCAGCGACAGGAGGCGGTCCAGGAACTCCCACATCCGGTCGCCGCGCAGCGTGGTGTGCGCACCGATCGGCATGCCCTCGCGGAGCTTGAACTGCGCGATGGACTTGCGGGCCTTGGTCACCAGCGGCTTCTGGCCGGTGATCGCGGTGAGGTCCTTGACGGCGCCTTCGATCAGCTTCGAGTCGCGAGCCGCCTCGCCGACACCCATGTTGACCACGATCTTGGTCAGGCCGGGCACCTGCATGACGTTCTTGATCTCGAACTCCGACTGCAGCGCGGGAAGGATCTCCTCGCGGTAGCGGGTCTTGAGACGGGGCGTGACCTTCTCGGTCGCCTCGGTCGTTTCGGTGCTCATCAGATTTCCTTGCCGGTCTTGCGCGAGATGCGGACGCTGCGCGTCGAGGAGTACGTCGACCCGTCCGGGCGGCGCTTGGTGACCTCGTCGCGGCGGAAGCCGATCCGGGTCACGCCGTCGCCCTCGACGAGCATGACGTTGGAGACGTGGATCGGGGCCTCGGTCGTGATGATCCCGCCGGTGGTGCCGGCGCGACCGCCTTGGTTGACGACCTTGGTGTGCTTCTTGATCCGGTTGACACCCTCGACGATCACCCGCTGCTCCTCACGGAGCACCTTGATGATCTTGCCCTCGGCGCCCTTGTCCTTGCCGGCGATCACCTTGACGGTGTCGCCCTTCTTCAGGTTCACGGTCTTCTTGTCCTTGGCCATGACTCAGAGCACCTCCGGCGCCAGCGAGATGATCTTCATGAACTTCTTGTCGCGCAGCTCGCGGCCCACGGGGCCGAAGATGCGGGTGCCGCGGGGCTCGCCGTCGGCCTTGAGGATGACGGCGGCGTTCTCGTCGAAGCGGATGTAGGAACCGTCGGGACGACGGCGCTCCTTGACGGTGCGAACGATGACTGCCTTGACGACGTCACCCTTCTTCACGTTGCCACCGGGGATCGCGTCCTTCACGGTGGCGACGATGACGTCGCCGATACCCGCGTAGCGTCGACCCGAGCCTCCGAGCACACGGATGCAAAGGATCTCCTTCGCACCGGTGTTGTCGGCGACCTTGAGTCGCGACTCCTGCTGGATCATCAGTCTCTCCTTGTCGAGCCGGTTCTCGCCGCCTGGGCGGCGAGCCTTGCCGAACGGTTGTCAGTTGCGGGCCAGAGGGCCCGGAGGGTTACTTGGCCTTCTCGAGGATCTTGACGACGCGCCAGCGCTTGGTGGCCGACAGCGGGCGCGTCTCCATGATGAGGACGCGGTCGCCGATGCCGCACTCGTTGGCCTCGTCGTGCGCCTTGAGCTTGCTCGTACGGCGCAGGACCTTGCCGTACAGCGCGTGCTTGACGCGGTCCTCGACGGACACGACCACGGTCTTGTCCATCTTGTCGCTGACGACCAGGCCCTCACGGGTCTTGCGCGCGTTGCGCTCCGCCGTCGTGGCGGTCGTGGGCTGCTCGCTCATGCGGACGCCTCTTCCTTGTCAGATCCCGGGGTGGACCGGATGCCGAGCTCGCGCTCGCGCACCACGGTGTAGATCCGGGCGATGTCCTTCTTGACCGTGTTGAGCCGGCCGTGGCTCTCCAGCTGGCCGGTGGCCGCCTGGAAGCGCAGGTTGAACAGCTCTTCCTTGCACTCGCGGAGCCTCGCCTCGAGGTCGACCGCGTTGAGCTCGTCGAGCTCGTGGGCCTTCAGTCCCTGAGCCATCAGAATTCACCCGCCTCTCGCGAGATGAACCGGCACTTCATCGGCAGCTTGTGCATCGCGCGGCGCATGGCCTCGCGAGCGGTCACCTCATCGACGCCGGAAAGTTCGAACATGACACGGCCGGGCTTCACGTTGGCGATCCACCACTCCGGGGAGCCCTTACCGGAGCCCATGCGGGTCTCGGCCGGCTTCTTGGTCAGCGGGCGGTCGGGGTAGATGTTGATCCACACCTTGCCGCCTCGCTTGATGTGACGGGTCATCGCGATACGAGCCGACTCGATCTGCCGGTTGGTCACGTAGTGACCCTCGATCGCCTGGATCCCGAACTCGCCGAACGCGAGGGTGGTGCCGCCCTTGGCCGCACCACGCCGGTTGGGGTGGTGCTGCTTGCGGTGCTTGACACGACGGGGCATCAACATGGCTCAGGACTCCGTTCCGGGCGCGGCAGCGCCCTCGGCGGGAGCGGCGGACGCAGCGGCCTCGGCCGGGGCCTCGGTCGCGGCCGGCGCGGACTCGCGGTCCGAGCGGGTCGGACGCGTGCCACGGCTCGGGCGCTCGCCACCACGGGTGGGACGGCCACCGGCGCCACCGCGACCGGGGACACCGGCGCGGGCGGCGGCCTGGGCCTGACGCTCGGCACGGGTGCCGGCGACCTCGCCCTTGTAGATCCAGACCTTCACGCCGATGCGGCCGAAGGTGGTCTTGGCCTCGTAGAAGCCGTAGTCGATGTCGGCACGCAGCGTGTGCAGCGGGACGCGACCCTCGCGGTAGAACTCCGTGCGCGACATCTCCGCGCCGTTGAGACGGCCCGAGCACTGGATCCGGATGCCCTTGGCACCGGAGCGCATCGAGGTCTGCATCGCCTTCTTCATGGCGCGGCGGAACTGCACGCGGCCGGAGAGCTGCTCGGCCACACCCTGCGCGACCAGCTGAGCGTCGACCTCGGGGTTCTTCACCTCGAGGATGTTCAGCTGGACCTGCTTGCCGGTGAGCTTCTCGAGCTCGCCGCGGATGCGGTCGGCCTCGGCGCCGCGGCGACCGATGACGATGCCCGGGCGGGCCGTGTGGATGTCCACGCGGACGCGGTCACGGGTGCGCTCGATCTCGACCTTGGAGATGCCGGCCCGCTCCATGCCCTTGGAGAGCAGCTTGCGGATCGCGACGTCCTCGCCGACGTAGGCCTTGTACAGCTTGTCGGCGTACCAACGGGACTTGTGGTCCGTGGAGATACCGAGCCGGAAGCCGTTCGGGTTGATTTTCTGGCCCATCAGGCGCCCTTTCCGTTCTTCTGGGTCCGCTTCTTCTTGCCGGCCGCGACGACCTCGGCGGGCTGGACCGCCAGGGTGATGTGGCTGGTGCGCTTGTTGATCCGCGTCGCGCGGCCCTGGGCGCGGGGGCGCCAGCGCTTCATCGTCGGGCCCTCGTCGACCTGTGCGACCGACACGACCAGGTCGTGGGTGTCCAGGCCCTCGGTGGTGCCGGCGTTGGCGACGGCGCTCTCGAGCACCTTGTAGACGGTCTCCGAGGCGGCCTGCGGCGCGAACTGCAGCAGCGAGAGCGCGTCGTCGACCGGCATGCCGCGGACCAGGTCCACGACTCGGCGGGCCTTCATCGGCGTGATCCGCACGAAGCGGGCGCTGGCGAAGGCACCGGGCTGGTCGCCGAGCAGCGACTCGCGCCGCGCGCTGACGCGGTGGCGTTCGGTGGTGCTCATCGGCGGCGTCCCTTCCGGTCGTCCTTGACGTGCCCGCGGTAGGTGCGGGTCGGGGCGAACTCGCCCAGCTTGTGGCCGACCATCGCGTCGGTCACGAACACCGGGACGTGCTTGCGCCCGTCGTGCACGGCGATGGTGTGGCCGATCATGTCGGGCACGATCATCGAGCGGCGCGACCAGGTCTTGATCACGTTGTGGCTGCCCTTGGCGTTCTCGGCGTCCACCTTCTTCTGAAGGTGGTCGTCGACGAAGGGGCCCTTCTTCAGGCTACGAGGCATGTCAGTTACTTCCTACCCTTGCCGGACTTGCGGCGACGAATGATCTGGGAGTCGCTGGCCTTGCGCTTGCGCGTACGGCCCTCGGGCTTGCCCCAGGGGGACACCGGGTGACGACCACCCGACGTCTTGCCCTCGCCACCACCGTGGGGGTGGTCGACCGGGTTCATGACGACACCTCGGACGGTCGGGCGCTTGCCCTTCCAGCGCATGCGGCCGGCCTTGCCCCAGTTGATGTTGGACTGCTCGGCGTTGCCCACCTCACCGACCGTCGCGCGGCAGCGCACGTCGACGAACCGCATCTCGCCCGAGGGCATGCGGAGCGTGGCGCGGCTGCCCTCGCGGGCGACCAACTGGGCGCTGTTGCCGGCGGAGCGGGCGATCTTCGCGCCGCCGCCGGGACGCAGCTCCACGCAGTGGATCGTCGTACCGACCGGGATGTTGCGCAGCGGCAGGTTGTTGCCGGGCTTGATGTCGGCGCCCACGCCGGACTCCACGTGGGTGCCCTGCGTCAGGTCCTTCGGCGCGACGATGTAGCGCTTCTCGCCGTCGGCGTAGTGCAGCAGCGCGATGCGGGCGGTGCGGTTGGGGTCGTACTCGATGTGAGCGACCTTGGCCGGCACGCCGTCCTTGTCGTAGCGACGGAAGTCGATGATCCGGTAGGCCCGCTTGTGACCGCCACCCTGGTGCCGGGTGGTGATCCGGCCCTGGTTGTTGCGGCCGCCCTTCTTGGGCAGCGGACGGGTCAGCGACTTCTCCGGCGTGGTCCGGGTGACCTCGGCGAAGTCGGCGACGGACGAGCCGCGACGGCCCGGCGTGGTCGGCTTGTACTTGCGGATAGCCATATCAGTTCCTAGTCAGAGATCCGGTCAGGAGACCGGACCCCCGAAGATGTCGATGCGGTGGCCCTCGGCGAGGCTGACGATGGCGCGCTTGGTGTCCTTGCGCTTGCCCAGACCGTTGCGGGTACGCCGCGTCTTGCCGGCACGGTTGATCGTGTTGACCGACGTGACCTTGACTCCGAAGATCTTCTCGACCGCGATCTTGATCTCGGTCTTGTTGGAGTCGGGGCGGACCAGGAACGTGTACTTGTTGGCGTCGAGGAGGCTGTAGCTCTTCTCCGACACCACGGGCGCGATCAGAACGTCGCGGTGGTCCTTGTGCAGCGTGCTCACTTGTCGCCCTCCTCGGCGTTCTGGTCCGTCTCGGTCGCCGAGGCGGCGCCCACGAGGGCGTCGTAGGCGCCCTTGGTGAAGACCACGTCGTCGGAGGCCAGCACGTCGTAGGTGTTGAGCTGGTCGACGGCCACCAGGTGGACCTGCGGCGCGTTGCGCAGCGAGAGCCAGGTGAGGGTGTCGGTGCGCTCGAGCACCACGAGCACGCGGGTCCGCGAGGTCAGCGACGCCAGGGCGGCGATCGCCGCGCGGGTCGACGGCGCGTCTCCGGACACGAGCGACTCCACGACGTGGATGCGCTCGTTGTGGGCCCGGTCCGAGAGGGCACCGCGCAGGGCGGCGGCCTTCATCTTCTTGGGGGTCCGCTGGTCGTAGTCGCGCGGCTTGGGGCCGTGGACGACGCCACCGCCGGCGAACTGCGGGGCGCGGGTCGAGCCCTGACGGGCGCGGCCGGTGCCCTTCTGCTTGTACGGCTTGCGTCCACCACCGCGGACCTCGCCCCGACGCTTGGTCGAGTGCGTGCCCTGGCGGGCCGCAGCCTGCTGGGCCACGACGACCTGGTGGATCAACGGGATGTTGACCTTGGCGTCGAAGATCTCGGCGGGCAGGTCGACCTTGACGGTCTTGGGGGCGCTCGAGTCGGCCTTCTTGCTCGAGGCAGCCTTCTTGGCGGGCGCCTTCTTGGCGGCAGCCTTCTTGGTCGTGCTTTCGGTCGCCATTGGATCAGGCCTCCTGGCTCTTCTTCGCAGCCGAGCGCAGCACGATGACCCCGCCCTTGGGACCGGGAACGGCGCCCTTCACGAGGATCAGGCCCTTCTCGGCGTCGACGGCGTGCACGGTGACGTTCTGGGTGGTGACGGTGTCGCTACCCATCCGGCCGGCCATGCGGACGCCCTTGAACACGCGGCCCGGCGTGGCGCAGGCGCCGATCGAACCGGGCTTGCGGTGGTTGCGGTGGGCACCGTGGGACGCGCCCACGCCGTGGAAGCCGTGGCGCTTCATGACACCGGCGAAGCCCTTGCCCTTGCTGGTGCCGGTCACGTCGATGACGTCGCCCGCGGCGAAGGTCTCGACCGGGAGCTCCTGACCGACGGTGTAGGACGCGGCGTCGGAGGTGCGGATCTCGACCACGTGGCGGCGCGGCGTGGTGCCGGCCTTGGCGAAGTGACCGGCCTGCGGCTTGTTGACCTTGCGACCCTCGATCTCGCCGAACCCGACCTGGATGGCGTTGTAGCCGTCGATCTCGGGGTGGCGGACCTGGGTGATCACGTTGGTCGACGCGGCGATCACGGTGACGGGGACGATGCGGTTGTTCTCGTCCCAGAGCTGGGTCATGCCGAGCTTGGTGCCCAGCAGCCCCTTCACGTTCTTCTCAACAGTCATGGCTTGGACCTCAGAGCTTGATCTCGATGTCGACACCGGCCGGCAGGTCGAGTCGCATGAGGGAGTCGACGGTCTTCGGGGTCGGGTCGATGATGTCGATGAGTCGCTTGTGCGTGCGCATCTCGAAGTGCTCGCGGGAGTCCTTGTACTTGTGGGGCGAGCGAATCACGCAGTAGACGTTCTTCTCGGTCGGCAGCGGCACCGGGCCGGCGACCCTGGCACCCGTACGGGTGACGGTGTCCACGATCTTGCGCGCCGAGGTGTCGATCACCTCGTGGTCATAGGCCTTGAGCCTGATGCGGATCTTCTGTCCCGCCATAGGTCTCTCTCTACCTTCTACTGGTCCACGTCGCTGTCCGGAACGTCTTCAGGTCGAATCCGCTCCGCCCTGTGCTCACCACTCCCCCGGTCGACCCCCGCGGTCGGGCGTGTCGCGAGATTTCCTCGCAACACGAGACCAGGATCGATCTGCAGTGTTGTGGTGCCCGACGGTTTGTCGGGCTGATCGGGTCTCCAGGTGCGGTGCTGACACAGGCCTGCTACCGAAACATCGCTCCGCGAGGAGCTGGGAGACGCGATTCAGTAGTCAAGATATGCCGCACCCCGGCGACCCGCCGGAGCAACCGGACTATCTTGGCAGATCTGTGCCGGTGCGCCAAATCGGATCGAGCGCCGGCGAGCGCCCCTGCTCGCGGAGCGGCCCGGCCCCTGACGACGCCGATGTCCCCGATCGTCCGGCGGCCCGACGAGCACCTGACAGGATGTGCCGGACCAAGGGGGTGCGATGTCGGGCTACGAACACTTTCCGCCGCCGGGAGCACCGGCTGGGGAGCCGGCGACCCCTCCCCCGCCTGGCTGGGCAGCACCGCCACCGCCCGCGCCGTACGCCCCCCCGCACGCCCCGCCGCACGCCTGGGCAGCGCCTCGCGGGATGCTCGGTGCCGCCCACAAGCCCGGCGCGATCCCCCTGCGCCCGCTCGCTCTCGGGGACATGTACGACGCGGCCTTCCGGATCATCCGGTTCAACCCCCAGGCGACCGTGGGGGCCGCGGTGCTGGTCACCGCGCTCACCATGGCACTGCCGGTCCTCGTGACGACGCTGCTGACGTTCACCACCGGCGTCGTCATCGACGAGTCGCAGGACGTCACCGGCACCGAGGAGGTGCTCGGGGTCGTCGGTGCCTTCGGCTCGATGCTGGGCGGCCTGGTCCTCCTCGTCGTGGCCCTGGGCATGGTCAACGGGCTGGTCTCGCTGGTGGTGCGCGCCGCCGCCGAGGGGCGGCGCCTCAGCCTGGGGCAGGCGTGGGCCGCCACGCTGGGCAAGCGCTGGCGGCTCGTCGGACTGACCGTCCTGGTCAACCTCGGCATGCTGCTCTACACCGGCGCGTACGTGACGCTGTGGTTCGTCGTCGTCCTCGTGAGCGACAGCGTGGTCGTGATCGTGCTGTGGGCCAGCTTCGGCACCGTCGCGTTCGGCGCCGGCGCACTGTGGCTCTGGACCCGCCTCTACTACCTGCCGGCCCCGGCCCTGATGCTCGAGGACGTCGGCGTCCTGGGCGCGATCGGGCGGGGCTACCGCCTGACCAGCGGTCACTTCTGGCGCACCCTGGGCATCGCGCTGCTGACCCTGCTCATCGCCTCCATCGCGGGCTCCGTGCTCTCGGTCCCGGTCGGACTGCTCGGCCAGGGCGTCGGGCTGGCGTGGCCGGAGTACGCCGCGCTCGGCCTGGTGCTGGGGCAGGCGGTGTCGACGGTGGTCTCCGCGGCGTTCGTCGCGCCGTTCAGCGCCGCCGTCGCCTCGCTCCAGTACGTCGACCTGCGCATGCGCAAGGAGGGCTACGACGTCGAGCTGATGTCGCGTGCCGGGGTCCTCGAGTCGTGAGGCTCGCCTCTCAGCCTGCCGCGCTCGTCGGCCGCCTGGCGGACCCGCCGCTGGACCCGACCCCCGACGAGGCGCGCTCCCGGCTGCGCCGCGAGCTGCTCGCGCCGGAGTACCACGAGCAGAACCTGCTCCAGCGCCTCGTCGACTGGCTGACTCGCCGCATCGACGGCGGGGTCAGCAGCGCGAGCGACGCACCGCCGTTGCAGACCCTGGCGGTGATGCTGGTCGCGGTGCTGCTCCTCGGCGGGCTGGCGCTGCTGCTCTCGCGCGCTCGGCGTACCGCCCGCGGCGACGACGAGGACCAGCCGGTCCTCACCGGCGAGGACGTCACCGCGGCCGCGCTGCGCGCTCGCGCCGTGACCGCGATGGCCGAGCAGCGCTACGAGGACGCGCTCGTCGACGGGTTCCGCGCCCTGGCCCTGCGCCAGGTGGAGCGGGGCCGGCTCGATGACGCTCCCGGGGCCACCGCCCACGAGGTCGCGCTGGCCCTGGCCGTGGAGTACCCCCACCAGCGCGACCGTGTCGACCTGGGCGCCCGGCTCTTCGACGCCGTCCGGTACGGCGACCGGCCGGCCACCGAGGAGCAGGCCGCCGGCGTCCTCGCGCTCGACGACGAGCTGGCGGGCGTGCGATGAGCGCGACGCAGGCACCTCCCGCGCCGGGCAGGAGCGGCCGAGCCGGCCGGCTTAGGCGTCACCGTGGCGCGCTGCTGATCGCGGTGGCGCTGGTCGCGGCCGTGGGCGTGGTCCTGTGGACCAGCGGCGAGGAGCGGACGCACGCGCGCCTCGACCCGGCCAACCCCGACGCCGACGGGGCGCGCGCCGTCGCACGGGTGCTGGAGGACCAGGGAGTCGACCTCAGCGTCGCCCGAGGCGCCGCCGAGCTCGAGCGCACGGAGGCCGGCGCCGGCACGACCGTCGTCGTCACCTCGACGCAGAGCCTCGGCCGCAGCACCCTCGACCGGCTCCTCGACCACGCCGGCAGCGCCCGGCTGGTCCTCGTCGACCCGGGCGTAGCCGTGACCGACGAGCTGGGGCTGGGCGCTGGCGGGTCCACCGACCCCCTGGGCAGCGGCCGCGAGGCCGACTGCGACGACCCGCTGTTCGACGGGCTCACGATCGAGGCGGACAGCGGCCTCTCGTACCCCGGCAGCGGCTGCTTCGGCGACGGGGACGGCCGGGCCCTGCTGGTCGCGCACGACGACGTGCTCCTCTTCGGCGCCGGCGACGCACTCGCCAACGACCAGGTGCTGCGCGCCGACAACGCGGCGGTGGCGCTGCGGCTGCTCGGCCAGGACCAGCGGCTGGTCTGGTACGTGCCTGCGGTGGAGGACCTGGTGGCACAGGACGAGGTCAGCCTCGGCAGCCTGGTCCCCGACTGGATCGCTCCGGCGATCTGGCTGCTCGCGCTCACCGTCCTCGGGCTGGTCCTGTGGCGCGGGCGGCGCCTCGGCCCGCTCGCTACCGAGCCGATGCCGGTGGTGGTCAAGGCGATCGAGACCACCCTCAGCCGCGGTCGCCTCTACCGCCGTGCCGGCGACCGGGAGCACGCCGCCCAGGCCCTGCGCCGGGCCGCGCGCGACCGCGCCGCCGAACGCCTGCGCCTGGGCGCCTCGACCGACCCCCGGACGCTGGTGCGTGACGTCGCCCGCCACGTCGGGCGCACCGAGGCCGAGGTCGACGCCCTGATCGGCCCGCACGCCCCTGCCCCCGCCACCGACACAGCCCTGATCGCTCTGGCCACCCGCTTGGCCGAGCTCGACAGAGAGGTACGCCGCACATGACCGAGACGACCAGCGAGGACGCGGTCCCGCGCGTCGACGACGAACGGGCACGCGAGCGGCTGTCCGCCGTACGCACCGAGGTGGCGAAGGCCGTCGTCGGCCAGGACGCCGCGGTCTCCGGCCTCCTGGTCGCCCTGCTGTGCGGCGGTCACGTGCTCATGGAGGGCGTGCCCGGGACCGCGAAGACCCTGCTGGTGCGCACGCTCGCCGCGGCGCTGTCCGTCGAGACCCGGCGGGTGCAGTTCACCCCCGACCTGATGCCCGGCGACATCACCGGGTCCATGGTGATCGACAGCCACCAGGGCCAGCTGAGCTTCCGTGAGGGGCCGGTGTTCACCAACCTGCTGCTCGCCGATGAGATCAACCGGACGCCGCCCAAGACGCAGTCGGCGCTGCTCGAGGCGATGGAGGAGGGCCAGGTGTCGGTGGACGGCGTCTCGCGCGCACTGCCTCGGCCGTTTCTGGTGGCCGCGACGCAGAACCCCGTCGAGTACGAAGGCACCTACCCCCTGCCCGAGGCCCAGCTGGACCGCTTCCTGATCAAGGTGGTGCTGCCGATCCCCCAGCGGGAGCAGGAGCTGGAGATCCTGCGCCGGCACGCCTCGGGTTTCGACCCGCGCGACGTCTCCGGCGCCGGGGTCACCGCGGTCGCCGGCGCCAGCGACATCGCCGCCGGCCAGGCGGCCGTCACGAAGGTGCAGGTCTCCCCCGAGGTGGCCGGCTACATCGTCGACATCGCGCGGGCCACACGGGAGTCGCCGTCACTCAGCCTGGGCGTCAGCCCACGCGGCGCGACCGCGCTGCTGCGCGCGTCCCGCGCCTGGGCCTGGCTGGTCGGCCGCGACTTCGTGACCCCGGACGACGTCAAGTCGCTCGCCCACGCCACCCTGGTCCACCGCCTGGGCCTGCGTCCCGAGGCCGAGCTCGAGGGCGTCGACGTCGCCCAGGTGCTGGCCTCGGCGCTCGGCTCGGTGCCGGTCCCCCGGTGAGCCGGACGCGCCGATGGTGACCTGCTGATGGCGATCTCGGGGCGGGTGCCGCTGCTCCTCCTGCTGGGACTCGTCCCGGTGGTGCTCCGGCCGACCGTCGGGACCGTGTTCCTGTGGCTGCTGGTGGTCGCCCTGCTCGCGGCGGCCGACTGGCTGGCGGCGCCGCGGACGAGCGTGCTGTCGTGGGAGCGCCGGCCGGTCGGGGCGGTGCGGATGGGCCACCCCACCGAGACCACGCTCGTCGCCTCCAACGCCTCGCGCCGCCGCGTCCGCGCGCTGGTGCGCGACGCGTGGCAGCCGAGCGCAGGCGCGAGCGACAACCGCCACCGCGTGCGTCTCGACCCCGGCCACCGTGCGCTGCTGCGTACTCCCCTGCGGCCGCGCCGGCGCGGTGACCTCCGCGCGGTGGGCGTCACCGTCCGCACGCGGGGGCCGCTCGGCCTCGCCTCCCGTCAGCGGACCGTGCAGGTCGACGGGGCCGTCCGCAGCCTCCCGCCGTTCGAGTCCCGCAAGCACCTGCCCTCACGGCTGGTCCGGCTCCGCGATCTCGACGGCCGAGCCGCCGTTCGCGTGCGTGGGCAGGGCACCGAGTTCGACTCGCTGCGCGAGTACGTCCGCGGCGACGACGTGCGCTCGATCGACTGGCGGGCCTCCGCCCGCAACCGCAACGTGGTGGTCCGCACCTGGCAGCCCGAGCGAGACCGGCGCGTCGTGCTCGTCCTGGACACCTCGCGCACGTCCGCGGGCCGGGTCGAGGACGTACCCCGCCTCGACTCCGCGATGGACGCCGCGCTGCTGCTCGCCGCCCTCGCCGCCCGCGCCGGCGACCGGATCGACTTCGTCGCCGGCGACCGGCGGGTGCGCACGCGGCTGCGCTCCGCCGGCTCCCGCGACGTCGCCGCCCGCCTTCAGGAGGCGATGGCGGACCTGGAGCCGGTCATCGCGGAGGCCGACTGGGACGCCCTCGTGGGCGCCGTCCAGGGCATGGGCCGACAGCGGGCCCTGGTCGTGCTGCTCACCCCGCTCGAGCCGTCCGCGATCGAGGAAGGGCTGCTCACCGTGCTGCCCGCGCTCACCCGCCATCACCGGGTCGTGCTCGCCTCCGTCCGCGACCCCGCCCTGGACCGCCTCGCCGCCGCCCGGGCCACGATCGACGACGTGTACGACGCCGCCGCCGCCGAGCAGGTCCTGGCCCGACGCCGCCGTACCGCCCACCTGCTGCACGCCCTCGGCATCGACGTCGTCGACTCCGACGCCGAGCGTCTCCCGCCCGCCCTCGCCGACCACTATCTGCAGTTGAAGGCGCGGGGGTTGCTGTAGGGCAGGGTTATCAGCATCTGCTGATAACCCTGACGTTCTGGGCCGGAGTTCTGGCCCAGAACGTCAGGGAAACGCCCGGCAGCTGGGTGCGTCACCCCGCGCGGCGCCGCTAGACCTGGGTGGCCACCCGGTCCTCGAGCAGCGCGGCGTCGACGTCGCCGGTGAAGCCGCGGCGCGCCGCGTTGCGGCCGAGCACGAACACGTAGGCGAAGAAGACCAGCTCGGCGAGGATGCCGATCCCGATCCGGGCCGCGGTGGGGAGGCCGGAGGGGGTCACGAAGGCCTCGATCACCCCGCTGACGGCGAGCACGGCCACCAGGCCGAGCGAGACGGTGGCGGCCGTGCGGCCCTCGCGGGCGATCGACTGGGTCCGGGTGAGGCGGCCGGGCTCGACCCACGACCAGAAGAGCCGCAGGCCCACGCCGCCGGCCACGAAGACCGCGGTCAGCTCCAGCAGGCCGTGCGGGAGGATGAGCCCCCAGAACAGCTCGCCCCGGTCATGACGGGTCATCACCGAGCCCAGCACCGCGAGGTTGAGGATGTTGTGGAAGAGCAGCACCACCACCGGGAAGCCCAGGATGCCGAGGGCGACGCACTGCGCGGCCACCCAGGCGTTGTTGACCCAGACCTGCGCCGCGAAGTGGCTGGCGGCGTACTCGCTGTAGTAGCCCTCGAAGTCCTCGTTGACGAGCTGGTCGACCTCCGAGGGCGGGATCAGCGACTGCTCCACCTGGGGATGGTCCAGCAACCACCACATCATCACCGCGATGACGATGACGTTGACCGCCAGGCATCCCAGCCACCACCAGCGCAACCGGTACAGCGCTGCGGGGAACCGCTCGAGGAAGAAGGTTCGCACACCACGCCAGGAGCCGACGCGGGTGCCGACCGCCTTGTTGCGCGCGTGCGAGAGCAGCGAGGACAGGTGACCGACGAGGGAGGCGTCCGGCGCCGAGGTGCGTACGACGGACAGGTGCGTGGCCACCTGCTGGTAACGCTCCACGAGCTCGTCGCTCTCCGCCCCGGTGAGCCGGCGGGTGCGGACCAGCTGGTCCAGCCGCTGCCACTCGTGGGCGTGCGCGAGCACGTACGCGTCCAGGTCCACGCGCACACTCTAGGCGGGGGCGAGCCGGACGATCCGGACGATCCGGACGAGACTCGCACCTACACTGACCGCGATGACCCCGGAGTTCGCCACCCTCACCACCGACGACCTCGTCACCGGCGAGGCGGTCGCGCTCGACCTGCCGCCGGCCAGCCTGGCCGCGCGCATCGGGTCGGGGCTGATCGACGTGCTCGCGACGGTGCTGTCGCTGGTGGCCGTCTTCATGCTGTTCCTGCTCGCGGCCGTCAACGCCGACGCCGCGCTCAACCACGTCGCACTGGTCGGCTCCCTGATCACGGTGTTCCTGGTCATCCCCACAACCCTCGAGACGCTGACCCGCGGGCGCTCGCTCGGCAAGCTCGCGATGGGGCTGCGCACCGTGCGGGACGACGGCGGTCCGATCTCCTTCCAGCACGCGTTCACCCGCGCCCTCGTCGGCTTCGTCGAGATCTACGCCTTCGGCGGGGCGCCGGCGTTCTTCTCAGCGCTGGTCAGCTCCCGCGGCAAGCGGCTGGGCGACTTCGCCGCCGGCACCTACGTCGTCCGCGATCGGGTGCCCCTCCGGCTCACCGTGCCCTCGCAGATGCCCCAGCACCTCGCCGGCTGGGCGCGGACGGCGGACATCACCACGCTGCCGACGGGCTTGGCCCTGGCGGTGCGCCAGTTCCTCGGTCGCTACCACGCCTTCGACCCGCAGTCGCGCACCGCGGTGGCGACCCAGCTCGCGACCGAGGTACGTCGCTACGTGGCGCCCGCGCCGCCCGCGGGCACGCCGCCCGAGGACTTCCTGGCCGCGGTGGTGGCCTCGCGGCGGGAGCGGGACCAGGCCCGGCTGCGTCGCGAGGCGCAGCTGCGCCACCGGCTCACGTCGCGCCGCTGACCCGCCCCTGACTACCCGACGCGCCGGTAGGCGAGGTCCACGATCTCGCGCCCGACGGCGACGCCCTTGCGCTCGAACTTGGTCACGGGTCGCTCCGCCCAGCGCGGCACCTGCCCACCCTCGAGACCCGGCTCGGCGTCGAGGACCTGGCGCATCTGCACGGCGTACGCCGCCCAGTCGGTCGCGAGGCGCCAGACACCGCCCGGCTCCAGGCGCGAGGCCACCAGCCGGGCGAACTCCGGCGTCACGAGCCGGCGCTTGTGATGCTTGGTCTTGGGCCAGGGGTCGGGGAAGAACGTCCACAGCTCGCGGACCGAGGACGGCGCCACCAGGTGCTCGAGGGACCACGCGGCGTCCACGGAGCAGAACCGCACGTTGTCGGCACCCGCCGCCGCGACCTCCGCGAGACCCGCCGCGACGCCCGGCAGCCAGACCTCGAACGCGACCACGTTGCAGTCCGGCCGCGCCGCCGCCAGCACACCGGTCGCTTCGCCCACGCCGGGGCCGATCTCGATCACCAGCGGTGCCTCACGTCCGAACACCTCGGCCCAGCTGAACCCGGGCTCGTCCACGGCCTCGTCCGGGATGACCCAGTCGCGGTGGTGTGCGTCCCACGCCTCCTGCTGGCTCGGGGTGAACCGACTCCCCCGCCGCGAGTAGCTCAGCACCTGGCGCAGCCGCCGACCGTCCTCGGTCAGCTTCATGTGCGGTCGCGCCGTCGCCTGCTCGCTCATGCCCGTCATTCTCGCTGCTCCCTACCCTCGGTCCTGCCCGAGGTGACCCGTCAGAAACTCCCCGCAAATGACGCTGACCCGTCAGAAAGTTTCTGACGGGTCAGCGGTGGATCGAGCCGGTCAGTGACCGGCGGCGATCACGGACTTACTTCGTGATCTTGGTGACGCGGCCGGCACCGACGGTGCGGCCACCCTCGCGGATCGCGAACTTCAGACCGTCGTCCATGGCGATCGGCTGGATGAGCTCGACCGACATCTCGGTGTTGTCACCCGGCATGACCATCTCGACGCCCTCGGGAAGGGTCACAACGCCCGTCACGTCCGTGGTACGGAAGTAGAACTGCGGGCGGTAGTTGTTGAAGAACGGCGTGTGACGGCCGCCCTCCTCCTTCGAGAGGATGTAGACCGAGGCCTCGAAGTTGGTGTGCGGGGTGGACGTGCCCGGCTTGATGACGACCATGCCGCGCTCGATGTCCTCGCGCTTGGTGCCACGAAGCAGCAGACCGACGTTCTCACCGGCCTCGCCCTCGTCGAGCAGCTTGCGGAACATCTCGACGCCGGTGACCGTCGACTTCTGCGACTTCTCGCGGATGCCGATGATCTCGACCTCCTCGTTCACCTTGATGATGCCCCGCTCGATGCGACCGGTGATGACCGTGCCGCGACCGGTGATCGTGAAGACGTCCTCGACGGGCATGAGGAACGGCTTGTCGGTCTCACGCTCGGGGGTCGGGATGTACTCGTCGACCGCGTTCATGAGCTCGACGATCGACTCGCCCCACTTCTCGTCACCCTGGAGGGCCGGGAAGGCAGCGACGCGGACCACGGGGACGTCGTCGCCCGGGAACTCGTACTCGGAGAGGAGCTCGCGCACCTCCATCTCGACGAGCTCGATGAGCTCCTCGTCGTCGACCATGTCGCACTTGTTGAGCGCCACGACCAGGGCCGGCACGCCGACCTGGCGGGCGAGCAGCACGTGCTCACGCGTCTGCGGCATGGGGCCGTCGGTGGCGGCAACCACGAGGATCGCGCCGTCCATCTGAGCCGCACCGGTGATCATGTTCTTGATGTAGTCGGCGTGACCCGGGCAGTCGACGTGCGCGTAGTGACGCGCCTCGGTCTGGTACTCGACGTGCGCGATCGAGATCGTGATGCCGCGCTGACGCTCCTCGGGAGCCTTGTCGATGTCCTCGAACGCCGAAGCAGCGTTGAGGTCCGGGTGCTTGTCGTGCAGCACCTTGGTGATTGCTGCGGTCAGCGTCGTCTTCCCGTGGTCGATGTGACCGATGGTTCCGATGTTGACGTGCGGCTTGGTCCGCTCGAACTTCGCCTTAGCCACTGTGGGCTCCTCCTGGTGTGGTTGTTACTTGACTCGTACTTGACGTGGTGGTGCGTGGTGCGTGTGGCCCGTGCGGGGGTTACTCCCCACGCACCTTCTTGATGATCTCGTCGGCGATGTTCGTGGGAACCTCGGCGTACGAGTCGAACTCCATCGAGTACGAAGCCTGGCCGGAGGTCTTGGACCTCAGGTCGCCAACGTACCCGAACATCTCGGAGAGCGGCACGAGGGCGTTGACGACGATGTCGCCGTGACGCTCCTCCTGCGCTCGGATCTGGCCGCGACGGCTGTTGATGTCGCCGATGACGGTGCCGAGGAACGACTCGGGGGTCGTCACCTCGACCGCGAACATGGGCTCCAGCAGCACCGGCTTGGCCATGCGGGCGGCCTCCTTGAAGGCCTGGTTGCCCGCGATCTTGAAGGCCAGCTCGGAGGAGTCGACGTCGTGGTAGGCGCCGTCCTCGAGCGTGAACTTGACGTCGACCATCGGGTAGCCGGCGAGGACACCGAACTCGAGGGCCTCCTGGCCACCCTGGTCCACCGAGGGGATGTACTCCTTCGGCACGCGGCCACCGGAGACGTTGTTGACGAACTCGTAGCCCGCACCGGTGCCCGTCTCGGGGTCGATGTTGGGGCCGAGCGAGACGACGACCTTGGCGAACTGGCCGGAGCCACCGGTCTGCTTCTTGTGCGTGTAGCTGTGCTTGGTGACCTCCTTGCGGAGGGTCTCCCGGTAGGCCACCTGCGGCTTGCCGACGGTCGCCTCGACGCGGAACTCGCGCTTCATGCGGTCGACGAGGATCTCCAGGTGGAGCTCGCCCATGCCGGCGATGATCGTCTGGCCGGTCTCTTCGTCGGCCTTGACCGTGAACGTCGGGTCCTCGTCGGAGAGCCGCTGGATGGCGGTTCCGAGCTTCTCCTGGTCGCTCTTGGTCTTGGGCTCGATCGCGACCTCGATCACCGGGGCCGGGAACGTCATCGACTCGAGGATGACCGGGTGCTGCGGGTCGCTCAGCGTGTGACCGGTCTTGGTGTCCTTGAGGCCCATGACCGCCACGATCTGGCCGGCGCCGACCGACGCGATCTCCTCACGCTTGTTGGCGTGCATCTGGTAGACCTTGCCGATCCGCTCCTTGCGGCCGTTGACCGAGTTGACCACGGTCGCGCCGGCCGCGAGCTTGCCGGAGTAGACGCGCACGTAGATCAGCTTGCCGAGGTGCGGGTCGGTCGCGATCTTGTAGGCCAGGCCCGAGAACGGCTCGTCGTCGGAGGGCAGGCGCTTGATCTCGACGGTCTCGTCCTTGACGGAGTGACCGATGATCGCGTCGATGTCGAGCGGCGAGGGCAGGTACTTGACGACCGCGTCGAGCAGGGGCTGGACGCCCTTGTTCTTGAACGCGGTGCCGCACAGGACCGGGTTGACCTTGTCGGCCAGGGTCGCGCGGCGGATCGCCGCCTCGAGCTCCTCGACGGTGAACTCGCCCTCGTCGAGGAACTTCTCCATGATCGCGTCGTCGGCGTCCGACAGGGTCTCGAGCAGCTTCTCGCGGTACTCGGCGGCCTGCTCGGCCAGCTCGGCCGGGATCTCCTCGACGTCGTAGTCCTCGCCCATCTTGGTCTCGCCGCGCCACGTGAGCGCGCGCATGCCGACCAGGTCGATGACACCGAGGAAGTCGCCCTCGGCACCGATCGGGAGCTGGAGGACCAGCGGGGTGCTGTTGAGGCGCTCCACCATCATGTCGACGCAGCGGAAGAAGTCGGCGCCCGTGCGGTCCAGCTTGTTGACGAAGCACATGCGGGGCACGGAGTACTTGTTGGCCTGGCGCCAGACGGTCATCGTCTGGGGCTCCACGCCGGCGACGCCGTCGAACACCGCGACCGCGCCGTCGAGGACGCGCAGCGAGCGCTCCACCTCGGCGGTGAAGTCCACGTGCCCGGGGGTGTCGATGATGTTGATCTGGTGGTCCTTCCACCAGCAGGTCGTCGCGGCGGACGTGATCGTGATGCCGCGCTCCTGCTCCTGCTCCATCCAGTCCATCGTGGCCGCGCCCTCGTGGACCTCACCGATCTTGTAGGTGATGCCGGTGTAGAAGAGGATGCGCTCGGTGGTGGTGGTCTTGCCGGCGTCGATGTGCGCCATGATGCCGATGTTGCGGACCTTGTTGAGGTCGGTCGTGATGTCGACAGCCACTGAAAGTCTCAGTCCCTCGGAAGTTGTTGGGGTGCTGGTGGCGTGAGGGGTACGGCGTACCCCTCACGCACAGGTCACCAGCGGTAGTGGGCGAAGGCCTTGTTGGACTCGGCCATCTTGTGGGTGTCCTCGCGCTTCTTCACCGCGGCACCGAGGCCGTTGGAGGCGTCGAGGATCTCGTTCATGAGCCGCTCGGACATCGTCTTCTCGCGACGGTCGGCGGCGTAGCCGACGAGCCAGCGCAGCGCGAGCGTGGTGCCGCGCGTGCCCTTGACCTCGATCGGGACCTGGTAGGTGGCGCCACCGACGCGGCGGGACTTCACCTCGATGGACGGCTTGACGTTGTCCATCGCGCGCTTCAGCGTCACGACCGGGTCGGTGCCGTTCTTCTCGCGGCAGCCCTCGAGGGCGCCGTAGACGATGCGCTGCGCGACCTGCTTCTTGCCGTCCTGCAGGACCTTGGAGACGAGCTGGGAGACCAGCTGCGAGCCGTAGACCGGGTCGATGTCGATCGGCCGCTTCGGGGCCGGACCCTTGCGGGGCATTAGCTCTTCTCCTTCTTCGCGCCGTAGCGGCTGCGGGCCTGCTTGCGGTTCTTGACACCCTGGGTGTCGAGGGTGCCGCGGATGATCTTGTAGCGCACACCGGGGAGGTCCTTCACCCGGCCGCCGCGCACGAGCACGATGGAGTGCTCCTGGAGGTTGTGACCGACGCCCGGGATGTAGGCGGTGACCTCGACGCCGCTCGACAGGCGCACGCGGGCGACCTTGCGAAGGGCGGAGTTCGGCTTCTTGGGCGTGGTCGTGTAGACGCGGGTGCAGACACCGCGGCGCTGGGGCGAACCCTTCAGGGCAGGCGTCTTGCTCTTGGACACCTTGTCCTGTCGGCCCTTGCGGACCAGCTGGTTAATCGTGGGCACCTGGTGGTTCCCTTTCATGTAGCTCTCAGTGCTCGGCGCCTTGCCGGGCACGCGTGTTGCAATGGTTCTGTGTGCCTGTGGTGAGTGCGCCCGGATTTGGGCACGCGCAACGGTCTGGTCGTGCCAGACACAAGTACCGAGATTACCGGGCGCCCCGAACGCGGTCAAAACGCCGTCGGGGCGGGGCGGTCCGGGTCTCAGGCGTGGACCAGGTCCCGGGCCGGGCGTCCCTCGCGTTGGGCCTTGGCCCGGAGGTACACGGCGCTCGCGAACAAGACACCGGCCACGGTCATGGCGCCACCGCCGATGAGCGTCCATCGGGCCCCGAACACCTCTCCGACCCACCCGAGCACGGGCGCGCCCAGCGGCGTCCCCCCGATGAAGATCATCATGTACAGCGCCATCACCCGCCCGCGCATTCCCGCGTCGGTGTTGAGCTGCATGAAGGCGTTGGCGCTGGTGATCATGGTCAGGGCGAGGAAGCCGAGGACCGGGCACAGGAGCGCGAAGGTGAGGTACGACGGCGCGAGCCCGGCCACGATCTCGACGAGGCCGAACACCACCGCGGCGCCCACCACCAGGCGGTGGCGGACCCGCGTCCGGCTGGCGGCCAGCAGCGAGCCGGTCAGTGACCCGACCGCGAGGAACGTCCCGAGCATCCCGAACTCCGCGGAGCCCTTGTCGAAGACCTGCGTGGCCATGAGCGCCGAGGTCATCTGGAAGTTCAGGCCGAAGGTGCCGGCGAAGAACACGATGCCGAGGATCAGCATCAGGTCCGGGCGCTGGCGCACGTACGACACGCCGGCGCGGATCTGACCGGGCTGGCGGCGTACGAGGTCGGCGACATGGAGCGTGCTGGCGTCGAGGCGGGCGAGGGCGACGATCGGGCCGATGTAGGTGAACGCGTTGAGGAGGATGACCCAGCCGGTGGCGACGACGCCGGAGCCGAGCAGGGCGATCGAGACGCCGGCGAGCGCGGGGCCGAGCAGACGCGCGGAGTTGAAGCCGGCGGAGTTGAGGCCCACCGCGTTGGTGAGGTCGTCGGCGTCGACGATCTCGGAGACGAACGACTGGCGCGCGGGGGCGTCGAAGGCCGAGGCCACTCCGAGCACCAGCGCCAGCACATAGACGTGCCAGATCTGGACCGTGCCGGTGATGGCGAGCACACCGAGCACGAGCGCGGGAGCGGCCATGCCGATGTTGGTCATCTGGAGCAGCCGGCGCTTGGGGATCCGGTCGGCGACCAGGCCCGCCACCGGCGAGAGCAGGAGGAAGGGCAGGAACTGCAGACCGGTGGTGATGCCGATCGCGGCCGCGCTGTTGGCGGTCAGCAGCAGGACCAGCCAGTCCTGGGCGACGCGCTGCATCCAGGTGCCGACGTTGGACACCAGGTTGCCGGCGGCGTACAGCCGGTAGTTGGGGTTGCGCAGCGAGCGGAAGGTGGGGCTCAACCAGATGCCAGCCTTTCGAGGATGGGGGCCGCACTGCGGAGCACGGCGCGTTCGTCGGAGGTCAGGGTGCCGAGCCGGGTCGCCAGCCACTCGTCGCGGCGGGCCCGGTCGGCCAGGAGCGTCTCGCGACCGCGTTCGGTCAGGGCCACGAGCACCTGGCGGCCGTCGGTCTCGTGGGGGTGCCGGCTCGCGAAGCCGCCGTCGACCAGGAAGTTGACGGTGCGGGTCATGCTCGGGGGCTGCACCATCTCGATGCGGGCCAGCTCGCCGACCGTCAGGTCGCCGTGGCGGTGCAGCGCGCCGAGCACGGCCATGGTGTTCATGCTCAGCTCGTTGTCGGGGTGGCGCTCGGTGGCGAGTCGCCGGCGCAGGCGCATGACCGACAGCCGGAGCTCGGAGGCGAGTCCGGCGTCGGTGCGCGCGGCCTTCTCAACGGTAGGCATATCGTTAGCATAAGTCATTACCCATGCTAACTATTCCGGGCTCGCCCCGAGCGCGGTGAGGCCTCGATCACGCTGACCCGTCAGAAAGTTTCTGACGGGTCAGCGGTGAGCTGGACGATCAGGTGAGCCAGGCGGTGAGGGGCTGGATCGCGAAGTAGACGACGAACAGCGCCGCGACGCCGTACAGCAGTGGGTGGACCTGGCGGGCCTTGCCGACGACGAGCTTGATCAGCACGAAGGAGACGAAGCCGGCGCCGATGCCCGCCGAGATCGAGTAGGTGAACGGCATCAGCACGATCGTGAGGAAGGCCGGGATGGCGATCTCGACGTCGGCCCACTGGATGCCGAGGACCTGCTGCATCATCAGGAAGCCCACGAGCACCAGCGCGGGGACCGCGGCCTCCGAGGGGATGATCGCGACCAGCGGGGCGAAGAAGACGGTGAGCAGGAACAGCACGCCGGTCACGACCGACGCGAGCCCGGTGCGGGCGCCCTCGCCCACGCCCGAGGCGGACTCGATGTACGACGTGTTGGACGAGACGCCGGCCGCGCCGCCGGCCACTGCGGCCAGGGAGTCCACGATGAGGATGCGCTGCGCGTGCGGCGGGGTGCCGTCCTCGTCGTTCAGGCCCGCCTCAGCGCCGATGGCGGTCATCGTGCCCATGGTGTCGAAGAAGTCCGCGAGCATCAGCGTGAAGATCAGCAGGATGGCCGAGACGATCCCCACGGACTCGAAGGAGCCGAGCAGCGAGAACTCGCCGAGCGTCGCGAGGTCGGGCAGGTCGAAGACGTCCCCCGGCCACGACGGCACGGTCAGCGCCCAGCCCGTCGGGCTCTTGTCGGCCGCGCCCAGGTCGCCGATCGTCTCCACGACGATGGCCACCACCGTCATGACCACGATCGAGATCAGGATGGCCCCACGGACCTGACGCACCCACAGCCCGATCAGGAGCAGCAGTCCGAGGACGAACACGAGCACCGGCCACCCGGCCAGCTGGCCGGTCTGGCCGAGCTGCACCGGGACCGTCGTGTTCGCGGCGTCGGGGATCCGGCGTACGAAGCCGGCGTCGACGAAGCCGATCAGCGCGATGAAGAGCCCGATGCCCACCGAGATCGCGACCTTGAGCTGCGCCGGCACGGCGTGGAAGACCGCCTTGCGGAAGCCGGTCAGGACCAGCACCAGGATCAGCAGCCCCTCCAGGACGACCAGGCCCATGGCGTCGGCCCACGTCATCTGCGAGGCGACGGCCACGGCCAGGAAGGCGTTGAGCCCCAGCCCGGTCGCGATCGCGAGGGGGAAGTTGGCGACCGCGCCCATCAGGATCGTGAGCACGCCCGCCACGAGCGCCGTACCGGCCGCGATCACCGCCAGGTTCGGCTCGCTGCCGCCACCCAGGTAGTTGCCGTCGATGTCCTTCGCGTAGCCGAGGATGAGCGGGTTGAGGACCACGATGTAGGCCATCGTGAAGAAGGTGACGACGCCGCCGCGCACCTCCCGGGCCACGGTCGAGCCGCGCTCGCTGATCTTGAAGTAGCCGTCGATCGCGCCGCGTGGGGCATGAGTGCTGGTCGTCACAGCGGCTGAGCATTCCAGACATCCGCGAGGGCCGTCACCCGATCGACTACCGTGAGACCGTGGAGCTGCGCGACGACCAACCCATGGCACACGAGTTCAGGCGCCGCACCTACCTCCTGGCCGACGTGGAGCCGCTCGACGTCGACGGCGTCCGCACCGTCCAGGTAGGCACGGCGCTGTTCCTCCTGGCCTTCGTGGCCCTGCTCCCGTTCTACGGCCGGCTGGCCGAGGACGACCGCACCTGGTGGCTGTGGATGTGCCTGTGCGGGGTGGCGCTGGGCCTCTTCGGGCTCGAGTACTGCAAGCGCCGGCGCGCGATCCGCACCGAGCGCGAGGTGCTCGACGAGCCGGCCGGCCGACCGGACGACGCGCCCACGCCCTGACGGTGTGAGTCGCACGCCCATGGTTTGACGCCGTATCTGGCGGGTAACCGGCGAGTATGACTTCGAAGCTGCACTACACCGTCCCCGGCATGAGCCAGACCGATGCCAAGCGGGTCGTCGCTCTCCTCCAGAGCCGCCTGCACGCCTGCAACGACCTGCACCTGACCCTCAAGCACGTGCACTGGAACGTCGTGGGCCCGCACTTCATCGCGGTCCACGAGATGATCGACCCGCAGGTCGAGGCCGTCCGTGGCTTCGCCGACGACCTGGCCGAGCGCATCGCCACCCTGGGCGGCTCCCCCGTCGGCACCCCCGGCGCCCTCGTCAAGGCCCGCGACTGGGACGAGTACTCGATCGGCCGGGCCACCACCCAGGAGCACCTGGGCGCGCTCGACCTCGTCTACCAGGGCGTCATCGGCAGCTACCGCGAGGGCATCAAGGAGCTCGGCGAGCTGGACCCGGTCACCGAGGACATGTTCATCGGGCAGACCGAGCAGCTGGAGCTGTTCCACTGGTTCGTCCGTGCCCACCTCGAGGACAAGGGCGGCCACCTCGCGACCGAGGGCGCCGACACCGAGGCCGACGCCGCCGCGGCAGCCGCGAAGTAGTACTCCCCTCACTCGCAGCAGGGGCCCGACCGGATCACCGGTCGGGCCCCTGCTTTCGTGCCGCGCTCAGATGAGCTCGTAGTCGTCGGTGGTGAGCGTGTCGAAGACGTGCTCGGGCATCGGCTCGCGCTCGTGCTTCTTGGCCAGGCGCACCTCGGAGTGGGCGCCGCAGCCGTGGTCGAAGGAGACCACGCGGCCGTCGTCGTTGGCGTCACCGTTGGCGCAGACCCCGAAGGTCTCCGACAGCGGGCCCGCGAGGCGCACGAGGAATCCGCAGCTGTGACAGTGGTCGGGCGCTGCCTGGGCGATCGGCGAGCCCGGGCCGGCGTCGCCGTCGTACCACCGCTGCGCCGCGAGGTCGCGACCCTCGGGCGAGAGCGTGCGCACCCGGCCGAGCCCGAGGTCCTTGGCGACCATGCGGATCTGGGCCTTGTCGTCGGCGTCCAGCGGGTCGTCGCCGAACGAGTACGTCGGCACCAGCCGCGGGTCCTCGTCGGTGACCGGCAGCAGGTCGCCCGGCGAGAGGTCACCGGGCTGCAGCCGCTCGCGGTAGGGCACCCACTCGGGCGCGACGATGGCGTCGTCGCCGGGGATCAGCACGATCTCGTCGATGGTGACGGTCTTCTGACGCGACGCCCTGGCGACGGTCACCGACCAGCGCCAGCCGACGTAGCCCTTGCGGTTGCACGCGAAGAGGTGCGTGACGACGCGCTCGCCCTCCGCCTGGGAGCCGAGGTGCTCCCCCACGTCGGAGGCGGGCACGTCCTCGAGGAGGGCCGAGCGGGCCTCGTCGACGGCCGCCGCGCTCACGGGGTCCGGTTTGCTGCGCACGATGATCGCCACGAGCGACAGCATGACTCATTCCCACCTCGGCTGTCAGGTCGGGCCGGGGTGTCCACCACACCCGCGGGCGTGAACGGGCAGGATGGGCCCATGACGACGCCGCCCCCGGAGCCCCCTCCGACGCCGGGTGCCGGCGGCCGGGCGCGGGCGGTCGGCCGCGGCCTCGGAGCGAGCGCGCGGGTCACGGGCCGCGGTGTGCGGGTGGCCGCCCGGGTCACCGGCCGTGCCGGCTCCTTCACGGTGCGCCAGGCACGCCGCGCCGCCGACGCCCAGGGGGCCGACAAGTCCGGCCTCTCGCGGCTGATCGAGCTGCACGCGTGCAACGCCGCGGCCGACGCCGCCGTGGTGATCTCGCTGGCGGGGACCCTGTTCTTCGCCGGCGCGACCAGCGACGCGCGCGGGCAGGTGGCGCTGTTCCTGGGACTGACGATGCTGCCGTTCGCCATCGTGGCCCCGCTGATCGGCCCGTTCCTGGACCGCTTCAGCCACGGTCGCCGGTGGGCCATGGGCGGCACCTTCGCGCTGCGCGGCTTCCTGTGCTGGGTGCTGGCCGACGCCGTCGCCAACGACTCCATCTGGCTGTTCCCCGCCACGCTGGGGGTGCTGGTCTCCTCCAAGGCGTACGGCGTGACGCGTGCGGCCGCCGTACCCCGGCTGCTGCCCGACGAGGTCACCCTCGTCAAGGCCAACGGCCGGGTCTCGCTCGCGGGCGTGGTGGGCGCGGGGGTGGCGGCCCCGTTCGCGGGACTGGCCGCGACCTTCGGCGCCGAGTGGTCGCTGCGCTTCGCGTTCCTGGTGTTCGTGCTGGGCACCATCGCCGCCATCCGGCTACCGGCCAAGGTCGACTCCAGCGCCGGCGAGCAGGAGATGACCCTGCGGCGGGGCGACAGCGCCGGGCGCCGGGGCACCCGGATCCCGCCCGAGGTGTCCTTCGCCCTGCGCGCCAACTGCGGCCCCCGGTGGCTGTCGGGGTTCCTCACGATGTTCATGGCGTTCCTGTTCCGCGACAACCCGATCGGCGACTACGCCCCCGAGCTGCTGCTCGCCGTCGTGGTGGGTGGCGCCGGGCTGGGCAACACCCTCGGCATCGTGTGCGCCTCGCTGCTGAAGAAGATCAACCCCGCGATCACCGTCGTGGTGGCGCTGCTGGCCGACGCGATCGTGATCGCGCTGGCGGGGCTCTTCTACGGGATCCTGATGCTCGCCCTGATCGGCCTCACCGCCGGCCTCGCGCAGTCGCTGGCCAAGGTGTCCCTGGACGCGACAATCCAGTCCGGCGTGCGCCCGCAGGTGCAGGCCAGTGCGTTCGCCCGCAGCGACACCACGCTGCAGCTCGCCTGGGTGATCGGCGGCTTCGTGGGCATCGCGCTGCCGCTCTACCCGCGCCTGGGGCTGGGCGTCGCCGCGGTCGTGCTCGCCGCGTGGGCCTTCTTCGTGCTCGCGAGCCGGCCGCGGAGCCGACGCGCCGCGGCGCAGACTGCGCCGGTCTGAGGGGTCCTCAGAGCTCGAGCTCGGCGGCGAGCGCGCGCAGCAGCTTGGCGGTGGGCTTGGCGGTGCGGGCGTCGGGGTGACGGCCGTGGCGGTAGCCCTCGCCGAGGTCGTCGAGCAGGCGGATCAGATCCTCGACGATCGTCACCATGTCCTCGGGAGGACGGCGCTTGGCGTGCTGCTGGTTGCGGGAGACCGAGGTGGGGGCGTCGAGCACCCGCACCTGGAGGGCCTGCTCGCCGCGACGGCCCTGGGCGATGCCGAACTCCACCCGGGTGCCGGGCTTGAGGCTGGTCGTCCCCTCCGGGAGGGCGTCGGAGTGGACGTACACGTCCGGTCCGTCCTCCTGGGACAGGAATCCGAAGCCCTTGCCGGCGTCGAACCACTTCACCTTGCCTGTAGGCACGGCTCCACCTCTCGAGCACCGCCCGGCGTTTCCGAGCACGACAGGGAAGACTAGGCCATGTGGGCGTCGAGCCACGACGGGAAATCTCGCAGGTCGTCGAGCACCACGTGGGTGCCTGCGGCCAGGAGCTCCTCGCGGGTGCAGCCGCCGGTCAGCACGGACACGCTGAGCGCCCCCGCGGCGAGCGCGCCCTCGACGTCGTGGACGTGGTCCCCGACGTAGACCGACGCACCCTCGCGGCGCAGGGCGTCGGCCTTGCCGACCCCCCAGACCCATCCCTCCAGCACGTCCACGTCCAGGCCGAGGTGGTCGAGGTGGAGGCGGGCGTTGGCCGGGAACTTGCCGGTCACCACGACCGTCCGGCCGCCGTGGCGGCGTACGGCGGCCAGGGCCTCGTGGGCGCCCTTGAGGACGGGCACCGACGCGATGGCGTGGGCCGGGTACAGCTCGCGGAAGCGGTCGCCCGCCGGCCCGACCGCCTCCTCGTCGAGGTGCCCGGAGAGCAAAGTCTCGAGCGGCGGCCCGAGGCGGGCCGACATCTCCGCGACCGGGAACGCCACGCCCAGCTCCGCGCCCAGGACCTCGAGCACGGCCCCGAACCCGGGCACCGTGTCGATGAGGGTCATGTCGAGGTCGAAGCCGACCACGAGGGGGGACGCAGGCACGCCCTCAGCGTAGGGGTGTGGGAAAGGGTGTCACTGCCGAGGTGGGCGAGACAGAATGGACGACATCACCGAGCTGGAACAGGGGGCACCGTGCGCCGAGCAGGACGACGCCACGGCCGACGCGCGTCGCGTCTGGCCGTCCTTCGCGCTCGCCGCCACCGCGCTCGCCGGCCTCTCGGCCCCCGGTCGTGCCGCCCCGGAGAGCGCGGAGCCCGCCACCGCGCTGTACCTGGTGACCCTGGTGGGGCCGGGCACCGCGGGCGACCCGGATGCCGACCGGCTCACCCCCGCCACGATGCGCGCCCGCCAGGACCGGCTCCTGCGGCAGGTGGGCGCGGCCGAGCCGGTGTATCGCTGGACCACCGCCCTCAACGGCGTCGCGGTCGCGCTGACCGCGGCCCAGGCCGGCGCGCTCGCTGGCGACCCCGGGGTCGCCCTCATCGAGCGCAACGCCGTACGCCGGCTGACGGCGTCCGCTCCCCGACCGGCCGGGCCGGCGGCGGCCTGGCCCGCAGCCTCACGCCGTACGACGGGCGGGGCGGGGGCGGTCATCGGCCTGGTCGACAGCGGCATCGCCCCCGAGGGCCCGCTCTTCGCGCGGGTGCCGCAGCTGGGACGGGGGGTGGGCCAGGACTGGGCCTGCGAGTCCGGCGAGGCGGCCCCGGTGTGCAACGGCAAGCTGGTCTCCGCACGCTGGTACGTCGACGGGTTCGGCGCCGGCCGGGTCCGCGACGCCTCCCATCTCTCGGCGCGCGACGACGACGGCCACGGCACCCAGATGGCCGCGGTCGCGGCCGGCAACGCGGGCGTCGACGTCCGCGTCCACGACCTGCGCCTGGAGCGCTACAGCGGCGTCGCCCCGCGCGCCCGGCTGGCCGTCTACAAGGCGTGCTGGAGCGCTCCCGACCCGGCTGACGACGGGTGCGCCACCGCGGACGTCGTGGCCGCCGTCGACCAGGCGACCCGCGACGGCGTGGACGTGCTCGGCCTCGCCGTCGACGGCCCCCCACGCATCGACACCGTCGAGCTCGCCCTGCTCGGCGCCGCGGAGGCGGACATCGCCGTGGTGGCGGCGGCGGGCAACGACGGCTCGGCCGCCCACCGCAGCCCCTGGGTCGGCGGGGCTCTCGGCGAACGCCGCCGGGGCACCGTCGTCCTCCCGGGCGCACCGGACCTGCAGGGCGCCATGATCGCCGCCGGGCCGACCTCCCCGGCCCGCCTGGTGCGGGGGGCCAGCGCCCGCACGACCGAGGCGTCGCAGCGCCAGGCGAGGACCTGCACCCCCGGCAGCCTCGACGCCGCTGCCGTCGGCGGGCGCCTCGTGGTGTGCGAGCGAGGCGGGGTCGGGCGCGTCGACAAGTCGGAGGCCGTGGCGCTGGCCGGCGGCGTCGGCATGGTCCTCGTCAACGTCCGGCCCGGCTCGACCGACGCCGACTTCCACCGGGTCCCGACCGTCCATCTCGACCGCGCGGCGGGCCGGGCGCTCCTGCGCTGGCTTGCCGCTCACCCCGACTCCCGGGCGTCCCTGCGGCCCGCGGGCGTGATCCGCGGCCCGGCCCAGGTGGCCCCGTGGTCCGGTGCCGGGGATGCTGCCTCCGGCCTGGTCAAGCCGGACCTGGTCGCCCCCGCGGTCGGCGTCCTCGGGGCGGTGCCGCCGTCGGTCACCGGGCTCCGCTGGGACTTCGTGACCGGGACGTCGGCGGCCACCGCCGCTGTGAGCGGTGCCGCCGCGGTGCTCCGCGCCCGCCACGGCTGGTCGGCCGTGGCGACCCGCTCGTCGCTCGCGACGACGGCCGCGGAGGTCCGCCGTACGCCGGTGACCCGGGCCGGCGCGGGGCTCCTGAGACCCAGCGCTGCCGAACGTCCCGGTCTCGTGCACGGCCAGGACCCGGCCGCCTACCGCGCCTGGTGGGAGGACCGGCGGCGCCTGCTCAACACCCCGTCGGTGGTCATGGGCCGCGGTCAGCGCGCCGCGACCCGCACCGTCACCAACGTGGGGCAGCGCACGTTCTACTTCTCCTCGAGCGCCCGCGGCTTCACGCGACGCCACGTGTGGATCACTCCGGCCGCCCTGCGCCTGCAGCCGGGCGAGACCGGCACCTACACCGTCCACGCCGCCGGACGCGGCGCCGACGACGGCCACGTCGTGTGGCGGGGTGCGGGCGGCACCGAGACCCGGGTCCCCGTCATCGTCCGCTGACGCGTGTATGGCCGGCGGCGACCGGGTACCGGTGGCTCATGAAGCTGCTACGAGGCGCGGCCGCGATCGGGATCGCCAAGAAGGTCTACGACGAGGCCCGCAAGCCCCACAACCAGGCCAAGATCAAGTCCGCCGTCGACAAGGCCAAGGCCCGGCGCGGGCGCAAGCCCTGAGCCGAGGGTCGACGACCCGGCCCGATGACGTGCGGCTGCCCAGCCGGGGTGGAGGGCTGGCGTAGGGTCCAGGCGTGTCCGACGCCGCCACCCCCCCGGAGCCCGCGAAGCGCAAGCTCCCGCTGTGGCTCGAGACCGTGATCCTGCTGGCGGTGGCGGTCGTGCTCGCCCTGGTCATCAAGACCCTCTTCGTCCAGGCCTTCTACATCCCGTCCGCCTCGATGAAGCCCGGTCTGGTCGAGAACGACCGGATCCTGGTGGAGAAGGTGTCGTACTGGTTCGGCGGCTCCCCGTCCCGCGGCGACGTGGTGGTGTTCGAGGACCCGGGTGGCTGGCTCAACGGAGTGGCTCCGGAGCCGACGAGCCCCCTGGTCAAGGCCCTCACGAAGATCGGTCTCTATCCCAGCGGCGGCCACCTGGTGAAGCGGGTCATCGGCGTCGAGGGCGACACCATCGTCTGCTGCGACGAGTCGGGGCGCCTCGAGGTCAACGGTGAGCCGCTCGACGAGGACGGCTTCATCCAGCCGCAGAAGTGCGACGGGCCGATGCCCGGGCCGGCCTGCGACTGGACCGCCGGCCCCGTGCCCGAGGGCGAGCTGTTCGTCATGGGCGACAACCGCAGCGCGTCTGCCGACTCCTCGGCCCGGCTGTGCGTCGACCGCGGCGACGCGTGCGACCCCGAGGGCGCGTTCGTCCCGGTCGACCTCGTCGTCGGCAAGGTCTTCGCCCTGGTCTGGCCCCTTGACCGCGCCCACTTCGTCGGTCGCCCCGACATCTTCGAGGACGTCCCCGACGCCGACTGAACCGCTGACCCGTCACTAACTCGCGGCAGATCTCGCTGACCCGTCAGAAAGTTTGTGACGGGTCAGCGGCGAGTACGGCGAGTTTCTGACGGGTCGGTGTCAGGCGCGCTCGACCGTCATCTGCCGGTCACCGAAGCGCACGGTGTCGCCGGCGAGCAGCGTCGTGGGCCGTCCGGCGGTCAGCGCCTTGGAGATCCCCTGCCGGATCACGATCGAGCCGTTGGTCGAGCCCCGGTCCATCACCACCAGCGCCCCGGCCGGCGTGGCCTGGAACTGGGCGTGGGTCTTCGACAGGGACATGTCGGTGGAGCGCAGGGGCACCAGGTGCGCCACGGTCTCCCCCGCCCGCGCCTCGGGCCGGCGCCCGACGAGGGCGAGGCCCTCGACGACGAAGGTCTCGCCGGTGTCGAAGGTGACCCGCCAGTGCGGCACCTGACTGGGCTCGGGCACCAGCGGTGGACCCAGCTGCGACACCCGGGTCGGCGCGGCCGGCGCAGCTGCCGGCGCAGGGGCCGGCTGGGCGGGCGGGGAGGGCGGGGCGGGCGAGGGGGGCGCCGCCACCGGGGCCGCGTGGCGAGGCGCCGGTGCCGGTGCTGGTGCCGGTGCCGGTGGAGCTGGCGGCGGGGCAGGGGCGGCCGGGGCTGCCACGGGGGCGGGAGGAGGCGGCGCGGCGGGGCGCGGGGCGCGCGGTGCCGGCGGCGAGCTCGGCTTCGGCGCGCGCGCCGGGGTCGCCACGGGAGCCGCCGCGGGGGCGGGGACCAGGCGCATGGCGGTGAGGTTCACGAGCTGGCGCGGACGGACATCCTCCTCCTCCTCGACCTCGGGCACCGGCCGGACGTCCACGACCACACCGTGGCTGAGGTGGTCGTGCCACCCGCGGCGCTGGTTGGCCGGATCCATCACCGCCGTCCAGGCCAGCGTCGCGACGCCGAGCCCGGCCGTGGGCAGGGTCGCGATGCCCAGCACGAGCGTGCGCAGCAGCGCACGGGCGACGCCGATCGGCCTGCCGGACTCGTCCTCCACCACCCGCAGCCCGACCAGCGCCTTGCCGGGCGAGGTGCCCTTGAGCCCGAGCAGCAGCGCGGAGAGCAGACCGAGCAGCAGCACCGTGCCGGCGATCAGCGCGACCCCGCCGGCGACGTTGCCCGGCTCGAGGAGCCAGACGTAGGCGGCGTACGACGCGGCGGCGTACAAGCTCCACGCGAGGAGCCGATCGATCGTGAAGGCGTAGAAGCGACGGTCCAGCTCGGCAGGCGGGTACGTCGTGGCGTCTTGCGGCGCGCTCATGTGTCCGTCTCTCGGGTCAGGGGTTGGTGACCTGGATGGTCACCCCGTCGCCGAGGTTGATGATCGCCCCCGGGATGAGCTGCACGGCGATGCCCGGCTTGAGGTCCTCGGGCCCCAGCCCGGGCTGGACCAGGACGGTGCCGTTGGTGGAGCCCATGTCGGTGACGACGGCGCTGCCGTGGTCGGCGCCGGAGCCGGGCCGTACCTCGACGTGGGTGGAGGAGATCTCGTGCAGCGGGCTGGGCACGGTGACCAGCCGGGGCTGCTCGGTCGCGGTGAACCGGCGAGCCTCGGGCGCGCGCCCGATCAGGACCACGCGGTCGACCTCGACCGTGTCGCCGTTGGAGATCACCAGCCGGGCCACCGGCCGGGTCACCTGGGGCGCGGGCGGCTGGCCCGGGATGCCGGGCTGCTCGCGGGCGAACTCGCCGGTCGACGCCCCCGCCTGGGTCAGCCCGTCGTGGTCGGTGTGCGGGGCGGCGGACGCGGGCGGCGTCGTCGCGTCGGCCGGAGGCGGGCCGGGGAGGGGCGCTACCCCGGGCACCGGCGGCGGAGGCAAGGGCGGCAACGGGCCGCCCGAGGGCTCCGCGGCCTCGATCGGCTCGCTGCCGCCCTCGTCGGCCCACACGAGGCCGGACGTGTCCGGCTCCGACTCCGGCTCGGCCTCCGGCACCGGCTCCATCAGGCTGAGGCCACGGCTCTCACCGTCGCCGAAGTCGCCGCTGCCGGCGTCCACCGGCTCCTCCTCGCCGTCCAGGGCCGCGGCATGGGCGGGGACGTCGAGGCGCTCGGTCTCGGGCTGCTCGACGACGGCGGGCTGGGCGGCGACGGGCGCGGGCATGGGGGCGCCGGCCCCGGCGCCGTGCGGGGGCAGGTCCAGGCGCGAGACCCGGACCAGGCCGCCTTCGATGCGGTAGTCGGGACCCGACGGCGCGTCCCCCACCTCGACGCTCAGCGCGGTGACCCCGTCCAGGGAGCGCTCGTGCCAGATGGTGGCCGTCGCCCCGTCGAGGACGACGGTGTCCTCGGAGGTCGTCAGCGTGGCGCGGACGCCAGCACCGCGGACGATCACCTTGGTCGGCCCCTCCCCGGTGCCGATGAGCACGAAGGCCGGGAGCGCGCTCAGACCTGGGGCGACCACCCCGTCGAGGGTCTCGGCGAAGCCGGCGCCTCCGTCGACCTTGTCCCACAGCTGGGCGGCCCTGGCCTTCTCGCTGGCCGGGAGGAGCAGGGTCGTGGCGGCGCCGAAGATCGCCAGCCAGTCTCCGGGCCGGTAGGACCACGTGCTGACGTCCTGGGTCATGGCAGGGCTCCCAACTTCTCCTCGAGACTCACCCGCTGGCGCTCGGAGTCGTACGGGGTCTCGGCGACCAATCCCACCACATCGACGACCACTGCGGTCGCGTTGTCCCGCCCACCCGCCGCGACGGCGGCCGCGACCATCTGGTCGGCGGCGTCGCGAGGGTCGTCCGCAGCGCCCAGGATCTCCTCCATCCGGCGGTCGTCGATCATCCCGCTGACCCCGTCGGAGCACAGGACCAGGCGCTCGGCGGCGGACAGCGGCAGCACGAAGTAGTCGGCCTCCGTGCTGCCGGAGCCGCCGAGCGCCCGCGTGATCACGTGCCGCTCGGGGTGCACCGCGGCGTCGGAGGCGGTGATCGCACCGGACTCGACCAGCTCCTGCACCAGGCTGTGGTCGACGCTCACCTGCTCGAGCGCCCCGTGGTTGTAGCGGTAGACGCGCGAGTCACCGACGTTGGCCAGGAGCCACTTGGGCTCACCGGACTGCTCGATCAGCAGCGCGACCACCGCGGTGGTGCCGGCCGAGAAGTCGGGAGCTCCCTGCGCGCGCTGGCTGGCGTCGTACTCGGCGATCCGGGCCTGGCACTCCTCCAGCGTCTCCGCGACGACGGCGGCGCCGCGGGCCGGGTCGTAGCCCTGGTCGGCGAGCCGCGCGAACTCCTCCACCACGATCGCCGAGGCGACGTCGCCGCGGTCGTGGCCGCCCATCCCGTCGGCCACGACGAACACCGGCGGCGCGACCAGGAAGGCGTCCTCGTTGGCCTCACGCACCAGCCCCACGTCCGTGGCGGCCCCGTGGTGCAGCTCCACACCGGTCATCTTCTGCCTCCCCGGGTGGCGTGGCCGGATAGCGTGGGAAGGATGAGTACGACCAGGGGGTTCCGATCGCTCGCCGACCAGCTGCGCAGCTGGACGGACGAGCGGCTGTCGACCCTGCTCTCCGAGCGTCCCGATCTCGCCACTCCCGCCCCTCATGATTTCGGTCAGCTCGCCTCGCGCGCTGCCGTGCGTACGTCGGTCGTCCGTGCCCTCGACGCGCTGACGCGTCTCGAGCTCTGTGTCCTAGATGCCCTGGTGGTCAGCGGTCAAACCACACCGGCCGAACTCGGCTCCACCGTGCACGCCGCGCCGGGTGCTGTGGAGGCGGCTCTGGAGCGTCTGCGCGGGCTTGCGCTGGTCTGGGACTCGACCTCCGGGCTGCGTCCGCTCACCGGGGTCGCTGAGGCCCTGACCGGCGGCCCGGAGTCCGGCGTGAGCGGGCTGCGACCGCGCAGCGCCGACCCACTGACCCCCGACCAGGTCGAGCACGCTCTGGCCGAGCTGTCGGCCCCGGCTCGGGCGCTGCTGGACCACGTCCTCGAGCAGGGCGGCGAGGCGACCACCAGCGCCGCGCGCCACACGCTGCTGCCGAGCGAGGCCGCGACCCCGGCGGAGGAGCTGCTCTCCCGGCGGCTGCTGGTCCCGCGCGCCACGGGCACCGTGGTCCTGCCCGGCGAGGTGGGCCTGGTGCTGCGGGGCGGCCGGACCACGACCGAGCCGGTCGACCAGGTCCCCGCGCTCTCGACCACGCAGCGTGAGCCGGCCCTGGTGGACCGGGTCGCGGGTGGCGCCGCCTTCGAGCTCGTACGCCGCCTCGAGCTGCTGCTCGACCACTGGGGCACCCACCCTCCGCCGGCCCTGCGCAGCGGCGGGCTGGGGGTCCGCGAGCTGAAGGCCGCGGCCAGCTTCCTGCACGTCGACGAGCGCGCCGCGGCCCTGCTCGTCGAGACCGCCTCGGCCGCGGGGCTCCTCGCCTCGCGGGCCGACGCCGACGGCAACCTGGTGTGGGTGCCGACCGACGTGTTCGACACCTGGACCGCCCAGGACGTGCCGGCCCGCTGGGCGACCGTGGCGCGCTCGTGGCTGGAGAGCCCGCGGATGCCGGGCCTGGTCGGCAGCCGCGACGCGGCCGGCAAGCCGTGGAACGTACTCACCCCCGAGCTCGCCGCGCGGAGCATGCCCGAGTCCCGGGCCATGACGCTGCGGGTGCTCGCCGAGCTGCCGCCCGGCACCGTCCTCGCGGCCGGCACCGGGCTCCCGTCCCTCCTGGCACGGCTGGCCTGGCTGCGTCCCCGCCGGCCGCGCTCGCGGGCCGACCAGGTCGCCTGGGCCGTCGAGGAGGCCGCGGCACTGGGTCTCACCGGCCTGGGCGGGCTGGCGTCCTACGCGCGCGTCCTGCTCGACGGCGGCGACTCCCACGACACGATGGCGGCCCTGCTGCCCGAGCCGGTCGACCACGTGCTCATCCAGGCCGACCTCACCGCCGTGGCGCCGGGCCCGCTGGAGTCCTCGCTCGCACGGCGACTGCAGCTCGTGGCGGACGTGGAGTCGCGCGGGGGTGCGACGACGTACCGCTTCACGCCGGCGTCCGTACGCCGCGCGCTCGACCTCGGCTGGACGGCCGCGGAGGTGCACGAGTTCCTCGGCACGGTCTCGCGCACCCCCGTCCCGCAGCCGCTGACCTACCTCGTGGACGACACGGTGCGCACGTTCGGGGCGATCCGGGTGGGGCAGGCCGAGTCCTTTCTGCGCTCCGACGACGAGGCCGCCCTGACCGAGCTGCTGCACCACCCCAAGGCCGGAGCGCTCGGCCTGCGGCGGCTGGCGCCGACGGTGATCGTGAGCGACACCCCGATCGAGGTGCTGCTCCCCCGGCTGCGCGACCTCGGGGCGGCACCGGTCGTCGAGGCCGCCGACGGCACGGTGCGGGTGACCCGGCCCGACCAGCTGCGCGCCCGCATCCCGCGCGGTCGCCGCGCGGCGACCGCGACGGCCCACGAGGCGGCCAGGATCGCCGCGACCATCACCGCCGTGCGCTCCGGCGACCGGGCGGCGGCGTCGCGGCCGGCGTCCGGGTCCACCCTGTCGCCCAGTGGCTCGCTGGCCGCGCTGCGCGAGGCCATCGAGGCCGGTGGCTCGGTGCTCATCGGCTACGTCGACAACCACGGCACCGCCACCGACCGCATCGTCGACCCGCTCTCGGTCGAGGGCGGACAGCTCACCGCGCGCGACCACCGGGCCGACGACGTGCGCACCTTCGCCGTCCACCGCATCACCAACGTGAAGTCGTTGGACAGCAGTTCGTAGAATCGCTGCGTGGACTTCGTCAGGTACGCCGAGCGCTCGGCCGGTCTGCTCAACACCGAGCTGAGCGACATCGAGGCGCTCGTGGACCACCTCGACGGCCGCGAGTGGCTGCACGAGCAGTGCACCGAGCGCGACCTCCAGCAGCTGCGGCGCTTCCAGCGCGAGCTGCGCCCGGTCTTCGAGGCGTCGGCCGCCGCGGACACGCGCGGCGTCGTCGACGGCCTCAACGAGCTGATGGTGCGCCACCCGATCACCCCGCGGATCTCCGACCACGACGGCGACGACCTGCACCTGCACGTCGCCACCAAGGCGGCCTCGGTCGCCGAGCTGCTCGTCGGCGAGGCGCTCCTGGGGCTGGCCACCCTCGTCTGCGATCTCGGCCCCACCCGCCTCGGGGTCTGCGAGGCGGCCTCCTGCGACCACGTCTTCGTCGACACCTCCCCCAACAGCTCGCGCCGCTACTGCTCCGAGCGCTGCTCCTCGCGCGCCAACGTGGCGGCGTACCGCGCGCGCCGCAAGGCCGAGGCCGAGGCGCTTGCGCAGTCCGCGTGAGGGCAGCGCCGGGAGTTTCACCGGGCACCCGGTGAAACTCACGCCTCCCCTACGAAACTTCGTGCGGGAGGCAGGAGTTTCACCGGGGACCCGGTGAAACTCACCCGGTCCGTAGACTCACCAGGTGAACGACGGCCCCCTCATCGTCCAGTCGGACAAGACCCTCCTGCTCGAGATCGACCACGAGCAGGCCGCCGCGTGCCGGCGGGCGATCGCGCCGTTCGCGGAGCTGGAGCGGTCTCCGGAGCACATCCACACCTACCGGCTGACGCCCCTGGGGCTGTGGAACGCACGCGCCGCCGGGCACGACGCGGAGCAGGTGATCGACACGCTGCTGGAGTTCAGCCGGTACGCCGTCCCGCACGCGCTCCTGGTCGACATCGCCGAGACCATGGCCCGCTACGGCCGGCTGCGCCTGGAGAAGCACCCCGTCCACGGGCTGGTGATGGTCAGCAACGACCGGCCGGTGCTCGAGGAGGTGCTGCGCGCCAAGAAGGTCGCCGGGATGATCGGCGAGCGCCTCGACGGAGACACCGTGCTGGTGCACGCCTCGGAGCGGGGCAACCTCAAGCAGGCGCTGCTCAAGCTGGGGTGGCCGGCCGAGGACTTCGCCGGGTACGTCGACGGTGAGGCGCACCCGATCGCGCTCGACGAGTCGGAGTGGCACCTGCGTGACTACCAGCGGGACGCCGCCGAGTCGTTCTGGCACGGCGGGTCCGGGGTCGTGGTGCTGCCCTGCGGGGCCGGGAAGACGCTGGTCGGCGCGGCCGCGATGGCCCAGGCGCAGGCCACGACGCTGATCCTGGTCACCAACACGGTGAGCGCGCGGCAGTGGAAGGACGAGCTGGTGCGCCGCACGACGCTCACCGAGGACGAGATCGGCGAGTACTCCGGCGCGGTCAAGGAGATCCGGCCGGTCACGATCGCGACGTACCAGGTGATGACCACGCGCCGCAAGGGCGTCTACTCGCACCTCGAGCTGCTCGACGCCCGCGACTGGGGGCTGATCGTCTACGACGAGGTGCATCTGCTCCCGGCACCGATCTTCCGCATGACCGCCAACCTGCAGGCCCGCCGCCGGATCGGGCTCACCGCCACGCTGGTGCGCGAGGACGGCCGCGAGGGCGACGTGTTCTCGCTGATCGGGCCCAAGCGGTACGACGCCCCGTGGAAGGACATCGAGGCGCAGGGATGGATCGCGCCGGCCGACTGCGTCGAGGTGCGGGTCACGCTGCCCACCCAGGAGCGGATCGCCTACGCGACAGCCGAGCCCGAGGAGCGCTACCGACTCGCGTCGTGCACCCACCACAAGGTGCAGGTGGTGCGGGACCTGGTCGCCCAGCACCCGGGCCAGCCGACGCTGGTCATCGGCCAGTACCTCGACCAGCTCGACGAGCTCTCCGCGGCGCTGGACGCGCCGGTCATCAAGGGCGAGACGCCGGTCAAGGAGCGTCAGCGGCTCTTCGACGCCTTCCGCAGCGGCGAGATCGGCATGCTGGTGGTCAGCAAGGTCGCCAACTTCTCCATCGACCTGCCCTCCGCCGAGGTCGCGATCCAGGTGTCCGGCTCCTTCGGCTCCCGCCAGGAGGAGGCGCAGCGTCTGGGCCGGCTGCTGCGACCCAAGACCGAGGGCCGCTCGGCGCACTTCTACACGATCGTGAGCCGTGACACCGTGGACGCCGACTTCGCCCAGAACCGCCAGCGCTTCCTCGCCGAGCAGGGCTACGCCTACCGGATCGTCGACGCCGAGGACCTGCCCGGGCTGAGCCAGGCCTAGAGCACCGCGAGCACGATGCTCAGGCTCACCAGTGCCAGCGCCACGGCGATGATCAGCGCGAACACCGCGACGCCCTTGCGGGGCTGCTTCTCGAAGCCGATGCTGCCGGTCGTGAACTGGTGCATGGGCGCCGCGTAGAAGATCGGCACGTGCTGTCCCGGGGCCACGTCGACGTCGATCGCCGCCTGCCCGAACTCCTTGAGCCACTGACACGAGACGTCGAGGTGCCAGCGCCCCGGCGGGACCGGCAGCACGTTCTGGCCGTACGAGGTCGCCACGGGGTAGCCGTTGAGCCGCACCTTCGGCGGGATCATGCTGCTGGTCATCACGTTGCCCTGCAGCGTGAGCACGAGGTAGCCGGCGTTGGGGTCGGCGGCCGGCGGGCCCGGCTGGTGCTGCTGGGCCGGGGCCGGCGGGGGGCCGCCCGCAGGGGGTGCGCTGGGCGGCGGCGAGCTGGGCGGGGGCGGCAGGTGCTGCGGCACCTGCTGGGACGGCGGCGGCTGGTACGGCGGCGGGGGCGTCGTCGGCTGGGTCATGCCTCGACCATGCCCCGCGGCCGGGCCTCGTAACCGTGCCGACCGCATGGTCGTCGCCCATGACCTCGCGCACCCGCGCGAGGTTCGGGTCCGCAGGCCGACGCCCCCGCCTACGATGGGGCGATCGACCCGCGGCGACTCGGCCCTGAGGTCACGACCTGGAGCGAGCCCGCATGCCAACCGTCTCGTCGCGCCGTCACCGCGCCCTCGTGGGCGCGGTCCTGGCCGCACTCGTCGCCTACCTGCTGCTCGTCGCCCCGGCGCCCGCCGCACCTGCCGCCCCCGACGGTCCGGCCGCCCAGAAGGCGAGCGTCGGCAAGGTGCGGGGCAGCATCTTCGGTCGGGCCGGCGGCGCGCCGCCGCGCCTGCGACTGCTCCTGTTCCGGGGCGACTGGACCTATCTCGGCGCCCGCAACGTGAGCGGCTCGACGTACTCCCTCTCGCTCGGACCGGGCAGCTACCGGCTCCAGTTCGTCGACCGCCGCCCCGCCTACGACGTCTCGAAGTACGCGCCGACCGACGCGTTCGTGCGGGTGCGGGCGGGCAGGACCACGGTCAAGAACGTCCGGATGAGGGCCGGGGCCGTCATCACCGGCACCGTCCGCACCGGCGGCAAGCCGGGTGCCCGCGCCCGCGTGGTCGCGGCCAATCCCAGCGAGCAGTCGTTCGAGACGGTGGCCAACGAGCGCGGCGAGTTCGCGCTGGGCGGGCTCCCGGCGGGCAGCTACTCCCTCTTCACCTACGACCGGCGGCGCACCTGGGTGGGCAAGAGCACCTACGTGCCCAAGCTCGCCGCCCGCACACCGGCCCACGTCCGCATCGCGCTGAACCGCAAGGGCGGTGAGCTGCGCGTCGACCTGTACGCCGGGGGCGAGCCGTTGCGCGGCAGCGGCTACGCCACGGCGGTGAGCCGGCGCAGCGGTCAGTTCTGGACGGTGCGGTTCTCCGGCGGCTCGGTCGCCTTCCCCGGGGTCTTCCCGGGCCGCTACAAGCTCGTCATGCCCGGCGTCGGCCGGTGGTTCGGCCGCACCGGAGCGGTGACGAACGGCAACGTGCGGCCCGGCCGCGGCGCCTTCGGCAGCTTCCGGCTGACCCAGCGCGGCGGCGCCTTCGTGGGCCAGGTCGTGCGCGGTGACGGCGGGGCGGCGATCCAGGGCGCCCGCGTGCGGCTCTACGACCGGGCCGGCCAGCTGCTCCACGAGACCACGACGTCCCAGACCGGCGCCTTCCTCTCGGGCGGGCAGCTGCGCGCCCAGTCGGCCCTGCGGCTGGTGATCGACCACCCCTACGACCCGAACTACCAGACCCAGGTCATCGCGGACCTCGACATCGCCGCCAACCAGGACCGGGCCCTCGGCACGATCGCGCTGCCACGCGTCGAGTAGCCCCACGGCCTTTGTGGGCCCTGCCACGATGGTCGGATGGTGGCGACGGTGGGCGAGGTACGCGAGCGGCTCGGCAGCGCGCTCTTCCTGAGGGTCGCCGGACCCGACGGCGCCAGGCACGCGGCGCGGATCCACGGGACGCCCGGGCCACGGTGGTTCGCCGCGGACAGCGCGATCGTGCGCGTGCACGGCGACGCGTCCATGTTCGTGGGCGGCATCCGCGCGCTGCTCCTGCAGACGCTGCACCCGGCGGCGATGCGGGCGGTCTCGGAGCACTCGGGCTTCCGCGGCGACATGTGGGGCCGCCTCAACCGGACCAGCCGCTTCCTGGCGGTGACCACGTTCGGCACCGCCGAGGACGCCCAGCAGGCGGTCGACGTGGTGCGCAGGATCCACGAGCGGGTCGTCGGCACCATGCCGGACGGCACGCCGTACGCCGCCTCGGACCCGCACCTGCTGCGCTGGGTGCACGTGGCCGAGGTCGACAGCTTCCTGCGGGCCCACACCGTCTACGGCAAGAAGCCGCTGGACCAGGCCGGGCGCGACGAGTACGTCGCCCAGACCGCCGAGGTCGCACGCCGGCTCGGCGTCGTCGACCCGCCGCTGACCGAGGCCGAGCTGGCCGACGCGCTCGCGGCCTACGAACCCGAGCTGCGCGGGACGCCGGAGGCGCGCGAGGCCGTGCGCTTCCTGATGCTCAAGCCGCCGCTGCCGCTGGCCGCGCGGGCGCCGTACGGCGTGCTGGTCGCGGCCGCCGTGGGCCTGATGCCGCGCTGGACCCGGCGTCCCCTCCGCCTGCCGTGGCTGCCGGTCTCCGAGCGGACCGTCGTGCGCGCGCTCGGCACCGCGGCCACCGGGGCCATCCGCTGGGCGATGGGCGCGCCGCGCGCCTCCTGACGCCGCGCGTCAAGCGCCGGTGGGCGATGCCTGTTTGACTGTCCGGGTGGACCTCCTCTCGGCCTGGCCCCTGACCGGCGACACCCGCCTGCGCGACGAGCTCCTCGCCGCCTACGCCGACCCGGCGCGCGGCTACCACGACACCCGGCACCTCACCGAGGTCCTGGGACGCCTGGACGAGCTGGCCGCCCACGGCGCGACGTACGAGCGCGTGCCGGTGGTGCTGGCCGCGTGGTTCCACGACGCGGTCTACGACGGCGAGCGCGACGCCGAGGAGCGCTCGGCGGTGTGGGCCGAGATGGCGCTGGCGGACCTCGTCGACGCGCCCCTGGTCCACGAGGTGGCGCGGCTGGTGCGGCTGACCGAGACCCATCGCCCGGAGCCGGACGACCGGGCCGGGTGCGCGCTGTCCGACGCCGATCTCGGGATCCTCGCCGCCGACGACGCCCGCTACGCCGACTACGTCGCGGCCGTGCGTGTCGACTACGCCCACCTCCCCGAGGACGTGTTCGTCGCGGGTCGGCGGGCGGTCCTGCACGACCTGCTCTCGAAGCCCCACCTCTTCCACACCGCCTACGCCCAGGAGCGCTGGGAGGGTCCCGCGCGAGCCAACGTCGAGGCGGAGCTAGCGCGGCTTGCGGCGACGCAGCCCGGCGGCGATCAGCCGGGCGACCAGCTCGCGTGAGCTGACCGGCTCCGCGCCGGCGGCGACCACCCGGTCGTACCACTGCGACGGCACGTCGTAGTGGTCGCGGTCGAAGCCGCGCTCGGGGATGCCCAGCCCCCGCGCGAACTCGTGCAGCTCGTCGTAGGAGGCGTCGCTGGCCAGGTGCGACCACAGCCGGCCGTGGCCCGCCGCGTTGGGCGGGTCGATCAGGACCGTCATGCCGAGCGGGACGCCGCGTCGTCGAGGATCAGCCGCCACGACCGCACGAAGTCGGCGTCGACGTAGGAGCGGGTGGTCGCGCCGGGGCGCACCTGGACGTCGACGTGCAGCTGGCGGACCCCCGCGCGCAGCAGCCACGGCACGTGCTCGGGCAGCAGGCCCCCGGCCGGCATCAGCAGCCGCGCCACGTCGGGGTCGGCCTCCGCGAGGGCGAGCAGGTCGTCGTACCCGTGGGCCAAGCCCTGCGGCGAGCCCCCGGAGCGTACGGCGCTCAGGCCCGGCAGGCCGGCCGTCAGGCGGCGCCAGGAGCGGGCCGGCTCGAGGACCTGGTCGATGGCACGGTGGAAGGTCCACGGGACCCCGGGCAGCGCGGTCGCGAGCGCGCGGCAGGTCTCGACGTCCACCTCGAGGTCAGTGTCCAGGAAGCCGAACTCGACCCCCTCGGCCCCGAGGGAGACGAGCTCCTCGGCCAGACCGACGAGGCGCACGAACTCGCCGCCGGTCGTCGTGAGGGTGTCGTTGAGGCGCAGCATCACTCGCACCGGCAGCTCGGTGGCCCGGATGACGGAGGCGGCGGTGGCCAGGTCCGGCGTACGGCCCTCACCCTCACCCTCGACGGCGAGCGAGAGCCGGTCCGCACCGCCGCGCTCGCAGCCCGGCACGTCGCGCGCGTGGAGCACGGCGACCTCGAGGAGCCCTCTGCTCATAGGGGCATGCTAGGCGCCCCTGGGCCGCATCCCGGGGAGGCGCAACAGGTCGTACGGCCGGGCTGCTTGGCCCGTCGGCACAATGGGGTCCGTGGACGACGCCCTGTACTTCGACGCCCGCGCCCGCGTGCTCGCCGATCTGCAGGCCCGCCGCGTGGCCACTCGCGAGGCCGTGTCCGCTCTGGAGGACGCGTGCGCCTCGCGCCGGTGGTGGGCCGAGCAGTGGCCCGAGGGCGAGGTGTACGTCGCCGGGTTGGTCGCCCAGGACGTGCAGGACGCGCTGTTCGAGCACTCGGGTCGGTGGCCGCTGTGCCTGAGCTGCCAGGACGGACCGGTCCACTCGCTCTACATCCAGCCCGACCTCGGCGGTCCCGACCCGGTGTGGGTGTGCGAGGAGACCGGCCGGGTCGTGGCCGCGCTCGGGCACCTCGGCGAGAGCTGAGCGGCCCGCGGCCGCGCACAAGCGCGCTCAGCCGCCGAGCTGCACCCACATCGTGAACCGGTCGGCGCGGTAGACCGAGCGCGAGACCATCACGATCTTCTCGCCGGACAGCGCCCGGCGCGACTGGCGCAGGACGACGCCGCCGGCGGGCAGCTCGAGCAGGGAGGACTCCTCGACGGTGGGCCGGTCGGCGGTGATGGAGTCCTCGGCCCAAGTGGGCCGCAGGCCGCGTTGGCCGAGGGCGTCGTACAGGCTGGTGGGCATGCCGCTCTGCAGGAAGCCGGGCAGCAGGATCTCGTTGAGGTAGGCGTCCTCGACGCAGACCGGCGAGCCGTCGCCGCGCCGCAGCCGGCGCCAGTGGATGACCGCGTCGCCCTCGGAGACGTTGATGGCCCGGGCGACCCCCGGGCCGGCCTGCTCGCGGCGGGCGAGGAGGGTCTGCGACTCCGCGAGGAGCCCGCGGCGCGTCATCTCCTCGGTGAAGCCGGAGATCCGGGTGACCGCCTGACGGGGCCGGGCCACGAACGTGCCGCGACCGGGGATCCGCTCCAGCAGGCCCTCGGCGACCAGCGCGTCCAGCGCCTGGCGCACCGTCATCCGCGCGACCCCGAAGCGGTGCACGAGCTCGCGCTCCGACGGCGCCGGGGAGCCGGGCGCGGAGCCGGTGACGAGGGCCCGTACGTACTCGCGCACCTGGACGTGCTTGAGCGTCCGTCCATCGACCAGGAGCGCTTCTTCCACCTGTTCAGACTAGGACGTGGCGAGCCCTCGCGTCCCCCGAATCCGGCACTAGGGCGCTGACCTGCGGCGGGACCCGCTACTCGGTGGCGATCGCCCTCAACACGTCCAGTCGGGCCGCTCGGCGGGCCGGGAAGACCGCCGCCAGCATCCCGATCACGACCGACAGCACCAGGAACACGGCGAGCTGGCCGTACGGCACGCTGATCACCTCCAGGCCCTCGTCGCGCAGCGCGTACATCAGCGCCACCCCGAAGCCGACCCCGAGCACCACGCCGAGCACCGCCCCGAGCACGGCGATCACCACCGACTCCAGCGTGATCATCCAGCGCAGCTGCGAGCGCGACACCCCGATCGCGCGCAGCAGCCCGACCTCGCGGGTGCGCTCGATCACCGACAGCGCCAGGGTGTTGACGATCCCCAGGACCGCGATGACCAGCGCGAGGCCGAGCAGCGCGAAGATGATCAGCACGAACTGGTCGATCGGCTCGCGCTGCTCCTCGGCGAAGGCCGCCTGGTCCTTGACGGTGACGATCGGCAGCTCCTCGACGATCGCGTCGAGGCCGGCCTGCAGGTCGTCGGCGCCCGGCTCGGCGAAGACGATGACCGCGTTGTCGGCGGGCTCGTAGCCGGCCTCCTCCATCGTGGTCAGGGTGGTCACGACCGGCAGGAAGACGATCGGGTTGTCCTCGTAGACGGCCACCACCGGCCAGCTCCGCTTCCCGGCCGGCGTCTCGACCTCGACCTCGTCGCCCACCTCGAGGCCCTCGTCCTCGGCGTGGGACTCCTGGACGATCACGGTCCCGTCGGTGAAGTCGGCCAGGTCCCCCTCGGTGACGGTGAGCTCGAGGCGGTCGGCGGTGGCCGGGTCGATGGCGGAGATGCCCTGCCCCCCGAAGTCCTGGAACTGGTAGCGCTGGCGCACCACCGCGTCGACCCCCTCCAGCTGCGCCATGCGGTCGGCGATGGCCGGGTTGAACTCGCCCCCGAAGACGTTGCTCACCACGTAGTCGCCGACGAAGCTCTCCTCCACCGACTTGTCGACCGACGCCTTGGCGGAGTCGCCCACGATCGCCATCGTGCAGGCCAGGGTCAGGCCGATCATCAGCGCCGACGCGGTCGCGGTCGTCCGGCGCGGGTTGCGCAGGGAGTTCTGCCCGGCCAGGTTGCCGATCGAGCCGAACAGCCGCGCATAGGCCGAGCGAGCCGCCGACAGCAGCGGCCGGGAGAGGACCGGGCTCATCGCGGCGACGGCCAGCAGGATCGCCAGCACCCCGGCGCCGACCATCTGACCGCCATACGGCAGGCCGGAGAAGAGGCCCAGGCCGAGCACCACCAGCCCCACCACGCCGAGGGCCGCCCCCCGGATGAAGCGGGTGGTCATCGAGCTCTCACTCAGGGCGATGTCGTCGCGCATGGCCTGGACCGGCGAGATCCGCGAGGTACGGCGGGCCGGGAGCCAGGCCGCCGCCATCGTCACCAGCACCCCGACGAGGTAGGACGCGACCACGGTGCGCCACCCGAAGATCATCGGCTGACCGGAGAGGTCGAGCCCGAACTGCGCGAAGAGCGAGCGCAGCCCCATGGCGAGCAGCACGCCCAGCCCGAGGCCGAGCGTGGACCCCAGCAACCCGAGCACGAACGCCTCGAGCTGGACCGAGCGCACGACCTGCCGCTTCGAGGCGCCGAGCGCCCGCAGCAGCGCCAGCTCGCGGCTGCGCTGCGCGACCAGGATCGAGAAGGTGTTGATGATCAGGAACGACCCGACCACCAGCGCGATCCCGGCGAAGATCAGCAGGAAGGTGGTGATGAACGAGATCGCCTCGAGCAGGTCGCTGGCCGACTCGTCGGCCGCCTCGTCGCCGGTGACCGCCTCGGTCTCCTCCGGCAGCACCTTCGCGACGGCGTCGCGCAGCTCCTGCTGGGAGACGCCGTCCTCTGCGGTGACCCAGACGTCGTTGTAGACGTCCTCGCCGTCGAGGAACAGCTCCTGCGCGGTCCGGGTGTCGAACATGGTCAAGGTGGCGCCGTTCAACGACCCGCCGTCGGGGAAGCCGGCCACGCCCACCAGGGTCGCGGTGAGCTTGCTCAGCCCCCGCGGCAGGAGCAGCGGCACGGTGTCGCCGACCTCGTAGCCGCCGTTCTCGGCCGTGGTCTCGTCCAGGACGATCTCGTCGCGGCCGCGCGGCTCGCGCCCCTCGACCAGGGTGAGCCCTTCACCACCGGCGGCCGGCGCGGTGGTGTAGTTGCCGCCGAGAGCCGGTGGGCCGAGGCCGCCGATGACCTTGCCGTCGTCGCCGACGACGTAGACGCCCAGCGCGGTGACGTTGCCGTCGGCCCGGTCCGCCCCGTCGACCTCTCCCAGCTCCTCGACCAGCGACCCGGGCAGGGTGAGCGCGGAGATCGAGCCGCTCGCCGTCGTACCGCCGACCGGTCGGACGACCACGTCGCCGACGGTGGAGGCGAACAGCGCGGTGAAGCTGCGGCTCAAGGTGTCGGAGAAGATCAGCGAGCCGGCGACGAACGCCACGCCGAGCACGATCGCGAACGTGCTCATGAGCAGCCGGACCTTGCGCCCGAGCAGGCTCTTGAGGGAGGCGCGCCACATGCCGCTCAGGCCCCCGGCTCGGCCATGCGGGCCATGATCTCGAGGACCTGCTCGCGGTCGGGGTCGCGCAGCTCGTCGACCACGCGGCCGTCGGCCAGGAACACCACGCGGTTGGTGTAGGCCGCCGCCACCGGGTCGTGGGTGACCATCACGACCGTCTGCCCGTGGTCGGCGGCGCTGCTGCGCAGCAGCTCGAGCACCTCGGCGCCGGAGCGCGAGTCCAAGTTGCCGGTCGGCTCGTCGGCGAAGACGATCCGCGGGCGGCTGACCAGGGCCCGGGCCACGGCGACCCGCTGCTGCTGGCCGCCGGAGAGCTCGTTGGGCTTGTGACCGAGCCGGTCGCCCAGACCCACGGTCGCGATGACCTCGTCGTACCAGGCCGAGTCGGGCTTGCGGCCGGCGATCGACAGCGGCAGCAGGATGTTCTCCTTCGCCGTGAGCGTCGGCACCAGGTTGAACGACTGGAACACGAAGCCGATCTCGTCGCGGCGCAGCCGGGTGAGCTCCTTGTCCGAGAGGTGCTCCAGGCTGCGGTCGCCGATGACGACGCTGCCGCTGGTCGCGGTGTCGAGCGCCGCGCACAGGTGCATCAGCGTCGACTTGCCCGAGCCGCTGGGCCCCATGACGGCGGTGAACTCGCCCGCGTGGATGTCCAGGCTGACGTCGTCGAGCGCGCGCACCATGGCCTGTCCGGAGCCGTAGGTCTTGGTGAGGTGCTGGACGCGGGCGGCGGGCGGCCGCGACGCCGTCGCGTCGGCACCGGCGAGGGGGGCGTCGGTCATGGCCTCACCCTCTCGCGCCGCACCGGCCGACCGCCAGGGCCTTTCGTCCGGGCGTGGGGGCAAACCACGCACAGCATCGAACGCGTGTTCGATGGATCGCGTATCGTGTCCCCATGGACTTCCAGACCTCCCTGTTCGCGGCGCCGCCGCACGGGCTCGCGTCCTTTGAAGGGCTCGAGCGCCGCACCCTGAGCCAAGGCGCCTGGGTGGACGTGCTCCGCTCGTGGGTGCCCGAGGCCGACGACATCTTCACGACCATGGTCGACGCCGTGCCGTGGCGCGCAGAGCGGCGCCAGATGTACGACCGCGTCGTCGACGTGCCCCGTCTCGTCCACACCTACATGATCGGCGAGGCCCTCCCCCACCCCATGCTCGAGGAGGCGCGCGACGCGCTCAGCGAGCACTACCTGCCGGAGCTCGGCGAGCCGTTCCGCACGGCCGGCTGCTGCTACTACCGCGACGGGCGCGACAGCGTCGCCTGGCACGGCGACACGATCGGGCGCGGCAGCAGCCAGGACACGATGGTCGCGATCGTCTCGGTCGGCGACCCGCGCAAGCTGCACCTACGCCCCCGCGGCGGCGGCGACTCCCTCGCCATCGAGATGGGCCACGGCGACCTGCTGGTCATGGGCGGCAGCTGCCAGCGCACGTGGGAGCACGCCGTCCCCAAGGTGGCGCACGCCGGGCCGCGCATGTCCGTGCAGTTCCGGCCGCTCAACGTGTTCTGACCTCGCGGGGGGAACACCCCAGGGCCCCGCCCGGTTGCAGACCACCATGACCACCACCACGACAGCAGCAGCGTCCGGCACCTTCCAGATCGGCGGCGACCTCCCGGTCGTGCGCCTCGGCTACGGCACCATGCAGCTCACCGGCGACGGGGTGTGGGGACCTCCGAAGGACCACGACGAGGCGGTGCGGGTGCTGCGGCGCTCGGTCGAGCTGGGCGTGACGTTCTTCGACACGGCCGACTCCTACGGCCCCGTCGTCGCCGAGCAGCTGCTCAGGGAGGCGCTGCACCCCTACGCCGACGACGTCGTCATCGCGACCAAGGCCGGCCTGACCCGCCAGGGGCCGGACGTGTGGACGCCGGTCGGCGTGCCGGCGTACCTGCGCCAGCAGGCCGAGCTCTCGCTGCGCAACCTCGGCGTCGAGTCGATCGACCTCTTCCAGCTGCACCGCATCGACCCCGTCGTACCGCTCGAGGACCAGGTCGGGGAGCTCAAGAAGCTGCAGGAGGAGGGGAAGATCCGCCACATCGGCCTGTCCGAGGTGAGCGTCGAGCAGACCAAGGCCGCGCAGCAGGTCGCCACGATCGCGACCGTGCAGAACCTCTACAACCTGGTCAAGCGCGATGCCGAGCCGCTGCTGGAGTACGCCGAGGAGCAGGGCATCGGCTTCATCCCGTGGTTCCCCCTGGCCACCGGCGAGCTCTCACGGGAGGACGGGCCGCTCGCCGCCGCGGCCCAGGAGCACGACGCCACGCCATCGCAGCTCGCGCTCGCCTGGCTGCTGCGCCGCTCGCCGGTGATGCTGCCGATCCCCGGCACCTCGAGCGTCGCCCACCTCGAGTCGAACGTCGCCGCCGCCGACATCGAGCTGACCGACGCGGAGTTCCAGAAGCTCACCCAGGTCGCCTGACGAACCGCTGACCCGTCAGAAACTTTCTGACGGGTCAGCGCATTTTTCGTGCAGTTGCTGACGGGTCGGCGCTCAGAACTCGACGGCGGGGGCGGCCTGCTGACCCTCGGGGGCGTCGTAGAACTCGCGCTTGTGCACGCCGGCGATCCCGGTGAGGAACATCCACGGGATGGTGAGGACGAGCCTGTTGAGGGTCGCGACGGCGTCGTTGTACTCCTGGCGCGCGGACGAGATCTGGTCCTCGGTCTCGGCGAGCTGGGTCTGCAGCTCGAGGAAGCTGGGGTTGGCCTTGAGATCGGGGTAGGCCTCGGCGACGGCGTTGACCCGCACCAGCGACTCCTGGAGTGCGGCGTCGGCGGCGGCCTTCGCCGCGACGTCGTTGCCGGCGGCCGCGGTCTGCACCGCGGCGCGGGCGCGCGTGACCTCCTCGAAGACGCCCTTCTCGTGCGCGGCGTACCCCTTGACGGTCTCCACCAGGTTGGGGATCAGGTCCGCGCGCCGGGTCAGTCGTACGTCGATCCCGCCCAGCGCCTCCTCGGCGCCGACGTCGGCCGTGCGCAGCCTGTTGAAGCCGACCACGACGAGGCCCACGAGCAGGACGACGAGCACCAGGACGACGAGGAGGATCAACACGGGGGTGCCTTCTTTCGTTGGGGGACGCCGAGGCGCCGCTGGGGGTGCTCACCACGAGCCGCCACCTCCACCGCGGCTCCCGCCGTCGGAGCCTAGGCCAGCGGCACGTCGGCCGTGGGCCTTTGGGTGCCATCCGGAGAATGGGACCCATGGGACGAGGGAGGGGAACGGCCATCGTCGCGCTCGCGGCGGTCGGGGTCGTGGCCGCGGTCGGCTACGGCGTGCTCACGCAAGGCGACGAGCTCGGTCTCGGCGCAGCCGACACCTGCTCGGTGACCGTCGACGGACACACCGTGGAGCTCGAGGTCGAGCAGGCCGAGAACGCCGCGCTCATCTCCGCCATCTCGGTGCGCCGGGGGCTGCCCGCGCGCGCCGCGTCGATCGCCCTGGCCACGGCGTACCAGGAGTCCGACCTCTACAACATCGACTACGGCGACCGGGACTCCGTCGGCCTGTTCCAGCAGCGCCCGTCCCAGGGCTGGGGCACCGTGGACGAGATCCTCGACCCGGTCTACGCGACCAACGCGTTCTACGACGAGCTCGTCGAGGTCGACGGCTACCAGGGGATGGAGATCACCGCGGCCGCGCAGGAGGTGCAGCGCTCCGGCTTCCCCACGGCGTACGCCGACCACGAGGCCGACGCCCGGGCGCTGGCCTCGGCATTGACGGGCAACTCGCGTCGCGCCTTCACCTGCGACATCGACGACGACAGCGACGCCACCGACCCCGCGCTGGTGGGCAGCGGGCTGACCGCGCGCGCCGACAACGTGCGCGAGGAGGTCCGGGGCGTCTTCGGGGAGGTCCCGCTGGGGGGCTTCGCCCCCGGCGGGGTGCGTGACGGCCACATGGAGGGATCCGCCCACTACGACGGGCGAGCGGTGGACATCTTCGTGCGCCCGATCAGCGCCCAGAACAAGAAGCGCGGCTGGGCGATCGCGCACTACCTGGTCGCCCAGGCCCAGCGGCTCGACGTGCAGACCGTGATCTTCGACGACCGGATCTGGCGGGCCGGTAACGACGAGGGCTGGCGCGACTACGACCCGCCGTCGCGCAGCGGCGACCGCAGGATCCTCGAGCACCGCGACCACGTGCACGTCGACGTCTTCGACTGACGCGACCGCTCGCGCGACGTAGCATGCGGCGATGAGCGCTTCGAGACTCGCCGCCGCACTGGTCGCCCTCCCGCTGATCGCGCTTCCAGCCGCGGCCGCGCCGTCGACAGCGGCCGCCGAAACCGACCCCTGTGCCTCGCCGACGATGGTCGGGACACCGGGAAGCGACGAGCTGACCGGCACGAGCGGCCCGGACGTCATCGACGGTCTCGGCGGGCACGACCTCATCGACGGCGCCGGGGGCGACGACGTGCTCTGCGGCGGCGGCGGGTCCGACTCGCTCATCGGCGGCGACGGCGACGACTCCCTCTACGGCGAGCTCGACGGCTACGTCAGCCTTGAGGAGGTGGGGTTCTGGGAGGGCGACACGCTCGAGGGCGGCCCCGGGGACGACCTGCTGGACGCCGGCCACGACCCGCGGCCGGACCCCGGGGGCGACATGGGGGACGAGGGCGAGGTGCTGAGCTTCGAGCGCGCCGCGGCAGGCGTCGATCTGGACCTCCTGGCCGGCACGGCGGAGGGCGAGGGGACCGACACGCTCGTCGGTGACTTCCACGAGGTCGTCGGCAGTGACCACGCCGACCGGATCGCCGGCGCCGCCCACGACGAGACCATCCTGGGCCGCGGCGGCGCGGACACGATCTCGGGCGGTCAAGGCGACGACCACGTCCTGACCGGAAGCGACGAGGACGACGACGAGGACGGCGCCGACGGAGCGAACGACGGCGCCCGCGACCGCGCCGACGGCGGCCCCGGCGACGACTGGCTGAACGGCGGCCGCGGCGACCGGCTCGCGGGTGGGACCGGCGACGACTTCCTGGATGGGAGCCGGGCCCGGACGCTCCTCGGCGGCCCCGGCCGCGACGTGCTGTACAACACGATCGCGTCTCGCGGTCCCCAGCTCCTCCGGGGCGGGCCGGGATGGGACCGGGCATCGCTGACGGCGCCGGTCGCGTGGCGCGGCACGGCATCGGAGATCGTCCGTGGCCGCGTCGAGCTCGCCTCCCAGGTGGCCCGCTTCCATCGCCGGCGCGGCATGGTGCGGGTCCCGCTCCAAGGCATCGAAGGGGCGGGCATCTACTCCACCGGGCGCTGGACGCTGGTCGGAACGCCGCGCAACAACCTGCTCGAGGTCGAGGCCGACCACGGCGCGGTCCTGATCGGCCGCGGCGGCAACGACATGCTGCGCGGGTCAGAGCGGGGCGACGTCCTGCGCGGCGGACCCGGCTTCGACACCGGCTGGGGTCGCGGAGGCCGGGACCGCTTCCAGTCCATCGAGCGGCGGCGCTGACGGCGAGAGTGACGTAGGTTGCGGTGATGCGCCTCTCGGGAATCGCCGTCCTGCTCGCCGCACCGCTGCTCGCGCTCCCCGCGCACGCCGCCCCGACCCAGCGCGCTCCCGCCGCCCCGTGCGCGTCGGCGACGATCGTCGGCACCAGCGGAAACGACCGGATCACCGGCACGTCGGGCCGTGACGTCATCGACGGGCGAGGCGGCGACGATGTCATCGACGGGAGAGGCGGCAACGACGTCCTGTGCGGCGGCGACGGTGCCGACAGGCTGCTCGGCGGAGCCGGCAACGATCGCCTGTACGGCGAGCGGGACCGACGGGTGATGCGCTCGGACCGCAGCGTCTTCACCGGCGACACGCTGGACGGCGGGCGCGGTGACGACGTGCTGCACGGCGGACGCGACACCCGCGCCTCCCGCAGCAACGACCGGCTGACCTTCGCGGGCGCCCCTCGCTCCGTGCGCGTCGACCTCGGCAAGGGCCGGGCGACGGGTGACGGGTCCGACCGCATCGTCAGCCCGGTCTACCAGGTGATCGGCAGCGACCACGCCGACCAGCTCCTCGGGACCGAGCGCCCCGAGATGCTGCTCGGCGAGCGCGGAGCCGACGTCGTTCGCGGCGGCGGCGGTGACGACGTAGTCGCCGCCGGCGCCCTGAACCCGGACCCCTTCCGGCCCACCGACCGGGGCAACCTCGTCGCCGGCGGGTCCGGTGACGATGTGGTCTACGGCGGTGGCACCGGCGACCGCCTGCTGGGCGGGGCGGGCCACGACATCCTGAGAGGCCTGGGCTCGCGGGCGCTGCTGGCCGGCCCGGGCAACGACGACTTCTCGGACTACCTCACACCGCAGGACGGCCAGGTCCTCGACGGCGGTGCGGGAGCGGACCGCGGACTGCTGTGGTCACCGGACCTGTGGCGTCGGCAGCCCGCCACGAAGGTGGTCACCGGACGGATCGACCTCGCCACGACCACGGGGCGCTACGACACCCGGACGCGCACGGTGCGGTGGGAGCTCAGGGCGACGGAGGCCCTCGCGGTGCACGCCACCGGTCGGTGGACGGTGCTCGGCACCGCCGGCGATGACGACCTGGACCTGCTCGGTCCGGTGGCCTCGGGGATCCTCGACGGCCGCAGGGGCGACGACCTGCTCAACGGCACGTCGCGCGCCGACGACCTCCGGGGCGGCTCCGGCTACGACGTCGCGGTCGTTCGCGAGGGGGATGCCGAGGATCGGCTGACCGACATCGAAGAGGTGCGCACGTACGCTCCGGACTACCTCTAGGCCAGGCGGGACACCGCCGCGGCGACCCGCTCGTCGGTGGCGGTGAAGGCCACCCGCACGTGCTGGGCGCCGGCGGCACCGTAGAACGCGCCGGGGGCGGCCAGGATGCCGCGCTCGGCCAGCCACGCTATGGTCTCCCAGCAGTCCTCGCGGGTGGCCCACAGGTAGAGCGCCGCCTCGGAGTGGTCGATCCGGAAGCCGGCACCCTCGAGTGCGGACCGCAGCGCCGTACGGCGGGCGGCGTAGCGGGCGTGCTGCTCGGCGACGTGGACGTCGTCGTCGAGGGCCGCGACCATCGCGCGCTGCTGGGGCCCGGGCATGATCAGCCCGAGGTTCTTCCGTACGGCGAGCAGCTCGCCGACGAGCGCGGGGTCGCCGACCACGAACGCACAGCGGTAGCCGGCCAGGTTCGAGCGCTTCGACAGCGAGTGGACGCTCAGGATCCCCTCCGCCGAGCCGCCGCAGACGTCCGGATGCAGCACCGAGACCGGCGAGACGTCCCAGCCGCTCTCGAGGTAGCACTCGTCGGAGACCAGGATGGTGCCGCGCTCGCGACACCAGTCGACGACCTTCTTGAGGTGCTCGACGGGCAGCACCCGGCCGGTGGGGTTGGAGGGCGAGTTGAGCCACAGCAGCGCCGGCACCTCGGGGCCGAGCGCGGTGAGTGAGTCGCTCGGCACGGCGCGGGCGCCGGCGAGCTTGGCCCCGACCTCGTAGGTGGGGTAGGCCAGCTCGGGGTAGACGACCAGGTCGCCCTCGCCGATGCCGAGGTGGGCGGCGAGCGTGCCGATGAGCTCCTTGGAGCCGATCACCGGCAGCACCTGGTCCAGGCCCAGCCCGGTCACGCCGTGGCGGCGCGCCAGCCAGTCCAGGCAGGCCTGGCGGGTCTCGGGCAGGCCCACCGTGATCGGGTAGCCCGGGTCGTCGGCGGCGTCGCGCAGCGCCTGCTGCACCACCTCGGGGGTGGGGTCGACCGGGGTGCCGACCGACAGGTCGACGATGCCGTCAGGATGCGCTCCCGCCCGAGCGGCGTACGTGGTGAGACTGTCCCAGGGGAAGTCGGGGAGCCGCGAGGAGACCAGGGGCCGGTGGCGCAGCGTCACGCAGCAGTCACTCGTCGTGCTCTTGCGGCTCGAGCGCGGCGACGATCGGGTGGTCCTTGTCGATCTCCCCCATCTTGGCGGCGCCGCCGGGCGAGCCGAGGTCGTCGAAGAAGCCGACGTTGGCGGTGTAGTAGTCCTTCCACTGCTCCGGCACGTCGTCCTCGTAGAAGATGGCCTCGACGGGGCAGACCGGCTCGCACGCACCGCAGTCGACGCACTCGTCGGGGTGGATGTAGAGCATCCGCTTGCCCTCGTAGATGCAGTCGACCGGGCACTCGTCGACGCAGGCGCGGTCCTTGAGGTCGACACACGGCTGGGAGATGACGTAGGTCACCGGTTCCTCCTGAGGACGGTTCGGTCCGAGCATGCGAGAGCGTGGTCAGCCTAGTATCCCGCCGTGGCCCAGATACATGAACCCCACCATGTGAGCGAGGGCACAGTCGGCCGGCACACGCTCGGGCCGCACGTCGTCGGCCAGCGCGTGGTCGTGCGTCGGGTGGTGCGGGGCGAGACCGGGCCGTCGGGCGGTCCGGCCCTGACCGACCTGCTCGGCGTCTGTACGGCGTGGGGCGACGACGCCTGCGTGATCCAGCCCCAGACCGGGGCGCCGGTGCGGATCCCGCTCGCCGACATCGTGTCGGGCAAGCCGGTGCCGCCGCGGCCCTCGGTGCGCCAGCGGGTGCCGCCCGCCGAGGCGCAGCGGCGGGGCTTCGCGCTGTTCGCCGACCTGGAGACCCGACCGCTGGGCGGCTGGGTGCTGCGCCGCTCCCCCACCGCCACCGCCCGCCGCGCCAACTCGGTGCTGGCCTTCGGGCCCGCGGGCGTCCCGGACGCCTACGCGGAGGTGGTCGCGTTCTACGACGCCCACGGCACCCGGCCGATCGCCGCCGTGCTCCCGGGCTCGGAGGAGGAGGCGCTGTTCCGCGACCACGGCTGGGGCCTCGAGAGCCACGACGCCGACACCGTCTTCCAGCTCGCCGCGGTCAGCCAGGCCTCGCGGTCGTTGCGCGGCGTCCGCGCCGACGGGGTGGAGGTGGCGCTCGACGTCGCCGGCGACCAGGCCACGGTTCGGCTCCTGCTGGACGGGGAGCAGGTGGGCGGCGGCGTGGCGGCGTACGCCGGCGACTGGGTCGGCTTCCGCAGCCTCGAGGTGGCCCCGGCCCACCGGCGCCGCGGGCTGGCGCTGGTGGTCATGGCCGAGCTGCTCGACTGGGGCGCCGAGCGGGGCGCCACGACGGCCTACCTCCAGGTCCTCGGCGACAACGAGCCGGCGCTCGCCCTCTATGCGCGCCTCGGCTTCCGCGAGCACCACCGCTACCGCTACCTCGCCCCCTGACCCGGCGGTCTCGGGCGGCACGCCGCACACAACATCCCTGAAACAAACGTTCCCTACTCTCTGGCCATGGCCCACCCGACGCAGTCCGCGCCGCTGGAGACCGGCTGCGGACCGGTCCGGGGCCACTACGTGCCGTCGGGGGTCGACGACGTCCTCTGGGGCCGGCTGCCGTCTGCCGCCGACGCGCCCGTGGCCAAGGTCGAGCCCGGCGACGAGGTCACCTTCGACACGCTCAGCCACGAGGGGATCCTCGAGGACCAGGGTCGCGACCCGCGCGCCTTCTTCGCGCCGTACGACGTCCCGGTGCTGGCCGACGCCGTGGCGCTGGCCGCCGCGGACGTCCCGCGCAGCTTCACCGCCGACGGACCGCACGTCGTGAGCCGCCCGGTGGCGGTCGCGGGCGCCCGCGTGGGCGACCTGCTGGCGGTGACGGTCCTGGAGACGCTCCCCCGGGTGCCGTACGGCGTGATCTCCAACCGGCACGGCAAGGGAGCGCTGCCCGGTGAGTACCCGCTGGACGGGGCCGCGGTCTTCAGCGCGTTCGCGCGCACCGACGACGACGGCACGCACGGCCTGCTGCCGCTGACCCCCGGCGCCGAGCCGACGGTCTCGTTCCCCCTTGCGCCGTTCCTGGGCGTCATGGGCGTCGCGGTGCCCGGCGACCGCCGCCCCCACTCGGTGCCCCCCGGCGCCCACGGCGGCAACCTCGACATCTCGCTGCTGACCGTCGGCGCCACCCTCTACCTGCCCGTCCAGGTCGACGGTGCGCTCGCCTACGTCGGCGACCCGCACTTCGCCCAGGGCAACGGCGAGGTCGCCCTCACGGCGATGGAGGCCTCGTTGCGGGCGACGGTCCGGCTCGACGTCATCGCGCGCGAGGACGCGGTGGCGGCGTTCGGCGAGCTCGTCGGGCCGGTGGCCGAGACCCACGAGCACCTGGTGCCGACGGGGCTTGACCCCGACCTCGACGTGGCCGTCCAGAACTGCGTGCGCTCCGCGATCAGCCTCCTCCAGGCCCGCTTCGGGATGGATCCGAGCCTGGCGCTGGCCTACCTCTCCGCCGCCACGGACTTCGAGGTGTCGCAGGTCGTCGACCGGGTCAAGGGCGTGCACGCCCGCATCCGCAAGGCCGACTTCCCGGGCGCCGCATGAGCACGGCCCCGATGGGCGCGGCGAGGCCCGACGGCCTGGAGGCGGCGTTCTGGGAGTACGAGCGGGCGCTCATGGCCGACGACGTCGAGACCCTGGACCGGCTCTTCGCGCCCGGCCCCACCACCCTGCGCGGCGACGCCGCCGGCCTGCTCGTCGGCCACGACCGCATCAGTGCCTTCCGCGGGGCGCGGGGCGGGGCGCCACAGCGGCGTATCGTGCAGACGCACGTGCAGGCGATCGGCGACGACGCAGCGCTCGTCGTCGCGGTCACCGAGCTGGCCCGCGGCGGACGCGGCCAGCAGACCCAGCTCTGGGCCCGGCAGGACGGCCGCTGGGTCGTCACCGCGGCCCACGTGTCCGTGCCGCCGCCCGCGTTCGACCCGCGCATCTGGCGAGTGGTCGGCGACCCGTTGGTGCGGGGCGCGGCCGAGGGGCCGCTGGCCGGGGAGAGCGTGGCGGTCAAGGACCTGTACGCCGTCGCCGGCCAGGCCGTCGGTGCCGGCAACCCCGCGCGGCTGGCCGCCGCGCCCACCGAGCCACAGCACGCGGGCGTCGTCTCGGCCCTCCTGGACGCCGGCGCCGACCTGCGCGGGATCGCCCGCACCGACGAGCTCGCCTACTCACTGGCCGGCGCCAACGCCCACTACGGCACCCCACCCAACCCGAAGGCCCCTCACCGGGTGCCGGGTGGGTCGTCCTCCGGCTCGGCCTCGGCGGTCTCGCTGGGCCACGCGACGATCGGGCTGGGCAGCGACACCGGCGGCTCGATCCGCGTCCCGGCGTCCTACCAGGGTCTCTACGGCCTGCGCACCACCCACGACCTGGTGCCGAGGCTCGGGATGGTGCCGCTCTCGCCGTCCTTCGACGCGGTCGGGTGGCTGACCCGCGACGCGGACCGGCTGGCCGCGGTGGGCGACGTGCTGCTGCCGGAGAGTCCCGGCGGCGGGCGCGACCTGGTCGTCGTGCCGGGTCTGCTGGCGCTCGCCGAGCCCGACGTGGGCGAGGCGGTGTCGGCGTACGCCGCGGAGCTCGGGGCGACGGGCGAGGACTGGGACCTGAGCGACCACGACGCCTGGCTCGGCGCGTTCCTCACCGCACAGGCCGCGGAGGCGTGGGCCGCGCACGGCGAGTGGCTCACCGGTCGGCTGGACACCCTGGGCGAGGACGTGCGGGCGCGGTTCGCCTACGCCGCCACGGTCACCGCCGACCAGGCGGCCGAGGCTGCTTCGGGAGTGGCCGCGGCGCGCGAGGCGATCCGGGCGCTCGTGGGCGACCGGGTGCTGGTGCTGCCGTCGGCCTCGTCGGTGGCGCCCCCGCTCGGCGAGGGTCTGCAGGCCGTGCGCGAGGCCACGATGCGGCTCACCTGCCTGGCCGGCATCGCCGGCCTCCCCGCGCTGAGCGTGCCCCTGCAGACCCGTGACCGGTTGCCCGCCGGGGCCTGCCTGGTCGCGGCGCCCGGTCGCGACCGCGACCTGCTGGCGCTCGCCTGCGAGCTCGCGCCGTGAGCGCCGTCCAGCACCTACCGTTCACGACAGGAGGAGCCGTGCAGCTGGGTGAGCTCAACGCCGCAAGCACCGACGAGGCCACCGCGCTCGTGCGGGGGTGGGCGGACGTCCCGGCCTGGGCCGCGGCGGTCGTCGGGGCGCGACCGTACGCCGACGTGCCCGCCCTGCGGGCCGCCGCCGCGGCGTACGCCGATGCCTGGACGCCCGAGGAGGTGACCGCCGCGCTGGCCGGCCATCCCCGCATCGGCGAGCGCGCCGCCGGCGACGGCGCCAGCGCGGCGATGTCGCGCGCCGAGCAGGCCGGCGTCCCCGAGGACGACGACGTCCTGGCGCGCCTCGCCGAGGGCAACCGCCGCTACGAGGAGACGTTCGGGCGGATCTACCTGGTCCGCGCCAAGGGGCGCAGCGCCGAGGAGATGCTCGCACTGCTCGAGCAGCGGCTGCGCCACGACCCCGACACCGAGCTGCTGGTCACCATGGGCCAGCTGAAGGAGATCGCGATGCTGCGGCTGGACGACAGCGTGACGCCATGACGACCTGCTCGACGCACGTGCTGGACGCGGCGCTGGGCCGGCCCGCGGCGGGGCTGCGCGTGCACCTGGGCGGACCGGCGGGCGAGGTCCTCGCCACCGGGGCCACCGACGCCGACGGGCGGCTCCGTTTCGAGGTCGACCTCCAGCCCGGTGCGCACACCCTGTCGTTCGAGACCGGCGACTGGTTCGCCGCCGCCGGGCGGGCGACCCTCTACCCGCTCGTCGGGCTCACGTTCCAGGCGGAGGCCGAGGAGCACTACCACCTGGCGCTGCTGCTGAGCCCGTACTCCTACACCACCTACCGAGGGAGCTGACATGGCCGCGGGCGACATCGTCCTGGGGGCGAACCAGTACGGCAAGGCGGAGTGCCGGCTGGTGCGGGTCAGACGGGACACCCCGGTCCACGAGCTGCAGGACCTCAACGTCACCACCCAGCTGCGCGGCGACTTCGCGGCCTGCCACACCGACGGCGACAACTCCCAGGTGGTCGCCACCGACACCCAGAAGAACACCGTCTACGCGTTCGCCCGCAGGCACCCGATCGCCTCGCCCGAGGAGTTCCTGACGACCGTGGGGCGGCACTTCGTCGAGGAGTTCGACTGGGTCACCGGCGGGGACTTCTCGACGGAGGTGTTCGCATGGGAGCGCATCGTCGCCGACGGCGCACCGCACGACCACTCGTTCCTGCGCAGCGGCCGCGAGACCCGCACCGCCGTGGTCACCCTCGACGGCGAGCGGAGCACCGTCGTGGCGGGGCTCAAGGACTGCACGATCCTCAAGAGCACCGGCTCGGAGTTCGGCGGGTTCCCCCGCGACGGCTACACGACGCTGCCGGAGACGACCGACCGGATCCTCGCCACCAGCCTCACCGCGACCTGGCGCTACGTCGAGACGGGCCCCCACGACGGCCCGGACTACGACGGCCCCGACTACGACGGCCTGTACGCCGGCATCCGCGACACCCTGCTGTCGACCTTCGCGTCGGTGCACTCGCTCGCGCTGCAGCAGACCATCTTCGAGATGGGCAAGGAGGTGCTGGAGCGGTTCGGCGAGGTGGCCGAGATCAGCCTGTCGTGCCCCAACAAGCACCACTTCCTGGTCGACCTGGAGCCCTTCGGTCTGGACAACCCCGGCGAGGTCTTCTTCGCCGCCGACCGGCCCTACGGCCTGATCCAGGCGACGGTGCTGCGCGAGGGCGCCTGATGCGGCTCGACGCCGTGCGCGCCCGCCGCGTGCTGATCGGCGACGCGTTCGTCCCGGCCACGCTCCGCCTCGCCGACGGTCGGGTGGCCGCGGTGGCGCCGTACGACGCCGAGGCCACCGGCGCGGTGCTCGCGGTCGACGACGCGGCGTACGTCCTGCCGGGCGTCGTCGACACCCACGTCCACGTCAACGAGCCCGGCCGCACCGAGTGGGAGGGGTTCGTCACCGCGACCCGGGCGGCCGCGCTGGGAGGCGTCACGACGCTGGTCGACATGCCGCTCAACTCCCTCCCGCCGACCACCACGCTGGTCGGACTGCGCGCCAAGCAGCGCGCCGCCGAGGGCGAGCTCATGGTCGACGTGGGGTTCTGGGGCGGCGCGGTGCCGGGCAACGTCGGCGACCTCGAGCCACTGTGGGAGGCCGGCGTCTTCGGCTTCAAGTGCTTCCTGTCGCCGTCCGGGGTGGCGGAGTTCCCACCGCTGGACCCCTCGGCCTTCCACGCGGCGCTGCGCGAGGTGGCCCGGCTCGGGGCGCCGATGATCGTGCACGCCGAGGACGCGGAAGTGCTGGAGCGCTCGCCGGCGCCACCGAGCCGGGCCTACGCGGACTTCCTGCTCAGCCGCCCCGACGAGGCGGAGACCGCCGCCATCCGCCAGGTCCTCGACGGGGCGCGCGAGACCGGAGCGCGCGTGCACGTCCTGCACCTGTCCAGCGCGCGAGCCCTCGACCTCCTCGCCGATGCCCGCGCCGAGGGGCTGCCGGTGACGGTCGAGACCTGCCCGCACTACCTCTGCTTCGCGGCCGAGAGCATCCCCGACGGCGCCGCGGAGTTCAAGTGCTGTCCGCCGATCCGCGACGCCGGCAACCGCGACCTGCTGTGGCAGGGCCTGGCCGACGGCGTCATCGACTGCGTCGTCAGCGACCACTCCCCGGCGACGGCGCAGGAGAAGGGACGCGGCGACGGCGACCTGCAGCAGGCCTGGGGCGGGGTGTCCGGGCTGCAGGTCGGGCTGGCCGCGGTGGCCCACGAGGCCCGGCGCCGCGGCCTCGGCCTGGAGCGGGTGAGCCGGTGGATGTCGCGGCACACCGCCGACCTCGTCGGCCTGGGCGCCAAGGGCCGCATCGCGCCCGGGGCCGACGCCGACCTCGCCGTCTACGACCCCACCGTCGAGCTGGTCGTCGACGCCGCGCGCCTGGCCCACCGCAACCCGCTCTCGGCGTACGACGGCCAGCGGTACGCCGGTCGCGTCACCCACACCGTCTCCCGCGGCCGGCTCCTCGATCCCGACCGCCCCGACCACCACTGGGGCCGGCCGCTCCCCCGCCCCTGACGACCCGGCTCGACCCGGACCTCCGTCGCCGCACAGCCGAAACACTCGCGAAACGGACGTTTCATACAGTCCTCGCATGACCGAACTCGGCCCCGTGGACCCGCCGGCACGGCTGCTCATGGGGCCCGGCCCGAGCACGGCCGACCCGCGGGTGCTGCGGGCGATGTCGGCCCAGCTGGTGGGGCAGTACGACCCGTTCATGACGCGGACGATGAACGAGACGATGGCGCTGTACCGCGAGGTCTTCGAGACCGCCAACGAGCAGACGTTCGTCGTCGACGGCACGTCGCGCGCGGGGATCGAGGCCGCGCTGGTCTCGCTGCTGGAGCCGGGCGACCGGGTGCTGGTGCCGGTGTTCGGGCGCTTCGGGCACCTGCTCGCCGAGATCGCCACCCGGTGCGGGGCGCAGGTGCACACCGTCGAGGTCCCGTGGGGCCAGGTGGTCGACCCGGCCGCCATCGAGGAGGCCGTGGTCGCGACCCGCCCCAAGGTGCTCGCGGTCGTGCAGGGCGACACCTCCACGACGATGTGCCAGCCGCTGGCCGACCTGGGCGAGATCTGCCGCCGCCACGACGTCCTGCTGTACTGCGACGCGACCGCCTCGATCGGCGGCAACGAGCTCCGCTCCGACGCCTGGGGCCTGGACGTCGTGACCGCCGGCCTGCAGAAGTGCCTGGGCGGCCCGTCCGGCAGCGCGCCGATCACGATCTCGCCCCGGGCGGCGGCGGTCATCGAGCAGCGCAAGCACGTCGAGGCCGGGATCCGCGAGCCCGGCGACTCCGACCGCGGCGTGCGCATCGCGTCGAACTACCTCGACCTCGCGCAGGTCATGGACTACTGGGGCCCGCGCCGGCTCAACCACCACACCGAGGCCACGACGATGCTCTACGGCGCCCGCGAGTGCGCGCGCCTGCTGGTCGAGGAGGGCCTCGCGGAGGCCGTCGCCCGGCACCGGCGCCACGGCGCGGCCATGCTCGCCGGCGTACGCGGCCTGGGCCTCACCGTGTTCGGCGACCCCGCGCACAAGATGCACAACGTCGTGGCCGTCCACATCCCCGACGGCGTGGACGGCGACCGCACACGGGCCGGCCTGCTGGCCGACTTCGGCATCGAGCTCGGCACCTCGTTCGGACCGCTGCACGGCAAGGTGTGGCGGATCGGCACCATGGGCTACAACGCCCGCAAGGACGCCGTCCTGATGACCCTGGCCGCGCTCGAGCAGGTGCTGCGCGCGGCCGGTGCGCCGGTGACCGCCGGCGGCGGGGTGGGCGCCGCCCAGGAGACCTACGCGGACGCCGGCGCATGAGCGACGCCGCCGAGGTGCTCGCCCGCTGCGCCGAGCTGGACCGGTTCACCTCATGCGCCCCCGCCCTGGAGCGGGTCCACCTCAGCCCCGAGCACGCGCGGGCCAACGCCGCCGCGGCCGGGTGGATGGAGGCGGCGGGGCTGAGCACCTGGACCGACGCGGCCGGCAACGTCTGCGGTCGCCGCGAGGGCCGGGAGCCGGGCCTGCCCGCGCTGCTGCTGGGCTCCCACCTCGACACGGTCCCCGACGCCGGCTCCTACGACGGGATGCTCGGCGTGGTCATGGCGATCGCGGTGGTCGCGCGCCTCGGCGACCGGGCCGACACGCTGCCGTTCGCGCTGGAGGTCATCGGCTTCGGCGACGAGGAGGGCGCCCGCTTCGGGACCGCGCTGCTCGGCTCCCAGGCCGTGGCCGGAGCCTGGGACGAGGAGTGGTGGGACCTGCGCGACCGCGACGGCGTCACGCTGCACCGGGCCTTCCACGACTTCGGCCTGGACCCGCGCCGCGTCGGGGAGGCCGCGCGGCCGCCCGAGAGCCTGGTCGGCTACCTCGAGGCCCACATCGAGCAGGGCCCCTACCTGGAGGCGCGCGACGAGCCGCTCGGCTACGTCACCGCGATCGCCGGCGCCCGGCGCTTCCGGCTCTCCGTCGTTGGCGAGGCGCGCCACGCGGGTGGGACGCCGTACGCCCGGCGCCGCGACGCGCTCGTCGGTGCGAGCGAGGCGATCGTCGCCATCGAGCGGCTGGCCAAGGCCTCGGAGTGCATCGCCACGGTCGGGCGGATCGAGGTCACCCCCGGAGCGGTCAACGTGATCCCCGGCCGCGCGGACCTGAGCCTCGACCTGCGCGCCGCCACCGACCGGGAGCGCGACGCGATGTGGGAGCGGCTGGAGGCCGAGGTCCGCGGCCTGTGCGACGCCCGCGGGCTGCGCTTCGAGGCGCTCGAGGTGCACCGCGCGCCGGCGGTGCCGTGCGCGCCCTGGCTGCAGCAGGCGGTGGTCGACGGCATCCGCGCCGCCGGCCTCGCCGAGCCGCTCGGGCTGTGGAGCCGCGCCGGCCACGACGCGATGGCGATGGCCGCGGTCACCGACGTCGGGATGCTGTTCGTGCGCTGCTTCGACGGCATCAGCCACCACCCCGACGAGGACGTGCGCGAGGTCGACGTGGCGGCGGCCATCGACGCCCTGGAGCACGCCGTGCTGGCCGTCGCCGAGCGGAGGAGCGCATGAGGATCGACGAGCGGATCGCGTCGCGCCACCGCGACCTCTCCCCCCAGGAGCGCCGGGCGGCGGCCACGCTGCTGGAGCACCTCGACGACCTGGCGACGTACCGCGCCGCCGAGCTCGCCTCACTGGCCGGAGTCTCCAAGGCGACGATGAGCCGGCTGTTCCGGAGCCTGGGGTACGCCGACTTCGGCGAGGTCCGCGAGCAGCTGCGCGAGAGCCGTCACGGCGGCGAGCCGCGGCTGCTCCGGGGCGGCGCGGACCTGCCCGCCCACCTGGCCCGCGAGGCCGAGGCGCTGCGCCGGGCGGTCGAGCACCCGGCGCTGACCCCCGCCGTGGAGCTGGTGGCGTCCGCCCGCCGGGTCCTGGTCGTCGGCTGGCGCAACTCCCACCCCGTGGCGCTCCACCTGCGCCAGCAGCTCGCCCACGTGCGCGGCGACGTCCGGGTCGCGCCGGTCCCGGGGCAGGTGCTGGGCGAGGAGCTGGCCGACGTCGGCCCCGGCGACGCGATCGTGCTCGTGGGCTTCCGGCGCCGGCCCGCCGGCTTCGGTGCCTTCCTGGAGGCGGCCACGGAGACCGGCGCGCCGGTCCTGCTCCTCGCCGACCCCACCGCCATCGAGCACGCCCGACGCGCGACCCTGTGGCTCGAATGCTCGATCGCGACCGAGCTGGCCTTCGACAGCTACGCCGCCGCCATGAGCCTGGTCAGCGTCCTGGCCGACGGGGTCCTCACCGCCTGTGGCCAGGGCGCCCAGGACCGGATCTCGGGGATCAGCCGGACCTACGCCCGGCTCGCCGAGATCGAGGCCTGACGTGGACCTGTCGACCGTCACCCGCTTCCGCCCGGCCCGGGAGCGCGCGGACCTCGCGCTCGGACCGGGCGAGGCGCTGCTCGCCGGCGGCAGCTGGCTCTTCTCCGAGCCGCAGCCGCACCTCACCGGGCTGGTCGACCTGACCGCGATGGGCTGGCCCGACTGGGAGCCGGGCGACGGCGGCCTGCGGGTCGCGGCGACCTGCACCATCGAGCGGCTGCAGCGGGCGCCGGTCCCACCCGGCATCGCCCGGCTGCTGCGCGAAGCCGCCGACGCGCTCGCCATGTCGTTCAAGATCCAGGCGATGGCCACCGTCGGGGGCAACCTCGCCCTGGCCCTGCCCGCCGGTGCGGTCATCTCGGTCGCGGCGGCGCTCGACGCCGAGGCCGTGGTGTGGACACCCGGCGGCGGCGAGCGCCGTGAGGCCGTCGCCGGCCTGGTCCGGGGGCCCGGTCGCACCAGCCTCGCCCCCGGTGAGGTCCTGCGAGCCGTCGACCTCCCGGCCGCCTCCCTCGCCGCGCGCACGGCCTTCCGCCGTACCTCGCTCAACACGCTGGGCCGCTCGGCGTCGGTCGTGATCGGCCGCCTCGACGAGGACAGCCACGTGAGCCTCACCGTGACCGCGGCGACGCCGCGCCCCGTCGTGCTGCGCTTCGCCGGCGTCCCGGGCACCCAGGAGCTCGACGGCGCCCTGGACGGCGTCGACGGCTGGTACGACGACCCGCACGGAGCGCCGGACTGGCGCGAGGCCGTCACCCGCACGCTGGCCCGCGAGGTCTGCGACGAGCTCGCCGGAGTCACGGCGTGAGCCTGCGGGTCAACGGCGTCGACGTGCCGGGGCCGCCCGCGCCGGGCCAGTGCCTGCGCACGTTCCTGCGCGAGGCCGGGCACCTCGACGTCAAGCGCGGCTGCGACGCGGGAGACTGCGGCGCCTGCGCGGTCCTCGTCGACGGCGAGGCGCGTCACTCCTGCGTGTTCCCGGCGGTGCGGGCCGAGGGCGCCGAGATCACCACCGCCGCCGGGCTGGGCACCCCGGAGCGGCCGCACCCGGTGCAGCGCGCGTTCCGCGAGGCCTGCGCGTTCCAGTGCGGCTTCTGCACCCCGGGTCAGGTGGTCACCGCGGCCGCCCTGGCCGACGCCGAGGGCCACGTGCACCCCGACCCGGCCGACGACGGGGACGGGCACGCGCTGGCCCGGCTGTTCAAGGGCAACCTGTGCCGCTGCACCGGCTACCGCTCGATCCGGGACGCCCTGTCCGGCACGACCAACCGCGATCCCCAGGCCGGCTTCGGCCGCTCCGCCGGCGCGCCGGCCGGCGACCGCGTCGTGCGGGGCACCGAGCCGTTCACCCTCGACCTGCCGGCCGACGGGGTCCTGCACGCCCGGCTGGTGACCAGCCCGCACCCGCACGCGCTCGTCCTCGACATCGACACCGCCGCGGCCGAGGCACTGCCCGGAGTGCACCTCGTGCTCACCCACCGCGACTCCCCCGACGTCCTGTACTCGACCGGCCGGCACGAGAGCCGCCTGGACGACCCCGACGACACCCGGCTCCTGGACCGGGTGGTCCGCTTCGCCGGCCAGCGCGTCGCGGTGGTCGTCGCCGACAGCGTCGCCGTGGCGGAGGCGGCCTGCCGGCTGGTCCGCGTAGCCTACGACGTCCGGCCGGCGGTCCTCGACCCCGAGGCCGCCCGGCAGCCGGGCGCCCCGCTGGTGCACGGCGACAAGGTCGGCCGGGCCGAGCAGTGCCGCATCGACGACCCCGGCCGCAACGTCGTCGCGCAGCTGCACGGCGAGGTGGGCGACGTCGCCGCCGGGCTCGAGCGGGCGGCCGTCACGGTGTCCGGCACCTGGACCACGGGCCGGGTCAGCCACGCCTTCCTCGAGACCCACGGCGCCCGCGGGTGGCTGGACGACGCGGGCCGGCTGGTCGTGCGCACCAGCACCCAGGTGCCGTTCCTGGTCCGCGACGAGCTGGCCCGCGTGCTGGGCCTGGACCCGGCCCGCGTGCGGGTGCTGGCGGCCCGGGTCGGTGGCGGCTTCGGCGGCAAGCAGGAGCTGCTCGTCGAGGACGTCGTCGCCCTGGCGGTGCTGCGGCTCGGCCGACCGGTCCAGCTCGAGCTGACCCGCGAGGAGCAGCTGGCCCACACCCCGTGCCGGCACCCGATGCGGGTCGGCGTCGAGCTCGGCGCGGACGCCGACGGGGTGCTCACCGCGATGAAGGTCGACGTGCTCACCGACACCGGCGCCTACGGCAACCACGCGCCGGGCGTGATGTTCCACGGGACCAACGAGTCCGTCGCGCTCTACCGCTGCGCCAACAAGCGGGTCGACGCCGAGGCCGTCTACACCCACCAGGTGCCGTCGGGCGCCTTCCGCGGCTATGGGCTGGGGCAGGTCATCTTCGCGATCGAGTCGGCCCTCGACGACCTCGCGCGCGAGTGCGGGCTGACGCCCGCCGAGGTGCGCCGCCGCAACGTCGTGGTGCCCGGCGACGGGTTCGTGGTCACCGGGCCGCCGCACGACGACCTGGTCTTCGGCAGCTACGGGCTGGACCAGTGCCTCGACCTGGTCGAGGCCGAGCTTGCCGCCGACACGACGCCCGCCCCCGGACCCGGCTGGGCGGTGGGCAGCGGCCTGGCGGCCGCCATGATCGCGACCATCCCCCCGCGCGGGCACCACGCCGAGGCCGCCGTGACCCGGCACGCCGACGGCACCGTCGAGGTGTTCGTCGGATCCGCGGAGTTCGGCAACGGCACCGCCACGGTCCACGTGCAGCTGGTCGCCCACGAGCTCGGCGTCGACCCGGCCGCCGTACGGCTGACGTCCTCGGACACCGACGCCACCACCTACGACTCCGGCGCCTACGGCTCCACCGGCTCGGTCGTCGCCGGCATGGCGGTCCTCGACGCCGCCCGCGACCTGCGCCGGCGCCTGGAGGCGGGAGCCCAGGGATCGGTGACCGGGCGAGCGGCCCACCACGGCGACCCGCGCTCGGTCGCCTTCAACGTGCACGGCGTCCGGGTCGCGGTCCGCCCCGAGACCGGCGAGGTGCGGATCCTGGGGTCGGTGCAGGCCGTGGACGCCGGTGTCGTGATCAACCCCGAGCAGCTGCGCGGGCAGGTCGAGGGCGGCGTGGCCCAGGCCATCGGCAGCGCGCTCTACGAGGAGCTGCTCCTCGACCACGGCCGCGTCGCCACGCGGACCCTGCGCAGCTACCGGGTGCCGCAGATGGCCGACGTGCCACCGACCAAGGTGCTCTTCGCCGACACCTACGACACCCTCGGGCCCCACGGCGCGAAGTCGATGAGCGAGGCGCCGTACAACCCGGTCGCGCCGGCCATCGCCAACGCCGTGCGCGACGCGGTGGGCGTGCGTCCCCACGCGCTGCCGATGAGCCGCGACCGGATCTGGCGCCTGGCCCACCACGCACACCCCAGCCACCGCACGGAGGAGAGCCCATGAGCGCGCGACGCCGTCGGTCTGGACCGGCGGGACTGAAACGGACGTTTTACACCGGCGAAACGTCGCGGGCCGAGCGGTGAAACCCGGCCTTCCTACGGTGCGGGTGCGTCAGGGGGAGCCGCGACCGGCGGCGACACACGCATGCGACCACCAGGAGCCCACATGACCCAGCCGTCCTTCGCGCGCACCCGCGCTCTCCGCCTCGGCGCGGTGGCCGCGGCCGCGGTCCTCGCCCTCGCCGCGTGCGGCTCCGACGACGAGAAGGCCGACGATGGTTCCGGGGGCGGCTCCGGCGACGGCCTGGGCGACATCACCGTCCAGCTCTCCTGGATCAAGAACGCCGAGTTCGCCGGCGAGTTCATCGCCGACGACAAGGGCTACTACACCGAGGCCGGCTTCGACGGCGTCGAGCTGCTGGCGGGCCCGGTCGGCACCGAGGAGCTCGTCGCCACGGGCAAGGCCGACTTCGGCCTCAGCAACGCGATCTCGACCGCGGCGGCCATCGCCAACTCCGACTTCCCGCTGAAGATCGTCGGGACGACGTTCCAGAAGAACCCGTTCTCCATCCTGTCGCTGGCCGACGGCGGCAACATCCAGACGCCGCAGGACCTGGTGGGCAAGAAGATCGGCGTCCAGGACCCGAACCTCAGCCTGTTCAACGCGCTGCTCGCCGCCAACGACATCGACCCCGACGACGTCGAGATCGTCCCCAACGGCTTCGACATCGCACCCCTCGAGGACGGCCAGATCGACGGCCTGGTCGCCTACGTCACCAACGAGTCCCTGCTCGTCGCCGGCCACGGCTTCGACACCGTCGACCTCACCTTCGCCGACAACGGCCTGCCGTTCGTGGCGGAGAGCGTCATCACCACCGACGAGATGATCGAGAGCAAGCCCGACGTCGTGAAGGGCTTCCTGGAGGCCGAGATCAAGGGCTGGAAGGACGCCTGCGCCGACACCGAGCTGGGCGCCAAGCTGGCCGTCGAGAAGTACGGCGCCGACATCGACCCGCCCCTGGAGATGGAGAAGGAGATCGCCCAGGCCGACCAGCAGTGCGAGCTGCTGGTCAACACCGACGAGACCGCCGCCAACGGGCTGTTCACGATCAGCGACGAGATGATCGAGGCCAACCTGGCCTCGCTCGAGGCCGCCGAGATCGACGTCACCGCCGAGGACCTCTTCGACACCAGCCTCCTCGCCGAGGTGCTGGAGGAGAACCCGGAGCTCGTCGAGTGAGGCCGTACGTGTCGAACCGTGACCCGTCCGTGACCGAACCGTGACCGAAGGCGGCATGTGAGCACCACGAGGACGCCGGTCGGCGAGTCCCCCACCGGGGGGCTCGCCGGCACCGGCCTGCACGTCCAGGACCTCAACAAGACCTTCTCCGTCGGCCGCGGCGAGGTCGTGGCCCTCTCCGACGCCACGCTGCACACCGAGAAGGGCACGTTCCTCTCGCTGCTGGGGCCCTCGGGCTGCGGCAAGTCGACGATCCTGCGGGTCCTGGCCGGGCTGGAGCAGGCCACCAGCGGCACCGCGCTGGTCGACGGCAAGACCCCCGCCGAGCTGCGCCGCGACCACCGGCTCGGGATCGCCTTCCAGGACTCGGCCCTGCTGCCGTGGCGCTCGGTCGAGTCCAACATCCGGCTGCCGTTCCAGGTGTCGGGCACCAAGCCGGACGAGGCCCTGGTGCGCGAGCTGATTGAGCTGGTGGGCCTGCAGGGCTTCGAGAAGGCCAAGCCGGCGCAGCTCTCCGGCGGCATGCGGCAGCGGGTCTCCATCGCGCGCTCGCTGGTGGTCAAGCCGTCGGTGTTGCTGCTCGACGAGCCCTTCGGCGCGCTCGACGACATGACCCGCCAGCGGCTCAACCTCGAGCTGCTGCGGATCTGGACCGAGAAGCCGGCCACCACGCTGATGGTCACCCACGGCATCTCCGAGGCGATCTTCCTCTCCGACCACGTCGCGGTGATGAGTCCGCGACCCGGGCGGGTCAAGGAGGTCATCGACGTGGACCTGCCGCGGCCGCGTACGCCGGAGATGATGCGGACCCCGGAGTTCCACGCGCTGCACGACCACGCCTCGGAGCTCCTCTTCGGGAGCGGCTCGGATGGGTGAGCGCGCGCGGACGCTCGCGATGGGCGCGACGGGTGCCGCCGTCTCGGTCGGCGTGTGGTGGCTGTCCGCCGCGACGTTCCTGAGGGACAACAACGTCCCGACCCCGCCCGCTGTGCTCGACGTGTTCACCGAGCGCGGCCCCGACTACTACTGGCGGATCTTCTCGGTCACGCTCCAGGAGGCCGGGCAGGGCTACGTCGTCGGCGTCGGGGTCGCGCTGGTGCTCGCGATGCTGGTGCTGCTGGTGCCCCGGCTGGAGCCGGTGATCATGCAGTTCGCGGTGGTCACCTACTGCCTGCCGATCGTGGTGCTCGCACCCATCCTGATCATCATCCACGACATCCCCGAGAAGGGTGGGCTGTCGCAGACCGCCGTCGACCTGGCCGCGATCTCGGTGTTCTTCACGACCGTCGTAGGGGCGGTGCTGGGCTTCCGCTCCGCGGACCCGACGACGCTCGACGTCGTCTCGGTCTACGGCGGCGGCAAGGTGCAGCAGTTCGGGCGGGTGCGGCTGGTCTCGGCGCTCCCCGCGCTGTTCACCACGCTGCAGATCGCCGCGCCGGCGGCGTACCTGGGGGCGCTGCTCGGCGAGTACTTCGACCGCCACCTGGAGATCGGCGTCGGCCCGTCCCTGATCCTCAGCCAGAACAACCGCGAGACCGCGCTGGCCTGGTCCCTGGGCATCGGCTGCGCGATCGTGTCCGGCCTGGCCTACGCGCTGATCGGGCTGGTCGGGCGCTGGGTCGCGCCGTGGTCCAAGGGCGTGGCGCGATGAGCGTCGTACGGGCCCTGGGTCGGCCCCTGCTGAACCTCGCGTTCGTGGTCGTGGTGGTCGTCGGGCTGTGGGTGCTGCTGCTGCGGCTCGCCGACGTGTCGCCGCTGGTCGTCCGGCAGCCGCGGGAGATCTTCGACTACCTGTTCACCGAGCCGGAGGCCGCGGAGAACCGGGCCGGCGTCCTGGGGCCGCTGTGGCAGACCCTGCTCGACGCCGGGATCGGCTTCGTCGCCGGCCTCCTGGCCGCGACCGCGCTGGCCACCGGCATGGTGCTGTCGAAGGGCGTCGAGGCCGCCACCCTGCCGGTCGCGATGCTCGTGCGCACGGTGCCGCTCGTGGCGCTCGCGCCGATCATCACGCTGATCTTCGGCAACGGCCTGCTCTGCGTGGCCGTGATGAGCGGGATCGTCGTACTCTTCCCGGCCCTGGTGACCATCGCGTTCGGGCTGCGGTCGGTCACCCCGCAGATGCGCGACGTCGTCCACGTCTACGGCGGCTCGTCGTGGGACGTGCTGCTCCGCGTCGCCTACCCCACCGCGCTGCCGTCGATCTTCGCCGCGATCCGGATCTCCGTGCCCGGCGCCATCACCGGGGCGCTCATCGCGGAGTACTTCACCACCACCGACAGCGTCGGCAAGGCCGTCAACCAGGCCCTCGCGCTGTACCGCTACGACCAGCTCTGGTCGCTCGTCGTCGTCGTCACCCTCGCCTCGGTCGTGCTCTACCTGCTCGCACAGTCCTGCGAGCGGCTCGTCCTCGCCCGCTTCGGTGCCGACCTGGGGCGGTCGTAGCCGGCGTTGGCCGCGGGATGGATACCCGGTCAGCCGGGTATCCCTGCACTTGTCAGGGGTTGCAACCCCTGACAAGTGCCCGACACGCGCGCGAAGTACGGCGAGGCGAGGCGCCTATCCACAGCCTCGAGATCGTAGGCGTGGAGAGCCTTCGGTCGCGGAATCGTCTTGGTATGAAGGAGCTGCCACCCGACCACCCGCGCCTGTCTCGCATCCACCTGCGCAAGGAGCTGCTCGAGCAGCAGGGTCTCAACGACCGGGCCATCGCTCGGCTCGTGCGCAACGGCACGCTGGTCAAGGTCCGGCGCGGGGCCTACCTCGACGCCGGGGCCTGGGACCTGCTCGACGCGGACTCTCGACACGCGGTGCTAGCGCGGGCGGTCGTCAGACAGGCGAAGACAGACCTCGTGATCAGCCACGTCTCCGCCCTCCCGGACTGGGAGGCACCTACCTGGGGCATGCCTCTCGACGTGGTCCAGGTGACGCGCCCCGACACGAAGGCCGGACGTCGGGAGGCAGGAGTGCGACAACATCGCGGGCGGCTGCTGGACGGCGACGTCGTCGAGCGAAACGGCGTCCTGCTGAGCAGCCCCGAGCGGGTGATGGTCGAGCTGACGACCATGGTCGGGGTCGAGCCCTGCCTGGTCGCGTGGAACTACTTCCTGCACAAGCGGCTCACCACCTTGGAACGTGTCGATGCGCGCTACCGGGCGCTCTCGGCCGACCGCGGGACGGCCATGGACCACTGGCCCGACACCCTGACCACGGACCTGTTGTTGCGTCTGGCCGATCGCCGGTGCGAGTCCGTGGGCGAGGTGCGTTGCCTGTTCCTCCTCTGGAGACAGCACCTGCCCATGCCAGTCCCGCAGTACGAGGTCCGAGACCGGACTGGGAGGGTGATCGCGCGCGTCGACTTCGCGTGGCCGGAGTACGGCGTCTTCCTCGAGTTCGACGGCCTCGCCAAGTACCAGCGGCTGCTGCGCGAAGGGGAATCGGCAGCCGACGCCGTCGTGCGCGAGAAGCTGCGCGAGCAGGAGATCTGCGAGCTGACGGGCTGGCGTTGTATCCGCCTGATCTGGTCGGATCTCGCGAGGCCGGAGCAGGTCGGCCTGAGGATCCGCAGGCTGCTGTTCGCCACCGGCCGGGCGGCCTGACCGCCGTACTTCGCGGGCGATCCGGTCGCTTGTCAGGGGTTGCAACACCTGACAAGCGACGGGATACCCGGTCAGCCGGGTATCCATCCACCCGGCAGCGTCACCGGTCGGGCTTCGGTTTCGGCTCGGGCGCAGGCGGCTTGCAGACGACCGTGTCGGAGGGGGTGTAGACGGTGTGGAACTTCTCCTCGTGGTCGAGCTCGTCGGAGCCGGGCTTCTTGAAGTAGCGCCAGACGTCGACCTGGAAGCCGGAGTAGCCGGTGTTGGCGTAGCAGTCGGGGGTGTCCAGGGTGCGGGTCTTGGGCGGGACGTAGGCGTAGCGCTCGCTGGTCCGGGTCGTGATGTCCCAGGTCTTGGTCGAGTACATCGACACGGTGAGCTCGCCCTGGCTCGACGGGGTGCTCGGGTTCAGCGCGGCCTTGATCAGGACGCCGTGGTCGGTGTCGTTCTGGAAGCGCAGGTCGACCGCACCCCAGGCGACGGTGGCCTCACGCCCGACCGGGTAGCGGTCGATGTAGAAGGAGTGGGGCTTGTGCTCGATGTCCTTGAGCCCGGCGAAGAACATCGCGTTGAACACGGTGGTGGCCATCTGCGAGACCCCGCCGCCCAGGTCCTCCTTGAAGATGCCGTTGCTGATGATGAAGCCCTCGGTGAAGCCGTTCTCCCGGGTGCGCTCACCGACGGTGTCGTTGAGCGAGAAGGTCTCGCCGGGCTGGAGCAGGGTGCCGTCGACCAGCTCGGCGGCGCGCCCGATGTTGGTGTTGCGGTACTCCGCGTAGGGGAAGTACGTCGTGAACGTCGAGACCCGCCTCTTGATCCCGAGCGCGCGCGCCTCCTCGGTGGTGAAGTCGGCCTCGGCGACCGTCGCCTCGACCTTCATCTCCCGCTCCCCCTCGGGCTTGACCACGAGGGCGAGGAAGGCGTCGGTGACGTCGGCCGGCTCGTAGGTGACGCCCGGCTTGGCCGGCACCACGCGGGGCTTGCCGTCGACCACCTCGAACCTCGCGTCGACGGGGGCGCCGTCCTCGCTGATGCCCTTGGAGACGAGCCGGGTCAGCTTGTCGGTGTCGAGCTCCGGCACGAGCTCACCCCCCTCAGCCTTCATGCCGAGCACGGAGCCGAACTGCCGCGGCTGCAGCCGCACCGGCGAGTCCCCGAAGACCAGGGTGACCGGGCCGGAGAGGGCCGGGTTGGCGAAGTCGTCCAGGGCCCGCTGCACGTCGGCGTCGTCGATGTCGGGCTGCGCCGGCGTCAGGCGGAGCTCGGGCACCGGGTCGCCGTAGAGGTAGGCCGGAACCAGCGCCTCGCGCAGGGCCTCGGGGTCGATCGCCTCCCCGACCACGGGGTCGGTCACGACGATCTCGCCCTTGCGGAAGCGCACCTCGCCGTCGGTCGGCTCGGCACCGAGATCCTCGCCCAGGCGCTCGACCAGCGCGGTCATGGCAGCCTCGTCGACGTCGACCACCGCGTCCAGGTCGTCGCCACCGGTGAAGTAGTCCCAGAGCCGCCCGGGCTCCCAGCTCTGCTCGCCGCCCGCGGCGGCGACCGACGCCTCGTAGTCGACCGACAGCCCGGCCTCCGTCGCCGTCACGACCTCGGTGCGGCCACCGACCTGCACGCTGAGCGGCGCGTCGTCGCGGTCGGCGAGCCCGTCCTCGAGCGCAGCGACCGCGGCGTCCTGGCTGCGTCCGCCGATGTCGATGCCCGCGACCGTCGTGCCGCGCGGAACCTTGTCACCGGCGGCGAGGTACGCCGCGGTGTAGCCGCCGGCGAGCAGCAGCACGAGGCCCACCACGAGCATCAGGACCAGTCGCCCGCCCTCGCGCTCGCGGCGCGGCTCTTGCTTGGTCGCGGTCTGCTCGTCCCACAGGGTCACGAACGCATCCTACGAAGCAGGCGGGCCCTGACCGGCATCTGCGCGCGCCGGCCGCGGCAGCGTCGCCACCGACACCACCGTCACCAGCAACCCCAGGGCCAGCAGCAGGTAGCCGTTGACGTCCGACGAGATGAGGTAGCCGCCGCGGTCCCGCGGCACCGAGAGGTAGCCGGCCATGGCCGCCCAGCCGACGCCGTACGCCGTCCGCGACCACCAGCCCGCGGGCAGCGCCAGCAGCGCGGCGGTGGTGGCCAGGACGGCGAGGAGCAGCCCCCACCAGGCCTGGTGCAGGGCGACCGACGCCACCGCCGTGGCCGCGCCCGCGACGAGCAGGCCGACCGCCGCCAGGGCCCGCACGCGTCAGACGCCGGCGAAGAGGTCGGTCTCGAGCCCGTCCTCGCCGACCTCGCCCTGAACGCCCTTGGCGATGCGGAAGTACTCGATCCCCCAGGCGGGCGACCCGACGTTGTTGGACAGCGCGAAGAACGGCCCGTCGGTGGTGATCTGGGTCTTATGCGCGGCCAGGGCCCGCATCTTCTGCTCGTGGTAGTCCTGTGCGTCGACGGCGGCGGCGAGGTTCTCGTCGCTGGTGACGAACGGCGGCAGCGGGCCGTCGGGGTCCATGCCCTCAAAGGTCGTGGTGTCCCCCGACTCCCGCAGGACGCGCAGCCCCTCGCGCATGCGGGTCTCCGACATCGCGCCCCAGTAGATCTTCGCGATGTCCCAGGCCTCGCCGAGGTCCCGACGGTACGACGGCACGGCCGCGAGCGCCGCGCCGTACATCGCGACCCGGTGGGCCTGGATGTGGTCGGGGTGACCGTAGCCGCCGAACTCGTCGTAGGTGACCAGCACCTGCGGGCGCACCTCGCGGATCACCTCGACCAGATGCGTGGCCGCCTCGGTGAGGTCGGCGTTCCAGAACGCGCTCTCGTGCACGTCGTCGGCGGGCACCGCGTGGCCGTCCTCGTGCCACTTCATGCCGGAGTCACGGTAGGTGCCGAACCCCCCGAGGTAGCGGTGGTCGGTCACGCCCAGCGCCGCCATGGCGTCGGCGAGCTCGCCCCGGCGGTGCTCGCCGAGCAGGTCGTCGCGGTCGGCGGCCAAGTGCTCCAGCTCCGGCACCAGGATCTCGCCCATCTCGCCACCCGTGCAGGTCACCAGCGTCACCCCGCGGCCCTCGGCGACGTACTTGGCCATCGTGGCGCCCTGACCGATGGACTCGTCGTCGGGATGGGCGTGGACCAGCAGCATCCGGTGGCGCGGGGTTTCAGTCATGTCCCGAAGCGTAATGATGTCCCCCATGCGCCGTCGCCCCCTGTCAGCCCTCGCCCTGGTCACCGTCTGCTCCCTGGCCGGATGCGGGCTGCTGCCCGGCTCCGACCTCGACGAGGCCCTCGAGGTGATCCCGGCCGACGCCACCACCGTCACCTACGTCGGTCGCGCCGCGTTCGCCGAGCGGGAGGGCGTCGACGACGTCGAGACCGGCGCCGACGACGAGGAGCTCCGGCGGTACCTCGAGGCCGCGACGGCGGCGGCGTCCACGAGCCTCACCCGGTACCTGGGAATCATGCAGGAGGCGGCGTTCACCGATCTCGACGTCCAGTGGGAGGTCGTCGCCTCCGGCGCCGACAGCGGGCCGTGGACGGCCTGGAAGATCGACGACGACCTCGACCTCGACGACGTCGGCGACGACCTCGTCGATGCCGGCTACGAGGAGTCCGAGATCGGCGGCGAGCGGGCGTTCACCACCGACCTCGGCTCTGCGGACCCAGACACGCAGCTGGTGGGCGGTCGTTACCCGGTCGGGGTCATGAGCCAGGTGGTCCTCGTGCCGGACGAGCACCTGATCCTCGCCGGCGCGGACCCCGAGGCCCTGCTCGACGTCGTGACGGACGACGAGGACTCGCTGGTCGACGCCCAGGACTTCGAGGAGGTCGTGGGGGTCGTCGACGACCCCGAGTTCGCCCACCTGCAGCGCGACCTCGACTGTGCCGCCGCGCTCGGCGGCGCCACGGGCGAGGACGACTCGGGTCAGGCGGAGCCGATGATCTCCGAGGCGGGGCTCGAGGACCTGCGGCGACCGGACGCGACGGCCTTCTTCGTCCACGGCGACGACGCCGAGACGACGACCGTGCTCGGCTTCGCCGACGCCGACACGGCCGAAGCCGACGCCAGCGCGCGCGAGGCGTGGCTCGAGGACGGAGGGAGGCTGCTGCGCACCCAGCAGCCGATCGACGACATCGCCGACTGGAGCGTCGAGGCCGACGACTCGCTGGTGCGGGTCGACCACGCGTTCGATGAGGGGATCGACTGGGCCGCCCGGGCGGCTCTGGCCGGCGACGGCTTCACCCTCTGCGCCCCGTAGCTACGGGGCGTCGCGAAACCGCCGCTTGGGCTGCGTCGGCAGCTCGACCGGCTCGGCCGCGGCCTCCGGCGCGGGTGAGTCCGCGTCCAGCCAGCCGTCGTACTCGTCGACGAGCAGCTCGACGACGAACGCCGGGGCGTCGCTGACGACCGCCCACGGGTGGTCCTCGTCGTCGTCCTCGCCCTGCAGTCGCTCGCGTACGACGCCGGCCTCGTAGCCGTCGCGCGCGAGGCGGCGGGCGGCGCTGCGCGCGTGGTCCTCCTCGAAGAAGACCGCGCGCAGCAGGGGCGCCGGCGCCCCCAGGCGGGCGGCCAGCTCGGAGAGGAACGGCCGGTCCGGCTCGAGCCAGTCGACGTCCGCGAGCTGGTCACGCGTCAGCCAGCGGACCTCGTCGTGCTCGGTGGGCTCCGGCTCCCCCGCGACCAGCCGCACCAGCGCGACGCTGAGCTCGTGGCTGTCGCCGATCGGCACCCGGCCGCTCAGCCAGTCGGTGACCTCGACGGTGCAGCCGAGCTCCTCGGCGACCTCGCGCACCAGCGCGTCCCCGGGCAGCTCGCCGTCCTCGACCTTCCCGCCGGGCAGCTCCCAGCGGCCCGCGGCCTCGGGCGGCGTCGTACGGCGTGCGGCGAGCACCCGTGCGTGGCGCACGAGGGCGGCTCCGACGACCTGCTTCACGCACCCGAGCCTAGGCCCCGCACCCCTGGGTACCGTCGGCCCATGACCGGTGAGGGCGTCCACCTGACGCGGACCGACGAGAACGTCGCCGAGATCGACGCGCTCGCGCGGCTGCTGGGCGGCCGCGTGCCCCTCGGCGGCGTCCTGTCCGACCTCGACCGGCAGGGACGGCGCACCTGGGCTCCCGGGCGCGCGGTGCACGAGGCCTTCACCTTCGACGCCCGCGACCGGCGCGACCCGCGCTGGTGGCCGCAGGGCGTGACCACGTCGGCCGACGCCTCCGACACCGGCCGGGTCGAGGGCCGCCGGCTCGTCGTCGTCGCCTGGTACGCCAAGCAGCTGCCCGGCGACCCTCCCGGCCGCCAGGGCGCCCGGGTCACGCTGTTCGACCTGGACAGCCGCCGCTACCGGCACGTCCTGCTCGTGGTGCCGACGATGAAGGACGGGGTCCTGGGGCTCTCGCCGCTGCGGGTGCACGCCGGCGGCATCGTGTGGTTCGGCGACCACCTGCACGTCGCCGCCACGGCCAAGGGCTTCATGACCTGCCGCATGAGCGACCTGATGCGGGTGCCCGACGCGGTCGCGGGCGAGCGCGGCGCGATCGGCGTCGAGGGCGACCGCGTGGCGTCCTACGGCTACCGCTACGTGCTCCCGGTCCGGTTCTCCTACCGCGCCCACGCCGAGGAGGACCAGGAGCGCCTGCGCTACTCCTTCCTGTCGCTGGACCGGGGCTCCTCGCCGCCGGCGCTGGTGGCCGGCGAGTACGCCACGCGGGGGCGCACCCGACGCCTGGCGCGGTTCCCCACCGACCCGGAGACCACGCTCCTGGAGACCGGCGACGACGGCCGCTCCCTCCCGAGCGGCATGGAGGAGGGTGTGGGACACATGCAGGGCGCCGTCGTGGCCCGCGGCCGCTACCACGTCACGGTGTCGCGCACGCCGTACTGGTTCGGGTCGGTGTTCACCGGCAGCCCCGGGCGGTGGCGCGAGCGGCGGCTGGCCACGCCCATGGGCCCGGAGGACCTCGCCTACTGGCCCGAGACGGACCTGCTGTGGTCGGTCACCGAGCACCCGCGTCGGCGCTGGATCTTCTCCATGCGGAGGTCGTGGTTCGACTGAGGGCAGCGACTTCGTCGCTCCCTGGGAGTCAGACGCGCGGGAGCAACGCGAGCTGGCGGCTCTGCGCGACCAGGCGGCCCGCGGCGTCCCAGACCTCGCAGTCCTCCTCGAACATCCCCCCGGCCACGTTGCGGCTCTCGTGGCGCACCCGCAGCCATCCCGGCGCCGGCCTGGCCCGCACGTGCGCGGTCAGCTCCAGCGTCGGCGCCCACCCCGGCCCGGCGATGTTGAACGTCACCGGCGGCAGCGCGTCGAGCACCATCAGCAGCGACAGCGGGTCGGGCTCCCGGCCGTCCTCGAGCTTGAACCAGGCGCTCATCACGGCCTGCCCGCTGGGCTTGCCCACCGCCCAGCCGACCTGGTCGGGGTGGAAGCGCATATCGAAGCGGCCCATGAGCGGCGCGATCCGGCGGATCTCCTCCGGCGCCATCGAGCTCGGCACGCAGTCCTCGACCGGCGGCAGGTCGAAGGGCCGGGCGGTGGTGCGGACGTCGTGCCCGTGGCGCCCGAGGTCGCCGTACGTCGCCAGCACGGTGATCCGGTCGTGGCCGTCCTGGCGCAGGTCGGCGGCGACGGTCGAGGTGCTGCCACCGGAGCGCCGTACGTCGACGTCGACGGTGGCCGGGCCGGGGGCCGCGGCGCTCAGGAAGTAGGCGCTCAGGACCAGCGGGTCCGGCTTGTCGGGCAGCGCCGCGCGGATGGCGTTGCCCACCACACCGAGCAGGTAGCCGCCGTTGACCGCGCCGCCGACCTGCCAGCCGGGGTCGAGCTCCGCGGCGTAGCGCCCGTCGCCCTCGGGGGTCACCGCGGTCGTCTTGTCGAACACCGATGGCATGCGGGAGAGCCTAGGGCCGCTCACGCTCGACCTGGCGGCTGGGTCGCGCCGCCGTGAGCGCCGCTCAGCCGATGATCTCGTCGTCGGCGATCAGCAGGCCGTCGCCCGTCTGCTCGAGGTAGAGCCGGCGCACCTCGGTCTTGACCACGCCTCCGGTCGTGTAGGAGAGCGTGACGTCGACGGTGCCGGGCTCGGACTCCTCGGTGCCCTCGACCACGACGTCGTCGACGCCGCCCCAGAACCCCTCGAAGGAGTCGCGGCCCACCTCGCTCTGGAACGACGGGGCGAGCAGCTGCCACGCGCGGTCGGTTTCGCCGGGCAGGGCCGCGTAGTAGTCCTGGGCGAACGCCTCGGCATCGGAGGAGGCCGGAGGTGGCGGCGCCTGGGACGTCTCCTCGGTCGACTCGGGGGTGCCGGCGCTGCTCGGCGGGTCGTCGGACGCCTCCGGCGTCTGAGCGCCGCCGCTCTCCGACGGCGCAGCCGACCTGGGCTCGTCGGGGTCGGCGGACGGGTCGTCGCCGTCGCCCTGCAGCAGCAGGAACGCAGCGCCACCGACGATCAGCACCAGGGCGACCAGGCCGGCGACGATCAGCGGGCTTCGCCGGCGGTGCGGCTCGTCGACCGGGGGCGCGGGAGCGACCACCGGCTCCTCGGGCGTCGTGTCCGGAGGCGGGGCGGGCGTGCGCGCGGCGGTCGTCGTCGGCCCGGACGACGCACGGCGAAGCACCTGGGCGCACTCGGCCATGGTCGGACGGCGTTCGGGATCGGGGTCCATCATCCGGGCGATCGGCGTCCGCAGGGGGCCGGCGCTCTGCGGGGCGGGCGGCTCCTCGTGGGCGATCCGCGCCATCAGGGCGAGCGGGTTCTCCTGCGAGGGGTAGGGCGAGTGTCCCTCGACGGCGGCGTACAGCGTGGCCCCGAGCCCCCACACATCCGAGGCGGGCGTCGCGTCGCCGCCCCGGGCCAGCTCCGGGGCGAAGTACGCCGGCGTGCCGGTCATCAGCCCGGTCTGGGTGAGCTTGTCGTCCCCCTGGCTGCGGGCGATGCCGAAGTCGCTGATCTTGGCGACGCCGTCGTCGCCGACCAGCACGTTGCCCGGCTTGACGTCGCGGTGGACGGTGCCCGCCGCGTGTGCCGCGGCCAGCCCTTCGGCCACCTGGGCGCCGATAGCGGCCACCCGCTCGGCCGGCAGGGGCCCCTCGGCGGCGACGATCTCGGCCAGGGTGCGCCCGGGGACGTACTCCATCACCAGCCAGAGGTGCTCGCCCTCCTCGACCGCGTCGTAGACCGAGACGACGTGGGGGTGGTTGAGGGCGGCGGACGAGCGGGCCTCACGCATCGCGCGGGCCAGGTGGGGCAGCGACTCTCCGGGCAGACGGCCGACCCGCTTGACCGCGACCTGTCGCCCGAGCCGCTCGTCGTAGGCGAGCCACACGCTGCCCATGCCGCCGCGGCCCACCTCCCGCTCCACGCGGTAGCGCCCCCCGATGGGCTCCGGGGGCGGGGCGTCTCCTGGAGAGTCCATGACGGCCCTCTACCCAGGTCGGCGGCCGATCAGTCCTCGGCGGGCCGTGACCCCGGACTCAGACCCCGAGGACCTTCGCCTCCAGCGTGACGCTGCCTCGGGGCTTGTAGGTGACCGTCTCGCCGACCCGCGTCCCGACGATCGCGCGGCCGAGCGGGCTCGACGGGGTGACCACGTCCACACCGGCGGAGGCGGTCTCGACCGAGCCGATCAGGTACTTCTCCGGGCCGTCGCCCAGGTCCAGGGTGACGACGTCGCCCACGGACACGACGCCGTCGGTGGGCCGGCGGCGCCGGCTCTCCTCGATCTCCTTCTCCACCGCGGCGATCCGCTCGTCGAGGAGCTGGAGGCGGATCGTGGCCTCCACGTTGGTGGCGCGGTCGGCGGCGTCCCCGGTGGCGACGATGAGGCTCTCGGCCCGTACCTGGTCGCGCTCCTCACGAAGGGCGGCGAGGCGATCGGTGAGGATCTCGGTGCTGGCAGTGGCGGTGGTGGTCGTCATGGTGGCTCTTTCGCACGGAGGTGGGTCCGGGGATCGCCCGGTCCCGCCTCAACCGCCTGCGGTCCCGAGTTATGCCCCGAAAGGCGAGGCAATTGTGCCAGTGGCGCCGCAGCCGGGCCGAGCCTCCCCGGCGCATGACCGGACGGGGCCTGGGTACCGCCGCTTGTGACCGAGAACGCCACTCCCCCGCCACCTCCGAGGGCCTTCGGACTGCTCTACGGCATCGGCTTCGGCGGGTTCGTCGACGGCATCGTGCTCCACCAGATCCTCCAGTGGCACCACATGGTCAGCGACGTCGCTGAGTACCCGACCACGACGGTCGCGGGCCTGGAGGCCAACACGCTGGCCGACGGCCTGTTCCACGTGGCCACCTGGGTGTGCCTGCTCGCCGCCACGGTCCTGGCCATCTCCACGTGGCAGCGCGGGCGCCTGGCCCCCACCTGGCGCTTCCACCTCGGCCTGATGCTGGCGGGATGGGGCCTGTTCAACCTGGCAGAGGGCCTGGTGAACCACCAGATCCTGGGCGTCCACCATGTCCGCGACGACCTCGGGGCACCACTGTCATGGGACCTGGGCTTCCTGGCCTCCGGCGCCCTTCTGGTCCTCGTCGGCTGGCTGCTCCACCGCAGCGGAGCCCGTGCCTGGGCGACGCGGGCGGTCAGCCCGGAGACCGCACCCGCGGCACACAGGTCGACCTAGAACGTCGCCTTCTGACCGGCTGCGGACTCCACCCCCGAGCTCGCACGCACGGAGGACCGGGACCCGGGGCGGTTGGCGGGTCTGCGCCGGGGTAGGAGGACCCCCATGAGCCGTCGCCACGTCCGCGCCGGGCCCGGCGCGCCCTCGAGTGCCGGAGAACGGCGGACCCGGCCGGCCGCGCTGGCCCAGGAGGACCGGTGACGCGTCGCGCCCCGGTGCTCGCCCTCGCAGCGGTGCTGGCCGCGGTCACGGTGGCCGGGGTCGTCGTGCTGACCCGTGACGCCGGCCCCGACCTCGTGGCCGATGACGTGGTGGGCGTCTACGCCGGGTTCTCCGAAAGCATCCGGCCGATGGACAACGACCACATCGATCCCTCCGCGGGCCGGATCTGCGACGTCGAGGACCCCGACGCCGCCGGGCTCTCCATCGAGTTCTACGACGCCACCGGGACGATAGACGTGGACGCGAACGCCACCCTCGACCCCGGCCGGTACGTCCTGGGCTACACGCTCTGCTCCGGCGAGGAGAGGGACTCGGGCGAGGTCGCCATCGTGGTGCGCGCCACACCCGACGTCGAGGTGGAGGTCGTCGGGCCGGGGGTGCTCAGCATCACCAACCCCGGCGACGTCCCGTTCTGGTTCGACTACGGCGAGGGCAACGACGAGGCGCCGCGCGACGGTCGGTTCCTGGTGAAGCCGGGACGGACCGAGCGGGTCCGCGTCCAGCGCCACCAGATCCACTGGAACCTCTCCTACTTCGGCCGGCAGGGGCAGTTCTACTTCGAGGGCAACATCGACGACACCCAACTGCCTCCCGGCGTCAAACCGCTGGGGACGATGCCGCCGGGCATCAGCTAGGAGCGCCCTCAGACGTCGGCGGGAATTGGTCACGGCCGGACTTCTTGGGGATTGTTTGCGGCCCTGGACGGTCGGACACCCTCGCCAACTGGTCGAAAGCCAGCGGCCGTCGCGGGTCATTCGTCGCTGAGGGCGGCTTCCCAGTCCTGGCCGCCGTGGAACACGCCGAGGACGTTCACCACGAGCTCCCCGGAGGACTCGTCGACCTCGTAGGCGATCAGCGATCGCTTTTGAAGGTGGTCGTCCGCATTCCCGGTCGGATGTCGTCGCGCGTCCGACCAGCCCGAGGGAAGACGAGGATGCCGTCGATGCCATCGAGGATCGTCGAGACGAAGCGCTGCGCGACATCCCGAGACGCCGTCTCGGTGATCCAGTCGTCGAGAGCGTGCAGTTACTGCTGGGCCTGAGGGGCGTAGTTGATCCGGCCCGTCATGGACGGGCGGCCCACTTGGCGTCGAAGCCGGCGCGGACGCTCTCAGCCGGGATCGCCTGGGATGGGTCGGCCTTCAGAGCGTCGTAAGCGGCGGCAGCCTCGGTGCGCAGCCACGAATCCGAGGCAAGGTCGAACGCCTCCTGCGGGTCGACCGATTCGAGCAATCGGAGAGCGACGTGCTTGCGCACGTCAGGAGGAAGGGACATCCCCGCCTCGTAGAACTCCGATTCGCTCATCGACATGACGTCAGGTTACTCCGAGCCCCGACGGCTGGGAGGAACGAAGCCGCGCGGACGACTGAGCCCTCTGACTGCGCACACGCGCAGATTCACACGTTGAAGCGGAACTCCACCGAGTCGCGTCGCGAAACAACCCCTGCGGCCAACGCCGCCCTCAACTCGTCGTGAGCGGGACCCAACGCGGTCGCGGGGTCGCGCCAGTTGCTGGCGTCGTACAGCCAGACTGGCCGACCGACGATGTCGGGCGACTCCCACTCGTAACGAGGCCAGATGTGGCAATGCAGAAAGGCGTCGGTGTTCCCGAGGATCTCGACGTTGAGCCGCCGAAAGGCCGGGTCCAACCGACGACACACGGTCTCGACCGCGTCGGCGAGGAGGTCGACATCGGCGAGGTAGCGCAAACGCTCAGCACGCGGCAGATCGGACAGCCGGTCGACACCCGGAGTCTTGGTCAGGGCGAGTGCGTAGCCGGGAAGGAACTGGACATCGCCGATGACCGCGTAAGCGGCAGACAACTCCGCGAGCACTGTCGGATTCCGCCCATCGATCGCGGATTGGATGCGCTCCTGACGCCAGTCTCGTAGCTCGGTCATGCGAGGAGGCTACGCCTCAGCACTCAGCCCGCGAAGAGCCCTCCGGTTGGACCGCAACTAGACATTGAACCTGAACTCCACGACGTCGCCGTCGGCCATCACGTAGTCCTTGCCCTCCATGCGGACCTTGCCGGCCTCCTTGGCCTTCTGCATGGAGCCGGCGGCCATCAGGTCGTCGAAGGAGACGATCTCGGCCTTGATGAAGCCGCGCTGGAAGTCGGTGTGGATGACGCCGGCGGCCTCGGGGGCGGTGGCGCCCTTCGGGATCGTCCAGGCGCGGGTCTCCTTGGGGCCGGCGGTGAGGTAGGTCTGCAGGCCGAGGGTGTCGAAGCCGACGCGGGCCAGGGTGTCCAGGCCGGGCTCCTCGACGCCCATCTCGGCGAGCATCGCGCGGGCCTCCTCGTCGTCGCCGAGCTCGACGAGCTCGGACTCGAACTTGGCGTCCAGGAAGATCGCCTCGGCCGGCGCGATGAGGGCGCGCATGCGGTCCTTGAGCGCCTCGTCGGCGAGCTCGTCGGCGTCACAGTTGAAGACGTAGATGAAGGGCTTGGCGGTGAGCAGGGAGAGCTCGCGGACCAGGCTGCGGTCGACCGACGTCGAGCTGATCGGCGTACCGGCCTCGAGGTGGCCGAGGGCCTCCTTGGCGGCCTCGAGGTTGGCCACGACGGCCTTGTTGCCGCGGGCCTCCTTCTCCAGGCGCGGGATCGCCTTCTCGACCGTCTGCAGGTCGGCGAGGATCAGCTCGGTCTGGATGGTGGAGATGTCGTTGGCGGGGTTGACCTCGCCGTCGACGTGGGTGACGTCCTCGTCGCGGAAGACGCGGGTCACCTGGCAGATCGCGGACGCCTCGCGGATGTGGGAGAGGAACTTGTTGCCCAGGCCCTCGCCCTCCGAGGCGCCCTTGACGATGCCGGCGATGTCCACGAACTCCACCGTGGCGGGCAGGATCTTCGCGGAGCCGAAGACCTCGGCCAGCCGCGGCAGCCGGTCGTCGGGCACCGCCACGACGCCGACGTTGGGCTCGATCGTCGCGAACGGGTAGTTCGCCGCGAGGACGTCGTTCTTGGTGAGCGCGTTGAAGAGCGTTGACTTGCCCGCGTTGGGGAGACCGACGATGCCGATGGTGAGTGCCACGAGCGGCGAGTCTACGAGCGCGCGCGACCGCGCTCCCAATCAGCGCGGAGGCGTCCTAGGGTCGAGCGGTGAGCGACCTCGATCTCGAACGCATCCGCGCCGCCTTCCCCTCGCTGGCCCTGGGGGTCACCCACTTCGACGGCCCCGGCGGCGCTCAGGTCCCCTCGACGGTGGCGGCGGCGGTGGCCGAGGCGATGACCTCGGGCCTGTGCCAGCGAGGTACGGCGTCGGCGACCGAGCGCCGTACTGAGGAGGTGGTGCTCGAGGCACGCCGGGCGATCGCCGACCTCGTGGGCGGCGACCCGCGTGGGGTGGTGTTCGGACGCTCGATGACCCAGCTGACGTTCGACCTCTCGCGCACGCTGTCGAGCGGGTGGGGCCCGGGTGACGAGGTCGTGGTGACGCGGCTGGACCACGACGCCAACATCAGGCCCTGGGTGCTCGCGGCCGAGCGCGCGGGCGCGACGGTGCGCTGGCTGGGCTTCGACCCGGTCACCGCCGAGCTCGACGACCTCGGGCCGCTGCTGTCCGAGCGCACCCGCCTCGTGGCGGTGACCGCGGCGTCCAACCTGTTCGGCACCCGTCCCGACGTGGCGGCGACCGCGGCGCAGGCGCACGAGGCGGGAGCGCTCGTGTACGTCGACGCGGTGCACCTCGCGCCGCACTCGCCGGTCGACCTCGCCGCGCTGGGGGCCGACCTGCTGGCGGTGTCGCCGTACAAGTTCTTCGGCCCGCACCTGGGCGCGCTCGTCGCCGAGCCGGCGCTGCTGGAAGGGCTGCGGCCCGACAAGCTGCTGCCGTCGAGCGACGCGGTGCCGGAGCGGTTCGAGCTCGGCACGCTGCCCTACGAGCTGCTGGCGGGCGTCACCGCGGCGGTCGACTTCATCGCCTCGCTCGTGCCGGGCGAGGGCACGCGACGCCGGCGGGTGCTGGCCTCCATGAGCGCGGTTGCGGGGCACGAGGCCGGCCTGATGTGGCGTCTGCTCGAGCGGATGGCGGCGATCGACGGCGTGACGGTCCACGGGCGCCCGGCGAGCCGCACCCCGACGGTGCTGTTCACCGTCGCCGGCCGCTCGCCGCGCGAGGTGCACGAGCACCTCGGCGCCGTCGGCATCAACGCGCCGTCGGGGCACTTCTACGCGATCGAGGCGTCCCGGCACGCCGGGCTGGGCGACGAGGGCGGCGTGCGCGTCGGGCTGGCGGCGTACTCCTCGCCCGACGACGTCGACCGCCTGCTGGAGCGGCTGCGGGCACTCCTAGGCTGAGCGGGTGCGCCTCGCCACCTGGAACGTCAACTCCCTCCGCTCCCGCATCGACCGGGTCGAGCGGCTCCTGGAGCGCCACGACCTCGACGTCCTGGCCCTGCAGGAGACCAAGGCGCGCGAGGACCAGCTGCCGCTGATGGGGCTGCAGTCCATGGGCTACGAGATCGCGACGGCCGGCTACAACCAGTGGAACGGCGTCGCGATCATCAGCCGCGTCGGCCTCGAGGACGTCCAGGTCGGCTTCGACGGGATGCCGGGGTTCGGCGATCCGCTGACCTCCGAGGCGCGGGCGATCGGCGCCACCTGCGGCGGGGTGCGGGTGTGGTCGCTCTACGTCCCCAACGGCCGCAAGGTCGACGACCCGCACTACCTCTACAAGCTCGAGTGGCTGGCGGCACTGCGCGACGCCGCGCTGGGGTGGCGCCAGGAGCCCACGGCGCTCATGGGCGACTGGAACATCGCGCCGCTGGACGAGGACGTCTTCGACATGAGGCAGTTCGCCGCGTCCACGCACGTGACGCCCCGCGAGCGCGCGGCCTTCCAGGCCTTCCTCGACGACGGGTACGTCGACGTCGTGCGCCCGCACGCGCCGGGCCCGGAGGTCTACACCTACTGGGACTACTACCGCCAGCGCTACGAGCGCAACCGCGGCCTGCGCATCGACTTCGTGCTCGGCTCGGCACCGTTCGCCGAGCGCGTCACCGGCGCCTTCATCGACCGCGAGGAGCGCGCCGGCCAGGGCGCCTCCGACCACGCGCCGGTGGTCGTGGAGCTCGACTGAGGCGCGTCCGGCGGCGGCTGTCGGTGGTCGGGTCCATGCTGCTGCCATGGACCTGACCACACTGCTCGCGCTGCTCGTCTGCCTCGCCGCGGGCGCCGGGCTGGGCTACGCCGCCGGGCTGCTGCGCGGCCGCGACCGTGCGCCGTACGAGGATCGGACGGTGGCCGCGCTCGACCAGCGCGCCGCCGACCAGGCCGTCGTCAAGGAGGGCCTGGAGCGCCTGCAGGACCAGATGCGCGACCTGGAGCACAACCGGGTGGCGTGGCAGAGCCAGCTGCACCAGCAGGTGCTCGACATGCGCCAGTCCAACGACCTCCTGCGCCGCGAGACCCAGTCACTGTCGACGGCGCTGCGCAAGCCGCAGGTGCGGGGACGCTGGGGCGAGCTGCACCTGCGGCGCGCGGTCGAGCTGGCCGGGCTGGTCGACCGCTGCGACTTCTCCGAGCAGGTGCGCCTCGACGACGGCGCGCGACGTCCCGACCTGGTGGTGCACCTGGTCGGCGACCGACGGCTCGTGGTCGACGCCAAGGTGCCGCTGGACGCCTACCTCGATGCCACGACGACCGATGACGACGACGAGCGCGAGGGCCACCTCGCCCGGCACGCCCGCCAGGTGCGCGCCCACGTCGACACGCTCGCCGGCAAGGCCTACTGGCGCTCCCTGGAGGAGAGCCCGGAGTTCGTGGTGCTGTTCATGCCGGCCGAGTCGTTCCTCGCCGCCGCGCTGGAGAGCGACGGCGACCTCATCGACTACGCCGCCGCGCGGCAGGTCGTGCTGGCCACGCCCACCACCCTGATCGCGCTGCTGCGCACCGTCGCCCACGGGTGGAGCCACGAGGCGCTGGCCGACCAGGCCCGCGAGATCCACCGCCTCGGTCGCGACCTGCACGCCCGCCTGGGCACCCTCGGCGCCCACGTCGACGCCGTCGGCCGCTCCCTCAACGCGGCCGTCGGCCACTACAACCAGGCGGTCGGGTCGCTGGAGTCACGGGTGCTGGTGGCGGCGCGCCGGTTCACCGACCTCTCGGTCACCGACGACGAGCTGCCGGCCCCGAGGGCGGTCGAGCTCCGCGCGGTCGCCCGGCGCGCCGCCCCGGATGAGCCGGATCGGGACCATACGGTGGCGCTGTGACCGCAGCGGCGAGAGTCTCGTGACGCACGCCCGGAGGCTCTGGGAAGAGGGGCGACAGCCGGGCCGGGAGGTCGCCGCGCTCGGCGCGGCCGCCTCTCTCACCGTCGCCGTGCTCGACCTCTGGCTCACCGACGACGTCGGGCTGCTCTTCGACCTGACGTTCGTGGCGCTGTGCGTCGCGCTCGCGCTCAGCGTCCGTCCCGCCGACTTCTTCACGGTCGGGGTGATGCCGCCGCTGCTGCTGGTCGGGGTCTTCGTGCTCGTCGCGGTCAGCCGGCCCGGCGTGCTCGGCCACCCCGAGGACGGCACCGTCCAGGCCGTCATCACCGGCATGTCGCAGCACAGCGTGGCGCTCGTGGTCGGCTACCTGCTCTGTCTCGCGGTGCTCTTCGTCCGGCAGCGCGCGGTGTCGGCCGTCCCGGACACCCGGCGTACGCCGGCCCGCTGAGCCGCGCGAGCCTCAGGCGAAGCGGTCCGGATCGCCCGCGCCGCGGCGTACGACCTCGGGGGCGCCGGAGGACCAGTCGACGACGGTCGTCGGCTCCGAGGTGGTCTCGCCGGCCTCGATGACCAGGTCGACCTCGTGGTCGAGCTCCTCCTTGATCTCCCAGCCCATGGTGCGGGCCTCGGTCTCACCCGGGAGGATCAGCGTGCTGCTGAGCAGCGGCTCGCCCAGCAGCTCGAGGAGGGCCTGGGCGACCTTGTGGTCCGGGATGCGCACGCCCACGGTCCGCTTCTTGGGATGCATCAGCCGGCGTGGCACCTCGGGCATCGCCGGCAGGATGAACGTGTAGGGGCCGGGGGTCGCGGCCCGGATCGCGCGGAACGCCGAGTTGTCCACATGGACCAGCTGTCCGAGCTGCGAGAAGTCCTTGCACACCAGGGTGAAGTGGTGCCGGTCGTCGAGCCCGCGGATCCGCAGGATCCGGTCGCGACCGTCGCGGTTGCCGACGCGGGACCCGAGGGCGTAGCCGGAGTCCGTCGGGTAGGCGATCAGGGCGTCGTCGCGCAGGGCGTCCACCACCTGCTGGAGCAGGCGAGGCTGCGGGTTGTCGGGGTGGATGTCGACGAACCTGGCCATCGCGCCACTCTACGACGTGCGGACGGCGGACCATGCGGGGCGAGCGGCGCGCGGCCACGTAGCATCGTCATGGCTGATCCACAGCGTCGACGCAGGCGGGACGGGTAGGAACGCCGGATGCCCGCCGCGGCCGGAGCCGCGGAGCCGATCGAGGACCTGAGAGCGAACCGATGTCTGAGCTGCACCAGCCCACCGACCAGCACGGGCGCGACGAGGCGCCGCCGAAGGTCGCCTACGTCCTGCCCGTCTACAACGAGTCCGAGAACATCGGTGCCTTCCACAGCGCGCTGGTCCGGGCCACCGAGGCCCGTGGCGACCTCGAGTTCGAGTTCATCTACGTCAACGACGGCAGCCGCGACGACTCGCTGGCCAAGCTCCTCGAGCTCCGCGACGCCGACACCCGCGTGAGCGTCCTGAGCTTCTCGCGCAACTGCGGCCACCAGATCGCCGTCACGGCCGGGCTCGACGCCGCCACGGACGCCGACGCCGTGATCGTCATGGACACCGATCTCCAGGACCCGCCGCGCGTCAGCATGGAGATGATCTCCATGTGGGAGGACGGCGTGGACGTCGTCTACGCCCAGCGCCGCACCCGCAAGGACTCGGTGTTCAAGCGCACCACGGCCTACGGGTTCTACTGGCTGCTCGACCGTCTCGCCGACATCAAGATCCCTCGCAACGTGGGCGACTTCCGGCTCATGGACCGCAAGGTCGTCGCCGAGGTCTCTCGCTACCGCGAGCACGAGCGCTTCCTGCGCGGCATCGTGGCGCACGTCGGCTTCCGCCAGGAGGCGCTCCTCTTCGACCGGGACCCGCGGTACGCCGGGAAGAGCGGCTACCCGCTGCGCAAGATGATCGCGTTCGCCGCCAACGGCATCCTCGGCTTCTCGACCGCCCCGCTGCGGTGGATCTCCCGGCTCGGCTACGTCATCTCGTTCCTGAGCCTGCTGCTGGCCGTCTACGTGCTGGGGGTGCGGTTGTTCGTGCCCGAGCAGGCGGTGCCCGGGTGGGCCTTCCTCGGCGTCGGCATGTTCGCCCTCAGCGGGCTGCAGCTGATCATGATGGGCGTGATCGGCAGCTACCTCGGACGCGTCTACGTCGAGGTGCAGGACCGGCCGCTGTACTCGCTCGCGCTCGCCGCGCGTGGGGAGCGTGCCGGCGTACGGTCGCTGCCCCGGACGCCGCGGACCGAGCCCCCCGCGGGCGCGACGCGGCGGGACGGTGCGTCCTGAGCGGGTCCGCTCCGCGTCGCGGGACCGTCCTGGTGCGCTTCGCGGCGGTCGGCGTGGCCAACACGCTCATCGACGTCGTGCTGTTCATGCTGCTGCACGACCGGCTCGGCATCCTCGCGGCCAACTGCGTGTCCACCATCGCCGGCATGACGTTCAGCTTCGTGGTCAACGGGCTGTTCACGTTCCGCGCCGACCGGCTGACCCTGCGCCACGCCGCGCTCTTCCTCGCCACCAATGCCGTGACCCTCTGGATGGTCCAGCCGCTGGTCATCCACGGCCTGCTCGCGCTGCTCGAGGACGTCGTCGGGCCCGACGACCTGCTGGTGCTCGGCGCCAAGCTCGTCGCGATCGGCGTCAGCTTCGTGCTGAACTTCGTGGCCTACCGCTTCGTCGTGTGGCCCGCCGCCGGGACGCGGGAGGCCGACCGGACCGGGAGCGTCAGCTCCGACCCGCGGCCTTGAGGTCGCGGCGCAGTTCCTTGGGCAGGGAGAAGATCAGCGACTCCTCCGCACTGTGCACCGCCTTCGCATCCGGGAACCCGCGCTCGGCGAGGTAGGACAGGACGCCCTCGACCAGCGCCTCCGGGACGCTCGCGCCCGAGGTGACGCTGACGCTGCGCACGCCGTCGAGCCAGGTCTCGTCGATCTCCGAGGCGTCGTCGACCCGGTAGGAGGCCTTGGCGCCGGCCTCCAGCGCCACCTCGACCAGGCGCACCGAGTTGGAGGAGTTGCCGGAGCCGACGACGATCAGGAGGTCGGAGCCGCGGGCGATCTCCTTGACGGCGAGCTGGCGGTTCTGGGTGGCGTAGCAGATGTCGTCGCTGGGCGGGTCGAGCAGCAGCGGGAAGCGCTCGCGGATCGCCGCCACGGTCTCCAGCGTCTCGTCGACCGACAGCGTCGTCTGCGACAGCCACGCCACTCGCGCCGGGTCGCGGACCACGATGTTGGCGACGTCGGCGGGGCTCTGCACGAGCTGGATGTTGTCCGGCGCCTCGCCCGCCGTGCCCTCCACCTCCTCGTGACCCGCGTGGCCGATCAGCAGGATGTCGAAGTCGTCGTCGGCGAAGCGCTTGGCCTCGTGGTGGACCTTGGTCACCAGCGGGCAGGTCGCGTCGATCGTCTTGAGCTCACGCTCCTGGGCCTGGCGGTGCACCGCGGGCGACACCCCGTGGGCCGAGAAGACGACGGTCTCCCCCGCCGGCACCTCGTCGAGCTCCTCGACGAACACCGCCCCGCGCGACTCCAGGTCGGCGACGACGTGCTTGTTGTGGACGATCTGCTTGCGGACGTAGACCGGCGCGCCGTACAGGTCCAGCGCCTTCTCGACGGTCACCACGGCCCGGTCCACCCCGGCGCAGTAGCCCCGCGGCGCCGCGAGCAGGACGGCCTTGTCGGCCTCCTCGGGCGAGAGCAGACTCGGCGTGCCCAGGTCGATCGTCATGGCGCCCAGTCTACGGGCGGCGCCGTGCGTCGCCGAGTCGGCGCCGGCGGCGCCACCAGCCCGAGGAGATTCACCGGGTGCCCGGTGAAACTCACGCCTCCCTAACGAAGTTTCGTACGGGAGGCACCAGTTTCACCGGGTGCCCGGTGAAACTGGCGCACCCCGCCACCCGGTCGGAGGCGTGGCCTAGGGTCGCGGGCATGGCACTGGAGACGTCTGCGCAGTCGCCGGCGCCGGTTCGACAGATCGCCAACGCGATCGCCGGGTGGATCGAGCGGCTGGGAGCGGTCTGGGTGGAGGGGCAGGTGGCGCAGGTGAGCCGCCGGCCCGGGGTCGGGACGGTGTTCCTGACGCTGCGCGACTCGGTGGCCGACGTGTCGGTGCCGGTGACCTGCTCGCGCCAGCTCTTCGACGGGCTCAACCCGCCACTGGTCGAGGGCGCGAGCGTGGTCATCAACGCCAAGCCGTCCTACTACGCCAACCGCGGCACGCTCTCCCTCTATGCGCGCGAGATCAAGATGGTGGGACTCGGCGAGCTGCTGGCCCGCCTCGAGCAGCGCCGCCAGCTGCTGGCCGCCGAGGGCCTCTTCGCGCAGGAGCTCAAGCGCCGCCTGCCCTTCCTGCCGGGCAAGGTCGGGCTGGTGACGGCGCCCAACAGCGCCGCCGAGCGCGACGTCCTCGACAACGCCCGCCGGCGGTGGCCGGCGGTGGCGTTCGAGGTGGTGCACGCGGCGATGCAGGGCACCCGCGCGGCGGCCGAGGTGATGGAGGCGGTGGCGCGGCTCGACCGCGACCCGGCCGTCGAGGTCATCGTCATCGCCCGCGGGGGCGGCGCGGTGGAGGACCTGCTCCCGTTCAGCGACGAGGGGCTGATCCGCGCCGTCGCGCGGGTCCGTACGCCGGTCGTCTCGGCGATCGGCCACGAGCCGGACTCGCCGCTGCTCGACCTGGTCGCCGATGTGCGGGCCTCGACGCCCACCGACGCGGCCAAGCTGGTCGTCCCCGACGTCCACCAGGAGCTGTCCGGCCTCGGGCAGGCCCGGCTGCGGATGCGGCAGGCGGTCCGCACCCGCGTCGAGCACGAGCAGCACCGCCTCGACGCCCTGCGCGAGCGACCGTCGCTGGCCGACCCGCGCACCCTCATCGACGACCGCGGCGCGGAGCTCGCGGCGCTGCTCGAGCGCAGCCGCCGCACGCTGCGCCATGCCCTGGACCGCGCCGCCGACGACATCGGCCACCAGCGCGCCCGCGCCCGCGCCCTGTCCCCGCTGGCCACGCTCGAGCGCGGCTACGCCGTCCTCCAGGACGCCGACGGCCACGTCGTCACGACCATCGACGCGGTCGGCGCCGGCGCCGCCGTGAGCGTCCGGGTGGCCGACGGCCGCATCGCCGCCACCGTCGACTCGACCGTCCCCGACCCCGCACCGCACCAGGAAGAAGAGCCCGCATGACCGACGACGCCACCCCCTCCTACGAGGCAGCCCGCGAGGAGCTGCTCGACGTCGTACGCCGCCTCGAGACCGGCGGCACCACCCTGGAGGAGTCGCTGGCCCTCTGGGAGCGCGGCGAGCAGCTCGCGACGATCTGCCAGGAGTGGCTCGACGGCGCCCGGCAGCGCCTCGACGCGGTGCTGGCCCAACAGAACGACCAGCAGGACGAGGGTTAGGAGACCGGCTCGGTCGTCAGCGACTCGATCAGCAGCCGCAGGTCGTCCTCGTCGGCCGAGCCGAAGACCAGCAGGGTGTCCTCGCCGAGCTCGGTCGCGTAGGCCCGGTCGCCGCCCTCGTCGGAGTAGCTCTCCCAGGTCCGGGCGATCTGGCTGTCGATGTCCACCGTCTCGCCCTCGACCGTCTCCTCGTCGACGTACGTCTCCAGCAGGTCGTCCACGCCCTCGTCCTCCTGACGGAGCCCGACGAACGTCCCGTCGTCGGTGAGCATCGACAGCCCGAAGGCGCCCCGCTCACCGGGGGTGAACGCCACGCTGGTCGCCTTCCAGCCCTCGGGCAGCTCACGCGGGTAGGCGACGCGGGCACCGGATCCCTGGATCTGCTCGACCGTCTCGAGGTAGTCGACCGCCTCCGGCTCGATCTCCTGGTTGTCGCGCGTGACGGCCCGGAAGACCACGAACGCGGCGACGACCAGCAGGGTGACGACGAGCGAGGCGATCAGGCTGTTGGCCGAGCGCGGGTACCGGCCCGGCTTCTCGCTGTCGCTCACGAGGCCCATCCTCACAGGTGTCGTAGATTGCGCGCGTGCCGACCCTCGCCCAGCTGTCGGCCGAGCTGGTCGCTGTCGCGGCGCTGCTGACGCTGCTGGTCACGGCCTACCGGCACCCCTCCGGACGCGTCGAGGCCCTGGTCGCCGTGGTCGCGACCGGCGCGGTGCTGGCCACCGGCCTGGTCCCCCTCGACCGGGCCGGCGAGGCCCTGCGGCACCTGGCGCCCGTGGTCGCCTTCCTCGCCACGATCCTCGTGGTCGCCGACGTCTGCGCGCGCGCCGGGCTGTTCGCGGCCCTCGGCCGCCTGCTGCGCCCCGGGCCGGACCGTGCCCACGGCCCGCGCCGGCTGTTCACCGCGGCGTTCCTGGTGGCCGCCGCCGTCACCGCCGTGCTGAGCCTCGACGCGACGGTCGTGCTGCTCACTCCGGTGGTGGTCGGCGCCGCGGTCGCGATCGGCACCTCGCCGACGCCGGGCGCCTACGCCTGCCTGCGGATGGCCAACAGCGCCTCGTTGCTGCTACCCGTCTCCAACCTCACCAACCTGCTGGCCATGCCCCACCTCGACCTCACCTTCGCCGGCTTCGCCCTCACGATGGCCCCGGTGCTCGCGGCGGTGCTCGTCGTGGAGTACGTCGCCCTGCGGGTCGTGTTCCGCCGCGAGCTGTCGACGCCCGTGTCCGACGGCGGCGAGGTGGGCGCGCCCGCGATGGAGCCGTTCCCGGTCGCGGTCGTGGCGCTCATGCTCGCCGGCTTCGCGGTGACCTCGCCGCTCGGACTCGAGCCGTACGCCGTCTCGTCGGTGGCGGCGCTGGTGCTCGTCGGCTGGGGGCGCCGCCGTCGCCTGGTGGGCGCACGCGAGGTGCTCCGCGCCGCCCATCCCGGCTTCGCCTGCTTCGTCCTGGCGCTGGGCGTCGTGGTGGCCGCGATCTCGGAGGGCTTCCTCGGCGACCTGGTGGCGCGGGCCCTCCCGAGCTCGACCACCCTCGGCGCCCTGGCGCTGATCGCGGCGCTCGCCACCGTCCTGGCGAACCTGCTCACCAACCTCTCGGCCACCCTGCTCCTGGTGCCGCTGCTCGCCCCCCTCGGAGACACCGCCGTGCTCGCCGCGCTGCTCGGCCTCAACATCGGCGCCGGGCTCACCTACAGCGGCTCCCTGGCCAACCTGCTGTGGGCCCGCCACCTGGGCCGGTACGGCGAGCGCCCCGACCTGCGCCGCTTCCACCGGGTCTCCCTCGCGCTCACCCCGCTCAGCCTCGCCGCCGCAGTCGCGGCATTGTGGCTGGCCACCTGACCGCACGTGCGGCAGACTCTCGACGTGACCAGCTACCGAGTTGCGGAGGCCGCCGAAATCCTCGGCGTCAGCGACGACACGCTGCGGCGCTGGGTCGAGGCCGGCCGCGTCGAGGCCTCGGTCGCCGACGGCCGCACCGTGGTGGACGGCGCCGACCTCGCGGTCCTGGCGGAGTCCCTGGCCGACTCCCGCGACCCCGACCCCGGCCGGGCCGCCGCGGTCAGCGCCCGCAACCGGCTCACCGGCATCGTCGTCCGGGTCAAGAAGGACACGGTGATGGCGCAGGTCGACCTGATCTGCGGCCCGTACCGGATCGTCTCGCTGATGAGCGCCGAGGCCGCCGACGAGCTGGGTCTCGCCCCCGGCGTGCGCGCCGTCGCGTCGGTCAAGTCCACCAACGTGGTCGTGGAGCGCCCCTGATGAGGCCGCTGCCCACGCTGGCCTGCCTCGCCCTGCTCCTCCCCCTCGCGGGCTGCGGGGGCAACGACGACACGACGATCACCGTCCTGGCCGCCGCCTCGCTGACCGAGAGCTTCACCGCGCTCGCCGAGGACTTCGAGGCCGAGCACGACGGCGTCACCGTCCGGCTCGCCTTCGACTCCTCGGCCACGCTGGCCGAGCAGGCGGTGGGCGGCGCGCCGGCCGACGTGATCGCCACCGCCGACACGACGACCATGGACCGCGCGGCCGACGCCCTCGCGGCCGACCCGGTCGTCTTCGCCACCAACACGATGGTGCTCGTGACCCCGGCCGACAACCCGGCCGGCATCACGTCGTACGCCGATCTCGCCTCCGGCGAGGTCACCTACGTCGTCTGCGTCGCGACCGCGCCGTGTGGCCGGACCGCGACCACCCTGCTCGAGGCCACCGGCCAGCGAGCCGAGCCCGCCAGCCTCGAGGTGGACGTCAAGGCGGTGCTCGCCAAGGTCACCAGCGGCGAGGCCGACGCCGGGCTCGTCTACGCCACCGACGCGGTCGCGGCCGGCGAGGAGGTACGCCGCTTCGAGATCCCCGGCGCCCAGGAGGTGGTCACGGCGTACCCGATCGCCCCGCTCGAGCAGGCCATGGACCCCGCCCTGGCCCAGGACTTCGTCGCACTGGTGCTCTCCGACGCCGGGCGGCGGGTCCTGCGGGACGCCGGGTTCGGTCCGCCGTGACCGACGCCTCCGGCCGTGGCCTCGGGCGGCCTCCCCTGGTCCTGCTCGTGCCGGCCGCGCTCGCCGCCGCGCTGCTGGTGCTGCCCCTGGTCAGCCTGGTGCTGGACACGCCATGGGGCACGTTCCTCGACCGGCTGCGCAGCCAGGAGGTGCGGGAGGCGCTGCGCCTCACCGCCGTCGCCTCCGGCGCGACGGTCGTGGCCTGCCTGGTCCTCGGCACCCCGCTGGCCTGGCTGCTGGCCCGGGTCGACTTCCGCGGTCGCGCCCTGCTGCGTGCGGCGGTCACCGTCCCGCTCGTGCTGCCGCCGGTCGTCGCCGGCGTGGCGCTCGTGACGGCACTGGGCCGCGGCGGGCTCCTCGGCCCGCTGCTGCGCGAGGGCGGGGTCTCGCTGCCGTACACGACCCCGGCGGTGGTCATCGCGCACACCTTCGTGTCGATGCCCTTCTACGTGCTCAGCGTCGAGGGGGCGATGCGCAGCGCCGGCGAGCGCTACGACGTCGTGGCGGCCACCCTGGGCGCCACCCGCTGGACGACGTTCCGCCGGGTGACGCTGCCGCTCGCGATGCCGGGGGTCCTGGCCGGAGCGGTGCTGGCGTGGGCGCGCTCGCTCGGGGAGTTCGGGGCCACGATCACCTTCGCGGGCAACTACCCCGGCACCACGCAGACCATGCCCTCGCTGATCTACACGACCCTCCAGGGCGACCCCGAGGTCGCCCGCACCCTCAGCATGATCCTGCTGGTCGCCTCCGTGGCGATCCTGGCGGCCCTGCGCAACCGATGGCTGACCACCCCGTGAGCGGCCTGCAGGCGCGGATCCACGTCCCCGGCCGGCTGGAGGCGTCGCTCGCCGCGGAGCCCGGCTCGGTCGTGGCCGTGATCGGCCCCAACGGCGCCGGCAAGACCACCCTGCTGCGGGCGCTGGCCGGGCTGGTCGAGATGACCGGCTCGGTCACCGTGGCCGGCGAGAGCTGGACGGACCCGGCCCGGCTGGTCCGCGAGCGCCATCTGGGCTTCGTCTTCCAGGACCAGTCGCTCTTCCCCCACCTCTCCGCGCTCGCGAACGTCGCCTTCGGCCCCCGCTCGCGAGGCGCCCGCCGCGCCGCCGCCGAGGCCACCGCCCAGGGCTGGCTCGACCGTCTCGGCGTCGCGGACCTGGCGGCACGCCGGCCGGGGCAGCTGTCGGGCGGGCAGGCGCAGCGGGTGGCGATCGCCCGCGCGCTCGCGACCGACCCGGCGCTGCTCCTGCTCGACGAGCCGTTCGCAGGACTCGACGTCGGTGTCGCGTCGGCCCTGCGGGTGGAGCTGGCCCGCCACCTCGCCGGCTACGACGGCGTCGCGCTGCTGGTCACCCACGACGCCATCGACGCCCTCACCCTCGCCGACCGCGTGCTGGTGCTCGACGAGGGCCGGGTGGCGCAGGACGGCACGCCGGGCGAGGTCGCCGCCCACCCGCGCACCGACCACGTCGCCCGCCTGGTCGGGCTCAACGTGCTGCGCGAGGGCGACACGTTCCGCTCGTTCAGCCCGCGCGCGGTGACGGTCTCGCTGCTCAGGCCGGAGGGTTCCGCGCGGCACCGGTGGCGAGGAGCGGTCGTCAGCGCGGCGCCGCACGGCGACGCCGTACGGCTGCTGGTCTCGGCCGACACCGACCTGCTCGCCGACGTCACGCCCGCCGCCGTGGGCGAGCTCGATCTGCTTCCGGGCCGCGAGGTCTGGCTCTCGGTGAAGGAGACCGCCGTGCAGACGTACGGCGCACCCTGATCGCACCGATACCATGCGCTCATGGATCCCTCCCTCGACGTCGCCCCCCAGTCTCCCGACCGCAACCTCGCGCTGGAGCTGGTGCGCGTCACCGAGGCGGCGGCCATGGCGGCCGGGCGCTGGGTGGGCCGCGGGGACAAGAACGGCGCCGACGGCGTGGCCGTCAACGCGATGCGGGTGATGATCTCGACGATCGGGATGAACGGCACCGTCGTGATCGGGGAGGGCGAGAAGGACAACGCGCCCATGCTCTACAACGGCGAGCAGGTCGGCGACGGCACCGGGCCGGACTGCGACGTCGCCGTCGACCCGATCGACGGCACGACGCTCACCGCCAAGGGCATGAGCAACGCGGTCGCGGTGCTCGCGGTGTCGCCCCGTGGCTCGATGTACGACCCGTCGGCGGTCTTCTACATGGACAAGCTGGCCACCGGCCCCGAGGCGGCCGACGTCGTGGACATCCGCTACCCGGTCGCGGAGAACATCCACCAGGTCGCGAAGGCCAAGGGCGGCAAGGCCGAGGACGTGACCGTCGTGCTCCTGGACCGGCCCCGCCACGAGCGGCTCGCGGAGGAGATCCGCGCCACCGGCGCGCGGATCAAGTTCATCGTCGACGGCGACGTGGCCGGCGCGATCTCGGCCGCCCGCCCCGACAGCGGCGTCGACCTGCTCCTCGGCGTCGGCGGCACCCCCGAGGCGATCATCACCGCCTGCGCGATGAAGTGCATGGGCGGCGTGATCCAGGGCCAGCTGTGGCCCCAGGACGACGCCGAGCGCCAGCGCGCCCTCGACGCCGGCCACAACCTCGACCCCGACTTCGTGCTGTCCACCGACGACCTGGTGACCGGCGACGACTGCTTCTTCGTCGCGACCGGCATCACCGACGGCGACCTGATGCGCGGCGTCCGCTACGCCGGCGGCGGTGCCACCACGCACTCGCTGGTCATGCGCTCGCGCAGCGGCACGATCCGCTCGATCACCTCCGAGCACCGCCTGCAGAAGCTACGCAGTTACTCCTCGATCGACTTCGACCACTGAGTCGAGCGCGTGGCGTCGCAGCGACGCCGCCACGTGGTCGATGACCCGGGGGTCGAGCGCCATGCCGACGTGCGAGGCGGTGACCTCGATGGCGTGCGCGGCGGCCGGGGCGCACGCGCGCCAGTCGACGATCCCGTCGCGCTTGGAGAAGACCGCGGTGAACCCGACGTTCGCCGGCATCGGCTCCTGGCTCTCGTCGAAGCTCTGGCGCGCGCAGCCGCCGGCGACGCACTCCTCCGCCATCAGCCCGGGGAGGCCGGCCCGGCTCAGCCGCACCAGCACGTCCACGCTCGCCGTGAGCACCCGGTGGTGCGCGCCGGGCGCCAGCATCGGGCTGCCGAGCGTGACGATGCCGGCGACCAGGTCGGGGCGGCGTACGGCGATCCCGCGCGCGAGCATCCCGCCCAGACTGTGCCCGACGATCTGGACCCGGGTGCCGCGCCGGATCACGATGGACTCCAGCCGCTCCTCCAGCTGATCGGCGGCGTCCAGGGTGCAGCCGACGTTGGCCCGGATGTGGGAGCGATAGGTCCGGAAGCCCTCTCCCCGCAGGGTGCGCGCCATCAGCGCGAGCGACGCGTCGCCGGCCAGGAACCCGGGCACCAGCACCACGGGGTCCGCGGCGCGCGGACGGGTCCGCCCGGTGTACGGCGCGCTGCGGCGGGCACGCCGGTCGCCCGCCGTACGCAGCATGTAGCGCCCGGCCTCGCCGAGCACGCTGCCCTCGCGCACGACCGTCGCCAGGGCCGGGCGGGCGAAGCCCTCCGGCAGCAGGAAGGCCGCGAGGGTCGGGGTGCTCACCCGGGTCACGTTACGCGCAGGTAACGATTCCGGCCGGCAACCTGGCCCCGTTCGACGACAGGTCGGGTCGGGTGCGAGAGACTTCCGTCATGTCCTCTCGACCCCGCCGCAAGACCCCGGACGTCCCCGATGTCGCCGTGTCCGGGGAGCTGTTCGCCCCCGTGGGCAAGGGCGTCGAGCTCTGCTACCAGACCTTCGGCGACCCCGACGACGAGCCGCTGCTGCTGGTGATGGGCCTGGGCGGCCCGATGACGTGGTGGGACCCCGAGCTCTGCTCGATGCTCGCCGCGCGCGGCTTCTACGTCATCCGCTACGACAACCGCGACACCGGGCGGTCCAGCCGGGTCGGCGGGCGCGTGGGCCGCGCGGCACTGGTACGCGCGTTCGCGGGTGCCCGCAGCCGACCGCCGTACACGCTGGACGACCTGGCGGAGGACGCCTTCGGACTGCTCGACCACCTCGGCGTGGAGTCCGCGCACGTCGCCGGCGTCTCGATGGGCGGGATGATCGTGCAGACGATGGCGATCGTGAAGCCGGCACGGGTGCGCAGCCTGACCAGCATCATGTCGACCACCGGCAAGCGCACCGTCGGCTGGCAGCACCCCAGCCTGCTGCCGTCGCTGCTCGCCAACCGTGGCGCGGGACGCGAGGCCTACGTCAAGGCCAGTGCGGCGCTGTGGAAGCTGATCGGCTCCCCCGGCTTCCCGCAGAGCGACGAGGAGGTGCGCGCCCGGGCCGAGGAGACCTACGACCGCGGCGTCACCCCCGAGGGCGTGCTGCGCCAGATGCTGGCCATCCTCAACCAGCCCAACCGCGGCCCGCGCCTGAAGTCGGTGCGGGTGCCGACGCTCGTGGTGCACGGCCTCGCCGACCGGATGGTGCACGTGTCCGGAGGGCGCGCCACCGCGGCCGCCGTCCCCGGCGCCGAGCTCCTGCTCATCGACGGAATGGGCCACGACCTCCCGCGTGACCTCTTCGAGACCTTCGCCGCCGGGATCCGGCGAACCGCCGACCGAGCCTGAGCCCGCCACGCCCGTGTGGGCAGTGGACAAACGTCGGTCAGAACTAGACCATGTGAGCACAGCCACATGATTCGGGAGGGGCCGCATGACGTTCGCATCCGCACCACCGAGAGATCGCAGAGGTGGGGGACGGCGACGTCGCCGCGGCATCGCGGTCCTCGCTGCCGCCACCTTGGCCAGCGGTCTCCTCGCGGGGTGCTCCGGCGACTCCGGCAAGCCGACGCTCAACTGGTACGTCAACCCCGACGGCGTCCCGACGCTGACGAAGCTGGCCGAGCAGTGCAGCACCGACGAGTACGACATCGAGGTGCAGCTGCTGCCCTCGGGCGCCACCGACCAGCGCACCCAGCTGGCCCGTCGCCTCGCGGCCGAGGACTCCTCGACCGACCTGATGAGCCTCGACCCGGTCTTCGTGGCGGAGTTCGCCAACGCCAACTGGCTCGAGAAGCTCCCCGAGGAGAGCGCGGCCACCGCGACCGACGAGGACGTGCTCGAGGGCGCGGCGGAGACCGTCAAGTGGGACGACGGCGTCTACGCCTTCCCGCAGTGGGCCAACACCCAGGTCCTCTGGTACCGCAAGTCGCTCGCCGAGGCCGCCGGTCTCGACATGAGCCAGCCGGTCACCTGGGACCAGGTCATCGACGCCGCCGCCGAGAACGGCGGCACGGTCGGCGTCCAGGCCAACAAGTACGAGGCCTACGTCGTGTGGATCAACGCCCTGATCCAGGGCGCGGGCGGCGACATCATCAGCAACAACGAGGCCGGCAAGGACGCCTCGGTCGACATCGACTCCGAGGCCGGCAAGGCCGCGGCGGCGGTCATCGAGAAGCTCGCGGACTCCAAGGCCGCGCAGCCCGACCTGACGACCTCCAACGAGGGCACCAGCCTCGGGCTGATGTTCGAGGGCCCCGGGGAGTTCATGGTCAACTGGACCTTCGTCTACCAGAACTACAAGACGCTGGTCGACACCGGAGGCCTGACCCAGGAGCAGTTCGACGACCTGGGCTGGGCGCGCTACCCCGAGACGGTGGAGGGCGAGGAGTCCAAGCCCCCCATCGGCGGGATCGACATCGGCGTCGGCGCGTTCTCCAAGCACCCGGACTTCGCCCTGGAGGCGGCCGAGTGCGTGACGACCAGCGAGTCCCAGGTCGCGCTCGCCGTGGAGTCGGGCCTGATGCCCGCTCGCCAGTCGGCGTACGACGCCAAGGAGCTGACCGAGGCCTACCCCGCCGACCTGCTCGAGCTGTTCAGCCAGAGCGTCGACTCCGGTGGGCCGCGACCGAAGAGCTCCTACTACGCCACCATCTCGGCGGCGCTGCAGAGCGTCTGGCACTCGCCCCGGTCCGTCGACCCCGAGTCCACGCCCCGTGAGTCGGCGCGGTTCCTCAAGGACGTCCTCGAAGGGAAGGCCCTGCTGTGACCACCTCCTACGTCGCCACGGCCGGCGAGAAGGCCAGGCCGGACACGACGACGCCGCCGGACAACCAGCGGGCCCGGGCCGAGAACTCCCTCGGCCGCAAGCTGGTGGCGCCCGCGATCGTCGTGATGCTCATCGTCACCGCGTTCCCGATGCTCCGGGCGCTCTACCTGTCGTTGTACAACTACTCGCTGACGGCCCCCGAGGACAAGGAGTTCGTGGGGCTGAGCAACTACCTCACCGCCCTCACCGACCCGCTCTTCTGGAAGGTCACGGGGATCACGGTCCTCTACATGGTCGTCACGGTGGCCGTCGAGCTCGTGATCGGCTTCATCTTCGCGATGGTGATGCACCGGGTGATCTTCGCCCGCGGGGTCATCCGCACCTCGATCCTGATCCCCTACGGCATCATCACGGTGGTCTCGGGCTTCGCCTGGCAGTTCGCGTTCAGCTACCAGAACGGCTTCGTCAACTCCTGGATCCCGGGCTTGGACGCCACCTTCAACTGGTTCGGTGAGACCACACCGGCGGTCATCGCGATCATGGTCTCGGAGATCTGGAAGACCACGCCCTTCATGTCGCTGCTGCTCCTGGCCGGCCTGGCCCAGGTCTCCGAGGACATGATCGAGGCCGCCAAGGTCGACGGCGCCACGTGGTGGCAGCGGCTGTGGAAGGTGATCCTGCCCAACATGCGTGCGGCGATCATGGTCGCGGTGCTGTTCCGGGCGCTCGACGCCTACCGGATCTTCGACAACATCTTCGTGATGACGGCGGGAGCGGTGAACACCGAGTCGATCTCGTTCCTCACCTATCGCCAGACCATCGAGCAGTTCCAGCTCGGGATCGGCTCGGCGCTGTCGGTGCTGCTGTTCCTCTCGGTGCTGCTCATCGCGTTCCTGATCGTCAAGCTGTTCCGGGTCGACCTCGCCGCGGCGCGGCAGGAGGGATGAGGGCATGAGAAAGCTCGGAACCGCCATCGGCTGTCTGCTCATCCTCCTGTGGTGCCTGCTGCCGGTCGCCTGGATCATCTCGCTGTCCTTCAAGTCGCAGGAAGCGATCACCAACGGCAGCCCGGGGTTCTTCCCGGCCGACGGCGACAGCGCCGGCTGGCAGAACTATAAGGACCTGCTCACCGGTGACGAGTACGCCCAGTTCCGTCGGGCGATCCTCAACTCGATCGGCATCAGCCTGATCGCCACGGTGCTGTCGGTGATCATCGCGACGCTGGCCGCCTACGCGATCGCCCGCCTGGAGTTCAAGGGCAAGAAGCTCGTGCTGACGATGGCCTTGGCCATCGCGATGTTCCCGGTGGTCTCGCTGGTCGGCCCGCTGTTCGACATGTGGCGCACCTTCGGCCTCTACGACACCTGGCCGGGACTGATCATCCCCTACATGTCCTTCACGCTGCCGCTGGCGATCTGGACCCTGTCCGCGTTCTTCCGGGAGATCCCGTGGGAGCTCGAGCAGGCCGCCCAGGTCGACGGCGCCACGTCGTGGCAGGCGTTCCGGAAGGTGATCGTCCCGCTCGCGGCGCCCGGTGTCTTCACCGCCGCGATCCTGACGTTCTTCTTCGCCTGGAACGACTTCGTGTTCGGCATCTCGCTCACCTCGACGGAGAACGCCCGCCCGATCCCGGCGGCGCTGTCCTTCTTCGTGGGAGCCGATCCGTTCAACCGGCCGGCCTCGCTGCTGGCCGCGGGCGCCGTCATCTCCACGGTCCCGATCATCATCATCGTCCTGATTTTCCAGCGCAAGATCGTCGCCGGTCTGACCTCCGGCGCAGTGAAGGGTTGAGCTCATGGCTGCCATCGACATGAAGAACATCGTCAAGAAGTACGGCGACGGGTTCCCGGCCGTCAACGACGTCTCCATCGACGTCCACGACGGAGAGTTCATGATCCTGGTCGGCCCGTCCGGCTGTGGGAAGTCGACGCTGCTGCGGATGATCGTGGGGCTCGAGGACATCACGTCCGGCGACATGATCATCGGGGACCGGCGCGTCAACGACCTGCCCCCCAAGGACCGCAACCTGGCCATGGTCTTCCAGAACTACGCGCTCTACCCCCACCTCACCGTCTACGAGAACATCGCCTTCCCGCTGCGCCTGGCCAAGGTCGACGACAAGACGGTCGACGAGAAGGTGCGGGCAGCCTCGAAGACCCTGGAGCTCGACGAGCACCTGGAGCGCAAGCCGGCCAACCTCTCCGGAGGGCAGCGCCAGCGCGTGGCGATGGGCCGCGCGATCGTCCGCGACGCCGATGCGTTCCTGTTCGACGAGCCGCTGTCCAACCTCGACGCCAAGCTGCGCGGGCAGATGCGCAGCGAGATCGCGCGGCTGCAGAAGAAGCTCGGCATCACCACGGTCTACGTCACCCACGACCAGACCGAGGCCATGACGCTGGGCGACCGGGTCGCCGTACTCAAGCGCGGCATCCTGCAGCAGCTGGCGTCCCCCCGTGAGCTCTACACCAACCCCGGCAACCTGTTCGTCGCGGGCTTCATCGGCTCCCCGCCGATGAACTTCCTGCCGGCCACCGTCGACGGCACGACGGTCGAGCTGCCGTTCGGCAAGGTGGAGATCTCCCCGGAGAAGGCCTCCGCGGCTGCCGGGCGCGGGCTGCTGATCGCGGGCATCCGTCCCGAGGCGTTCGAGGACGCCTCGGTGGTGGACCCCTCGCGCAAGGGCTCGACGTTCCGCGCCAAGGTCGACCAGGTCGAGTGGCTCGGCAACACCGCCTACGCCTACATCCCGTTCGAGGCCCCGCCCGAGGTGCAGGAGCAGCTGCAGCAGCTCGAGCGCGACCTGGACGGCGAGACCGTGCGCACCCAGCTGGTCATCTCGCTCGACGGGTCGAGCCGGATCGCCGAGGACGACGAGGCCGACATCTGGGTCGACACCTCCCAGATGCACCTCTTCGACCCGGCCACCGGGGAGAACCTCACCCTCGACCTCGAGCACGCCGGCCGGGTGCCCTCGCTCGAGCAGGGCCACGACCCCGCCGCCCAGGCGCGCTCCGAGCACGAGGTCGCCGACCAGCAGACCGCCGCCGCCGAGGCCGCCGACGGCTGACCCCCTCGCCCCTCGCACCCGACCCGGGAGCCCGGTCGCCCTCGTGGTGGCCGGGCTCCCGCGTCTCTGCGGCGCGCGGGCGCGGAGTTGGGAGGAGATTCACCGGGCACCCGGTGAATCTCACGCCTCCCCCACGAAGCTTCGTACGGGAGCCGGGAGATTGGCACCGGTGGTGTCACAGGAGTGAACGGCGGAGGACCCCAATGCCGGTGGCCGCCCGGGGCTCGCCGGCGCTACGCCGCGCGCTTGAGCATGCGGCGGATGCGCTCCGCCGTGGCGTCGGGTCGGTCGAGATCAACCCAGATCGGCCGGATCATCCGACACCCGGTGACCTCACGTAGCTCGTCCTCCCGGCGCTTCTCGGCGAAGACCGCGTCGCCCGCGTCCTGCCCCGGACGCAACAGCCGGCCGTACTTCACCCTTCCGTCGAACTCCGCCATCAGCCCGAGCTCCGGCCAGGCGAAGTCGACAGTCCCCACCAGCCGATCGCCGTCCCAGACCTCCCACTGCACGATCGGCATCGGCAGTCCGGCCCGCCAGATCAGATACAGCAGACGGCTCTCTCCGACGGACTCCACTCGTCCGTTGGCCAGCCCGAGCACGAGCCGAACAGCGAGCATCCGCCGTGACCGCTGCATCTCGACGTACCGCGCCTCGAGCTGGTCGACCGAGGTAAGCCCTTCGTGCAGATACCAGTTCGCGAGGACGAGCCCCGCCTCCGTGCCCACGAGGTTGCAGCAGTCCAGGACCGTGCGGGTCGGCGTCGTACGCCAGCCCTCCCGGGAGCGGGTCACGTCGACAACCCGCAGCGAGCCCTCATGGTGAACGACGCCCGCGCTCCGACGCCCACCCCCACTCAGGTGGGTCAGGTGGACCGATGAGAGGTCGACGCCCCAATCGGGCGCGCCGTCGGCGATCGCCTGGGACGTGTGCGACACGACGACATGGTCGCGGTACAGCGCCTGGACGGCGCGGGTCAGTACGCCGTGCCGCTGCCGGCGCGACGTCGTCGACCACTCCCGTCGTGGGGCGTACACCCCCTGACGAATGCGCACGAGCTCGCCGACCCGGACCAGCCGACCAAGGGCGTTGTCGTCGATACCGAGCGCCACGGCATCGCGTCTGAGCAGGAAGCCCTGCGTACTGCCCGTCCCCAGAAGTGCATCCAACATGCCCTCGACGTTGCCCGTTCTTCGCCGTTCGCGCATCCGCCTCGACGTTGCCTGTGGATAGCGCACAGCGGGGCAGAGCCGTGCGGATCACACGCTCCGCACGAAACTGGTGGCTCCCGTATGAAGCTTCGTACGGGAGCCGTGAGATTCACCGGGCACCCGGTGAATCTCGGGGCAGCGCGGCTCAGTGCAGGCGGTGGTGGCGGGTGGGGCGGGGGTCGGGGCGGGGCTTGCGCTCGACGGAGACGCCACCCCAGATCGCGAGGCCCCGGACCCGCACGGTGGGTGAGCTGTCGTCGTACTCGGGATCGACCAGGCCGGAGGGGCCGGAGTAGCCGCCCATGATGCCGACGCCCTCGATGACGACATGGGTGTGGGGGCCGACGACGATCGAGGCGCCGCCCATGAAGGCGTTGACCGTGATCACGACCTCCTGGGCGGCGTACGTCGCCTGGCGCAGGTCCAGGTTGGCCCCGCCCATGAAGCAGGTGATCGTGAGCCGCTCCGGGACGGTCCAGACCCCGGAGCGGTCCAGGCCGCTCATGATCGCCAGGTGGCGCTGCTCGCGCGCACCTCCGGGGGTGATCTGGGAGGAGGCGGGGGCCGGGCGGGGCACGGGCGGCGGGGCCGCGTCGCGGTGCGCCGGCAGGTCCGAGGTGATCGGCAGCAGGTCGGCGTAGGTCTTGGCGGCGTACGTCGCCTCGAGCCGCTCGTCGAGCTCCTCCAGGTCGATGCGGCCGTCGCCCGCGGCGGTGCGCAGCAGCTCGGCCACCTCGTGGCGCTCGGCGTCGGAGACCCGCAGCTGCCGGGGGTCGCCGTCGGGGCGCTCGATCCCACCCATGTGACGAATCCTACGGCGCGACGACCAGGACCGCCGCCGGCGCGACCTCGAGTCGCACCCGGACACCCGGCTCCAGCCGGGCGGCGTCGCTGCTCATGAGCTGGGCGACCACCAGGGTGCCGTCGTCCAACATCACGCTAGCGCGCGTCACCGGGCCGAGGAACGACACCGAGGCGACGTGCCCGTGCCCGGCGTCGTCCGGGACCACCGAGATCGACTCGGGGCGCACGAGGGCGACGCCCGACTCCGCCGCCGAGCCCGGGAGCACCGGCACGCTGGTGCCGAGCAACGAGGCGCGACCGTCGACGACCCGCGCCGGGATGCGGTTGCTGAGCCCGACGAACTCGCCGACGAACGGCGTCGCCGGGGCGGAGTAGAGCTCGGCCGGCGGCGCGATCTGGTCGAGCCGTCCGGCGTTCATGACCCCGACCCGGTCGGCGATCGCCAGGGCCTCCTCCTGGTCGTGGGTGACGAACAGCGTGGTCGTCCCGACGTCCATCTGCACGCGGCGGATCTCGTCGCGCAGCTGAACGCGGACCTTGGCGTCCAGGGCGGAGAGCGGCTCGTCGAGCAGCAGCACCGCCGGCTCCACCGCGAGCGCGCGGGCGAGCGCGACCCGCTGCTGCTGGCCGCCCGAGAGCTGGTTGGCGTAGCGGTCCTTCTGCTCCCCCAGCCCGACCAGGTCCAGCATGTCGCCGGCCCGCCTGCGCCGCTCGGCTCGGGGGCGGCCGCGGAGCTTGAGCCCAAACGCGACGTTGTCGAGCACGGTGAGGTGCGGGAACAGGCTGTAGGCCTGGAAGACCATCCCCATGTCGCGCTTGTTGGCGGGCACCCGCGAGACGTCCTTGCCGCCCACGCTGATGGTGCCGGCATCCTGGCGCTCGAGGCCCGCCAGCAGCCGCAGCGCGGTGGTCTTGCCGCAGCCGGAGGGCCCCAGCAGCACGACCATCTCCCCGGGCTCCAGCCGCAGGTCGAGGCCGTCGAGCGCCTGGACGTCGCCGTAGGTACGGCGCAGCCCGCTCATCTCGACCGCGAGGCCGGGTGGCGTGGAGGTCTCACGGGAGGTCTCATGGGGAGACGGGGACACGGTCATCTACTTCCTCCGGGGGTACGCCGCCGGCGGTCGAGGAACGACAGCACCACCAGCAGGGCGGCGGCGAACAGGATCGAGGCGAGGGCGGCGGCCATGGACTGCGGCGCGTCGCTCTTGCCGAGCGCGACGATCACGACGGGCAGGGTGTCGTAGTTGAGCAGGGACGAGACGGTGTACTCGCCGAGCACGAGCGCCACCGAGATGAAGGCGGCGCTGAGCACACCGGTCCAGATGTTGGGCGAGATCACCCGGACGATGACCGTGAGCCACCCGGCGCCGAGCGAGCGCGCCGCCTCCGAGAGCGTGCGCGAGTCAATCGAGGAGAGCGCGGCGTCGATGGAGCGGTAGGCGTAGGGCAGCACGAGCACGACGTAGACGAACGTCAACGTCAAGGCGGAGTCGCCCATCAGGTAGTCGACCCAGGCGTAGACGTTCTTGATGCCCACGACGATCACCAGCGCCGGGATGGTCAGTGGCAGCAGGCACAGGAACTCCACGAGGCGCGAGGCCCGCGGCACCCGCAGCCGCACCCACACCATGGTCGGCACCAGCAGCACCACCATGCCCACGACGGTGAGCAGGGAAAGCAGCAGCGAGGTAGTGATCGCCTCGGTCATGGCGGGGTCCTCGAGCAGCCCGCGCCAGGCCTCGCCGGTGCGCTCGCCGGTGCGCGGCACCTTGGTGCTGAAGTCGAGCAGGGCCACCAAGGGCAGCAGGAAGAAGACCGCGAACACCGCCAGCAGCAGCCAGCGGACCACGCGCCAGACCCGTCCCCCGGTCACGAGAGCCACCGCGACGTACGACGGAGCAGCCAGGCGTACAGCGACATCACGATGGCGACGACCACGACCATCTCGAGGGCGAGGGCGTAGCCGAAGTTGGCCTGGCCGAGCACGATCTCGCTGGTGAGGGCGGAGCGGATCAGCAGCGGCGTGATCGGGGCGCCCTGGTTGACCAGCGCCGCCGCGGTGGCATAGGCAGCGAACGCGTTGGCGAACAGCAGCAGCGCCGAGCCGAGGAAGGCCGGCCGCAGCAGCGGGAACGCCACCTGCAGCCAGTACTGCCGGGTCGTGGCGCCGAGGTTGACCGCCGCCTCGCGCCACTGGGGGCGCAGGCCCTCGAGCGCCGGCATGAAGACGATCACCATCAGCGGGATCTGGAAGTAGGAGTAGACCAGGATCAGCCCGGGCAGCTCGTAGAGCCAGCTCGCCCCGGTCTCGCTCGCGCCGAACAGGTCGGCCAGGACGCTGGTGAGCAGTCCGCCGAAGCCGAGCGTCGCCATCCACGCGAAGGCGAGCGTGACCCCGCCGAACTGGGCCAGCACCCCGCACACGGCGGTGACCGCGCGGCGCATCACGCTGGTGGGCGGGGCGGTGACGACCAGGTAGGCCAGCAGCGCGCCCAGCACCGCACCGACCGCGGCCGAGGTGAACGACAAGATCACGCTCTCGCGCAGCGCGCGCAGCGGCGTGCCCTCGCCCAGCGCCCGGATCTTCTCCAGGCTGAAGCCGCCGGACTCGGCCTGGAAGGCACCGACCACGACGGTGATGGTGGGGATGACGAGGAAGATCCCGATGAAGACCAGGAACGGGACCAGCCCCAGAGCCGGCCCCAGGGAGAGCCCGGCGCCAGGGCGCCGTCCTCTCCCGGGGACCGTCTCCGGAGCGGCGGTCGCCGCTGCGGCGAGCGGTGCGGCTGCCGACATGGTCAGCCGATGGCCTTCGCCCAGTTGTCCGCGAGGTAGGCGGCCATCTTCTCCGTCTGCTCGTTGGTGGGGATCACCGGCTCACCGCCGACCGGCGGGAGGGCGTCGTACAGCTCCTGGTCGATCGTCCCCGCCTCCACCATCGCCTCGGCGCGCACGGGGCGCGCCCCTCCGGCGAGCCAGAGGTTCTGGCCCTCGTCGCTGTAGAGGAACTCCTGCCACAGCCGGGCGGCCGCGGGGTGCGGCGCGTCGGCGTTGATGGCCTGGAAGTAGTAGCCGGCGACGGCCGCCTCGTCCGGGACGTAGACCTCCCAGGTGTCGAGCTTGGCCGACTCCATGGCGTTGAGGTAGTCCCAGTCGATGACGACGGGGGTCTGGCCGGACTCGATGGCGGCCGAGGTCGGGTCGACGGGCAGGAAGTTGCCGGCCTTCTTCATCTCGGCGAAGTACTCGACGCCGGGCTTGATGTCCTCGACCGAGCCGCCGTTGGCGATGGCCGCCATGACGACCCCGCTGAACGCGGCGCCGGCCTGCGTCGGGTCACCGTTGAGGGCGACCTTGCCCTTGAAGTCGGGGCCGAGCAGGTCGTCCAGCGACGTCACCTCGGGCACCACGCTGGAGTCGTAGCCCACCGACATGAAGCCGCCGTAGTCGTTGACCCAGGCGCCGTTCGGGTCCTTGAACTCCTCGGGGATCTCGTCGAACTTCTCGACCTTGTACGGCGCGTACATGTCGGTGTTGGCCAGGGCCACGGACTGACCCAGGTCGAACACGTCGGGCGCGCGGTCGGTGCCGGCGAGCTGCTCGGCGGCGTTGATCTCGTCCTGGCTGGCCGCGTCGGGCTGCGCCGAGTTGACCTTGATGTCGTACTTCTTCTCGAAGGTCTCGATGATCTGGCCGTAGTTGGCCCAGTCGGGCGGCAGGGCGATGACGTTGAGCTCGCCCTCTTCCTCGGCGGCGGCGACGAGGTCCTCCATCGAGCCGAAGTCGTCGAGGGAGGTCGCGGTCGCAGCCTCCGAGGAGGAGCCGGAGTTCTTGTCGTCGTCCTCGGGCGGGGCGCACGCGGCGAGAGCGGCGGTCGACAGCAGCGCCATGACGGCCAGCAGTGAGATCTTGGGCTTCACGTTTCTCCTTGTTCCAAGCGCGAGAGGCCGCGCGTCGGCGCCCACCTTCGCAGGTGGGGCCTGCCCTGACGTTACTCCCACGCGAATCCAGCCGATCACGCTGCCGAACATCTCGGTCGGCGCACCGCAGCGCACTAGCCTGAGGGCGTGCGCCGTGCCGTGCCCGCCCTCGTCGGGGTCCTCGTGCTGTGGGGCGGCTCCGCGTGCACCTCACCGGACGAGCCGCCGGAGGACCCGACGCCGGTCGTGGTCGGGTGGGAGCAGGTCCCGCTGCCGGTGCCAGACGGACCGGCCGGGCGGGTCGGCGTACGCGACGCCGTGGCGTGCGACGGCACCTGGTGGCTGGTCGGGACGGTGTTCACCGGCGGGGACGGGACGCGGCCGGCGGCCTGGCGCAGCGACGACGACGGCCGGACCTGGCAGCCGCTGCGGTTCGCGCCGCGCGCCTACTGGGCCCGGCGCGCGGTGCTCTCCTCGGTGGCGTGCCGCGGCGACCGGGTGGTCATGGTCGGCGCCAAGTCCGGGGGCGCACACGGCAACCCGCGGGTCAGTACCTGGTACCAGCGCGGCGACGGCGCCTTCGTCGACGTGATCGCGCCGTTCCCGCTCTTCGGCGGTGTCGAGGCGGTCAGCGTGGAGCGGGTGGCTGCCGGGCCGTCCGACTGGCTGATCGCCGGCAACCGCACCTCGGGGGCGGCGGTCTGGGTGTCGCAGGACGAGCGCGAGTTCGAGCTCGTCGACGACGACCCCGCCCTGGGCCGCGACGAGCGCGTCGACACCCTCGCGATCGCGCAGGTGCATGACGGCGAGGGTTGGACGGTGGTGGGGAGCGGCCAGGTGGAGGGCCGGATCGTGCCGATGGCCTGGGTCTCCCCCGACGGCCGCACCTGGTCGCGCCAGGAGGTCCCGGCCGGGGAGACGTTCACCGAGCTGCAGCGGGTCGCCGCGACGGACGACGGGGTGCTCGCCGTCGGCCTGCGCGACGGCGCGGTCGGCAGCTGGCGCCGCACCGGCTCCAGCTGGGTGGCCGGAGAGTCGTTCGGCCCGCTGGACCCCGACCGCGCCGCGTTCGCCGGGCCGTCGGGCCTGGTCGCATCCGGCGACCGGGCGCTGGCCACGGCCAGCGACGGGACGTCGTACGCCGCGTGGGCGACGCTCGACTCGTCCTCCTGGCGCCCCGTCGAGGTCCCGGTCAACCCCGCCGCCGGCGGCGGCCAGGTCCTGACCGTGGCCGGGACCGACGAGACCCTGCTGCTGCTCGCCGACGACGGCCTGGCCGGGCGGGTCTGGCGCGCGTCCTGGCCCGGCTAGCGCACGGCGGCGCGGCACTGCGCCGGGCGGCACCCGTCGAGCCGCAGCAGCCGCCGCATCAGGTCGCGGGCGTAGGGCTTGTCGTGGTCCTGGGCGAACACGTTGACGTCCTCCCACGGCCGGTCGTAGCGGTACAGCTCGAAGGCGGGATCGACGCCGGTCCAGGACGGGTCGAGGTCGAGGCGGACGAGCAGCCCGCGCTCGCCCCGCACCGCCACGAACGACGGGATCAGGTCGATGGTCCCGCCCGAGCCCTCGTCGGTGTCCACCTCGCCCGGCTGCGACTTGGCGTAGGTGTGCTCGAAGAAGGCGTAGCGCGCGCCCGGTGCCTCGGGGCGGCTCAGCGTCGCGGCGAAGGACCGCCCGGAGCGGAAGCGCGGCGTCCGCACGCCCGCCAGCTCCTCGAAGGTCGGCGCGAGGTCGATGTTGCTGACGAACTGGTGACGGGTCCCGGGCACCACGCCGGGCCCGACCACCACCAGGGGCACCCGGCTGTCGGAGTCGTACGGCGTGCCCTTGCCGCCGTTGAGCTGGTGCTGGCCGAGGTGGAAGCCGTTGTCGGAGGTGAGGAACACGTAGGCGTCCGGGCCGGCGGCCTTGCGCACCCGCTGGACCAGCCGGTCGACGGACTGCACCATCCGCGCGCGGTCGCGGTAGCGGGTCAGCGCCTGCTGGTCGGTCAGCGTGATCTCGTTGGTGCGCCAGGGCGGCGCCGGGGCGGTCGAGCCGTCGGGCAGCAGGTAGGTGGGCGCGTTGTCCTCGCGCGGGTCGTCGTAGCCCACCAGGTCCTCGAGAGCCAGCTCACCGCACGGGCGGGTGCCGCAGTTGCCGCCGGTGGGCCCGCCTCTCGGAGGCCGGTCGCGGAAGGCGGCGGGGAACTGCGTGCCGCCGGGATAGGCCGCCGCCATCGAGCTGTGGGGTGCGTAGGTCGCGACCTCGAGGAAGTACGGCGGGTCGCCCGGTCGCTGCTCCTTGAGGAACTCCACCGCCTTGCGGGCGGTGACGGTGGTGGCATACGCCCGGTCGCGCCGCCGCGCCGGCGCCGAGAGCGGCGGCTTCGGGTGCTCCTGCACCTGCACCTCCCCGTCGGCGTCGAGATAGGTGCTCTGGAAGTCCCAGCCGTTGTAGGCGGCTCCCGAGAGGGCCTGCCAGTCGCTCCAGCCGGGGACCTTCGGCGCGGGCAGCTCGACCCCGGCGACGGACTCCCCCCGGTAGCCGTTGAGGAACTTCCCGACGAAGCCGGTGCGGTAGTCCGCGTCCTGCAGCGTCACGCTGAACTGCCGCTGCTCGTTGCCGTGGGCGACGAAGGCCTCGTAGCCGCCGATGGGGTCCTCGGGGTCGTTCGGCGTGTTGGTCAGTACGCCGGTCTGGTGCGGCAGCTGCCCGGTCGCCATCGCCGCGCGCGAGGGGCAGCACAGCGAGTCGACGACGAAGGCGTTGTCGTAGGTCGCACCCTCCGCGGCCATCCGCTGCGCGTGCGGCATCGTCGCCAGCAGCTCCAGCGAGAAGTCGTCCATCAGGATCAGCACGATGTCCGCGGGTCCGTCGGGGCCGTCGGCGCCGGCCGGCTGCCCCGGGGTGGCGGGCGGGCGCTCGCCGTACGCCGCGGGAGGCCCGGGCTCTCGGCTGTCCGGGTCGGTCATCGCCCCGGCGGCGAGCACGCCGGAGATCGTGACCGCCAGCGTGGCCGCGACCACCCCGAGACGCCCGGACCCGGCCATCACCCCTCCTCCGGCCGGTCCCCGCTGGGGCCGGCCTGACTGTGCCCCTGCCTCTCAGACGCACGGGGACCCATTCAGGTTGCCCGAGGTCGGCGGGCGTCTCGTGGAGGCGCGGCGATAGCCTGCCCCGGTGACCACCGGCGCCGACTTCCGCTACTCCGACCTGCTGCCGACCGGCCGTGACGACACGCCGTACCGGCTGCTCACGACCGAGGGGGTGTCCACCTTCGAGGCCGACGGGCAGAGCTTCCTGCGGGTCTCGCCGGAGGCGATCCAGCGGCTCACCGCGGAGGCGATGCACGACATCTCGCACTACCTGCGTCCCGCGCACCTCGCGCAGCTGCGCCGGATCATCGATGACCCGGAGGCGTCCGGCAACGACCGCTTCGTCGCGCTCGACCTGCTGAAGAACGTCAACATCTCCGCCGGCGGCGTGCTGCCGATGTGCCAGGACACCGGCACCGCGATCGTCATGGGCAAGAAGACCGAGGGCGTGCTCACCGGCGTCGACGACGGTGAGGCGATCAGCCGCGGCGTCTACGACGCCTACACCAAGCTCAACCTGCGCTACTCCCAGCTGGCCCCGCTGACCACATGGGAGGAGAAGAACACCGGAACCAACCTGCCGGCGCAGATCGAGCTCTACTCGACGCCGCAGACCTCGGGCCGCCCGGAGTACAAGTTCCTGTTCATGGCCAAGGGCGGCGGCTCGGCCAACAAGTCGTTCCTGTTCCAGGAGACCAAGGCCGTCTTGAACCCCCCGCGGATGCTGGAGTTCCTCGACGAGAAGATCCGCTCACTCGGCACCGCCGCCTGTCCGCCGTACCACCTGGCGATCGTGATCGGCGGCACCTCCGCGGAGTTCGCGCTCAAGACCGCCAAGTACGCCTCCGCGCACTACCTCGACAACCTGCCCACCGAGGGCTCGATGAGCGCCCACGGCTTCCGCGACCTCGCGCTCGAGGAGGAGGTCTTCAAGCTCACGCAGTCCTTCGGGATCGGCGCGCAGTTCGGTGGCAAGTACTTCTGCCACGACGTCCGCGTCGTGCGCCTGCCGCGCCACGGCGCCTCGTGCCCGGTCGCGATCGCGGTGTCGTGCTCGGCGGACCGGCAGGCGCTCGGCAAGATCACGCCCGACGGGGTGTTCCTGGAGCAGCTCGAGATGGACCCCGCGCAGTACATGCCCGACGCGGGCGTGGCCGAGGACATCGCCGGCGGCGCCGTCGTACCGATCGACCTCAACCAGCCGATGGCCGACATCCTCGCCGAGCTGCGCCGCCACCCGGTCAAGACCCGGCTCTCGCTCACCGGCCCGCTCGTGGTCGCGCGCGACATCGCGCACGCCAAGATCAAGGAGCGCCTCGACGCCGGCGAGGAGATGCCGCAGTACCTGCGCGACCACCCCGTCTACTACGCCGGCCCCGCCAAGACCCCTGACGGCATGGCGTCCGGCTCGTTCGGGCCGACGACGGCCGGGCGGATGGACTCCTACGTCGAGCAGTTCCAGGCCGCGGGCGGGTCGCTGGTCATGCTGGCCAAGGGCAACCGGTCCAAGCAGGTCACCGACGCCTGCCACGCCCACGGCGGCTTCTACCTCGGCTCCATCGGCGGCCCCGCCGCCCGCCTCGCCCAGGACTGCATCCGCTCGGTGTCGGTGCTGGAGTACGAGGAGCTCGGCATGGAGGCCGTCTGGAGGATCGAGGTCGAGGACTTCCCCGCCTTCATCGTCGTCGACGACCAGGGCAACGACTTCTTCACCGACCCCTCCGGCGCCGTCACCGTCCCGCTCAGCTCGTTGCTCGACAGCGGCCTGCGCGTCCGCAGCGCCCAGTAGCCGATCGACCCGTCAGCGGTCGGTCAGGGGGTGAGGGCGCGCAGGCCGTCGACGAGCGGGGTGGTGGGGCGGCCGATCAGGCGCGAGAGGGTGCCGTCGGCGTGGTCGAGGATGCCGTCGCGGATGTTGCCCTCGAGCGCGACGACGAAGCCCGCGGTGCCGGCGTCGAGACCGACCGACTGAAGCTGGGCGAGGCGCTCCTCGGGGCTGAGCTGCTGCAGCGCGACCTCGCGGCCCAGCACCTCCGACATGGCCTGCGCGAGGGTCGCGAAGTCCCACGCGACGTCGCCGGCCAGCTCGTACACCTGACCGACGTGGCCGTCGGTCGTGAGGACCACGGCCGCGCCCTCCGCGAAGTCCGCACGCGAGGCGCTCGGCACCCGGCCGTCGCCGGCGCTGGTCACGAGCACACCGTGCTCGCGGGCGACCTCGAGGTCATCGGCGTAGTTCTCGGTGTACCAGTTGTTGCGCAGCACCGTCGCGGGGACGCCCGACGCGGCGAGGTGCTCCTCGGTCGCCTTGTGCTCGGGCGCGAGCACCAGCGGGCTGGTCGTCGCCTGGGGGGCGCTCGTGTAGACGAGCTGCTGGACCCCGGCGGCCGCGGCCGCGTCGATCACCCGGGCGTGCTGCTCGACGCGCTGGCCCACCTCGGAGCCGGAGATCAGCAGCACCCGGTCCGCGCCGTCGACGGCCGCCGTCACCGAGGCGGGGACCCCGTAGTCCAGGGGGACGGCCTGCACGCCCCGCTCGGAGTACGCCGCCAGCGACTCGGGCTGGCGGGCCCCCGCGCGGATCGTGTCCGGATCGACGCCACGGTCCAGCAGCGAGTCCAGGACGAGGCGGCCGAGGTGGCCGGAGGCGGCGGTGACGAGCAGGGTCATGGCTGGTCCTTCACGGTCGTGCGGACGGGGGTCACTGGACCGAACCGCAGATCCCGGCGGATGCTTCCCCGGTCCGCCCGACCGGTGCTACCAGCCGGTGCCCCTCGTCAGCGCGACGACTCGTTGCCCTCCTCGGGCGGGTTGTGCCGCGGGAGGGCGTTGGGACCCGCGGTGCCCTCCTGGGCATCGCCGCTCTGGTCGTCGGGGTTGCCGGCGACCGCCTGGTCATCGGAGATCGGCACGTCGGCCACGTCCGGATCCATCGAGGCGACCTCCGAGACCTGGCCCTCGTCCTGCGTACCGTCGTCCATCATCGGGCTCCTCTCGTCGTGGGACGAGCCGGTACCCCGCCGCGCGCCCGCTCACTCGCCGGACCGGCCGAGCGCGACGTCGAGCGCGGCGTCCACCCGGTCCACCTCCGCGTCCGAGCCGGTGACCCCCGGCCCCTGCAGCAGCACGGACGTGAACCGCCCGCCGCCGCAGGCCTGAGCCGTAACCGCCTCAGGCGCCTCCCGGCTGGGGATCACGTTGACCACGCGCTCGAGGTCGGGGCCCAGGCCCTGGAGCTCCACGAACAGCGAGAACAGCTCGCACCCCTCCGCGTCGTCCACCTCGCCGGAGGCCAGGATCCGCCGCGCCTCCTCGATCTTGGCGCCGGTCACCGGGTCGTCGCCGAGCTCCTGCTCGACCCCGTCGAGGGCGGGCCCGAGGTTGGCGACCCAGTCGGCGACGGGCACGTCGATCACCTGGACGCCGGCGTCGGCGGGCGAGCCCCAGCGGCAGGTCGGCAGCCCGGTGACCTCGCCGGGCTCGGGCTCGCCGAGGTCCTTGCCGGCGAGCGCGACCAGGTCGTCGGCCGACAGCAGCTCGCAGGTCTCCCGCGCCTCGTCGCTGACCTCGGCCTCGCTCTTGCTCTCGCCCGCACAGCCGGACAGGACCGCGATCAGGACGGCGACGGCGACAGTGGGGGCGAGACGCATGAAGTGCTCCTGCGAGGGAATGGGAACCCCGATCCTGCCTCGTCCGTTGGCCGAGGAGAAGGCCCACCCAGAGGAGCGCATCATGCAGTGCCCCACCGACGGAACCACGCTGACGATGAGCGAGCGCAGCGGCATCGAGATCGACTACTGCCCGAGCTGCCGCGGCGTCTGGCTCGACCGGGGCGAGCTCGACAAGCTCATCGAGCGCTCCGTGGCCCAGCAGGCGCCCCCCGCGCCCGCGCCGCAGCAGCCCTCTCGCGAGCGCAGCTACGAGCGCTACGAGGAGCCGCGCCACCACGAGCAGGGCTACGAGCGCGGCTACCAGCAGCAGGGCTACAAGAAGAAGCGCAAGGAGAGCTGGCTCAGCGAGATCTTCGACTGACCCGGCCGCGCCCACGGCGTGCCCGCGGGTCCGCCCCCGGTCCCGCCGGCGTCTCTTGGCAGGATGAGGCCATGGAGTACGCCGAGCTCGCCCGCGCCGAGTCCGAGCGCGGCGAGCTGGTGCTGCGCGAGCGGCGCCCCGCCGATGGCCCCTCCGTCATCGAGCTGCGCGCCAACGGCGCCTTCGTGATGGACACCCTCGAGGTGAGCACCGAGCGCGCGCTCGCGACCGCGGCGCTCGCGCTGGTCGAGGACCCGAAGGCGGTGGTGGTCGGCGGGCTCGGGCTCGGGTTCACGATGCACGAGGTCCTGGCCGACTCCCGCGTGGAGGTCTGCGCGGTGGTCGAGATCGAGGAGGCCCTCGTCGGCTGGATGCGCGACGGCACCATCCCCCACGGCCCGGCGCTGCTCGCCGACGAGCGGGTGCGCCTCGTCGTCGCCGACGTCGCGGTCGCCCTCGCCGAGGCCCGCCCGGCGTCGTACGACCTGATCCTGCTGGACGTCGACAACGGCCCGGGCTACCTCGTCCACGAGGGCAACGCCGAGCTCTACCGGGAGCCGCTGCTGCGCGCCGCGCGGCAGACGCTGCGACCCGGTGGCGCGCTCGCGATCTGGTCGGCGAGCCCGTCGCCCGAGCTCGCCGACGCCCTGACCGGCGTGTTCGGCCAGGTGCAGGCGCAGCCGCTGGAGGTGCTGCTCCAGGGGCGCGAGGAGCACTACTGGGTCTACGTCGCCCGCGCTCAGGAGAAGGCGCTGCGGTAGAAGCCTGCCTGGCCGGGGTAGTAGTCGTCCCAGACGACCCCGGCCACGTCGCGACCGGTCTCGGCGGCGACCAGCCGGTCCAGGTAGTAGTCCCAGCCGGGCCCGACGCTCTCGGCGACGGCCGGGTCGCTCATCACCTGCGCGAAGGTCAGGGTTGTGACGCCGTCGCTCTCCACGAGGTCCAGCTCGAGCTGCCACACCATGCCGTCGGGATCCTCCGGTCCGGTGCCGCCCGAGTGCGTCACCAGCCGCCGCGGCGGCTCGCAGACCTCGATCCGGTAGGTCTCCGCCGCGACGTCCTCACCCTCCGCGGTCATCCGGAACGACACCGCGCCCGAGGCCGGGTCCCCCGACCAGGTCCCGATCCAACGGGCCAGCCGGTCCGGCTCGGTCACCGCCGCCCAGACGTCCTCGATGGGGGCGGCGAACGTGCGGGCGTAGGCGACGTACGACGTGCCGTCGCGGGCCTCTCGACGGCCGGTGGGGGCGATGCCGCTCATGCGGTCTCCTCGGTGATGGTGGGGTCGACGACGGCGCGGTCGGCGTGCCGCTCGCGCCCGGTGCGGCGGACCTCGAGCTCGAGGCCGTCCAGCGCGGACTCCGCGAAGGGCGCAGCGCGCCGCAGCTCGGCGGCGAACGTCAGGACGGGCGCCATCGCCTCCGCGCGAAGCCGGTAGTGGCGCTCGCGGCCCCGGTCCTCGGCCGCGGCGAGCCCGGCCTCGGTGAGCACCCGCAGGTGCCGGCTGACCGCCGGCCGGCTGACCGTCTGGGCCGCCGCCAGGTCGACCACGCGCGCCGGCCCGGCCGCGAGCGCCCGCAGCAGCTCCCGGCGTACCGAGTCGGCCAGCGCGGCGAAGACGTCCATGGGTTATTGGTAACAGATGCTTTACCAATCGGTCAAGGGTTAGCGTGACCCCATGACCGAGTACCGCACCGAACACGACTCCATGGGCGAGGTCCTCGTCCCCCGCGACGCCCTGTGGCGCGCGCAGACCCAGCGCGCGGTCGAGAACTTCCCGATCAGCGGCACCCCGCTGGAGCGCCGGATGATCGAGGCGCTGGCGCTGGTGAAGGGCGCCGCCGCGCGCGCCAACCGCGAGCTGGAGATCCTGCCCGAGGAGCAGGCCGCCGCGATCGCCGATGCCGCCGCGGAGGTGGCCGCGGGCGAGCACGACGAGCACTTCCCGATCGACGTCTTCCAGACCGGGTCGGGCACGAGCTCGAACATGAACACCAACGAGGTGATCGCCTCGCTCGCCACCCGCGCCGGCGTCGAGCTGCACCCCAACGACCACGTCAACGCGAGCCAGTCCAGCAACGACACCTTCCCCACCGCGATCCACGTCGCGGTCACGCGCGCGGTCGTGGGCGACCTGCTGCCGGCGATCGACGTACTCGGATCCAGCCTGGAGGCCAAGGCCGACGAGTTCGCCGGCCTGGTGAAGTCCGGCCGCACGCACCTGATGGACGCGACCCCGGTGATGCTCGGCCAGGAGCTGGGCGGCTACGCCGCGACGGTGCGCTACGCCGCCGAGCGACTGGACTCCGTGCTGCCGCGAGTGCGCGAGCTCCCGCTGGGCGGTACGGCGGTCGGCACCGGCATCAACACTCCCCCGGGCTTCGCCCAGGCCGCGATCGCGGCCCTCAACGAGCTCACCGGCGAGACGTTCACCGAGGCCCGCAACCACTTCGAGGCGCAGGGCACCCGCGACTCGCTGGTGGAGCTGAGCGGTGTGCTGCGGACCCTCGCCGTCGGCCTCACCAAGATCTGCAACGACCTGCGCTGGATGTCCTCGGGTCCCACCACCGGCCTCGCCGAGATCCACCTGCCCGACCTGCAGCCGGGGTCCAGCATCATGCCCGGCAAGGTCAATCCGGTGCTGCCCGAGGCCACGCTCATGGTGTGCGCACAGGTGATCGGCAACGACGCCGCGGTGACCGTGGCCGGCGCCAGCGGCAGCTTCGAGCTCAACGTCGCCATGCCGGTCATGGCGCGCAACCTGCTCGAGTCGGTGCGGATCCTGTCGACCTCGATGACCCTGCTCGCCGAGCGCTGCGTCGACGGGATCACCGCCGACGCCGAGCGGATGCGGCGCTACGCGGCCTCGTCGCCCTCGGTGGTCACGCCGCTGAACAAGTACGTCGGCTACGAGAACGCCGCCAAGATCGCCAAGCGGGCGCTCGCGGAGGGCGCCACGATCCGCGAGACCGTGCTCGAGATGGGCTTCGTCGAGCGCGGCGACCTCACCGAGGCGCAGCTCGACGAGGCGCTCGACCTGGAGAGCATGACCCACCCGTGACGCCCAAGACGGTGGTCGTCACCGGCGCCAGCGACGGCATCGGGCTGGAGTGCGCGCGGCAGGTGGCGGCGCTGGGTCACCGGGTCGTGATGGTGGGCCGCAACCCCGACAAGACCCGTGCCGCGGTCGCGTCGGTGCGCGCGTCCGCGCCCGGGGCGGTGGTCGAGCAGGCGCTCGTCGACCTCGCCTCCCAGGACTCGGTCCGCGCGCTGGCCGAGCACCTGCTGGCCGCCTGCGAGCAGATCGACGTACTGGTCAACAACGCGGGCTCGGTCTTCGAGCGCCGTACCCTCACCGACGCCGGGATCGAGGCGACCTTCGCGGTCAACCACCTCGGCGGGTTCCTGCTGACCGAGCTCCTGCGCGAGCGGATCGTGGCCAGCGCACCTGCCCGGGTCGTGATCACCAGCTCGCGCGGCCACTACTCCGGGACCCTGGACTTCACCGATCTCGGCTTCGAGCGCGGCTACTCCATCCTGCGCGCGTACAGCCGCTCCAAGCTCGCCAACGTGCTGCACACCCGGGAGCTCGCCCGGCAGCTCGACGGCACCGGCGTCACCGTCAACTGCCTGCACCCCGGCGCCGTCGCCACCTCGATCTGGAGCGGCGCCCCCTGGTGGGCGCGGCCCGTGCTGGCCCTGGGCAAACGGGTCGCGATGATCTCCCCCGAGCAGGGCGGTGCTCACCTCGCGTACCTGGCCGTCGGCCCCGAGGTCGAGGGACGCACCGGCGGCTACTACGACGAGGACCGGCTCACCGAGCCGTCGACCCTCGCGCGCAACGAGGCGGTGGCGTGTCGGCTGTGGGCCGAGAGCCTGCGTCTGGTGGGGTAGCCGGCATGACCGACCTGACCAGCCCGGACGCGGTGCGCCGCCAGTACGCCGCCGAGGGCAACCTGCAGACCCGATCCTCCGTGTGGCACCCCGACGCGGACGGGCGCGACCCTTCGCAGGTCGCGCTCGACGCGGTGGTCGAGGCCGCGCCGGCACGGATGCTGGAGGTCGGCTGCGGCACCGGCGGCTTCGCCGCGCGGGTGCGCGACGCGCTGCCCGAGCTCGACCTGGTCGCGATCGACGCCTCGGAGCGGTTCGTGGAGCTGACCTCCGCGCGCGGGGTCACCGCCCACGTGGCCGACGCCCAGGCGCTGCCGTTCGAGGACAGCTCCTTCGACCTCGTCGCCGCGCTGTGGATGCTCTACCACGTCCCCGACCTGCACCGCGGCCTCGCCGAGGTCCGGCGGGTGCTGCGCCCCGGCGGCACCTTCGTCGCGGTCACCAACGGCGACCAGCACGTGGCCGAGCTGCGCCGCGCCGTCGGCCGGCCACCCATGGTCACCCACTTCAGCAGCGAGAACGGCGAGGCGGCGCTCGGCCGGCACTTCTCCGACGTACGCCGCGAGGACCTGCGCCCGCGCGCGGTCTTCCCCGACCACGCCGCGGCCGTCGCCTACCTCGCCTCCGCCGACGAGCCGAGCCAGCGCGACCTGCCGTGGTTCGACGGCCCCCGCGAGTACGCCGGCCAGGTCACGGTGTTCGTGTGCCGCTGAGAGCGAGGAGTTTCACCGGGTGCCCGGTGAAACTCACGGCTCCCCGACGAAGCTTCAGCCGGAACCCGTGAGTTCCTCGACCCCCGTGTGACCCAGGGGCTCAGCGGGACCGGTCCCGCGGCGGGATCACCGGTCCGCGGTCGGAGGTACGCGCCACCTGGAGGCCGCGGGCGACGCCGCCGACGAGCAGCAGGTAGCCGGCGGTCCCCAGGAGGACCAGCCCGACCACGGCGTACGCGTGGTCGCCGTCGGCGTTGACCAGGCACATGCCGGCGACGATCAGCACCGCGAGCCCGCCGAGCAGGTAGCCCAGCCCGAGCGACGGCTGGTAGTCGTTGGTGTCCGGCGTCATGGCGGCAGTCTCACCCACGCACCGCCGACCCGTCACCAACGGCACCGAAATGCCGCCGACCCGGTCAGAAAGTTTCTGACGGGTCAGCGGGGAGACGGGGATCAGTACCAGTTGTGGGACTCGGAGTGGGCCCAGGCGCCGCAGGGGCTGCCGTAGCGGTCCTGGATGTAGCCGAGGCCCCAGCGGATCTGGGTGACGGGGTTCGTGGCCCAGTCGGCGCCGGCCGAGGACATCTTGGAGCCCGGGAGGGCCTGCGGGATGCCGTAGGCGGAGGAGGTGGGGTTGTCGGCGTTCCAGGTCCAGTTGGACTCGCGGGTCCACAGCGAGTCGAGGCAGCCGAACTGGTCCTGGGAGAAGCCGAACTCCGCGAGCAGCGCCTGGCCGATGCTGCGGGGGTCCTCGTCGGACATGTCCTCGGTGCGGCTCATGGCCGAGACCTTGGTCTGGACCACGGAGGCCTTCTTGACCGAGTTGAGGGCCTGGCGGCGCGAGGATCGCGACACGCTGGTGTCGCGCTCCGCCAGGTCGTCGACCTGGAGCGAGCTCGCCGGCGACGCGTCGTCGGCCCGCGCGTTCGACGCGGCGGCATCGACCGAGCCGACCGGGGAGATGGCCGACCCCTGCCCGAGCACGCCGGTCGAGACCGTCGCACCGGTGACGGCCACGGCGACCGAGGACAGGATCACGGTGTTGCGCAGCGCCTTGCGGGGAGCCGCCACGAGGGCGGACCGCTCGACGGGAGCGCGGTGCTTGGGGGCGGGCTTGACCTGCTTCGTCACAGAGGAGGAGTCCAGGGGCTAGACGACACGGAAGGCGATCACGCGCCGTTAGGTCACGGACTGATCACGGGCCACCCTGCCTGACCCACCGGACGCGTGCAAACCGAACCTCCACTTTCCAGGGGAAAATTCCCCGAGAGGCCCGCCACATCGCTCCTCTTCGTCACACCAGCCCCTCAGGCCACAGTCGCCACGGACTACAACGTGACGTTCTCCAGCATCTCGGTCACCAGGGCGGCGATCGGCGAGCGCTCCGAGCGGGTGAGCGTCACGTGGGCGAACAGAGGGTGCCCCTTCAGCTTGTCGATCACCGCCACCACGCCGTCGTGGCGCCCCACCCGCAGGTTGTCGCGCTGGGCGACGTCGTGGGTGAGGACCACCTTGGAGTTGGCGCCGATGCGGGAGAGCACCGTCAGCAGGACGTTGGCCTCGAGCGACTGAGCCTCGTCGACGATGACGAACGCGTCGTGGAGCGAGCGGCCGCGGATGTGGGTCAGCGGCAGCACCTCGAGCATCCCGCGGTCGAGGATCTCGTCGATGACGTCCTTGGAGGTCATCGCGCCCAGGGTGTCGAAGACGGCCTGGCCCCAGGGCGACATCTTCTCCGACTCCGAGCCGGGCAGGTAGCCCAGCTCCTGCCCACCCACCGCGAACAGCGGGCGGAAGACCACGACCTTCTTGTGCTGCCCGCGCTCGAGGACCGCCTCCAGGCCGGCGCACAGCGCCATCGCCGACTTGCCGGTGCCAGCGCGCCCGCCCAGCGAGACGATCCCGACCTCGGGGTCGAGCAGCATCTCCAGGGCGATCCGCTGCTCCGCGCTGCGGCCGTGGATGCCGAACGCCTCGCGGTCGCCGCGCACGAGGTGCACCTGCTTGTCCGCCCCGACCCGGCCGAGCGCGGTGCCGCGGTCCGACAGCAGCACCAGGCCCTGGTGACAGGGCAGGTCACGGGCGGTGTCGAGGTCGAGTACGCCGTCGTCGTACAGCTCGTCGAGCATCGCGGCCTCGACCTCGATCTCGGCCATGCCGCTGTAGCCGGTGTCGGAGTCGTGGACGGCGTCGGCGCGGTACTCCTGCGCGTCCAGGCCGACGGCGGAGGCCTTGATCCGCAGCGGCAGATCCTTGGACACGAGCGTGACGTCGTGCCCCTCGTCCGCGAGGTTGCGGGCCACGGCGAGGATCCGGGTGTCGTTGTCGCCGAGGCGGAAGCCGGAGGGCAGCGTCTGGGGGTCGGTGTGGTTGAGCTCCACCCGGACGGTGCCGCCGTGCTCGCCGACCGGGACCGGCTCGTCGAGGCGCCCGTGCGTGGTGCGCAGCTCGTCGAGCATGCGCAGCGCCGACCGGGCGAAGAACCCCAGATCGGGGTGGTGCCGCTTGCCCTCGAGCTCGGTGATGACGACGACCGGCAGCACGACCTCGTGCTCGTCGAACCTGCGCAACGCCCCCGGGTCGGCCAGCAGGACGCTGGTGTCGAGGACGTAGGTGCGGTGCTGGGACTTCTGGGCCTGCGGCACGGGGTACCCCTCACGGGTCGGCGCGCGCACTCGACGCCCCGGCCCTAGTTGACGCTGATGGACCGGAGAGTGACCCGAACGCCGGAGTGCCGGCGTCCGATCGACCGGGGCGGACGGCAGGTGTGGACCTGCCTCCTCGTCCCAGCGAGCTGGTCGTGAGCTGTCACGAACGGGCCTCCGATTGGTGAGCTTCCCCACTCACCATGAGACGAAAATTACGCCTGCCGGAGGACCGACACGCGGCGACACGCCCGCCCCGAGGGGTGAAGGGCCGGTGACGGTTGCGTTACGCCGGTGCTCACGAGCCGAAGCGTCGCTCGCGCAGGGCGTAGGCCCGGATCGCGCGCAGGAAGTCGACCCGGCGGAACTCCGGCCAGTACGCCTCGCAGAAGTAGAACTCCGACTTGGCGCTCTGCCAGAGCAGGAACCCGCCGAGCCGCTGCTCCCCCGACGTGCGGATCACCAGGTCCGGGTCGGGCTGGCCCTTGGTGTAGAGGTGGTCGGAGATGTGCTCGACGTCGATGATCGTCGCGAGCTCCTCGAGCGTGGTGCCCTTGGCGGCGTGCTCCAGGAGCAGGGACCGTACGGCGTCCGCGATCTCGCGACGACCGCCGTACCCGACCGCGATGTTGACCAGCATCCCGTCGACGTCGTGGGTGGCCTCGGCGGCCGCCTTGAGCCGCTCCGCCGTGCGGGCCGGCAGCAGGTCGAGCGCACCCACCGGGTGCAGCCGCCAGCGGCGCTGGTCGGCGAGCGAGTCGACCGCCTCCTCGATGATCCGCAGCAGCGGCTCGAGCTCGGCCTCGGGGCGGTTGAGGTTGTCGGTCGAGAGCAGCCAGAGCGTGACCACCTGGATGCCGACCTCGTCGCACCAGCCCAGCAGCGGCTCGATGTTGGCGGCACCCGCGCGATGCCCGTGGGCGGTGTCGCGGCCCACCGCCTTGGCCCAGCGCCGGTTGCCGTCGAGCATCACGCCGATGTGCTGGGGGAGGTTGTCGGGCAGCCGGCGCAGGAGCCGGGACTCGTACGCCGGGTAGAGCACCCGCCGGAGTCCTCGCTTCCAGTCCGCCATGCCTTCGATGGTAGGGGGTGAGGGCCGTCACTCCGGCCACCGACGGGCCGGGTGACATCCGTCCCTGGGTTGTCACATGCGTGCTTCCGGTCGCTATCGTCGGGGGTATGCCACCGACCCTCGACCACGCGAACGAGGCTGTCCGCGCCGGCCTTGAGTCACTCAGCGAGACGATCGCCGAGGTCAAGCCGAAGCTCCGCGGCTGGATGCACCTCGTCCTCACGCCGTTGGCGCTCGCCGGCGGCATCGTCCTGATCGTCCTGTCCCCCGACGCCACCACCCGCTGGGGCTCGGCGGTGTTCGCGTTCAGCGCCCTGCTGCTGTTCGGGATCTCCGCGCTCTACCACACCCGGTCCTGGTCGCCGCGGGTCTGGGCGGCGCTGCGGCGCTTCGACCACGCCAACATCTTCATCCTCATCGCGGGCTCCTACACGCCCCTCACGCTGATGCTGTTGGAGGGCACCGAGCGGGTCGTGCTGCTGACGACCGTGTGGGGCTGCGCGATCCTCGGCGTGCTGTTCCGGGTGTTCTGGATCGGCGCCCCACGCTGGCTCTACACGCCCCTCTACATCGGCCTGGGCTGGGCGGCGGTCTTCTTCATCCCCGGCTTCATCGACGGCGCCGTCTCGCGCCTCGGCACCACCACGGGGACCACCGTGCTGGTGCTGGTCGCGGTGGGAGGTGCGCTCTACACCCTGGGCGGTGTCGTCTACGGCTTCAAGCGGCCGGACCCCTGGCCCCAGTGGTTCGGATTCCACGAGGTCTTCCACACCTTCACCATCCTCGCCTTCGTCAGCCACTACGTCAGCGTCTCGATCGCGACCTACACGCTGCGCTAGAAGGTCTGCGCGCCACCTCGTAGGCTGTTCGGATGGCCACCATCGAGCTGACCACCGAGAACTTCACCTCCCACGTCGAGGACGACGACATCCTGCTCGTCGACTTCTGGGCGAGCTGGTGCGGACCGTGCCAGCAGTTCGCCCCGACGTACGAGAAGGCCTCCGAGGCCCACCCGGACGTCACGTTCGGCTCCATCAACACCGAGGAGCAGCGCGAGCTGGCCTCGGCTGCCGGCATCCAGTCCATCCCCACCCTGATGGCGTTCCGCGAGGGCATCCTGGTCTTCGCCCAGCCCGGCGCACTGCCGCCGCAGGCGCTGGAGCAGGTCATCACCGGCGTCAAGAGCCTGGACATGGACGACGTACGCCGCCAGATCGCCGAGGCCGCCACCCAGGAGCAGCCCGAGGGCTGACCCGGGCCTCACGCCTCCGGGAGGCGCTCCTCCTGGGCGGCCTGCCGGTCCAGCAGGTCACGCGCGTGCTCCCCGCCCGGGCCCTCCTGGGCGAGCGCCCGGCGGAAGCTCTCCAGCTTCTCGCGACCGGCGGGGAACGGCGGCAGCAGCGGCACGTCGGGGTCGGTCACCGCCTCGATCACGGTGGGCCGGTCCGCGGCGAGCGCCGCGGCCCAGGCGTCCTCGACCGCCTCGGGTCCGTCGATGCGGATGCCCCGTAGCCCGAGCAGCTCGGCGTAGCCGGCGTAGGGGAAGTCCGGAAGGCTCTGGCTGTCGTCGAAGCGGGGGTCCCCCTCGGTCTCGCGCTGCTCCCAGGTCACCTCCGCGAGCTCGCGGTTGTGCAGGACGAGCACGACGAAGCGTGGGTCCGACCAGTCCCGCCAGCGGTGCGCCACCGTGATCAGCTCGGCGATGCCGTTCATCTGCATCGCCCCGTCGCCGACCAGCGCCACCACTGGACGGTCGGGGGCGGACAGCTTGGCCGCGATGCCGTAGGGCAGCCCGGAGCCCATGCTCGCGAGCGTCGAGGACAGGTGCGCGGGCACGCCGGGCGGGAGCCGCAGGTGACGCGCGTACCAGTAGACGACCGAGCCGACGTCCACGCTCACCATGGCGTCCTTCGGCAGGTGTGCGCTCAGCGAGCGCACGACGAGCTCGGGGTTGAGGGGGCGCGCCTCGAGCCTCGAGCGCTGCTCCGCCAGGTCGTGCCAGGCGCGGACCTGCTCCTCGACCTCCTCGCGCCAGGCGGTGTCATCGCGCTCGCGCAGCAGCGGCAGGAGCGCGCGCAGGGTCTCGGCCGCGTCGCCGGTGAGCCCCACCTCCACGGGGTAGCGGTTGCCGAGGTGGCGACCGTCGAGGTCGACCTGCACGGCGCGCGCCTGCCCGGGCGCGGGGTAGAACTCCGTCCACGGGTCGTTGCTGCCGACGACCAGCAGCGTGTCGCAGTGGCCCAGGAGGTGGGCGGAGGCCGAGGTGCCCAGGTGGCCCATGACCCCGCAGGAGTACGGCAGCGACTCGTCCCACCAGGGCTTGCCAAGCAGGCTGGTCGCGACGCCGGCCCCGAGCCGCTCGGCCACCGCCCGCACCTCGTCGCCCGCCTCGCGGACACCCTGCCCGACCAGCAGCGCCACCCGCTCGCCCGCGTCGAGCACCTCGGCGGCGCGGCGCAGATCCTCCGCACGCGGCACGACGTGCGGTCGCCGCCACTCGGGGGCGGTCACCACGACGCCGTGCTCCTGCTCGGGGCCGGAGGCCTCCTCCTGCTGCACGTCGTGCGGCAGGACGACCACGCACGGCGACCGGGTGGCCAGCGCGGTGCGGAACGCACGGTCGATCAGCATCGGCACTTGCTCCGGCGCGAGCGCCGTCTGCAGGAACTGCGCGGCGACGTCCTTGAACAGGCTCTGCAGGTCGATCTCCTGCTGGTACTCCGAGCCCAGCACGGTCGTCTCCTGCTGGCCGACGATCGCCACCACCGGCACGTGGTCGAGCTTGGCGTCGTACAGGCCGTTGAGCAGGTGGACCGCGCCCGGCCCCTGGGTGCTGGTCATGACGCCGACCTCGCCGGTGTACTTGGCGTGGCCCACCGCCATGAGGGCGGCGTTCTCCTCGTGCCGCGCCTGGATGAGCTCGGGGTCTCCCCCGGCCCGGCGCAGGGCGCCCATGAAGCCGTTGATGCCGTCGCCGGAGTAGCCGAAGATCCGCGAGACGCCCCACTCCCGGAGCCGCTCGACCACGACGTCGGCGACGAGCTTGGACTGCTCGCTCATCGGGGGCCCTTCCCCTTGCCGGACTTGGGCCCCTTCTTCTTGCCCTTCTTCTTCGCCTTCGGCGGCCCCGCCTTCGGGGCGGCCCGGGCGGTGGTGCTGCGCACGACCGCCGGCGACGTGGTGGTGGACGGGGCGGCCCCGGAGGGCGCCGAAGACGGGGAGGTGGACGAGGAGTCGGCCGGCCTCTCGGCCTGGCTCGGCTCGCCCCCGCCGAACAGCCCCACGCCCGCGAGCGCCACGGCCAGGGCCACGGCGGCGGCCGCCGCCACGAGCACGGGCCGGACCCGGCGCCGAGCCGGTGGCACGAGGGGGACCAGCGTCGTCGCGTCGTCCGCGGCGATGAGGGCGAGGCGCTCGGCGACGACGGCTGCGGAGGGCCGGGCAGCGGGGTCGCGGGCGGTCATCGCGCGCACCAGGTCGGCCAGAGCGGGCGCCAGGTCGTCGGGAACGTGCGGGTCGCGTGCGAGGCGGGCGACAGCGGCCTCGGCCGTGGAGCCGGTGAAGGCCTTGATGCCGGTGACCGCCTCGAGCAGCACCAGGCCCAGGGCGTAGACGTCGACGGCGGGGCCGATCTCGGCGCCGCTCACCTGCTCCGGCGCGAGGTAGCCGACCGTCCCGACCGTCGTCCCGGTCATCGTGTGCCGCACGGCGTCCCCGACGATGCGGGCGATGCCGAAGTCGGCGAGCCGGACCCGACCGTCGTCCCCGACCAGGACGTTGCCGGGCTTCACGTCGCGGTGGACCACGCCCTGCGCGTGGGCGTAGGCGAGGGCGGCTGCCACGTCGCCCAGCAGGTACGCCGCCTCGCGGACCGGCAGCGGACCCGCGGCCATCAGCGCGGCCAGCGTGGGGCCCTCGACGAGCTCCAGCACCAGGTAGGGGCGGTCCTCGGACTCGCCGGCGTCGAGGAGGGTCACGAGCGAGCGGTGCGAGAGGACCGCGAGCGTGCGCGCCTCGGCGGTGAACCGCGCCCGATCGACGTCCGACGGCGTCGCCTCGCGCAGCCGTTTGACGGCCACCTCACGGCTCAGCAGCGTGTCGGTCGCCCGGTGCACGTCCGCGACGCCGCCGCGCCCGAGGACCGGGCCCAGCCGGTAGCGCCCGCCCAGGAGGTCGGGTGCGGGGACCGACGTCGGCGGCGGCTGGTCGCCGAGGAGCCCCGACATGTCCACTGCCTCGGTGGGATCGGGGTCGCGCGGGTGCTCGTCGGGGCTCATCGATCCACCGGTGCCCTGCCGGGGCGCGGTGAAACCGTCCGTCGCTGGCGGCCGCCGGTGCTCAGGCCTCGGGCGGCGCCGGCCGTCGGGTCGGCGGGTCGTAGCGCCCCTCCTGCTCGGAGCGCTCGGCGCGCTTGAGGTGCTTGGTGAGGCTGAAGCCCAGCAGCGCGACCGCGAGGATCAGCAGCCCGAAGAGGCCGAACGCGGTCCAGCCGGCGACGACGTCCTCCTCGTCGGGTCCCTTCTCCACGAGGGGAAGCAGGAGCAGCAGCACGGGGGTCATGGTCACAGTCTCTCAGGAAGGGTCGGTGATCCCGGCGAACAGGTCGTCCTCGGGGATGGTGGACGGGACGTGGCTCACGACGAGCTCGAAGTCCTCGGTGGGCCAGATCCGCTCCTGCAGCTCGCGCGGCACCGCGAACCAGAAGCCGTCGGGGTCGATCTGGGTCGCGTGCGCCAGCAGCGCCTGGTCGCGGACGCCGAAGTAGTCCCCGCACGGCACCTTGGTGGTGACCCGGGCGTCCCACTCCGGCTCCTCCTTCCACTCCTTGAGCCGCTCGCCCCAGGGCGACTCCAGGCCGTGCTCGAGCATCGCGTCGTGCAGCCGCTGCATCCGCTCGCGGTTGAAGGAGTGGTGGTAGTAGAGCTTCAGCGGCTGCCAGGGCTCCCCCGCGTCGGGGAACCGCTCGGGGTCGCCGGCGGCCTCGAACGCCGCGACGCTCACCTCGTGGCAACGCACGTGGTCGGGGTGCGGGTAGCCCCCGCGCTCGTCGTAGGTCGTCATCACGTGCGGGCGGAACGACCGGATCAGCGCGACCAGCCGCTCGGTGGCCTCCTCGAGCGGGACCAGCGCGAAGCAGCCCTCGGGCAGCGGCGGCTTGGGATCGCCCTCGGGCCAGCCGGAGTCGACGAAGCCCAGCCAGTCCTGGGTGATGCCGAGGATGTCGCGGGCCCGCTCCATCTCCTGACGGCGGACCTCGGTGATGTTCTCGAGGATGTCGGGGCGGTCCATCTTGGGGTTGAGGATCGAGCCGCGCTCGCCGCCGGTGCAGGTGACGACGTGCACGTCGACGCCCTCGGCGACGTACTTGGCCGTGGACGCCGCGCCCTTGCTGGACTCGTCGTCGGGGTGGGCGTGCACGTGCATGAGTCGGAGGCCCGCGCGGGGGCCGGCGGGAGGGTGCTGCGGCATCCCTCCATCGTAGGTGTCACCCTGGTGAGGTGAGCTCGCAGCATGCCCCGACGATCCCCACCGACCGGTACGGCGCACCGGCCCCCTGGCGCCGGCGCGCACTGCTGTCCGGTGTGGTGGCCCTGGTCGTCGCCTTCCTCGGCTGGCTGGTCTGGACGACGGTCGTGCACGCCGCGCCGCCGGTCGACTCCGACCTGATCAGCTTCGACGTGGTCGACGAGCACACCGCCGTCGCGGTCGTCCACGTGGAGCTGGCCGACGACGCCGTCGACCCGTCCTGCCTGCTGCGGGCCTACGCCGAGGACCACAGCGTCGTCGGGGAGCTGTCGTTCACGCCCGAGCCGGGCGACGGCGAGCGCATCGAGCAGACCATCCGCACCGAGCGGCGCGCCACCTCGGTCGAATCCGTCGGGTGCACCGCGGAGGGCCAGTCGCGTCCTCGCTGACCTGCGGAAACGTCGTTTCGCTCGGCTGTTTGTATACTCGTGAGTCTGACCGTCCCGCTGGGCCGACAGGCCCGCGACGCCGACGACCGGCCGCAGGTCCTCGCACCCACACTTCCTCACCACGCAGCAGTACAGGAGTACCCCGATGACGCAGCAGACCCAGCAGGGCACGATCTGGCTCACCCAGGACGCCTTCGACAAGCTGACGGCCGAGCTCGCCAACCTCAAGGGACCTGTGCGCGAGGACGTCATCGCGCGCATCAGCGCGGCCCGCGACGAGGGCGACCTCAAGGAGAACGGCGGCTACCACGCCGCCCGCGAGGAGCAGGGCAAGCTCGAGGGCCGCATCCGCCAGCTCGAGGACATGCTCCGCCGCGCCGAGGTCGGCGAGACCCCTCCCGACGACGGCGTCGTCGAGCCCGGCATGGTCGTGACCTACCGCTTCGTGGGCGACTCCGACGACGAGACCGAGACCTTCCTGCTCGGCGCGCGCGAGATCGAGCCCGAGGGCCTCACGGCGTACTCCCCGCAGTCCCCGCTGGGCTCGGCCATCAACGGCAAGAAGCGCGGCGAGACCGTCTCCTACGAGGCGCCCAACGGCAAGATGCTCGAGGTCGTCATCGTCGACGCCAAGCCCTACACCGGCTGAGGCGTCACTCGAAGATCCGGTAGCCGCACTGGCGTAGGCGGGTCAGCACCTTCTCGGCGTGCGGCTCGCCGCGGGTCTCGAGCTGGAGGTGGACCTCCACCTCGTCGAGGTGCAGCGCGGGCGAGATCCGCTCGTGCACGACCTCCAGGACGTTGGCGCCCGCGTCTCCGACCTCGGCCAGCAGGCGGGCCAGGCCGCCGGGGGTGTCGGGGATGTTGACGCGCAGGTTGAGGTAGCGGCCCGCCGCCGCCATGCCGTGCCGGATCACCTTGCCCAGCAGCAGCGGGTCGATGTTGCCGCCCGACAGCACGGCGACCGCGGGCGTGCGGAACGCCGACGGCTGGTCGAGCATCGCGGCCACCGCCGCGGCGCCGGCCGGCTCCACGACCATCTTGGCCCGCTCCACCAGCGCGAGCAGGGCCCGTGACATCGACTCCTCAGAGACGGTCACGATGTCGTCGACGTGGTCGCGCACCGCGGCGAAGGTGATCTCGCCGGGCAGCCCGACGGCGATCCCGTCCGCCATGGTCTGCATCGAGGAGAGCGCCACCGGGCGGCCCTGCTGCAGCGAGTCGGGGTACGCCGCCGCGCCGGCCGCCTGCACGCCGACCACGCGGACGTCGGGGCGCACCGCCTTGACCGCGACCGCGATGCCGGCGAGCAGACCGCCGCCCCCGGTCGGCACCAGCACGGTCTGCAGGTCCGGGGCCTGCTCGACGATCTCCAGGCCGCAGGTGCCTTGGCCGGCCACGACGTCGGCGTGGTCGAAGGGGTGGATCAGGACCGCCCCGGTCTCGGCCGCGAACCGGCGGGCCGCGACCAGCGCGTCCTCCAGGTAGCGGCCCTCGAACACCACGTCGGCGCCGTACCCGCGCGTCGCCTTCTCCTTGGGGATCGGCGCCCCCTCGGGCATGAAGACGGTCGCTTGGATCCCCAGGAGCTGGGCCGCCAGCGCGACGCCCTGCGCGTGGTTGCCGGCGGACGCGGCGACGACGCCGCGGGCGCGCTCCTCGGCGGAGAGTCCCGAGATCCGCACGTAGGCGCCGCGGGCCTTGAACGAGCCGGTGCGCTGGAGGTTCTCGCACTTGAGCGAGACCGGGCCGCCGACCAGCGCGGAGAGCCAGCGCGACTCCTCCATCGGCGTCGTGATCGCGACGCCGTCGAGCACCGCGCGCGCGGCCTCGATGTCGGCGAGCGTGACCTCATCCATCGACCGGGTCCTCCACCGGGACCGTGGACCCGGTCTCCTCGTAGTCCTCCTCGAGCTCCTCCACAGGGTCGTCGCCGACCTGGGTGTTGGACGCCAGGTGCTGGATGACGGCGTTGGCCGCGGCGGCGAGCGGTACGGCGACCAGCGCACCCGCGACGCCGCCCACGATGACGCCGGCGCCCAGCGCGAAGATCACGCCGAGCGGATGCACCGAGACCCAGCGGCCCATGAGGAACGGCTGGAGGATGTGCCCCTCGATCTGCTGCACGCCGATGACGACCGCGAGCATGAGCAGCGCGGTGAGGGGGTCCTGGGCGACCAGCGCGACGAGCACCGCCACGGCGCCGGCGACGGTGGCGCCGACCAGCGGGATGAACGCGCCGAGGAAGACCAGGACGCCGATCGGCAGCACGAACGGGACCTGCAGCACCGCCGCGCCGATCATGATGCCGCCCGCGTCGACGAGCGCGACCAGCACGGTCGCCCGTACGAACTGCGTCAGCGAGATCCAGGCGACCCGGCCCGAGCCGTCGACGTGGTGGCGCGCGGCCCGGGGCGCGAGCCGGACGAACCAGGCCCAGATGCGCTCGCCGTCGGCCAGGAAGAAGTAGGTCGCGAAGAGGACGATGAAGAACCCGGCGAAGACGTGGCCCAGCGTCGCGCCCAGCGAGGTGACCTGGCCGACGAACTCGCCGTTCTGCGTCCGCTCGGTGATCGCCTCCTGCGCCTGCCCGATCCAGTCGTTGATCTGGGAGTCGGAGGCGTTGAGCGGCCCGTCCTTGAGCCACTCGCGGATCCGCTCCAGGCCGTCGACCGTGGAGTCCGCGAGGTCGGTGGCGCCGTTGGCGACCTGCTGGCCGGCGAAGGTGAGCAGGGCGCCGACCAGGGCGATCCCGCCCAGGACGACCAGGATCGAGGCCAGCCCGCGGGGGAAGCCGTGGCGGGCCAGCCACCCGACCACCGGCGCGACCAGGGCCGAGATCAGCAACGCGACCGCGACCGGCAGCACGATGACCGAGAAGAACGCGATCGTCTTCACCAGCACCAGCCCGGCGGCGACGATGACCAGGAAGCGCCAGCCCCAGGCGGCGGCGAGGTCGACGCCCCACGGGACCTGGGCCCGGCTGAAGTTGGAAGGTCCGGCGACGATCGGCTCCGGCTCGCTACGGCGCTCGCCGCGCATCAGCGCCCACTGGTGGGCGAGGCGTTGGGTGATGCGCTCCTCGTGGGCGCGGGCCTCCGCCTCGCGGTGGGAGCGGGTGCGGCGCAGGGGCAGGCGCAGGCGGGAGCCGGAGGGCGCCTCGGGCGGGCTCTCGTCGTCCGGCGCGCCCGACTGCGGCTGCTCGTCGTTGGTCACGCGGTCACCCTAGACGCGCCCGGCGGCGAGCAGGCGCCGCGCGAGCCGGTGAGCCGTGTCGAGGTCCTCCGGGGCCAGCAACCCCACGGCCGCCAGCAGGTACTGGGTGTCCACGACGACCGGTGCCCGCTCGGGCAGCTGCCAACCGCCCTCGAGGTCGGCCCCGACGCTGCCCGCGAGCACCCGCTCGCTCACGCCGTCGCGACCATGGCGCAGGACGCCGCCGGACCCGACCACCAGATCGACCGCGCGCAGGTCCTTGCCGGTGCGCTCGACGACGCGACCCTCGGGCGAGACCACGACCCGGGAGCGGCCGGCGTGTCGGCGCAGCGCGAGGCCGACGGCGGCGCGGGCGATCGCCTCGTCGTCGTCGAGGTCGGCCGCGTCGGCCGGAAGGAAGCCGGGGTCGTCGGTGCGCGCGCGGGCGGCGTCGGCGAGCTCGGGCAGGTTCGCCGCCTCGACCGTGCTCTGCGCCGACCAGCGCATCCCCAGGTCTCCCTCGACAGTACGGGTGACGCGGGTCGTGGCGACGACCTCGCGCGACAGGCCCGAGTCCTCGGGATCGAGCTCCACGACGGAGTGGACGTCGGTGGTGGCGCCGCCGACGTCGACGACCACGACGTCGCCCGCGCCGGGCCGCTCGGCGTCCAGGCCGTCGGCGAGCAGCTCGACGCCGGTGAGCACGACGTCGGGGGTCGCGCCGCGGACCATCGCGAGGAAGTCGGCGCGCGGGCTCAGGTGCTTGCCGCCGATGACGTGGGTCAGGAACATCTCGCGGATCGCGGCCCGCGCGCTGTCGGGGGCGAGGACCCCGATGCGGGGCACGACGTTGTCGGCCAGCACGTGGGGCACGTCGCCGAGCACCGCGCTCACCTCCGCCTGCGCGTCCGCGTTGCCCGCGACCACGACGGGGCCGTCCCAGCCGCTGGCGACCAGATCCCGCGCCGCCTGCAGCAGCACCTCGCTGTTGCCGCCGTCGGTGCCGCCGGTGAGCAGGAGGACGTCCGGTGCCGCGTCCCGCAGCGCGCGGTACGGCGCGGCGTCGCCCGCCTGCGCAGCCGCCGCCAGCACCGCCACCACCTTGCCGCCGCTGGAGAGCGCGACCCGGCGCCCGGCCTCCGCGGTGACCAGCTCCTCGTTGCCGATCACCGCGATCCGCAGGCCGCCGCCCGCGCTGGAGCAGGCCAGCACCTCGGCCCCGGCAGCGCGGGGGTCGGCCTCGGTCAGCGCGGCCAGGCAGGCGTCGTACCCGTCGAGGATGTCGCCGTGCCCGTCCACGGGCAGCGTCGTGGGGTGCTCCGCGGCGGCGACGATGCGGGCCTCGGCGAGGTCGACCAGGGAGGCCTTGGTGAACGTCGAGCCGAAGTCGACGCAGATCGCGACCTGCGGGTCAGCCACCGGACAGTGCGGCGTCGAGATCGGCCAGCAGGTCGTCGGCCGTCTCGATGCCGACGCTCAGGCGGATCAGGTCGGCCGGCACCTCCAGGTCCGTGCCGGCCACGCTGGCGTGGGTCATCCGGCCGGGGTGCTCGATCAGCGACTCGACCCCGCCCAGCGACTCGCCCAGCGTGAACACCTCGGCCCGGTCGCAGACCGCCAGCGCGTGCTCCTCCCCGCCGGTGACGCGGAACGACACCATGCCGCCGTAGCGCTTCATCTGGCGGCTCGCGACGGCGTGACCGGGGTGGTCCTCGAGGCCGGGATAGATGACCTGTTCGACCGCGGGGTGCGCTGCGAGGAACTCCACGACGCGCTCGGCGTTGTCGCAGTGCCGGTCCATGCGCACGCCCAGGGTCTTGATGCCGCGGTGGGTGAGGAACGCGTCGAACGGGCCGGGCACGGCGCCGATGGCGTTCTGGTGGTAGCCGACCGCCTCGGCGAGCGCGAGGTCGCGTACGACGACGGCGCCGCCGACCACGTCGGAGTGGCCGCCGACGTACTTGGTGGTCGAGTGGACCACGACGTCCGCGCCGAGGGTGAGCGGCTGCTGCAGGTACGGCGAGGCGAAGGTGTTGTCGACGACGAGCAGCGCGCCCGCGTCGTGGGCGACCGCGGCCAGCGCCTCGATGTCGCCGATGTTGAGCAGCGGGTTGGTGGGCGTCTCGACCCACACGAGCTTGGTCTCACCCGGCCGGATGGCCGCCCGCACCGCGTCGACGTCGGAGACGGCCGCGGTGCTGTGGGTCAGGCCCCACGCCTGCTCGACCTTGTCGAAGAGCCGGTGGGTGCCGCCATAGGCGTCGTCGGGGATGACGACGTGGTCTCCGGGGCGGCACAGCGCCCGGACGACGGTGTGCTCGCCGGCCAGGCCGGAGGCGAACGCGAAGGCCCGCTCACCCTCCTCCAGCGCCGCCAGGGCGCCCTCGAGGGCGGTGCGCGTGGGGTTGCCCGAGCGGCTGTACTCGTAGCCGCCGCGCAGCCCGCCGACGCCGTCCTGCTTGTACGTCGAGGTCGCGTAGATCGGCGCGATCACGGCGCCGGTCGCCGGGTCCGGCTCGTAGCCGGCGTGGATCGCGCGCGTCTCGAATCCGGACTTGTTCCTGTGCTGCTGTTCGCTCACCCGACGAGCGTACTCAGGCAGCGGCCCGGGGTGATGACCCGGAGCCGCCTCGTCATGGGGGCACCAGCCAGGCGGGAACGAACCCCTCCTTGCCGGTGTTGAGACACTGGAAGCCCACCGAAGGAGTCACCTTGTTCTTCTCCCGCACCAAGACCGAGCTCGTCGACGCCGAGGAGGCCCTGCCCGGCCGCAGCGAGCGCAACTTCCCTCTGGCCGAGAAGCACCTGGTCCTCGGCACGCCGCTGGTCACCGACGAGGCCCCCGCCGGCTACGAGGTCGCGATCTTCGGCCTCGGCTGCTTCTGGGGCGCCGAGGAGGTCTACTGGCAGCTGCCCGGCGTGTGGTCCACGTCCGTCGGCTACGCGGGCGGCCACACCCCGCACCCGTCGTACGAGGAGGTCTGCTCGGGCCGCACCGCCCACACCGAGGCCGTCCGAGTCGTCTACGACCCGGCTCGCATCTCCTACGCCGACCTGGTCAAGCGCTTCTTCGAGGTCCACGACCCCACCCAGGGGATGCGCCAGGGCAACGACGTCGGCACCCAGTACCGCTCCGCGATCTACTTCACGACCCCCGAGCAGGAGGCCGTGGCCAAGGAGCTGACCGAGGTGTACGGCGCCGAGCTCGCCCGCCGCGGCCTGGGCGAGATCACCACCGAGGTGCGCGAGGCCCCGACGTACTACTACGCCGAGGACGCGCACCAGCAGTACCTGGCGAAGAACCCGAACGGCTACCGCTGCCACGCCAACACCGGGGTGAAGTTCCCCGAGACCGCCTGAGCGGCGTCTCGCGTCCTGCGGCATGCCCGGCGCCCAGCGAGGTACTGGCGGTCCCGGAGATCACGGAGGTCATCACATGGCGGAGTTCCCCCAGCTGCTGCACACCGTCCTGGACACGACCGAGCCGCGGCGGCTCGCGGAGTTCTACCGCGAGCTGCTCGGGCTCGGCTACCGCTCGGGCGACGAGCCGCCCACCGACGGCTCCCCCGACGACGCCGACTGGCTGGTGCTGGTCCGGCCGGAGGACGACGCGCGGGTGCTCGCCTTCCAGCTGGTCGAGCGGCTGACCCCGACGACGTGGCCCGACCACGACGTACCGATGCAGCTGCACCTGGACTTCACCGTCACGGGCGCCGCTGAGCTCGAGCGGCAGCGCGAGCGGGCCCTCGCGCTGGGGGCTCGGCAGCTCGTCGACCGCAGCGAGGACCCCGACGAGCCGCTGTACGTCTTCGCCGACCCGGCCGGGCATCCGTTCTGCATCTTCGTGGGTTGAGCTACGGCAGCGGCCGTCGGCAACTCCTCACGGAGCAGGCATGCCGGTGGCCCCGCGGGTGGCGGGGTGTGGGGCGCTCAGGGTCTCTGGCGTGGGACCGGCTCGGTGCCGGTGTGGTCGCAGCGGTAGGTGTGCCCGCGGGGTGAGTGCCACAGGTAGCTGCCACGGTCCAGGACGTCGTAGGACCAACCGCCGTGGGTCTTCAGGCGATGGTGCCCGCGACACAGAGGTGCGGAGTTGCAGGAGCAGGTCGGTCCGCCCTGGTTGTAGGGGGTGACGTGGTCGTGGTCGCAGCGTTCGGCTGGTCGGGTGCACCAGGGGAACACGCAGTGGTGATCGACCAGGTCGTCCTGCTCGACGAGGCGGGTCGGGTGCTCGTAGCCGGCGACGTGAATGTGCTCGGCGAGGTCCCGCACGGGCTTGACGTTGATGACCGTGGTGCCGGGTGCCCCACACCACTCGCGGATGGTCTCGACGAGCACCGGCTTGCGGCCGCATCTGCCGACGGTGGCGTTCGGGTCGCCGAACACCCCAGCCTGGTGGATGTGCAGGTCGATCACCCGGGTGATCTTGATGCTCTCGGTGGTTGAGGAAGGACGAAGTCCTGTCTCGAAACCACCGCCGCGGTCCTGGTCACCGAACGGCAGCGTGTCCTGCCCGCGCGCCAGATCGCCGGCGGCCTGGGCGCGCCGTACGTCCAGCGACTCGCTCGACCCCGCGGCTTTCCGGTCCGCCGCGAGCCGGCTGATCGCGGCATCGAGGTCCAATGCGTCCTGCGCATCCAAAGTCCCGGACACCTCGATGGTGCCCTCGAGGGTCAGGTCGTCCTTGTGCACGTCGAGCTTGCGTCCGTCGGCGGCTTGGCGGCGGAGCTTCTCGGCCTGCTCGGGGTCGAACCTGGCGATCGCGGTGGTGATCTGGCGTTCGACCTCGGCGTAGGAGACCTTGTGCGCGCAGTAGCCCACCCGGGCGTCGACGAACGCCGCGCCGGCAAGGGGCAGGCACATGGTGTGCTCGGCGATCCACCGGGCTTTCCAGAACCCGAGCTGACCGGCTTCGACGCGGGCCCAGATCCGTGGGAGGCGGTACTTGATCTCGAGGGCGGCGCCGATGTACCGCTTGGCGGAGTCGGTCGACATGCCCAGGGCGGCGCCGAGCTCCATGACCGCGAACTCGCTGACCATGGGTGCCCCGGGTCCGGCCAGGGGAATGCCGTGGTCCCCGAACGCGGCGTCGGCTTCGTCGTCGGTGGCGTGAAGGGCGCACCAGTCCACCGCGGCGTGCAGGCGCCGGACCTCGGCCGCGACCGCGGCCTGGGTCTCGTCGCGCATGACCTGCAGCAGGTCGGCGGGGGTGCTGGTCATAGGACTACTCAAGCACCCGCCACCGACAGTCGAAGGGCCGAGAATCCCCTTTATCCACAGGGCTCTGAGAACTTTCTCAACCCGTCGGTGGTCGAGGTGTGAAGGCGTGCAAAGCCCCTTCGGTGGTCGAGGTGCGAAGGCGTGCAACGCCTGAGCCTCGAGACCCCCGCCACCGACGCCGTACCCCACGCTGCTTCTCGCCTCACCGGGTCTCGAGGCTCGTCGCTGACGCTCCTCACACCTCGACCACCGGAAAGACGCGGCCCGTTCGGTGGTCGAGGTGCGAAGGCGCCCTGGCGCCTGAGCCTCGAGACCCCCGCCACCCAACCGCCGCACCCCCAGGCTGCTTCGCGCCTCACCGGGTCTCGAGGCTCGTCGCTGACGCTCCTCACACCTCGACCACCGACAGGCCTCGGTGGTCGAGGTGCGAAGGCGCCCTGGCGCCTGAGCCTCGAGACCCCCGCCGGCGACCTGGCCGCCGTACCCCCCGGCTACTTCTCGACTCACCGGGTCTCGAGGCTCGTCCCTTCGAGGCTCGCTGCGCTCGCACCTCAGGACTAGCGCTGGCGCTCCTCGCACCTCGACCACCGAGAGGGGCACCTCGACCACTGAAAGCCGCGGGGATGCGGGGGGTCCTGGAACAATGGGGGCATGGTGGACCTTCCCCGCAGGGCGGCGGCGCGTACGGCGCGGCTGGCGGCGCTGCCGTTGGGGTACGCCGGTCGCAGCGCGATGGGCCTGGGGCGGAGGCTGGGCGGGGCGCCGGCGGAGCAGGTGCTGGACGAGATCCAGCAGCGCACCGCGGAGCAGCTCTTCCGCACGCTGGGGGAGCTCAAGGGCGGGGCGATGAAGTTCGGGCAGGCGCTCTCGATCTTCGAGGCGGCCCTACCCGAGGAGCTGGCCGGCCCCTACCGAGAGCAGCTGACCCGGCTGCAGGACTCGGCGCCGCCGATGCCGACCCAGACCGTGCGCGAGATCCTCAGCCGCGACCTGGGGCCGGACTGGAAGGACAAGCTGGTCTGGCTCGACGGTGGGCCGAGCGCGGCCGCGTCGATCGGACAGGTGCACAAGGGGCGCTGGCACGACGGGCGCGAGGTCGCGGTGAAGGTGCAGTACCCCGGGGCCGGCGATGCGCTGCGCTCCGACCTGCGCCAGCTCTCCCGCCTGGCGCGGACGATCGGGCCGCTCTTCCCCGGGGTCGACATCAAGCCGCTCGTCGAGGAGGTCCAGGCGCGCGCCGAGGACGAGCTCGACTACCTCCTGGAGGCCGAGGCCCAGCGTGCCTTCGCCGAGGTCTTCCGCGACGACCCGGACATCGTCGTACCCGACGTGGTCGACGTCGGGGAGACGGTCCTCGTCACCGAGTGGCTCGACTCCGAGTCCTCCCTGGCCCGGATCATCCGCGAGGGCACCGTCGAGGAGCGCAACCACTACGGCGAGCTGATGGTGCGCTTCCTCTTCGAGGGCCCGAGCCGCACCGGCATGCTGCACGCGGACCCGCACCCGGGCAACTACCGGATCATCCCGGGCAAGAAGGGCAAACCCGGACGGCTGGGGGTGCTGGACTTCGGCGCGGTCGCGCGGCTGCCCGGCGGGCGCTTCCCCGAGGTGATGGGCCGGCTGATCCGCCTGACGGCGCTGGCGGACAAGGAGCCGCTCATCGAGGAGCTGCGCCGCGAGGGGTTCATCAAGGACCGGATCGACGTCGACCCCGACCTGCTGGTCGACTACCTCGCGCCGCTGGTGGAGCCGACGATGGTCGAGCGCTTCCAGTTCACCCGGGAGTGGATGCGCGAGCAGTTCCAGCGCATCAACAACCCGCGCGAGCCCGGCTACACGGTCGCCGTCAAGCTCAACCTGCCGCCGTCGTACATGCTCATCCACCGCACCTGGATCGGCGGGATCGGCGTGCTCAGCCAGCTCGAGGCGGAGGCGCCGTTCCGCCAGATCCTCATCGACTACCTGCCGGGCTTCGCCGATCCCGAGGCCTGAGGCCTACTCACCCACCGCGCCGTCGACCGCCTGCCGGATCAGGTCGGCATGGCCGTTGTGCCGCGCGTACTCCTCGATCATGTGGAGCACGATCCAGCGCAGGTTGTAGTAGCCGCCGGTGCGGCGGTTGGGCCGGACGGCCACGGCGTCGAGGCTCTCGTAGGCGGCGATGACGGCGTCGGCCCGGGCGACCTCGGCGTCGAAGAGGTCGCGCAGCTGGGCGGGGGTGTCGTTCGTGGCGCTGTGCCAGTCCCAGTCCTCGTCGGCGGCCCAGTCGACCGAGGCCCACGGCTCGTCGGTGTGGCCGGCCATGACGGAGCGGAACCACCAGTTCTCGACGTAGGCGAGGTGCTTCAGCAGGCCGCCCAGGGTGAGCTCGGAGGGCGGGTGCGGGATGTCCAGCTGCGCCGCGTCGAGGCCGGCGGTCTTGATCCGCAGCGTGTCGCGGTGGTAGTCGAGGTAGGCCAGGAGGGTCGTGCGCTCGTCGGCGTCGGTGGGCGGGAAGCGTCGCTGCTGGCGGTCCATGTGCTGAACCTAGGGGGTGCGGTCGGTGATGCAGTAGACTCCGCCGGCGGGCGGCTGCAGCACCGTCCACCGCCCGCGGATCGACACCGCCAGGGCGCCCAGTGCCTCATGCCGTGTGGTCTCGGCGGCGCGGTCGGTGGTCGACAGGTCGAGGTGCGCGCTCACCTGCTCCTGCTCGGCCCGCAGCTTCTGGAACAACACGCGCAGCGGCGCCCCGGACGGGCGGGCCAGGCTGTCGAACTCCTCGTTCTCGTGCGGCTCGAAGGCCCAGCCGGTGAGGGCCGTCCAGAACTCGGTCTCCCGCACGTACGCCGACGGGGGCACGTCCAGACAGACCTGGTCGACCGCGGAGCGGTGGGCGCCCCAGTCGGCCGGCGGGGCGCGCCGCGCGCCGGCGTGCCCGACGAGGCAGTGGGTCAGGCCGCCGGGAGACGACAGCACGACGTAGCCGTGCTCGCTGCGGTGGAGGACCGTGGCCCCCAGCCGCTCCGCCCGTAGGGCGGCCTGGTCGGGGTCGGGCACGTGCACGTCGAGGTGGAGCCGGCGCGGTCCCTCCCCCAGGCGCTGCAGCTTCAGGTGGACGTCGCCGTCGGGCGGCACCAGGCTGACGAACTCCCCGGACGGCCCGCGCGGCGGCGAGACGGCGTAGCCGGTCACCCCGGCCCAGAACGCGGTCGCCCCGTCCACCTCGTCGGCGGGCAGGTCGAGGAACGCCGTGAGCCACGTCACACTCCCATGCTATCGACCCACCGATCCCCCACCGGCTCGGCGAGACCCGCCCCGGACGTCAGCTCCGCCACGGCCGCGTGCAGCCGCTCCACGTCGTCGGGGGGCGCCCCGAGCAGCAGCGACACCGTGGCGCCGTACGTCGCGTCGAGCACCACGAACCCCCGGCTGCGCAGCTCGCTCTCGACCCGTCCGGCGTCGGCGTGCCCGACCTCGAGCGCCAGCTCCCGGACCAGGTCGCGGCGGAGCGTTCCGGCGACCTCGAGCCCCGCGCGCACGGCGTCGCCGTAGGCGCGGACCAGGCCGCCGGCGCCCAGCAGCGTGCCGCCGAACCAGCGGGTCACGACCGCCACCACGTCGCTGACCCCCTGACCGCGCAGGACCTCCAGCATCGGCGCCCCCGCCGTGCCGGACGGCTCGCCGTCGTCGCTGGACCGCTCGACCGCCCCGCCTGGCCCGAGGACGAAGGCCGAGCAGTGGTGGCGAGCGTCGTGGTGCTCGCTGCGCAGCCCCGCGACGACCGCGCGCGCGGCCTCCTCGGTCTCGACCCGCGCCAGCGTGCAGAGGAAGCGCGAGCGGCGCACCTCGATCTCGGCCTGCGCGTCGCGGGCGATCGTGAGGTAGCTGGTCACCACAGGCCGACCAGCCCCCCGCCGATGCGGATGACGAACCCGGACACGACCACGATGAAGAACGCCCGGACGAACCCCGCGCCGCGCGCGACCGCCGTACGGGCGCCGAGGTAGCCGCCGACCAGGTTGGCCACGCCGAGCACGAGACCGATCTTCCAGAGCATGACGCCCTGGGGGACGAAGACCACCAGGGCGCCGAGGTTGGTGGCCCAGTTGGCCAGGCGGGCCTTGGCGGAGCCCTCCAGGAACGAGTAGCCGAGCAGGCCGACCAGGGTGAACACGAAGAAGCTGCCGGTGCCCGGGCCCAGCGCGCCGTCGTAGAAGCCGATCACGAAGCCGATGGCCATCGCGGCGACCGTGTGCCGGCGCCCGGCGAAGCGCAGGGCGGTCCGGCCGCCGAGCCCCGGCTTGAGCACGACGTAGGCCCCGACGGCGACCAGGACGACGAGGACGATCGGGTCGAACGCCGAGCGCGGGATCAGGAACGCGATCCCGGCGCCGCTGGCCGAGCCGAGGAACGCCAGGAGCATCAGCGGCAGGAACGTGCGCGGGTCCGGCTTGATCCGGCGGTAGTACGTCGCCGAGCTGACGGTGGTGCCGCAGAACGACGCCAGCTTGTTGGTGGCGAGGATCTGCACCGGGGTCGCGTCCGGGAGGCCCAGCAGCAGGGCGGGCAGCTGCACCAGGCCGCCACCGCCCACGACCGCGTCGACGTAGCCCGCCACGAGCGCCGCGAGCCCGAGCAGCGCGAGCACCGTCAGGGTCGGGTCGTCCACGCGAACACCGTAGTCAGGCCAGGGCGCGGACCAGCGCGGTCACCCCGGCCGCGACGAGGACGGCGAGCACCAAGGGGCAGCGGCGCCACAGCAGCAGCGCGCCGGCGGCGACGCCCACCACACTGGCATCCACGGTGATCCGGCGCCCGTCGGACAGGGTCGAGGTCACGACGAGCGCGGTGAGCAGGACCGGCGGCATCAGGGCCACGACCCCCATGGCCCGGGCCGGCAGCTCGCGCCCGCCGAGCAGGACCGGTCCCGCCGCCTTGATCACCGCGGTGAGCACGGCCATCCCACCGATGAGCAGCCAGACGGTCATCGGCGCAGCCCCACCAGCGCGGCGGCGGACGCCGCCAGGATCGGGATCCCCGGCGGCGTGAACGGCACCAGCGCCAGCGCGATCAGGGCGCCCGTGAGCGCCACCGGGCGCGCGCGGGGGTTGCGCAGCTCGGCGAGCAGCAGGCCGGCGAAGAAGGTCGGGAAGATCGCGTCCAGCCCGAAGCGGTCGGTGTCGCCGAGCAGGTCGCCCGCGAAGGCGCCGACCACGGTGCCGGAGACCCACCCGACGTACTGCGGCACGGTGGAGCCGATCAGCTGCCACCGGTCGAAGGTCCCGTCGCCCTGGTTGGCGAGCGCCCACGACGGGTCGACGACCGCCTGGGCCTCGACGGCCCGGCGCAGCGGTCCCCCGGTCAGGGACGGCGCGATCGCGATGCCCATGGCCAGGAAACGGGCGTTCATGAGGCTTCCGGCGAGGACGCCGGGCAGCGCGCCGCCGCCTGCGTCCACGATGGAGAGCCCCGCGAACTGCGCCGAGCCGGCGTGGACGACCGCCGACATCACGATCGCCTGGAGCGGCGTGAAGCCCGAGCGCACCGCCAGCACGCCGAACGACAGCGAGATCAGGAAGCCGGCCAGGGAGAAGGGCACACCCAGGCGCACCCCCCGACGAAACGCCTCGTTCACGCGCCCAACCCTAGGGTGGATGCGTGCGCATCGTGTCGCTGTTGCCCGCCACTACCGAGATCCTCTTCGCCCTGGGCGCGGGGGACGCTGTGGTCGGCGTGACCTTTGAGTGCGACTTCCCACGCGAGGCCCGGACGCGTCGGGTCGTGTCGAGCTCCGCGATGCCGGCGGGCCTGACCCCGGCGGAGATCGACGCGTTCGTGTCGGAGGCGGTGGCGCGCGGGGAGGACCTGTACCGCCTCGACGCGGGCGCCCTCGCCGGCCTGGACGCCGACCTGGTCGTCACCCAGGACCTGTGCGCGGTCTGCGCGGTCGACGTCTCGGTCGTGGACGACGCGCTCGCGCACCTGGGCTGTACGGCGGACGTGCTGACGCACGACCCGCACACGCTGGAGGACGTGCTCGACTCGGTCCTGGTGCTCGGCAAGGCCACCGGCCACGAGGGCGAGGCCGACGCGCTGGTCACGTCGCTGCGAGACCGGCTGGCGGCGGTGCGCGCCGGCGTACCCGCCGGGCCGCGACCGCGCGTCGCCCTGCTGGAGTGGACCGACCCGCCGTTCGCTCCGGGCCACTGGATCCCGGAGATGATCGAGGCCGCGGGTGGCGAGGTCGCCCTCGGCACCGCGGGGGCGAATTCCGTGCGCGTCACCTGGCAGGCCGTCCACGACGCCCGCCCCGACGTCGTCATCGTCGCGCCCTGCGGCTACGACCTCGACGGAGCCCAGGCCCTCGCCGACGAGCTGGTCACCAGGGGCGTCCTGCCGCCCGGCGTACCCGTGCACGCCGTCGACGCCGACGCCTCTTGGGCGCGCCCGGCCCCGCGACTGGTCGACGGCGTCGAGGAGCTCGCCCGACTGCTCCGCGCACCCCACTGACGATGGATCAGCCGCCGGCCCAGAAGCCGCGGCCGCCGAACCAGTCGCCGTAGGCACCGCGCAGGTCGCCCATGGGGCTGCTGCCGCCCTGGCGGGAGCCGAGGTAGGAGCCCACGACCGCGGCGCCGAGGTCGTCGAGCTCGGGGGCCACCACGCTGCCGTCGACGCGCTTGGCCATGGAGTCGATGAATCGAGCCAGGCCGGGGTCCTCGCCGAGGCGGAAGAACGTCGTGTGGGCGCCCAGCCGGCCGGCGTTGTCGAGCTCGCGTACGGCGTACGCGACGGTCAGCGGGTGCGGGGGGTAGGAGAAGTAGACCTCGCCGTCGGCCTCCAGGTGGGAGGTCGGCTCGCCGTCGGTGACGATCAGCAGCACCGGCTGGGCGTTGGGGTGCTTGCGGAAGTGGCGGTTGGCCAGCAGCAGCGCGTGGTGCAGGTTGGTGCCCTTGTCCCACATCGCGTCGAGCGCCGTGAGCTCCTCGATGTCCATCACCTGCGCGTGCCGCCCGAACGAGATCAGCTGCAGGGCGTCCCCGCGGAAGCGCGACTTGATCAGCGTGTGCAGCGCCAGCGCCGTGCGCTTCATCGGCACCCAGCGGCCGTCCATCGCCATCGAGAACGACGTGTCGACGAGCAGCGCCACGCAGGCCTGGGTGCGGGCCTCGGTCTCGGTGACCTCGACGTCGCCGATCTCGAGCCGGACGCCGTGGCTGGCGTCGCCGCCCTCGGAGACGGTGCGGATCACGGCGTTGGTGACGGTGCGGGTCACGTCCCAGGGCTCGGTGTCGCCGAAGGCCCACTCGCGGGTGCCGCCGGAGCGCTCGCCCGCGGCCCCGGCCTGGCGCAGGTCGCGCTGCCCCTGGCGCCCCGACATCTTGTCGGCGACGTCCTTGAGCAGCGCCTTGCCCAGCTGGCGCATCGCCTTGGGGGTGAGCTTGAGCTGGCCGCTGGAGTCGCGGCGCAGGGTGCCGCTGTCGCGCAGGGCGCGTTCGAGCTCCTTGAGGGTGCGCGCATCGACCGCCGCCTGGTCGCCGAGCTGACGGGACAGCTTGTCCAGGTCGACGTCGTCCATGCGGGCGCCGCCGTAGGACTGCGAGAGCTGCTCGGAGAGGGCGTCGAGGTCCGCCAGGTCCTGGAGTACGCCGGTCCCGTCGCCGAGGCCGAGCCCCTCCTCGCCTTCGAGCCGCTCGGAGCCGCCCCAGTCCTCGCCGGGACGCAGCGACTGGAGGTTGGCGTCGAGCTGCGCGAGCGACTGCATGAGCTCGGGCGAGCCGAACGCCTGCGCCGCCAGCGCGTCGAGCTCGTCGCGCTGCTCCTGGGTCATCGAGTTGCGCATCCGCTGGGCGGCGGCGGCCCGCTGGGCGAGGGCGTCGAGGAGCTCGTCGATGTTCTGCGGGTTCTCCGGGAAGAAGTCCCCGTGCTTGTCCATGAACTCGTCGAAGTCCGCGGTGGTGTCCTCGCCGCGGTGGTGCTTCTCCAGCAGGCCGTTGAGGTCCTGCAGCATCTCGTTGACCGCGGCGCGGTCCTCGTCGGTGGCGTTCTCGAGGGCCTGCTTCATCCCGGCGAAGCGCTGGTCGAGCATCTCGCGGCCGAGCAGGTCCTTGATCTTCTCGTAGTCCTCGCGGGCCTCGCGGCTCTGCCACTGGTAGTCGGAGAGCTCGCTGACCGCCGCGGAGGTGGAGTCGGGGAGGTTCTCCAGGCGCATCTCGGCGAAGGCCCGCTCGGCGTCGTCCATCATCGCGTCCCGGGCGAGCTGCTTGCGCTCCTCGAGCACGGCGTGGTCGAGGAGCTCCTTGACCTCCTGCAGGGTGCCGTCCAGGTTGTGACGCTGGAGCAGGTCGCGGCGCCTCTCGGCCACGCGCCGGGCCAGGTCGTCCAGGCCCTGCTGGTCCTTGCCACCGCGGCGCAGGAACTCCCGCATGGCCCGCTCAGGGCTGTAGCCGGCCATCACGTCCTCGCCGATGGCGTCGAGCGCCTCGGCGAGGTCGACCGGCGGCGCGAGCGGGTCGCCGCCGTCGTAGCGCCGGAAGCGGCTGGCGCGGGACCTAGCCATAGACGGTCTCGGATCCGTCGGAGTCCTTGCCGATCCTGCGGGCGAGGTAGAGGCCCTCGAGGGCGAGCTCGATAGCGCCGGCGCGCTGGCCGTCGTTGGTGGCGTCGAGCCGGTCGCAGATGTCGTCGTAGAGCTCCGACTCCCCCAGCACCGGCAGCCCGGTCAGGAAGTCGCGGGCGGTGACCTGCTCGCCCGTGGTGACCATCGCGCCGGACTCGATCGCGTCGACCAGCAGCCCGAGGTCGAGGCCGCGGAAGTGGGCCCGGACGGTCTCGGCGGTGGCGGTGCGCAGCAGGTGCGTCAGGATCTCGTCCTCGCGGCCCTCCTCGCCCGACTCGAACTCGATCTTGCCGCCCAGGACGTCGACCGCGGTCTCCAGGTCGACGACGCGGGCCACGGCCGCGTCCTCGCCCCGGACGGTGGCGCGGTGGATCGCCGCGGCAGCGATGGTCTCGGCGCCGGCGATCGCGAAGCGGGCCGAGACGCCGCTGCGCTGGTCGACCGAGGACGACTCGCGCAGGTTGCGGGTGAAGCGGGCCAGGATCTCGACCAGGTAGTCCGGGACCTCGGCGACGAGGTCGGCCTCCTGCCGGATCACCGCGATCTCGGCGTCGAGCTCGTTCGGGTAGTGGGTGCGGATCTCGGCGCCGAACCGGTCCTTGAGCGGGGTGATGATCCGGCCGCGGTTGGTGTAGTCCTCGGGGTTGGCGCTGGCCACGACCAGGACGTCGAGCGGCAGCCGCAGGACGTAGCCGCGGATCTGGATGTCGCGCTCCTCCATCACGTTGAGCATCGCGACCTGGATGCGCTCGGCGAGGTCGGGGAGCTCGTTGATCGCGACGATGCCGCGGTGGCTGCGCGGGATCAGGCCGAAGTGGATGGTCTCGACGTCGCCGAGCGAGCGGCCCTCCGCCACCTTCATCGGGTCGACGTCGCCGATGAGGTCGGCGACCGAGGTGTCCGGCGTGGCCAGCTTCTCGGCGTACCGCTCGCTGCGATGGCGCCACGAGATGCGCAGGTCGTCGCCGTAGCTCGCCGCCGCCGCCTGGGAGGCGTGCGTGATCGGCTCGTAGGGGTGCTCGCCCAGCTCCGAGCCGGAGATGACCGGCGTCCACTCGTCCAGGAGGCCCGCGAGCGTACGCAGGATCCGGGTCTTGCCCTGGCCGCGCTCGCCGAGCAGCACCACGTCGTGGCCGGCGATGAGCGCCCGCTCGAGCTGCGGGATGACCGTGGTCTCGAAGCCGTGCAGGCCCGGCCACGGGTCGCGGCCCTCGGCGAGGGCGGCGAGGAGGTTGTCGCGGATCTCGGTGCGCAGCGTCTTGGCGACATGGCCGGACGCGCGCAGCTCGCCGACGGTGGAGATGGTCGGAGCCGTAGTGGAAGTCACACCTCAAACCTAACCACCTGCGCAATCCCGGTGCCGGGTCCAAGGCCTCTGGGCGCTGGCCTAGGGTGCCGTCCATGAGCCTGCAGCAGACGTGCCCCTGCGGCAGCGGCGCGACGTACGACGCCTGCTGCGGCCGCCTGCACCGCGGCTCGGCCACCGCGGTGTCCGCCGTGGAGCTGATGCGCGCACGCTACGCGGCCTACGCCGTCGACGACCTCGACTACGTCTTCCGGACGTGGCACCCGCGCACCCGCCCGGACGCCATCGAGCCGGACCCGGCGCTGACGTGGACCGGCCTGGAGATCGTCGACTCCGGCGAGGACTGGGTGGAGTTCGTGGCGTCGTACACGCGCGACGGGGTCGCCGGCGAGCGGCGCGAGCGAAGCACGTTCGAGCTGCGGCGCGGCGACTGGGTCTACGTCGGCGAGGACGCGTAGCGGCTCACGACCGGCGACTGGCGGTCGGTGTCTCGCCGAACCGCCTCTTGTACGCCTTGGCGAAGTGGCTGCCGTCGGCGAAGTGCCAGCGGCCGGCCAGCTCGGACACGGTCAGGCGCGTGGAGAGGAGCTCGGCCCGGGCGCGCTCGAGGCGCCGCCCGAGGACGTAGGCCATCACCGACGGCGCGGCCTCCTCGGCGAAGACCCGGTAAAGCGTGCGAGGAGACACGTGGAGCGCCTCCGCGATGGATCGGGGGTCGATGTCGGGATCGTGGAGCAGGCGGGCCTCGATCAGGCCCTTGGCCGCTTCCAGAAGCGCCGGAGCGAAGCTCGCGTCGTCGTTGACCTGGTCGTTCACCAGGCCCTGGAACAGCTCGACCGTGGCGTCGCGTGCCGCCGTCGTGGCGGCGAGCCCGAGGTCGCCCGAGACCTCTGCGAACAGACGCAGCTGGGCGAGGAGCAGCCGTGCGGCGGGAGCCGCCTGATCGGTGGCGACCAGGTCCGTCCCCGCCGGGAACCGGACCGCGCTGGCCGGCAGGACCACCGCGATCGCTCGCGTCCCGCGGGCGACCTCGAAGTCCCAGGGTCGCTCGTTGCGTCGCACGGCCAGCATCCCGGCTCCCACCCGGGACTCCTGGCCCCGGGATGCGAACCGCCACTCCCCGCTGAGGGTGACGTGGGTGACGACCTCGTCCCCGTAGTGCCCACCCTCGCCTCCGGTGCTCCCGGCGACCGCGTCGCTGTACTGGTCCTGGACCGGGAGGTCGAGCAGCTCGTAGGCGCGGATGCGGACCCGATAGGACCCTTCGCTGCGCCGCGGCAGCCTGAGCGGCGGCACCGGGAACGATGCGCCGGCCTGGCGTCGCCACTCCCTCAGCAATGCCTGGTTCCGGCGCTCGTCGGCATAGGGCACCGTGATGTCGAGGACGGGGCGCGAGGCACCGCCGACCCGCCAGCCCACGATGCCCTCGGCACGGTCCACCACGACAGGCTACGTGCGTCGAGAAGGGACGCAGCTGCGTGCGAGCGGCTCCGGATCCGGCGTGGCACGGAGGTACCGACCGGACGACCGGCTGGCACAAGACGCAGAGGCTCCGGTCGGACCACCGTGGACGCGACCTCCACCGACGGAAGCTGGTTCCATGACCGAGTCCCCACTCCCCCTCTTCGAAGAGATCGTCCGGGTCAGCCCGCCCGGAGACCCGCACGGAGACCTGTCCGTGCTTCTGGACACGGCCTGCGTGATCGGCGGCAGCATCGCGGGGCTCCTGGCCGCGCGGGTGCTCTCCGACCACGCCCGCCGGGTGGTCGTCATCGAGGCCGACGAGCCCCTGGCGCCGGGGGGCTCGCGTCCCGGAGTCCCCCAGGACCAGCAGGTGCACACGCTGCTCCCGGCCGGCCACCTGTGGCTGGAGCGGTGGGCTCCGGGCATCACGGAGGAGGCACAGAGCCGCGGCGCCTCCTTGGTCGGTCCGGACCAGGCGGTCACCGCCTTCGACGGCGTGCGTCAAGCGCCGGACGGTGCGGGCCATCACCTGCTCGCGATCGGACGGCCCCTCCTGGAGGCCCTGATCCGGGACCGGGTGACCTCTCTTCCCCACGTCTCCGTCGTGCGGGGGCGGGCCACCGGGTTGCAGTACGTCGACGATGCGGTCAGCGCCGTCGAGTACGCCCCGGCCGCGGAGGGAGGCCGGGGCGATGGGAGCACCGAGGTGCTCGAAGCGGACTTCGTCGTGGATGCCATGGGACGCTCCAGCAGGCTGTCGAGCTGGCTCAGGGCGAGCGGGTACACCGAACCGCAGCTCGAGCGGCTGGAAGCCCCCATCAACTACGCGACAGCCCTGTTCGAGCGGCCGGTGACGCTCGCGGAACTGGCGACAGCCGGCGCGTTGGGGCTCTTCTCGCCCGAGTACCCCTCGGGCGGGGTGTCGGTCGCCGCAGCGAACGCGATCGAGGACCAGCAGTGGCTCGTCATGCTGATGGGCTACGGCGCGAGCCGGCCCGGGCGCACGATCGAGGAGTTCCGCGCCGCCTGCGCCGGGCTGCCCGGCGTCTTCTCCGAGGCCACTGCCGGAGCGCTCACGCGCGACGTGGTGACCTACCACCAGGCCGAGAGCCGACGTCGCCACTTCACCCAGGCGAGCCACTTCCCCGCGCGCCTGGTCAGCGTGGGCGACGCGGTCGCGTCGTTCAACCCCATCTACGGCCAGGGCATGAGCTCGGCCGCGCTGCATGCGTCCTGCCTGGCGCTCTACCTCGGGGGCGAGCCCGATCTCGGCACGGCTGCTCGGCGGTTCTTCGAGCTTCAGGGCGTGGTCGTGGACGCGGCCTGGGCGGTCTCGGCCGGGGGCGACGCCGCTCGCCTCGATGCGGAGAAGGGGACCGAGGTGCCCGACGACGTACGGCAGCAGCGCTGGGCCATGGAGCAGATCACCGCCGCGACCTTGCTCGACGGCGAGGTCACGCGCGCATTCAACGACGTGACCTACATGCTGCGTCATCCCGCGACCCTGGCCGATCCGGCAGTGCTGGCAAGAGCGGTCGCCGCCACCTCGAGACGACCGTGACGAACCTCGGCGTCGTCGAGGCGATCCGCGCCGCCGGCGACACTGGTCGGCTGGCTCTGGCGGTCTACCTCGTCCACGGCTTCCCCTCCCGATCACGCTCCGAGCGCGCATTCGACCTGCTGCGTGAACGGCGCGTCGACGTCGTGGAGTGCGGCCTTCCCGTGGCCCGTTGGCGGGACTCGCCGGTGAGCCGGACGATCCGAGAGGCGCACGACGAGTCCGCCGGGCTGGGACTGTCCGACACCGCGTTGCTGCGGTTCTATGCACAGTTCCGGCCCAACCTGCTGATCCACATCGCGGACGGGGGGCGCGACGCGGCCGCCTTCGCCGGCGAGGAGCTCGGCACTGCGATCGACGCCGTCATGACCGACGACGTGAGGGTCGAGCACGCCGTGCGATCCGGCGTCGGGCCTCGACCCGGCCTGGTCCGCTTCGTCTCCGCCCTGTCCGGGGATCTGGGCGACGAGCTGCGCAGCGTCGAGGCTCCGGCCCTGATCTACCTCGGGGTCGCCGATCGGACCGGTGGCACGATGCTGCCCACCGCGGTGATCCGGTCGGCCGTCGAGGGCATCAAGAGGCACGCGCCCGATTCCACCGTCCTCTGCGGCTTCGGCATCCGGAGCGCGGGAGACGTGGCTCGGATCCGCGGCGTCGCCGGCGTGGACGGCGTGGCGATCGGGACCGAGGCCATGCGGCAGCTGGCCCGCGGCCTCGACTCCTTCGAGCGCTGGCTGACCGAGGTCCACGAAGCATGCGCCCGTCCCCGGGCCTGAGGGGAGAGAGCACCGTGCCTTGGCTTGACGCTGTCCTGCTCGACCACGGCCTGGAGCCGCGGACCCTCGACCCCCGGCGAGCACCCCGGTGCGAGGACCCGTCGCGCTGGCTCGCCGACACCCATCTCGAGGAGGGGACGGCAGGTCAGCTGCTCTCCTCGCTCGAGCGCATCGTGGTCGAGTCGGCGCGACACTTCCCGAACAACATCTTCTGGGACTTCGGCTACCTCGCCGAGAGCCTGCTCCGGCAGGCGATCGCGGCGCGAGACCCGATCGAGCTGATCCAGGGCTACGAGCTGCTGTACACGCGGATCATGCGGATCTACGGCGGCAGCTCGAGCGTCGGGTTCCAGTACCTGCACGACTTCCTCTACGGCTTCGACTGGTCCAAGTGGGTGCGCAACGACCCCGACACCAGGCGACAGGTGGGGCCCTTCGACCGCGCCTACCTCTCCTACGTCGAGGGACGTGGCCACGAGCTCCTGCGCCTCATCGCCGAGGACGATGCGAAGTACCCCCGGCTCCGGGACGGGCGATACCGCAACCCCTTCGCGTTCGCCCGCGATCCGGAAGCGGAGAGCCTCGTGATGACCACCCTCGCGGCGCGCGGGCTGGTCCCCGTTGCAGCGTGGGAGCGAACCGCCGTGCCCGCGTGGTGGAGGCCCGCCCAGCGGCTCCGTGAGGAGCTCGTGGTCGAGCTGGGCCTCGCGACCTAGGTCGAGAGGATCACCGAGGAGCCGTGGCCGAAGAGGCCCTGGTTGGCGGTGATGCCGACGCGGGCGCCCTCGACCTGGCGGCCGGTGGCCTGGCCGCGCAGCTGCCAGGTGAGCTCGCAGACCTGGGCCAGGGCCTGGGCGGGGACGGCCTCGCCGAAGCAGGCGAGGCCGCCGGACGGGTTGACCGGGATCCGGCCGCCGACCGTCGTGTCGCCGGCGCGCAGCAGGGCCTCGGCCTCGCCGCGCCGGCACAGGGCGAGGTCCTCGATCCAGTCCAGCTCGAGCGCGGTGGACAGGTCGTAGACCTCCGCGACGTCGACGTCCTCGGGGCCGATCCCGGCCTCCTCGTAGGCCGCCCGGGCAAGGGACTCCTTGAACGTCCGCTCCGGCACCCCGGCGACCGCGCTGGAGTCGGTGGAGAGGTTCGGCATGTCCAGGACGGTGTGCGGGAAGGTCGGGGTCACCGTCGAGACCGCCCGCACCCGCACGGGCGAGTCGCGCCCGTGCCGGCGCGCGTAGTCGACGCTCGTCAGCACGACCGCCGCCGCACCGTCGGAGGTGGCGCAGATGTCCAGCAGGTGCAGGGGATCGGAGACCACCGCCGAGCCGAGGACGTCGTCGACCGACACCTCCTTGCGGTAGCGGGCGTAGGGGTTGTGCAGGCCGTGCCTGGAGTTCTTCACCTTCACCTGGGCGAAGTCGGCCTGCGTCGCGCCGTAGAGGTCCATGCGCCGGCGCGCGTAGAGCGCGAAGTACGCCGGGTTGGTCATCCCCAGCAGCCGAAAGCGCAGCCAGTCAGGGTCGTCCCACCGCTCCCCCGCGTTGGGCGCCAGGAATCCCTTGGGCGTGGTGTCCGCGCCGATCACCACCGCCACCTCGCACATCCCGGCGAGGATCCGGGCGCGCGCGGTGTCGAGGGCCTGCGCCCCGGTCGCGCAGGCGGCGTACGACGTCGCGACCCGCGCGCCGTTCCAGCCCAGCGCCTGGGCGAACGTCGCGCCGGCGACGTAGCCGGCGTAGCCGTTGCGGACGGTCTCGCCGCCGACGACGAGGTCGACGTCGGTCCACGCGATGCCGGCGTCGGCCAGCGCCTCCCGGGCCGCGTGCACGCCGTAGGTGACGAAGCTCCTGCCCCACTTGCCCCAAGGGTGCATCCCCACGCCGGCGATCGCGACCTCCGTGCTCACTGGTCGGCCTCCTGTCCCAGCTCCACGACCGGCTTCCAGCGCCAGATCGTGCGCTCGCCCGTCTCGTCGGTGTAGAGCGTCTCGACCACGAGCTCGGCCTCCTGGCCGACGCTCAGGTCGGCGACCCCGTAGCCCTGGGCGACCTGGCCGAGCACGACCAGGCCCTCGGGCAGCTCGACGGCCGCGAGCGCGAACGGCTCGTAGGGCTCGGCGGCCGGGACGTACGGCGGCGGCGGCTGGTACTGCGCGTCGGTGTAGGACCACACCCGCCCGTGCCGCGACAGGGGAACCTCCTCGAAGGTCTCGCCGGAGCAGGCCGGGTTGCGGCAGAAGCCGTCCACCTTCGGGAAGAACACCGTCGCGCAGGGCGTGCACCGGCTGCCGAGCAGCGCCGGGTCGGCGCCCGTCGTGAACCAGCCCTCGATGGCAGGGGTCGCCGTCATGTCGCCTCCGGGTCGCAGAACTAGAACACGTTCCATGTTAGCCGGGGACGGCCCGCACGGCTCAGGTGGCGATGTCGGGGTACGGCAGCTCGACGTGGGCCAGCTTGGCGGCGTAGTCGAGCTGCATGCCGAGCGGCTCCTCGAAGTCGCGCTCGAACATCGCGATCCACAGCGTGAGGGTGAGGAAGGGGTGCGCCCCGAGCTCGAAGAGCGCCACGTGGTCGTGGGTGGCCAGCGCCTGGCGCTCGGCGTCGGTGAAGGAGAGCCAGGTGCTCTGCTCGGCGGTGATGCAGTTGAGGATCCGGTTGGCCTCCTCGTCCTCCCACCAGGCGACGGTGCCGGCCGGGTCCTCGCGATAGCTCTCGGTAAGCGCGTGGTCGCGGTCGACGGTGAAGAGGAACTTGTTGACCAGGTACTTGCTCATGCCTCGACTCCGTTCGGATACCAGGTGAAGTAGGCCTCCATCGTGTGGAAGAGGTCGAGGTGGTCGGCGTAGTCGGCCTGCGCGTAGCCGGCGATGCCCATCATCAGCATGAAGTCCATGAAGCCGTGCGTGGCGTTGCCCGGCGCGTGCAGGCTGTCCAGCGTCACGTTGGCCAGGCAGCCGTCGATGTCGCCGCTGCGGATCCACTCGACCGCCTTGGCGTCGAAGTCCGGGTCCGGCCCGTGCGGGCCGAACTGGCGTGGCCCGCCGAGCTCGAGCGAGAGATGGCCGGTGCCGATCACGGCGACCCGCAGGTGGCTGGGCCAGGCGTCGATCAGCTCGCGGATGGTCTGACCGAACCGCACGAACCGCTCGGGGCGCGGCAGGGGTGGGGCGAAGATGTTGGTGTAGATCGGCACGATCGGCAGGTCGTTCTGCGGGCGGACCGTGAAGATCGGGCAGGTGATCGAGTGGTCGACGCGCAGCTCGTTGGAGAACGCCAGGTCGAAGCCCTTGTCGATGCCCTCGCGCAGCAGGTACTCCGAGAGTTCCTCGTGGCCCCGGAAGAGGAGCTTGGGCAGACCGAACTCGCGGGTCTCGTTCTCCCAGTTGCCGTCGTAGAACGGCGCCTTGCCGACCAGGAACTGCGGCATGTTGTCCAGCCAGAGCTGGTGGAAGTGGTCGGAGCCGACCATCACCAGCAGGTCGGGGCGCATCCGGGTCAGGGTCTCGCGGTAGGACGCCACCTTGCTCACCCACTCGGCGGCGAACGGCGGCGCCTCCTCCGGCGCCAGCCGGCTGGTGCGGTAGTAGAACGGGTGGTGGGTGGTGGCCAGGATCGCGACCAGCTTCGCCATCGTCAGCGGCTCCTCTCGGCGGGATGAGACGTACGTTCGTCCGGCATGCGGATCGACGAGCACCAATACCGCACTCGGAGCGTCCGCTGTGCGAACATGCAGGCATGGCAGGTCGAGGGCAGAGCGCGGACTTCGTCGAGGCGCTGGCACGCGGTCTGGACGTGATCGCCTGTTTCGACGCCACCCACCGCCAGCAGAGCCTCAGCGAGATCGCCACGGCCACGGGCCTCGCCCGGCCGACCGCCCGCCGGCTGCTGCTCACCCTGGAGGAGCTGGGCTTCGTCCGCTCCGGCAAGGGCGGCTTCACGCTGACCCCGCGGGTGCTGCGGCTCGGCTCGGCGTACGCGAGCTCGCTCGGGCTGTGGGAGATGGCGCGCCCGCACCTGGAGGACCTGGTCGCCCGCACCGGCGAGTCGTCCTCGATGTCGCAGCTCGACGGCTCCGACATCGTCTACGTCGCCCGCGCGGCGGTGCCCAAGATCATCGCGCTGCGCGTCGAGATCGGCACGCTGTTCCCCGCGACGCTCACCTCTCAGGGCAAGGTGCTGCTCGCCGCCCTGAGCGCCGAGGAGCGCGAGCGGGTGCTGGCGCTGCCGACCCGCTCGGGCCTGACACAGCCGGAGCCCGACCGCGACGCGCTGGAGCAGGAGCTGCGAGACGTGCGTGCCCGGGGCTGGGCGCTCGCGGACGAGGAGCTCGCGCGCGGCGTCCGCTCGGTCGCGGTCCCCGTGCGCGACGGCGAGGGCGCCGTGCGCGCCGCCATGAACGTCACCGTCCACGCCGCCGAGACCAGCGTCGAGACCCTGACCGGCAGCTACCTGCCGATGCTCATCCAGGCCGCCGGCGAGATCTCCGCAGACTGGTCCCTGTGGCTGTCGCGACCGATGACCGAGCCGCATCGCTGAGCCTCCCCTACCGCCGCCGGCTCAGCGGCGGTGCGTCGAGGAGTCGGCGTAGTCGGTGTAGGTGTAGGGGTTGTCCAGCACCTTGGACTCCGGGATCTCCGGGCTCATGCCGGCCAGCCACTCGTCCTCACCGAGCGTGCTGCGCAGGTGCTCGATGGTGTCCTCGACCGCCGCGCGCGCCTTCGCCAGGTCGGCGTCGACCAGCCGGTGCTCGTGCTTCACCAGGCGGCCGTTGACGAGCACGGTGTGCACGTCGCCGCGCTGCGCCTGGAAGACCACGTGGCCGTAGGGATTGAGCACCGGGAACATCACCGGCGAGGCGTCGTTCTTGATCAGCACCACGTCGGCCTTCTTGCCGGCCTCGAGGCTGCCCACGACGTCGTCGAGGCCCAGCGCCCGCGCGCCACCGCGGGTCGCCCAGCCCACGACGTCGGCGGCGCGCAGGCCGATGTGGGTGACGGTCTCGTTGGCGGCGTGCGCCTCGTGGTGCTCGCGGGTGCGGTCCGAGGACAGCGTCGAGCGCATCGCCGAGAAGGCGTCGCCGCTCCACCACACGCTGGTGTCGACCGACAGCGAGATCGGCACGCCGTAGCGGCGCAGGGCCCAGCTCGACGGGTAGCCCTGGCCGCAGCTGGACTCGCTCTCGGCCGAGACCGACGCGTGGCCGCCCGTGGCCGCGATCCGGTGGTAGGAGTCCTCGCTCAGCGTGGCGGCGTGGACGTAGACGGTCTCGGGGGTCATGAACCCGTGGTCGTGCATGAGCCGGATGCCGTCGTCGTTGGTGGCGCCCCAGACCCCGGCGTGCGTCGTCACCGGGGCACCCAGCTCGCGCGCGACCTCGAAGGCCGCCTTCTCGGGGAACGCCGGGTCGCCGGTGACGTCGAAGGCCATCTGGAAGCCGAGCATGTCGGTGCGCTTCATGCGGCGCTCCACGAAGGAGCGGAAGTCCGGCGAGGTCGCCCACTCCCACGGGCCGGCCTGGATGTTGCCGTAGGCCAACACGAAGCGGCCCGGCACCTCCTCGAGCGCGTCGACGGCGGCCTCGCCATGCTCGACCGTCTGCAGGTTGTGCGACCAGTCGACGCTGGTGGTCACGCCCGCCTCCAGCGCCTCGAGGCCGCTGAGCAGGTTGCCGGCGTAGATGTCCTGGGGGCGGAAGTGCTTGCCGTGCTCGAGGTAGTTCCACACGAAGTACTGGGTCAGCGTCCAGTCCGCGCCGTAGCCGCGCAGCGCGGTCTGCCACATGTGCCGGTGGGTGTCGATCATGCCGGGCATCACGATCCCGCCGGAGGCGTCGATCTCGGCGGCGCCCTCGGGCACCTCCAGCGCCGGCCCGACCGCCTCGACCCGCTCCCCCACGACCAGGACGTCGGCGTTCTCCAGCACGGTGCGCCGCTCGTCCATGGTCAGGACGGTGCCGCCACGGAAGACCACCGCGGGGGCGCCGGCGACGGACTGGGTGTCGCTGCTGTCGGTCATGGCGGCCTCCGTGTCGACTCAACGGACAGATGTCCGTGCTCGGTACCCTCGTGTAACGCCCGTCACCTGTCAAGGCCCGTTCGTACGCCTTGACAGGCACCTTGAAGCGGGCGACAGTTTGCGGACAGTCGTCCGCATTACAGGAGTCTCGATGAGCCCAGCACCGCGCGGACCCCTCGACGGGGTGCTGGTCGCCGACTTCTCCCGGGTGCTGGCCGGCCCCTACGCCACCATGCTGCTGGCCGACCTGGGCGCCGACGTGGTCAAGGTGGAGAGCCCGGACGGCGACGACACCCGGCACTGGGTGCCCCCGACGCGCGACGAGGTCGGCACCTACTACCTGGCGATCAACCGCAACAAGCGCTCGATCGCCCTCGACCTCAAGGACCCAGGCGACCTCGAGGTGGCGCACGCCCTCTCCGAGCGCGCCGACGTCTTCATCCACAACTTCAAGCCGGGCGGGCTCGATCGCTTCGGCCTGGGGTACGACGCCGTCGCCGGCCGCAACCCGGCCAGCGTCTACTGCTCGATCAGCGGCTTCGGCGCCGCCGGCGGTGCGGCGCTGCCGGGCTACGACCTGCTGGTCCAGGGCATGTCCGGGCTGATGAGCCTGACCGGCAGCCCGGACGGTCCGCCCTACCGCGCCGGGATCTCGGTCTTCGACGTGATGACCGGCCTGAACTCCGTGATCGGGATCCTGGCCGGGCTGCGGCACCGCGACGCCACGGGCGAGGGCCAGCACGTCGAGACCAACCTGCTCTCGACCGCCCTCTCCTCGCTGGTCAACCAGAGCTCGGCGTACGTCGCCGGCGGCGTCGTGCCGCACCGGATGGGCAACGCCCACCTGAGCCTCTTCCCCTACGAGCCCCTCGCGACCGGCGACGGCGAGCTGATCGTCGTGGCCGGCAACGACGGGCAGTTCCGCCGTCTCGTCGACGCGCTGGGCGTGCCGGAGCTCGCCGACGACGAGCGCTTCGACCGCGTGGGCCGGCGCAACGATCACCGCGAGGAGCTGCGCCCGCTGCTGCTGGAGGCGCTGGCGAAGCGCTCGGCGCACGAGTGGTTCGACGTCCTCACCGAGGCCGGCGTCCCGTGCGGCCCGATCAACGACGTGCGGGGCGGGGTCGAGCTCGCCGAGCGGCTGGGCCTGGAGCCGGTCGTGCTCGCCGGGGACGTCCCGACCGTCCGCAACCCGATCCGGATGAGCGCCAGCCCGACCCGCTACGACCTGCCGCCGCCCGCACTGGACGAGCACGGGCACGAGGTCCGGGCCTGGCTCGGTCTCCCGTCCGCCTGACCACCGACCGAAGGGCGCCGCCATGGCCGACGCACCACAGTTCCCGACCTCGCTGGGCACCTCCGACCTCGCCACGATGTCGCTGCTGGGCCACGACGTGACCGAGGAGCTGATGGGGCGGGTCTCCTTCGGCGAGCTGGCCTACTGGCTGATCACCCTGGAGCGCCCCACCCCGCAGCAGAGCCGGCTCTTCGAGGCCGTGCTCATCGGACTGGCCGACCACGGGTTCACCCCCACCGCGATCGCGACCCGGGTAACCTTCCTCAGCGCGCCGGACTCGATCCAGGGCGCGCTCGCGGCCGGGCTGCTCGGCGGCGGCTCGCGCTTCCTGGGCGTCACGGAGGACACCGGGCGCTTCCTGGGCGATGTGCTGGCCGGGCTCGAGACGCCGCCCTCCGACGAGGCCGGCTGGGACGCGGTCGCGCTCGAGGCCGTGCGCGCCCAGCACGAGGCGGGGCGCTTCGTGCCGGGGCTGGGGCACCCCGTGCACAAGGACGGCGACCCGCGCACGCCGCGACTGGTGCAGATCGCCCACGAGGAGGGCCTCTACGGCCCTCACCTGGCGCTCTTCGAGGCCATCGGCCGCACCCACGAGCAGGTGCTGGGCAAGCGGCTGCCGCTCAACGGCGCCGGGGTGAGCGGCGCCGCGCTCGCCGACCTCGGGATCCCCCAGGAGCTGCTGCGAGGGACGGTGCTGCTGGCCCGGTGCGCCGGGCTCCTCGGCCACATCGCCGAGGAGATCCGCAGCCCCGGCGTGGCCGCCGCCATCTACGACACCGTCGACCGCAACGCGGTCTACGTCGACCCGGAGGCCCGGTCGTGACCATGCGCGCGGCCCTCGTCGCCCGGTGCGGGCAGCCGCCGGTCGTCGGCGACCACCCCGCGCCGTCGGCGGGGCCAAGGCAGGCCCTGGTCCGCACGGTCACGGCCCCGATCACGCCGCTCGACCTGCTGTGCGCGAGCGGCACGTCGTACTTCGGGGAGCCGGCGACGCCGTACGTCCCGGGCGTCCAGGGCGTGGGGGTGGTGGAGTCGTCGGCCTCGGTGCCGGCCGGGACGCCGGTGTGGTTCCCCACGTCGGCCGGGATGGCCCCGGGCGACGGCAGCCTCGCCGAGCGGGTGGTCGTGGCGGACGCCGAGCTGGTGGTCCTCTCCGGGACGGTCGACGAGCAGCACCTCGCCGCGCTCGGGCTGTCGGCCATCGCCGCATGGACGGCGCTGCTGCTGCGCGGCGGGCTGGAGGCGGGCGAGCGGGTGCTGGTCCTGGGGTCCAGCGGAGTCGTCGGGCGGGTGGCGCTTCAGGCCGCCCGACTGCACGGGGCGGGGGCGGTCTGGGGGGCCGCCCTCGAACCCGAGGCCCACCAGGACGCGCTGGACCTGGGCGCCGACGGGTTCGTGGCGCTGGCCCGCGACGACTCGGCCGAGAGCCTGACCGAGCGCATGCGCGAGACCGTGGGCGAGGTCGACCTGGTGCTCGACCCGCTGTGCGGCGTACCGGCGACCGCGGCGCTCGGCTGCCTGGCGCCCCACGGCCGGCTGGTCAACCTCGGCAGCAGCGCCGGCGCCACCGCGACGTTCTCCTCCGCCCAGCTGCGCAGCGGCTCGCGCACGATCCTGGGCTACACCAACAACGACCTCACCGCCGAGCAGCGCAGCGACGCGATGACGCGCATCGAGGAGCACGCCGCCGCCGGCCGCCTGGCGGTCCCCTACGAGGTCTTCGGCCTCGACCGCGTCGGCGAGGCCTGGACCCGCCAGGCCAACGGCGAGGTCCACGGCCGCGCGGTCGTCGACCTGCGGGACTAGCGGCTCAGCCGCGGGTCAGGAACGTCAACAGGTCCTGGCGGGTGAGCACGCCGATCGGCTTGCCGTCCTCGTGGACCAGTACGGCGTCGGCGTCGCCGAGCAGCGCGACGGCGTCCCGAGCGTCCTCGGTCGAGCCGATCGTCGGCAGCGGCAGGGACATGTGGTCCTCGACGGGGTCGGTCAGGCGGGCGGTGCCGGCGTAGAGCGCGTCGAGCAGGGTGCGCTCGGAGACCGAACCGGCGACCTCCGCCGCCACGATCGGCGGCTCGGCGCGCACGACCGGCATCTGCGAGACGCCGTACTCCTGCAGGATGTGCACCGCCTCGGCGATGGTCTCGCTCGGGTGCGTGTGGACCAGCTGCGGCAGCTGCCCGGACTTGCCGCGGAGCACCTCGCCGACGGTCTGCGCCGCGGGCTCCTGGCCGCTGTCGAAGCCGTACTGGCCGAGCCACTCGTCGTTGAACACCTTGGTGAGGTAGCCGCGCCCGGAGTCGGGCAGCAGGACGACGATGACGGCGTTCTCGCCCTCCGGGGTGCCGGCCAGCTCGTGCGCCACCTGCCGCGCGGCGTACGCCGCCATGCCGGACGAGCCGCCGACCAGCAGGGCCTCCTCACGGGCCAGCCGCCGGGTGAACGCGAACGAGTCGGCGTCGGAGACCTCGATGACCCGGTCCGCGACGGTGCGGTCGTAGGTCTCGGGCCAGAAGTCCTCGCCGACGCCCTCGACCAGGTAGGGCCGGCCGGTGCCGCCGGAGTAGACCGAGCCGGCCGGGTCGGCGCCGATCACCTTGATCTCGGGGTTCTGCTCCTTGAGGTAGCGCCCGACGCCGGTGATCGTGCCGCCGGTGCCCATGCCGGTGACGAAGTGGGTGATCCGGCCCTCGGTCTGCGCCCAGATCTCCGGGCCGGTGGTCTCGTAGTGCGAGCGCGGGTTGTGGATGTTGGCGTACTGGTTGGGCTTCCAGGCGCCCGGCTGCGAGGAGAGCCGGTCGGAGACGTTGTAGTAGGAGTCGGGGTGCTCGGGCGCGACGGCCGTGGGGCAGACGACGACCTCGGCCCCGTAGGCCTTGAGCACGTTGCGCTTGTCCTCGCTGACCTTGTCGGGGCAGACGAAGATGCACTTGTAGCCCTTCTTCTGCGCGACCATCGCCAGGCCGACGCCGGTGTTGCCGGAGGTCGGCTCCACGATCGTGCCGCCCGGCTGCAGCTCGCCCGAGGCCTCCGCGGCCTCGATCATCCGGGTCGCGATGCGGTCCTTCACCGACCCCCCGGGGTTGAGGTACTCGATCTTCGCCAGGACCAGCGGTCCGCGCTCGGCACCACCGCCGTCCGGGAGGTCGAGCGTGCGCGAGAGGCGCAACAGCGGGGTGTTGCCGATCAGGTCGAGGAGAGAGTTCACGTACTGCACACGTTCAACATAGAGCGCCGTCCGTAGACTGACCTACGTGGGGAGAGCCGGTGCTGCCAGAAAGCTGGCCGCCGCCGCGGCATACGGCGGTGGCGGCGTGTCCGTACTGGGCGGCGGTCTGTACGCCCTCCTGACCGCGGAGGCCAAGCTCGCGCGCAAGGCGATCGGCCGCACGAGCGGCGCCCCGCCCGACGCCACCGGGTGGTACGGCCGGGGGCGCCCCGGCCCCGCACTGAAGGTCGCGCTCCTCGGCGACTCCAGCGCGGCGGGCTACGGCGTCGACCTGGTCACCGAGACGCCCGGGGCGGTGCTGGCCAACGGTCTCGCCGAGCACGCGGAGCGCCGGGTCTACCTGCGCGCGTTCTGCGTCGTGGGCGCGAAGTCCTCGGAGCTGGGCGGGCAGATCGACCGCGCGCTGCCGATCGAGCCGGACGTCGCGATCATCCTCGTCGGCGCCAACGACGTCACCCACAAGATGCTGCCGAGCGAGTCGGTGCGTCACCTCTCCGAGGGGGTACGCCGCCTGGTCGACGCGGGCGTCGAGGTCATCGTCGGCACCTGCCCCGACCTCGGCACCGTCAAGCCGATCGCGCCACCGCTCAAGCAGGTGGCCCGGGCCTGGTCGCGGCGGCTCGCGGCCGCCCAGACGATCGCGGTCATCAACGAGGGCGGGCGCACGGTCTCCCTCGCCGCCGTCCTGGGCGCGGAGTTCGCCGCGGCGCCGGCCCTGCTGTTCGGGCCGGACCAGTTCCACCCGTCCGCGAAGGGCTACCACGCCCTGGCGACCGTCCTGCTGCCGTCGGTCATGGCCGCGCTCGGCCTGGCGCCCGAGGACGAGGCGCAGCCCGAGCCCTACCGCGGGGAGGGCCTGCTGCCCGTGGCCGCGGCCGCGGTCCAGGCCGTCCAGACCCCCGGCACCGAGCTCGACGGCACCGAGGTCGGCGGCAACCGGACCGGCGTACGCGGGCTGTGGGTGGAGCTGCGGCACCGCCGGCGCCGGCCCCAGGCCGAGGCCGAGGGCCCCCAGGACTCTCCCGAGGAGACCGGCGGCACGCCGGTCGACGAGCCGGTCCAGGCCTGAGCCGCTCGCCAGGCCACGCAGTCGGAGCACGGCGAAGGCCCCGGGGAGATCCCCGGGGCCTTCGCGATGTCGTTCGTTGGTCGGTCGAGCGTGTCGACCGCCCGCTCAGTCCTGGCTGAAGAAGGCCAGGATGCGCAGCAGGTTCGTGTAGATCCAGACCAGGCTCACCGTCATGGCGAACGCGGCGCGCCACGACTCGCGCTCGGGCAGGCGGTTGGCCACGCCCTGCTCGACGAAGTCGAAGTCCATGATCAGCATGAAGACACCGAGCACCAGGCCGGCGACCGCGGTCACCATGCCGAGGCCGCTGACCCCGAACAGGCCGATCTCGGCGCCGAACATGCTCAGGACGAGCTCCATCAGGCTCAGGCCGATCATGCCGAACACCGCGGCGACGACGAACTTGCGGAACTTGTCGCCGACCTTGATGTTGAGCACCTTGTAGGCCGTCAGCGTGCCGGCGAACGCGGCGAACGTGCCGATGACCGCGCCGGAGACGACACCGTCACCGAACTGCGCGTCGAAGAACTTGCTCAGCGCGCCCAGGGCGACGCCCTCGAGCACGCAGAACGCCAGCACGAGGGCCGGGCTGATGACCCGCTTGAACGAGTTGACCATCGACAGGGCGAAGGCGCCCAGGCTGCCGATCGTCATCGCGGCGATCAGGCTGCCGAGGTCCTCGTTGGTGGTGCGGGTGGTGATCTCCGGGGTGAGGATCCAGGTCGCCAGGGCGGCCACGATCACGACACCGAGGGAGATCCCGGTCTTCTGCACGACCGAGTCGATCGTCATCGGACCCGACGACTCGGGGGCGCGCGTCGGCGTTCCGGGCTGGCCCGGCTCGCCGGTGCCCCAGGTCGAGGGGTCGGTCCCGTACCCCTGGTACGAGGAGCCGTTACCGGCGTAGGTCTGGTTGCCGTAGGTGTTCGCGCCGCCGCGCTGGAACTCCTCGGAGCGGGTGAACACCGGGTTGTTGCTCTGCATTGGTCTCCTCCTTGGAGGCCTGGTCACCGTCTCTGTGACGGCTGGACCCTGTCTATACCCCCACTCTATGGGGTCGGTACCGGCTACAACGCCCCTGGGAGCCGGCACGTTCCCGATCAACCTGAGAGATCCCTGTGAGTCCACAGGCTCAGCGCCGCACCGTCAGCGGCGGCGGGCGAGGACCACGGTGTCGGTGACCGTGACCGGGGTGCCGTCGATCGTCTGCTCGCGGGTCGGCTCGTCGGCGACGACCACCTCCCACTCCTCCGCCGGCAGCGCGGCCAGCACCCGGTCGGGCCGGAACAGCAGGTCGGGGCGGCCGTGCGGGTTGCGCACCCCGGTCTCGTGGTCGGCGGGGTGGTGTCCGACGACGAGCAGGCGACCGCCCGGACGTACGGCGGCGCCCATGCGCTGGGTGATCTCGGCGAAGCGGTCGGCCGGCGGGTGCATGAAGTGCACCGAGACCAGGTCCATGTCGCCGGGCAGCTCGTCGCCGGCCATCAGGTCCACGCGCTCCCACGCCACCTTGTCCTCGACCCCGGCCTCCTCGGCGTGCGCCGCCGCCTTGAGCAGCGCTACCTCCGACACGTCCACACCGGTGGCCTCCCAGCCCTGCTGGGCCAGCCAGACCACGTCCGCGCCCTCCCCGCACCCGACGTCGAGCGCGCGCCCGGGCGTCAGGCCCTCGACCTGCTCGACCAGGCGGGGGTTGGGGTTGCCGCTCCAGACGCGGTCGGACTCGGCGTACCGGGCGTCCCAGGTCTCCTGCGTGTACATGTCGGCGAGGTCGCCGTGGTCGTGTTCGTGGCTCATGCCAGACACTCTGCCGCTTCAGGTCGACCTGAAGGCAAGCGCCCGGTTGGCGGGTTGCCTGGCGGGTACCGGTGAGGGATGGAGACCTCGACGACCGGCCGCACTCGCACGACCGACTCGGTGAGCCGAGGCGGCCGCGGGCTCGCGTGGGTGGTGCTCGCCGCCGCCGTGCTCGAGGTGGTCGCTCCGGTGGTCACGGTCAACGGCCCCGGCTCCTCGCCCGGCGCGGGCTCCGGTCCCGAGCTGCTGATCACGCCCGCGGGCTGGGCGTTCTCGATCTGGGGCGTCATCTACACGCTCGCGATCGTCCAGGCGATCGCCGTCCTGGTGGCCGGCCCGGACGGCGTGCCGCGACGGCTGCAGATCGACCAGATCGTGCTCTACCTCGGCGGCGCCCTGTGGATCGTGCTGGCCGGCCTGGACAGCAGCATCGCCACCGCCGCCGCGCTGGCCCTCATGCTCGTCGCCGCGGTCGACGGGGTGCTGACCGCCGCCCGCCACTCGATCGGCCCGTCCTGGCTGGCCCTGCTCACCCGCGCGGCCATCGGCCTGTACGCCGGCTGGGTCACCGCGGCCTTCTTCCTCAACGTCTCCACGGCCCTGGTCGACGCCGACGTCGTCGAGGTCGGCGACGTCGCGTGGCAGGTCGTCGTGGTCGGCATCGCCGTCGCGACCCTCCTGGTCGTCCTCGTCGCCAACCGCGGCAACCTCGCCTACGCCGCCGCGGGCCTCTGGGCCCTCCTCGGCATCACCGTCACCGGGCTGAGCGACGACACCACGGCGGTCGTCGTCGCGGCCGCCGTGTCCGCGGTCGTGCTGCTCGCCGCCGCCGGCGTGCTCACGAGACGAACTCGGTAGCCGACCCGGCGACCAGCTCCGCCAGCGCCCGGGTGGGCGCCAGGATGCGAGCCCGGTGGTTGCTGGCGTACGTCATCGTCGCCAGCCAGCGACCGTCCCGGAGCTGGCGGGCGGAGGCCACGCCCCGGTCCTCCCTCCCCGGGGGCTCCGGATAGCGGACCTGGACGCCGGCCCCCGGCGGCACGACGTACTGCAGCCCTCCGACGCGGCCTCCCGGGCGGGCCGCGTGGGCCGTGCGCCAGGTCCCCGAGAGGTCGGGCGCGGGGTCGTCGACCAGGCGGGCCGAGCCCAGCACTCGCCGGAGGATCTCTTCGTCTTGGCCCTCGGCGATGACGGCGTACTGGCCGGTGAACACGTGGCCCCGCCAGTCTTTGTTGGTGGCGGAGTGGGAGACCGGACGCAGGCCGGGGCCGACGCCGGAGTCGAACGTAGCGGAGCCGACGACCATGGCGCCGGCCCCGTCATCGCACGGGTCACGCTCGGCCGGGCCGAACCGGAGCCACGCGAACTCGCACCCCGAGGTGTCGAGCCGCGTCCACTCGTCCGGGAGGTCGACCAGGATCCGGGCGCCGTCCTCGTCCTGCCCCACCGGATCCCTCTCGACCAGCACCGTGTGCCACCCGGCCCCCGGGTCGCCGACGTCGGCCGCCGTGACGCCCCCGTCATCGACCCGAGTCGGCGCGTCGTCGCGCGAGGCGACGACGGCGACCGGGAGCGCGACCACGAGGACCGCGACGACCGCTGCGGCCACGAGGGTGCGGCGTCGGCGCCGCCCAGCCCGTGCCCGCGCGCGGTCGGCGAGGCCGTCGGCCCCCGGCGCGTCCTCGGCGTTGGCCACCAGCCCGTGAGTCACCCGCTCCTCGAAGTCGCTCATGCCTCCTCCTCCCCCAGCTCGGTCCGCAGCGCGGCCAGCCCGCGCGAGACGCGTGATCGCACCGACACCTCACGCACCCCGGTGAGCGCCGCGATCTCGGCGTACTCGAGCTGCTCGTAGTAGCGCAGCACCACCGCGGTGCGCTGCGCCTCGGGCAGGGCCCGGCAGGCGCGCCAGAGCCGGCTGCGCTCGTCCGGCTCGAGGCGCGCCACCTCGACCGCCGGTGTCCTCGTCGAGACGGCCTCCTCGACCGGCGACTCGCGCCGGCGCCATCGTCGCCACCAGGAGGTGTGGGCGTTGACGACCATCCGACGCACGTAGGCGTCCACGTCCTCGACGCGCCCGATCCGCTCCCAGCGAGGCAGGGCACGCGCCAGGGCGTCCTGGACGACGTCCTCGGCGTCCGCCGCATTGCCGGTCAGCGTGTAGGCCAGTCGCAACAGCGCGGGACCGCGCGCCGCGACCCAGTCGTCGAAGGCGGGCACCGCCATGCGCTGCTCCCCTCCGGCCTCGGGCCGGTCCGCGACCGTCTCCACACATCTTCAACGTTCGTGACCGGAGATGTGTGGCGAAACCTTCGGTGGCCGAGGCGACGCCTGGGAGTTCTGAGTCTCACTCGCGCCTGGTGAAGGCGACCTTCCCGCCGGGGAGCTGGGTCATGGCGTAGTCGGGGTGGTGGGCCAGGGTGTGGTGGCGTCGGCAGAGCAAGACGGCGTCGTCGACGGTGGTGTGACCGTCTTCGGACCAGGGGGTGAGGTGGTGGGCCTGGCACCAGGCTGAGGGGCGTTCGCAGCCCTGGGCGTAGCAGCCGCCGTGCTGGACCGCGAGCGCGATGCGTTGGGCCTTGGTGTGGAACCGGGCCTTGCGGCCCAGGTCGAGGACCTGCGACCGGGTGCCCAGGACGGCGGGGATGATCCCGGCCTGGCAGGCCAGTGTGCGGGCCAGGGCGGGGCTGATCCGGGTGCCGGTGTCGAGCTGGGCCGCCTTCAACCCGCCCATCAGCGTCTCCAGGGTCATGGTCACCACGACGGTGGCGTCCAGGCCGCCGGAGTCCGGGAGCCGGTCGACCGGGTAGCGCTGCACGTACTCGATCAGGGCGAGCCCCATCCCGTGCGGCGTACTGCCCTCACCGCCGGCCTGGGGGTTGGCGATCGCGCCGAGCTGTTTGCGGAACCGGTCCGCGACGTGGGTGGGGATCTGGAAGCGGCCGTAGGTGGTGCCATGGCCGTCGTCGTGCATCGTGAGCCGAGCCCTCTGCTCAGCACGGCGCTCCTCGGCCTCTAGCTGCTTGGCCTCGTGGGCCTCGCCAACCTCGGGCGCGAGGACGTCGAGGATCCGTCTGCCCAGGACCCGCAACGCTCTCGCGTCGTGGTGCGCGGCCTGGCCCAGCAGGTGCGCGCGGGCCTCCGCGCGGACCTCGGGTGGCAGGTCCTCGGGCAGGGCGTCGACTGCTTCGACGATGACCTGGGCCTGGTCGGTGAGGATCTCACCGCTCGCGAGTGCGGCGGCGACGCTGTCGTGGCGCTCCAACGCTTTGGCGAGCTTCATCGCTGCCGCGGTCGTGCGTTGGGTCTGGTGGGTGGTGTTGGCCCAGTAGACCGCGGTCGAGGTCGCCCCGGTCTCGGTCCCGACCTGGGTGGTGTCGGCGTGGGCGGCCAGGCGCAGCGTGAGCTCGTCGGCCTGGGCGCGCAGCCGGGTCGCGTCGGCCAGCGCCTGGGCGGTCTCGGTGGGGGTCATCGACCACACCGGGGTCTGGTTGAGGTCGGCGACTTGGGTGCGCAGTCGTGCCACTCCGGCGGCCACGGGGTGGCTCGCGGTGGGGGCGGCGGGGCTGCTCATAGGTCTACTCAAGCAGGTGCCACCGACAGTGGGTGGGTCGAGAATCCCCTTTATCCACAAGGGATCTGAGGACTTCTTCGACCATCTTCGTGAGGTGGTCTCGAGGCTCGCTTCGCTCGCACCTCGACCACCGAAAGCCCTCGGTGGTCGAGGTTCGAAGGCGCCCGCGCGCCCCTTCAGTGGTCGAGGTGCGAAGGCGTGCAACGCCTGAGCCTCGAGACCTGGTGACGTGACTGGCGACCTGACCGCCGTACCCCGACGCTGCTTCTCGGCTCACCGGGTCTCGAGGCTCGTCCCTTCGAGGCTCGCTGCGCTCGCACCTCAGGACAAGCGCTGGCGCTCCTCGCACCTCGACCACCGGAACGAGGGGCATGAGAGGCTGGCGGCATGTCTGAGGCAGCCGAGCCCGCGGCCCGGCGGGGGCGGCCGGGGTACGACCAGGCGACGGTGCTGCGGCGGGCGATCGAGCTGTTCAACCGGCAGGGGTACGACGGCACCAGCATGGGCGATCTGGCCGCGGAGCTGGGCCTGAGCAAGTCCGCGATCTACCACCACGTCCCGAGCAAGTCGCACCTGCTGGAGCAGGCACTGCACGAGGCGCTGGACGAGCTGACGACGCTGGTCGAGACGGCGGTGGACGAGTCCACGGGCACGGCGTACGAGCGGCTGCGCGAGGTGGTGCGCGAGAGCGTGCGGGTGCTGGTCGCCCATCAGGACGCGGTCACGCTGCTGCTGCGGGTGCGGGGCAACGGCGAGGTGGAGCAGGAGGCACTCGCCCGGCGGCGCTGGATCGACGCGCGCCTGGCCGAGCTGGTCGCGGCGGCCGTCGAGGAGGGGGCGCTGCGCGCGGACGTGGCGCCCGACCTGGTGAGCCGGCTGCTCTTCGGCATGGTCAACTCGCTGGTCGAGTGGTACCGCCCCGGTGGCGCGGTCGACACCGACGTCCTCTCGCACGCCATCACCACCATCGCCTTCGACGGGCTGGCCGCGCACCGCGCCTGATCAGCCCTCGCGCCGCGCGCTCACGCGTCGAAGTCGACGGTGACGACGTCGCTGACGGGGTAGGTCTGACAGGTCAGCACGAACCCGGCGTCGACCTCCGCCCTCTCCAGCGCGTAGTTGCGGCGCATGTCGACCTCGCCCTCGCGCACCAGCGCCCGGCAGGTGCCGCACACGCCGCCCTTGCAGGCGAACGGCAGGTCCGAGCGCGTCGCCTGCGCGCCGTCGAGGAGGGTCTGCCCGCGCGGCATCGGCGCCGTGGCCGAGAGCCCGTCGAGTACGACGGTCACGTCGCTGGTCTCGCCGTCGGCGACCGCGACCTCGCGCACCAGCTCCGGCGGCGGCTCGTCGACGTAGAAGAGCTCGAAGTGCACGCGGTCCTCGGGCACGCCGAGCTCGGCCAGCACCGACCGCGCGTCCTGGATCATCGCGAACGGGCCGCACAGCCAGACGTGGTCCATCGCCCGCGCGGGCACCAGCACCGACAGCAGGCGGCGCAGCCGGTCGGCGTCGAGCCGGCCGGAGAACAGCTCGGCGTCTCGGGGCTCGCGGCTCAGCACGTGCGAGAGCCGGAAGCGCCGGCCGTGGCGGTTCTTCAGGTCGCCGAGGTCCTCGGCAAACATCACCGACCCGCTCGTGCGGTTGCCGTAGAGCAGCGTCACCTCGGCCTCGGGGTGCCCGGCCAGGACGGTGCTCGCGATCGACAGCATCGGGGTGATGCCCGAGCCCGCGGCGATGCAGAGGTGCCGCCCCCCGGCGGCCGGGTCGGCGCGGAAGCTGCCGGTCGGCGTCTGCACCTCGACCTCGTCGCCGGGGCGCACCTCGCGCACCAGCCACGAGGAGAACAGCCCGTCCGGGATCTCGCGTACGCCGACCCGCGGCGGAGCGCCGACGGGCGCGCAGATCGAGTACGTACGCCGGTGCTCCTGGCCGTCGATCGTGCGGCGCAGCGTGAGCGACTGCCCGGCCTCGAAGGCGAAGGCGTCGCGCAGGTGCTCGGGCACGGCGAAGGTGATGGCCGCGGCGTCGTCGGTGAGCCGCTCGACGGCGGAGACGGTCAGGGTGTGGAAGACCGGCTGGACGCGGCCGCCGACGCGGGCGGGTGCCTCGGGGGCGATCGTCATCAGATCTCCTTCACGTGCTCGAACGGCTCGAGGCACGCCGTGCAGCGGTAGAGCGCCTTGCACGCCGTCGCCCCGAACTCCGAGGTCAGCTCCACCTCGGTCGCGCCGCAGCGCGGGCAGTGGATCGCGCGCCGGGTGGGCAGCAGGTTGAGCACGACCGGCCCGTCGCGGTGCTCGGCCGGCCCCGGCGGCGAGATGCCGTGCTCGGCCAGCGCCGCGCGGCCGCGCTCGGTGATCCAGTCGCTCGACCAGGCCGGGTCGAGCTCGACGCGCACCCGCACGTCGTCGTACCCGGCGTCGCGCAGGCGGTGCACCAGGTCGTCGCGCATGGTGGCCATCGCCGGGCAGCCGGAGTACGTCGGCGTGATCGCCACGACCACGGCGCCGCCGTCCTCGGAGACGTCGCGCAGCACGCCGAGGTCCTCGAGCGTGAGCATCGGCATCTCGGGGTCGGTGACCGTGCGCGCGACGTCGTACGCCGCGGTCATCAGGCTCACCACTGGCCCATCGGGTGGGCGCGGGCGACCACCTGCATCTCGGCGAGCATCCGGCTCAGGGCCTCGGTGTGCAGGCCGTCGCGGCCGGTGCGGCCGCGCACGCCGGCGAGCGCACGGCGCTCGGGGCGCTCGACGCCGCTCATGGCGAGCACCTGCTCGAGCACGACCTCGACCTCGTCGGCGACCTCGGCGGGCCGGACCCCCACGCCGGCCCCGGCGACCTGGTCCTCGACGTCGTGGGTGGCGAGGAGCTCGGGATAGAGCGGCCAGAGGTCGTCGAGCGCGGCGACCAGGCGGCGCCGGGACTCCTCGGTGCCCTGCGCGAGCGTCAGGAACCAGCGCCCGGCGTAGTCGCGGTGGTAGGCCAGCTCCTTGACGCCCTTGGCCGCGACGGCGGCGAGCACTCGGTCGCGGCTGCCCCGCAGCCGCTCCAGCAGCGCGAGCCGGACCGTCGAGAAGAGCAGGATCCGGCAGACCACGTGGGCGAAGTCGCCGTGGTCGACCTCGGCCATGCGCACGTTGCGGAAGTCGCCGGCCTCCCGGAAGAACGCGAGCGCGTCCTCGGGCGGCACCGGCGAGCCCTCCGGCAGCGACGGCACCACCGAGGCGTCGGCCGCCGCGGCGCGGGCGAGCAGCAGCCGCGCCTGGCCGAGCAGGTCGAGCGCGATGTTGGCCAGCGCGATGTCCTCCTCGAGGTCCGGGGCGTTGCTGCACCACTCCGAGACGCGGTGGGAGAGCACGAGCGCGTCGTCGGCCAGCATCAGGCAGTACGTCGCCAGCGCGGCCGGCGCGACACCCTCGGGCATCGTCACGTCCACGCCGGCGAGCGGGTCCTCGAAGGCAGTGCCGAAGGCCCACTGCGAGTCGTCGGAGCCGAGCAGGCCGTCGAAGACCGAGCCGTGCGCGTCGTTGGGGTCGGGTGCTCCGTGGGACATGTCAGTGGCCTTCACATGTGCGGCACGTCGGCCGGGATGTCGTAGAAGGTCGGGTGCCGGTAGACCTTGTCGCCGCTGGGCGCGAAGAACGGGTCCTTCTCGTCGGGGCTGGACGCGGTGATCGCCTCGGCGCGCACCACCCAGATGCTCACGCCCTCGTTGCGGCGCGTGTAGACGTCGCGCGCGTGGCGTACGGCCATCTCGTCGTCGGCCGCGTGCAGCGAGCCGACGTGGACGTGGTTGAGGCCGCGCTTGCCGCGCACGAACACCTCGTAGAGAGGCCACTCGGCCTGGACCTCGCTCATCGGGTCTCGACCCGCCCGTCGGCGCCTCGCGAGCTCGGCGCCGGGGCTCGCTCGACCTTCGCGCGGTCACGCTCGCGCTCCTGCGTCGCGCGTGCGTGCGCGCTCGCCGCCTCCCTGACCCACGCCCCGTCCTCGTGAGCCCGCCGCCGGTGGGCGATGCGCTGGCGGTTGCAGGGCCCGTCGCCCTTGACGACCTGCAGGAACTCGTCCCAGTCGGGGGTGCCGAAGTCGTGGTGGCCGCGCTCCTCGTTCCAACGCAGGTCGGGGTCGGGGAAGGTGACGCCGAGGGCCTCGGCCTGCGGCACGCTCATGTCGACGAAGCGCTGGCGCAGCTCGTCGTTGGTGTTGCGCTTGATCCCCCACGCCATCGACTGCGCGGAGTTGGGCGACTCGTCGTCGGGCGGGCCGAACATCATCAGCGCCGGCCACCAGAAACGGTCGACCGACTCCTGCACCATCGCGCGCTGCTCGTCGGTGCCGCGCATCATCGTCATCAACAGCTCGTAGCCCTGCCGCTGGTGGAAGGACTCCTCCTTGCAGATGCGGATCATGGCGCGGCCGTAGGGGCCGAACGACGTACGGCACAGCGGGACCTGGTTGCAGATCGCGGCGCCGTCGACGAGCCAGCCGATGGTGCCGACGTCGGCGTAGGTGAGCGTGGGGTAGTTGAAGATCGAGGAGTACTTCTGCTTCCCCTCGATGAGCATCTCGGTCAGCTCCCCGCGCGAGACGCCGAGGGTCTCGCAGGCGGAGTAGAGGTAGAGCCCGTGGCCGGCCTCGTCCTGCACCTTGGCCAGCAGGATCGCCTTGCGCCGCAGCGACGGGGCGCGCGTGATCCAGGCCCCCTCGGGCTGCATCCCGATGATCTCGGAGTGGGCGTGCTGGGCCACCTGGCGCACCAGCGTCTTTCGGTAGCCCTCGGGCATCCAGTCGCGCGGCTCGATGCGGTCGTGGTGGGCGATGGTCGCCTCGAACCCCTGCTGGAGCTCGCTCTCCGTCAGCGTCATCGGCACTCCTCGTCTATTTACTGACCGATCGGTCTGTAATACTGTGACACACGATCCGACCCCGCGCAACGAGTAGGAGACCGCCCGTGTCGAGACTTCTGGAGAGCTACGCCGCCGGCCGCTGGCACACCGCGAGCGACGAGGGCGCCCCGCTGCTCGACGCGGCCACCGGCGAGGAGGTCGCGCGGATCTCCGCGACCGGGCTCGACCTCGGCGAGATGACGACGTACGCCCGCACCGTCGGCGGCCCGGCCCTGCGCGCGCTGACCTTCCACGAGCGCGCGGCGCTGCTCAAGCAGCTGGCCAAGCACCTGGGCGTCGACAAGGACGAGCTCTACGACCTGTCCTTTCGCACCGGCGCGACCCGGCGCGACTCGATGGTCGACATCGACGGCGGCATCGGCACGCTCTTCAGCTACGCCAGCAAGGGCACCCGCGAGCTGCCCAACGACACCGTCGTCCTCGACGGCGGCCTGGAGCGCCTGGGCAGGACCGGCGCCTTCGTCGGCCAGCACGTCTACACCTCGCGCCCCGGCGTCGCGGTCCAGATCAACGCCTTCAACTTTCCCGTGTGGGGCATGCTCGAGAAGCTCGCGCCGGCGTTCCTCGCCGGCCTGCCGACCATCGTCAAGCCGGCCAGCCAGACCGCCTATCTCACCGAGCTCGCCGTACGCCGGATCGTGGAGTCGGGCATCCTGCCCGACGGCACCCTGCAGCTGCTGTGCGGCAGCGCGTCGGGGCTGCTGGACGAGCTGACCGTGCAGGACTCGGTGGCGTTCACCGGCTCGGCGCACACCGCCGGGATGCTGCGCAACCACACCAACGTGCTGCACGGCGGGGTACGGCTCGGCGTCGAGGCCGACTCGCTCAACTGCTCGATCCTCGGCCCCGACGTGACCGCGGACGACCCCGAGCTCGACCTGTTCGTCAAGGGTGTCGTCACCGAGATGACGGTCAAGGCCGGCCAGAAGTGCACCGCGATCCGCCGCGCGATCGTGCCGGCCGCGATGGCCGAGGTCGTCATCGAGGCGATCTCCGCCCGCCTGGCCAAGGTGAGCGTCGGCAACCCCGCCCACGAGGACGTCCGCATGGGCGCGCTGGCCTCGCTGGAGCAGCGCGACGAGGTGCGCAAGGCCGTGCAGCAGCTGCGCGCCTCGGCCGAGGTGGTCTTCGGCGACCCCGACCACGTCGAGGTCGTCGACGGCGACGCCGAGCGCGGCGCCTTCATGTCGCCGGTCCTGCTGCGCGCGCCGAAGGGCGCCGTGGAGGTCCACGACGTCGAGCCGTTCGGGCCGGTCAGCACCGTGCTCGCCTACGACTCCCTCGACGAGGCCGTCGAGCTGGCCGCCCGTGGCAAGGGCTCGCTGGTCGGCTCGCTCGTCACCCACGACCCCGACGTCGCCCGGCACGTCGTGCTCGGCGTCGCGCCGTGGCACGGCCGGATCCTGGTGCTCGACCGCGACGACGCGCCGGAGTCCACCGGCCACGGCTCCCCACTGCCGGTGCTCGTGCACGGCGGCCCCGGCCGGGCCGGCGGCGGCGAGGAGCTGGGCGGCGTACGCGGCGTCCTGCACCACCTGCAGCGCACCGCGATCCAGGCCTCCCCCGACATGATGACCGCGATCACCGGCCGCTGGACGACCGGCTCGGCGCGCGTCGAGGACGGGGTGCACCCGTTCCGCAAGAGCCTGGCCACGCTGGCGATCGGCGACACCATCACCTCCGAGGCGCGCACGGTCACCCTCGAGGACATCGAGCACTTCGCGGAGTTCACCGGCGACACGTTCTACGCCCACACCGACGAGGAAGCCGCCAAGCAGAACCCGCTCTTCGGAGGCATCGTCGCCCACGGCTACCTGGTCGTCTCGCTCGCGGCCGGGCTCTTCGTCGACCCCGACCCGGGCCCGGTGCTGGCCAACTTCGGCGTCGACCACCTGCGCTTCCTGACCCCGGTCAAGGCCGGCGACGCGATCGCGGTGACGCTCACCGTCAAGCAGATCACCCCGCGGTCGGGCGCCGACTACGGCGAGGTGCGGTGGGACGCTGTGGTCACCAACGCCGACGGCGACCCGGTCGCCACCTACGACGTGCTCACGCTCGTCGCGAAGGAGTGGGACCGCTGATGCACCGACTGACCGTGCAGTACTTCGACCCGGCGGACGCCGACGCCTTCCTCGCCGCCTACCGCGAGCGGCACGTCCCGCTCGCGCAGGCGGTCCCGGGCGTCGAGCGCCTCACCCTGAGCACCCCGCACGGCGACGGTGCGCCGTACCTCCAGGCGGAGCTGTGGTTCGCCGACCGCGAGTCGATGTTGGCCGGCCTGTCCTCCGCCGAGATGGGCGCGGCGGCCGCCGACGCGGAGACGTACGACGTCGCCCGGCGCGCGGCGTTCACCGGCGAGGTCGAGGAGATCTAGCGCGGCTTGGCCGCGACCATGAAGCAGCCGTAGGCGAGGTTGCGCGAGTGCACCTCGACCACGCCGGGCTCGGCGAGCAGGGTCGCGACGGCGTCGTGCGTCGGACCATGCTCGTGCACCCGGGTCGCCGGGTGGATGCATCCGCGCTCGTCGTAGGCGCGCAGCACCTGCGGTCGGCCCTCCCAGGACAGCGGGAACCGGTCGAGCCGCTCGGGGCCCTCGCACTCCTCGGCGTGGACGAAGACCGCACCGGTCTCGGCGTAGGGGCTGGGCGCCGGCAACGGCGGGCTGTAGGAGACGAGCAGCAGTCGCTCGCCTGCCGCCGCGTCCCGAAGACAGCAACGGACCCGCTCCCCGCCCGAGGCCACCAGCGCGGCGACGTCCTCGCTCGGACGCCCCTCGGCGCGCCAGGAGGCGAGCAGGTCGGGATCGATCAGCCGCAGCGTGAAGGGAACGGGCGACCGCACGGCGGAGGAGTCGGTGTTCATGCCGTCAGACTGCCTGCCGAAGGCCGCGCCGTGCTGGCGGGTATCGGACCTGACGCACGGCCCGGAATCAGGTCAGCGTCAGCGCTTCGGGCGCTGGTCGACGATGCGCCGCATCTTGCCCACCGACCGCTCGATCCCGCCCGGCTCGCGCACCTCGATGCCGACGCTGACGCCGATCGTGCTCTTGACCAGGTGCTGCAGGTGGCGGCCGGCCTCCTCCGCGGAGGCGGTCGCCACCCCCTCGCGGTGCTCGACGAGCACCGTCATCTCATCGAGGGTGCCGCCGCGCGAGAGCACGCACTGGAAGTGCGGCGAGAGCTCCGGCGTGCCGAGGAGCAGCTCCTCGATCTGGGTCGGGAAGAGGTTCACCCCGCGCAGGATGATCATGTCGTCGGTGCGGCCGGTGACCTTCTCCATGCGCCGCATGGTGCGCGCCGTACCGGGAAGCAGGCGGGTCAGGTCGCGGGTGCGGTAGCGGAACACCGGCATCGCCTGCTTGGTGAGCGAGGTGAACACCAGCTCCCCCCTCTCCCCGTCCGGCAACACCTCGCCGGTGACGGGGTCGACGACCTCGGGGTAGAAGTGGTCCTCCCAGACATGCAGGCCGTCCTTGGTCTCCACGCACTCCTGCGCGACGCCCGGCCCCATCACCTCCGAGAGCCCGTAGACGTCGACGGCGTCGATGCCGAGCGTCTGCTCCACCTCCAGGCGCATCTCGTTGGTCCACGGCTCCGCGCCGAAGATCCCGATCTCCAGCGACGTCGAGCGCGGGTCGACGCCCTGGCGGCGCATCTCGTCGACGATCGCGAGCATGTACGACGGCGTCACCATGATGATCCGCGGCTGGAAGTCGAGGATCAGCGTCACCTGCCGCTCGGTCATGCCGCCGGAGACCGGCACGACGGTGCAGCCCAGCCTCTCCGCGCCGTAGTGGGCGCCGAGCCCGCCGGTGAACAGCCCGTAGCCGTAGGCGTTGTGCAGCAGGTCGCCCGGCCGCCCGCCGGCCGCGCGGATGCTGCGCGCCATCACGGTGGCCCAGATGTCGAGGTCCTCGGCGGTGTAGCCGACCACCGTCGGCTTCCCCGTCGTCCCGGAGGAGGCGTGGATGCGCGACACCTGCTCGCGCGGCACCGCGAACATCCCGTAGGGGTAGTTGTCGCGCAGGTCCGCCTTGGTCGTGAACGGCAGCCTCGCCAGGTCGCCCAGCTCCCGTACGTCGTCCGGGTGCACCCCCGCCGCGTCCCACGCCGCCCGGTAGTGCGGCACGTGCGCGTAGGCGTGCTGCACCGTGGCGCGCAGCCGCTCCAGCTGCAGCGCCCGCAGCTCGTCGACCGACGCAGTCTCGATCGCCTCCAGCTCGCCCATGCCCATGCCCGCCAGTGCAGCACCCGCAAGCCCCACCGTCGACCCCTCCTCGGTGGTTGAGGTGCGACGAGCGCCAGCGAGGAGCCCTCCTCGGTGGTTGAGGTGCGACGAGCGCCAGCGAGGAGCCTCGAAACCACCCCAGCGACAAGCGCCACCACCCCGTCGACACCTCTAGGGGTGTGCCACGTCACCCCCAACCACGGGCATACTCGAAGTATGCAATCCATGGGGATCCTCGGCTCGGCCTGGCCCGGCGTCATCGATGAGACGCTCGACGTGGGCGACCGGCAGGTGCGCGTCCTGCGCGCCCCGGCCCGCAAGGGCGCCGAGGACGGTATGCCCCAGCTGCTGATCCACGGCCTCGGCGCCTCCGCCGTGACCTGGGTCGAGGTGATGCCCGGCCTCAGCGCGACCGGGCCCGTCGTCGCCGTCGACTTGCCGGGCTTCGGCCAGACCACGGCCGGCCCCGACGACGCCCTCACCGTGGACTCCTACGTCGCCTTCGTGCTCGAGGTCGCCGATGCCCTCGGCTGGACCCGCTTCGACCTGCACGGCAACTCGATGGGCGGCCTCATCGGCGTACTCCTCGCCGCTCAGCAGCCCGAGCGCGTGGCCCGGCTGGTGCTGGTCTCCCCCGCGTTGCCGCCCTCCCACCCGCTGCGCCTGCTGCTGCCCGCGCGCGCCACCATCGGCGGCATGGCTCCGCTGATGGCGTCCACCACCACCGCGGCCGCCCTCGGCCTCATCGGCGCCGGAGCCTCTTTCGACGAGCGCCGCAACCGCCACCTGCTGCGCCTGATCTTCACCGACCCCGACGGCGTACGCCCCGAGCTGATCGGCCTCATGGCCCAGGAGTTCGCCGACACCGACGACCAGGTCGTCGCCGGTCGCCGCCGTGCCCTGCGCACCGCCCTGCGCTCGATCGCAGCCCTCTGGGCAAGCCCCCGCCGCGTCCTGCGCGCCATCGCCGCCGTCGAGGCACCGACCCTCATCATCGGCGGCACCGCCGACGCCCTGGTCCCCGCCAAGGTCCTCCGCCAGGTCCTCCGCTCCCGCCCCGACTGGGTCGGCCACGTCCTCGACGACCGCCGCCACGCGCTGATGATGGAGAGCCCCGAGGAGTACCTCGACCTCGTCGAGCGCTGGGGCGAGGAGCTGCAGGAAGCCGTCTGAGGGTCACCACCGATGCCCACTGACGCTGACGACTCCTGGGACGTCATCCCCCTCCTCGCCCACCCGCCGGAGACCACCACGGACGGCGAGACCTGGCACGAGGTGGCCGAGCACGGCCCCGGCGTCCTCACACTCTGGTGCCTCCGTCACGACCGAGCGGCCAGCGCACCCGCCGGCGTACCGCCGTTGACCCGGGTGACGATGGAGGGTGCGGCAGGGCAGCGCAGCTGGGAGCGACCCCGTACGCCGCAGGAGCAGTCAGACGTGGACGACGACCTCGACGACCTCTTGGCCGAAGCAGGTGCGCCTGCGAGGCCGCGCGGCCGGCGCTGGTTCGTTCGACTTCCCCCAGACCGAGACCTCAAGGCGTCGCTCAACGAGTGGTGGCAAGAGATCTACCAACGTCTTGCCGACGCAGATCAGACGCCCGCCGAAGAGTTTCGGATGCTCAGCGAGATCCTGGCTCGGGAAGGGCTGCGCGGAAAGTCGCCGTGCTGGCGTCGGTCGCCCAGGCACCGCCCTCGTCGTCGGCGAGGCCCATGAGGTCGTGCGAGTTGGTCGCTGAGATGCCGAGTGGATAGGCCTTGCCCAGAAAGGCGTGCATGGAGTCCTGCCTAGCGCCTGCCCTACCGCGGCGATTGCACGCAGAGTCGGCACCCATTCCCCCGGCGCTGAACCCATCAGCCGCAAGGTCGAGCGTGGCTCGACGAACATCAGGTCAAGCCGGTCGAAGAAATGCGCGCGATTTCACCCCATCCGGTTCCAAAAATCTATGACAGCATCTGATGACCCTCGATCCAAGACCTTTTCGGGCTGCACTGTGAATGAAACCCAAAGTTTGGCTGGCCCGGAGGCGTTCAGCCCCCGTTCTGTTGCGAGCCCGCAGCCGACCAAAGCATCCGTGAAGTCGGCCCAGCATGGGTTGCTTGGATCTCGCATCCACTTGCTCGCACCATCACCGGGCACCCGACGACTCGCCTCCACTACGTAGACAGGGCGCGCCAGAGAAGCAAATCGGGTGAGAGTGGACTCGGCAAAGTCTTCCAGCGGAGTTCGCGAACGATCCTTGCGAATGGCATCCAACCGCTCATCCGCCCCATCGAGGCCCAGACCAGCAAGCATCTCCCAGACATCCACTTGGGACGTGACTAGTCGCGAGTTTCCATCAGGCCTCCCGTCGTACACCTCATCGATTCGCGTACGCACGTCTACCCGAAGGCGCTGAAGGTCAGCATTGCTGGAGCGAATGACCAGTTGCGACACATGACAGTTATTTAGTGCGACGTGCGCAACTGACGTTGTCTCCAACCGGCCGATGGAGCAGTTCGAAAGCCATACGTCGCCGACGAGGTCGTCATTGAGTGTGAGTCCCCGCAATGAGAGGTCCTGAAGTGCCGGAAGATCCTCCGTGGTCGCCTGCGCGACCGCTCGTTCTGCTAGAGACGACAGGTTCTGCACCAACAGTTCGTCTTCATTCGTGGATAGATTTCCGGAGTAGCCCAAGACACTAAGCACCGCCTGCAATTCAAGATCGACGAGGGTCTCGACCGTCGTATCCCCCAGCATCGTCTGGGAGAGATGATCGAGAAAATGGCCGAGCTTGGCTTCGGCTAGCATGTACGTGGAAACCAAGTACTGGGCGAGAAATGTTTCGAAGAATAGGTCATGCTCGAACGCGAATTGAATAGAGCTTTCTGATGATGCCTCCGACGATATTCCGCACAACACCGAGAGTCGGTCGCTCATGGGCTGATATCGACGTTCCGTGAGGTCCATCTCGAGTCCCGCCGAGCACGCAAGCACGAAAGTTTCGCGATCCAACGTCTGGACGTTTGCCTCAAACATCTCTCCGGCTATCTCCCGATAAACCGATTGGAGTTGAGCAACCGAAAGAGTCTCGCTTCCCTGACCAGGGGTAGACGCCAACTTTGACCGTTCCCGCTGCAAGTACCCATCGATCAGTATTTGGCGGAGGTCTACCCTCCCCGTCGCAAGCGCCCCCGTCTCAGCGGCGTACGAATGGAAAACCTTACTGAAGAAGGGGACGCCCAGAAGTTCGAGGTCGTTCTCGCTCAACCTCTCACGGAGGCCGGACCAGTGCGGATTCGCTTCAAAGAGCCGCTGAACGTCTGCTCGACTCCACCGATTGATTTCAAGAAGAGTATGAATGGCCGATTTACCAACTCGAACCTGTGCACGCTCCAGACTCGATTGGTACTGATTCGCTAGGTAGGAAGATCTAGCGGCGACCATCATGGCTCCTCGATCCCCCAACTTTTCTAGGGTTGGTCTGAGGATCTCGTGTGCGTCGCTGTACCCAGCGCCTCCCACGAGTTCGTCGAAACCGTCGACCACAATCACAAGCAGACCATTTCGACAGAGCGCTAGGACCGAGTCATAGTTCAGGTTTTGAGTGTCGACCACTGCCGCGTTTATGAGATCCTTAATGGACCTCAGGCCGGTACCGCTACAACTGACATATAGGTACAACGGCAATTGGCGCCCGGAGTTGGGCATGGCGCTTTCCAGTTCGTCATGACGGTCCATGGTGCAATTCAAGAGTGCGTGCGTTTTACCGATTCCAGCTTCGCCACTTAGAAAGAAGATCTGCGGCAGGCCCGCCACACTCACTGCAGCATCATCAACAAATGCACTGAGTCCCGTCTGCCCAGGCCCCTCTACTTTGATGCCCGCCTCGTCGCTAGCCTGGAATGTTGTTGCGATCTCAGAAGGGATTATCAAGGCTGGTGCGCCCGCGGTAAACCCGGCGGTAGCTTCTGCCTCGTTTTCCAGAAGCGTGAGTGTGCGAGACTTCAATCGTTCGATTACGACGCCCCAGTTGCTGATCTGGGTGAGAAATATGGAGTACCCCACCCACGTATTCCCATTGTTCCAGACCCACTGATTATCAGGCATCACTTTAAAGTCGTCGGTCCGGTCAATATCACCCGCACTCGACTTGAGAATCCAGCGAATTCGAAGTGTGTGACCCTCCAACGTGTGGCCCACAGGTCCCGTGCCTGGGCTCGCAAATCCAATCGTGTCCCGAATGAAGGCGCGATGAAGGCCGTCCAATTCGTCCTGTGCTGGCGCCTTTTGGGACTCCAAGTAGGGAGCCACGCTGGAGATTGTGGCATCGTCATCGAAAAAGTCGGCCTGCTCAGCAGAGATCGCGGAGATGAACTCGACACGGCCGCCTTTCCCAACAGACTGATACCAGCACACCCTTGAGTCGCGATACACGACAAGCGGAGCCAGAGTGACGTCCCCGAGCATGACGACGCCGTCGCGGATAGTGATCCCCCCGCAATCTTCGGCGTACTTCAAAATTGCGTCACTCGCTTGCTCGGCCCAATTGCGCCATCGGTTCAAGTATTCGTCACCCGCAGGAGCCGCCCCCCCGTGCAGGATGTAATTGCGGGTGGATTGCACCGTCATGCCCGGCGCCTGTCCCGTCAGAGCTGAAGCGATGTCACTTAAAGTCCGCGCCAGCAACTGTGCTGATTCATCTTCCCGGGAAGCCAGTTCGGTCATGATACCGAGGTACGAACCGTAACCCCCCAGTCGTGGAAGAGCCGGCGCGGGACTGGCTGATCCGCGTACCGCCAGGATGCATGTCGCGAGACGGGTGGCAGCTTCCAGGAATGCGGCGACCTCGTGGCACCCCGCGCTTCTCACTCGCTCTTCGTCATGACCTAACAGGTTCAGGTAGCCCCGTGTTTTCAGCATATTTGACTCTCTCATGATGGAGCCCGCGCCGTCGCTGCATCGGGCGTCAGGCTTGGTAGGCCTTGTGTCCGCTTCGGAGATGAGTTTGAACTTTCCTTCCCGCACGCGAGACCCTCGGCGTCGCCATCAGCACCGCGGAGTCCGGCAGCCCGATGCGCTGGGTGGAACATCTTCTCGTCAGGGCCTCTTCGCGCGCGTCCTCTAAACCTGCAACTGTGTTCCCGCCTTCGCGTCGCGGCTGATGTGGACGCGAGGCGGGCATTGCTACTGCGAGCTGACGTCCCCTCTTGAGCCACACCTCAACATGGTGATCGACGGGGACGCAGCCCGAAAAGGCAGCAACACTCGAAGTCCGGATGGGCAGCCGCAAGGAGAGCGCGCCCCGCTAACCACCTGGACCAAGTCTGGCCGGACACTGGTCCTAGGGGAATCGTCTAGTAGCCGCAATAGCCAACGCCAGGCGCTACTGCCCCCGGTAACCCGGGTGGCCTGCGGGTGAGATCCCCTGGCTCTCGGCGAGCTTGCCGAGCAGGGTCAGCAGGGTCTCCAGCTCCTCGGCGGACAACCCCGTGACCAGCGCTTGGTCGTGCTCGCTGACGACCTTGCGGACCTCCGCTAGGCGGTCGCTGGCGGCGGGCGAGAGGTGCAGCTCGTGGTTGCGTCTGTCGGTGGCGCTGCGGCGTCGCTCCACGAGGCCGCGCTCGCTGAGCTCGTCGAGCAGCCGGACCACCCTGCTGGGGACGGCGCCGATCGCCGACGCGAGCTCCTGCTGGTTCAACCCGGGACGGAAGGCAAGGACGCGGAGGATGCCCACGTGTGCCGGGCGGAGGTCCAGGGGGGCGAGCCGCCGGGCGAACTCGGCGGAGACGTGGCTCCCGATCTGGGACAGGAGCAGGGCCGCGCCCGAGGGTCGGTTCACGCCAGAAGTTTGCCACAACCGCTCTTAGGTGGAATCGTTCACACTATGAACGGTTGGCTGAGCTCCCGCACAACCCTCGTGACCGGCCTCCTCCTCGGGTGCGCGGGCATCGCCCTGCTGTGGGCCGGGGGCTTCGACTTCTCGGTCGCCTTACCCCCTGGCTTGCTCATCCTGCTCGCCGCAGTCAGCGGCGTCGCAGTCGCCCGCCGAGACTCGTCGTGACCGACCGGGTAGGGCGCGGGTGCTTGATCGTCGCGAGCCTGCTCGTGGCGTCCGGGCTGTTCCACCTCGGCGTCTTCGCCCTCGACGACCGCCCGTGGTCGGGGCCCTTGTCGTGGCGCAAGCCGTTCACCTTCGGCCTCTCGTTCGGCATCACCCTCGCCTCGCTGGTCTGGGTGACGTCGTACGTCCGGGTCGGCCCCCGCCTCCGGTCGGTGCTGCTGACCGTGTTCGCCGCGGACTGCGTCCTCGAGGTCGTCGGCATCACCGTGCAGGCGTGGCGCAATGAGCCCTCGCACCTGAACACCACCACTGCGGCCAACACCGCGATCGCGATGCTGCTGGCCGTCGGCGGGGCGGTCCTGATCGTCACGCTCGGCGCCTTCGCAGTCCCGGCGCTCCGCGGTCGTACGACGGGCCCGCCCAGCATGGCGCTCGCCCTGCGCGCCGGCTTCGCGCTCCTGATCGCCGGGCTGCTCTCCGGCGCGGCCATGATCGCCCGCGGCTCGATCGATCGAGCCCGGGGCGCGGACACCGACTCGATCTACGCGAATCTGGGCTTCCTCAAGGACTTCCACGGCGTCACGTTGCATGCCGTCCTGGTCCTCCCCGCCCTCGCGTGGTTCCTCGCGCGCTCACGGCTCAGCACGACGACCCAGGTGAGCATCGTCAGGGCAGCCGTCGCTGCGTACGTGCTCGTGGCCCTCGGAGCCCTCCTGCTGGCGACCTAGCACCGCTTTCGCGCGCTGGGCTGGTTGTGTCGCGGCCGGGTCTCCCCATTCGGGCGACTATGAGCGGGCTGTTTGGCGTCGGGGTAGATTCCGCGCCATGCGCGCCCTCCCCCTCCTTCGCTCCCTGCTGGTCGCCGCGTTCGCGCTGCTGCTGGTCCCGATGACCGCGATCCCGGCGCACGCCGCGACCGGCACGATCGCCGGCATCGCGGTCGACGCGGACGGGAAGCCGCTCGAGAACGTGTACTGGGAGCTGTACACGCTGGAGGGCGGCGAGTGGACGACGCTCCAGTTCGGGCCGAAGCTCACCGACCGCTACGGGCGCTTCTCCTACCCGGCGCAGGTCGGCGGCCAGTACCGCGTCTGCTTCTCCGACTCCTACTACGGCGAGTCCTCCTCGGCGGAGTTCTACTGGCAGCCCGAGGTGCGCCACGCGGACCGGTGCTGGCCGAACGCGACCTCGTGGGAGACGGCGCAGACGTGGACGTCGACCGCGGCGACGCCGTCGCGGACCTTCACGGTCACGCTGCCGAAGCAGGGGCTCGGCATGGCGCCGGTCGACCCGTTCGTCCTCGGGTCCTACCAGGTGGGCGAGCCCCTCACCGTCGTCGGCCAGGAGGGTTGGCGGCCCACGAACGCCACGTTCAGCTACCAGTGGATGAGCCAGCGCGACGGTTCCCCCACCGCCGCGATCCCCGGCGCCACCGCCTCGACCTTCGTGCCGACGGCCGCCCAGTCCGGCGCCTGGGTCCACGCCGTGGTGACCGCCAGCCTGCCCGGGTACAAGCCGGCGCAGCTGAGCACCCCGATCTCAAAGGTCGGCACCGCTCACGTGCAGCCGACGACGCCGCTGACGATCACCGGCACCGCCGCCCCCGGCAGCACGCTCACGGCCGCCTTCGGCAAGCCCGCCGACACCTACAGCGAGATCAGCTGGTTCGTCGACGGGGTGCCGCAGCCGCGCGCCACGACGTACAACGCCGCGTCCTCGACGTTCCCGGTCGCGGCCGCCCACTCCGGCGCGCTCGTCGAGGCCCGCCTGAAGATCTACCTGACCGACGACGAGGGTTACATCGACGGCAGCGACACCTTCCAGCGCGCCGTCGCCCAGGTCAGCGGGAGCCGACCGGCCCAGGCCCTGCCCCCTGCCGCGACCCCGTCCGGCAGGGCGACCGTCGGACGCGTCCTGTCCGCGCCGGCGCGCGTCACCGCCGACCCGAAGGCGACGCTGGGCTACCAGTGGCTCCGCGGCTCCGCGCCCGTGCCCGGCGCGACCACGAAGCAGTACAAGGTGCGCGCCGTCGACGTGAACAAGCGGCTGCAGGTCCGGGTCACGGTGACCCGCCCCGGCTGGCCCACCACGTTCGTCACGACCTCCGCCGGCACCGTCGCCAAGCGCGCGCTGAAGGTCGGCCGGATCACGGCCGTCGGCAAGGCGAAGGTCGGCCAGCGCCTGACCGCCCGCGCCACCGGCTGGCGTCCCGGCGCGATCCGCTTCCGCTACCACTGGCTGCGCGACGGCCGCGTGATCCGAGGCGCCACCAAGGCGACGTACCTGCTTCGCAAGGCCGACCGCCGCTCGGTGATCCGCGTGCGCGTCACGGCGAGCAAGCCGAGCTACCTCACCGTCACCAAGACCAGCCAAGGACGCAAGGTCACCGGCTGAGACTGCGCCTCCAGGCTGCGGGTCGCCATCGGTCTATGATCGGGTCGCGCGATCGTCCGTCGTCGTGCCCGGACTCCCGGACCGGCGGGGCCACACGAAGTGGCCACCGCAGGCGGTTCCCTCACCAGGAGCCGCTGATGACCGTCACCATCCCCCACGCCACAGCCCAGGCCTTCCCGCTCGAGGCGGGCCAACGCCTCACCGTCACGATGCCAGCGGGCGACCAGGGCGGTGACCTGACCTTTGTCGGCTTCGACCCCGCCCTGACCCGCAACATCAACGGCTGGGCCACCCACCGCCGGCCGGTGATGCTCTTCCACGTTGCTGCCGGGATGAGCCTCTACGACGGCGAGGGCTCGGCGATCCTGCGAGTCGAGGAGATCCGGGGCGAGCAGGTCCTCGACGTCGTCATGCCGGGCTGCTACCGCGAGGTGTACCCCGATCGACGTCCGGGCTGCCGCGACCTCACCTCCGCCGCCCTCGGCCTCACCCGTGGCCACCTCACGGGGATGGCGAGCTTCGGGATCCTGTCCACGGCCACGGATGAGTACTACGACGCTCTCTCGGCCTCGGCCAACCGACCCGGTGACTCACTCACCCTGCTGGCCCTGATGCCGACCGTGGTCGCCGTCTCGGCCTGCCCCGACACCGACATCCCGGGTTGGCGCCCCGGCGAGCTGCACGTCGAGATCTCTTAGCGGGGAGCCCTGTCGCGCGCACGTGAACCTCGCCGACGATGAGTCCGGGCGCCGGGCGAGGTCGGAGCACCATGACGACGTTCGCACTGGTGCACGGGTCCGGCGACGACGGCGCGGCCTGGCGGCTCGTGGTGAGTGCCCTGCGCGAGCGGGGTCATCAGGCCACCGCGCCCGACCTTCCGACCGACCGCGAGGACGCGACCTGGGCGGACTGCGTCGCGACGGTGGTGGACGCGGTGGGCGCCGCCGAGGACGTGGTGGTGGTCGGGCAGTCGGCCGGAGGGTTCGTCGTACCGCTCGTGGCGGATAGGGTGGGGGCGGTGCTGCAGGTCTACGTGGCCGGGATGGTGCCGGCGGCCGGTGAGAGCGCGGGCGAGTGGTTCGGGAACGTCGGGTGGTCCGACGCGGTGGCTGCGGCCGCCAAGGCGGACGGTGGGCTCACCGGCAGCGCGGATCCGATGGTCGCGTTCTACCACGACGTCCCGGAGGACCTGGCGCACGAGGCGATGGCGCGGGAGCGGGCGACCAGCGAGGCGCTCGGGGAGGCGCCTTGGCCGGGGGCGGCGCTGCCGAGCATCCCGGCGAGGTACGTCGTGACGACGCGGGACCGGTTCCTGCCGCCGCCCGTGCAGCGGCAGGTGGCGGCGCAGCGGCTGGGGATCACCGCGCCGGACACGATCGACAGCGGGCACTGCCCGCACCTGAGCCGGCCCGAGGAGCTGGCCGGGATCCTCTCCGGCTACGTCAGGGAGGCCGGCACCTCAGGCGCCTTCCCGGCCTAGCAGGTCGAGCAGGTGCGCGGCCTGGCGACGGTCGCTGCCCTCCGCGTTGAGGCCGTGGCCACGGTTGCCGGGGAGGAGCCCGAGCAGCCAGAAGGTGGCGAGGACGATCCGGTACGCCGCCGCCCGCTCGCGCTGGGCTGGGCTGAGGTCGAAGGCGGCGACCACTGACTCGGGGTCGCGCAGGCCCAGCAGGCGCGCGGAGATGTGCTCGGCCAGGTCGGCCACCTCGAAGGCGAGGTCGCCGACCCCGGAGCCCTCGAAGTCGACCAGGCGCACGCAGGAGCCGTCCCAGAGCATGTTGTCGACCTTGCCGTCGCCCTGGGCGAGGACCGGGTCCTCGATCCGGTCCAGCCCGGGCGGTGGGTCGGCGTGCCAGGTACGGGCGGCGGCGAGCGCTCGGCGTACGAGGTCGGGGAGGCCCGGACGCGCGTGCTCCTCCTCCAGCCACGCGACGTTGTTGCCCAGGAAGGCCTCGGGGTGCCAGAAGCGCCGCGGGGTGTCCGGCGGCACGGGCACGGCGAAGAGCGTGCGGTAGGCGTCGACCATCGCCGCGAGCAGGCGCGGGGTGAGCACGGCGTCGAGGGGTGCGCCGTCCACTCGTGACATCACCACGGCCGGAGGGTCGGTCTCGAGGGCGAGGGGCCGCGGCGCCAGGCCGGGGGTGTGCTCGTGGAGCAGCACGAGGGCAGCCCACTCCCGCGCGGGCTCGTCGCGGCTCGTCCGCCGGTAGCGCTTGCGCACCACCTGGCCCTCGATCGTCACGTCGTGGTTCGCCACGGGAGCAGCGTCGCATCGTTTCGCGCCGTACGCGCGCGGGTACGGTCCCCTCGGCCGACGAGGGGGTGAAGGCCATGGGGGGCTCGATCGCGCACGCGGACTACCGCGCCCTGCGCCGCTTCCCCGCCCTCGACGGGGTGCGGGCGCTGTCGATCCTGCTGGTCTTCACCGCGCACCCCGCCTACGAGCACGTGTGGCCGCGACTGCACGGGCCGTCGGGGGTCACGCTGTTCTTCGTGCTCAGCGGCTTCCTCATCAACACCCTGCTGCTGCGCGAGCGGGCCCGCAGCGAGGAGCGGGGCGAGGGTGGGCGGGTCGACCTGGGCGGGTTCTACGTACGCCGGCTCTTCCGCATCTACCCGATGTTCTTCGCCGTCCTCGCGCTCTACTGCGTCCTCATCCTCGGCCTCGGCATGCAGCCCGAGCGGCGCGACGCGTTCGTCGAGAACATCCCCTACTTCGTGCTGTTCTTCCCCGAGCACTCGGTCTTCTTCAACGACGGCGTGCTGGTGCCGTTCGACATGGCCTGGTCGATCGGGATCGAGGAGAAGTTCTACCTCGTGTGGCCGGTGCTGGGCTTCGTCCTGCTCAGGGCCCGCGCCCGCCCGCAGGCGCTCGCACTGGCCGCCGTCGCGCTGGCCTGCTCCGTCGCCGGCTACCTCGGCGGCGGGTGGGGCGTGTCGCTGGAGAGCTACACGCCGATCGCGCTGGGCGCGCTCGCCGCGACGCTGCTGCACCACCGGGCGTCGTACGAGCGACTCTCGGTGGCCGGTCGCCCGCCGGTGCTGCTGGGGCTGTGCGTCCTCGTCGTGGCACTGCAGTTCGGCACGGGCGAGGTGCTCCCCCAGGGCCGGCTCTACCCGGTCTTCGGCCTGCTCGTCGCGCTCACCCTCGCCGGGCTGGTCACCACGACCTCGCCGCGGGTGGCGTGGCTAGGCTCGGCGCCGATGGTCTACATCGCCGGGCTCTCCTACGCGCTCTACCTGCTGCACAACTTCGGGCTCAACGCCGCCGAGGGCGTGCTGCCCGGCGACTGGGGCTTCCCCGGCTCGCTGCTCTCCACCGCGGTCGGGATCGCGCTGGCGTTCGTCGCCGCACACCTCGCGCACGTGCTCTTCGAGGACCCGCTGCGCCGGTACGGCGTACGCCTCGCCGCCCGTCGTCGCGAGCGGGTGCCTGCGGAGAGCTAGTCGAAGATGACGTCGCGCCCCTCGGCGCGCAGGGTGGCGAGGCCGTCGAGCATCCCCTGCAGGACCTCGGGCGGGTGACCCTGCCAGTCGTCGATCTCGCCGACGACCCGGAGCGGGTCATGGGTGCGGTAGGAGCGCGTGGGGTTGCCGGGGAACTTCTTGTCGGTGACGTTCGGGTCGTCCTCGAACGGGCCGGTCGGCTCGACGACGTAGATGTGGCCGCGCTCCTCGAGGCCGGCCAGGGCGGTGGCGAGCTCGGCTCCCCACACCGCGGTCTCCAGGACGGTGGTGAAGTAGATGTGCTTAAGGATCCGGCCCTCCTGGAAGTTCGACCCGTAGCCGGGCACCAGCTCGTCGCCGACCGCCAGCGCCGCCTTCGTGCCGTGGAAGAACGGTCCCTCGACATGGTCGTAGCGCTCGTAGGTGACCGGACCGGGATCGCTGCGCTCGTTGCTCATGGGTCACATCCTGGCCTGGGTGGGCGAGACTCGCTGGTGGTTTCGAGGCTCGCTTCGCTCGCACCTCAACCACCGAGGGGGGTCAGGTGGCGGCGGCGACCAGGCTGGCGAGCAGGACGAGGGGCAGGGAGACCACCGCGCCGATCGAGGTGGCGACCGTCAGCGTCTTCAGGCTGCCCTTGGTCGAGAGGTCCAGCAGCGTGCTGAACATCCAGAAGAAGTTGCTGTTGACGTGCAGGGCGAACATCGCGCCGGAGGCGATGGCGAGCGCGATGACGACCGGGTCCACGCCGAGCGAGCCCACCACCGGCGAGATGATGCCGGCCGCGGTGATGGCGCCGACCGAGACCGAGCCGATCGCGAAGTGCAGCACCGCGGCGATGAACCAGGCGAGCAGGATGCTGAGCAGCACCGGCGCGTTGGCGTCGGCCGAGAACAGGTCCTCGAGCTTCTTGTCCATGCCGCTCTCGGCGATGACGGCGCCCAGCGACCCGCCGACGCCGGTGACCAGCAGGATCTCGCCGGTGGTGTGGAAGCCGGCGCCGAGGACCTTGCCGACGCCGTCGGGGTCCAGCGTCATCCGGACCATGACGAACGCGATGAGGAGCCCGATGAACAGGGCGATGTTGGCGTCGCCGAGGAAGCTCACGACGGCGGGCGCATCCCCGATCACGTCGAGGGTCGCGGCCGTCGCGATCAGCACGAGCGGCACCAGGATGGGCAGCAGCCGCACCAGGAGCGGCAGCCGCGACGCGGCCTCGTCCGGGGGGACGTCCTCGACCTCAACGTGCGGCCGGCCGTCCACGAGCACCACGTCCCGGTCGTAGTCGGTCTCGTCGTTCCAGTAGCCACGGGCGAGCAGCAGCCGGAACAGGACGGTCGTGATCAGGGCGGTCGCCAGCCCGATCGGCACGCCGTAGATCAGGTAGGTGCCGAGCGGCACGTCCATCAGCCCGGCGATGGCGACCGCGGCGAGGCCCGGGACGACGAAGACGTAGCCGGAGAAGATGCCGACGGCCATCGCCCCCGCCAGCCAGGGCAGGCCGATGCGGCGGTCCACCGCGGGGGCCGACTCCTTGGCCATCGGCGCGGCCAGGACCACCTGCACGTCGACGTAGATCGAGGGGAAGATGACCGAGAGCGTGGCCGCCATGGCGTACGGCAGTCGTTTGCCCACGCGGCGCGCCAGGATCTCGACCAGATCGCGGAAGGTGCCCATCGAGTGCAGCAGCGCCCCGATCAGCACGCCGAAGCCGATGAGCAGGCCGACCTCGGCCATGATCTCGCCGAACCCGCCGGTGATCTGGGCGACCGTGCCCTCGCCGCCCTGACCGGTGGCGAGCCCGAGGTAGATGCACGCCACCAGCAGCGAGATCACCGGGTCGATCTTGAGCGCGATGATGAGCACGATCGCCGCGAGGATGGCGATGCTCGAGTGCACGATCTCCATGGCCGAGTCCGTTCTGTGAGGCGTGGCCGCCCACGTTAGGGGACTCGCCGGCGAAGGGCGACGAGCCGCGCCTCAGCGGCGCAGCCGGCGGACCACACTCCATCCCGCGAGCGCGCCCACCACCCACGGCCCCACCACGATGACGGGGTCCAGCGGCTGGTGCACCAGGTCGGCGCGCTTGCGTCCGAGCCGCGACTTGAGGCCGCCGTGGGTGAGCTCGGCCTTGATGCCGGTCTCGGTGAGGAGGTTGTCGGGGTGCCGGGTCGCGAAGGAGCACAGCGTGCTGCCGAGGACGTCGACCCGGTCGCCGGCGATGAGCAGCAGCCAGTGAGCGGCGCGGCCTTCGCTGTAGCGCTCGTAGGCCAGGCGCCGGATCGCGCCGGAGACCCCGTGCAGGGGCTGCGCCGTACCGAAGACCGGGGTCAGGTCGGCGTGCTCGATCGACCGCTCGCGGTAGCCATCATGGGGCTGCGGCTCCGGCAGGTCCCACACCGCGCCCTCGGGTCGCAGGTCGAGCCGCTCGCGCGGGTACGACGGGCGGTCGGCCGGGTCGAGGTCGGCTCCCCAGCCGGGGATGCGCTGACGCAGCGAGTCGACGGACTCGGGCAGGGCCGGCTTGCGGCCGGCGTACGGGTCGGTGAGCGGCATCTCGGGGCTCCTCAGGACGCGGTCGGGACGATGAGCGGCTTGATGCAGCCGTCGAGCTTGGCGGACATGATGTGGTAGCCCTCGGCGATGTGCTCGAGCGGGATCCGGTGCGTCACGATCTCGCTCGGCTTGAGGTAGCCGTTGCGGATGTGCTCGAGCAGGCGCGGCCACTGGCGCTTCGCGGGCGCCTGGTTCATGCGCAGGGTGAGCCCCTTGTTGAGCGCGTCGCCGAACTTCACGGCGCTGAAGATCGGGCCGTAGGCACCCATCACCGACACGGTCCCGCCCTTGCGCACGCCGTCGATCGCCCAGTTGAGCGCGATGGGCGAGCCGCCCTGCAGCTTGAGCTTGGCCGACGTCACGTGCTGCAGCAGGTTGCCGTCGGCCTCGGCGCCGACCGCGTCGATCGCCACGTCGGCGCCGAGGTGGTCGGTGATCTTCTTCAGCAGCACCACGATGTCGTCGTACTCGGTGAAGTTGTAGGTCTCCGCGTGCGCGAACTCGCGGGCCTTGGCCAGACGGTGCTCGAGGTGGTCGATCACGATGACCCGCCCGGCGCCCATCAGCCAGGACGACTTGGCGGCGAACAGTCCGACCGGACCGGCTCCGAAGACCACGACGACGTCGCCCTCGTGGATGTCGCCGAGCTGCGCGCCGAAGTAGCCGGTCGCCAGCGCGTCGGTGAGCAGCACGGCGTCCTCGTCGTCGAGCCAGTCCGGGATCTTGCTGGGACCGACGTCAGCGAACGGGACCCGGACGTACTCGGCCTGCCCGCCGTCGTACCCGCCCGTGGTGTGGGAGTAGCCGTAGATGCCGCCGACCGCGGTGGCGTTGGGGTTGACGTTGTGGCAGTTGGAGTAGAGCCCGCGCGCGCAGAAGAAGCACGAGCCGCAGAAGACGTTGAACGGCACCATGACCCGGTCGCCCACCTGCAGGTGCTGCACCGACGAGCCGACCTCGTCGACACGGCCGATGAACTCATGGCCGAACGTGTGGCCGACCCGGGTGTCCGGCATCATCCCGTGGTACAGGTGCAGGTCGGAGCCGCAGATGGCCGCGAGCTCCACCTTCACGATCGCGTCGTTGGGGTGCTCGATCCGCGGTCGTGGCTTCTCCTCGACGCGGATCCGGTACGGACCGCGGTAGACCATCGCTCTCATGCGGGACCTCTCCTGGGGACGGCGTGGACCCGTCCAGTACCCCCCGCGACCTGATGCACCGCTGACCCGTCACAAAGTTTGTGACGGGTCAGCGGTGCGACGGTGCCCCCGCTGGGGTTCGAACCCAGACTGAACCGCTTTTAAGGCGGCTTCCTCTGCCGGTTGGGATACGGGGGCGAGGCGGGTCGAGTATCCCAGCGACCGCCACCCGTGAGCAGCGCTGGTGAGGGGACGGCGCCACACCCTCAACTCGACGGGCTCGCGAGGCCGTGGGCGCAGGTGCTGGATATCTGCTCGTAGCCGAGGCTTTCGTACAGTCGAAGCGCCTCGGAGGGGTTGGCGGCGTCGACGCTGAGAGCTGCGGCCTGCATGTCCGAGATGGCGAAGCGACGCATGGACTCCACCAGGAGCGCACTGGCGATGCCTCGGCCGCGATGGCTCCGCGCCACCGCCAACTCGTCGGTGTACCCCTCGGTGACACCCGTGGCCTGCCAGTCCTGCTCGTACGCGCAGTTGAGGGCAGCGCCGACGACGGCCCCCGTCGCGCGCTCGATCGCCACCAGGGACCACTCGGCACGGAAGGCCTCGGAAGCCGTGACCTCGTCCCACATCTCATCGGTCCGATCCACGTGGCCCCAGTGGTCGTGGAACGCGAGGTCGACCACGTGGTGGGTCTCTCGACTGCGTGCTGGGTCCCAGTCGATGACGGCCACGTCGTCGAGGTCGGGCACCGGAGGCAGCTCACTGATCTGGCGCGACATCTCGAAGAAGTAGCGCTCGACCGCCAGGCCTTGCCTTTCGGCCAGATCCCGCACATCGGCTTGGTCGGACGGGGCGTACAGGCGCAGGGTGAGCGGCCCGTACCCCTCTTCACGAGTGGCTTGATCCCAGGCGAGCGCATGCGCGACCTCCCACCGCAGCACGGACCGTCCGATGCCCTCGCCACGGCGGTCCGGGCGGACGGCTCCACCGAGGTAGACGCCTCGTCGCTCGGTGACGGCGCGGTTGCAGCCGGCCCACGCCGTGGCAACCACTCGACCGTCGACGTCGTACCCGACGAGCGTGTCCTCGTCCGCGCGTGATCGTGGCGAGTCCCAGAACTCCTGCAGGCCCCCGAGAGACTGCCGTTCGGGGTTGCGGTCGTACGCCTCGCACTCGGCGTAGAGGTCGGCGATGGCGGGGAGGTCCTCACGACCGAAGGGGCGCCAGGTGATCGCCGGGTGGGCAGCGAGAGCCGCCAGGGCTTCTGCTTCGCTGAGGCCAGGCGTGTGCGTCATGGGGCGGATCGTTCCACGGGTGGGGCCATCCCATCGCATAGGGACCGGCGCCTCACTCGCGCTTGGTGAAGGCGACCTTGCCGCCGGGGAGCTGGGTCATCGAGTAGTCGGGGTGGTGGGCCAGGGTGTGGTGACGGTTGCAGAGCAGGGCGCCGCGTTCGACGGAGGTGTCGCCGCCTCCGGACCAGGGGTCGAGGTGATGGGCCTGGCACCACGCGGAGGGGCGTTCGCAGCCCGCGGTGTAGCAGCCGCCGTGCTGGACGGCGAGCGCGATGCGTTGGGCCTTGGTGTGGAACCGGGCCTTGCGGCCCAGGTCGAGGACCTGCGACCGGGTGCCGAGGACGGCGGGGATGACTCCGGCCTGGCAGGCGAGCGTGCGGGCCAGGGCGGGGCTGATCTGGGTGCCGGTGTCGAGCTGGGCCGCCTTCAGCCCACCCAGGAGGGTCTCGAGGGTCATGGTGACCACGACGGTGGCGTCCAGGCCGCCGGAGGCGGGGAGCCGGTCGGTGGGGTAGCGCTCGATATAGGCGATGAAGGCCAACCCCATGCCGTGCGGGGTGCTGCCTTCCCCTCCGGCCTGGGGGTTGGCGATCGCGCCGAGCTGTTTGCGGAACCGGTCCGCGACGTGGGTGGGGATCTGGAACCGGGCGTAGGTGGTGCCGTGGCCGTCGTCGTGCATCGTGAGCCGGGCCTTCTGCTCGGCACGCCGTTCTTCGGCTTCGAGGGCCTTGGCCTCGTGGGCCTCGCCAACCTCGGGGGCGACGACGTCGAGGATCCGTCTGCCCAGGACCCGCAACGCTCTCGCGTCGTGGTGCGCGGCCTGGGCCAGCAGGTGCGCACGGGCCTCGGAGCGGACCTCGGGCTGCACGTCCTCGGGCAGGGCATCAACGGCCTCGACGATGACCTGGGCCTGGTCGGTGAGGATCACGCCTTCTGCGAGCGCGGCGGCGATGGTGTCGTGGCGCTCCAACGCGTGGGCGAGCTTCATCGCTGCGGCGGTGGCGCGTTGGGTCTGGTGGGTGGTGTGGGCCCAGTAGACCGCGGTCGAGGTCGCCCCGGTCTCGACGCCGACCTGGGTGGTGTCGGCGTGGGCGGCCAGGCGCAGCGTGAGCTCGTCGGCCTGGGCGCGCAGCCGGGTCGCATCGGCCAACGCCTGCGCGGTCTCGGTGGGGGTCATCGACCACACCGGGGTCTGGTTGAGGTCGGCGACCTGCTCACGCAGCCGCGCCACTCCGGCGGCCACGGGGTGGCTCGCGGTGGGGGCGGCGGGGCTGCTCATAGGACTACTCAACCAGGCGCCACCGACAGTGGGTGGGTCGAGAATCCCCTTTATCCACAAGGGATCTGAGGACTTCTTCGACCATCTTCGTGAGGTGGTCTCGAGGCTCGCTTCGCTCGCACCTCGACCACCGAAAGCCCTCGGTGGTCGAGGTTCGAAGGCGCCCGCGCGCCCCTTCGGTGGTCGAGGTGCGAAGGCGTGCAACGCCTGAGCCTCGAGACCCGGTGACGTGACTGGCGACCTCACCGCCGCACCCCGAGGCCGCTTCCCGGCTCACGAGGTCTCGAAGCTCGCTTCGCTCGCACCTCGACCACCGAATGGCCTCGGTGGTCGAGGTGTGAAGGCGCCCTGGCGCCTGAGCCTCGAGACCTGCCCCCTCAGGGTCAGGCGTAGCTGGCGGCGCGGGTGAGGACAGCGTCGATCATGGGCTCGGTGAGCTTGCCGGTGAAGGTGTTCTGCTGGCTGGGGTGGTAGCAGCCGAGGAGCTCGAGGTCGCCGTAGGGTGTGCCGATGGTGGCGGAGGCGTCGTGGCCGAAGCGGGGCTGGGGGCGGGGCACGTCCCAGCCGGCGGCGCGGAAGGCGCGCAGCGAGGCGGCCCAGCCGATCGAGCCGAGGGCCACGACCGCACGCAGGGACGGGGCGATGAGCTTGAGCTCGATGTCGAGCCAGGGGGCGCAGTTGTCGCGCTCCTGGGGCGTGGGCTTGTTCTGGGGCGGGGCGCAGCGGACGGCGGCGACGATCCGGGTCGCGGTGAGCTGGAGGCCGTCGTCGGCGCGGGTGCTGGTGGGCTGGTTGGCCAGGCCGACGCGGTACAGGCTCGCGAACAGCCAGTCGCCGGAGCGGTCGCCGGTGAAGATCCGGCCGGTGCGGTTGGCGCCGTGGGCGGCGGGCGCGAGCCCGACGATGAGCACGGCCGGGTCGGCGACCCCGAAGCCCGGGATCGGGCGTCCCCAGTAGGTCTCGTCGGCGAACGCCGCCCGCTTCTCGCGCGCGACCCGCTCGCGCCACTCCACCAGACGCGGGCACCGGCGGCACTCCACGATCTCCGCCTCCAGGGCGGCGAGGGCGTCGGGCGCACCGGTCATACGAGCGACCAAGCGATCCCGTCGAGGATGTCGGACTCGGAGACCACCAGGGTCGGGACCGACGTGCGCCGCAGGACGCGCGACAGGATCAAGGCACCGGCGTCGATCACGTCGGCACGTCCGGGGTGCATATAGGGCAGCGCGAGCCGCTCGGAGACTGGCATCGCCACCAGCCGCGACACCGTCGCGTGCACCGCCTCGACCGCCAGCACCTGCTGGTCGATCGCGGTGCGCTCGTACGCCGGCAGGTCGAGCACCCCGGCGGCGACCGTGGTCACGGTGCCGGCGATGCCGACGACCGTCGCCGCGTCCGCGGGCGAGACCGGGCAGGCGTCCAGCGCCGCGTCGATGTCGGCGACGCACGCCGCCACCTCGTCGGCGGTCGGCGGGTCCGAGCGCAGATGCCGCTCGTGCAGGCGCACCGAGCCGATGTCCATCGACGCCGCTGCGGACGGCGCGGTGTCGCCGAGGATCAGCTCGGTCGAGCCGCCGCCGATGTCGACGACCAGCACCGGAGCGTCCGGGCTTGCGGCGAGGTTGCGCACGGCGCCGGCGAACGCCAGCGCCGCCTCCTCCTCCCCCGAGAGCACCTCGGGGCGCACGCCGAGCCGCGCGTAGACGCCGTCCGAGAACTCCTGTGCGTTGACCGCGTCACGGGTCGCCGAGGTGGCGCAGAAGCGCAGCCGGGAGACGTCGTGCTCGGCGAGGATCGCGGCGTACTCCTCGATCGCGGCGAACGCCCGCGCCAGCGCCTCCTCGCCCAGGCGCCCGGTGCGGTCGACGCCCTCGCCCAGGCGCACCATGCGCATCTCGCGCACGGCGACGTCGGGCAGGTCCCCGACCAGCAGCTTGATCGTGTTGGTGCCGCAGTCGACGGCCGCGACCGGGTTTCGAGACAGGCGCTGCGCGCCTTCCTCAACCAACGGGCCGACTCACGCACGGGCCGGCGGCCCACCACTCGCCCAGCAGGGCGAGCACCTCGTCGCCGAGCGGGTTGACGCCGGGTCCGGCGGCGAGCGCGTGGGCGGCGAGGACGTGCAGGCACTTGACGCGGTCGGGCATGCCGCCGGCGGAGATGCCCTCGATCTCGGGCACCTCGCCGAGGGTCGCGCGGTAGGCGAGGTAGGACTCGTGGGCGGCGCGGTAGGCCGCAGCGAGCTCGGGATCCTCGCCCAGCCGGGCCTGCATCTCCTTCATCAGCCCCGAGCCCTCCAGCGTGCCGATCATCGAGGCCGCGCGGGGGCAGGTGAGGTAGAAGGTCGTGGGGAACGGCGTGCCGTTGGGCAGGCGCGGCTCGGTGGTGACGACGTCGGGGTTGCCGCAGGGGCAGCGGTGGCCCACCGCGTGGATGGACCGAGGGGACCGGCCGAGCTGCGCCTCGACCGTCGCCTCGTCGGCGGGGTCGATCACTGGTCGCCGTCGGGCTCGTCGGAGCCGTCGATCTGGGCGGCCGGCGGCGGCGCGGGCTTCGGCGGGTGGCCGGCGAGCTCGACGGACTCCCAGGCCCGGCCCCACCAGGCCTCGGGCGGCTCCCGGTCGAGGTCGGCGGGGTCGCTGAGCTCGGACTCGCTCTCGAGCGCCTCGCCGTCCTCGTCGAGGACGACGTAGGACCGCTCGCCCCGCATCACGAACTTCAGCCGCTCGCGCGCCTGGGCCTGGACGTACGCCGGGTCCTTCCAGCGCCGCGTCTCACGCTCCAGCTCGTCGATGCTGGCGGAGGTCTTCTCGTTGCGCTCCTTGAGCGCGTTGATCTCCGCGCGCTGGTCGAGGTAGGCGCCCATGGAGGAGGCGTAGGACACCGCGAGCACCGCGACCACGAGCACCAGCACCGCGGCACGCGCGGTGAAGCGCGGCCGCCGCTGGGGCGGCGGGGCGACCCCGCGACCCGGGGTGGACGCGCCACCCCGGGTGGCCGCGCCCCGCCCCGGGACGCGCCCGGGGCCGGTGCGGCCCCGCGGGCGGGACCCGCGGGGCGGCGTACGGCGGTTGTCGGCCATGGGGCCGGGTCAGGCCTGGAAGCGCGGGAAGGCGGACGCGCCGGCGTAGCGGGCGGCGTCACCGAGGTCGTCCTCGATGCGCAGTAGCTGGTTGTACTTGGCGACGCGGTCCGACCGCGCCGGGGCGCCGGTCTTGATCTGCCCGCAGTTGGTGGCGACCGCGAGGTCGGCGATCGTCGTGTCCTCGGTCTCGCCGGAGCGGTGGCTCATCATGCAGCGGTAGCCGCTGCGGTGGGCCAGCTCGACGGAGTCGAGGGTCTCGGTGAGCGAGCCGATCTGGTTGACCTTCACCAGCAGCGCGTTGGCCTGGCCGCCGCTGATGCCGCGCTGCAGGCGCTCGACGTTGGTGACGAACAGGTCGTCGCCGACGATCTGGGTGCGGCCGCCGAGCTCGTCGGTGATGGCCTTCCAGCCGTCCCAGTCGTCCTCGTCGAGGGGGTCCTCGATGGAGACGATCGGGTACGACGACACCAGCTCGGCGTAGTAGGCCGTCATCTCGTCGGCGCTCTTGGAGCCGCCCTCGAAGGCGTAGGAGCCGTCCTTGAAGAACTCGGAGGCGGCGACGTCCATGGCCAGCGCGATGTCGCGCCCGAGGGTGAGACCGGCGGCCGAAACGGCCTCGGCGATCAGGTCGAGCGCGGCGCGGTTGCTGTCGAGGTTGGGGGCGAAGCCGCCCTCGTCGCCGAGGCCGGTCGAGAGGCCCTTCTTCTTCAGCACCGACTTGAGCGCGTGGTAGACCTCCGCGCCCTGGCGCAGGGCCTCGCGGAAGGTCGGGGCGCCGATGGGCGCGATCATGAACTCCTGCACGTCCACGTTGGAGTCGGCGTGCGAGCCGCCGTTGAGGATGTTCATCATCGGCACCGGCAGCAGGTGGGCGTTGGGGCCACCGACGTAGCGGTAGAGCGGCAGCTCGGCGGAGTCGGCCGCGGCGCGAGCGGCGGCGAGCGAGACGCCGAGGATGGCGTTGGCGCCGAGCGTGGCCTTGTTGGGCGTGCCGTCGAGCTCGAGCATGGTCTGGTCGAGCACCCGCTGGTCGTCGGCGTCCAGGCCCTCGACGGCCGGGCCGATCTTGTCGACCACGGCGGCGACGGCCTGCTGGACGCCCTTGCCGCCGTAGCGGTCGCCGCCGTCGCGCAGCTCCACCGCCTCGAAGGCGCCGGTCGAGGCGCCACTGGGCACCATCGCCCGGGCGAAGGAGCCGTCGTCGAGGAGTACCTCGACCTCGACCGTGGGATTGCCGCGCGAGTCGAGGATCTCTCGTGCGCCGACTGCTTCGATTGCTGCCACTGGGAATGCACTCCTGAGCTGGGGGCCGGTCTGCCGGGCCAGCCTAGTCCGGTCGGGCCGAGGTTGCCGGGAGGCGGGTCCGGCGGTCGAGCACCGTGGCGGATACTGCGATCTCGTAGTAATTTCGAGGCACCCCGCTCCCACCCCGCCGAGGCCCATGCCGCACCCACCAGAGCGTCCTCGAACCCGCCCGCGGCTGCGCCGCGCCTGCCTCGTCGCGGTCCTCGTCGCCGCCCTGGGGCTGGCCGGGTGCGCCGGCGAGGAGTCCCAGGACGAGGGGGCCGGCAGTCCGACCGACAGAGGGGCCCCGCCCACCGAGACCACGGCCGAGGCCTGGGACGACCAGGAGGACGTCGCCGAGCAGTGCCTGAGCGACACCCCCGCGGCCGCCACGATCCGGCCGGCGACGCTGCGCGGGCCCGGCATGGACCTCAGGGCCGCCGCCGTCCTGCCGCCGCGATCGAGCGGTGCCGCCGTGGTGATGCTGCCGCAGGCCGGCTCCCCCGGCCTGTGCGGCTGGCTGCCGTACGCCGCCACGCTCACCGCCCGCGGCATCGCCAGCCTCAGCATCGACCCCTGCGGCTCGGGGGCGAGCGCGTGCGACGACGACCGCGCGGCCGCGGTCGCGGACCAGGTCGACCTCGCCGCCCGCTGGCTGCGGCGCGAGGCCGGCGCGCGGACGGTCGTCGTGCTCGGCGCCTCCATGGGCGGCTCGCTCGCGGTGCGCGCCACGGCCCAGGGGGCCGCGGTCGACGCGTGGGTGGACCTCTCGGGACCCAGCGCCTGGGACGGCGTCCACCTGCTCGGGCTCGCCCCCCGGCTCACGACCCCGGGCCTGGTCGCCCGCGCCCGCCGCGACGGCGCATCCTCGGAGTTCCGCGCCGCCCGCGAGCTCGCCGCCCGCGCGGGCGCCCGGTTCCTCGCCCTGCGCGACGGGCACGGGTGGGACCTGGTCCTCACCCTCGAGGGAGCCCAGACGACCACGGGCCGGGTGGTGGCCGACTTCATCGCGACCACCCGGCCTGGGAGCCGGTCGTGACGACGCCGTCGCCGGACCCGACCCCGGGAGGCCGCAACCCCCCTGGGGCCGAGCCCCGCTTCGTCGTGGACCAGCCCGGCGGCAACGCCGCCCTCGACCTCTTCGTCATCGACCAGCACCTGGGCGCCCTCCTGGACTCCACGCTGGCGCCGTGCGGGATCTCCGCCGCCCAGTACGCCGTCTACAGCCAGCTCGCGGCCGGGGCGCACACGCCGGGTGACCTCGGCCGCGCCCTCGGCATCCGGTCCACCACGCTGTCCGGCTACCTGTCGGCCATGGAGCGGGCCGGCCACCTCCTGCGCCGGCGGAACGCCCGGGACGGACGGTCCTGGGACCTCGAGCTGACGGAGTCGGGCCGGGCGAAGGTCGGCGAGTGTCTCCCGCGGGTCCGCGCGAGCGTGCGGGCCGTGCACGACCGGCTCGGCACCGCGGACGACGTCGCGGCGGTACGGAGCATGCTGGCGAGGCTGGACCGCGCGATCACCGGCGCCGCGGCGGCCGCCGACGGGGACTAGGGCTGCTCGACGCGGCGGCGTACGGCGTCGCGCAGGGCCTGCTCGGGGTCGCGGCCCTCCGCGCGGGCCTCGGCGACGAGGGCGAGCAGCCGGTCGCCGAGGTCGTCGCCGGTGGTGTCCACGGCCGTGCCCTCGCGGGCGAGGCGGTCGATGACCTTGTCGGCGTAGAGCAGAGCGGGCAGGGTGGGCGGCAGCCCGTCGGTGACCGAGGAGCGGTCCTTCTCGGTGGCCTTGATGGCCTCCCAGGCCTCGGTGACCGCCGCCGCGTCGGCGGACGGCTCACCGTCGCCGAAGACGTGCGGGTTGCGGCGCACCATCTTCTCGGTGATCTCGCGCGCGACGTCGTCGAGGTCGAAGTGGCCGGACTCCTCGGCGATGACGGCGTGGAAGTAGACCTGCAGCAGCAGGTCGCCGAGCTCCTCGCGCAGGTGCTCGGCGTCGCCGGTGTCCAGCGCCTCGAGCGTCTCGTGCGTCTCCTCGAGCAGGTAGCGCGCGAGCGAGCGGTGGGTCTGGGCGGCCTTCCACGGGCACTCGGCCCGCAGCCGGCGCATGACGTGCAGGAACTCGACGAGCGGCTGTCCCTCGTCGCGCCCGGTCATGGGCCCGGTCATGGGCTCAGTCGCAGCGCTGCGAGGCCGGAAGGCTCTTGGCGTACTGCTGGTCGGGCTCCTCGAGCGCCGCGGTGCGGGCGGTGTCGCCGACACCGACGGCCAGCTGGGTGTCGGCGTCGACCGGCTGCCCGTCGACGATCTCGATGCCGTACTCGGGGTTGATCTCGACGTCGTGCTCCTCGAGCCACGTGTTGAGCTCGTCGACCCCACGCTGCCCCGCGGTCTGGTCGTCGGGCGAGCGCTGGCCCTCCTCGGCGAGCAGCTTGCGGCCGACCGCGAGCTCGACGGCCTGCACGTAGACCCCCGAGCCGTTGATCTCGAGGACCGCCTCGCGCTGGGCCTCGCTGAGCCCGGCGGTCTGGGTCCGCAGCTGGGCCAGGGCGCTGGCGTACTCCTGGGTCGGCTCGACCCCCTGCTCCTCGGCCAGCTGCTCGGCCGCGGCGGCGAGCGTGAGCTGGCCGACGACGCCGGAGCGCAGGTAGCCGAGCGGGACGGCGCTGCCGTCCTGGCGCAGCTGGTCGCGCACCGCCTCGCAGTAGTCGTAGACCAGCTCGTCGACGTGGGCGGTCGTGACCGTGTCGCCGTCGATGTCGGCGGCCACGCCGGGGTGGAAGGAGGTGCCGGCGACGCCGCAGCCGGTGAGGCCCACGGTCAGCGCGGCGGCCACGGTGGCCAGTCGGACTCGGCTGGTGCTGGTCACGCGAAATCTCCTCATGGCCGTGCTGGTGCTGGGGCTCATTGCTGGGGCGGGTCGATCACGCTGTCGATGACGCCGCGGGCCCATTCAAGCAGGGCGATGCCGGTGAGCGGCGTGCCGGTCCGCCCGGGGGTGCCGGGGCGCGGCACCAGGATGGTGTCGACGGAGGTCTTGACGATGGACTTCGGGTACAGGCGCTGCAGCCGGAGCACCCGCGACTCCGGCAGGCTGACCGGCGCGAAGCGGACGTTCTTCCCGGCGATGGTGACCTCCCCGATGCCGGCGGCGCGGGCGCGGGCGCGGAAGCGAGCGACCAGCAGCAGCGCCTCGACCTCCTGCGGCGGGTTGCCGTAGCGGTCCAGCATCTCCTCGCGGATCAGGTCCACGTCCTCGTCGGCGCGCACCTCGGCAAGGCGCTTGTACATCTCCAGCCGCAGCCGCTCGCTCGGCACGTAGTCGTGCGGCAGGTGGGCGTCCACGGGCAGCTCGATGCGCACCTCGTTGAGCTCGGGCTCCGTCTCGCCCTTGAACTCGTTGACGGCCTCGCCGACCAGCCGCACGTAGAGGTCGAAGCCGACGTCGGCGATGTGGCCGGACTGCTCGCCGCCGAGCAGGTTGCCGGCGCCGCGGATCTCGAGGTCCTTCATGGCGATCGCCATGCCGCCGCCGAGGTCGGAGTGCTGGGCCAGGGTCGCGAGGCGCTCGTGGGCGGTCTCGGTGAGCGGCTTCTCGGCCGGGTAGAGGAAGTAGGCGTAGGCGCGCTCGCGGCTGCGGCCGACCCGGCCGCGCAGCTGGTGGAGCTGGCTGAGGCCCAGCGTGTCGGCGCGCTCGATGATCATCGTGTTGGCGTTGGACACGTCCAGCCCGGACTCGACGATCGTCGTGCAGACGAGCACGTCGAAGCTCTTCTCCCAGAAGTCCAGCATCACCTGCTCGAGCTGGTGCTCGCCCATCTGCCCGTGCGCCACCGCCACCCGCGCCTCCGGCACGAGCTCGCGGATCTTGGCCGCCGCCTTGTCGATCGAGTTGACCCGGTTGTGGATGTAGAACACCTGGCCCTCGCGCAGCAGCTCGCGGCGTACGGCGGCGATGACCTGGCGGTCCTCGTAGGCGCCGACGTAGGTGAGGACCGGGTGCCGTTCCTCGGGCGGGGTGGTGATCGTGGACATCTCGCGGATGCCGGTGATCGCCATCTCGAGCGTGCGCGGGATCGGGGTGGCGCTCATGCTCAGGACGTCGACCGAGGTGCGCAGGCGCTTCATCTGCTCCTTGTGCTCGACGCCGAAGCGCTGCTCCTCGTCGACGATGATGAGCCCCAGGTCTTTCATCCGGATGTCGGGGTTGAGCAGCCGGTGGGTGCCCACGACGATGTCGACGCTGCCGTCGGCCAGTCCGGCCATGACCTCCTTGGCCTCGGCGGGGGTCTGGAAGCGGCTGAGCCCCTTGACCACCACGGGGAAGCCGCTCATGCGCTCGCTGAACGTGCTCAGGTGCTGGGTCACCAGCAGCGTGGTCGGCACGAGCACGGCGACCTGCTTGCCGTCCTGGACCGCCTTGAACGCCGCGCGCACCGCGATCTCGGTCTTGCCGTAGCCGACGTCGCCGCAGACCAGCCGGTCCATCGGCACGGTCTGGCGCATGTCGGACTTCACCTCCTCGACCGTCGTCAGCTGGTCGACGGTCTCGGTGAACGGGAAGGCGTCCTCGAGCTCGCGCTGCCAGGGCGTGTCAGGCCCGAAGGCGAAGCCCTTGGTGGCCTGCCGGGCGGCGTAGAGCTTGATCAGCTCGGCCGCGATCTCGCGGACCGCCTTGCGGGCGCGGCCCTTGCGCTTGGCCCAGTCGGCGCCGCCGAGCCGGTCCAGGCTGGGCTGCTCGCCGCCGACGTATCGGGTCACCTGGTCGAGCGCGTCGGCCGGGACGTAGAGCAGGTCGGGAGGCCCGCCGCGCTTGCTGGCGCCGTACTCCAGGACGAGGTACTCGCGGGTGGCGCCGCCCACGACGCGCTGCTTCATCTCCACGAACCGCCCGACGCCGTGGGCCTCGTGGACGACGTAGTCGCCGGCCTTGAGCTCGAGGGGGTCGATCTGCTTCTTGCGCCGCGCGGGCATCTTGCGCATGTCGCGCGTGCTGGAGCGCTGGCCGCTGAGGTCCTCGCCGGTGAGCAGCACCAGGCGGTTGGTGTCGTCGACGAAGCCGTGCTGCAGCGCGCCGCAGGTGACGGTGACGACGCCGTGCTCGATGCGGTCGGGGTCCTCCTCCAGGCGGGCCGCGATCTCGCGCTCGCCCAGGACCTCCACCATGCGCTGCGCCGGGCCGTGGCCGGGGTGGACGACCACCGCGCGGTAGCCGTCCTGGAGCCAGCCGTCGAGGTCCGCGATCGCCTTGTCGAGGTCGCCGCGGTAGGCGTCGACCGGGCCGGCCGGCAGGGCGCGGGTCGGGACCCCGGCGTCGGCCGCGCTGCCGTCGGCGGACGGGGCGCCGTCCAGGCCGAAGGGGCTCACGGTCCACCACGGCTTGCCCTGCTCCAGGCTGTGCAGGCGGACGTCGGCGAGGGAGTGGTACGACGCCGCGCCGAGGTCGATCGGGGCGGTGCCGCCGCCGGCGGCGGCCGCCCAGCTCGCGCCGAGGAACTCCTCGCTCGTCGCGACCAGGTCGTGGGCGCGGCTGCGGGCGCGCTCGGGGTCGAGGACGAGCACGTGGGTCTGGGGCGGCATCAGGTCGACGAGCAGCTCCATCTCGTCGACGAGCACGGGGGCCAGCGACTCCATGCCCTCGACGGCGATGCCGGCGGCGATCTTGTCGGTCAGCTCCAGCAGCTGCGGGTGCGCCTGGCCGAGCTCGGCCGCGCGGCGGCGTACCTCGTCGGTGAGCAGCAGCTCGCGGCACGGGGGCGCCCAGAGCCGCTCGACCTTGTCGAGGGTGCGCTGGTCGGCCACGGAGAACGAGCGGATCTCCTCGACCTCGTCGCCCCACAGCTCCACGCGCAGCGGGTGCTCCTCGGTGGGCGGGAAGACGTCGACGATGCCGCCGCGCACCGCGAACTCGCCGCGGCGCTCCACCAGGTCGACCCGGGAGTAGGCGGCGTCCGCCAGGCGGCGTACGAGGTCGTCGAGCGGCTGAGTGTCGCCGGCGGCCAGCTCGACCGGCTCGAGGTCGGCCAGCCCCTTGACCTGCGGCTGCAGCAGGGAGCGGACCGGCGCGACGACGACCTGCAGCGGGCCGTTGCTCGGGTCGCTGCCGGGGTGCCGCAGCCGGCGCAGGATCGCCAGGCGGCGACCGACGGTGTCGCTGCGGGGGCTGAGCCGCTCGTGGGGCAGGGTCTCCCAGCTGGGGTAGTAGCCGACGCCGGCCGGGTCGATCAGGTCGCCGAGCGCGGTGACCAGGTCCTCGGCCTCGCGGGAGGTCGCGGTGACCGCGAGCACCGTGCGGCCGGCGCGGACCAGCCCGGCCACCACGAACGGGCGCATGGCCTCGGGGCCGGTGAGGTCGAGGGCGCGGACCCGCCCGCCCTCGGCGTCCGCGAGGACGTCGGCGAGGGTCGGGTCGGACAGGACGGCGTCGGCGAGGCCGGCGAGTGACACGGGGGGCTCCTGGGAAGGGCTGACAACACGACAGCCCCCGGTCACGGATGACAGGGGGTGGACGTCTCCCAGTCTACGACGACCTCGTGGCGGCGCCGGTCATCGTGCAGCGGCCTCCGCGGCGGCGAGCTCGGCCTTCCAGTCGCGGAAGCCCTCCTCGGTGCGGCCCCGGCGCCAGTAGCCCGAGACCGACGCGTCCTCGCGCGGCACGCCGCGCTCCTTGAGCAGGTAGGGGCGGATGCCGTGCATGACGGCCTGCGCCTCGCCGTGCACGAAGGCGTGCACGCGGCCCTCGCGCCAGGGCAGGGCGCGGACGGCGGCCACGAGCGGGTCGCCCTCGGTCGCGCCGCGGCGGTGCACCCAGGTGACGGTGACGCCGTCGGCCTGGGGCAGGTCGACCTGGTGCGCGGCGTCCTCCACCTCGATCAGCACGTCGGCCACGGCGCCCTCGGGAAGCGCGCCCAGGGCCTGCCGGATCGCCGGGATCGCGGCGTCGTCACCGGCGAGCAGGTGCCAGTCGGCGTCGGGAGAGGGGGCGTAGGCGCCGCCGGGGCCGCGGACCTGAAGGGTGTCGCCGGGGCGGGCGGAGGCGGCCCAGGGACCGGCCACGCCGGTGTCGCCGTGCACGACGAACTCGATCGCGAGCGTGCCGGCGTCGACGTCGGGCTCCAGCGCGGTGTAGGTGCGCACGACGTCGGTGCCGTCGACGGGCAGGACGAGCTTGACGTAGCGGTCGGTGTCGGCGCTGGCCGCGAAGGCCGAGAGGTCGTCGCTGCGGAACCGCACGCGCACCAGCGCGGGGCTGACCTGCTCGGTGGACGTGACGGTCAGCTGGGTGGTGCCGGGCACGGGCGCTCCTGGGGTCGGTTGTTAGGTCAGCCTAACTCCCTGTCGCCGGACCCGGCGGTCCGTCTCTCCCTGCGGGCGTCACCCGTCTTGGGTAAGTCGTCGTCCCAAGCCAGCGCCCCCCGCTCTCCCGCTCCTACGTTCGAGCCGCTCGACACTCGACCGAGGGAGACACCGATGAGAAGCGTCGTGGGATACGCCCCCGGGGCGTACGACCTGTTCCACGTGGGCCATCTGAACCTGCTCCGGCGGGCGCGCAGCACGTGCGACCGGCTCGTCGCAGGGATCGTCTCCGACGAGCTCTGCCTGCGGATGAAAGGCGTGCGGCCGATCGTCCCGCTCGACGAGCGGGTCGCCATCGTCGGCGCCATCGACGTCGTGGACGCCGTGTACGTCGAGGACGTGCCGGACAAGCTCGTGGCGTGGGACGCGGTGCGCTTCCACCGCATCTTCAAGGGCGACGACTGGCGAGGCACGCCGAAGGGCGAGCAGCTCGAGCTGCGCATGGGCTCGGTGGGCGTGGAGGTCGTCTACTTCCCCTACACCCACCAGACCTCCAGCACCGGGCTGCGGCTGGCGCTGCGTCAGCTCGACGCGGCTAGCGTTGCAGCGCAGGCCGACGCCCGCGAGCTCCGGATCTGACGACCAGGTCGTCGACGGCCGAGGCGATCTCCTCGCCGTACCGCCGGACCCCGAACCGCTCCTCCGCCTCGTGCAGCGCCTGCGCCGCCAGGCGCCGGCCGAGCTCCGGGTCGTCCAGGATCCGCGCGACCGCGCCCGCGAGCGCCTCCGGGTCCTGGGCCGGCACCAGCAGTCCCGTCACCCCGTCCGTCACGGTCTCCAGGTGCCCCGGCACGGCCGAGGCGACCACGGGCCGCCCCGCCAGCTGACCCTCCACCACCGCGTTGCCGAAGGACTCCCCCAGGGACGTCGCCACGAGGGCGTCCGCCCGCTCCAGCGCCGGCCAGATCGGCGCCTGGTAGCCCGTGAAGCTCACCGCCCCTAAGAGGTCGGGGCTCTCGGCACGTTGCCGCAGCTCCTCCACGTAGGCCTCGTGCCCCGGTCCCGCCGTGCCGCAGAGCTCGAGCTCCACGGGCAGTGCGGCCGCGCGCAGAAGGGCCGTCGCCTCGATCGCCACCTCGGGTGCCTTGCGGGGTGAGAGCCGGCCGACGACCAGCATCCGGAACCGCCCGTCTCGCGGGTGGGGCACGGGGTGCCCGGCCGGTCCGCGCACGCCGTTGGGCACGAGCCGGAGCCGGCGCCGCAGGTACGGCGCCGTGCGCACGGTGAGGTCCATCGTCGTCCGGCTGTTGGCGACGACCATGTCGGCAAGCGCGAGCGGGGCCGCGAGCGTGGCGCGCATCCACGCCGGGTCGCGGGCCTCGGCCTCGTGCACGTGGCACAGGACCGGCACCCCCGCCATCCTGCCGGCCAGCTGCCACCAGGGCAGCGTGAGCGTGTTGACGTACAGGACGTCGGGCTGCAGGCGCTGCAGCAGCCGCCGCATCCGCGTCACGGCGTCATGACTGCCGCGGACCAGCGCGGCGACGCCGCCCGGGCACAGCGCCGCCCGGCACAGCACCGGGAACGGCAGCAGCTCGACCTCGGCGCCGAGCGCGGCCAGCCGGGGCAGCAGCGGCCCGGTCGAGGGCGTCACGACGACGACCCGCCAGCCACGCCCCCGGTAGGCCGTCACGCTCTCCAGCAGCTGCAGGTCCGCGCCGTAGACATCGGCAGACGGGTTGGCCATCACCACGGTTCGTTGGGTCATCCGTGCAGTGAAGGAAGACCCGGTCCCGCGCCGGCGATTGCGCGCTGCCTATGCCCAAAATTGGCTACGTCTCCCCCGAGCGCGCCGTTCGGTCTCGGGGCCGTCCTTACGTTCGTGGCCCGGACCCGGCCCGACACGTGACGAGGCCGCCCGGATCCGCCTACTCCAGGAGGCCGTCCGATGGCCGTGTCGCCGACGTTCACCCCTACGCCGCCCACGCCCGAGCCCGTCCCCGAGCACGCCACCCTGCTCGCGTGGTACCGCGTCCACCGGGAGGCCCTGAGCAGGGCCCAGAAGCCGTCGCGCGGGACGCCGGCGTACTCGCGCCTGGTCAACCGGCCCGTGGCCCGACGGGTCGCCGCCGCGGCCCACGTCGTCGGGCTCTCACCCAACGCCGCCACGGTCTTCGGAGCGCTGCTCACCGGCACGGCGCTGGCGCTGCTCGTCGTCAACGAGCCCTCGCTCGAGCTCGGCCTCTCCGTCTCCGCGCTGCTCGCCCTCGGCTACGTCATGGACTCCGTCGACGGCCAGCTGGCCCGGCTGCGCGGCGGCGGCTCGGTCTCCGGCGAGTGGCTCGATCACACCCTCGACTGCGTCAAGACCTGCGCGTTCCACCTGGCCGTGCTGGTCTCGCTGTTCCGGTTCCCGCCGGTGGAGTCCGAGGCCGCACTGGTGCTCCCGATGGTGTTCCTGGTCGTGGACATGACGACGTACTTCGGGATCATCCTGGTGCCCTACCTACGACGCCGAGCCCCCCTGGCTGCCGCGGCCGAGCCTCGCCGGGAGCATCCGTTGCGGACGTGGCTGGTGCTGCCCAACGACTACGGGACCTTCTGCTGGGTCTTCGTGCTCCTGGCCTGGCCCCAGGTCTTCCTCGGCGGCTACGCGGCCCTCCTGGCGGCCAACGCCGCCTTCCTCCTGCTCGCCTGCGCCAAGTGGTGGCGTGAGCTCCGCCTGCTCGACGTCCTGGGGGCGTAGATGCGCATCGCGATGCTGGGGACCCGCGGGGTGCCCGCCCACTACGGGGGCTTCGAGACCGCAGTCGAGGAGATCGGCCGGCGGCTGGTGGCCCGCGGCCACGAGGTGACGGTCTACTGCCGCGACACGGAGGACGCCGCCTCCGACCACTACCTGGGGATGCGACTCGTCCACCTCCGGAGCTGGAAGGGCAAGGCCGTCGAGACGCTCAGCCACACGGCCCTCTCGGCGCTTCACCTGCTCACCCACCCCCGCCACGACGTGGCGATCGTCTTCAACGCCGCCAACGCGCCGTTCCTCCCGCTGCTGCGGCTGTCCGGCACGCCCGTGGCCGTGCACGTGGACGGCCTGGAGTGGCGACGGGCGAAGTGGGGCGCAGCGGGACGCCGCTACTACCGCTGGGCGGAGTCCTACTGCGTGCGCTGGGCCGACGCCCTGATCGCCGACGCCCAGGGGATCGCCGACTACTACACCGACGAGTTCGGGGCGGAGACGGAGCTGCTCTCCTACGGCGCCCCGATCCAGGTCGCGGCCGGAAACGACCGGATCGAGGAGCTCGAGGTGACCTCGGGCGGCTACCACCTGGTCGTCGCGCGCTTCGAGCCGGAGAACCACGTCCAGGAGATCGTCGACGGCTACCGCCGCTCGAGCGCGCGCCTGCCCCTCGTCATCGTCGGCTCGGCGCCGTACGCCGACGCGTACACCGAACGGATCCGCCGGACCGCCGGGCCGGATCCCCGGGTCCGCATCGTCGGCGGGGTGTGGGACCAGGAGCTGCTCGACCAGCTCTATGCGCACTGCCTGACCTACCTGCACGGCCACAGCGTGGGTGGGACGAACCCCTCGCTCCTACGGGCGATGGGCGCGGGGACGCACGTGCTCGCCTACGACGTCTCGTTCAACCGTGAGGTGCTCGGTGAGCACGGCGGCTACTTCGCTGGGCCGGCGGACCTTCCGGCGCTCCTGCACGCCGCCGAGCTGCGGCCGGAGCTGGCCAGGGAGCGAGGCGCCCTCCACCGCGCGCGGGCCGCCCACCGCTACGACTGGCTGGAGGTGGCCGCGGGCTACGAGCAGCTGTGCAAGAAGCTGGAGAGCGGTCACTCGATCCGACACAGCGCCGATGGTCGTCGGCGCGCCTCGGCGGGCGCGGTGTGAGAGCCCCCGCGCCCCCGCGCCCCCGGCTGCCCGCCGCGGTGGGGGCCGTCGCCGCGCAGGCCGTCCTGGCGCTCGGCAGCTTCGCCCTCCAGCTCCTGGCGGCCCGGGCGCTCGGCGCCGAAGGGCTGGGCGTCTTCGCCATGCTCCTGGGCTCGGCGGTGATCGCGACCGCCGTGTCCAGCGGCCTGGTCGGCGACTCCCTGACGGTGCTGGACCGCCACGACCCCGCCATCCGGTCCGCCCTCGCCCGGCTCGCCGTCGCCGTCGTCGCCGGCGCCTCCGGCGCCGCCCTGGTGCTGTCCTGGACGCTGGGCGACCTCCCCGCAGGCACCGCGGTGCTCTTCGCGGCCGCCACGGCCGCCTTCATGACGGCCGACCTCCTGCGCCGCGTGCTGATGGCGTGCCAACGGTTCTGGCACCTGGTCGCGGTCGACTGCGGCGCCTTCGTCGCGAGCATGCTGCTGCTGAGTCTGCTCAGCGGCGGCGGCCTCTCGCTCGGCAGCTTCCTGTCCGCGCTGCTGGTGGGACAGGTGGTGGCGTGCGCCGGGTGCCTGCGCGCGTTGCCGCGCCGCGAGCGCCGGTGGCCTCTGCGACACCGCGGCGCGGGGCGGGCCAGGGCGCTGCACGCCGTGCTGTCGTTCGGCTCCTGGCGCGCGGTGCAGCAGTTCGTGCGTCCGACGACGCTGAACCTCGTGCGCTGGGTCGTGCTGGTCACCGTAGGCCAGGTGGCGGTGGGCGAGCTGGAGGCCGCCCGGCTCTTCGCCGCGCCGGCGATGCTCCTGGTGCAGGGCGTCGGCGCCTACCTCTTCTCGTCGTACGCCGTCGGCCGGGAGGAGCCGATGTCCGCCCTGCTGCGCCGGGCGGATCGCGGCGCGACGCTCCTGCTCGGCCTCTGCGCCGTGGTGGCGGTCGCCGCCACCGCGGGAGCGCCGCACCTGGGGACCGTGCTCACCGCCGGGCGCTTCGACCTGGCCACGCTCGCCGTGCTCGGGTGGGCCGTCTACGCCGCGTCCTGCGCCGTGGTGCTCCCCTACGGCACCCTGGCCGCCGTACGTGGCGACCAGGCCAAGGTGCTCGGGCTGCGGGTGCTGGACTCGCTGGCCGGGCTCGGCGCCACCGCCGCGGCGCTGCTCTGGCTGGGGCTCCCGGTCTCGGTGGCTCCCTGGCTGCTGTCCGCCGGCTCGGTGGCGGCCGGCGTCGTGTGCCGGCAGTGCCTGCTCGTCCCCCGGTGTGCGGAGCGCCCCGAGCCCTCCACGCAGCCGGCGGTGACGTCATGAGGACGGCGGTGCCCGCATCGCACCCCGCTGCCTCGACGCGGGTGGCCCCCACGCGTGCGGACCTCGGCGTCGTCTCGCCTCTGAGCCGCCCACCCGCCAGGGCCCTCGTCGTCTGCCTGCTGCTGCTCGTCTCCTCGGTGGCCTGGCGCAAGGGCAGCTACTTCTCCGGCGGGGTCGACGCCGTGGTCATGGCCAAGGCGGTCCTCAGCCTGGTCGCGCTCGCCGCGGCCGCCACCGCACCCGCGAGGGGCATCCCCTGGGCCCGGCTCCGCGTCGGCCCCCTGCCGCTGCTCGCGGCCTACCTGTCCGTCACGACGGTGGGCGCCGCCCTGTACGACTCCGCGATGCCCACGCTGGTGCTGGCCTCACGGCTGCTCATCCTCGCGGCGACCGCGGTCTGCCTGGTCCATGCCTTCCCAGCCGGGGAGCTGCTCAGCGCCCTCACCTGCGCCATGCTCCTGCTCGCCGGGTTCGCGTCGGTGACCGGCTTGGGGTCGCTCGCCTCCTCCGGGCGGCTCTACGGGGGGCTGCCCCCGCTCAACGCCAACGAGATCTCGCTGCTGGTCAGCGTGCCGCTCCTGTGCATCCTGTGGCGCTGCGTCCACCGCTACGCGACCTGGAGGGACGTGGCGGCGATCGCGCCGTGCGTCGGCGTGATCTGGCTGACCGGGACGCGCACCGGTCTGGTCGCCCTCGTGCTCGCGGCGCTGGTGCTGGTCCTGATGGCCCCGCGGATCCCCGTGCCGATGATGTGCGCCGGGCTGCTGGCGATCCCGTCGGTGCTCGGCATCGTGTTCCTCACGCCGGTGGTCAACGCCTACGCCACGCGCGGTGACTCGGCCAGCCTCCTGACCCTGAACTCGCGGACCGTCGCCTGGCACGCCGCCTTCAACTTCGCCGACACCTGGCCGGAGAAGGTCCTGGGAGTGGGTCTAGCCGTGAAGCAGATCCCGGTCTCCGCGATGTACCGCTCCGACCAGATCCTCGACAGCACCTGGGTCTCGGCGTACGTGCAGGCCGGGGTGGCCGGCACCGCGCTGCTGCTCCTGCTCGTCCTGGCGACCGGCGCCCGGGTCGCCGCGACGCGGCCGCCGATGCGCTCGCTCTCGGCGGCCCTGCTGCTCCTGCTGCTGGGACGCAGCTTCCTGGAGAGCGGGGTCCTCGACGCCACGCCCTCGGGCATCACCTTCCTCCTCGTCGCCCTGGCGCTGCCGCCCCGATCCCCCCAGGAGGAGCCATGAGCTTCACCGTCCTCACCGTGTGCGCGGCCAACGTCTGCCGCTCCCCCCTCATGGCCCTCTGCCTGGAGCGCTCCTTCCTCGCCCGCGGGTTCGGCGGCGACGTCGACGTGCGCAGCGCCGGCGTGAGCGCCGCAGAGGGCGACGGCGCGTGCCCCGAGATCGCGCGGTTGACCAAATCGCGCGGCCTGCCGTGGCTCACGCTCGAGCAGCACCGGTCCCGCGCGCTCACCGACGAGCAGATCGACCGGGCCGACCTGATCCTGACCGCCGACCGGGCCCTGCGCTCGGAGATCGTCAAGCGCGCCCGGCCCGGCTCCATCGGCCGCACCTTCACCCTGCGGGAGGCCGCCGAGCTGGCCGAGGCGGTCTCCTTCCGCGTCGAGGAGCGCACCATGGAGGGGAACCTGCGCACCCTGACCACCCAGCTGCACCACAGCCGCGGCTTCATCGACCTGCCGCGCGTCCAGCGGCTGCCCACCAGGACGCTGCCATGGCGCCGACTCCAGGTGCACACCCACGACGTGCCGGACGCCCACGAGGGAGCACGCGCCCCCCACGGCATCGTCCTCCGCCTCACCATGCCCACGGCCGACCGGCTCGCGGCGACCCTCGCCCATGGCGTGCTCGCTCACCTGCGATGAGCACCGCCACGTACGTCGAGCTCCGGCTGCCGGCCGTCGGGCCTCGCGGCTGGCACCTCGACCTGGCCGCCGCGCTGTGCCGCATGGGGCACCTGGGGGTGGGGGTCGCCTGGTGCGACCACGAGCCGGTCCCCGAGCGCGACCTCGAGCGGCTGCTCGCGATCGAGAGGAGGCTGCACCGGCTACCGAGCGCCGGGGCGGCCCGCGCGGGGCGAGAGCGCCTGGCCCACCTGAGCACGGGGCGGCCCGAGAGCGGACGGGTGCTCGTCCTCGACCTGACCGCCGGGCCGGCGGGCCACGCGGGCCACGCGGGCCAGGACGAGGGCTGGTCGCTGACCTTCGACGGTCGCCGGGGTGAGGGTGCCGCCGCGGCCGCGTTGGTCGCCGGGCGGTTCCCGGTGGTCGAGGTCGTCGACGCCTCCGGCACCGCCGTCGCCAGCGCGCGTCCCGGCAGCGAGTGGCCCGGCGTGACCGCGGCCGCCCTCGACGACGTGCTGGCCGGCTGCGTCAGCCTCCTCGTCGCCGCCGTCGCGGGGCGGCCACCGCGGCTTCTGGAGGAGCCGGCCGTGGACCGCCGTCCCACCGGCGGTCGATCCCTCACGCACCAGGCGGCGCGGGCCGTGGCGAGGGTGCCCCTGCGCCGGGCCGCCCGCATTTTCTACCGGACCCCGCACTGGCGGGTCGGCTGGCGCTTCGTCGACGGGCCGGGCGTGGTCGACACCCTGCAGCACCCGGCCTCGGGGTGGCAGGACCTGCCCGACGACGGCCACCACTTCTACGCCGACCCCTTCCCCCTCAAGGTCGCCGGCCGCACCTACCTCTTCGTCGAGGACTACGACCACCGCGTCGGCAAGGGCGTCATCTCCGTGGTCGAGTTCGACGACCAGGGACCGATGGGCACCCCGGTGTGCGTCCTCGAGCACGAGGTCCACCTGTCCTACCCGTGTGTGCTGGAGCAGGACGGGGAGGTGTGGATGATCCCCGAGACCTCGGCGGCCGGCACCGTCGAGCTGTACCGGGCCACCGACTTCCCCCGCTCCTGGGTGCTCGACACGGTGCTGCTGCGCGACGTGGACGCCAACGACGTCACCCCCTTCCGCCACGGCGGCCGGTGGTGGCTCTCGGCCACGGTCCGCGGCGGCGGCTCGTGCTCCGACGCCCTCCACCTCTGGTACGCCGACGACCTGCGCGGCCCCTGGACGCCGCACCGCGCGAACCCGGTCGTCCTGGACATCGCCAGCGCGCGCCCCGCCGGCCGGGTCCTGGAGCGGGACGGGCGACTAGTGCGCCCGGCCCAGGACGGCACGGGGGGCTACGGCTCCGCCCTCACCCTCGCCGAGGTGGTGCGGCTGGACGCCGACGCGTTCGAGCAGCGCACCATCGGCCGCCTCACGGCGGGCGAGGACTGGCGCGGCAGCCGGCTGCACACGCTCAACCGGGCCGGCCGCCTCGAGGTCATCGACGGCTCCTCCAGGTCCCCCCGTCTGCGCTGGCCCGGTTGACCGCCGCAGCCGGGAGTGTCACCTTGGATAGAGGCGCCCCGGGCAGAGCCGGGGCCGCCCGGAGCCTGAATCGTGATGTCTCGGAGCATGTCCACCTCGGCGCGCCAGCTGCTGCTGGTGCTCTCGCTGACCCTCCTGGCGAGCCTGCTGCCTGCGACCACGACGGCCGCCGTGCCCGGCGCGCGCGACGCGGCTGCCCCGTCGCCGGCCGCCCGCCCGGCGACCCTGCACGTGGCCACCACCGGGCACGACTCCGCCCGCGGCTCGTCGGCCGCGCCCCTGCGCTCGATCCGGGCGGCCGTGAGTCGCGCCCGGTCGGGCGACCGGATCGTGGTGCACGGCGGCGTCTACCACGAGGGGATCGTGATCCCGGCGGGCAAGCGGCTCTCCCTGCGCAACGCGCGCGGCAGCCGCGTGTGGCTCGAGGGCTCCCGCCTCGTCAGGGGCTGGCGCCAGGAGGGCGGCGGCTACGTCCATGACGGTTGGCGGACGGAGTTCGACAGCAGCCCGACCTACCACTGGGGCGCGCCCGACAACGAGGCGGAGTCCTGGTCGTTCCTCAACCGGGCCCACCCCATGGCCGCCCACCCCGACCAGGTCTGGGTGGGGTCGAGGGAGCTGCGGCAGGTGGCCTCGCTCGCCCGCCTGCGGCCGGGCACCTTCTTCGTCGACGACGCCCGTGACCGCCTCCACGTCGGGACCGACCCACGCGGGCGGTCGGTGCGCGCGAGCGACCTCGCCAAGGCGATGTCGATCCGCGGCCGCCGCACGTCGGTGCGCGGCATCGGCGTGCGCCGCTTCGCTCCCTCGGTGCCGCACATGGGTGCGGTGACGGTCGAGGCGCCGGGCGTGACGCTGAGGGACCTGCGGATCGAGGACAACGCGACGACCGGGCTGCACGTCTCGGCCAGCAACGCCAAACTCATCCGGCTGGTGCTGGCGGGCAACGGCATGCTCGGAGCCGGTGCGACGTACGCCGACGGGCTGCGCATCAACGGGCTGCGCGTGCGCGGCAACAACACCGAGCGGTTCAACTACTCGCCCGTCGCCGGCGGCATCAAGGTCGACCGCACCCGCGGGATCCGGGTCCGCAACAGCGTCCTCAGCCGCAACGCCGGGAACGGCCTGTGGCTCGACGAGTCCTCCTACGACATCCGCGTGACCGACTCCTCGATGCGCGACAACCTCCACCACGGCCTGGCGCTGGAGATCTCCGCCAAGGCGGTCGTGGCCGACACCGTGATCGAGGGCAACGCCGACGACGGGATCAAGGTCAACGACACCAGCGACGTGCGGCTGTGGAACAACACCGTCGTGGGCAACGGCCGGCCGATCAACATCGTCCAGGACGACCGCGACCCGGCGGACGACGAGACCGAGGGTCGTGACCCCCGGCAGCCGCGGCCCGACCGCACCATGCCGTGGATCAACGGACCGGTCCAGGTCCACAACAACATCCTGTCGGCCTCCAGGTCCGGCAACTGCCTGCTCTGCGTGGAGGACTACTCCGGTCGGTTCACCGCGGAGGAGCTGCGGGTCCGAGCCTCGGGCAACGTCTACCACCGTCGCGACCGCAGGTCCCCCTCGTGGGTCGTCGTCTGGTCGCGGGCGTCTCGCGACCCCGCGGTCTACACGTCGTTGCGGGGCTTCCGCTCGGCCACCGGCCAGGAGCGGCGCTCCCTGGAGCTGGTCGGGGCTCCTGCCGTGACCGGGTCCCTGCGCGCGACCAAGCGGGTCGCCTCCCGCGCGCGTACGACCGCCGTCCTCCTGCCGCCGCGGCTCGCGCGGGTCCTCGGCCGGCGCTCCGGCGAGCGCCATCTCGGGGCGTGGCTCGGCTAGGCGCACGCCTAGCGATCGCAGCCCCCACCGGCGTCGATCCGCACCCGGGTCAGCGACACCCCGTTCGTCTTGGGCGCGGGGTGCTGGGCGGGCGGCGACGCGGCCGCCCGTGCCCGGTCGGTCGCGAGGTCGGGCGGCAGCGGCGACAGCTCGCCGCGGTCCCGCGTCAGCTCCGAGCGGTAGTCGTGCTCGCCGCCGCGCCGGGACCGCTCCCGGGTGAGCACCGTGCCGAGCAGGTCGACCCGCGCGTTGCGCAGGCGCTCGATGCTGGACCGCACGTGCTCGGGCCGCGTCGAGAACGCCCGCATGACCAGGACGACGCCGTCCATCTGGTGACCGAGGACCACGCCGTCGGTGACCGAGAGCAACGGCGGCGAGTCGTAGATGACCACGTCGAACCGTCCGTGCAGGGTCTCCACGAGGGTGGCCATCGCCGAGGATCCCAGCAGGGCCGCCGGGTCCGGAGGCAGGGAGCCGGCGGGCAGCACGGTCAGCAGCGCCTGGTTCCACGGCACCAGCACGTCGTCGAGGCGGCTCTCCCCCACGACCACGTCCGAGAGGCCCAGGCTGCCGTCGATCCCCAGGAACCTCGACACGCCGGGACGCCGCAGGTCCGCCTCCACCAGGCACACGGAGGCGCCGCTCTGGGCCCAGCTGATGGCCAGGTTGCAGGCGACGGTGGTCTTCCCCTCGCCGGCGGCGGAGGAGGTGACGGCGAAGTGCCGCAGCTCCCGGTCGACGGTGGCGAACTTGAGGGCCGTCCGGATGGTCCGGTACCTCTCCGCCGACGATGATCGCCAGTCCAGCGCCACCAGTGGACGCTTCGCGGCCGAGCGCTCGTAGAGGGTCGCCCCGAGGGGCGACATGTCCGTCAAGGCGCGCACCCCGTCCTGTGTCTTCACCCGCGTGTCGAGGTGGTGTCGCAGGACGGCGCCCATGAGGCCCAGCGCGAGCCCGGCCACCGCACCCAGGAGCAGATCCACCAGCACCCGCGGTGACGACGGCTTCACGGGGACCTCGGCGGGGCGGGCCAGCGAGACCCGCACGTTCGACGGTCCCCCCTCGCGCGTGGTCTCGAGACCCTCGATGACCGTGCCCAGCTGCTCCGAGACGGCGTCCGCCGTTCGGGCCGCGCGGGCCGGGTCGGGATCCTCGACCGACACGTCGAGCAGGACGGTCTCCGGGGCGCTCGAGACCGAGACCAGGGTGGCCAGCTCACGCTCGGTCACGTCCAGGCCGAGCTCGCTGATCACCGGCCCCAGGACGTCGGGGCTCTTGACCAGCGGCGCGTAGGACTTCACACGCTGGACCGCGAACTGCGAGCCTTGGAAGATCTCCCCCTGTCCGGTGTCGTCGACCTGCTCGGCCACGGTGACGAAGGACGTCGCGGTGGCCGTGTAGAGGGTCTCGGCGGTCGCGATGGCCGCGGCCCCGGCCAGCAGTCCCAGGACCAGGCCCGCCACCCACACCCGCCAGCGACGCTGCAGGATCGTGAAGTACTCGGCGAAGGTCATCGTCGTGTCCCTACTGCGTCGGCGAGACGCTGAGGTCGTCGAAGAGGCCGAGCACCGGAGCGTTGGTGGCCGACCCCGAGAGGTAGGTGCGCAGACCGAGCCCACCGGCCACCTGCAGGCCCGCCGTGTCGTCGGTGAGCGACGACGTCCACGCCTCCGGCTCCTCGGTCCCGCTCGGCCACAGCTTCACGCGCAAGGTCGTCGGTGAGGTCCCGAACGCCTGGGCCCGCACCTGGACGAGGTCGCCGGCTCCCACGGTGAGTCCCGGCACCGTCCTGGTGAGCAGCGTCGTGTCGGTGCCCGACACGGTGCGCCCCAGGATCAGGGACACCGAGCCGCCGGCCACCAGCCGCACATCGGCGTAGTAGCGGCTCCCGTTGGCCAGCAGCCGTGGCTGGATCGTCAGGTAGGTGCCGCCGCCGGTCGCCGCCTTGTCGGCACCCACGCGCACCCGCAGGTCGGTGTCCGCGGACGTGGGCGCGTTGAGCGCCATCGCGGGTCCGGTGCCGGGGCTGGACATCCGGATCCGCCCGAGTCCGTCCGCGACCGAGAAGTTGCTCGCCGCTCCCGCCCGGGTCCAGGGCCCGCCGAGGTCGGCGCTGCCCCAGCCGTCGGCGAGCTGGCGCGAGAACGCGTCCAGGGCGAAGGGCTGCGGTCCCGCAGGGGGCTCGCTCACCTGCACCTGCTTGGTGAGGTCGGTGTGGGCGCCGTCGTCGTCGGTCACCGTGAGCGTCACGTCGTACGTGCCGGCGGCCGCGTAGGTGTGCGACGTCGTGGACGAGGGCGAGGCGGGTGCCGTCTCTCCGTCACCGAAGGACCAGGCGTAGGACACCACGCTCCCGTCCGGATCGCTGGCGGTCGCGGCCAGGTCGGCCGTGAGGCCGGCGGGCGACGCGGTGAAGTCGGCTACCGGCGGGACGTTCGGCGTGGGGGCACCGGTGCCGGCGGCGTAGTGGCCCACGACCTCGGCGTCGCTGAGCGCCCGCTTGTAGATCGCCACCTCGTCGATGTCGCCATCGAGAAAGGCCGACGAGGGTGCGGAGGGCCAGTTGTTGAGCGCGTCCCCACCCACGCGCCAGTAGCCGCGGGCGAGGTGCTCGGCGGTGGTCACGTCGGCGCGCTGCGCGACCAGCGCCCCGTCGACGTAGAGCCGCATGCCGCCCGGCGAGAGGCTGGCGACCGCCTGGTGCCAGGCGCCGTCGCGGTAGCTCCCCGGACTGGTGACCACCTGACGACTCTGGTCGGGCTTGACCCCGAACAGGACCTGGCCTGCGTTGTTGAGGTAGAGGTGCCGGTCCGCCTTCGAGGAGTTGCGGTCGTTGCGGTTGCCGCGGCCGACGATCTTGCCGCCGGTCGTCGACGTCGTACGGAACCAGGCCTCGAGGGTGAAGACGTCCGGCGGGCTGTCGATCGTGGTCGTGTACGCGCGCGTCGACGTCGCGCCGTTGAAGCGGGCCGCGGCGTTGGCCGGGTCGTTGGTGAGCGCGCCCGGCACCCCGGGCGTGACCCCGGTGGCGGTGGTCGTCAGCGGCCGGAACCCGGCCGCATCCCCCCGGAAGGTGCCGCTCTGCTCGTCGAGTCGCCACCAGTGCGTGGGCTCGCTGGCCTGCACGGCCTCGACGTACGGGCTGTCCGTGCCGGAGCCGGCCACCACCACGTCGGTCCACGGCGAGTTCGCGATGTTGCCGAAGGGGTCCGTCACCGCGACGCGGTAGCGGTGGCTGCTGCCGGGAACCAGGCCGGTGTCGCTGACGCCCATCCCGAGGTGGTTCCACCATCTCGCCCGCACCTGGCGGGTGTGGATCAGCCCGGCGCCGCTCTGGACGTCGCGGTAGACCCGGTAGGTCAGGTAGTCGTTGTCGATGTCCTCGTTGCTCGTCCAGTTGATCCGGACCTTGCCGCCCTCCGTCGAGCTCACGTTGAGCGGGTACGTGGCGTTGAACAGGCTCGGGCCCTGGTCGTTGGGCGCGAGGGCGGTCCTCGCGAAGCGCACCAGACCCTGTTGGCTCTGCCCGTTGACCCGCGTGAACTCCCCGCCCATGGCCACGTAGTCGGCGTTCCCGGTCACGCTCCAGGGGCCCTGGATCTGCCCCGTGTAGGTGCCCGCGTTGAGGTTGGGGTACCACGTGAGCACCGAGGAGCGCGGCTGGCCGAGGAAGCTGTAGTAGCGACCCTGGTCCGGCTCCCACGTGACGGTGCCGGTGGGCTGCTTGCCGAAGGCCATGCCGCGGAAGTAGGGGTAGTCGCCGACGCCACCGTCACCCTGCCGGATGCCGTCGATGTTCTCGCAGTAGTGGGTGTGGCTGGCGGCGTAGACCACGTCGCCCTGGGCATGCAGCGAGTAGGTGTCGCCGTGGCAGTCGTTGGCCCAGCGCACGGTCCCGCCCTCCCACGCGGCGCTGAAGGTGCCCTCCCAGCTCCCGCCGCTGCGGCCGAAGGTGTAGCCGCCTCCGTAGACGTACTCGTCGTCGGAGGTGAGCGTCGTGATGGCACCGTCGGCCGTGCCGTTGCGCACGATGCTGTTGGCGGCGAAGGGCAGGCTGGCGCCGGTCGTGGCGTCCACCATGCCGAGCCCGTAGCCGGGGTTGGCGGAGCCGTTGAGGGCCGTGAACGACCCGCCGACGGCCAGCCTGGTCCCGCTCGGGTTGATCGTCATCGCCCAGACGTCGCCGCCCGTGGCCGCCGGCGCCCATTTCAGCAGGGCGCCGTTCGCCGCGTTGAAGGCGGCCAGGCCCTGGCGCACCTGCGTGCCCACGTCCTGGAACTCACCTCCCGCGTAGACCGTGGTGTTGGTCGCGGCCAGCGCGTTGACGTGGTAGTTCACGGGCGGGTTGAACGTGTCGATCAGCGCGCCCGTCGACGCGTTGAACGCGGCGATCCGGCGCCGCGAGACGCCGTTGACGGTCGTGAAGTCGCCGCCCACGTAGATCCGGGTCTGGTCGGGCGAGACGGCGATCGCCCGGACCTGGGCGTTGAAGCTGGGCGCGAAGCTGGTGGTCAGCGCCCCGGTCACGATGTCGTAGGCGAGCAGGTTGGCCCGCGGCACCGTGCCCGACCCCGACGGCGAGCCGGCCGGGCGCGCGTTGCTGAAGCTGCCGCCGGCGTAGACCCGGTTCCCGACCATGGCCTGCGCCCACACCACGCCGTTGATCTGCACCGTGGGCAGCGCGTCCGCCGACACCGTCGTCGGCGTCGCGGGGTCCGAAGGATCCTGAGGTGAGGAGTCCGACCATCCCGGCGCGGGCCCGGTGCTCACCAGTCCCGCCGTCACCAGAGCCACGACGACGGCCGACAGCGTGTGGCGCCGCAAGCGGGCGCCGCTCCTATCTCCGCACGCGGCGACGCGGGTCGCCTTCCCCCACCAGCCTCGACGTGCCACCGCCATCCCCTCCACCCCTCGACCACGCTGCCGCCCCGGCAGGTGCCGGCGCGGTCCCGACCGTAGGGAGACCCCCTCGGCTCGATCGGGCACTGCCGCAAACACCATCAAGATTGGGGAAAAGGCATGCACCGCACCGGACCGCGCCCACGCCGTGACCAATCGTCCGAGGGATCGCACTCGTCCCTCGGAGGCAGGTCTCATGCGCACCACTCGTTCACGCCGCCGACGCCGCACGGCGCTCGCCCTGCTCACGGTGCTGGGCCTCGTCGCCGTGGTCTCCACGGCGAGCGCCTACTACCTCGGGCGACGACTCGTCGCGCCCATCGAGCGGATCGACGGCGTCTTCGCCGGCCTGGAGGACCGACCGTCGAAGCCGACCACCGGCCCGGCCGCCAAGGCGATCAACATCCTGCTGCTCGGCACCGACCGCCGCTCCGACGAGCCCACGACCGGTGACCTGGCGCGCGCCGCCGCCTGGGTGCCGGGAGCCCAGCGCTCGGACGCGATGCTGCTGGTGCACATCGACGGGGACCGCGAGGGGGCCACGGTCGTCTCCCTGCCGCGCGACTCGTGGGTCGAGGTGCCCGGCCACGGCCACACCAAGATCAACGCCGCCTACTCCTACGGCGGACCGTCGCTGGCGGTCGCCACCGTCGAGGAGCTCACCGGCGTCCGCATCGACCATCTCGCGGTCATCGACTGGGACGGCATCCGCGCGCTCACCGACGAGCTGGGCGGCGTGACGGTGACCGTGCCCGAGACCGTGCACGACTCGGCCCGCGACGTGACCTGGACCGCCGGCGAGCACCGTCTCACCGGTCAGGCGGCGCTCGACTACGTCGGCCAGCGCTTCGGCCTGCCCGGCGGGGACCTGGATCGAGCCAGCCGTCAGCAGAACTTCCTGCGGACGCTCATGGTGGACACCCTCGGACGGCTCCAGGACTCCGGTCCCTGGGGCGTCTACGAGCTGCTCGGCGTGATGACCCGTCATCTGAGCATCGACTCAGGATGGTCGACGAAGGACATGGCCAGGCTGGCCTGGTCGCTGCGCGACCTGGACGAGTCCGCGGTGTCGTTCCTGACCGTGCCGGTCGCCGGGCTCGGCTGGGAGGGGCCGCAGAGCGTCGTCCACCTCGACCTCGTGGCGGGTCGCCGACTCTGGGAGGCCGTCCGCGCCGACCGCCTCGCACCGTGGCTGCGTGCGAACCCGCAGGCGCGGCTGGGCGAGACCGTCCGCTGACGGAGCCGGTCACCACCACTCCGGAAGCCCACCCCACTCGTCGAGGACGGCCGCGGCCGCCACCTGCCGCGAGACCCCCAGCTTGTGCAGGATCGACCTGACCTGACTGCGCACCGTCGAGTGCGCGACTCCATGCAGCTGGGCGATCTCGCGCACCGAGCGCCCCAGGTGCAGGAGCCGGAGCACCTCGAGCTCTCGCGGCGTGAGCGAGCTGAGGCGCGCGTGGATCTCGCTGCGCTGGGGCTCCAGGCGGTGCCACTGGGCCACGAGGTCGTCACTGTCCGGGGGCAGCCGGCCGGTGTCTGCGACACCACAGGATCCGCCGATCTCGGCCAGCAGCTCGGAGAGGCTGGTCGCGCTCTTCAGGATGCCGATGACGCCCACCTCGATCATGGCACCCCACAACGGACCGCGAGGGCTGTCGGTCAGCAGCAGCCATCGAGTCGGGTAGGCGCCCACCAACCACCGGGCCGTGTGGACGGCCGGCGGCGACAGGTCGCACAGCATCAGGCCCAGGGGCGGGCGCGGAGTCTGCTTCGACCACCCCGCACGGTGGTCGTGTCCCTCGCCCGGCCACGGCACCCGCACGACCGTGACGTCGCTGCCGACCAGCGCCGCCGAGACGGCGTCCGCCAGCAGCGACCGGTCGGAGACGACCGCGATCGCGTGGTCCAGTCCGCTCACGGAAATCGTCCCCAGGAGGCGTTCGGACGCATGACGGTCCTCCCCGATTCTGACTTCGCCGGCTTTCATCCTCTGGCGTCGCGCTGCGCGGACGCGACCATCCACGAGGTTTGCGACCCATTTTGGGGATGCCGCACCCGCATCGGAGCCGCAGCGTGCGCCTCAGTCGTCGGACTCTCCCCAAATTCGGGTATACGCCCCAGGAGCGCGTGTCGGTCGCGCACCGGCTTCCTACATTTCGGGTATGGGGAATACGGGGAGACGAGGTGGATGGTCGCTCCCCGCCCTACCTCCGTACCCGGCCCTCGTCTGGACCCCGCGGAGCACCGTCATCGTCGTGGCGACGGTCCTGACCCCGCTCCTCTGCATCCTCGTCCTCGCACCGGAGCTCCGGTCGACCAACGCGGTGGCCACGGTCAGCCAGGTCCTGGTCTTCCTGGCCGTGCTCGGCGCCGCGGCCCTGCTCTGCGTCCAGTACCGGCTCACGGAGTCGAACGTCGTGGGTTGGATGACGCTCGCGGTCACCCTGTACGCCGTGCAGGGGGTCGCCCAAGCCGGGCTGCGGGCCGCCGGGGGCGACATGTTCTTCGACCGGGCCGGCTGGATCGTCGTGATCGACGTCCCGGCCGCCCTGGTCATCCTCTGCTGCCTGCGGCTCTCGGACCGGGTGGGCCACGCGGTCGACCCGATGGGCGCCGGCCTGATCCTCGGGCTGCTCTTCGCCGGAGTCAGCCTGGCCGCGACCCGGTGGGGCGGCGATCTCCCCACCAGTGCGCCGGCGGGGGTGGCCGCGCAGATCACCCTGGTCGTGGTCGGGGCCGGCATCGCCCATGCCGCCTACCGGCTCGGGGGGGTTCCGCACTGGTCCACCACCCGGCTCGGCCTCGGAACGATCGCCCTGGTGGCCAACCGCGTCGCCAGCCTGCAGGACGTCCACACCGCCCTGAGCGACACGATCGCCGTCGTCACCGGCGTGGTCGGCGCCGTGCTGATCGGGTGCGGAGCCGCCGCCGGGCTGCGCCACGCGGTGCAGGAGCAGCACCACTCGTTGATCGCCATGTCCGACCAGGTGAGCACGATGGAGGCCCAGCAGCGCGACGTCCGCGCCCGCTTGCACGAGATCACCAACTCGCTGGCCGGCATCGTGATGGCCTCGAGCCTGATCCACCAGCAGGACAAGGTCCCCGTCGGCAAGCGGCGCCAGCTCGAGCGGATGCTGGCGTCGGAGGCCAGCCGCCTGTCCCGCCTGCTGGCCGCGCGAGGCGGCGCCGCGTCCGAGCCGGCCCCCCAGCAGGACCCCCACGACGACGGGCCGTCGTACGTCGACCTCGACGAGGTCATCTGGCCCCTCGTGACCGCCCAGGAGGCCCAGGGGCGGCACGTGGAGTGGTCGCCCACGGGCCACCGTGGCATCGGTGACCCCGACGCCGTGGCCGAGGTCATCAGCATCCTGCTGGACAACGCCGCCAGGCACGCGCCGGGCGCACAGTCCGCCGTCGAGGTGACGCGGAACGGCGACACCGTCGAGGTCATCGTCCGCGACGACGGTCCCGGCATCCCGGCGGAGGTCCGCTCCCGCCTCTACGAGTGGGGCAGTCGCGGCCCCGACTCACGCGGCCAGGGCATCGGGCTCCACCTCGCCCATCGCCTCATGGCCTCCACCGGCAGCTCGCTACGCCTCGAGACCGGGGCGAGCGGCAACACCTTCGTCATCAGCATCCCCGCAGCCAAGGAGACTCATCCGTGCCCACCGTCCGAGCCGCTCGACCCAACTCACGTGTCCTCATCCTCGAGGACCACCTCCTCTTCGCCGAGTCACTCGAGCTCGCCCTGAACCTGGAGGGGTACGCCGCACGGCGCCTGCCCCTGCCCACCTCCCCCACCGGGACCGGTCAGCTGCTGACGACCGCGCTCCGCATGGGACCGCGGGTCGTGCTCCTCGACCTCGACCTGGGTCCCTTCGGCGACGGGGTGCGACTCATCCATCCGCTCGCGCTGTCGGGTGCCAACGTGGTGGTCGTGACAGCGTCGCCCGACCGGTACCGGTGGGGCGAGTGCATGCGTCACGGCGCCCGCAAGACGATGTCGAAGACCCAGCCGCTCAACGAGATCCTCGGCGTCGTGCGTCGCATCCACGACGGGCTGCCCGTGGTGGACGCACGCGAGCGCGACGAGCTCATCCGGGGCTGGCACGAGCACCGCAAGGGCGTGCAGGACGAGCGGCAGCGGCTGGAGAGCCTCACCCCCCGCGAGAGCGAGGTCCTGGCGAAGCTGATGGCCGGCATGCCGGTCCGTGACATCGCGCGCGACAGCGTCGTGTCGGTCGCCACCGTGCGCACCCAGGTCAAGTCGATCCTGTCCAAGCTCGCGGTCTCCTCGCAGCTGGCGGCGGTCGGCATGGCACACCACGCCGGCTGGCACCCCGCGCTCCGGGCGGCTCTCAGTACGCCCCCCGGTGCCCCAGGACGGCCTTGACCGTCCGGCACAGGATGCGCAGGTCCAGCGCCGGGGACCAGTTGTCGACGTAGTGCAGGTCCAACCGGACCGTCTCCTCCCAGGTGAGGTCCGACCTGCCGGAGACCTGCCACAGACCGGTGATCCCCGGGCGAACCGCCAGTCGCCGGCGCATATCGTCGGTGTAGACGGCGACCTCGTCGGGCAGCGCCGGGCGCGGTCCGACCAGTCGCATGTGTCCGAGGAGCACGTTGAGGAGCTGCGGCAGCTCGTCGAGTGAGTACCGGCGCAGCCACCGCCCGCGCGTCGTCACGCGCGGGTCGCTGCGCATCTTGAAGAGCACCCCGTCAGCGTCGTTCGCCAGCTCATCGGGCGAGGGCGGGGCGAGTCCCATCGTCCGGAGCTTGTAGATGGTGAAGGTCCGCCCGTCCTGCCCGACGCGCTGCTGCCGGAAGATCGCGGGCCCCGGCGACTCCCGCCGGATGGCGACGCACAGTACGGCCAGCAGGGGCAGCAGCACCAGCAGTGCCACGGCGGCGACGCAGCGGCCGGTCACATCGACGAGGACGGCCCTGCCGCCGGCCCGCTGGACCCCGTGCACCCGCACCAGCGGCAGACCGTCCACGTCGGTCGCCTCCAGCCGGGACGCGGTGACCCCGACCAGCCCGGGGCCGACGTACAGCGGCAGGCGCGCCGCCTCCAGGGACCACTGCAGCCGGCGCAGGCCAGCTGGTTCGAGTCCCGCCTCGGGCATCACCACCACCGCGCAGGCTCCGATGCGGGCGGCGTACGACGCGATGCCGTCCGCGGGGACGGACGTCACCCCCGGCGTCTCCGCTGCGTCGGCGACGGAGTCCACGCGCACGGACACCACGGACAGCTCCGGGCCGGTGCGTCGCTCGAGCGCCGCCACGGCGTGCCGGCGCGCGTCGTCACCGATGACGAGCACGCGCGGGCGGCCACGGACGCCGCGCGTGCCTGCGGCCCACCAGACCATCGCACGCGCCAGGAGCGAGGCCCCCGTGCACGCCGCGGCGGTGAGGAACGCGTGCCCGGGGGTGTAGCGGGGACCCAGGACCACCGACAGGGCAGATCCCGCGAGCGCCACCAGGGCGCCGGCGTGGACGAGCCGACGCGCCGCGTGGCCCAGCGTCCCGACCGGTGCCGTCGCGGTCGCGCGCGCCGCCTGCAGGGCCACGCACCAGCACAGCGGGATCGCGACGGCCAGCACCGGAGTCGGCGCCGGGACCAGCGTCCGCGACAGCACCAGCGCCGCGAGCGCGGCCGACAGCAGGTCCCACAGGGGCAGGGAGCGCGGCCCGGACCAGGGCACGGTCCCCGGCCGCGCCGGCACCAGTCGCGGCGCGTCGCGCTCGTGCGCCCCCGTGACCCTGACCGTCGCCTCGGTCACGGCCTACCACCCCATATGCCCCTCGTGCGAGCGCTCACCTCGATCGACCTTCCCTCCAGACCGCGCCATCCTGGCGAGCGAGCCGGCCCGGCGGCGCCCCTGCGAGGACTTTCCCCACTTGTGGGGAGGGCGGAGGAACGGGGCAGGCGTCCCTGGCGGCACGGGGGGCAGGGGGGTAGGGCGGGCCCCCCGATTCTGCGGAGCAAGGACCTTGTCGCGACCAGTTCCGCGGAGATACCCCTCCCCGGCGGGGGAAATCGTGGTTCACAACGCCTGTTTTGCGTTTTATTGTCGGATCTGTGCCTCCATGTGCTGGGATCCGGGTTCCTTGACGAGATAGGGGGTCACGATGGAATGCATCGCGAACCTCATGCAGTGGCAGTGCGGGCTCCTCGCCCGCGACCTGCGGCGTGCGCCGCTGCTCCGCGTGCCGCGAGCCCCGCGAGGTACCGGGTGGGGCCTGGGCGTGCCGACCCTCGCCGTGCTCCCCCTGGTCCTGTGCGCCGCCCTCCCCGCTGCCCTCCCCGCCGGCGAACCCGCCCCGCGGTCGGCCCCGGACGAGCTCGCCGAGCGCCGGCGCCTGCTCGCCCGGGCGAGCGCCGCGGAGGCGGCGCTGGCGCGGTCGCAGGAGCGGCTCCACGAGCTGCGGGCGACGCTGGCGGGGCTACGGCTGTCACACCAGCTGCTCGTCGATCGGCGCGCGCGGCTGTCCCGCCCCGCCCGGCGGCGACTGGAGCGGCTGCACAGCGCGGAGCTGGCGCGGGTCGAGCGGCTCCTGTCGACGGCCGACGCCTCCGCCGAGACCGCCGTGTGCCTGGACGACATCGTCGGGCCGATGGTGCAGACCATCGCGCTGCGAGGGTGCGACGTGCGGTGGCGGTGCACCGGCTCGCTCGCCTACGCACGAGCCGACGACCTCACCGAGATCCTGCACATCCTGCTCGACAACGCCGTCCAGCACGCCCCCGGACGAGCCGTCGTGGTCGAGACCGCCGTACGCGGCCCGTGGGTGGAGCTGCGGGTCCAGGACGAGGGCCCCGGGGTCCCCGAGGCGCTCTCGGCGGTGGTCTTCGACCGCGGCACCCGCGCGGTCGACTCCTCGGGAGAGGGCATCGGCCTCCATGTCGCCCGTCGGCTGGCCCAGGAGGCCCGCGGCGACCTCTGGTTGGAGCCCAGCTCCCCGTTGGGTGGCGCGGAGTTCGTGCTGCGGATCCCCGCGACGTCAGGACCGGCACCGTGCCTGCCAGCCGGCGCCTGACCCGCATCACCATCGTCGAGGACCACACCCTCTTCGCCGAGGCGCTCGACGTGGCACTCACCCTGCAGGGCTACGACGTCCACCGTCCGGCGCCGTCGGAGCACGCACGGCCCTCCCACGAGCGGCTGCTCGCCGAGATCCTGCGCTCACGGCCACGGATCCTCCTGCTCGACCTGCACCTGGGGCACGGGCTGCACGGCGTACCGCTCATCCGGCCCTGCAGCGAGGCGGGCGTCGCCGTCGTCGTGGTGACGGGCAGCCTCAACCCCGGCGGCTGGGGGGAGTGCCTGCTCCACGGAGCTCTCACCGTGCTGCCCAAGTCCACCCCCCTGAACTCGATCCTCGCCACCATCAGGCGGATCCGCGAGGGGCGCACGGTGCTGCCCCGCGAGGAGCGCGCCCGGCTCGTCGACGAGTTCCGCACGCAGCAGCAGCAGCAGGCAGAGAGCCGGGCCCGGCTGGCCAGCCTGACCGCGCGCGAGCGCGAGATCCTGGCGCAGATGATGGAGGGCCGTCAGGTGCGCCAGATCGCGCAGGACTTCGTGGTCTCCGAGGCCACCGTGCGCACGCAGGTCAAGTCCATCCTCGCGAAGCTCGGTGTCTCCTCCCAGCTCGCGGCGGTGGGGATGGCACTGCGGACGCGCACACCGGACGCGGACACGCACTACTCCCGGGAGGGCTGAACAGGCGGCCTCATCAGGGTGCGCGGCTATGCTCCAGGGAAAGAGCGAACGAGCATGAGCCTTCTTGGGAGCCGCAGATGGCATCGCGCGCTGATCTCAAGATCGGCCTGCTGGGCGACCTCGTCGTACGCAGGCCGGATGGCAGCCTCGTCGAGCGCGCCGAGTGGTCCACGGGCAAGACCATGGACCTGCTCCGGATCGTGGCGCTCAGCGGCAACCAGGGGGTACGGCGGACCAGCCTGACCGATCGGCTGTGGCCGCACGCCGGCCGGGACCGCGCTCTCGCCAGCCTGCGCACGGCCAAGAGCCAGATCCGGCGCGCGACCGGCATGGCCTGCCTGGTGCGGCAGGGGGACGCGATCCGGCTGGTCGGGGCCTGGGTCGACGTCGCGGTGTTCCTGGCCGAGGCGAAGCGGGTGCACTCGCTGGCTCGCGACGGGCTGCACTCGCGCGCCGTCGACCTCGCGCTGGCGGCCGATCGCCACTACCGAGGCGACTTCCGTGCCTACGACGACGAGAGTGCGTGGGCCAGGTCCGAGCGCGACAACCTCCGAGAGACGCGCAAGACCATGTCCGGCCAGGCGGCCGACTCGGCCCTCGCCATCGGCGAGCTGCACCGGGCCCTCGCGTTCGCCGAGACCGCGGCGCGCATCGACCCGATGTACGAGACGGCCTGCCGTGCCCGGATGACGGCCTACGCACGGCTCGGCGAGGTCGGCAGCGCCCTACGGGTCTACGAGGCGCTCCGCGCCGGCCTGGCAGACGAGATGGGCGCCGACCCGTCGACGCTGACCCAGGAGCTCCACCTGCGCCTGCTTCGCGCCGACGCCACCTGACGTGCCCGACGTTCAGACCTCGGCCGACGTGGTCTCGGCCTCCGCCCTCGAGCGCAGGATGCAGAACTCGTTGCCCTCGGGATCGGCCAGCACGACCCACCCCGTGCCCGGCCCGTACGTGCCACGCAGGTCGGCCACCTCGGTCGCGCCGGCCGCGAGCAGTCGTGCCAGCTCCTCGTCCCGGGTCCCGGTGCGCGGGCGCAGGTCGAAGTGCAGCCGGTTCTTGCCGGCCTTGACCTCCGGCACCTCGATGAACAGCACCGCGTGCCCGGTGTCCGGGTCGAGGATCATGCACTCCTCATGGCCCGGGAGGTTCGGGTCGCCGGGCACGTCGACGTACCCCAGCACCTGCTTCCACCACTGGGAGAGCTCGTAGGCGTTCGCGCAGTCCACCGTCGTGTGCGAGATCAGCGAGGTCATCTCCCCACCCTCGAGGGCGCCGCGCTCCCCCGCAACCGGAAACCCCGACCGACGGGTCAGCCGGCGGAGGTGACGCCGTGGCGCTCGATGAACTCGAGGATCTGGTCGGCGAGCTCGGGGCGGCAGACGATCAGGTCGGGCAGGTAGACGTCGTCCTGGTTGTAGAGGAGCGGGGAGCCGTCGATGCGGCTGGTGAAGAGGCCGGCGGCCTGCGCGACGGCCACGGGAGCCGCCGAGTCCCACTCGTACTGGCCGCCGGCGTGGACGTAGGCGTCGGTGACGTCGCGGACCACGGACATCACCTTGACCCCCGCCGAGCCCATCGGGACCAGCTCGGCGCCGATCTCCTCGGCGAGCCGCTCCACGAACGCCGGCGGCCGGCTGCGGGACACCGCGATCCGCGGCCGCTCCGAGGTCGACGGCGCGACGACGGGAGGCTGCCCGGTGTTGAAGGTCTCGCCCAGCGCCGGCTGGGCGACCGCGCCCGCGGTGAGCTCGCCGTCGTGCTCCCCGTCGGGGGTCCGCTCCCAGAGCGCGACGTGCACGGCCCAGTCGTCGCGCGGCGGCTCGGAGAACTCCCGGGTCCCGTCGAGGGGGTCGATGATCCAGACGGCATCCGCCTGCAGGCGGGCCTTGTCGTCGGCGCCCTCCTCCGAGAGCACCGCGTCGTCGGGCCGGTGCTCGGCGAGCAGCTCCATGAGCAGCTCGTGCGCCGCGGCGTCGCCGGCGTCCTTGAGCTCCTTGCCCTCGAGCCCCTGCGTGCGTACGTCGAGCAGCTTGCGGCCCGCCTCCTGCGCCAGCCAGGTGGCCAGCACGTGGTCGTCGGTCGCTGCGGCGTCGGGGGGTGTCGTCGGTTCGAAGGTCACCGCGCCACCCTAACGATCGGTCCGGCTGGGAGGCAGGGAGAGGCCGGGGTCCCGAGCCGGTCAGCTGTTGTAGCGCTGCTGGGCCTTCTCCAGGCCCTCGAGGATCAGCGACTCCACCGCGTCGGCGGCGGTGTCGACCTGGAAGGGCAGCTCCTTGCGCTCGACCTTGCTGTAGTCGGACAGCACGAAGTCGGCGACGTCCTGGCGACCGGGCGGACGGCCGATGCCGGCGCGCACCCGGTAGAAGTCGCCGGTCCCGAGGGAGGAGCGCAGGGACTTCAGCCCGTTGTGGCCGTTGTCGCCGCCGCCGAGCTTGGTCCGCAGGGTGCCGAAGTCGAGGTCGAGCTCGTCGTGGATGGCCACGATCCGCTCGGGGGGCACCTTGTAGAAGGTGGCCAGCGCCTTGACCGGGCCGCCGACCTCGTTCATGTACGAGCGTGGCCGGGCCAGCACGACTCGGGGGCCCTCGGTGCCCGGGGGCCCGAGGCGACCCTCGACCACGTCGGAGCGGCCGGTCTTGTGGGCACGGAAGGACGAGCCCAGCCGCCGAGCCAGCTCGTCGAGGACGAGGTAGCCGACGTTGTGCCGGTGCCCGGCGTACTTCTCCCCGGGGTTGCCCAGCCCGACCACGAGCCAGAGATCGGCTGTGGTCACGGCTGGGCCCTCCTCGGGATGTGTCTCAGCGGCGCTGGAGACCGGTGCGATGAGTCGGCCCAGGAGCCACCTGAGCCGACGGATCACTCGCTGTCGGTCTCGCCCTCGGCGGGAGCGTCGCCCTCGGCCTTCTCGGCGGAGGCGGCGGCGTCCTCGTCGGACTCCTCGCGCTCGATGCCGGCCTCGGCCTCGGCCTCCTCCAGCTCGGCCTCGAGGGCCTCGGCGGAGACCTGCTCGGTGACGTTGACCATCAGGGTGTCGGCGTCGACCAGGAGGGTCGAGCCCGACGGGAGCTTGAGGTCGGAGGCGAGGATCTGGGTGCCGGCGACGGCGCCCTCGATGTCGACCTCGATGAACTCGGGGATGTGCGTGGCCTCGGCCTCGAGCTGGACGGTGGTGTTCTCGGTGACGACCAGCGTCTCGCGGACGGCCTCGCCGACCAGGTGCACGGGCACGTCGACGGTGACCTTCTCGCCGGTGCGGACCGCGACGAAGTCGATGTGCTCGAGCGTGCGCTTGATCGGGTCGACCTGGACCTCGCGGGTCAGGGCCAGCTGCGTAGTGCCCTCGATGTCGAGCTCGAGCAGCGCGTTGGCGCCGCCGTGCTTGAGCGCCATCATCGTGTCGTGGCCCGGCAGGGTGATGTGGATGGGGTCGTTGCCGTGGCCGTAGACCACGGCGGGCACCTTGTGCTCGCGACGGATGCGGCGGGCCGCGCCCTTGCCGAACTCGGTGCGGGACTCGGCCTTGATCTTCTCTGCGGACATGGTGATCTCCTCGGTACGTCGGTGGCGTGTGGGCCGGGGCGGGAAGCACGAAAGCCGCGCGACAGCGCGGCTTTGACGGCCGGCCCTGTCGATCACGGAGCTGGGAGGCTCCCTCGCCGAGGCAACTTGCCGATTCTAGACAAGAGCCGAGGCGGGACGCGAATCGCGACGCGGTCGTGCGTACGCTCGCGGAGTGTCCCTCACCCTCGACGAGGCCCGCGCCCGGGCCGCGGCTCTCTCCGGCGTCTCCTACGAGATCGACCTGGACCTCACCGACCCGGCCGCCGGCACCTTCGGCTGCCGCACGACGGTGCGCTTCGCCGCGAGCGCGCCCGAGACCTTCCTCGAGCTGACGGACGCCACCAACCTCACGGTGATCGTCAACGGCGTCGCCACCGCCCCGTCGTACGACGGCCGCCGGATCGCGCTGTCCGGCCTGGCCGAAGACAACGTCGTGACCGTCGAGGCGCGGGTCCCCTACGTCACCGACGGCGACGGGATGTACCTCTTCACCGACCCGGCCGACGGCGAGACCTACGTGTCGGCCTACTGCGGCATGGACATCGCCCAGCGGGTGTTCGCCTGCTTCGACCAGAACGACCTGAAGGCGACAGTGGCGCTGTCGGCCACGGCCGACCCCGCCTGGACGGTCCTGGCCAACGGCCGCGTCGCGGAGCGGGACGGCGAGCACTGGCGGTTCGCCCGGACCGAGGTGTTCGCGATCCCGATGTTCGTCGTCTGCGCCGGTCCGTGGCACTCCCGCACGTGGGAGCACGCCGGGCTGCCGTTCGGCTGGCACGCCCGGCGGTCGTTGGCCGCCGAGCTGGATCGCGACTTCGACGAGCTCCGCACCACGACGCAGGCGTGCTTCGACCACTACGGCGCGCTGTTCGACGAGCCGATGCCCTACGACAGCTACGACCAGGCGTTCGTGCCGGGCCAGAACTGGGGGCCCTGGAGTCCCCCGGGTGCGTCACCTACCGCGACGAGTTCCTCCCCCGCGGCCGGGTGAGCGACCTGCTGCGGCTGCGGCGGGCCTCGACGATCGCGCACGAGATGGCGCACATGTGGTTCGGGAACCTCGTGACGATGCGCTGGTGGGAGGACACCTGGCTGCAGGAGTCGTTCGCCGACTACATGGGCTACCGCGTCGCCGCCGACGGCGCGGGCTACGCGGGCTCGCTGCTGGCCCACGAGCTCTCCCGCAAGCCCAACGCCTACATCGCCGACGAGCGCCGCTCGACGCACCCGGTGGCGCCGGAGGCCGAGGACGTGTCCGACGTGGACGCGGCCTCCACCAACTTCGACTCGATCAGCTACTCCAAGGGCAACTCCGTCATCCGCCAGCTCGTCACCTGGCTGGGCGACGAGGCGTTCCTGGCCGGGGTCAACGCCTACCTGAGCCGGCACCGACTCGGCAACGGCACCCTGGCCGACTTCATGGCCGCGCTCGACGCCGCCTCCGACCGCGACGTCGCCTCGTGGGCGCAGGTCTGGCTGCGCACGACCGGCTTCGACACGATCCGGGTGGAGCGCGACGGCGACGTCCCCGTCGTCATCCGGGACGGCCTGCGCCCGCACCGCCTCCGGCTGACGTCGTACGACGCCGGCCTGGTCGAGCAGGAGAGCCGGCTCGTCGACGTGGCGGACCGACCGGTGCGCCTCGACGACTGGGCCGGCCGGGTGGTCGTGCCCAACAGCCACGGCGAGACCTACGCCCGGATCGTGCCCGACCCGGTCTCCTGGTCGGCGCTGACCGAGCGCCTCTCGGACCTCGACGACGACCTGGTCCGCGCGATCGTCTGGGCCGCCTCGTTCGACCTCGTGCACACGCGGCGCCTGGACCCGGCCGACTACCTGGCGCTGGTGCGCCGCCACCTGCCACGGGAGCGGCACGTCACCGCGGTCGCCACCGTGCTCGGCCGCACCCTCGACTCGGTCGTGCCCCTGCGCGTCGCCGCCGCCGATGCCGCGGAGACGATCGACCTGGTCGCCGAGGCCTGCACCGAGGGGCTGGCCACCGTCACCGACCAGCAGCTGCTCATCGAGCTCACGCGCGGGCTGGCCCGCACCAGCCGCGACCACGCGCTGCTGCGCGGCTGGCTCGCCGACGGGCGCACGGAGCGGGGCGTGGACCTGGACCCGGCGACGCGCTGGAGCGTGGTCGCGCGCCTGGCGGAGACCGGCGCGATCGGCGCCGACGAGATCGAGGACGAGCGGCGCCGCGACCGCAGCATCGACGGCGAGCTCGGCGCCGCCCGGGCACTGGCCGCCCGGCCCACCGTCGCCGCCAAGGACGAGGCCTGGGCCGCGGCCACCGAGGACGACCGGGTCTCCAACCGGCGCTACGAGGCGCTCATGCACGGCCTGTGGTCACCCGAGCAGGCCGACCTCCTCACGCCGTACGTCACCGCCTACTGGGCTGTCAGCCCGGGCATCGCGGAGCGTCGGGGCCAGGCCTTCTCGCAGGTGGTGCACCGCGCCTTCCCCGCCCTCGCGCTGACCACCCAGCAGGTGGCCGAGCTGGAGACGGCCCTCGCCGGCGACCTCCCCACCGTGCTCCGGCGCGGCTGGGAGGACCGGCTCGACGACCTCACCGCGGGTGACCCGACGGCGCGAGCGTGACCCGCCTGCGCGCGCTCGCCCTCGCCGTGGTCGTCGCGGCCCTGGTCGTCGGCGCCGTGGTCTGGGGGCGACCCGACGACGCCGCTCCCCCACGCAGGCAGGAGGCCGCGCCCGAGCCCGTGGCGCGGGTCGCCCCCCGCCTGGAGGGGCAGGTCCTCGACACCATCGGCGTCGCGTCGCTCAACGCCTGGCTGGTGCTGGGCGAGCCTGGCGCACGGGCCGACTGGGACCGCGCCACGTCCCATCCGGAGATCGACCTGATCGGGTGGCAGGAGGCCAGTTCCGAGGCGTGGGCGCGGCTCTACCCCCGCTATCGCGCCCGCGGCTGGGAGACCTGGCACCGCGCCGGCGCGGACGGCCCCGAGGCGCTCGCCGTCAGCTGGCGCCGCCGCGTCTTCAGCCTGGTCGACGCCGACTACGTCCGGGTCCACGACGCCAGTCCGCCCGGTGCATCGGACGCGCCGTTCCCCGTCAAGTGGGTGCTGCAGGTCTCGCTGCGCCACCGCGCGAGCGGGATGCTCGTGACGGTGCTCAACACCCATGTCAACCACACCGTCGAGACCGGCCACGGCTGGGAGAAGAACCTCAACGCCGTGATGGCCCGTCGCCACTACCGGGTGCTGACGCGGATGCTGGACGAGGCTCCGGGCGACGTGGTCATGAGCACCGGCGACTACAACTGGGACTACGCCGACGACACCGAGTACCACCCGCGCGGGGGCATCGGCCAGACGGTCGACCGTCGCAACCAGTCGTCCTACGAGGCCCTCGGCCTCGACGGCGTCGAGGCCACGCTGCGCACCCGCTGGATCGACTACGTGTGGCTGGCCGACCGCTCCGTGCGGCGGCCCGACGGGCGGGGCGTCGCGCAGTTCGCGCGCCACCGCAGCCTCAACGGCTTCCGCAGCGACCACCGGCCGCTGCTCGCCGTGATCCGGCTCTACGCCGCCACGAGCTGACGCACCGCGCCGACGATCAGGCGTGCCCGTCGAACATCGACGTGACGGAGCCGTCCTCGAACACCTCGCGGATCGCACGCGCGACGAGCGGTGCGATCGACAGGCAGGTGAGCTTGTCGAACTCGCGGTCGTCGGTGAGCGGCAGCGTGTTGGTGACGACCACCTCGGTGGCCGGGGAGTTCTTGAGGCGGTCGACCGCCGGATCGGACAGGATCGCGTGCGTGGCGGCGATGACGACGCCCTTGGCACCCTCGTTCATCAGCGCCTCGGCGGCCTTCACGATGGTGCCGCCGGTGTCGATCATGTCGTCCACGAGCACGCACATGCGGCCCGCCACGTCGCCGACGACGCGGTTGGCGACGGTCTCGTTGGGGCGGTCGGTGCGGCGGGTCTTGTGGATGAAGGCCAGGGGCGCGCCGCCCAGCCGGGCCGACCAGCGCTCGGCGACCTTGATCCGCCCGGCGTCCGGCGAGACCACGGCCATCTGGTGGGTGCCGTACTTCTCGAGCACGTAGTCGGCCAGGATCGGCAGCGCCATGAGGTGGTCGACCGGGCCGTCGAAGAAGCCCTGGATCTGGTCGGCGTGCAGGTCCACGGTGATCAGCCGGTCGGCGCCGGCGGTCTTGAACAGGTCGGCCATGAGCCGCGCGGAGATCGGCTCGCGGCCGCGGTGCTTCTTGTCCTGGCGGGCGTAGCCGTAGAACGGCATGACCACGGTGATCCGCTGGGCGCTCGCCCGCTTCAGGGCGTCGACCATGATCAGGTGCTCCATGATCCACTCGTTGATCGGAGCGGTGTGGCTCTGGATCACGAAGGCGTCGCAGCCGCGGACGGACTCCTCGAAGCGCACGTAGATCTCGGAGTTGGCGAACTCGTACGCCGACTGCGGGACCAGGTCGGTCTCGAGGATGGTGGCGACCTCTTCGGCGAGCACGGGATGCGCCCGGCCACTGAAGATCATGAGGTTCTTCTCGGTGGCCCGCTTCATTCCGGTCACGATCTCGTGCTCCTGGCTCGCGGAGGGGTGTCACACCAATTCTGGCGCGTCCCCCGTGCTCAGCCCAACTCGGGGTCCTCTTCTGGAGGCGTGACCTCCGTCGCGTCGCCCGATGCGGCCTCGGCGGCCCGCGCCTGAGCGGTGCCGGGGCGCTTGGCCTGCGCCCAGCCGGGCAGGTTGCGCTGCGGCCCGGCACTGACGGCCAGGGCGCCCGGCGGCACGTCACGCCGTACGACGGTCCCGGCGCCGGTGGCCGCGCCGTCGCCGACCTCGACCGGCGCCACGAAGGTGTTGTTGGAGGCCGTCTTGGCGTGCCGGCCGATCGTGGTGCGGTGCTTGGCGACCCCGTCGTAGTTGGCGAAGATCGTGCCGGCCCCGATGTTGGCGCCCTCCCCGATCTCGGCGTCGCCGACGTAGGACAGGTGCGGGACCTTGGCCCCCTCGCCGATGTCGGCGTTCTTGGTCTCCACGAAGCCGCCGATCTTGCCGCGGGCTCCGAGCTTGGTGCCGGGCCTGAGGTAGGAGAACGGGCCGACGGTCGCCTCCTGCCCCACCACGGCCAGCTCGGCGTGGGTGCGCACCACGCGCGCCCCGACCCCGATCTCGCAGTCCTTGAGCGTGCAGTCGGGGCCGATCACGGCGTCGGCGGCCACGACGGTGGCCCCGAGCAGCTGGGTGCCCGGGAGGATCGTGACGTCCTGGGCGAGCTCCACGTCGGCGTCGATCCAGGTGGTCTCGGGGTCCATCACGGTCACGCCCTCGCGCATCCACCGCCCCACGATCCGCCGGTTGAGCTCGCGGCCGAGGATGGCCAGCTCCTCGCGGTCGTTGGCGCCCTCGGTCTGCCACGGGTCGTCGATCGCGTGCGCGCCGACGGTGAGACCGGCATCGCGCGCCAGCTGGACCAGGTCGGTGAGGTAGTACTCGCCCTTGGCGTTGTCGTTGCCGATCCGCGGCAGCGCCTCGACGAGGAACGACGCGTCGAAGGCGAGGATGCCCGAGTTGATCTCCGCGATCTCACGCTCCGCGGGCTTGGCGTCCTTCTCCTCCACGATCGCCTCGACGTCACCGTCGGCGTCGCGCACGATCCGGCCGTAGCCGAACGGATCGGCCACGACCGCGGTGAGCACGCTGACGGCGCGCTGTGCCGCCTCGTGCTCGGCCGCGAAGGCGCGCAGGCTCTCGCCCTGCAGCAGCGGGGTGTCACCGGTCGCGACGATCACGGTGCCGTCGCCGAGGTCCTCGAGCGCCTCGACCGCGACCCGGACGGCGTGGCCGGTGCCGCGCTGCTCCTCCTGCACGGCGAGGACCGCGTCGGGCATGAAGTCCTGGATGTGCTGTCCGACGGCCTCGCGCTGGTGGCCCACGACGGCCACCACCTGGTGCGGCTCGACCGCGCGCACGGCGTTCAGGACGTGCGCGATCATGCTGCGCCCGGCCACCGGGTGCAGGACCTTCATGGTCTTGGACTTCATCCGGGTGCCGCCACCGGCAGCAAGGACGATCACGGTCACGGTGCTGGACAAGACTGATCCTCCGGGTCGGCGTCCGGCTCACTGTAGTTGGCGAGGCGCTCGCGGAGCCCTCGCGGTCCTGGCAGTGGTGGTCGCGGCGTGCCGCCGAGAGGAGCGGGTCTGCGGACACACCGGCCCGCGTCCGGGAGGGGGGACCGGACGCGAGCTGCGCGCGTCAGCGGATCTTGGACAGCGCCCCTGGCCCGAAGACCGGTCCGGTCACGTAGATCCCGCGCCGGTCCACGTCGACCCCGGCGGGGAGAGTCAGCCGGTCCGACGCGAGCTCCTTGACCCGTACCTGGTGGTGGCCTCGGATGAGGCGGTACAGCGCGCCGATCTCGGCTCCGGGCACCGGCTCCTCGGACTCCACGGCGAGCCAGCTGAGCTTGGACAGCGAGACCGCGTAGACCGAGCGGTGGTCGGCACCGAGGTCGACGATCGACGTCAGACCGTCCGCATAGCGGGTGCAGCGTCCGTGCCGCGGGTCCTCCGGGTCGCATACGGCGTCGACCGAGCCGGGCTTGATCCGCCAGATCTGGGAGGTGCCGGGTGTGGCCGGGAACCCTCGCAGCTCACCGACGTACCAGTAGCCGTCGGGGCCCACCGTGACCGAGGTCGCCACCCCCTCGCTCGGCACCTGCTCCTCGGGCAGGGGCACGCCGTCGGGTACGTCGACCACGCGCGGCTTGAGCCGGGCCACGGTCTTGACCGTGCCGTCGGGCCACCAGCGGAGCAGGTCGTTGCCGGCCGCGTCGGCGATCAGGACGCTGCCGTCCCTGAGCGCGGCGAGCCCGAACGGGTTGCTGTCGGCGGGCAGGTTCTCCAGGTCGTCGGGATCGGGGTCACCTACCTGGTAGGCGGCGACGTCGAAGACCGGCTTGGGAGCGTCGTACCCGTGCCGCCACTCGTAGAGGGTGGCGGCGCCCGGAGCCTGCGGGCTGCCGGGCTCGCCGCTGGCTCCGGTCAGGAGGTAGATGCGGCCACGTCTGCCGGCCGCGATGGCAGGGGGGAACCCGCCCGGGACGCTGCCAAGCTCGGTCACCCTGGGGTCGCGGTGGCGGCGTTCGACGACCAGGCTGAAGCTGCCGTCCGTCTCGGTGACCAACGTCTTGCCGCGGCCGAGTGCGTCGACCCCGCGCGGGCCGTCCAGCCCGTCGACGACGGTGCTCAGGCGGGACTGGTGATGGTGGTGGTGATGACCTCCTCCGGCGGCTGCCGGAGCGAGGGTGGCGACCAGCACCGCCGTGGTCGCGATGGTGGTGTTCCTGACGAGCTTCCTCATGCGTGTCTCCGATGATCGGGCCTGCTCCTGCCTCCCCCCGCGACACGCAATACCGGAAGGGGCGCACCCGTCATCCCTCAAATGAGGGACGTGACCTCAGCGGGGACGCACGGCTCCCCAGGCGACGCCGAGCTCCAGCATCGACCCGACGCCGAAGTGGCTCATGGCCTCGGAGAGCCGGCGCCGCCCGGTGCGCTCGGAGATGCCGAGGGCCCGCGCCGCCGCCTCGAGGGTCGCGCCGCCGTTCATGAGGGTCAGCAGCGGGTCCCAGGTCGCGGCGCCGCTGTGGACGGGAACCGCCCGCTCCCACATCCGCTCGAACATCCAGCTCGCCATGCCGGCGACGGCCCGGTTGCGCACCGACATCACCGAGGTCGGCCACCGCTCCCCCCACACCAGGGGCAGCGCGACGGTCGTCTCGTCGGTGATCCAGAACCAGCCGGGCGGCTCCGCCATGAGCCGGATCTGGACCCCCGCCTCCATCTCCTGGGCGATGCGCTCCTGGGCGGCGGGATGGGTCCCGTCGGCGAGCGAGGCGATCACGCGGGCGTGGCGGCCCTCGCCCTGGGTCGCCTCGTGCCACACGCGCTGCATGGCCGGGTCTGCGACGTAGAGCGGAGCGGCGTCGGGCAGCACCACGTCGGTGCGCAGCGAGGGCTCCTTCGCCTGCTTGACGTGCCAGAGCTCGACCACGGCCTCGGGGCCGTGGAAGACGTCGACGTCGGCGAGCTGCTGGCCGGCCTCGCCGGTGTCCCACTCGCGCGCGAGGGCCGGCAGCTGGCCCACGACCTCGGCCAGGTCCGCCAGCCGGCGCAGCACCTCGGCGCTGAGGTCGCTCGACCGCCGGCGTACGACGTCGGCGACGACCTCCTCGGGCGCGGTGTAGCGCACGTGGTCGCCCTGGACCGCGACGTAGCCGTCGGACTGGAGCCGTTCGAGGTCCTGGCGGACGGCGGTCTCCTCACGCACGGCGAGTGCCGCCAGCTCCGCGACGGTGCGCGCCCGTGACCGGAAGCCGATCCCCAGCAGCTCGAACGCCTGACTGTCGGGGGAACCGCCGAGCCGGTCGAGAGACATGGGGTGATCGTGACATGCCGCCAGCAAAGCCGTCGGTTGCGACCCTCGGGTGGCCGTCGTCTGCCATGACAGGAACCGGCCAGGCCGATCGCTGCCATGGCCGGTTTCGGACACCCATCTCGCGGCTTCGGCCCGCAAGATCCGTGTCACAAGCACTTCATCTCTGGAAGGACCCTCCATGCTCGCTCATCGTGCGCACCCGCCGCGCCGCCTCGCCGCGGGGCTCGCCTCGGCCGCCGTCCTCACCGCGGGCCTTGCCTGCGCGGGCACGTCCCACGCCGCGGAGCCCACCGGGCTCCCGCGCACGATCGGCTTCCAGCCCGGCGACCTGGCGACGACCGCGTCGGACGTCTACGCCCTGGGCGACATCGACACCGACGGGTCCTACGAGGAGCGCGAGGCCCGCGTGGAGGCCATCGGGTCGGGCGCCTCCGTCCGCCTCGGCGCCGACACGCAGGCGGGCGCGATCAGCGCCACTCCCGACGGCGGGACCCTGTACGTGCTCGGCAGCCGGCCGGCCGGGGACTGGTCCGCCAACACCCTGTGGACCGTGAACGCCGCCACTATGCAGGTCACCGACACCGTCACCGTCGAGGGTCAGCCCTACGCACTGGCAGCGGGCGCCGCCGGCGCCTACGTCGCCTACACCGGGATGAGCGGGACGGCCGTGTCGGGCGGCGTGCTGTCGACCGAGGTCCCCGGCAACCTGCAGGCCAACCACCTCGAGGTCCTGCCCGGCGCCGGAGGCACCGAGGCGCTGATCCTCGGGGCCACCGACTACGACGAGTCCGGCGGCGTCCCCACCCTGCGCACGATCACGGCAGCCGGGGTCAGCGAGCGCATCGTGCTCGGTCCGGACGACGACCACCGCGGCTTCATCACCGGCCTGGACGTGGACGAGGCGCGCGGCCTCACCTACGCCGTCACCGCTCACACGGGCGAGGACGGCACGGACTTTGGGCTGAACATCATCGGCGCCGGCGTCGACCGCTACGTCCCGCTCGGCGCCGGTCAGCTCTCGTCCGTCGATGTGTCGCCCGACGGTGAGACCGTCTACCTCTCCGGCCACTGGGTCTCCGCCCACGACGTCGACGCCCTCGAGTCCTACACGGAGGAGAACCCGGCCCCCGGCAGCACCCTGCCCGGCGGCGCCTCGATCGGCGTCGTCGAGGTCGCGCCCAGCGGCCGCATCTACGTCGCGGGACAGGACCAGCTCGAGGACGGCAGCACCGTCAACCGGATCCACGCCATCGAAACGCCGGGCGCGCCCACGAGCCTCACCGCCACGGCCGACGAGGAGTTCCCCGGCTCCGTGACCGTCACCTGGGCCCCGCCCGCGGACGTGGGCGGGGTGGACCCCGAGTCGCTCACCTACCCGATCACCGTGCAGGACCGGGCCGGCGGAGCGCCGGTCGTCGACGTCGCCTACGGCAGCGACTACGAGCTCCAGGACCTCGAGGTCGGCCACACCTACACGGTGAGCCTGGCCGCCCGCAACGGCGCGTTCGTCTCCGCTGCCGCCACGACGACGGTCACCGTGAAGGCCCCCGTCGCGGCCCCGTCACGGATCGCCGTGCGTGGCGAGTCCGAGGTCGGCTCGAAGCTCACCGTCGCCAACACCGGATCGTGGACCTCGGGCACCACGCTCAGCTACGTGTGGACCAACGACCGCGACCAGGTCGTGTCCAGGTCCTCCTCGCTGACGCTGACCAAGGCGCACCTCGGGCGCCGGATCTACGTCCAGGTCACCGGCACCAAGGCCGGCTTCGCGCCGGTCACCGTGTACGGCTCCCTCGGCGGCAAGATCGTCAAGGGCACCCTCGTCTCCCGGATGCCGAGCGTCACCGGAGCGGCGAAGGTGGGCAAGAAGCTCAGCGCCAAGACCGGCGCCTGGACCCCCGGCACCGCGTTCAGCTACCGCTGGACCGTCAACGGCAAGGTGATCAAGGGCGCCACCGCCAGCACGCTGAAGCTCAAGGCCGCTCAGGCCGGCAAGCAGATCCGCGTGGTCGTCACCGGGACCAAGCCCGGCTACCGGCCCACCACGAAGACCAGCAACCCCACCGCCAAGGTCAAGCGCTAGGGGCTGCGCCGCGACGGTGGCTCCGCGTCTTCATGGGGGGGATGCGGAGCCTCCGTCGCATTTTCGTCGAGGACGCCGCGTCGACGAGCTCCCCGGGTAGGAGTCGAACCTACGTCGCTAGTCCTGATTCAAAGTCAGGCGGGCCCTGCCGGCAGACCAACCGGGGATAGGCGACCTAGGTTAGAGCCCCTACCCCTCGAGTGCTGCGCCGACCGCGGCGTCCAGGGCATCCGCCGTGTCGCGTGCCTGCGCCTGCCGTTGGGTCGCGTCACCGGGTGTCGGCGTCTGCACGAGCTGGAGTCGGACGACGAGGTTCTCGTCGAGCAGCAGGTCGGCGAGCCGGACGGAGTCGTACTCCACCGCCTCGTACCGCGTGCCGCGGGACCACCACCCCTCGGGTGCGCTGACCACGGGCTCCGCAAACCCGATGAAACCGTCCTCACGCTCGCCGAAGGTCTGCTCGTACTGGTCGCTCGCCTTCTCGGTGACCCGCACGCCCAGGTCGACACGAGAGTCCTCGGTGCGGATCACGCAGACCGCGGTCAGGTCCTCGTCGTCGCCGCTCAGGGTCTCCTCGACCTTCGCGGTGATCCCGGCCTCGGCGACGATCTCGTCACAGAACCCGTCCTGCGGCACCTCCCACCCAGCGGCAGCCTCCTCGCGTGGCTCGGTGGGCTGGTCGTCACAGGCCGCTGTGGTGGCGGCTCCCGCCAGCACGAGAGCGATCATCATTCGCCGCATCCGCACTACCTCGGCGCGCTCTCGTGGTGCCAGCCACCGGGCGACACGTGACCGTCGGCCATCAGCCTGGGCCGGCGCGGGTAGAGCAGGTGCTCGGTCTCGGCCTGTGCCAACAGCGTCCGGGTCGACTCGATCCTCTCGTCGAGCGCGGTCCAGTTGGCCCGCACGCGGGACCGGATCGTCTCGAGGTGTCCGAACAGCTGCTCCACGCTCTCCTGGGCGGAGGTGACCGTGAACTCCTCGGTGTCACCCTCCTCGACATTCTCTGCCGCGAACTGCAGCAGGGAGCTCGTCGCGCCCGCGGCGGCCGCGGCCCCGGCGGCGAGGGTCAGCGAGGTGCCTCCGGTGGGAATGGCGGCGATCACGCCGGCGACGGTCGCCCCGATCAGCAGCACCTCCTTGGTGCTGGTGCCGCTCGTACTGTGCGAGGCCTGTCGTTGCTCCAGCTGCTCGTCGAGCGCAGCCTTCGCGCTGAGCACCAGGTTCATGAGGCTGTGCTGGCCCAGGTGCACGATCGCCTTGCTGCCGGCGAGCCCCATGCAGACACTCTCTGCGGCGTAGACCTGGGTGCCGACGCTCGCCTCGACCTGGCGGTAGTAGTCCGCGAACTCGGTCGCCGCCTCACCGTCCCAGTCGCCGAGGCTGGAGAGGCTGGCGAAGTCGTCGCGCACCAGGATCGACAACGGCTCGGTGATCTCGCTGCGCATGCTCTGCACGGCGTCCCCGAACGACGAGGGAACCGGGCGGATCATGTCCTCGGTGATGGTCCGGAAGGACTCCGCTGCGGCTCTGCCCCACCCGCGCCCGGTCTCGGCGATCTCGTCGGCGAGCTTCTGTGCAGCTCCGAAATGGATGGGCCCGACATCCCCCTGGCCCTCCGAGGAAGCGTCCCCCAGCTCGGTGAAGATCCCGAACTGGAACCGGTGGTGACGCCCCACGTCGACCATGGTCCGGTAGCCACTTGGGGACGCGCCGCCCCTGTCGTCCATCGCGTCGCGATCGCCCAGCTTAAGGGTCTCGTCGACGGCCCACAGGTCACCGAGCAGGTCGCCGACGTCGTTGAGCGCGGCCTCGAATGCGCCACGCGAGTACCCGTCGCTCATGACGTCTTCTCCTGGTCCATCGAGCCCTCCATCGCGTCGACGACCTCACCGAGACCATCCTGGAGCGGATCGATGACGCCGCTCCTGACACCGTCAACGGCATCGTCGACCTGGCCCTCCAGCCAACCGAACGGCCATGGGGTCTCCGGCTCAGGAGCCTCGAGCGACGGCGCGGCGTACGGGGTCGAGTAGGGCGCGTCGCTGCCCGGCGGCACCGGCACCTGTGGGGTGGGCGCCGAGAGCAGGGGGTCGGCGGCGGCAAGCCGGTTGAACTCGGCACTGGCCGCCTCGTCCGTCTGCGCGAAGTCGGTCGCGACCTGCACCAGCGCGGCCCCGATGTCGCGCATGGTGATCGACGTGTCCCGCAGCGCGAAGTGGAGCTGCTCGCGGATCGACTCGACGACCAGGACCGAGCGCTCACGCCCGACGCTGTCGGCGAGAAACTGGGTCCGTTGGGCGAAGTCGTGGGCGGAGCTGGCCCACCCGCTGAACAGGGCGGCCTTCTCCGGGAAGGCGACCCGGCCCGCGGTGTAGAGGTCGTAGAGGTCAGCACCGAAGTCCTTGCCCGACCCCACGTCGCGGGTGTCGCTCGGGTCGTACGGCGCCTGGTAGCCCGGCTGGTTCGGGTCGTTGCGGCCATTGCCGTCTGACATGGCGGCTCCCTTCATCGCCCATACCATCCCCCACCTCTCGAGGTCCAAACCGGACCGTGACGGGCTAGCCTCGGCGCGTGGACCTGCCCGTGATGCCGCCCGTCCAGCCGATGCTCGCCAAGGCCGTGAAGGGCGTGCCCGACCCGGCCAAGTACGGCGAGCTGGTGTTCGAGCCCAAATGGGACGGCTTTCGCTGCCTGGTGTTCAAGGACGGCGACGAGGTCGAGCTGACCAGCCGCAACACCAAGCCGCTGACCCGCTACTTCCCCGAGGTCGTCGAGGCGGTCAGGGCGCAGCTGCCGCAGCGGTGCGTGGTCGACGGGGAACTGTTCGTCGCGAGCATCTCCCCCGACGGCGACCGCCTGGAGTTCGAGGTGCTGCAGGAGCGCATCCACCCGGCCGCCTCCCGGGTCCGGCTGCTGAGCGAGACCACGCCCGCCGGGCTCGTCGTCTTCGACCTGCTCGCCCTCGGCGACACGTCCTACGTCGACCGGCCGCTACGGGAGCGGCGCGCGGCGCTGGAGGAGTCGTTCGGCGACCTGGCCGGGCCCTGCTACCTCACCCGCACCACGACCGACCCGGCCGTGGCCGAGGAGTGGTTCACCCAGTTCGAGGGTGCCGGGCTGGACGGCGTGATCGCCAAGCCGCTCGACGCGCCGTACTCGCCGAACGGGCGGACCATGATGAAGGTCAAGCACGAGCGCACCGCCGACGTCGTCGTCTGCGGCTACCGCGAGCACAAGACGAGCACCCCCGAGCGACCGCTGCTCGGCAGCCTGCTGCTCGGCCTGTGGGCCGACGGCCACCTGCAGCACGTTGGCGTCAGCGCGTCGTTCACCGAGGCCCGCCGCGCCGAGCTGTTGCAGGAGCTGCAGCCGCTGGTGTGCGACATCTCCGAGCACCCGTGGTCGGCCTGGGCCGGCCCGGAGTCGGCGCAGGCGATCGCCAACCCCGACCGCGTGCCCGGCACCCAGAGCCGCTGGAGCGCGGGCAAGGACCTGAGCTTCACGCCGTTGCGGCCAGAGCGCGTGCTGGAGGTGAAGTACGACGCGATGGAGGGCCGCCGCTTCCGGCACACCGCCCACTTCAAACGGTGGCGGCCCGACCGCGACCCGGAGTCGTGCGGCTACGAGCAGTTGGAGCAACCGGTGCGCTACGACCTCGCTACTGTGCTCCGTGGGGTCCCGACCGGCTCGGGACCCGACGACTCCATGGGAGATACAGATGGCTGACTACGACGTCGTGCTGCTCGTCGAGCAGGAGCTGACCGCGGCCGACGCCGCCCAGGTGCGCTCGCTCCACGAGGGGCTGGACGACCCGGTGACCTACCACGTGCTGCTGCCGCTCGAGGACGCCGCGGCCCGCATCGAGGCGTCGATGGGCTCGCTCTCGGCCGGCGAGATGCTGGCCTCCCCCGCCATGGCGATGAGCGACGTGGACCTGGACGCCGTGCGCAAGGACTGCGAGGACCGCTCCGCGCGCGAGCTGCACAGCACCGTGGCTGCCCTGAAGGCGGCCGGAGCCATCGTCGGCAGCGCCACCGTGGTCAGCGACCCGCCCATCGACGCGCTGGCCGCGAAGGTCGCCGAGGTGGACGGGCGCGAGGCGATCATCCTGACCCGTCCGCATGTGGTGGCCGAGTTCTTCCACCTCGACTGGACCAGCCGCGCCCGCCGCAAGATCGGCGTCCCCGTGCTGCACCTGCTGGAGCGCGAGACATTCGACGAGCAGGCCGGCGGCACCGGCGAGGGTGTCACCGGCATCTGAGCGCGCGCCCCGTGGATAGCATCGCCCGGTGAGGTTCCCGCTCCGTCGACCGGTCGACGCCACCGCCGCCCCCGACGGCGCAGACGACGCAGCCCCGCCACCGCCGCGCCCGCCCCGCGGCCGTCCGGTGGCGGCGTACGCCGGCGTGCTGGACGGGCGCCACCTCTGGCTGGCGGTCGACGCCGCGCCCGGCTCGCTGGCCCTGCGCGAGACCGACTCCGGCGACGTCGTCTCGCTGCCCAGCGAGGTCGACGACGACGACCCCGCCTACCGGTCGGTCCGGGTCGACCTCGCCGGCCTCGCCGGGGCGTCGTACGACGCCGTGCTGGTCCCCGGCAGCGGGGGCCGGGCGCGGGCGGTGTGGACCGCCCCGCTGCCGCACGACTCGCTGGTGCGCACACCGGCGTCCGAGGACGGCCGGTACCGCTGGGACCTCGGCCGCCTCGACGACGGCACGCTGCGCCTGACCCGCGTCGAGCTCCCGGAGACCGTGCTGCTGCGACGGGTGGGCCTCGCCGGCGACAGCTTCGTGCTGACCACTGACCCCGTGCCCGAGCCGGTGCTCACGCTCGTCGGCGACACGGGCTCGGTCCTGGAGCGGCCGATGTCGCCGACCCCCGACGGCCTGCTCGAGGCCACCCTGTCGCTGGCCGACCTGTCCCTGACCGACCTGCCGCCGGGCGCCCCGGCGGAGACCCGCGTGCTGGTGGGTGGGCTGCCGGTCCGGCGCCGGCGCCACGACCTGAGCCGGCCGGGCATCGGCGTCATCCTGCCGGCGCTGTTCGACGGCGACCACGAGGCCGCGCGCGTGCGCGTGACGCCCGACGGCCTGCTGGGTGTGTGGCTCGACCAGCGCACGGGAGGGGCCGCATGATGCGGATCGCGTTCCTGGTCGAGGACATCGACCGGCACAACGGGCCGGCGCGGGTCGTGACGACACTGGCGCGCACGCTGGCGCGCGACCACGACGTCCAGGTGATCGCCCTGCACCGCAGGCTCGAGCGCCCCCACTTCGACCTCGGGCCGGACCTGCGCCCCCGCTACCTGGTCGACCTGCGGGACCCGAAGGCACCGGCCACCGTCGAGCCGGGACTGGCACCCGAGCCCCAAGGCCTGCGGCTCTTCCAGCGCACGTCGGCGATGACCCCGTGGCTGACCGCCCTGGACGACGTCGCCCTCGAGGCGGCGCTGCCCGTCCTCGACGTGGACGTCGTCGTGACCGTCAGCCGCTCGCTCCTGGCGGCGGCGGTCGAGCTGCTGCCCGACCAGACGGTCGTGGTCCACCAGGAGCACCGGGCGCTCGTCGAGATGCGCTCCGGCAACGAGGCGCTGCTGAAGTACGCGCCGATGGCCGACGTGGTCGCGGTGCTCTCCGAGACCTCCGCCGAGTGGCTGCGGGGCAGCCTCGGCGAGCTCGCCCCCGAGATCGCGGTGGTCCCCCACCCGCTGCCCCCCGGCTTCGCACCCCGATCCCGGCTCGACCAGCCCACGATCATGGCGGCCGGCCGGCTGGCCCCGGACCGGCAGTACGCCAAGCTGGTGCAGGCCTTCGGCGAGATCGCCGACCAGATCCCCGACTGGCGCCTGCGCATCTGGGGCAAGGGCTCGCAGCGCGGCGAGATCGTGCGCCAGGTCCACAAGTGGGGGCTCTTCGACCGCGTCGAGCTGCCCGGCGACCACACCGACATGGCGGGCGAGTGGGCGAAGGCCTCGATCTGCGCCATCTCCTCTCGCACGGAGGGCTTCCCGCTGTCCGCGCTGGAGGCCATGGCCGCGGGCGTCCCGGTGGTCAGCTTCGACTCCGCCTCGGGGCCCCGCGAACTCATCGACCACGACCGCAACGGCCTGCTGGTCGGCCCCGAGAGCATCTCCGGGATGTCCGCGGCGCTGCTGCGCCTGGCCCAGGACTCCGAGCTCCGCGCCCGCCTGGGCGAGGGCGGCGTTCGCACCTCGCACCAGTACGCCGCCACGTCGATCGCCGAGCGCTGGCACGGCCTGTTCGCCGACGCTCGCGCCCGCCGCGCCGGCCGCGGCCGCCTGACCGCGCGGGCGCTGGCCAGGCCGGCGCGGCGCCGCACCACCGGAGCGCCCGTCGCCGAGGTCCGCGACGTCACCCCGGCGCAGGCCCGCCACGCCGCGCTGTCCCTGGCCGTCGAGACCGCCCGGCAGAGCACCGAGCAGTGGCTGGTCGTGCCCGGCGACCACACGGCGCCCACTGCCGTCGTGCTGCCGATGGCCGCCCGGCGCGACTTCCTCGAGCGCCTCGCCGCGGCCGACGCGCCGGCGTACCTCTGCCTGCGTGACCCGGGCCTGAGCGGCTGGCCGGAACGGCGCGGATCCCTTGCGCAGCTCGCGACCGAGCTGCGCCGCGGGATGACCTCGGTGGTCGCGATCGAGCCCTGGCCCACCCACGACGGCAGCCCCACCGTGCTGGCGCACGGCTGCTCGGTCGACGTGGAGTTCTGGGAGTCCTCGCCCTCCGGCGACCTGCTGGCGCCCCGGCGCAACCGCTACGCCGACCGGATCCCGCACGACGTCGCCGCCGTCGAGCACGAGGTCGACGGGGTGGCGGTCCGCACGCTGCCGCTGATGGCCGCGCCCAGCGTCGAGCAGTGCGCGTTCGACGTCGACGTCGTCTACACCTGGGTCGACGGCAACGACCCGGCGTGGGACGCCGCCCGCGAGCGCCGCCTTTCCGAGACCACAGGCACCGCCCAGACCCGCGAGTCCAGCGGTCGCGCCCGCTTCGTCGACCGCGACGAGCTGCGCTACTCCCTGCGCAGCATCCACCTCTTCGCGCCCTGGGTGCGCCGCATCCACCTGGTCACCGCCGGGCAGGTCCCGGACTGGCTCGACACCGCGCACCCCGCGATCAACCTCGTCGACCACCGCGACATCCTGCCCGCGGACGCCCTGCCGACCTTCAACTCGCACGCGATCGAGACCTCGCTGCACCGCATCGAGGGCCTGAGCGAGCACTTCCTCTACTTCAACGACGACTTCTTCCTGGCCCGCCCGGTCCACCCCGAGGCGTTCTTCAGCCCCGCCGGGCTGTTCGCCACGTTCTTCTCGCCGACCACGATCGGGCTCAGCGACCTCCCCGACGCGCCGCCCTTCCTGAAGGCGGCGTGGAACAACCGCCGGCTGCTCTTCGACGCCTTCGGCGCAGTGACCACCCACAACCTCGCGCATGCGCCGTACCCCCACCGCGTCTCGGTGCTCGAGGAGATCACCGAGCGCTTCCCCGAGCAGGTCGCGGCGACCAGCCGCTCGCCGTTCCGCTCCGAGACCGACGTGTCGATGCTCAGCTCCCTGGCCCAGCACTACGGCCTGCTGACCGGCTCGTCGTACGTCGGCGCGGCCGACCTGTCCTTCGTCAACCTCGCCAACGCCGACGTCGAGCGCCAGCTCGACCAGGTCCTGGACCGCGACCAGGACTTCATCTGCCTCGGCGACCACCACGACCATGCGCTGCCCCAGTCGCGCCTCGCGCAGCTGCTGCAGGAGTGGTACCCCGCCTACTTCCCGGTGGCCGCGCCGTGGGAGCGCGGCGGATGAGGGCGGTCTACGCCCGGATCCTCGACGGCGAGCGGCTCTGGCTCGCCGTGCCCGCGCGACCCGGGGCGACGCTCACCGTGCGCGGGCTGCCCGCGGGCGAGCGAGCCCTGCCGACCGAGCACGACGCCGGCCTGGCGACGGCACGCGTCGACCTGGCCGGCCTGCTCGCCGGCTCGGCGGAGCCCGAGGTGGCGCTCACGTTCGCGCTCGACGGGTCGCCGGTCGAGTGGGGCGGCGGGCCGCTGCCGGGCCCCACGAAGGTGCCCCCGACCCGCGACGGCCGGTGGCAGCTGCGCGTCGAGTCCGAGCAGGGGCGGCTGCGGGTGCTCCGGGCCGCGACCGAGCCGGTCGTGCCGGTGACGGCCGTGACCAGCGACGAGGAGGGCGCGCTGCTGCGCCTGCCCGTCGACGCCGGGGCCGAGCTCGTGTCCGTGCACGACGAGCGGGTGGTGGGCTCGACGGCGGTGGGGCCCCACGGCCTGGTCCGCCCCGACCTGCCGCCGGGCCGGCTCGCGGTCCGCACCGGCGGCCGGATGCTGCCCGTCGTACGCCGCGAGCGTGACCTGAAGCGCCCCAACTTCGCCGTCGCGCTGCCCGCGACCCGCACCGGACGGCTCCGCTGGCTGCCCGAGGGCGGGCTCAGCATCGCCGAGGAGGAGCGATGAGGATCGCCTACCTGGTGCCGAGCATCCACGACATGGGCGGCACCGCCAGCGCGATCGCGACCCAGGCCAGCGCGATGGCGCGCTTCCACGACGTGGAGGTCTACAGCGTCTACCGCGAGACCGAGACCTCGCACTTCCCGCTCGCGCCCGGCATCCCCGTCCACGACCTGGTGGACCTCACCGGCGACCAGGACGAGTCGCCGCTGCGCGGGGCGCCGCCGCTGCTCAACCGCGCCGAGTGGGACCCGACGCTCGACGCGCTCGCCGAGGTCGCGCTGGAGGCGGCGCTGCCCACCGTGACCGCCGACGTGCTCGTCACGGTCACCCCGGCCCTGCTCGCGCTGGCCACCCAGCTGGTCCCCTCGCGCACCGCGCTGGTGCACCAGGAGCACCGCTCCTCCTCGCAGCGCGTCGCCGGCCTCGAGCCGCTGCTGACCTTCGGCCCGCGCGCCGACGTCGTGGCGATGCTGACCGAGCCCATGGCCGTGTGGCTGCGCGAGCAGCTCGGCGACAACGCGCCGCGGGTGGTGGTGATGCCCAACGCGGTGCCCCCCGGCTACCGGCCCCGCTCGACTCGCGAGACCCCGCTGATCGTCGCGGCCGGGCGGCTGATGGGCGAGAAGCAGTACCCGCGGCTGGTCTCCGCGTTCGCCACGATCGCCGACCGGATCCCCGACTGGCGGCTGCGCATCCTGGGCGAGGGCACCGCGCGCTTCGAGATCATGAGCACGGTCCGCAAGCACCGGCTCTGGGACCGCGTCGAGCTGCCCGGGCCGACGACCGACATGGCGAGCGAGTGGGCCAAGGCCTCGATCTCGGCGCTGACGTCGCGCTCGGAGGGCTTCCCCCTGGTGCTCCAGGAGGCCATGGCCGCGGGCGTGCCCGTCGTCTCGTTCGACTGCCCCTCCGGCCCGCGCGCGATCATCGACGACGGCGTCGACGGGCTGCTCGTCGCGCAGGGCTCCGAGCCGGCGCTCGCCGCGGGGCTCCTGCGCCTGGCCACCGACCGCGACCTGCGCGACCGGCTCGGCGAGGCGGCGCTGGCGAAGGCCGCCACCTGGGACGTCGAGGTCATCACCGCCCGGTGGCGCGAGGTCTACGAGACCACCGTCGAGCACCACGACCCGTCCCGCCGGGGCACGGCGCGGCTGCGCGCGCGCCATGCGGCGGCCGTGGCGGCGCCTCCGGCGCCGGCCCCCGGGGTCACCCCCGCCCAGGCCCGGGCCGAGGCGCTGCGGGCCGCCAGCGCGGCGGCCGCGGCCGCCTGCGACGACTGGTTCGTGATCCCCCCGCACGCCGACGAGACGGTCCTGGTGGTGCCGATGAGCGCCCGCCGGGCGTTCCTGGACGCGCTGGCCGCCGGCGACCTCGCGCCGTACCTCTCGCTGGTGGATCCCGAGCTGCGGGGCTGGCCGGAGCGGCGCGGCACCCCCGGCGAGATCGTGCCCGCCCTGCGGCGCGGGCGCACCAGCGTGCTGATGGTCGAGCCGTGGCCGACCACGGACGGTCGGCCGTCGCTGCTGGCCGGCTGCGGGCTGCGCGTGGAGTTCTGGGAGGAGGACGCCGACGGGGAGATGCACACGCCCGGCCCGGCGCGCTTCGCCACGCACGTGCCCCGCGGCGGCGCCACCTCCCGCACCCGGGTGCAGGACGTCGACGTGCCGACCTTCGAGGCGATGGTGGGGCCGACCCCCGAGGAGTGCCGCTTCCCGGTCGACGTCGTCTACACCTGGGTCGACGGCAGCGACCCCGAGTGGGACGCCGGCCGGCGACGCCGGCTCGCCGAGAGCACCGACGAGGCCGTGCAGAGCCCCGCGGCCAGCGGGCAGGCGCGCTACCTCGAGCGCGGCGAGCTGCGTGCGTCGATGCGCAGCGTGCATCTCTTCGCGCCGTGGGTACGCCGGATCCACCTGGTCACGGCCGGCCAGGTGCCCGCCTGGCTCGACACCGAGCACCCGATGGTCCGCGTCGTCGACCACCGCGAGCTGCTGCCGCCCGAGGCGCTGCCGACGTTCAGCTCCCACGCCATCGAGACCGCACTGCACCGCATCGACGGGCTGGCCGAGCACTTCCTCTACCTCAACGACGACATGGTGCTGGGCCGGCCGACCCGGCCCGAGCGGTGGTTCTCCCCCGCCGGCGCGTGCGCGGTGTTCCCCTCCAGCGGCGTCCTCGGCCTGCCCGGCCAGGACGACCTGCCCTACCTGCACGCCGCCGCCAACAACCGCCGGCTCCTGCAGGAGGCGTTCGGCGTCACCACCACCCGCACGCTGCTGCACGCGCCGTACGCGCACCGCGTGTCGGTGCTGGAGGAGATCACCGAGCGGTTCGCCGACGCGGTGGGCGCCACCGCCCGCTCGCCGTTCCGCTCCGAGACCGACGTGTCGCTGCTGAGCTCGCTGGCCCAGCACTACGGGCTGATCACCGGCACCGCCTACGTCGGCGAGATCGACTACACCTTCGTCAACCTCACCGTGCCCGACGTGAAGCGGCGGCTGACCCGGCTGCTCGACCGCGAGCAGGACTCCTTCTGCCTCGGCGACCACCACGACTTCGCGCGGCCGCGTGAGGTCGTCGACCAGATGGTGGCCGAGACCCTCGAGGCCTACGTTCCGGTGCCCGCGCCGTGGGAGCGGCCGCTCTAGGAGCGACGGAAGAGCCCGCGACGGGGCTCGGTGCGAGCGCCGAGCTCGCGCTCGACGTTGGCCCGCACCGTGCGCCGTACGTGCGCCTCGCGGGCCTTGGTGTGGTCGATCGCGATGGCGACCGCGTGGTCGTGCAGGCGCGCGTAGCGCTCGCGCAGCCCGGCGAGCTCCTCGGCGACGGCGGCGTCCTGGGGGCTGTCGACCAGCGCGTTCATCAGCTCCCAGGCCCGCTCGGCGAGGTCGCGCAGCTCGTCGGGCACGTCGAGCTCGTCCCAGTCGATGCGGGCGCGGTGCAGCCGGGTGTCGATGAAGTCGTCGACGGCGGCGTCGCCCGCGGGGTCCAGGGTCAGCTCGAGCTGCTCGGCCGCCCGGCCCAGCGCTCCGCGCCAGTCGGCAAGGAGGTCGAGGTGGCGGACGAACGCCCGCTCACCGCGGGTGGCGACCTCGGTCTCGAACGCGCCGTTGACCCACGCCGCCACGTTGGCCGTCGCGCGCTGCCGCCGGAAGCCCGGCGTCTCGTCGGCGAGGTACGCCGAGTCCCGCGAGCCGGCGACCTCCACCGGGTGCCGCAGCATCGTGAGGAACGCCAGCTCCCGGCCGGTCTTCGGCACGGCCGCCCGCCAGACGTCGTGCAGCCAGAAGGCCCGCGGGTCCTTGACCAGCACCTGGGCATGGCCGTCCTGCTCGGCGAGCCAGTTCACCAGACGCTCCCGCGCCTGCGGGTCAGCCGCGGCGCGCGCCGCCAGCGCGGCGGCCTCCGGCCGGGCGTCGATGGTGCGCACCGGGGCGCGGCTGAGCAGCTCCTTGTGGAAGTCGACGACCCACTGCGACTCGTAGAACCCCCGCGGGTTGGTCTCGTCGGCCTCGACCAGCGGCGGCGGGATGTACAGCCCGAGCCGGGCGAGCGCGCCCGCAACGGTGCTGGTCCCGCTGCGCCCGGACCCGGTCACGAGCAGCACGCGGCGGCGGGTCTCGGTCACGCGGACGACCCTAGCCGAGCCGGTTGCCGTCCTCGTCCCAGTGCTCGGCCACCTTCTTGCTCGGCTGCACGCGCGGCGGCTCGCCGGGCATCTTCGGGTGGTCGGGCGGGTAGTTCAGCTCGCCGCCAGGCAGCTCCTCCCACAGCCGCAGCAGCGGCTCCAGCGAGAACGCCTCGTCGTCGATCGTGGCCCACGGGTCGCCGTCGGCCAGCCGGTCGGGCACGGTGAAGAGGTTGAAGACGCTCGGGTCGGTGACGTCCGGCAGCTCCTCCCAGGTGAGCGGCGTCGACACCGGGGCGCCCGGGATCGGGCGCAGGGAGTACGCCGACGCGATCGTGCGGTCGCGGGTGTTCTGGTTGAAGTCGACGAAGATCCGCTCGCCGCGCTCCTCCTTCCACCACGCCGTGGTCACCTGGTCGTCGCGGCGCTCCAGCGCCCGACCGAACCCGATCGCGGCGTGCCGCACGTCGGCGAACTCCCACTCCGGGCGGATCCGCACGTAGACGTGGATGCCGCGGTTGCCCGACGTCTTCACGTAGCCCCGCAGGCCCAGCTCCTCCAGCAGCTCACGCGCCACGCCGGCCACCCGCACGGCGTCACCGAACGTCGTGCCGGGCTGGGGGTCCAGGTCGATGCGCAGCTCGTCGGGGCGGTCGACGTCGCTGCGGCGCACCGGCCACGGGTGGAAGGTGAGCGTGCCCATGTGGGCGCACCACACCGGCACCGCGATCTCGGTCGGCACGATCTCCTCGGCCGGGCGCCCGGATGGGAAGGTGATCTCGACGCTCTCGAGGTAGTCGGGCGCGCCCTTGGGCACGCGCTTCTGGTAGAACGCATCGGCCTTCTGACCGGGCCGCCCGGTGGCCAGCTTGATCCCAGGGCGGACGCCGGCCGGCCAGCGCTCCAACGCGGTCGGCCGGTCGCGCAGGGCGCGCATCAGTCCGTCGTCGACGCTCGCGAAGTACTCCGCGACCATCAGCTTGGTGACCTCGGGCGTGGTCTCGGTCGCCTCGTAGATCACTCGGTCCGGGCTGGACACGCGCACGGCGCGTCCCCCGGCGTCGACCTCGGCGGCTGGCGGCTTCGGCATGCCGTCAACCTAACGCGACAGCACCACCGTGGGCTGGAACGTCGGGCGCCGGTCCAGGTCCTCGCGCCCGGGCCGCACGAACTCGAAGGCCGCGGTCGTGACCAGCACCCAGGCCTCGACGGCCTCGTCCTGGCCCAGCACGCCCTCGCCCACACCGTCGTACGCCGCCAGCAGGGCCGTGGCGCACGCCTCGTGGGTCGGCGGGAAGTGGAAGGCGTTGCGGGCCTCCTCGCGCGCGGTGCCGAGGAACGCGATCGGCCGCCCCAAGCCGGCCCCGCACACCCCGCAGACGCGGCTCAGCGCGCACTGCGTGACCCGGCGCTTGTCGAGGTCCTGCGGGCTCGAGCACGCGAACGGCACCGGCACGCCCAGCCGCGGGTCGAGCGGCAGCTCGGCGAACGTGGTCGGCGCGGCGTCCATCAGTCGTGCTCCCGCTCGCGGGGGCTGCGCGCGTAGGAGCCGAGCTCGCGACGCCGCGGCTGGCGCTCGGAGTCCGAGCGCCGCTTGCGGTCGCGCGGCGGCTCCTCGGCGGTGTCGCGGCGCTCCGGCGGGGCCGGGTCGTCGGAGCTGGTCATGTGGTTGGGCAGCGACAGCTTCATGATCGTGCGCAGCGCCTGGCCGTACTGGCGGTGCAGCGGGCCGGTCGTGTACGGGATGTCGTACTTGTCGCACAGCGCCCGCACCTTGACCGCGATCTCGGGGTAGCGGTTGCTGGGCAGGTCGGGGAACAGGTGGTGCTCGATCTGGTAGCCGAGGCTGCCGCTGAGCACGTGCAGCGTGCGGCCGCCCTCGAAGTTGGCCGAGCCGAGCATCTGGCGCAGGTACCACTCCGCGCGGGTCTCGTCCTCGAGCTCCTCCTCGGTGAAGTGCAGCGCCCCGTCGGGGAAGTGCCCGCAGAAGATGATCATGTAGGACCACAGGTTGCGCGCCAGGTTGGCGCTGGCGTTAGCCACCAGCGTGGTCTTCCACTGCCGACCCGACAGTGCGGGGTAGACGATGTAGTCCTTGAGGATCTGGTTGCGGCCCTTGCGCGCGATCTGGCGCAGCTGCCGCTTCATCTCCTTCGGGTCCTTCTCGCCCTTGCGGATCCGCTCCAGGTCCAGGTCGTGGAGCGCGACGCCCCACTGGAAGAGCGAGGCCAGCAGCGCGTTGTAGACCGGCTGCCCGAGGTAGTAGGGGTGCCACTTCTGCTCGCGCGCCATCCGCATGATGCCGTAGCCGATGTCGTTGTCATGGCCCAGCACGTTGGTGAACTGGTGGTGCACGTAGTTGTGCGAGTGCTTCCACTGCTCGGCCGGCTGGGCGGTGTCCCACTCCCAGTTGCTGGAGTGGATCTCCGGGTCGTTCATCCAGTCCCACTGGCCGTGCATGATGTTGTGGCCGATCTCCATGTTCTCCAGGATCTTGGCCAGGCCCAGCATGCTGCCGCCCAGCACGGCCGCCGGCACACGCGTACGGCGCGACTGGGTGCCCGCCATCAGCGTCACCCGGCCGGCGGCGGCGAGCCCGCGCTGGAGCTTGATCAGGCGGTTGATGTACGCCGCGTCATCGGCGCTGCGCGACTCCTCGATGTCGGCGCGGATCGCGTCGAGCTCGCGTCCCAGCTGCTCGACCTCGTCCTCGGTGAGGTGGGTGTACTCCTTGACGTCGGCGATGGCCATGTCAGGTCTCCTTTCGTGGTGCTCGGTGGTTGAGGTGCGAGCGAAGCGAGCCCATACGGTGGTTGAGGTGCGAGCGAAGCGAGCCTCGAAACTCAGATGTCGAGCGTGCAGTCACCCACGGCGGCGGTGACGCAGGTCTGGACGGGCTCGTTGGGCTGGCCGAACTCGTCTCCGCTGCGCAGGTCGCGGATGGTGCCGGAGACGAGGGTGACCGTGCAGGTGTGGCAGATGCCCATGCGGCAGCCGTAGGGCATCCCGACCCCGGCCTCCTCGCCGGCCTCGAGGATGGTCGTGGCGCCGTCGGCGTCGACGGACTTGCCGGAGTTGCGGAAGCTGATCGTCCCGCCCTCGCCGCCCTCGCCGCCGAGCTCGAGGGAGAAGCGCTCCACGTGCAGGCGGTCCTCGAGGCCCGCGGACTCCCAGTGCTCGGTGGTGGCGTCGAGCATGGGGCCCGGGCCGCAGGCCCAGGTCTCGCGGTGATGCCAGTCGTCGCACACCCGGTCCAGCTCGGCGAGGTCCAGGATCCCGTCGACGTCGGTGTGCAGCTGGTGGAAGGTGAACGACGGGTGCTTGTCGGCCAGGGCGGTCAGCTCGTCGCGGAAGATCATCCGCTCCGCGGTCGTCGAGGAGTAGTGCAGGACGACGTCGGGCATCGTGTCGCGCCGGTCGAGCGTGCGCAGCATCGCCATCACCGGCGTGATGCCGCTGCCGCCGACCAGGAAGAGCGCCTTGTCCGGCGGCGGGTCCGGCATCACGAAGTCGCCCTCGGGCTTGGCCAGCCGCACGATGGTGCCCGGCGCCAGCCCGGAGACCAGGTGCGAGGACAGCTTGCCCTCGGGCATCGCCCGCACCGTGATCGAGATCGTGCGCCCCCGCCGCCTGGGCGGGGAGCTCACCGAGTACGAGCGCCACTGGAACCGGCCCTCGACCTGCACGCCGATGCCGACGTACTGCCCGGGACGGTGCTCGTAGTGCCAGCCCCAGCCGGGGCGGATCACGAGCGTGGCGGCGTCGTCGGTCTCCGGGATGACCTCCTCGACCCGCCCCCGGAGCTCGCGGGAGCTCCACAGCGGGTTGAGCAGGGAGAGGTAGTCGTCGGGGTGCAGCGGCGTGGTCAGCTTCGACCCGGCCTTCCGCACGCGCTCCCAGGGGATCGTGGTCACCCCATTCAGTGAACAGGTGTTGACTGAGCACGTCAACCGGTCGTCGGGGTGACTTGGGTCGCCCCTTACGGTGGAGCCCATGAGCTATCAGGTGGAGAAGACCGACGAGCAGTGGCGCGAGGAGCTCTCGCCCGAGGAGTACGCCGTCCTGCGCAAGGCGGCCACGGAGCGCGCGTTCACCGGGGAGTACACCGACACCGAGACCACCGGCATCTACCGCTGCAAGGCGTGCCAGGCCAAGCTCTTCGAGTCCGACACCAAGTTCCACTCCGGCTGCGGCTGGCCGAGCTTCTACCAGCCGATCAGCGACACGATCGAGTACCTCGAGGACGACTCCGCCGGCATGAGGCGGGTCGAGGTCCGCTGCGCCAACTGCGGCTCGCACCTGGGACACGTGTTCCCCGACGGCTACGGCACGCCCACCGGCGACCGCTACTGCATCAACTCGATCTCGCTGACCCTCGAGCCGGTCGACCCCAAGACCGACTGACCCGTCACCAACTGACGCAACTCCCCGCTGACCCGTCACAAAGTTTCTGACGGGTCAGCGGTCGGGAGGTCAGGGGAGGCGCTCCACGAGCTCGGCGACGGGGGTCAGGGAGCCGGTGTAGAACGGCACCTCCTCGCGCACGTGGCGGCGGGCGTCGGAGCCGCGCAGGTGGCGCATCAGGTCCACGATCCGGTAGAGCTCGTCGGCCTCGAAGGCCAGCATCCACTCGTAGTCGCCGAGCGCGAAGCTGGCCACGGTGTTGGCGCGGACGTCGGCGTAGTCGCGGGCCATCTTGCCGTGCTCGGCGAGCATCCGGCGGCGCTCGTCGTCGTCGAGCAGGTACCACTCGTAGGAGCGCACGAACGGGTAGACGCAGATGTGCCGCTTGGGCTCCTCGTCGTTGAGGAACGCCGGCACGTGGCTCTTGTTGAACTCCGCGGGGCGGTGCAGCGCCATCTGCGACCAGACCGGCGCGAGGCGGCGCCCCAGCTCGGTGCGGCGGAAGCGGTGGTAGGCCAGCTGCAGCTCCTCGCTGGTGGTCGCGTGGACCCACAGCATCAGGTCCGCGTCGGCGCGCAGGCCGCTGACGTCGTAGACGCCGCGCACGATGACGTCGGCCTCGGCGAGCTCGGCGAAGAGCTTCTCCGCCTCGGCCCCGATGGCGGCACGGTCGGCGTCGTCGCCGAGGACGGTCTCGAGCTTGAACACCGACCACATCGTGTAGCGGATGGAGTCGTTGATCTCGCGGACCCGGGCGGCCTTGGACTGCGTCTCGCTCATGAGTCCATTGTGCCGTCGCCGCGCACGGCCTCGGCAGCGGCCCGGTGCGCGGAGGCCACGACGGCCGCGATCCCCACGCCGTCGTACGCCGCACCGCACACCGCCAGGCCGGGCACCCCGGCGACGTCGGCACGGATGCGGGCCACCCGGTCGAGGTGCCCCACGGCGTACTGCGGCAGCCCGCCGCCCCACCGCTGGACGTGGGTGTCGACCGGCCTCGCGTCCAGGCCAGTGGCGTCGGCCAGGTCGGCGAGCGAGACGGCCACGAGCTCCTCGTCGGAGGCCTGCAGGGCGGCCACCTCGCCGTGGCGACCCAGCGAGGTGCGCAGGTGCACGACCCCGGCGGCGGCGCCCGCGGAGCGCACCCAGTCCCACTTGGCGAAGGAGAACGTCGCCGCCTTGATCCGCCGACCGTCGATCGGCGGCACCAGGAAGCCGGACGAGCCGCTCTCCTCCAGCGCCGCGACGTCCGCCGCCCGGAACGCCAGGGTCACGACCGCCATCGAGGCGTACTCCACGTCGCCGAGCTCGGCGGCGGCCACCGGCGCCACGCCGGCGAGCAGCCGCGCGGTCGGGGCCGCGGGCGTGGCAAGCACGACCGCGTCGGCGCGCACGCGCTCGGTCGCCGTGGTCGGACCGACGCCCAGCACGAAGCCGCGTCGGTCGCGCTCCAGCGACCGGACGGTCGAGCCGGTGCGCACGTCGAGCCGCGCGCTGAGCGCCTCGGTGAGCCCGCCCATCCCGCCGGGCAGGCCCGCGAAGACCGGCAGGTCGTACGTCGTGGGGATGGCCGCGGCCTGCTCCAGCAGCGACCCGCGCTCCGCGAAGGCGACGAGCTGCGGGACCGACGCGCGCGCCGAGAGCAGCCGCGCGTGACCGGCGTAGACGCCGCCGAGCAGCGGCTCCACCAGGCGGTCGGTCACCTCGTCGCCGAAGCGGTGGGCCACCAGGTCGCCGACCGAGAGGTCGCCCTCGATCCGCTCGGGCGGCAGCGACGGCTCCTGGCGCACCCGCGCCAGCCCCGCCTCCGACAGCACGCCGGACGCGGCGAGCTGCTCCAGGTCGAGCGGGACGCCCATCAGCGAGCGCGGCAGCGGGCGCAGCGCCCCGCGGGTCCAGATCCGGGACGACGCGAGCGCCGGGTGGACGACCTCCAGCCCGAGGGCGCGGGCGAGGCCGACCCCCTCGGGGCGGCGGTTGAGCATCGCCTCGGCGCCGACGTCGACCATGACTCCGGCGACCTCGTGGCGCAGGATCTTGCCGCCGGTGCGCGGGGCGGCCTCGAGCACCAGCACGTCGTGCCCGGCGCCGGTCAGGTCGTGGGCGGCGGTGAGGCCGGCGACACCGGCCCCGACGACGACGACCCGGCTGCCCACCCCCTCATCGTCTCAGACCACTGCGCAGACCCTCGTGCCGCCGCGACCGGGTGCACGGTCGCGACGGCACGAGGTGATCGGGAGGACTCAGGCCGGCTTGGCCATCTGTCCGAAGCCGCTGCGGTGGAACAGCAGCGGGAGCGAGGTGTCGGCGTGCTCCACGGCGTGCAGCTCCAGCAGCACGATCGTGTGGTCGCCGGCCTCCACCTCGCGGTGGATGGTGCAGTCGAAGCGGGCCAGGCCCTCGTCGAGGGTGAGCGCGCCGTCCTCGGTGGCGGTGACGTCGATGCCGTCGAAGCGCTGGTCGACGGGTCCCGCGAGCTGGCGGCAGACGTCGCCGTGGTGGGCGGCCAGGATCGTCACCCCGACGTGCTCGGCGCGGCGCAGGTCCGGCCAGGTCTTCGAGGTGTTGGCGATGGAGAACGACACCAGGGGCGGGTCCAGGCTCACCGAGGTGAACGAGCTCGCCGCCAGGCCGATGCGCCGGCCGTCGACCTCCGCGGCCACGGCCACGACGCCGCTGGGGAAGATCCCGAACGCCTCGCGCAGCCGCTGCGGGTCGAGGTCCTGGTTGGTCGAGAGCGGGCTCACGCTCATGCGCGGGCTCCCGCAGCGGACTCGAGGAGGGCCCGGGCCACCGGACGCGCGGTGGCCAGCCACTCGGCGTACGCCGTCGGGTCGTCGTAGGCGCTGTCGAGCACGTACAGCCCGCGCAGGGACACCGGCGCGCCGATCTCGGCGAGCACCGGGCGCAGCGTGAGCTCCGGGGCCAGGGCGTGACCGCGCCCCGCCCCCAGCATCAGCGGTACGGCGATCCCGCGCAGGCCGGTGCCGCGCTGGGGGGCGAAGCGGTCGAGGAACAGCTTGAGCAGGCCGGTGTAGGTGGCCTTGTAGGTGGGGCTGGCGACCACCACGAGGTCGCTCTGGCTGACCCTGCTCACCAGGTCGTTGACGTCCCCGTCGCCCCAGTCCAGCAGCCCGGCGCCGAGGGGCGCCAGGTCGACGACGAGGTCGGGCGCCTGGCCGCTCAGCTCGGTGGCCAGGTAGGTGGCGGCGTCCAGCGTGCGCGACGCGGGCCTGGGGTTGCCGACGACGACCGCGACGCGGCCGCTCACGAAGCCGCCCTCGCGCCGGCGGAGGCACCGAACGGCACGGACGCGGCAGCGGCGACCGGGGCGGGGTGCTCCCACCGGCCGCGCCGCGCCAGCTCCGGCAGCACGCCCTCGCCGAAGGCGTAGGACTCCTCCAGGTGCGGGTAGCCCGACAGCACGAACTCGCTGATCCCGACCTCGGCGTACTTCTCGATCAGGTCGGCGACCTCGGTGTGGCTGCCGACCATCGCGGTGCCGGCACCCCCGCGGACCAGGCCGACGCCGGCCCACAGGTTGGGGTAGATCTCGAGGCCGTCCTTGGAGCCCTGGTTGAGCTCGAGCATCCGGCGCTGGCCCTCCGACTCGCTCCGCTTGAGCCCGGCCTGGACCTTGGCGATCTGCTCCTCGTCGATGCCGGCGAGCAGTCGGTCCGCCTCGGCCCAGGCGGCCTCGGAGGTGTCGCGGGCGATCGTGTGCAGGCGGATGCCGAAGCGGAGCTCACGCCCCTCCTCGGCGGCCAGCTTGCGGATCCACGCGACCTTCTCGGCGACGGCCTCGGGCGGCTCGCCCCAGGTGAGGTAGACGTCGGCGTGCTTCGCCGCGACGTCTCCGGCCGCGGGCGACGAGCCGCCGAAGTAGATCTCGGGCAGCGGGTCGGGGATCTGGGTCAGGGTGGCGTCCTCCACGGAGAGATGCCGGCCCTCGTAGGTGACGGTCTCGCCGGCCCACAGCCGGCGCACGATGGTGAGGAACTCGTCGCAGCGCTCGTAGCGGCCCTCCTTGTCCAGGAAGTCGCCGAACATCCGCTGCTCATGGCTCTCGCCGCCGGTGACGACGTTGAGCAGCAGCCGCCCGCCGGAGAGGTTCTGGAACGACCCGGCCATCTGCGCGGCCAGGAACGGCGCGGTGAGGCCCGGGCGGAACGCGACCAGGAACTTCAGCCGCTCCGAGACCGAGCTGAGCATCGCGGTCGAGACCCAGGCGTCCTCGCACCACGCGCCGGTCGGCGTGAGGGCCGCCTCGAAGCCGAGCTGCTCGGCGCTGCGCGCGATCTGGCCGAGGTAGGGCACCGACGCGGGACGACCCGACGCGCTGGCTTCCACGCCGTGGCCGCCGCCCACGACCTGACGGCCGTCACCGCCGTTGGTGGGCAGGAACCAGTGGAACCTCAGCTTGCTCATGCGGGCCTCCTTCGGCGTTTCACGCTTATGTGTATCAGATTGCTGGACTTTTGTCGGGGACGCAAGTCGGAGCGCCGGGAACCGACCCGGTCGCCGCGCCGTCGAAGCGACATGACCCACGCCGCCACCGGCCTTCGCCGTCGCCTCACCACGGCCGCACTCGCGGTCCTGCTCGTCACCACGGTCGCCGCCTGCTCGTCCGGGTCGGGCGAGTCGCGCGACTCGGGCGGCGGCGACGCCGCCTCGTCCGAGGCCGAGGCTCCCGCAAGGGGCGCCGACGCCGACCGGCCCGACGGCCTGTCCGCGCTCGACGACTCCACCGGCCGCAACGTCGCAACCGGCCCGGCCGACGTGGCCGACGTCGCCGACGAGCGCAAGCTGATCTCGCAGGGCAACGTGCAGCTGCGCTCGGAGGACGTCGAGCAGGCGCTCTTCGACGTGCAGCAGGTGGTGGACACCGTCGCCGGCGAGGTCGTGCAGAAGGACACCGCCACCGGGGAGGCCGGAGCGGCCACGCGGGCGCGGCTGGTCCTCCGGGTGCCCTCCGCACGCTTCGACGAGGCGATGGCGGGCCTGGAGGACGCCGCCGACCTGGTCACCTCGAGCAGCAACGTCCAGGACGTCACGACGAAGGTGCTCGACGTCGACATCCGGGTGCGGGTGCAGCGGCGCAGCATCCAGCGGATCGAGGTGCTGCTGGACCAGGCTGAGAGCATCCGCGACATCGTGGCCGTCGAGCGGCAGCTGTCCACCCGCCAGGCCGACCTGGCCTCGCTGGAGCGCCAGCAGGCCTACCTCGCCGACCAGACCGCCCAGGCCACGATCACGCTCTCGATCGAGCGGACCAAGGCGCCAGCGGACAAGGCGGAGGAGAAGGAGGACCGCGAGGGCTTCGTGGCCGGTCTCGACAGCGGCTGGACCGGCTTCAAGAACGTCACGGTGGCCCTGGCGACGGCGCTGGGCGCGGCGCTGCCGTTCCTGCTGGTGCTGGCGCTGCTCGCCTGGCCCGCGCGGCTCCTGGTCCGGCGGCTGGCGCGCCGGCGTACCTCCCCGGTGGTCGAGGCCTGACCCCTGACGGGCCGGAGCCCCCGGGCCGGGCATCATGGACGGGTGCCCTCCGAGACCAGCCGCCTTGCCGTCCTGATCGACGCCGACAACACGTCCCCGAAGCACGCGGGGGCGGTGCTGCGGGAGGTGGCCCGCTACGGACTGCCCACGGTCAAGCGCGCCTACGGCGACTGGACGACGCAGAACCTCGTGGGCTGGAAGAACACGCTCCCCCAGCACGCCATCCAGCCGGTGCAGCAGTTCGCCAACACCTCAGGCAAGAACTCCACCGACTCCGCGATGATCATCGACGCGATGGACCTGCTCTACGCCGGCCACCTGGACGGCTTCGCGATCGTGTCGAGCGACAGCGACTTCACCCGCCTGGCCACGCGGCTGCGGGAGTCCGGCCTGACCGTCTACGGCCTGGGCGCCCGCAAGACGCCCGCCTCCCTGGTCGCCGCGTGCGACCGGTTCATCTACCTCGAGCTGCTCGACGCCGACACCAAGGAGGAGCAGCAGGCCGAGGAGGCGGACGTCGAGTCGCCGGCGCGCCGGCCGGACCTGCGCCGGATCCTGGTGGCCGCGATCGACAGCACCTCGCACGACGACGGCTGGGCCTCGCTCGGCGCCGTCGGCAGCTACATCAGCGCGAACAACCCCTCCTTCGACGCCCGCGACTACGGCTCGCCGCGGCTCGGCGCCCTGCTCAGCGCCCAGGACTACCTCGAGGTCGACCTCTCCGCCACGGGCCAGGCCCGCGTCCGACTCAAGGCGCCCACGAAGGCGCCCGCGAAGAAGGCCACCGCCCGCAAGCGTGCGGCGAAGAAGGGCTAGCGACTAGAGGGGGTAGGACTGGACGAAGTCCGTCAGCCTCTTGAGCTGGTCGGGGTCGGTGGAGGGGATGACGCCGTGCCCGAGGTTGAAGATGTGCCCGCGGGCGGCGCGGCCCGCCTCGATCACGTCGGCGGCCCGAGCGGTCATCAGGTCCGTGGGCGCGAACACCAGCGTGGGATCGAGGTTGCCCTGGACGGCGCGGTCGCCGACAGCGGGGATCGCGGAGCCGAGCGGCGTACGCCAGTCGACGCCGACGACGTCGGCGCCGGCCTCGCCCATGAGCCCGAGCAGGCTGGCGGTGTTGACACCGAAGTGGATGCGCGGCACGCCGAGCTCGCCGGCGCGGGCCAGGACCCGTGCGGAGTGCGGCATCACCTGCGCCTCGTAGTCGACCGGGGTGAGCGCGCCGGCCCACGAGTCGAACAGCTGGATGGCGGAGGCGCCGGCCGCGACCTGGACCTCGAGGTAGGCGGCGGAGATCTGCGAGATCTTGCGCATGAGCGCGTCCCAGACCTCCGGCGCGCCGAACATCATCGCCTTGGTCTTGGCGTGCTCCTTGGACGGCCCGCCCTCGACGAGGTACGACGCCACGGTGAACGGCGCGCCCGCGAACCCGATCAGCGGGGTGGCCCCCAGCTCGGAGGCCAGCGCCCGGACCGACTCGGTGATGAACGGGACGTGCTCGGGGGTGAGGTCCGGGATCGCCGCCACGTCCTCGAGCGTGCGGACGGGGTGGGCCACGACGGGCCCGACGCCGGGCTTGATGTCCAGGTCGACGCCGACCGCCTTGAGCGGCAGGACGATGTCGGAGAAGAAGATCGCGGCGTCGACGCCGTAGCGGCGGACGGGCTGCAGGGTGATCTCGACGGTCAGCTCCGGGCGCATGCACGACTCGAGCATGCCGACGCCCTCGCGCAGCTTGAGGTACTCCGGCAGCGAGCGCCCGGCCTGGCGCATGAACCACACCGGCGTGTGCGGCACCGGCTCGCCGCGGGCGGCCTTGAGGAAGGCGCTGTCGGCGAGCCCTGGGTGACGGGGAGGCGGGACCATGCACCAAGCCTCCCAGGTGACACCCGGCGTGTTCGCACAAGGGTTCGACGGCCCCGCCCTACTGTGGGCTCATGGTGGTCCGTCAGGAGACTCGGTCGGGCTCCGGAGCCGACGCGAGCCCTCCGGAGTTCCAGGAGGCGGTTGCGACGATGCGCGCGGCCACGCTGCGCCCGGAGATCTTCTGCGAGGAGATGCCGGCCCCCCAGCGCATCGCGCCGTACGCCGCCGCGCTGTCCGCCGACGTGACCGTCGAGGGGACCGACGTGGGCACCGGGCGGATCATCCTGCTCCACGACCCCGCCGGCAACGACGCCTGGGAGGGCACCTTCCGCTGCGTGGCCTACGCCCGCGCGGAGATCGAGCTGGACATGATCACCGACCCGCTCCTGGCCGACGTCGGCTGGACCTGGCTCACCGAGGCGCTGTCGTCCCACGGCGCGGCCTACACGGCCGTCTCCGGCACCGTCACGCGCGTCGCCACCGAGAGCTTCGGCGGCATGTCGGACGAGGAGGGTGCCGCTCAGCTCGAGATCCGCGCCTCGTGGACCCCGCTCGCCCGGCCGGGCGCGGGGCTCGACGTCGGCCCGCACGTCGAGGCCTGGGGCGAGCTGCTCTGCACCGCGGTGGGGCTGCCGCCCGTCCCCGAGGGCGTGACGGTCATGCCCGGGCGCCGCGGGCAGCGGGGCACCGGCCGCTGATGACCTCCGATCCCCCACCCGCCGACGCCGGCGAGCCCCTCGAGGAGGCACCGCCGCTCGCGGAGCTGCTGGTCCTGCGCGACGGGCTCACCGACGTCGTCGAGACCGACGAGGCGCTGCGTGCGGTGTGCGAGGCGCTGGCCGCCGGCACCGGCCCGGTCGCGATCGACGCCGAGCGGGCGTCGGGCTACCGCTACTCCAACCGTGCCTACCTGATCCAGCTGCGCCGCGAGGGCGCCGGCACCTCGCTCATCGACCCCATCGCGTTCGAGTCGCTGGCTCCGCTGCAGGAGGCCCTCGAGGGCACCGAGTGGATCCTGCACGCCGCCACCCAGGACCTGCCGTGCCTCAACGAGGTCGGGCTCTACCCCAGCGCCCTGTTCGACACCGAGCTGGCGGGGCGGCTCCTGGGCTACCCACGAGTCGGCCTGGCCACGCTCGTGGAGACGCTGCTGGGTCGGCGGATGAAGAAGGAGCACTCCGCCGTCGACTGGTCGACCCGCCCGCTGCCCCGGGCGTGGCTCGAGTACGCCGCCCTGGACGTCGAGGTGCTCGTCGAGCTGCGCGACCTGCTCGCCGCCGAGCTCGTCGAGACCGGCAAGGACGAGTGGGCGCGCCAGGAGTTCGAGTACCTGCGCACCTTCGTGCCCGTCCCGCGCGTCGACGCCTGGCGCCGCACGTCCGGACTGCACCGGGTGCGCGGGCGCCGCGCCCTCGGCGCCGTACGCGCCCTGTGGGAGCTGCGCGACTCCCTCGCCCAGCAGCGCGACGTGACCCCCAGCCGGATCGTCCCCGACTCCGCGATCGTGGCCGCCGCGCAGGCGATGCCGCTGGACCGGGACGCGCTGCTCGCCACCAAGGGCTTCCACGGCCGCGGCGCCGAACGCTACGCCGGCCGGTTCGCGGAGGCGCTGCGCGAGGTCGCCGAGCTCGACGAGGACGCCCTGCCCACACGCGCGCCGCGCGGAGACGGGCCTCCGCTGCCGCGGGCCTGGGCCGAGAAGGACCCGGTCGCCGCCCGCCGGCTGCAGCTCGCACGCGAGGCCATGACGGCGCTCGCCGAGGAGCGCAACCTCCCGGTCGAGAACGTCCTCACCCCCGACTTCCTGCGGCGCATCCTCTGGTCGCCCCCGGCCACCCGTCGCGGTGACGAGCTCGTCGACGCGGTCGTCACCCAGCTCTCCGGCTACGGCGCCCGCGGCTGGCAGATCGCGCTCGCCGCCCCGGTCATCGTGACGGCGATCCTGCAGGCCGACGAGGAGGCCGCGCACCAGCCCGACGCGCTGCCGGCGCCCGACGAGGGCGAGCCGGACGAGATCCAGCCGGACGAGTAGCTACTCGTCCGTGGGACTCGGGCTCTCCGAGGCCTGCTCGGGGTCCAGCACGGCCCGCGACTCCTCGTCGATCTGGGTCGTCAACGCGTCGAGGTCGGGCAGCGTCGTGGTCAGCAGCAGCCTCAGGGTGGACGACACCGCCCGCTCCAGCTGGGGCCAGTCGTCCAGGAGCGGCGGCACGACCATCCGGTCCACGCTTTCGGTGAACACCGCGGCGTGCTCGGGCATCCGGCCGGGCTGCAGGAAGTCGTCGGACACGGCGACCGGCAGGTTGGCGGGCGCCAGGTAGCCCTCGGCCGCGACCCGGGCCGTCGCGTCGCGCGAGACGACGTAGACCAGGAAGTCGGCGGCCTTGGCCGTGTTGGCCGCGTCCGAGGACAGGCACAGGCCGGTGAGCTCGCCGACCGTCGCCTCGTCGTCGATCCGCGGCATCGGCATCACGTCGAAGCTCAGCCCGGAGACCCGGCGCAGCTCGGGGGTCAGCGCCCGGAAGCCGGGGATCATCCCGAGCTTGCCGCGCTTGAACCACTCCAGCGGCGTGGCCCGGGCCAGCTGCTCGTCGGTGAGCGTCACGGACGCGTCGCGCAGCAGCTCGAGGGTGATGCTGAGCGCCTCGCGGGAGTCGTCGTCGGCGAGGGCGAGGGACGTGGGGTCGTCGTCGTCGTCGAAGAGCTTGCCGCCGCCGGAGTAGATGAACGGCGCCAGCCCGCGCAGCGTCGGGTCGACGTAGACCCCGCGGCTGCCGCGGCGCGGGCGGGTGGCGAAGTTGGCCGCGGCCGTGAACTCCTCGAACGTCCACCCCTCATGGCTGTCGTCCGCGGGGGCGGGCAGCTCCTGCTGGCGCATGCGCTCGAAGTCGATCAGGTCGGTGTTGTAGTACATGACCATCGGCGAGGCCCCGTAGGGCATGCACTGCAGCTCGTTGTCGGCGGAGAACGCCAGGAGCGCGTCGCGCGCGTAGTCGTCGCTGTAGTCGACGCCCCGCTCGTCGAGGAGCTCGAGCAACGGCTGGTTGAGGCCGCCGGCCCGCAGCAGGGCGAGGTCGCCGCGCGAGGCCAGGTAGACGTCCGGCACCTTCTCGGGGTCCTCGGAGCGGAGGTCACGGTTGAAGGCCTCGTGGCTGGGCCAGGTCAGCAGCTCGATGTCGGTGCCGTCGCTGTCGGCGTTGTAGGTCTCGACGAGGTCCTGGTAGGCCGCGACCTCCTCCTGGGGCCCCCACACCCCGAAGGTCAGCTTGGTGACCTTCGGTGGCTTGCTGGACACCGGCGGCTTCGGGTCGGACCTCGGCTCGGAGCCGTCGCAGCCGGCCGCCGCCACGCCGAGTGCCAGGAGGATCGCGAGCATGCCGGCTCCCAGTCGAGGGCGTCGTACGCCGCGCTGTCCGAGCCTCATCTGGATCCCTGTCCGCGCGCCACTGCCGGCCTTCCTGGAGGAGGCCCGGGGGTCACGCCCGGGCCACCTTACCGGCGGGCCGTCACCGATCAGGCGAGGGAGTGCCGTCGTCCGGCCTCCGCGAGGACCTCGTCGAACACCGGGCGTGCCAGCGCCGCGCCCTCACGTCGTACGGCGGCCGGGTCCAGCACCAGCAGCCGGTCCAGCCGGACCTCGCTCGGCCGGCCCTGCCGGTCCCACGCCCCGGTCCCGACGTCGCGCCAGTACCGGCCGTGACGGGCCTCGTCCTCGGCGTCGCGGTCGTGGTCCTTGCTCGTGAGCATCAGCCCCAGCAGGTCGTCCCCGCGCCGCCCGATGAGCAGCACCGGCCGGTCCTTGCCCTGGCTCGCGTCCTCCTCGTAGGGCACCCACGCCCAGACCACCTCCCCCGGGTCCGGCAGCCCGTCGGCCTGCGGCGCGTACCCGATCTCGTCGCCGCTCGGCGTGGCGGTCTGGCCGGCGCCCAGCAGGCGCCTCAGGATCGTGCGAGCGGTTCTCATGGGGCGAGCCTAGGCGCGCACCCGGCCCTCGGTGGTCGAGGTGCGAGCGAAGCGAGCCTCGAGACCCCCGCACCTCTGGCCGGACGAGGTGGGTGAGTGCGCCGAACCGGGAGCGCCTCACGGCGCATGGCCGCTCGTAGCGGCTTATTTTGGGACCCGGGGCTGCCGCGGCCCGGCGCACTCAGGACCTAGTTTAACGGCTCAGGCCAGGCCGCGCGCCAGCTCGGTGTGGCCGGCGGCCTCCAGCTGCTCGGCGAGGACCAGCATCCGCTGCACCTCGGCCGGGGAGGCGTGGGACAGGACGGCGCGGCCGGTGGCGACCACCCGCGCGAACGCCGAGGCGCGGAACAGCACGTCGGCGAAGTCGCCGCCGGCGATGCCGCGCAGGACCTGGTCGACCATGGTCCGCAGCTCCTCGATGCCGGGCGGGTCGGCGACTCCGGCCACCACGCGCGCGACCTGCGCCTGGGCGCGACCGGCCTCGAACTCGCGCGCGACGGCGGCCGAGTCGGCGTAGACCCACGAGCGGAGGAGGAACAGCCGCCACAGGCAGCCGGCGAGCGAGTCGGCCGGCGAGCCCGACCAGACCTCGGCGATGGACTCGATGCCCTCGGTGTCGGCCAGGTGCAGGAGCCGCTCGGCGACGGCGTCGTCCTGGCTCTCCCGGGCCCCGCGCACCAGCAGCTCCGCGGCGCGGTCCCCCGCCTCCGTCACGAGCGCGGGGTCGGCCCCGCCGATGATCTCGTCGAAGTAGGAGCCGCTGCGCCGCGCAGGGCGGTGGTGCGGCCGGCTCGTCATGCCCTCCAGGCTACGTCGCGCTCGCGCCCGCGGAGCCCAGGGCCTTGCGGATCCGCTGGTCGCTGACCGGGTACGCCGTGCCGAGGTGCTGGGCCCACAGCGAGACCCGGTACTCCTCCAGCATCCAGCGCACCCGACGCAGCCGCTCGCCCGGCGGCCGGCCCTCCGGCAGGGCCGCCACCTGGTGCAGGTAGGCCTCCTGAAGGTCGGTCACCCGGTCCATCAGCTGCCGGTCCTGGGTCACCGCGCCACCACCGGCCCCCAGCCGGTCGCGACGGGCCTGGAGCGCCGCGAGGTAGCGCGGGTAGGCGCGCAGCTGGGTCGTGCCGGCCTCGCGCACGAAGCCGCGCGTCACGAGCCGCTCGAGCTGGCCCTTCATGTCCGCGAGCGCCGGCAGCATGGTCATGTCGGCACGCCCGCTGAGCTGCTTCTCGGTGGCCCGCCAGGCGTCCAGCACCCGCAGCACGTCGGCGACCACGCCGGGCAGCGCGGCCTCCTGCTCGGGGCGCGCGGCCGCGACCAGGGCGGCGTACGCCGCCTCGTCACGCACCACCGGACGCGCGTCGACCACGGCCTGCAGCACCGCGAGGCGGCAGTCCTCGAGCAGCTCGGCCACCGAGGGGTACGGCGATCCGGCCAGGCCGAGCTTGTCGGCGTTGGAGAGGCCGTCGAGCACCGGGCGGTCGGCGCGCGGCAGCGCCAGCGCGAGCAGCCGGGTGACGCCGAGGCGGTGCCGCGCGTCGCGCTCGTCCTCGGAGCCGAAGACGGCGAGCCCGACGGTGTCACCCTCGTCGACCAGGCCGGGGTAGCCCTGCACCTCGTGGCCGGCTCGGACCTGGCGGAACGACTCCTCGAGGGTGCCGAACACCCAGGCGGTCTCACCGGTGCGCGCCAGCCCGCTGTCGCTGGCCACCTCGGCCATCGCCTTCGCGAACTGCGGCCGCAGCGGCGCCTTGAGCGCCTCGAGGTCCTTGCCGCGGGCCTGCTCACGACCGTCCTCGCCGACGACCCGATAGGTCGGGCGCAGGTGCTCGGGCACCTTGGTCCAGTCCCAGGCGTCGCGGGGCACCACGACGCCGGTCGTCGAGCGCAGGTAGCGCTCCAGCGCGTCGAGCAGCGGCTCCTCGCCGGCCGGCACCGCGGCCAGGAACTCCCGCGCCGTGTTGGGCGCCGGCACGAAGCTCACCCGCAGCCGCTTGGGCAGGCTGCGGATCAGGCTGGTGACCAGCTCCCCGCGCAGGCCGGGGACGTTCCACGAGAAGTCGTCGGCCGCGACCCGGTTGAGGGTCGCCACCGGCACGTCGATGGTGAGCCCGTCCTCGGCGCTGCCCGGCTCGAAGTGGTAGCTGATGGGGAAGGTCAGCCCCTCGCTCGACCACTGCTGCGGGTAGTCCTCCTCGCGCACCTCGTCGGCCGTGCCGTGGCGCAGCATCGCCGGGTCGAAGGTGAGGAAGTCGGGGTCCTCGCGACGCTTGAGCTTCCACCACTGGTCGAAGTGCGCGCCGCTGACGACCTCCTTGCCGACGCGGGCGTCGTAGAAGTCGAAGAGGGTGTGCTCGTCGACGACGATGTCGCGGCGGCGCAGGCGATGCTCGAGCTCCTCGACCTCCTCCAGCAGCGCCCGGTTGTGGGCGAAGAACTTCTGGTGCGTCGACCACTCGCCGTAGACGAGCGCGTGACGGATGAACAGCTCGCGGCTGTACTCGGGGTCCACCGTGCCGAAGCCCACGAGCCGGTCGGCGACCAGCGGGACGCCGTAGAGGGTCACCTTCTCGTGGGCCATCACCTGGGCGCGCTTCTTGGACCAGTACGGCTCGGAGTAGGTGCGCTTGAGCAGGTCGCCGCCGAGGCGCTCGGCCCACTCCGGCTGGATCGCGGCGTTCTGCCGCGCCCACAGCCGCGAGGTCTCGACCAGCTCGCCGGCCATGAGGTACGGCGGGCTCTTGCGCGCCAGCGCGCTGCCCGGGAAGATCGCGAACCGCGCGCCGCGGGCGCCGACGTACTCGCGCATGGGGCGCCGCCCGCCCCGCTGGGGCTTCTCCTTCTCACGCTCCTCGAGCATGCCGATGTGGCTGAGCAGCCCGGAGAGCAGCGCCTGGTGGATGGCGTCGGAGTCCATGCCGTCCTCGGACGGCTTGCCGACCTCGATGCCCATCTCCTTGGCCACGCGGCGCAGCTGGGACTCGAAGTCCTGCCACTCGCGCACCCGCAGGTAGTTGAGGAACTCGCGCTTGCACAGCCGCCGGAAGGCGCTGCTCCCGAGCTCTCCCTGCTGCTCCTTGAGGTAGCGCCACAGGTTGAGGAAGGTGAGGAAGTCCGAGCTCTCGTCGCGGAAGCGCGCGTGCCTCTGGTCGGCCTGCTGCTGCAGCTCCGCGGGCCGCTCGCGCGGGTCCTGCAGCGACAGCGCGGCGGCGATCACCACCACGTCGCGCACGCAGCCGAGCCGCTCGGCCTCGATGATCATCCTGGCCAGTCGCGGGTCGATGGGCAGCCGCGCGAGGCGCCGGCCGAGCTTGGTGAGCTTGCCGCCCGCCAGCGCGCCGAGCTCCTCCAGGAGCTGCACGCCGGCGTGCACGTTGCGCTTGTCGGGCGGCTCGACGAAGGGGAAGCGACCCACGTCGCCGAGCCCGAGCGAGGCCATCTGCAAGATGACCGAGGCCAGGTTGGTGCGCAGGATCTCGGGCTCGGTGAACTCCGGGCGCGACTCGAAGTCCTCTTGCGAGTACAGCCGGATTGCGATGCCGGCCGCGACCCGGCCACAGCGCCCGGAGCGCTGGTTGGCCGAGGCCTGGCTGATGGCCTCGACCGGCAGCCGCTGCACCTTGGTGCGCACCGAGTAGCGCGAGATGCGCGCGACGCCCGAGTCGACGACGTACCGGATCCCGGGGACGGTCAGCGAGGTCTCGGCCACGTTGGTGGCCAGCACGACCCGGCGCCCGGAGTGGGAGGAGAAGACGCGGTGCTGCTCGGCGGCCGAGAGCCGCGAGTACAGCGGCACGATCTCCACGGTGCCGAGCCGCTCGAGCCGGGCGTCCCCGAGCGCGTCGGCGGTGTCGCGGATCTCGCGCTCGCCCGGCAGGAACACCAGGATGTCGCCGGGGCCCTCCGCGCACAGCTCGCGCACGGCGTCGACGATCGCCTCGGTCTGGTCGCGGACGACGGTCTCCCCTTCCTCGTCCTCCTCGGGGCGCTCGACCAGGGGGCGATAGCGGATCTCGACCGGGTAGGTCCGGCCGGAGACCTCCACGACCGGGGCGTCGAAGTGCTTGGCGAAGCGCTCCACGTCGATCGTCGCGCTGGTGATGATCAGCTTGAGGTCGGGACGACGCGGCAGCAGCCGCTTGAGGTAGCCGAGCAGGAAGTCGATGTTGAGGGTGCGCTCGTGCGCCTCGTCGATGATGATCGTGTCGTAGCGGCGCAGCTCGCGGTCGCGCTGGAGCTCGGCCAGCAGGATGCCGTCGGTCATGAGCTTGACCCGGCCGCTGCGCGAGGTCCGGTCGGTGAACCGCACCTGGTAGCCGACCAGGTCCCCCAGCTCGGTGCCGAGCTCCTCGGCGATGCGCTCGGCCACCGAGCGGGCGGCGATGCGCCGCGGCTGGGTGTGGCCGATCAGCTTGCCGTCCGGACCACCCTGGCCGCGCCCGAGCTCGAGGCAGATCTTCGGCAGCTGGGTGGTCTTGCCCGACCCGGTCTCGCCCGCGACGATCACGACCTGGTGGTCGCGGATCGCGGCGGCGATGTCCTCGCGGCGCTGGCTGACGGGCAGCTCCGCGGGGTAGACGATCTGGAGCTGCTGGGTCTCGGTCATGGCCCGGCCCATTGTGCCGGACGGCCTTGCTAGAACACGTTCTACTTGCGAGGATCGCGCCGTGACAGAGCACCAGTACGACGTGGTCGTGGTCGGCTCGGGCGGTGGCGCGCTCACCGGCGCGGCCCTGGCGGCGAAGGCCGGGCTGTCGGTGGTCGTGGTCGAGAAGACCAGCCAGATCGGCGGGACGTCGGCCTACTCCGGCGGCGCCTGCTGGCTGCCTGGCAGCCGGGTGCAGCAGCGCGCGGGTATCGCGGACTCCACCGAGTCGGCGCGCAGCTACCTGGACGCGATCCTGCACCAGCCCGACGACGAGCTGGTCGAGGCGTTCCTCGCGCACGCGCCCGAGCTGGTCGCCGCACTGGAGGACGACCTGGGCGTCGACTTCGAGTGGCTGCCGTTCCCGGAGTACTACGAGGCGCCCGGCCGGGTCGCCTCCGGGCGCTCCATCCAGCCCACGAGCGTCCGTCGCGGCGACCTGCCGGCCCAGGTGGCCGAGCTCGTGCGCCCGCCGGTAGAGCGCGACCGCGCCGGCGAGCCGGGCCGGAGCACCCTGACCGGCGGGCAGTCGCTCATCGCCCGGCTGGCGGCGGTTCTCGTCCGGGAGGGCGGGGAGATCCGCACGAACCTGCCGGTCACCGGTCTGCTCACCGACGACGAGGGCCGGGTCGCGGGCGTCGCGGCGATGACCCCCGAGGGGCCGGTCACCTTCGGCGCCACGCGTGGCGTGCTCCTCGCGGCCGGCGGCTACGAGGGCAACGCCGCGCTGCGCCAGGAGCGCGGCGTCCCCGGCGACGCGACATGGACGATGGCGCCGCAGGGCACCAACACCGGCGAGCCGATCCAAGCGGCGATCGCGCTCGGGGCGGCCGCCGACTTCAGTGCTCTCGGCTGGTTCTGCCCCGGACTGGAGCACCCCGACGGCCGCGGGTCGTTCACGCTCGGCCTGCGCAGCGGGCTCCTGGTCGACGCCTCCGGACGGCGCTACGCCAACGAGGCGCAGCCCTACGACCGACTGGGCCGAGCGATGGCCGCGGCCGTCGACGGGCAGGCCGCGCGGGTGCCGTCCTGGCTGGTCTTCGACTCCCGCGAGGGCGGCCGGCTGCCGGCGATCGCCATGCCCGAGGGCGACCCGGTCGAGCACCTGGCCGCCGGCACGTGGGCACAGGCCGACACCCTCGAGGCCCTCGCGGCCACCATCGGCGTGCCCGCCGACGCCCTGGTCGCCACCGTCGCGCGGTTCAACGGCTTCTGCGAGAAGGGCGTCGACGAGGACTTCGGCCGCGGGGACGACGAGTACGACACGTTCTTCGCCGGCGGCGAGGGGTCCAACTCCGCGTTGACGCCCTGCGACCGGCCGCCGTACTACGCCGCCCGCTTCGTGCTCTCCGACCTCGGCACCAAGGGTGGCCTGGTCACCGACGCCGCCGGGCGCGTGCTGCGCCACGACGGCTCCGCGATGCCTGGCCTCTACGCGGCGGGCAACTGCGCCGCCTCGGTGTTCGGCCCCGTCTACCCCGGCCCGGGCGCCCCGCTCGGCTCGGCGATGGTCTTCGCGTCGCTGGCCGTGCGGGACCTGCTCAGGCCGTGAGGCGACTCAGCCCTGCGGGTTGCGCCCGGGGCGGAGCGGCTCAGGCCTCGCCGTCTCCGGATTCGGGGGCGGGCGTCCCGGACTCGGGCGCCTCGGGCAGCTCGGAGTCAGGCTGCTCGGAGTCGGGCAGCTCGGAGTCGGGCTGCTCGCCGAACGGCAGTCCGCCCTGGCCGCCCTCGTACTCGTCGTCGCCGTAGTGGCCGGGCGGCATCATCATCCCGGGCCCACCGTGGGGGCCGCCCCGGTGGCCGTGCTCCTGGAACCGTCCGCCCGGACCGAAGCCGTCCGGCTCGTCGTCGTCGGCCCAGGCGCTCACGGCCGCACCGCCGAGGCCCCCGAGGAGCAGGCAGAGCGCCGCGACGCCGGCCACGATCGGCGCGCCGAGGCTGCGCTTGCGCCAGCTGGTCTTCTGCGGGGGCTGGGGCCCGGTGGGGGCAGCCGGCTGGTTTGCGGCCGGCTGGTCCGGGGCCGGCTGGTCCGGGGTTGGCTGGTTCGCGGCCGGCTGAACGGGCTGGGTCTCGTGCTCGTTCACGGGTGAAACCTCCTTCTGTGGTTCTCTCGTTTCGTGCACCACTGAGTGTCGGCGGCGAGCCTGTGCAGACGCTGTGCTCGCAGGATGAGGACGTCGTGAGCCGGCTCCTGGCTGCGCCTCATCGCGCTCACAGGAGAGTCACAGGGTGGCGAGGCACAGTGGAGCCATGGCACAACACGACCTCGTACGCGCCGACGGCTCACCGCTGCGTGTCCTCGTCGTCGACGACGAGGTGAACCTCGCCGAGCTGATCTCGATGGCGCTGCGCTACGAGGGCTGGCAGGTCGAGACCGCCCACACCGGGACGAAGGCGGTGAGCACGGCCAAGGAGTTCCGCCCCGACGCGGTGGTGCTCGACATCATGCTGCCCGACTTCGACGGCCTCGAGGTGCTGCGCCGGCTGCGCAGCGCCGACGCCGACGTCCCGGTCCTCTTCCTCACCGCGCGCGACGCTGTGGAGGACCGGATCGCCGGGCTCACCGCAGGCGGCGACGACTACGTCACCAAGCCGTTCTCCCTGGAGGAGGTCGTCGCGCGCCTGCGCGCGCTGATGCGGCGCGCCGGCGCCCAGCAGGCCAAGGAGTCCCCCGTCCTGGTGGTGGGCGACCTGGAGCTGGACGAGGACAGCCACGAGGTACGCCGCGCGGGCGAGGAGATCAGCCTGACGGCGACCGAGTTCGAGTTGCTGCGCTACCTGATGCGCAACCCCCGCCGGGTGCTCAGCAAGGCGCAGATCCTGGACCGGGTCTGGAACTACGACTTCGGTGGCCAGGCCAACGTCGTCGAGCTCTACATCTCCTACCTGCGCAAGAAGATCGACGCCGGCCGCGAGCCCATGATCCACACGATGCGCGGCGCCGGGTACGTCCTCAAGCCGGCCGCATGAGGCTGCCTCGGTCGCTGGCCTCGCGACTGGTCGTGACGACCGTCGCGCTCGTGGCGGTCGCCGCGCTGCTCATCAGTGGCGCGACCGCACTGGTCATGCGCAGCTACCTCAACGGCCAGCTCGACGACAAGGTGCTCTCCTCGGCACGCCGCGCCGAGGACGGCCCCGGGCTGCGCGGGCCGGGTCCGCACGGCCACGAGCCGCGGGGCCCCTTCGGCAACCAGGAGCCCGCCACCCTCGTGGCGCTGCCGGACGAGGGCGTGGGGATCGTCCTGGCCGACCAGCCCGGCGACAGCGCCCAGCTCGACGACGAGGCGCTCGACCTGCTCGCCGACGTCCCCGACGACGGCGAGGTGCACACCGTCGACGTGCCCGAGCACGGCCGGTACCGGGTCACCGTCGAAGGCGGCCTGGTCTCCGGGCTGCCCACCGAGTCGGTGGACGCCGCGGTCGCGTCGGTGGTGCGCTGGGAGCTGCTGCTCACGCTGCTGGGCGTCGTGAGCACCGGCGCGCTGGCCTCGAGCGTCGTACGCCGCCAACTGCGCCCGCTCACCGAGGTGGCCGAGACGGCGCGCGCCGTGGCCACCCTGCCGCTGGCCTCGGGCGAGGTCGGGGTGACCGAGCGGGTGCCGGCGCACCTGACAGACGAGCGGACCGAGGTCGGCCAGGTAGGCGCCGCTCTCAACACCCTCCTCTCGCACGTGGAGTCCTCGCTGGACGCGCGGCACCGCAGCGAGCAGCAGGTGCGGCAGTTCGTGGCCGACGCCTCCCACGAGCTGCGCACCCCGCTGGCCACGATCGTGGGCTACGCCGAGCTCGCCCGACGCCGACCGGGGGACGCCGAGGCCGCGGCGACCGCGCTCGCGAAGGTCGAGGAGGAGTCCACCCGGATGACCCGACTGGTCGAGGACCTCCTGCTGCTGGCGCGCCTGGACGCCGGGCGACCGCTGGCCCGGGAGCCCGTGGACCTGACCCGGCTGCTCCTGGAGGCCGTCGAGGACGCGCGGGTGCTGGCGCCCGAGCACCGGTGGGCGCTGCACCTGCCCGAGGAGTCGGTCGAGGTGCTCGGGGACGAGCAGGCGCTGCACCAGGTGGTGACCAACCTGCTCACCAACGCACGCAAGCACACCCCGCCCGGCACCGAGGTCACGGTCTCGCTGACCGACCGCGGCTTCGAGGTCGCCGACGACGGACCCGGCTTCCCCCCCGAGCTGGCCGAGCATGCGTTCGAGCGGTTCGCGCGCGGTGACGCCGCCCGCCACCGGCAGGGAGGCGTCGGTCTCGGTCTCGCCCTGGTCCGGGCGATCGTCACGGCCCACGGCGGCGACGTACGGCTGGACACGACGCCGGGCGACACCCGGATCCGGGTGGATCTGCGCTAGTCTTCGGGACAACGGATTGTCAGACAATCTGACGCCCGACCACCCGAGGAAGAAGCGCTCCGGATGACCTCATCGCTGACCGACCTGCCCGCCACCAACGGCATCGAGTTCGCTCGCGCCGAGGAGCGCACCGCCCACAACTACCACCCGCTCCCGGTGGTCGTCGCCCACGCCGAGGGCGCGTGGATGACCGACGTCGACGGCGGCCGCTTCCTCGACCTCCTGGCCGGCTACTCCGCGCTCAACTTCGGCCACAGCCACCCCGCGCTCGTCGCCGCGGCGCACGCCCAGCTCGACAAGCTCACCCTCACCAGCCGAGCGTTCGTGCACGACCAGTTCGCCGACTTCTGCACCGCCCTGGGCGACCTGTGCGGCAAGGACCTGGTGCTGCCGATGAACACCGGCGCCGAGGCCGTCGAGACCGCGATCAAGGTCGCTCGCAAGTGGGGCTACGAGGTGAAGGGCGTGCCCGCCGACCGCGCCACGATCCTGGTCGCCTCCGGCAACTTCCACGGCCGCACCACCACCATCGTCGGGTTCTCCGACGACCCCGACGCCCGCGACGGCTTCGGCCCCTTCGCCCCGGGCTTCGTGACGGTGCCCTACGGGGACCTGGCCGCCCTCGAGGCCGCCATCGACGACACGACCGTCGCCGTGCTGATCGAGCCGATCCAGGGCGAGAGCGGCGTCGTGATCCCGCCCGAGGGCTACCTGCGCGGCGTCCGCGAGGCCTGCACGCGCGAGAACGTCCTGTTCGCGGCCGACGAGATCCAGGCCGGTCTCGGCCGCACCGGGCGCACCTTCGCCTGCGACCACGAGGACGTCGTCCCGGACATCTACATCCTCGGCAAGGCCCTGGGCGGCGGCATCGTGCCGGTCTCGGCGGTCGTCGCCGACCGCGACGTGCTCGGCGTGCTCAAGCCCGGCCAGCACGGCTCCACGTTCGGCGGCAACCCGCTGGCCTGCGCGGTCGGCCACGCGGTCGTCGACATGCTCGCCACCGGCGAGTTCCAGCGGCGCGCCGACGAGCTGTCGCTGCTGCTGCGCGAGCGCCTCGAGTCGATGATCGGCCACGGCGTCCTCGCCGTCCGGGTCCGTGGCCTGTGGGCCGGCGTCGACATCGACCCCGCTGTGGGCACCGGACGCGAGGTCTGCGAGGCGCTCATGGCCCGCGGCGTCCTCGCCAAGGACACCCACGGCTCCACCATCCGCCTCGCGCCCCCGCTCGTCGTCTCCGCCGCCGACCTCTCCTGGGGCCTGGACCAGCTCGCCGAGGTGGTCGCGCGCTAGACCGCGGCCGCGGGCCGACCGGCTACGACCTCACCCGGGCGCGATGACCTCGACGAGCGCCGGCAGGGAGGCCGCGAGGATCGCGAGCAGCTCCTCGCGGCTCACGCCCGCCGGCTCGGCGCGCCAGCTGAGCACGAGCTCCTCGGCCATCGCCGACCAGCCGCGCACCAGCAGCCGGGTCGTGGGCGTGTCCGCGACGATCTGGCCCCGGGCGTCCTCGCGGAAGATCCGGTCCGTGAGTGCGGAGCGGGCCTCCTCGTAGATCTCGCGCAGCGCGTCGTTCCCGCCCGCGGCCCCCTTGACCAGGGACAGGTAGCCCTCGTAGTTGGCCGTGACGTAGTCGACGTAGGCCGTCACCGACACCCGCAGCCGCTCCAGCGGCTCGCCCTCCACGGGCGGCGCGGTCTGGGCGATCAGGTCGTCGGCCGCGCGGCGTACGACGGCCTCGTGGAAGGCGTGCTTGTTGCCGAAGTAGTGGTAGAGCAGGCCGCGCGAGATGCCGGCCTCCTCGGCCAGCACGTCGATGGAGAGCTCGTCGAGCGAGCGCGTCGCGAGCAGCCGGACCCCCAGGTCCAGCAGCTGGGAGCGGCGCTCGTCGGGAGCGAGCCGGGTGCGTGCGGGTGACGTCACGTCACGAGTGTATTGACACTCGTTCAATAACGGCAATACCGTCGCGCCATGAGCTCCCCCCACGCGGTCGACCACGTGATCATCGGCTCAGGCTTCGCCGGGCTGTGCGCCGCGATCAAGCTGCAGGAGGACGGCGAGACCGACTTCGTGGTCCTGGAGAAGGCCGGCGAGGTCGGCGGCACCTGGCGCGACAACACCTACCCCGGCGCCGCCTGCGACGTCCCGAGCCAGCTCTACTCCTACTCCTTCGCCGAGCACGACTGGCCCAGCTCCTACTCCCCCCAGCCCGACATCCAGGCCTACACCCAGCGGGTCGCCGCCGAGTCCGGCACGCTCGACCGGTTCGTCTTCGACACCCCGGTCACCGACGCCGTCTGGGACGAATCCGCGCAGCGGTGGAGCGTCCACACCCCGGCCGGCGTGTGGACCGCGCGGTTCCTCGTCGTCGCGGCCGGCGCCCTCGAGGAGCCCAAGGTGCCCGACCTCGAGGGGCTGGACACCTTCCAGGGCCAGGTCTTCCACTCCGCGCGCTGGGACCACGACGTCGACCTGGCCGGCAAGCGCATCGCGGTCGTCGGCACCGGCGCCTCCGCGATCCAGATCATCCCCGAGCTGCAGAAGGTCGCCGCCCGCCTGGACGTCTACCAGCGAACGGCGCCGTGGGTGATCCCCCGCAACGACCGGGCCTACTCCGGCCTCGAGCGCCTCGCGCTGCGGCGGGTGCCGGGTCTGCGCCGCCTGTACCGCACCGCCCTCTACTGGTCGCACGAGGCGTACGTGCCGGCGTTCACCCTCCAGCCCAAGATCGCGGCGCCCGCCCGAGCGCTGGCCCTGAAGAACATCGAGAAGGGCATCTCCGACCCGGCCCTGCGCGACAAGGTCACGCCGCGCTTCGCCTTCGGCTGCAAGCGGGTGCTGCGCTCCAACACCTATTACCCCGCCCTCGCCGCCGACAACACCGAGGTGGTCACCGAGCGCATCGCCAAGGTCACCGGCGATGCGGTCGTCACCGAGGACGGCACCGAGCGCGAGATCGACGTGCTCGTCGTCGCCACCGGCTTCCACACGACCGACCTGCCGATCGCCGAGCACATCACCGGCCGGTCCGGGCGCACGCTCGCCGACACCTGGCGCCGCACCGGCATGGCGGCCTACAAGGGCACGACCGTGCCGGGCTTCCCCAACCTGTTCATGCTGGTCGGACCCAACACCGGCCAAGGGCACACCAGCATGATCTTCATCATCGAGTCCCAGGTCGCCTACCTGCGCGACGCGCTGCGCACCGTCCGCCGCCGCGGCCTCGACGCCGTCGAGCCCACCCAGGAGGCCACCGACCGCTGGAACCGCTCCCTGCAGCGCCGGATGCGCCACACGGTGTGGACGACGGGCGGCTGCGACAGCTGGTACCTCGACGACCATGGCCGCAACACCGTCCTCTGGCCCCGCACCACCGCAGACTTCCGGCGCCGGTTGGCGTCCTTCGACCAGGAGGCATACGTATGAGGACCCTCGACGGCAAGGTCGTCGTCATCACCGGCGCCGGCTCCGGCATCGGTCGCGCACTCGCGGTCGAGACGGCCGGGCGCGGCTCGCTGCTCGCGCTCTCGGACGTCGACGAGGCCGGCCTGGCCGAGACCGTCGACCTGGTGAAGGCGAGGGGCGCCGAGGTCCGCAGCGACCGTCTCGACGTCGCCGACCGGGCGGCGTTCGCGGCGTACGCGAAGGCCGTGGCCGAGCACTTCGGGCGGGTCAACGTGGTGGTGAACAACGCCGGCGTCGCGCTCTCCGGGGACCTCGCGGACCTGTCCTACGACGACATGGAGTGGATCGTCGGGGTGAACTTCTGGGGGGTCGTCCACGGCACCAAGGAGTTCCTTCCCCACCTGATCGCCTCCGGCGACGGCCACGTCGTCAACCTCTCCTCCCTCTTCGGGCTGGTCTCGATGCCGGGGCAGAGCGCCTACAACGCCACGAAGTACGCCGTCCGCGGGCTCACCGAGGCGCTGCGCGAGGAGATGCTGGTGGCCGGCCACCCCGTGGGCGTGACCGCCGTCCACCCCGGCGGCATCAAAACCGCGATCGCTCGCAACGCGCGCGCCGCCGAGGGCAACGACGCCGCGGAGCTCGCCCGGTTCTTCGACGAGAAGCTGGCCAAGATGACCCCGGAGAAGGCCGCCCGCGTCATCGTCAAGGGCGTGCTGAAGAACAAGGCCCGGGTGCTGGTCGGGCTGGACGCGCACGCGGTGCACCAGGCGGCCAAGCTGGTCGGGTCGCGCTACCAGGACGTGGCGGCCCGCGCCTCGCGCAGGGTGCTGTGACCGCGCCCGTGCCACCGCGGCCAGGCGACCCCGTCCGGGTCGTGATGACCAAGTGGGGCGAGCGTCCCCACTGGGAGTTCGACGCGGTGCTCCTCGGCACCGACGAGGCCGGCGACTGGCTCGGCCTGCCGGCCGGGGGCACGATGTCGCGGCCGGGCGCCGACTACGTCGCCCCGGTCGACCAGGCGCTCCTGGTGCCGGCCGAGGGAGCTCAGGCGAGTCGGGGTTGGCTCGCCACCTTCCACGCCACGGAGGGTCCCCTCCACACCTACGTCGACATGACCACGCCACCGCGCTGGGACGGCCGCACCCTGCGGGCGGTCGACCTCGACCTCGACGTGATCCGCGAGAACGACGGGCGGGTCTGGCTCGACGACGAGGACGAGTTCGCCCAGCACCGCGTCGAGCTCGGCTACCCCGACGAGCTGGTCGCGCTCGCCCTGTCCACCTCCGAGCGGATCCTCGCGGCGGTCGAGGGGAGGCGGGCGCCCTTCGACGGGAGCGCGCTCGCGTGGCTGAGCCTCGTCGAACGGCTCTCCGTCTAGGACGCGAACGTCCGGCTCCGACGGCGACGGCGCCTACCGGGGTAGCGCAGCGGACCGACCAGCCGGGGTCCGGCCAGACGGCTCTCCAGCCGGCTCGCCTCGCGCCTCAGGGGCTGCGCCACGTACTCGCCCAGGATCACGCCGGCCGAGAGCGCGGTGGCGATGGAGGCGGCCGAGATCATCGCCAGGAGCCCCTGCGAGGTGGCGGTCCCGCCCTCGGCCATCAGCGCCAGACCGCGGTAGATCGACAGTCCGGGCAGCATCGGCACGACCGCGGAGACGACCACCACCAGCGGCGGGACCCGCAGGCGACCGGAGACGGTGTAGCTGACCACCCCGACGAAGAACGCCGCGAGGGCGGTCGGCCAGGCGCGGCCGAAGCCCTGGATCGAGATCGACTGCGAGATCGAGATGGCGAGCCCGGCGATGAGCGCGATCGGCAGGATGATCCGACGGGGCGCGTACGACGAGAACGCGAACGCGGCCGCACACAGGGCGGCGCCGAGCGCGACCGGGGTGAGCGTCTCCCAGGTGGAGGCGGCCATCCCGACGCGGCGCAGCTCCACGCCGGCCACGTCGGCCACGGTGAGGCCACCGCTGACGCCGGCGATGATGCCGGCCGTGGCCAGCAGCGCCTCGGTGAGCCGCGCGCCGGCGGTGATGTAGAAGCCCGAGAGTGCGTCCTGGAGGGCGCCCATGAACCCGATCCCCGCGAGCAGCATGATGATGTTGGCGGTGATGACCAGGGACGGGTTCTCCACCAGGCCCACCCCGGCGGCGGCCGCCGCGAGCAGCGTGGCGACGGCTCCGCCCGCGACCTGCTGGTAGAAGAACGGCAGCCGGCGGCGGGCCATCCACAGCTGCAGCCGATCGATGCAGACCGCCGCCACGAAGGCGATGGCCACCACCGTGACGTCGCCGCGCAGCAGGATGCCGACCCCCGAGCACATGGCTCCCCAGCCCAGGCTGATCGCCCACCGGGGGGTGCCGTGCCCCGACGACACGATCCGGGCCAGCGTCGCGCGCGCCTCGGCCAGGTCCACGTGGTCGGCGATCACGTCGCGGACCAGGTGGTCGACGAGCGTGAGGTCCTCGTAGTCGATGTCGCGCTGCTTGACGTGGCGCACCTGCATGAGCGGAGACTCCTCGGGGGAGACCTGGTAGCTCATCGACAGGGACGTGAACGTGACGTCGATCTCGGGGTGCCGCAGGCCGAAGTGCCACGCCAGCGTCTGCATGGTCGAGGTGACGTCGGCGGCGCCGGCCCCCGACGAGAGCAGCAGCTCCCCCACCCGGAGACAGAAGTCCATCGTCAGGTTCAACGCGCGTCCCTCGGCCATCCCGCCATGCTGGCAGGCACCGAGTGTGCTTCGCTTGGCGGGTGCGCATCGACTTCCACGCCTCCGCCGAGCCCACGCTGGGGGTCGAGTGGGAGCTGGCACTGGTCGATCGGAAGACCCGCGACCTGCGCAACGACGCCTCTCATCTCTTCGCCCGCGCCCGGCACCGGATGCCGGATCCGAGCCGCCTGCACCAGGAGCTGCTGCGCAACACCGTCGAGCTCGTGACCGGCGTCTGCCGCACGGTGCCCGAGGCCATGGCCGAGCTGCACGAGACGCTCGCCGCCGTGGTGCCGGCCGCCGACGAGCTCGGGCTCGACCTGTACGGCGCGGGCACGCACCCCTTCGCGTCGTGGACCGCGCAGGAGCTGACGCCGGGCCACCGCTACGCCGAGCTGATCAACCGCACCCAGTGGTGGGGACGCCAGATGCTCATCTGGGGCGTCCACGTCCACGTCGGGATGCCCGAGCGCGACCGGGTGCTGCCGGTGCTCTCCGCGCTGCTGAACTACTACCCGCACCTCCAGGCCCTCTCGGCGTCCTCCCCGATCTGGGCCGGGGTCGACACCGGCTACGCCTCCAACCGGGCCCTGATGTTCCAGCAGCTGCCCACAGCGGGGCTGCCGTTCCAGTTCGACACCTGGGCCGAGTACGAGCGGTTCGTGGACGACCAGCTCACCACCGGGGTGATCGAGGTGCTCTCCGAGGTGCGGTGGGACGTGCGGCCCGCCCCGCACCTGGGCACGATCGAGACCCGGGTGTGCGACGGCGTCTCCACCTTCGACGAGCTGGCCGCGCTGACGGCTCTCGTGCACTGCCTGGTGGTCGACCTCGACACGCGGCTGGCGGCGGGAGAGACGCTGGCGACCATGCCGCCGTGGCACGTGCAGGAGAACAAGTGGCGCTCGGCCCGCTACGGCCTGGACGCGATCATCATCCTGGACGCCGAGTCCCGGGAGCGCCTGGTCACCGACGACCTCGTCGGCCTCGTGGAGCGGCTGACCCCGGTCGCCGACCGGCTCGGCTGCGAGGCCGAGCTGCGCTCGGTGCTCGACATCGTGCGCCGCGGCGCGTCCTACCAGCGGCAGCGGGCGGTCGCCGAGCGCACCGGGGGCGACCTCGTGGCGGTCGTCGACTCGGTCGTCCGCGAGCTCCGCGACGGGCTCTGAGGGTGGCCCAGGTCGCCCTGGCGGCGCCCAACGAGGCGGCGGCCGCCGCGGGCGAGCGGGTCGCCCTGGCCGGCGGCAACGCCGTGGACGCGGCGCTGGCCGCCACGTTGGTGACGATGGTCAACGAGGTCGGCCTGGTCTCCCTCAGCTCCGGCGGCTTCGTCACCGTGCAGCCACCGGACGCGACGCCGTACACCGTCGACGGCTGGATGGACATGCCCGGCCGCGGCAGCCGCCCGCCGGGCGGCGGCACCTGGGACGTCGTCACCGAGTACGGCGACGGGGTCACGACCACGATCGGGCCGGGCTCGGTCGCGGTGCACGGCTCGGTCGCGGCGTTCGGCGAGGTGCACGCCCGCGACGGCAGGCTGCCCTGGCGCGACCTGGTCGCTCCGGCGATCGAGGTCGCGCGCGGCGGCTTCCGGCTCAGCCGGGCGTCGCGCTACTACCTCGACCACGTCCACCTCGACATCTACGGCTGGGACGAGGGCAGCCGGGCCGCGCTGCACGACCGCGACGGAGAGCTGACCCGCGGACCCGTCGTGCTCCCGGACCTGGTCACGACCCTGCATCAGCTGGCCGACGAGGGGCCGGCGGCCCTCCACACCGGGGACCTCGCCCGCCGGATCGCGGGCGACGTGCTCGCCCGCGGCGGCCTCCTGCACGCCGACGACCTGGCGGCGTACGCGCCCGTCGTACGGCCATCGCTGGCCACCCGCATCGGGCGCTGGACCCTGGCCACGACGCCGCCGCCCTCGGTCGGCGGGGTCTGTGTGGCCGCCATGCTGCGGCTGCTCGAGGACCGCCCCCACGGTCCGTGGACGCCCGACGACCTCGACCACCTCGTCCGAGTCCAGCGCGCGGTGCTCGGGCACCGCCTCGACGTCCTGGACCACACCGACGACGTCGCGGCCGCCGCGGCGGCGTTCCTGGCGCTTGTCGACCGCGACCACCTCGCCGTCCTGGAGTCCGGGTCGACGGCGCACGTGTCCGCCGCCGACAGCGACGGGCTGGCCTGCTCGGTGACCGTGTCGTCGGGCTACGGCTCCGGGCTCCTCGCGGAGGGCACGGGGATCTGGCTCAACAACTGCCTCGGGGAGCAGGAGCTCAACCCGCGCGGCCTCCACGGCTCGGCCCCCGGCACCCGGTTGCTGTCCAACATGGCGCCGACGGTCGGCCGGCACGACGACGGGTCGGTGCTGGCGATCGGCTCGCCGGGCGCGGACCGGATCACCACCGCCGTCACCCAGGTGCTGGCGCTGTTCGTGAGCGGCGGGCTGTCGCTGCGCGACGCCATCGACCACCCCCGGCTGCACCTGCACCGCGCCGGCCGCCCCCATGAGCAGCTCAAGCAGGAGGGCGAGCCCACCATGTACTTCGGCGGCGTCGGCGCCGCCCTCGTCGGCCCCGATGGTCGGCTCGACGCGGCCGCCGACCCCCGCCGCGAGGGCGCGGTCCGGCTGGTGGCGGGGCCCGGCTAGTAGCCGCCTGCCGGCTCGGTCATCTCCAGGCGGACCCCGAGCAGCCGCACCGGACGGTCCCGGTCGACCCGGCCGAGCAGCTCGACCGCGGCCGCGCCGAGGACCTCCGGGTCGTTGCTCGGCTCCGGCAGGGTCAGGCTGCGGGTGACGGTGAGGAACGGCTTGAACCGCACCTTGATCCCGACCCGGGCCGCGGGGCGGCCCTCGGCGTCGATGTCGGCCACCGCACGGCGCGCCAGCCGCCGGGCCGCCTCCTCGACCTCGGCCCAGTCCTCCAGGTCCGCCTGGAAGGTCTCCTCACGACCGTGCGCCCGCGGCACGTAGGGCTCCGGGTCCACCTGGCTGGTGTCGACGCCGCGGCCGAGCCGGTGGAACCACGGCCCCATCGTCGGCCCGATCTCGGCGGCCAGGACGCGGACGTCGGACTCGGCCAGCTGGCGCACCGTGTCGATCCCCAGCGCCGCCAGCCGCTTGGCGGTCTTGGCCCCGATCCCCCACAGCGCCCGGGTCGGCCGGTCGCCCATCTCCTCGAACCAGGTCTCGTCGGTGATGCGGTAGACCCCGCGCGGCTTGCCGAAGTCGGTGGCGATCTTGGCCTGCAGCTTGTTGTTGCCGATGCCGACCGAGCAGTGCAGCCGCGTCGCCGCGAGCACCGCGGCGCGGAGCTGCTCGGCGAAGGCGACCGGATCCTCGCGCGGCTCCCGCGCGGCCAGGAACGCCTCGTCCCAGCCGAGCACCTCCACGTCGACCGGCGCGCCGTCCCACTCCTGCGCGCGCAGCGTCGCCATCACTACCGCCGAGGCCGCCTCGTACGCCGGCGCGTCGACCGGCAGGATCACCGCCTCGGGGCACTTGCGCGCCGCCAGCCGCAGCGGCATGCCGGACCCCACGCCGTACTCGCGCGCCTCGTAGGAGGCCGTGGACACCACCGCCCGCTCGGTCGGGTCGCCGCGACCCCCGACGATCAGCGGCAGGCCCGCCAGCTCGGGTCGCCGCAGCACCTCCACCGCGGCGATGAACTGGTCCAGGTCGACGTGCAGCACCCAGCGGGCCTGCGGCGGACCGCCCGACGTCGTCATGGCGTCGTCGTGGGGGGCGGGGGCAGGGCGTCGGTGGACTCGGTCTCGTCCATGCCCGTCAGGAGCAGCAGGTCGACGACGATCGAGCGGAGCTGGGCGAGGATCACCTCGGCGGCCAACACCTCGGAGCGCTCGACCTGGCCGGTGCGCTCACCGACGGCGAGCACCTGCGGCCGGGCCGCGAGCGCCATCCGGTCGGCGGCGAGCTCGGCGGCCACCGCGTCGGCGGCGTCGGCCAGCTCGAGCGCCAGCCGCGCGTAGGAGCCGGGGACCGCCCCGTGCCGGTAGGCGGTGATCGCCGTCTGCCGTACCAGCACCCGGGTGGAGCGCAGGGTCCGGTCGAGGGGGTCGACCAGGTCGCTCACCCGCCTGAGGTTGTCGCGGTGGCGCACGCGGAACGGCGAGGAGGCCACGACGGACATCCCCTCGTCGGCGGCCGACTGGAGCTCGCGGATCAGGTGGTCGGTGGCGCGGGCGTCGGCGAGCAGCGCCAGGCCGCGCTCGGCCTCCCCGGTCACCATCACCTCGCTGGCCGCGCGCAGCAGCTCGGCGATCTTGTCCATGACCAGCGCCGCCTGCTCGCGGGGCCGCCGCAGCGGCGCGGCCGGGACGACCGTGGCCGCCACCAGGGCGACCGCGCCGCCGACCAGCGCGTCCGTCCAGCGGGTCAGCGCCGCGCTCGGATCCGGCAGCAGGGTGCTGACGACGATCGACTGCACGGCCGCCTGGGTGACGAACAGCTGCCCGCCGTCGAGGAGGAACGCCGTCGTCATGGCCAGGCCCACGATCAGCACCAGCTGCCACGCCCCCGAGCCGATCTGGATGACCAGCAGGTCGGCGATGAAGACGCCGATCGCCACCCCGAGGGTGACCTCGACGACGCGCCGCAGCCGCTGGCCGTAGGACGTGCCGAGGCTGACCACCGCGGCGATCGGCGCGAAGAACGGCGTGTCGTGGCCCAGCACGTCGGCGGCCAGGAACCACGCGGCCCCGGCCGCGAGTGCGCACTGGGCGATCTGCCACCGCTTGGCCCTCAGCCGCAGGAGGCGGGCCCCGAGCGACGTGCGCCCCCACGCCCGCATCCGGTCCAGTCGTCCGGCCTCCATGCCCCGATCGTGTCACGACCGCGCGTGCTCCAGCGCTCGCTTGAGGTCCCCGAGATCGCGGTACCAGACCCGGACCTCGGTGCGACAGCGGACGCGTGCCACGCGGCGGTCGTACTCGCCGCACTCGGCGAAGGCCTCCGAGTCGGTGGGCGGGGAGAGCTCGGAGCCGTCGGAGTAGTGGATGCCGAAGCCGTTGGCGGCGTCACCCTCCACCTCGACGATGACGGGCGGCTCGGGGACGCGGTCGACGGGCGAGCCGTGGTCGGCGCGCGCCAGGCCGGCGACGCCGAGGGTCAGCAGGATCGTGGTCAGGACGGAGAGAAGGATCTTCATGGCGGCGACGCTAGGAGCGGCGAGGGACAGGCCGAGGCCAGCGCCGTCCTCCCTGGGGACGACGGCCGACGCGACACCCCCCTGTGGGCGACACCTGGCCCGAGAACCGCCCGCCGGGGAGCCTCGGTGCTTGTGGCGGTGGTCACCGCGGGCGAGGATGCGTCCCTACGAAAGGCGCACCGTGGTCACTCCGATCGATCCCACCGCCACCGGCTTCCTCTTCGCCGAGAACCGGAGCATGCCGATGCACGTCGGCGGACTCCAGCTGTTCCAGAAGCCGGAGGGAGCCGGTCGGGGCTACGTCCGCGAGATGTACGAGCAGATGAGCGACATCGACGAGGTGGCGCCGCTGTTCCTCAAGCGACCCCACCGGTCGGTGCGCACGGGCGGGCAGTGGGTCTGGCAGCCCGACGAGCAGTTCGACATCGAGCACCACGTGCGCCACAGCGCCCTGCCCAAGCCCGGACGGATCCGCGAGCTGCTCGAGCTGTGCGGCCGGCTCCACGGCACTCGACTGGCGCGCGAGCGTCCCCTGTGGGAAGCCCACGTCATCGAGGGGCTGCGCGACGGCCGGGTCGCGATGTACACCAAGACCCACCACGCGCTCATCGACGGCGTCTCCGCGATGCGGCTCCTCGCCAGCGTCCTGTCGACCGACCCCGACAAGCGCGGGATGCCCGCGCCCTGGGCCGCGCCGCCGACCTCTCGCCCCAGTCGCGAGCGCGAGGCCGCCGAGCTCTCCGAGCTGCCCGTCCAGGCGCTGCGTACGGCGCTCGGGATCACCGCCGAGGCCGCCGGCATGCCGGGCGCGCTGGTGAAGACGCTCAGCAAGGGCCTGCGCAACGAGACCTCCGCGCTCTCGCTCTACGCGCCGCGCACGATCATCAACCAGCAGATCACCGGCTCGAGGCGCTTCGCCGCGCAGGACTGGCCGATCGAGCGGCTCCGCGGCATCGGCAAGGCCACCGGGACCACGGTCAACGACGTGGTGCTGGCGATGTGCAGCGGCGCCATGCGCGCCTACCTGCTCGAGCTCGACGCGCTGCCGGACCAGACGCTGGTCTCGATGGTCCCGGTCGGCCTCAACGCCAAGCAGTCGCAGATCGCCTCGGCCGAGGGCGGCAACGCGGTCGGTGCGGTGATGGTGCAGCTGGCCACCGACCTGCCCGACCCGGCCCGGCGGCTGGCGACCATCCACCGCTCCATGAAGGACGGCAAGGAGGCGCTCTCGTCGATGACGCCGATGCAGATCCTGGCGATGAGCGCGCTCGGCCAGGCCCCGGCGATCCTCGCGCCGATGCTGCGCATGCAGGGCATCGTGCGTCCGCCCTACAACCTCATCATCAGCAACGTCCCCGGCCCGCGCTCCACCCACTACTGGAACGGCGCGCAGCTGGTCGGCACCTACCCGCTGTCGATCCCGATCAACGGCATGGCGCTCAACATCACCTGCACGTCCTACGACGGCAACATGGCGTTCGGGCTCACCGGCTGCCGCCGCACGGTCCCGCACCTGCAGCGGCTGCTCACCCACCTCGACGACGAGCTAGGTCACCTGGAGCAGGCCGCCGGCGTCTGAGGGCGACCGGGCGCCGGTCCGCTCGGCCCCGATGCCGGCGGCGACCACGAAGCCGACCCCCGCGACGGCCAGCCACCCTGGCGCCTGGCTGAGCGCGAGGAAGCCGATGAGCAGGGCGAACGCCGGCTCCAGGCTCATCAGGGTGCCGAACGCCGAGGTGGTCAGCCGCCGCAGCGCCAGCAGCTCCAGCGCGAACGGCACCACCGGCAGCAGCACCGCCAGCCCGACGCCCACCAGCAGCAGCTCGGGGGTGAGCCGGCCGAACGTCGAGGGCCCGGCGACGGCGGTCGCGACCAGGGCCGCGACGGGCATCGAGATCGCCAGCCCCTTGAGGCCGGTGACCGCGTCGCCGACGCGCTGCGTCAGCAGGATGTACGCCGCCCAGCAGACCGCCGCACCCAGCGCGAACGCGACCCCCACGAGGTCGGCCTCGCCGCTCCACGGCTGGGTGAGCAGCAGGACGCCGACCGCCGCGAGGGCCGGCCAGATCCGCCGGCCGCCGTGCCCGCGTGCGACCGCGACGCCCAGGGGGCCGAGGAACTCCAGCGCGCTGGCCGTGCCCAGCGGCAGCCGGTCCACCGCCGCCATGAACAGCATCGTCACGCCCGCGGTGACGACGCCGAGCAGCACGCAGGCCGGCAGCGAGCCGGCCGGGAAGTCCGAGCGCCGGGGGCGCACCACCGCGAGCATGATCACCCCGGCCCACGCCAGGCGCAGCCAGGCGGCGCCCTCGGGGCCCAGGTCGTCGATGAGGCCGACCGACACGGCCAGGCCCAGCTGGACGCACAGCATCGAGACGACGGCCATCGAGGCACCGGTGCGCGAGCTCATGGGTCCAGTGTTCGCTCCCCCACCGTTCGCGTCCACGTGATTTAACTGGACATACCGTTCACGATCTGTGGACAATCGGCGCATGGACGTCCGTCGGCTCCGGCTGCTCGTCGAGCTCTCCCGGCTGGGCTCGATGCGCGAGGTCGCCGACGAGCTCGGCCACACCACCTCGACGGTCTCCCAGCAGATCGCGGCCCTGGCCCGCGAGGTGCAGACCCCGCTCGTCGAGCCCGACGGGCGGCGGGTCCGGCTCACGCCCGCGGGGCGCCGCCTCGCCGACCACGCGGTCTCCATCCTCGCCGCCGTCGACGCCGCCCGGCGCGACCTGGACCCGGACGCGGAGCCGGCCGGGACCCTGCGGATCGCCGGCTTCGCGACCGCCGTACGCCGCTCGCTGCTGCCGATCATCGGCGACCTCGCCACGTCGCACCCGGGGGTGCGGGTGCTGGTCAGCGAGTACGAGCCGCTGGAGGCCTTCGAGCTGCTCGCCAGCGACGACATCGACCTGGCGCTGACCTACGACTACAGCCTGGCGCCGGCGGCGCTGCGCAACGACCTCGACGCCCTCCACCTGTGGGACGTCGCCTGGGGCCTCGGCGTGTCCGCCGACGAGCCCACGCCGCACGGCGACTCGGCCGCGGTGTTCGCCGCGTTCGCCGAGCGGCCGTGGATCGTCAACTCGCGCAACACCGCCGACGAGCACGCCGTGCGCACCCTCGCGTCCATGGCCGGCTTCACCCCGCGCATCGCCCACGAGATCGACAGCCTGGAGCTCGTCGAGGACCTGATCGTCGCCGGCCTCGGCGTCGGTCTGCTCCCGCTGGAGTGGCAGTGCCGGCAGGGCGTCCGGGTGCTCCCCCTGACCGACCCCGGCGTCACGCTCCGGGCCTACGCCGTCACCCGGCGAGGCCGCGAGCGCTGGGCGCCGCTGCGGCTGGTGCTGGACCGGCTGCGCTCCGGTGCAACCTGCGAGGGCACCGTCCTCTGCACGAGCTAGCCCTTACGGCGTCAGGTCGGCGAACCCGCCGCCGACCCGCTCGGCCACGGCGCGCAGCCGGGCGCGGGTGACGTCGGCGACGGTGGCGTAGCCCGCGAGCTGGGCGTTGGAGCCGACCCGGGTGGGCTCGGTCGAGTTCACCGAGAGGCAGGTGCGGGTGCCGCCGTCGGCGGCGTTGGCGAGCGCCACCGCGTGCCCCGTCGTACCGCTGCCGGCGAAGAAGTCGAGCACCCGCGCGTCCGCGGGCATCGTCTGCAGGATCCGCAGGATCAACCCGGTCGGCTTGGGCGACTCGAAGACGTGGCCGAGCACCGCCTTGAGCTCGGCGACCGCGGTGTCGGTGGAGCCGACCTCCTCGGCCATCCAGATGGTGCGCAGCTTCTTGCGGCGCCCGCCCGGGACGTCGCGGTGCAGCCAGTCCTTCTGGAACACGTCGACCCGCGCGCCGCGCACCCCCTTGATGACGCGGCACACGAGGTCGTCGGGGCGCTCGTCGATGCGCGGCCGGCTCCACCGCCAGACCGCCGGGGTGCCGTCGCCGAACACCGGCAGCACCTCGACCGCGCCCTCGAACGGCGCCGTGCGGACCGCGCCGCCGACCGGGTCGCCCCAGACCGGGAAGTGCAGGGTGCGCGCGGTCGCGGGGTTGAACTTCTTGTTCGTGTTGCGCAACGGCAGGTGCCGGAAGCGCCGCCCGTCGGGCCCGGCCAGCGGGAAGTCGCGCTCGTCGACGGTGTCGCTGGTGCTGGCGTCGAGCACGCAGCGGCGGGCGTCGCGCGCGTAGACGAGCAGGTACTCGTGGTTGGTCGCGAACCCCTTGCCCAGCTGGCGGCCCTTGGGGTTGAGGTTGACCACGATCTGCGCGAGCAGGTTCTGCTCGCCGTACACCTCGTCCATGAGCAGGCGCAGGTACGCCGCCTCGTTGTCGTCGATGCTGACGAAGATCGCGCCGGTGTCCGCGAGCACCTCGCGCGCGGCCACGAGGCGAGGCCGCATCATCGCCACCCAGGCCTCATGCCGGCTCGCGCCGCCGACGCCGCGGATGTCGTCGGCGTAGGCGAAGTCGTTGCCGGTGTTGTAGGGCGGGTCGATGTAGACCAGGTCGACGCTGCCGGGCGGGAGCCCGGGGAGCACGTCGAGGTTGTCGCCCGCGACGAACGTGTTCCACGGCGGGGGTTCGACGGTCACGGGCGCACGGTAACCGGTGGTCGGACATCATTTCGGGCATGGGAGGGTCCGGATGGTCACGGCGGCGCGCCGATCGGCAGTGGCAGCGCGACCTGCTGCGCGAGATCCGGGCCATGGAGACGACCGACGCGGGCCCTGACGGGGCGGACGTCACGCCGATCCGGGGCGGCCTGCCGCGCCCCCCGCGACGGCGCCGCCGAGGCCGGGAGCGGGCCGAGCGGCCGCCCGGAGCCACCCCGGATCGTCGCCGGACCTACTTCACCATCGGCTTCACCGTCGCCGTGATCGTCGGGCTGGTGGGTCTCAACCTCAGCCCCGGGGCCGCCCAGGTCCGCAGCTGGCTGGGCATCGAGGACCGGCTCAACGACCGGGTCGCCGGCGACGGGAGCGGCAGCTACGAGTTCCTGTCGACGCGTCCAGGGACCGACCAGCCGGTCGCGTGGAGCCCCTGCCGCCCGGTCGAGTACGTCGTCAACCCCGACGGGGCGCCGGACGACTGGGAGGACCTGCTCGACGACGCGGTCGAGACCATCAGCGAGGCCACCGGGCTGCGGTTCGAGGACGGCGGCACCACCGACGACCGCGACTTCGAGGGCCGCGTGGACCCGTCGGGGCGGCCAGGTCCGGTGCTCATCGGGTGGGCGGACGCCGACGAGGTCGAGGGACTGGCCGGCGACGTCGCCGGGCTGGCCGGGCCGATGGGCCGCGACGACGGGATGTTCACCCGGTACGTCACCGGCCGGGTCGTCCTGGACCGGGACGCCTTCGAGGAGATCGAGGCCACGCGCGACCCGGAGGCCCAGCAGCGCGCGATCATCGTGCACGAGCTCGGCCACCTGGTCGGTCTCGACCACGTCGACGACCCGAACGAGCTGATGTACCCCACCGCCCAGGTGACCAGCCTGGGCCCCGGCGACCTCAGCGGCCTGGCCATCCTCGGCGACGCGCCCTGCGGCTGACGGCGCTCGGCCGGGCCCGAGCGTGACCCCGGCCGGGGTCGGCAGTTGAGCACGGCATGACCTCCCGCCTCGCCCTGCCGCTCGCCACCGCCCTGCTGACCGCCGGCCTGACCGCCGGCCTGGCCGCCGGCCTGAGCGCCGCGCCCGCCACCTCCGCCGCCCCGGCGCCGGCGGCACCGCCGACCGCGGCGGGCAAGGTCACGGTGACCCACGGCTGCCTGAGGAGCGCCCCGGAGACGAAGGGCGGCGCGCCGGTCAAGATCTGCTACTCGGTCTTCAAGCCGGCGCGCGCCACCGCGAAGCGGCGGGTCCCGATGCTCATGCACAGCCACGGCTGGGGCGGGTCGCGCACCAAGGACCCGGCGGCGCTCGCCGCGTTCACCCGGGCCGGGTACGGCGTGATCTCGTTCGACCAGCGCGGCTGGGGCGAGTCCGGCGGCAAGGCGCACGTCGAGAGCCCCGCCTACGAGGGCAAGGACGTGCGGGCGCTGGTGCGGCTGGTCAGCCGGCTGCGCTGGGTGCGCCAGGACGGCAGGGGCGACCCGCGCCTCGGCGCGATCGGCGGCAGCTACGGCGGCGGCTACCAGCTGCTCGGCGCCTTCGAGTCCCTGCGGCTGCGGGGCAAGCCGGTCTTCGACGCCCTCGCGCCCGAGATCACCTGGCACGACCTCTCCCAGAGCCTCGCCCCCGAGGGCGTGACGCGCACCGAGTGGGCGCTGGGCCTGAGCGCCGCGGCACTGCCCTCGCAGGCGCTGCCCGAGCGCGTCTACCAGGCGCTGGTCGAGGGCGCCGCGACCGGCCAGTGGCCCGACGGCTCGCTGCCCGGCGGGCAGGACCTGGTGTCGTTCTTCGAGCGCAACGGACCCAAGTGGCACGCCGACCACGGTCGTCGTCTCGACATCCCGGTGCTCCTCGGCCAGGGCACCACCGACACCCTCTTCCCGCTGCAGCAGGGCCTGGCCAACTGGCAGCGCGGCCTCACCAAGCGCGCCCGCAAGCAGAGCATCTTCGTCGGCTACAACGGCGGCCACGTGCTGCCGAACCTGCTGCCCGCCGGGATCGACGTTACCTCCGACCCGTGCAGCAGGAGGCTCGCCGGCGGCGACTTCCGGGCGCTCTCGATCCGCTTCTTCGACGCCAGGCTCAAGGGGCGCAAGACCGGCCTGCGCGGCTGGGGCCGCATCCACCTCGCCACCCCGTCCAGCACCTGCACGACCGTGCGCTCGGTCGCGCCAACGCGGCGGTACGCCGTCGGCACGGTCGCCACCACCGTGGGACCGGCGGGCGCGCCGGTGGCGGTGCCGGTCGTGAAGGGCCCCGTACGGATCGCCGGGTCGCCGTACCTCACCGGCAAGGTCACCGCGCTCGGGCTCGAGAACCGCGCGTTCTACGGCCTGGCCGTCGGCACCTCGCCGGCGACCGCTCGCCTGGTGCAGAACAACGTGCTGCCGCTGCGCGAGGTCTCCCCCGTCACCGGGGTCGCGCGGCGGGTGACGCTGCCATCGGTGGCGGTGAACGTGCCCGCGGGGCAGACGCTGTACCTGCTGGCCACCGCGGTCAGCGACACGTTCGTGACCATGGGGTCGCGCACGCCGGGCGTCGTGATCATCGACGACACGGTCGTCTCCCTGCCCGTCGTGGGGCGTTGAGGCGCCTACCCTGGACGAGGTGCGCACACGACTTCCCCAGGTCGCAGCCCTGCTTCTCGGCTGCACCCTCCTCGCGGCGCCGTCACCCTCGGTCGGCGGCGGACCCGACGACCCGCGGCGACCCGGCGTCTCCGAGGTCTCTCGCGTCCCCCAGACCTCCGACGGGGTCCGCGGCGAGATCGCCGCGCCGCTGCCCGGCCCGTCCCTGCGCCGGGCCACCCGCGAGCTCGCCCCGCCCGTCTCCTGGCGCGTCGCGCCGGGCATCACCTACAGCCGCTGGGACCAGCTCGACGCGCGCGGCCCGGTCCGCGCCCACCTGCTGACCGTCGACCCGAAGGTCCGGGGGGTCAACCTCGGCTACGGGTCGCCCGGGGCCGTCCGCCGTACCGACGAGGTCAGCGACATCCTCGCCCGCCACGACGCGATCGCCGGGGTCAACGGCGACTTCTTCGACATCGGTGACACCGGCGCTCCCCTCGGCATCGGCCGGAGCCGCCTGCGCGGGCTGCTGCACGGGCCCCGCAGCGGCTGGAACTCCGCGTTCTTCCTCGACGCCAAGGGCCGGCCCGACATCGGCCCCCTCACGCCGGCCCTGGTCGTGGCGCACCGCCCCGGGCTGGTCATCACCAACGTCAACTCGCCGTCGGTGCAGCCCGACGGCATCGGCCTCTACACCAGCAAGTGGGGGCGCACCTCGGGCTACCGCGTCACCGACGGCGTCCGCACCGGCGTGCGGATGGTGCGGGTCGTGAAGCGCCGGGTCGTCGAGGTGGGGACCCGGCTCCCGGTCGGCACCCCCGTGCGCGGTCAGCTGCTCATCGGTCGCGGCGCCGGCGCCACGCGCCTGGCCGCCCTGCGCCCTGGCTCGTGGGTCACCGTGCGCGGCGGCATCGCCGAGGGGCCGCAGATGGCCATCACCGGCAACAGGTTCCTGGTGCGCGACGGCGTCATGGAGGTGGTCGACGACCGCGAGCTGCACCCGCGCACGGCGGTCGGGATCGACCGCGACACCGGCCAGGTGCTGCTGCTGGTGATCGACGGCCGCCAGGACTTCAGCCGCGGCCACACGATGGTGGAGCTGGCCGAGCTGATGATCGAGCTCGGCGCCGACGAGGCGCTCAACCTCGACGGCGGCGGGTCGACGACCATGGTCGCGCCCGGCCGCCGCGGCGCGGTGGGCGTGCGCAACAGCCCCTCCGACGGCGCGCAGCGCCAGGTCGCCAACGCGATCGAGGTCACCTACACCCGGCCGCGCCGCCCCTAGAACCCCGAGGGGGCCGGCCCGGGCGGCACCTCACCGGGCACGTCCACGACCACCACCGTGGTCACCGGGGCGAAGCACTCCGGCAGCGGGCTCGCCACCTTGTGCGGCGAGACCGCCCAGCCGTCGCCGGACCGCGTCACCTCGACGCCGGACGGGACGTCGCACCCGACCGTCACCACCGCGGCGCCCAGGCTGTGGCCCTGTGGCAGCTCATAGAGCTCGACCTCGCTGCGCACCTTGTCGGCGAGCGAGCCCGAGTCGAGCTGCGCCAGAAAACCCTCCAGGGCGGCGCCGTCGACCGGCGCGAGCACGTCCGAGGTGGCGCCACCCGTGTTGGTCTCGCTCAGCAGCGCGACCACGACCGGATCGACCGCGGGGTTCGTCGAGGGGTCCCCGTCCGAGGTCGACGTCGACGGGACCGGGTCGTCGCCGGCCCGCTCGGCGTCGTCGCCGCAGCCGGCGAGGGCACCCAGCAGCACGGGCAGGATCAGGAGGGCTCCGAGGGTCCGTCTCATGGTGGTTGGACGCTACCCGTCACGGCGCGGTTCCCGAGGCCCTGGCACGCTGGCGTCGTGACCACGCCACCTCCTCCCGAGCGGCGCAGCTTCACCCGAGCCGAGCTGGAGTCCTTCCGCGACGCGCTCGTGCCCGACCTCCTCCCCGGCCCGGGCCAGGAGCTGCGGCTGCTGTTCGTCGGCATCAACCCCGGCCTCTGGACGGCGGCGACGAGCAGCCACTTCGCCCATCCCGCCAACCGCTTCTACCCGGCCCTGCTCCAGGCCGGCATCCTCGAGCGCCCGATCAGCCCGTCGGCGGGCATGACCGACGCCGATCGCGACTACCTGCGCTCTCGCGGCATCGGGATCACCAACATCGTGGCCCGCGCCACCGCCCGCGCCTCGGACCTGACCGCCGACGAGCTGCGCGCGGGCAAGGCGCAGCTCGCCGCACTCGTCCGGCGTACGACGCCGGCGGTGGTGGCCGTCGCGGGCATCACCGCCTACCGCACCGGGTGGGGGCTGCCGAAGGCTGTGCTCGGGCGGCAGCCCGAGGACCTGGCGGGCGCCGAGCTGTGGGTGGTGCCCAACCCGAGCGGCCTCAACGCGCACCAGACCGTCGCGACCCTCGCCGAGGCGTACGCCAAGCCGGCGCGTGCGGCCGGCATCCTGACCTGACCGGTCGGGCCCCTCAGAACCTCTGGTCCTTGCCCAGGACGGTCAGGCCGTCCTCGACCACGAAGCCGCGGGCGCGGTCGGCCTCGAGGTCGACGCCCACCTGCGCGCCGTCGGGGATGATCACGTTCTTGTCGAGGATCGCGTGCCGCACCACGGCGCCGGCGCCGATGTGGACGCCGTTCATCAGCACCGAGCCGTCGACCACCGCGCCGGCCTCGACGCGCACGCCCGGTGACAGGACCGAGCGGTTGACCCGCGCGCCGCTGACGACGACACCGGGCGAGAGCAGCGCCTCGTCGACGGTGGCCTCGGTGCCGTCGGCGCCCTGCACGACCTTGGCCGGAGGGTGCGGGCCGTAGGAGGTGAAGATCGGCCACGCGAAGTTGTAGAGGTTGAAGACCGGCAGCGGCGAGACGACGTCCATCTGCGCGGCGTAGTAGGAGCCGAGCGTCCCGACGTCGCGCCAGTAGCCGCGGTCGCGGTCGGTGGCGCCGGGCACCACGTTGTCCCGGTAGTCGTAGACGCCGGCCTGCTCGCGTCGTACGAAGTAGGGCACGATGTCGCCGCCCATGTCGTGCTTGGAGCCCTGGGTGGTGGCGTCGCGGGTGACGGCCTCGATCAGGGCATCGGCGTCGAAGACGTAGTTGCCCATCGACGCCAGCACCTCGCCGGGGTTGTCCGGCAGCCCGATCGGGTCGGTGGGCTTCTCCAGGAACTCCCGGATCCGCGACGGGTCGTCGGGGTGGACGTCGATCACGCCGAACTGGTCGGCCAGCTCGATCGGCTGCCGGATCGCGGCGACCGTGCAGGCGGCGTCGCTGTCGCAGTGCTGCTGCACCATCTGCGCGAAGTCCATGCGGTAGACGTGGTCGGCGCCGACGACGACCACGATGTCCGGCTTCTCGTCGCGGAGCAGGTTGAGGGACTGGAAGATGGCGTCGGCGCTGCCGAGGTACCAGTGCTTGCCCACCCGCTGCTGCGCCGGCACCGGCGTCACGTAGTTGCCGAGCATCGTCGACATCCGCCAGGTCTGGGTGACGTGCCGGTCGAGGCTGTGCGACTTGTACTGGGTCAGCACGACCACCCTGAGGTAGCCGCTGTTGACCACGTTGGACAGCGCGAAGTCGATCAGCCGGTAGATGCCCGCGAACGGGACGGCGGGCTTGGCGCGGTCGGCGGTCAGCGGCATCAGGCGCTTGCCCTCGCCGCCGGCCAGCACGATGGCCAGGACCCTCTTGCGCGCACTCATGCGCTCACCGTAGTCCCGAACCCGCCACCGAGTAGCCTGCCCCAGGTGAGGGTCGACGTGCTGAGCAAGGAGTACCCACCGGAGGTCTACGGCGGCGCCGGCGTGCACGTCACCGAGCTGGTCCGCGCGCTGCGCGCCCGCCCGGACATCGACGCCCGCGTGCAGGCGTTCGGCGCGCCGCGCGCCGAGGCCGGCACGTCGTCGTACCCCGACCTGGCCGAGCTGGCTTCTGCCAACCCGGCGCTGCGCACGCTCGGCGTCGACCTCGCGATCGCCGACGCCTGCGCCGGCACCGACCTGGTGCACTCGCACACGTGGTACGCCAACATGGCCGGCCACCTCGCCTCGCTGCTGTACGGCGTCCCGCACGTGGTGTCGGCCCACTCGCTCGAGCCGCTGCGGCCGTGGAAGGCCGAGCAGCTCGGCGGTGGCTACGCCGTGTCCTCCTGGGTGGAGCGCACCGCCTACGAGGCCGCGGCCGCGGTCATCGCGGTGTCGTCGGCGATGCGCGACGACGTGCTCTCCGCCTATCCCGCGATCGACCCGGCGCGGGTGCACGTCGTGCACAACGGCATCGACACCGAGGACTGGGCACCGGTCGTCGACCCCGACCGCGTGCGCGAGCTCGGCGTCGACCCCGACCGCCGCTCGGTGCTCTTCGTCGGCCGGATCACCCGCCAGAAGGGGCTGCCGCTCTTCCTGCGCGCCGTGGCCGAGCTGCCGGACGACGTGCAGATCGTGCTCTGCGCGGGGGCCCCCGACACCCCGGAGATCCAGGCCGAGGTCGAGGTGCTCGTGGCCGACCTCGCCGCCCGGCGTACCGGCGTCGTCTGGATCAGCGAGATGCTCCCGCGCCACGACGTCACCCGGCTGCTGACCAACGCCACGGTGTTCGCGTGCCCGTCGATCTACGAGCCCCTGGGCATCGTCAACCTGGAGGCCATGGCCTGCGAGACCGCCGTCGTCGCGACCGCGACCGGCGGCATCCCCGAGGTCGTCGTCGACGGCGAGACCGGTCGCCTGGTCCCGATCGCGCAGGCCACCGACGGCACCGGCACCCCGCTCGACCCCGACGCCTACGTCGCCGACTTCGCCGCCGCTCTCCGCGAGGTCGTCGGCGACCCCGCGCGGGCCGCGGCTATGGGCGTCGCCGGCCGTCGCCGCGCCGTCGAGTCGTTCGGCTGGTCGGCCATCGCGGAGCGCACCGTCGGCATCTACCGCTCGCTGCTCTGAGGCGGCCGGCCCCACGCCTGTGGATGGACGTTCGCGCGTACGGCCGGACGGGCGCACAGTCGAGACATGACCTACTCCGCCGTGATCCGCACCCAGGCCGACCTCGAGCGCATGTGGCGTGACCTCATGGGACCGCTGGGGTTCAGCGGCTACAGCCTCTGGCTGATCGTGCTCGAGCCCGACGGCTCGACGACCCCGGTCATCACCGAGATCACCGAGTGCAGCCCCTTCCCCGACGAGGGCCCGTCCCGAGCCGGCCTCGTCGACGTCCTGCGCATGCTGGTCACGGAGGCCGTGCCCGGCGGCCGAGTCGCGTTCCTCCGCACCCGGCCGGGCCGCGACGGGATCAACGAGTCCGACCGCGCGTGGGCCGCGATGCTCTACGCGGCCGCACGCGAGGCCGGTGGGACCGTCGAGGTCGTGCACGTGGCCAACTCCGTCATGCTGGCACCGCTCCCCCTGGACGCTCTGCGCATGGCCGGCTGAGCCCGCCCCGCCAGATCCCACCCCCGGTGGTTGAGGTGCGAGCGAAGCGAGCCTCGAAACCACCCACCGTCCACAGCAGCACCCGTGGCCCCGCTCATCCACAGACCACACACAACCACGCGCGAACTCAACCGGTTGTTGCAACTCGATCGTGAGTGAGAGGTTGCGGCGCGTGCCGGGAGTGAGGTTGACCGCGGATCAGCGGTTGGTGATTGAGCGGGCGTACATGGCGGGGTTGCCGCAGGCCACGATTGCTGCGTTAGTGGGCAAGCATCCGTCGACGATCTCGAGGGAGCTTCGCCGGGCTGGGTCGTTTGGGACCCGGTCGCCGCGTGCTCGTACGGCTCGTGCCGGTGGGCGGGGGTATCGGGTGAGGTACAGCGCGAAGTGGTCCCAGCGTGAGGCTGCCCGTAAGGCCCGCCGGCCGAAGACGCGGCGCCTGGATCACGCGCCGTTGCGGGAGAAGGTGTGGGAGCTGTTGCGGGCGAACTGGTCGCCGGAGCAGATCGCGGCGATGCTGCCGGTGTTGTGTCCACGCGATCTGAGGATGCGGGTGTCGCACGAGACGATCTACCAGTCGCTGTTCGTCCAGACCAAGGGCGAGCTCAAGCGCGAGTTGACCGCGCACCTACGCACCCAGCGGCAGCGCCGCAAGGCCCAGACCGGTGGCGCGAAACGGGTCACACTCGGGATCACCGACGACATCCGGATCTCAGCACGCCCGGCTGAGGTCGAGGACCGGGCGGTGCCTGGGCACTGGGAGGGCGACCTGCTGATGGGCGGCACGGGCAAGGGCGCGGTCCTCACGCTGGTAGAACGCTCTTCCCGGTTCGTGCTCCTCGCACCGCTGCCTGGCCAGCACCGTGCCGACCAGGCCCGGTGGACGTTGAACGAGATGATCGCAACCCTGCCGCTGGAACTGCGCAAGTCAATCACCTGGGACCGCGGCAGCGAGATGGCACAACACGCACGGTTCACCATCGAGTCGGGCATCCCGATCTACTTCTGCGACCCACAGTCGCCGTGGCAGCGCGGGACCAACGAGAACACCAACGGCCTGCTGCGCCAGTACTGGCCCAAGGGCTCCGACCTCCGCCACCTCACGATGGCCGAGTGCGACAACGTCGCCCTTCAACTGAACACCAGGCCCCGCAAGACCCTCGACTGGCAGACTCCCGGACAAGCCCTCAACAAGAGGCTCGTTGCAAGAACCGATTGAACTCGCCCGCGGGCCACTGTCGGCGGCCGGGTCTACAATCGCTCATATGTTCGAGACACTTATCCAGCAGATCCGCGAGGCGACCACCGCCCTCGCGGACTGCCCCCGCGAGGTCTCGGACGCCCAGCGCATCGACCTCATCGGCGCGTTGGAGGACCTCAAGTGCACCGCCACCGCCGCGCAGACCACCACCGCGGTCGACTTCGACACCTCCCAACGCCAGAGCCAGGCAGCGGCCGGCGTACCCACCTCCCGCCTCGGCGAGGGCATCGCCGAGCAGCTCGGCCTGGCCCGCCACGAGTCACCCACCAAAGCCGCCCGCCTCCTGGGCCTCGCGAAGGTCCTGGAGCACGAGATGCCCCACACCCTGGCGCTCATGCGCGCCGGGCGGCTCACCGAGTGGCGCGCCACGATCCTGGCCCGCGAGACCGCGTGCCTGTCCCTCGAGGACCGGGCCGAGGTCGACCGCCGCCTGTGCGGCACCGGTGCGGCCGCGACCATGAGCGACCTGCGCCTGACCCGCGCGGCGAAGAAGCTGGCCTGCGAGCTCGACCCCGCCTCGGTCGCCGAGCGTGCCCGGCGCGCCGAGGCCGAGCGTCAGGTCACGATCCGTCCCGCGCCCGACACGATGTGCTGGGTCAGCGCCCTGCTCCCGGTCAAACAGGGCGTGAGCATCTATGCCACCCTCCTCGCCGCCGCGGCCGCGGCCCGCGCGAAGGGTGATCAGCGGTCGAAGGGCCAAGTCATGGCCGACACCCTCGTCGAGCGCGTCACCGGCGCCCCGGCCGACGAGCCGGTCAAGGTCGAGGTCAAGCTCGTCATGACCGACCACGCCCTCTTCGACACCGCCGACGACGCCGCCCATCTGGAGGGCTACGGGCCGGTGCCGGCCCCGTGGGCTCGGGCGTTCGTCACCGACGCGATGCGCGCCACCCGGCTCTGGATCCGGCGCCTCTACACCAACCCCGGCACCGGCCAGCTCATCGCCATGGACTCCCGCGCCCGCCTCGCCCCCTCCGGCCTCGCCGACTTCGTCAACACCCGCGACCAAGGCCTCTGCCGCACCCCCTGGTGCGGCGCCCCGATCCGCCACACCGACCACATCCGGTCCTGGGAGGACGGCGGCCGCACCACCGCGACCAACCTCCAAGGCCTCTGCGAACGCTGCAACCACGCCAAGCAGGCCCCCGGCTGGACCGCGACGCCACGCATCGCGCCCGACGGCACCCACACCGTCGAGACCACCACCCCCACCGGCCACCGACATCGCTCCCGCGCACCCGACCCACCCGGCCGCCCCGACATCCACCCGGTCAGGAAGGCCGTCGTCTACGAGCTGGTCGTCTGACCACGGCCTGGCCCGAGTTGTCCACAGCCTGCGCCGCAGCGCTTCCGGTCCCGTCCCCCGAGCGGTAACTTTCGAACCGCACCATCTCGGGAAGGACCTGTCGTGGACCGCGTACGACTGGCGGCGCTCCTCGTCGCAACCACCCTGGTCGCCGCAGCCTGCTCCGACGACGCCCCCGAACCCCGCGTCGAGCCAACCCCGAGCGCGAGCCCGACTGAGTCGGCGTTAACGCCGAGTCCTTCCAGCAGCGAGTCCGATGCCCCGATTACAGCCGTGCAGGCAGTCCGAAACTGGGTGGCGGAGCGCAACCTCGCCCTGTCGTCCGGCGACACGAGCGCCCTGAGGAAACTGGCATCGCCGGGGTGCTCTACATGCGAGCCGTATGTCGATCTCATCGAAGACGTTTATGAGGCGGGCGGCGAATACAACACCACGGGATGGACGGTCGATCGCGCCAAAGAACTCAAGCCGGGTGAGGTCACGGCAGCGATCACCATGGGGGGCGGCAGCATGGTGCCATCGAGTGGAGCTGAGGCTGACGAATACGGAGAAGAGAAGGCGATCTTTCGCTTCCGCTTGACGTCAGACATGGACACTCCAGCGATCACCTTCATCGGTCTCATCCGATGACACTCCGTGTTGTTCTCGCAACTATGGCGGCGTGCGGCTTCCTGTTCGGTGTCGAGGTTCCTGCCGATGCAGGGTGCCGACATGTCGAGCAGGTTGTGGTGGTCGACAACCAGGTTCGAACCGTCGTAGTCCTTGTCTGTGACAGTGAAGCCGGCGTTCCGGGAGCCAACCCCGCGACAGCTTCCCCACAGACGCCAGTCGGGACCGCAGCGTGCGCTGGGATCGCCGGTGTCATCGGCGCAAATCCGCAGGACTACTGCCTAGTCAATGCAGACGAGCCCATACTCACACCCGGCATCGTCGCCGCAGCGTTCCGCCAGCTCGCCCTCCCACCGTCCGACCTCGTCGTGCAACCGCCGAACGGCCGCACCCTGGTGAACTTCAAGACGAACTTCTACACCGAGACCGAGCCGTTCACGCGCACGATCACCCTGCTGGGGCAGCAGGTGGAGCTGCGGATCCGCCCGAGCGGGTTCGGGTGGCGCTTCGGGGACGGCGAGGAGCTGAGCACGCGCAGTGGCGGGTCGCCGTACCCGCGACTGGAGATCACCCATCGATACCTTGCCGAGGGGCAGGTCGGCCCGGCCGTGGACACCACCTACGCCGCCGACTGGCGCGTCAACGGCGGAGCGTGGCAGCCGGTGCCGGGCACCGTGACCATCCCCGGCGCGCCGGTGCCGCTCGAGGTGGTCGAGGCGACGCCGACGCTGGTGGGCTACCGCTGATCGTCGAGCTCGGCGAGGCGCTCGTGCAGCTTGCGGCGAACGTCGTCCGGGGTGACCTGTGCGCGCTTACGCTGCTCGCGGGCGATGATCGCCCCGGTGGCGGCCACCCCGGTCAGTCCCGCGATCCCCAGGATCTTCCACAGCTTCACCGACAGGACTCCCTCACGTTGGACACCACCAGGCTGACGCTCGACGCCGCGGCCGAGATCACCCGCACCGGCGACCTCTGGCTGTTCCGAGGCCGCTCCGCCGCCGACCACGCTATCCGGGTCCTGACCAACGCGCCGGTCAACCACGTCGGCATGGCGGTCGTGATCGACGACCTGCCGCCGCTGATGTGGCATGCCGAGCTCGGCAAGGGACTGCTCGACGTGTGGACCGGCGAGCACCACCGGGGCGTGCAGCTGCACGACCTGCGCGACGCGGTGACGCAGTGGTGTGGGCGCTACGACCAGCGGGCCTGGCTGCGCCAGCTGGACCCGGAGGTGGATGCCGGCATGGAGGCGGCGGTGCTGCGCACGGTCGCGCGGCTGGACGGCACGCCGTTCCCCTCGACCGCCAAGCTGGTGGGCCGGTGGGCGCGCGGGCGGGTGCGGAGCAAGGCGCCGGCCGAGCTGACCTACTGCGCGGAGGTCGTCGCGGCGACGTACCAGGCCATGGGCCTGCTCGACGAGCGGCGGCCCACCAACTACTACGACCCCGGCACCTTCTGGTCCGGCGACGGACTCGACCTCGAGCTGGGTGCTCGGCTGGGTCAGGAGATCCCGGTCGTCCTGCCTACGCCGTGACCCACGCGTCGCCGTCGAGGACCCGCATGACCGCGCTGGAGACCGAGCCGCGCGGGATGTGGCCGAGCAGCGACACCGCGGTGAACTCCGCGCCGTAGCCGTCGAAGGACCGCCCGTGGCGCAGCATCGCGTGCTTGCCGCCCGGGATGCTGATGAAGCCGACGTCCGTGGTCTGCGCGACGCGGCGGGCCACCGCCTCGGCACGCTGCGGCAGCGCGACCCGGTCGGCCAAGCCGTGCACGAAGAGCACCCGGCGCCCGGACAGGTCCACCGTGTCGTCGGGGTAGACCCACGGGTTCAGGGCGACGACGGACTCGACGCCCGGCCGGTCCCCGGCGAGCAGGGCGGCCCGGCCGCCGAGCGAGTGGCCGACGAGGCCGACCGGCAGCACGCCGTGCCGTCCTCGCAGCTCGTCGAGCGCCCACTCCACGTCGCGCACGGGGGTGTGCTGGGTGTCCCAGCCACGGTAGGAGTTGAGCAGCCGGTAGACCGCGAGCTTGCCGCGTCCCTCGCGGGCGACCCGCTTGGCGGTGGGCGCCATCCGCACCACCGACAGCTGGGTGGGGCTGACCATCATCCGCTGGCCGCGCGAGGCCCCACCGTGCAGGACCAGCGCGATGCCGGTGGCGTGCTCGGGCTGGCGGACGGGGATGAGTCGCGGCTGGGCCTCCACGTCGTCAACTATCTCGGGTCGGCACAACTGCGTCCTCGCGACGACTCTCGCGTGCCTCCTCGTACGCCGGGGCGCGCAGCCGGCGCACCCAGTCGTACTGCTCGAGGCCCGGCAGCCGGTGGCGCACCGGGTCGAACGAGATCGCCTGGTCGTCGGCGGGCGTCTGGGTGAGCCGCAGGTCGGCGAGGTGGCGCCACTCCCCCTCGCCGACGGCGCAGAGGATCTCCACGGAGGCGTCGCCGCTGGCGCGCGCCGCGAGCAGGACGGGGCCGGCCGCGGTCCGGTAGGGCAGCAACGTCGTGACGGGCCGCCCGTACTGCTTCTTGCTGAAGGTCAGCACGTGCCGGGTCAGCCGGCCCAGGCCGGTCGTCGCGAAGAGCAGGTCGCCGTGGCTCCCGTCGGGGTTGGTGAGCCTGACCGCCAGCCCGTGGATGTCGGGCAGCGCCGTGGGCAGCCCGATGGCACGCGACTGGCGCACCAGCACCTCGTCGGTCGAGACCGTGTCCAGGAACTCCACCCCCAGCGGCGGCTCCACGCCGTGCCGGTACAGGCACGCATGGAATACCTGCCCCTTCGGATGCAGCGGCTTGGGCGCGGGGCGTACGGCAGCCAGGGCGCGGGTGGCGGCGGACAACGCCGCCCCACCCGCCGAGGCCGCGCCTCGTCCCAGCCGGGCCAGTCGACTCACATCGGGGTCTGGCTGCCGATGTCGCCGCGCAGCGCGCGCTGCGCCGCGAGGCCCATGCCGACCATGCCGACCGCCAGGATGAGGTGCAGCCAGTTGTCCGCGTCGTTGAGCGGGACGAAGTTGGCGTCGTGGTCGTGGTCGATGACCAGACCGTAGATCCACAGCACGAAGTAGATGATCCCGCCGCCGACCAGATAGGCGATCGCGGTGGTGGCCTTGCGCGCGAGCGCGAGGCCGGCGACACCGAAGAGCAGGTGCACGATGTTGTGCAGGATCGACACCTGGAAGATGCCGAGCAGCTCGGCACGGCTCTCGTGTCCGGCGAACTTCATCGTGTCGTAGTCGGTGGTGATGCCGGGGATGAAGCCGGCGACGCCAACCAGGAGGAACACCGCTCCGGTGGCGAGCGCGAGGGTCTTGGCGAGCTTGTCGCGCCCGGCGTGTGCGGTGCCGGCGTGGTGGTCACGGACAGACATGGAACAGCTCCTTCGCAGGTCGACGAGGCCTCCGGTGCCCAACGCCTCCTGGACCAGTTCCGCCCGAAGGGGTGATTCAGAAAGCGAATCCGGGTACCGGAACGTCCGTACCCGGATCGAGGAGTCGCATGACACCCAGCAAGCCCGCCAAGAAGGCCGCCCAGAAGGCCTCCAAGGCTGTCAAGTCCACCGTCGACAAGGCCGCCGAGCTCTTGGAGCCGACGATCCCCGGCACGCCGGGCAGCGCGCCGCCCTCGCTCGAGGAGCCGACCACCCCGGTGGAGCCGCTGCCGCCCAAGCCGGACCAGGGCACGCCCGACACCCGCACGGCCACCGGCGCCCACGTCGACGCCGAGCCCACCGACGCGGCCCAGCAGGGCGCCTACCTGACGACGTCCCAGGGCGCCCGCGTGCGCGACAGCGACCACTCGCTCAAGGCCGGATCGCGCGGCCCGACGCTGCTGCAGGACCACCACCTGCGCGAGAAGATCACCCACTTCGACCACGAGCGCATCCCCGAGCGCGTCGTGCACGCCCGTGGCGCGGGCGCCCACGGCGTCTTCGAGGGCTACGGCTCCGCGGCATCGGTGACCAAGGCGGGCTTCCTCGCCAAGGGCAAGGAGACGCCGGTCTTCGTGCGGTTCTCCACCGTGCTCGGCTCACGCGGCTCGGCCGACACCGTGCGCGACACCCGTGGGTTCGCGACGAAGTTCTACACCGACGAGGGCACCTTCGACCTGGTCGGCAACAACATCCCGGTGTTCTTCATCCAGGACGGGATCAAGTTCCCCGACGTCATCCACGCCGGCAAGCCGCACCCGGACCGCGAGATCCCGCAGGCGCAGAGCGCGCACGACACGTTCTGGGACTTCGTCTCGCTGCACACCGAGGCGCAGAACCACACGATGTGGAACATGTCCGACCGCGGCATCCCGCGCTCGTACCGGATGATGGAGGGCTTCGGCGTCCACACCTTCCGCTGCGTCAACGAGGACGGCAAGACCTCGCTGGTGAAGTTCCACTGGAAGCCCGTGCTCGGCGTCCACTCCCTCACCTGGGAGGAGGCGCAGCTGATCGGCGGCCTCGACCCCGACTTCCACCGCCGCGACCTCTACGACGCCATCGAGTCCGGCGCGTTCCCGCAGTGGGAGCTGGGGATCCAGGTGTTCGAGGACAACGAGGAGCAGATGTTCAACGGCATCGACCTGCTCGACCCCACCAAGATCGTGCCCGAGGAGCAGGCCGAGGTGCAGCCGATCGGCCGGCTGACCCTCAATGCCAACCCGACCAACTTCTTCGCCGAGACCGAGCAGGTCGCCTTCCACGTCGGGCACCTGCCGCCGGGCATCGACGTCACCGACGACCCGCTGCTGCAGACGCGGCTCTTCTCCTACGTCGACACCCAGCTCACCCGGCTCGGCGGGCCGAACTTCTCGCAGATCCCGATCAACCGCCCGCACGCCCCCGTCAACGACATGCACCGCGACGGCTTCCACCAGCACGCCGTGCACGGCGGCGTCGCGCCGTACAAGCCCAACTCGCTCGACGGCGGCTGCCCGTTCTTCGCCGGCGCCGACGACGACGCCTTCGTCGACCTGCCGGTGCGGGTGGCGGAGGGCACCAAGGTCCGCGAGAACCCGGCCTCCTTCGACGACCACTACAGCCAGCCGCGCCAGTTCTGGCTGAGCATGTCGCCGGTCGAGAAGGAGCACATCATCCGGGCCTACGCCTTCGAGCTCGGCAAGTGCTACGAGCAGTCGATCAAGGAGCGCCAGCTCCAGGCGCTGGCCAACATCGACCCGGTGCTGTGCCAGGAGGTCGCCACCAGCCTCGGCCTGCCCGCGCCCAAGGCGACCATCGCCCTCGAGGACCCGGAGCCGAGCCCGGCCCTGTCGCAGGTCGGCGGCGAGTGGCCGGCCGACGGTCGCATGGTCGGCATCGTCATCGACCCCGACGGCGACCTGGACGGCGTCGCGGCGCTGCGCCGCACGATCGACGCCGCCGGCATGGTGCCGCTGCTGATCGCGCCGCACGGCGGCATGGTCGACGGGATGCCCGTGCAGCGGACCTTCGCGACCGGCCGCTCGGTGGAGTACGACGTGCTGCTGGTCGCGGGCGCCCCGGTGCCCGCACCCGACGCGCTGGGCGCGCGCGACGACAAGGCCGGCACGCCCGACCAGCCGGTGGTCGACCCGAGGGTGGTGCTCATGGTCCAGGAGTGCTTCCGGCACGCCAAGGCGATCGGGGCATGGGGTGCGGGTGCCCACGCACTCACCGCGGCCGGCGTCGACGCGGGCGCGCCCGGTGTCGTCTCGGGTGAGTCCGCCGAGGCGGTCTTCACCGAGGTGCAGGCGCTGATGGGCGCCCACCGCGTCTGGGAGCGATTCCCCGCCGCGGTCGAGTGAGCTAGGCGCAGGACACGCACGTGCGCGCCGTCGGGCGGACCTCCAACCGCCCGGCGGCGATCGCACGTCCGCACGCCTCGCACGCCCCGTAGCTGCCGACACGCAGCCGCTCGAGGGCGGCGTCCACCTCGTCGAGGTGTTGGCTCGCCTGCCGCACCAGCGCCCCCATCTGGGAGCGCTCGAACGCGATGGTCGCGCCCTCGGGGTCGTGCTCGTCGTCGGCGTTGGTGTCTCGTGAGGCGTCCACCACGCTGCGGAAGTCACCGCGCAGCGTGGCCAGCCGCGCCTCGGTCCGGGCCCGGTCCGCGAGGAGCAGGTCGCGCGGCGACCCGGTCACGGTGTCGGGGTGGGTGCCGGCGCCGAGGGCAGCTGCGTCGGCTCCTCGGTGGGCTCCTCCGACGGCGCCTCGTCGCTGGGCTCCGCCGACGGCTCCTCGGTGGGCTCCTCCGACGGCGCCTCGGACGTCGGCGCGTCGTCACTGGGCGTGGGCTCGCTGCTCGGGGCGGTCGGCTGCTGGTCGGGCTCGTCCTTCCGGTCCCCCTCGTCGTCGGACTTCCCGCCGCCGTTGAACGTCGAGTTCGAGTCCTTGTCGCTGCCGCCGGTGTAGGACGAGACGCTGCGCCCGGTCACGGCCTCGAACGAGGCGATCACGGCCAGCGCCACCAGGAACGCTGCGGCGGCACTGAGGCCGATCCTCTTCCACGGCAGCAGCCGCAGTCGCGCGCCCAGGCTCGTCGCCGGCCCGCCGTCATCCGGCTGGGCGGCGCCCAGCTCCGCTCGAGCCTGTCCGAGCCGCTCGTCGGCCGCCCCCAGATGTGCCTGGGCCGCACCGGTGTCGTCCTGGCGACCGGCCCGCCGCACCTCGGCCTGGGCCACGCCCACCTTGCGCAGAGCGGCCTCCTGGGCCTTGGCCATGGTGCGCTTGCTGCGGGCCAGCCCCTGCGCGTAGAGCTGGGTCGCGACGGTCACGAGCACGCTGCCGAGCGCGGCGCCGATCAGGGTGCCGGCAGCGCCGAGGGTCGAGAGCAGGACAGCCGCCGTGACCGCCGCCAGCGCACTCGCCACCGTCTTGACCCAGTCGATCTTGGTCTCGCTGTCCTGGGTCTGGGAGTCGTCGTCAGTCATCCCTACCCAGGGTGCCAGCGGGGGCCACAGATCCCACATGCGATGAGCGTGAGTCAGGACACCCCCTGCGCGGTGACGACCAGGTTGTCGGCGTAGTGGAACGCTCCGCCCCCCAGATCGCGCCGGTTGGCGCAGGTCACCAGGTGCAGCAGGTGCGGGCCGTCGACGCGGAACACCTGCCCGGGGACACCCCGGCGCCGGTCGTAGCGGCGGACGCTGCGCACCACGAAGCGGCGCACCTCGCCGCCGGGCTCGGTCCAGCGGACGACGTCGCCGACCTGGGCCAGCCGCAGCCGCCACAGCGCCCCCGGCCGGTCGTGACGGTCCGAGACGTGGCCCGAGACCACGCTCGAGCCGAGTACGTCGCCGGAGGCGGCCGTCGCGCTGAGCCAGCCGAGGCGGTGTCGGCTGTTGGGGATCGCCATCGTGCCGTGGTCGAGACCGACCGCGTCGACCGGTGCGCGCACCCCGATCCGGTCGATGCGCAGCTCGCCGGCGGAGCGGCGCCGCGCGTGGCCGGGCAAGGGCGGCGCGACGTAGGGCCGGTAGAGGTAGCGCGGCCGGGTCGGGGTGGTGGGATACGACGCCTCGGGGTCCGGCCGCGCCCCGCCGGACGGGACCTCGGGGATCCAGGGCAGCGGCGGTCGGGTGACCAGTGCCGTCTCGAGCGGGAGCCCCGGCTCGGTGGCGACGGGCTCCGTCGTGGCCGTCGCGCGCAGGCGCTCGCTGTAGGTGTAGCAGCCCGGGACGGCGAGCACCGTGCCTCTGGTCTCGTAGGTGCCGCTGCCGCGGGCCACGAGCACGCCGCGATCGGCGACCGGTGCCGCAGCCCAGCGCAGGGCACGGCACGAGCCGTCACCTCGAGGGGCCAGCGGTCCGTGCAGCGTCCAGTGGACGGTCACCTTGTCGCTCTTCGCGAGGCCGCTGACGCGGACCGTGTCGCGCGGCCGGACGCCCACGTGGGCGCGCTGGTCGGAGGCGACCGTGCTCACCCGGGGGGTACGGCGCACGGCCAGCGCGGTCTCCGTGGCCAGCCCGGGCGGGCTGCTCGCCTCGGTGGTCAGCGGGGTCGGCGGCAGGTACTGGCTGTAGGTGTAGCAGCCGGCGCGGCGCAGCGTCGTCGACGGCGTGCGGTAGCGACCGTCGCCGGCGGCCGCCACCGTGCCGTGGGCGGCGACCGGGGATCCGGCCCACGAGATCCCCACGCAGGTCCCGTCGGCGGCCGCCGGGCGCGGCCCGTGCAGCGTCCACTCGATCGTCACCGGGCTGTCCTCGATCCCCCCGAGGAGCATGGTGTCGTGGATGGCGTCGCCGACGTGGGCGCGCTGTCGTGACGCGGTGGTGCTGATCGTGGGCGTGAACGCGACGACCAGCGTCGTCTCCTCGACCAGCCCGCACCGGGTCGTGACCGGCACCGTCTCCTCGTCGCCTGGGAAGGCCTCCACCCAGGTGTAGTAGCCGACCCGGTCGACGCTCAGCGGGGGCGTCTCGTAAGTGCCGTCACCGGCGACCGGGAAGGTCACCCGCCCGGCGACCCGGTCGGGCGTGCAGTCGTCTGGGCCGGGCTGGGCGTCGAAGGGGCCGTAGAGCGTGGCGGCGACCTGGGCGGCGTACCGGTCGGGCAGGCCGGTGACCGTGACGACGTCGTGGATCTGCGCGCCGGGGGTCACCTCGGCGTCGGAGGTCTGGGTGACCACCTGCGGTCGCGCCTTGCGGATGCGGGCGCTGGCCTGCACCGCCGCCGTCGTGCGGCTCTCCTGGGCGATCCACCCGCGCTGCTTGCCGGCGTCGCGGGCGTGGGCGCCGCCGTGGGCGTGCCAGTGGCGCGTGCGGTAGAGCAGGCCGTCCGACGAGGGCCCGGCGGCGTAGGCGCGGACGCGGTAGCGGCCGACCTGGCGGGGCGTGATCCGGACGGCCACTCCCTCGCCGCGCGAGACCAGGGGGCGCGGGCAGCGGATCGGGCCCCGGCACTCGAAGCGCACCCGCACCCCCGGCACCAGCCGGCCCGACGCGGCGCGCACCTGCACCCGGTAGGTCCGCGAGCGGCCGAGGTGCACCGGGCCGCGGCGGCGGCTCGGCAGCTCCAGGCGGTACGGCCCGTAGTAGGCCGAGGCGGCGCGCCACATCTGCTGGGCCAGCACCATGATCCGCCCGTCCAGCCCGCCGACCGGCGGACGCACCGCCTCGCCGACATCGAGCCCCTGGGGATACACGACCGTCCCCCCACGGCGCCGGCCATCGCCCATCACCTCACGGATGATCAGCGCGATCGCGGCGTCGCGCTCGTCGCTGCCGGTCGAGCCGTGGCCGGCCCAGGTCGAGATCACGTGGTTGAGCGCGGCCACCTCACGATCGCCGACCCGGTCGCCGAGCTGGTTGACCAGGCGCCCGGTGGAGACGACCTGCGCGCGGCGGGGCAGGCGGGAGTCGTAGAGGAAGTCGATGCAGAAGAACACCCGTCCGCTCGGCGCCCGGTAGGTGCCGATCCAGGTCAGCCCGCGGTGCTCTCCGTCGCGGTAGCGCAGGCACGCTCCGTTGACCAGGTTGGGGTCGATGCGGCGGCAGGTCTCCTTGTCCACCCGGGTCGCCGCCTGCGCCGGCGGCGTACCTCCCGGTGGGGCCAGGACTAGCGCCAGCCCGGCGACGAGCAGGGCGAGGACGGTGAGCAGGGACAGGGCGGGGCGAGGTATCCGAGACATGCCGACCACCGTGGCCACCCGAACGTCGCCTGAAAAGCACGATCTCTAGGCCTGTGGATGACCGCGCGAACGACGGGTCGCTAGCGTCATGCCCATGGACCCCACCGAGGTCGAGCGCCGCTACGACGAGATCGAGTACGGCTCACGTGTCGACAAGGCAGAGGCACACGAGGCGGCGGGCCGCGCGATGGAGCCTGGGCAGCACGGCCGCGTCCTCTTCCTCAAGACCGCCGCGGAGCACTGGCTGATGCGCGGCGAGCACGACCGCGCCCGGGCACTGCTCGCGGGCATTCAGGACGAGCCGTCCGAGGGGCTGCTGGCGACCCGGGCCATCCAGCTGAATCTGGCCCTGACCACCGCCGACCCGGCGTGGGCGTCTGCTCTGCTGAAGCAGCTCCTTCTGGACTTCCGGGCCGATCTCGTCTCCACCTCGACCTGTCACTACGTCGGCGAGCTGCTGCGCGAGAACGGCGACCTCCGTCAGGCCCATCGGTGGCTGACCCTGCCGGTGACGAACCTCGACCCGGACGACGACCTGGACGGCGTTGAGGAGCTGTGCGTCGAGGCGCGCGCCGAGGTGCGCCGGGAGCTCGGTCTGCCCCGCGACCGGTTCGACGCGCTCGCCGAGGGCCTCGCCGCCGACTATCGGGACCCGTCAACATCTGATTGACAAGCGTGCCGTGTCAAGCTAATCTTGACGCATGGCCTCGCGACCCCCACTTCGTCCTCGACGGTCCACCTCCCTGAAGGGCGGCCTGGTCCTGGTGCTGCTCGGGCTGCTGGCGTGGCTGCTGTCCCAGGGCCGCGACGGGTTCGACAAGGGCCTGTTCCAGGGCGCCTGCGTCGCGCTGATGATCTTCGGCGCCTACCTGCTCGGGTCGGCGACGTTCCGCAGGGGCACCGAGGAGGAGCTGGGCTCCGACGGCTGGCTGCCGAGCCGTGACGAGCGCTGAGCGGGCGGCGCTGGCCGACGCCATCGGGGCGGCGATCCTCGACGCCACCCCCCGGGGCGACGAGCTGGCCCTGGTGGCCCGGACCGCGGAGGCCGAGACAGCCGTACGCCAGCTGTTGCAGCAGTCCGTCGCCGCCGCGCGGGCGGGCGGCCACAGCTGGGCCGCGATCGGGGAGCGGCTCGGCCTGAGCCGGCAGGCCGTGCAGCAGCGCTTCGGCGAGCGACCCGACACCGACGCGCTACCCGACGAGCAGCGCTGGCTCGGGCCCGTCACCGCCTTCGACGAGATGGGCGAGCTCGAGATCGCCGGCCGGCTGGGCTGGCACACGGTGCAGGTCGGGATGCTGCGCCACCTCGTCGTGCGGACGCCGACCCAGTGGGAGCACAAGCGCGTCGTCTGGACGGGGTCGCTGAAGCGCTACGAGAACGACGGCTGGGTCGTGGGCGCACGGGCCTTCCCGTGGATCTACCTGGTGCGCGACACCGGCCTGCCGGCCGAGTCCTGAGGTTTGCCCGCCGCCGACCCATGGGAGGATCCCGCCCATGAGCGAAGGCGAGCCCGGAGAGCAGATCAGCCCCGACGGAAAGTGGCGCTGGGACGGTCACAACTGGGTGCCGCACGAGCACGCCTCCGCGTCGCCAGCCCCCGGGTCGCCGTACGGCCAGCCGCAGCAGCCCTTCGGGCAATACCCGTCGGCGCCGTACGGCGCCTTCAACCCGCCGCAGAAGAGCAACACGACGCGCAACGTGCTGCTGATCCTCGGCCTCGTCGGGCTGCTGATGCTCGGCGGCTGCGCGGCGCTGGTGGGGCTGGCCGTCAACGAGGTCGACAACACCGTCGCCGAGATCACCGCCAACGACGACGCGCCCGGCGGTGTCGACAACCCGCTGACGATCGAGGAGGGCAAGGCCTTCGACGTCTACGGGTTCGAGTACCGCGAGGGCTGGTCCGTCGAGTCGGACGAGTCCGGGAGGGCCACGGCCGTGGGCCTGAAGTTCGAGAACCAGCGCGAGTCGATCGACAAGGCGAGCGTGGTGGTCAAGCTGCTGCGGAACAACGAGCTCCTCGCCACCGTCAAGTGCCACTCGGAGTCCGCGGAGGTCGGGCAGGTCGTGCCGCTCAAGTGCTACGGCGAGGACGCCATGCCCACGGCCTACGACGAGATCACGATCGCCGACTCCTACTGACGCCTAGTCGCGACCCGCGTCCACCCGCTCGGCGAGCGGGAACGGCACCGTCAGCACGCCACCGCGGATCGCCAGGTGGTAGCGGGTGCGCCCGCGCTTGACCAGCGTGCCCACGACGCCCTCGTAGCGACCCTGCGCGACCACCCGCAGCCGCTCACCCACGTCGGCCGGCGGACCCGCCTGGGGGGCGGCCGGTCGGGCGAGGACGCGGCGCAGCTGGGCGTCGTAGGCCGGCGTCATGGCCACGCTGCGACCGTGGTGGGTCCAGGTGAAGAGGTGGGCCGGGTCGAAGGCCCGCGAGCAGGTGGCGCAGGCCATCGGGCGCTGGGGGCGGCGGTGCCGGGTCACCCGGTGACCGGCCGCGCACACGCCGACCCAGGCCCCGTCCACACCCGGGGTGTCGGCAGAGATCAGCCGCTCGCCGCTGCAGCCGATGCGCCGCGCGGTGGCCTTCCAGACCCGGTCGTGGCCGTGGCGCGCACCGACCAGGGCGTGCGCGATCTCGTGCAGGATCGTGTCGCGCACGTCCTCCTCGCTGTGGACCTGCGTCAGCGGCGCGGACAGCCCGATGCGGCGCTCGGCCTCGCGGCAGATCCCGGCCCGCCGCTTGGCACGGTCGAAGACCAGCTCCCAGTCATGGAGCCCGTGCTCATCGAGCAGCGAGCGACCCAGCCGGGCCGCCTCCGCGAGCTGCACGCCGTACCTCCTGTGTCGTCGTCGACCATCCTAGGAAGCGCCGCCGACATCCATGAGCAACCCCACGGCCCCGGGTGCGGCCGCGGTGAGAGACTGGGGCCATGACCACCGAGAAGCCCCTGATCATCGTCGGCAACGACGGCTCGAAGGCGGCCGAGCCGGCCCTCCATTGGGCGCTGGAGCACGCCCGCGCGGTGGGCGGCACCGTGCAGGTGGTGCGCGGCTGGTCCATGCGGACGGCGCCGCGCCCCGAGACCCAGACGTTCGGCCACATCCCCCCGATCGACGACTTCGAGGCCGCGGTCTTGCAGGACCTCGAGCACGACTGCGCCGAGGTCGTCGCCGACTACGCCGACGTCGAGGTCGAGTACGTCGCCAGGCGCGGCCCCGCCGCCAACGCCCTGCTCGACTGCGCGGCCGAGGCCGACCTGGTCGTCGTCGGCGCCCGCGGGCTGGGCGGCTTCCAAGGTCTCGCCCTCGGCTCCGTGAGCGACCAGGTCTCCCGACACGCCGCCTGCCCCGTCGTCATCGTCCGCAACGGGACGTCCGCCGACACCGAGCGCTCCCTGCCCCGGGACTGAGTCCCCTCACCCTCCCCGGGTTCGCCGTAGAGGCATCCGACCCGGGCAGGGGGTGCCACTTGACCCTGGGCGACCGCGCCCCCCGCTCCGAGGCTGGATGAACATGTCCGGCTCGGAGAAGGGACGCTCTCGTGGGCATCCGACAGATGGCCGTCCTGGCCGTAAGCGCGATGGCGGCCGCGGCCCTCACGGTCGTCCCGGACGTGGCCCTCGCGCCGGCGTACGCCGACCCGCCGACCGGCGGCACCACCATCGTGGACGAGACGTTCACCGGCTCGACCGTGCCGGACCCGGCGTGGTCGGCCCAGGGTGAGGCGTGTCTCACCGGTGCCCGCACCGCCCCGCCGGCCGGGGCCGCCAACATCCCGACGTGCGCGGGCCAGCGCAGCGGCCCCGTCCCCGCGCTCGGCGCCACCCCCGGCTACCTGCAGCTCACCGACACGAGCACCCAGTCAGCCGGAAGCGTGCTGTACAACCGGCCGATCCCGGCGACGGCCGGGGTGACCATCACCTTCGACCAGTTCCAGTACGGCGGCACCGGGGCCGACGGCATCGGGTTCTTCCTCGTCGACGGCGCCACCAACCTGACCCGGACCGGTGGGGCGGGCGGGAGCCTGGGCTACGACCAACGCATCGTCCAGGGCGATCCACCCGAGCCTGGCATCGAGGGCGGGGTGCTCGGGGTGGGGCTGGACGCGTACGGCAACTTCTACGACGACGGGGAGAGCCGCGGGGCGGGCTGCCCCGAGGGCGAGCGCTCGCCGTCGACCGCCGAAGGCGCGGTGGCCCCGAACGTGATCACGCTGCGCGGCCCCGGCGATGGCCTGATCGGCTACTGCTACCTCGCCTCCACCACGCCCGCGGACGCTGCCGACCCGAACGACCCCGGCACCACGCTCAACGGCGGCACCGGGACGTTGCGAGCCCGCACGCTCGCCGGGTCCTGGCGGCAGGTGAACATCACGGTCACCCCCGCACCGGACCCCCGCGTCATCGTCCAGGTGCGCTACAACCCCAGCGCCGCGGGTGACCCCTGGATCACCGAGCTCGACGTGCCGGCCCCAGCCGGCCTGCCCAGCACCTACAAGTTCGGCCTGGCGGGCTCCACCGGCGGTCAGACCGACGTCCACCTCATCCGCAACGCCGTCGTCCGCTCGGTCAACCCGCTTGCGGAGCTGCAGCTGGAGAAGCAGGTCGACCGCAGCGCCGGCACCCTGCCCGCCGTCATCACCGCCGGCACGGTCATCCCCTACCAGTACACCGTCACCAACGCGGGGACGGAGGACCTCTCCACCCTGTCGATCATCGACGACAAGATCACCGGCGCGATCACCTGCGACGCCACCACCCTCACCCCGGCGCCGGCGCCGGGGTCGACCACGGTGTGCCGCGGCACCTACACGGTCACCGCAGCCGACGTCGCGGCCGGCGAGGTCGTCAACACCGCCACGGCGAGCGCCGTGAACCCGGGTGGCGACACAGTCAACTCCCCCGAGGCCACGGTCACCGTCCCCCTCGTCTCACGCCTCGAGCTCACCAAGAGCGTGCAGACCGATCCGCCGTATGTCGCCGGCCAGGAGGTGGAGTACCTCTACACCGTGACGAACACCGGCGGCTCCAGGGTCACGAACATCGCCGTCACCGACGACCGCATCTCCTCGGCGACGCTCCTGTGCGAGGCGAACGAGCTGGAGCCCGGCGCGTCGACCACCTGCGTCGGCACCTACACCGTCGACACCGCTCAGGCCGACGCTGCGGGGCGCATCGTCAACACCGCCGTCGCGACCGGGGACACCCCGGTCGGCCAGGAGGTCCGGTCACCGGAGGCCCAGGCATCCATCGGGGTCAACACCGACATCGCCGTCGCCAAGACCGTCAGCGACCCCACCCCGAGCGTGGGCGACACCGTCACCTTCACCGTCACCGCGACCAACAACGGCCCGGCGGCGGCGACCAACCTCCTGGTCACCGACCTGCTCCCCGCCGGACGGCTCACGTTCCAGACGGCCGCCACCTCAGGCCCTCAGCCGTCCACGTACACCGCGGGGACGGGCGCCTGGTCCATCCCCGCGCTGGCGGTCGGCAACACGGTGACCCTCACCATCACCGCCCGGGTCGACACCAACGCGGTGGTCTCGAACACGGCGAGCCTGACTCGGCTCGACCAGCTGGACACCAATGCGTCCAACAACAGCGCCACCGTGACCCTGAACCCGCGCTCCCTCGACCTGGCCGTCACCAAGCAGGTCATCGGCTCCGACGAGGTCGCGGCCGGGGAGCCGGTCACGTTCCGCGTGACGGTGACGAACCTGGGCCCGCGCCCCGGCACCGGGATCACCCTGACCGACGAGCTGCCCCCGGGGCTGACCTACCTGGGCACCGACTCCGGTGGCGACGGCAGCTACGACCCGGACACCGGCATCTGGACCGTCGGCTCCCTCGCCGTGGGCGCAACCGCGACCTACGACTTCGTCCTCGGCACCAGCGCTACGGGGACGTTCACCAACGCGGTCAGCCTCGCCACTGTGTCTCCCGCCGACATCAACAGCGCCAACAACTCCGCGGCGGCGACGGTGGACGTACGCACCCCCATTGCCGACCTGGTCATCGTCAAGGGAGCCTCCCCGGAGGAGGCAGTGGTCGGGGACACGGTCACGTACTCGGTGACCGTCCTGAACCGCGGCCCCGACCCGGTGCGCGGCGTCTACGTCACCGACGCGGGCCCCGAGGGCGTGACGGTCCTCGAGAGCGTCCCCTCCCAAGGCACCGTCGACGTCGCCGGAGCCCGATGGGACGTCGGCCTGCTCGGGCCTGGTGACTCCGCGGACCTGACGGTCACCGCCCGGCTCGACACGGTCGGTACCAAGGTCAACCTGGTCACGGTCGACGCGCCGCTTCTCGACGACCCGACCCCCGAGGACAACGAGTCCACGGCCACCGTCACGACGCTGGCCCCGGCGGTCGACGTCGCCGTCACCAAGTCCGTCGCCGCGGCCGGCGGTGGATCTGCCTCTGAGATCCCGCTCGGGCAGGACGCGGTGTTCACCGTCACCGCGACCAACAATCCGGTCCCCGGCCAGCCCGCGACCACGGTCACGAACTCGGTCTTCACCGACCTCCTCCAGGAGGGTCTGACCTTCGTGTCCGCCAGCGGCGACGGCACCTTCGACGCCGCCACCGGAACCTGGACCGTCGGCTCCATCCCGGTCGGTGCCACCGTCACCCTCACCATCACCGTGACCGGCACGACCGTGGGGGAGCGCAGCAACACGGCCAGCCTGTCCAACCTGGACCAGCGCGACGTCGATCCGACCAACAACTCGGCCTCGGCCACGGCCACCTTCGTCGAGCTCGCCGACCTCGCGATCACCAAGACCGCCGACCGGGAGGTCGCCCAGCCGCGGGACACGGTCGTCTACACGATCACCGTCACCAACAACGGGCCGAACGCCACGGACGACACGATCGCCCACGACCCCGCGCTCATCCAGGCGAACATCACCGGGCACACCGCCGACCGCGGGACGTTCGACGAGACGACACGCGTCTGGACCATCCCTCGGCTGGAAGCCGGTGAGACGGCGACGCTGACGGTCTCGGTGCTGGTCGGCGACGACGCCTCGGGGCACTACCGCAACCTGGTCGCGATCCAGCAGTCCCGCGTCGACGACCCGAACCCGGACGACAACGTCGACATCGAGGAGCTGTTCATCCCGGCCGCGGACATCGCCGTCACGAAGACCGTCGACGACCCCACCCCGGCTCTCGGCGACACCGTCACCTTCACGGTCGGGCTGCGCAACCTCGGGCCCGACACGGCAGAGGACGTCACCGTCGACGACGTCCTGCCACCGGGCCTCACGTACGTCAGCAGCGAGCCCCTCGTCGGCACCTACGATCCCGCCACCGGCGTCTGGGACGTCGGCCGGCTCGAGCCGACCGAGACCGCCACCAGCAGCGCTATCGCGCTGCTGCGGATCACCGCGCGGGTCACCCGCTCGGGTCCGCTCACGAACACGGCCTCGTCCGATCGCAGCGGCGCCTTCCCGATCGACCGCAACCTCGACAACAACTCCGACTCCGCCACCGTGAACAGCCTGGTGCCCCCCGCGCCGGGACGACCGGTCATCCGGACGCGAACGTCGGAGAAGCGGGTCGAGCCCGGACAGCCCTTCTACGACCGGGTCCGCATCACCGGCCTCGCCCGTGGCACGAGGGTTCCCGCGACCGCTCGTCTCTACGGCCCCTTCCGGTCGTTCGCGGCGGTCGGCTGCGGATCGGCCAACCTGGCGCGCACCGTCGCGTGGCGCGCCCGGGCCGGCTGGACGCGCACGCCGGCGGTGCGGGTCTCCGAGCCCGGCGTCTACACGTGGCGGATCCGGACCCGGCCGACGCAGGCCAACCGGGGCGGGTGGAGCAGGTGCGGCCTGGCCGCGGAGACGACGACCGTCGCGAAGCCGTCCTACCCGCCTCCGGTGATCAACGGCGGCTTCGCCGGCACCCTGCCCGGCTCCGGCTCCGAGCGCGGCACCCGGACCAGGATCCGCGCCGGCGCCATCGGGCTCGACGCGGCCGTGCTCCCCACGAACGTCCGGCGAGGGCACATGAACCTGCCCGGCGACGTCGACCTCACCAGCTGGCTGCGCAGGTCCGCCGACGTCGGCGACCGGATCGGCACCTCGGTGGTCGCGGGTCACGTATCCGACCGGCACGACCGACCGGGCGCACTCTGGGGGCTGCGCCGCGCCAGGCCCGGCCAGGTCGTCACCGTCACCCGCGGCGGCAAGTCCTACCGCTACCAGGTGACCGGCACCGAGAGGTACGACCGGACCCAGCGGCTGCCGAGCCGGCTGTTCCGGACCACCGGGGCGCACCGACTGGTGATCGTCAGCTGCACCCGACGCGTCGTGTACTCCAACGGGCACTTCCACTACACGAAGTACCTGGTCGTGGTCGCCAAGCCGCTCGGCGCCCGGCTGAGGGACTAGCCCCGGGATGGCTGGCACCCCCTCGACTGACCAGGCCCCTGCCCCCGGCACGGAGCCGTCCGCGAAGCTCGACCGCACGGTGGTCGTCACCGGGCTGGTCATCGTGGCGGGCATGCTCATGTCCGTGCTCGACAGCACGATCGTGAACGTCGCGCTCGACACCCTCAGCTCCGACCTCGACGCCTCGCTGGCCAAGACCCAGTGGGTCGTGACCGGCTACCTGCTGTCCGTCGCCATGGTCATCCCCGTCACCGGGTGGGCCATGGACCGCTTCGGGTCCAAGCGGATCTGGATCCTGGCGGTCGCCTTGTTCATGCTCGGCTCCGCCCTGTGCGCGACCGCCTGGAACATGGAGAGCCTGATCGGGTTCCGCATCCTGCAGGGCCTCGGCGGCGGCATGCTGCTGCCGGCCGGGCAGACGATGATCGCCCGGGCGGCGGGGCCCGACCGGATGGGCAGCGCCATGGCCATCCTCGGCGTCCCGATGCTCCTCGGACCGGTGTTCGGTCCCGTGCTCGGCGGCCTGCTGGTGGAGTACACCACCTGGCACTGGATCTTCGTGGTCAACGTCCCCGTCGGCATCCTCGCCATCGCGCTGGCCGTGTGGAAGCTGCCCACCGGGGCGCCAGCGGGCCCGGCGGTCCGGCTCGACGTCATCGGGGTGGTCATGCTCTCGGGCAGCCTCGCCGCCCTTCTCTACGGGCTCTCCGAGGCCAGCTCCCGCGGCGGCTTCGGGGAGTGGGGCGTCCTCGGCTGGCTGATCGGCGGCGCCGTCGGGCTGGCCCTGTACGTCGCCTACAGCCTGGTGCGCGGCCCCGCCTCCATCATCGACGTCCGCCTGCTGAGCAACCGCGTCTTCGCCAACAGCACCGCGGCGGTCTTCCTCGTCGCCATCGGCATGTTCGGCGGCATGCTGCTGCTGCCGCTGTACTACCAGACCGTCCGGGACCAGGGCGCGCTCGACGCGGGCCTGCTGCTGGCACCGCAGGGCCTCGGCGCCATCGTCGCCGTGCTCCTCACCGGCAAGCTCACCGACCGCATCGGCGCGGGCTACGTCGTCCCGGTCGGCGTCGTGCTGGCCCTGATCGGCACGTTCCCCTTCACCCAGGTCGGCGTGGATACCTCCTACGTGTGGCTCTGCGTCGCCCTCTTCGTCCGCGGCATCGGACTCGGCGCGGTCATGATGCCGACCATCTCCTCGGCCTACAGCACCCTCAGCAAGGACCAGGCGTCCCGGGGAGCGCCCACGCTGTCGGCCATCCAGCAGGTCGGTGCGTCCCTCGGCAGCGCCGTCCTGATCACGGTCCTGACCCACGAGCTCACCCGCAAGCTCGCCTCGGGGGGCGTCGAGAGCGGGAGCACCGGCAGCGGCGGCGGGGCCACCGAGCTGCACTCCATCCCCAAGAGCGAGCTGCCGGTCGTGGGCCCGCTCCTGGCCGACTCCTACCAGGTCGCCTTCTGGGTCGCGTTCGCTCTCACCGCGCTGATCATCATCCCGGCGCTGGCCCTCCCCCGGCATCTGCACGGCCGGCCCGACCGATCAGGCGCCGCCCCGACCTCCGGCGCGGGCGACACGTAGCGCCGTCAGCGCCCCGAGACGAGGCGCGCCACGCGCCCACCACCGCCGGCGGCCCAGCAGGAGCCGTCGTGCGTGCAGTCCACAGCGTGGTAGCCGGACTCGCTCACCTGCGTCCAGCTGCGACCGCCGTCGTGGCTGATGCTGGTCCCTCTCACCTCACCCGACTCCCCCGTGACGATCAGTCGCTGACCGCGCCCCGGCAGGAAGGCGGCGTCCTCGCCCAAGTGGCGCAGGTCCCCGGTGTTGCGCCAGGCCCGGCCATGACGCGAGACCGCCACGGCGTCGACACCGTCGGCCGGCGCGGCGAAGTCACCGCCGACGGCGACCCCCTCGTGCGGCGTACGGAACGTCAGCGCGAACACGCCAGCGGACTCACCGGCCGGGATCGTGGAGTCGGCAGCCGTCCAGGTCCGGCCGAAGTCGTCGGAGCGGAAGACCCGCGAGGCTCCTCCCCCGGAGCCGAAGTACGCCGTGCGCCCGGCGGTCACCAGACAGTCACCGCTGGCGGCGAACCCGAACTCCGTGGGGGCCTGCGGCATCCCGTCGTCCGGCAGCACCGTCCAGGAGCGACCGGAGTCGCGCGTGGCGAGGATCCGGAACCTCCCGTCGACCGGGTCGCTCAGGGCCAGCCCCCGCCTGCCGCCGGGATAGAAGGCCATGCAGTCGTAGAACGCGGCCGGGTCGTCGTTGACGAAGGCCGCGGCCCAGCTCCGTCCACCGTCGGTGGTGCGGTAGATCCGCGACGCGTCCCCGGCGCCGATGGCCAGGACCACGGCCTCCTTCGCGTTGCGCGCCTCCACGTCGCGAAGCAGCAGCCCCTCGGTGCCGGGCGGGCTCACGTCGTCCCAGCTGCGCCCGCCGTCGACGGTGCGGAACACCCGTCCGGGGGCTCCCTCGGTGGCGCTGCCGCCGGCCACCCACGCCACCCGCCGGTCGACCGCGTCCAGGCCCCGGAAGCTCTGGTCGGCGTCGACGACCCGCTCGGCCCACGACACTGCGTCGCCATGGCCCGCACCCGGCGGGCCGTGGTGGCCGGGGGCGCCCCCTCCCCCGGCGTACGACGGTCCCGCCAGCGCGGAGCCGATCAGGACGGTGGACAGTACGAGCGCGCCGAGTCGAGCCATGCCAGCACCCTGCTCCGTCACGACCCCACCTGTCCAGAGGCAGGCTGCGCCGTCAGGGCTACGCTCGATGAGTGCGCTCGTCTCACGAGCGGCTGAGACTCACGTGGCTGGGTCACTCGACGGTGGTGAGCGACCTCGCAGGGACCCGGCTGCTGACCGACCCCCTCCTGCGAACGCACAGCAACGTGTTGCGCCGCAGGGGGCCCAGGCCGAGCCGTGAGCAGTGGGCAGATCCCGACGCGGTGCTCCTCTCCCACCTGCACCTCGACCATGCCGAGCTCCGGTCCCTGCGGATGGTCCCGGGGGTGCCTGTCCTCACCGGCAGCCGCAACGCGGCCTGGGTGCGCCGGCAGGGCCTGCTCGGACAAGGGGCGGAGGAGTGGACCGACGTGGGCGCCCTGCAGGTGCGCTTGGTGCCCGCCGTCCACCACGACCGACCGCTGCCGCACCGTCCCAACGAGGCCCACGGTCACCTGGTGCGCTCGGGCGCGACCACGCTGTGGGTGGCAGGAGACACCGCCTGGTACGACCGGATGGCCGACCTTCCGGCGCTGGCCGGGACCGAGCGGCTGGACGTGGTGATTGTCCCGATCGGCGGGTGGGGCCCCCGACTGTCGGCCCACCACATGGGACCGGCACAGGCGGCGCAGGCGTGCGCCGCGACCGGGGCGCGCTTCGCCCTGCCGGTGCACTGGGGCACCTTGCACCCACCCCTGATGACCACGTTCGGCGACTGGTTCGAGCGCCCCCTCGCCGCCTTCGAGGCGGAGGTCTCGACCGTGGCACCGGACTGCACGGTGATCAGGCTCGGGCACGGGGAGACGTGGTCACGTGAGGGTGACCGGGACCTCTGACTCGGGCGCCTGCGACTCGAGACGCTGGCCGGACTGCCGGAGGAACCCCAGCAGCACCTGGTGGAGCTGGTCGGCGCCCTCGACCCGCTCCGGCACGGAGGCGGCGAGGTCCTGCGGCGCCAGGAGGACCGCACTGTCCTGCCATCCGCCCAGGCCGCCGTGCGCCCCGACGAGCTCCTCGAAGGCCGCGATGTCGAGGGTCTGCTCGTCCAGGGAGCTGTTGAGGTAGAGGTCGGGCGCCATCGGGTCCAGCACCGCACGCAGCAGCTGCCGCCTGGCGTGCTCGCCGTACCGGACCAGGGGGTCGGTGCCGGTGACCGCACCCGAGACCAGGTCGACCCGGCCACCGTCCCCGTAGGCCCAGGGGACCCCGTGCTCGTCGATCCCGGCGACGAACCCCAAGCCCGGGTGCTCGCAGAGCCCGGGCAGCAGGCGCGGCCAGCGGGCCGTCAGCGCGTCCAGGCTCTGACGGGTCTCACCCGGCAGGTAGAAGAGCCCCAGGTTCCCCGAGCCGAGGACGACGGCGCGGCCGGGAGCCTGGATGCCACCGCCGCCCCGGTCGCCACTGCCGTCGCCCTCCCACTCCCGGTCGACCCGACGACGGGCCGGAGCCGTGAGCCGGCCCGCGACCCCCTCCTCTCCGATGTCCTGGACCAGCGCGTGGGCCCTGCCCCATCCCTCGTCGGCCTCCTCGTAGTCGTGGACGCGCTCGTCCATCAGCTCGGCGCAGAGGGCGGAGAGCTCCTGGCCGTAGCGGTCGGCGAACGGCTGCCCCTGGGACTGGCCGTGATCGGAGACGACGACCAGGCGATAGCGCCGGGCAGCGTGCTCGGCGAGCAGCTCGAGCTGGGCAAGCACCCGGTCCAGGCCCTCGAGGGCGGCCAGGGACTCGTGCCGGAACAGCCCGGCGTGGTGGGCAACCTCGTCGTAGTCGACGTAGTCGACGTAGATCACCTTGCGCCCGCGCTGCATCTCCTCGGCGATCAGGGCGGTGTTGAGATCGCGCAGCAGGCCGTTGGTCACGGCCCGGAGCAGCGCGAAGGTCCAGCTCCTGCGCACGCGTGGCACCAGCTCGTACCGCACCTGGGCGTGCGCCTGCCAGCGCTCCTTCGCCACCTCGCCGACCGTGCGGGTGAGGCTGCGGGCGAAGCCCGTGGGGGTGAGCAAGAACCAGACCAGCGCCCTCCTCGTCTGGGGCGAGCCCAGACGGGCGCTCGCCCGGCTCATCGTCAGGGGCGCATTCTCGGCATCTCCGGAGAAGAGGTTCGAGATCGACACCCCGTCCTCGCAGAGCAGCCCCCGGCCGTTGCTCGCCCGCTCCTCGATGATGCGCGCGTCCGCGGGGTGGTTGGCGACCAGGACCCGGCCGAGCTCGCGGTCGTACCACCGGAAGCCCGGAACGCCGGCCACGGTGCCGTGCAGCACACCGAGCTGGCTGGCCGGGGTGGTGCAGGGAAGCTGCGGGGTCCATTCGCGCAGGTGGTAGGCCCCGGAGGTCACCCACCGGCGGATCGTCGGCACCCCGCCGGCCTGCACGGCCCAGCGGAGCACCGGGAACGGCACCCCGTCGAGCTGCACGACGAGCAGGCCATCGACCTCCGGGTCGGGGGGACGAACGGACCGGCCGCGACGGGCGAGCGCGGTGGTGAGGGACTCGTCCGTGCCGGCGGTGAGGAGGTAGGCCGCGACCGTCCCGCCGGCGGCGCAGAGCCAGCTCGTCACGAAGGCCGCCGTCCAGGTCGCGGTGATCCCCGGGACGATGAGCATCGCGATGTGCATGACCACGCCCTGGGTGCCGAAAGCCAGGGGGAGCACGGTCAGCCAACCGAGTCGGACGCTGACCTCCACCAGGAGCGGGCGCACCAGGAAGCCGACGACGCCGCTGACCGCCGACACCCCGGCCAGGCTCCCCCACGAGGAGGCCTCGAGGTCAGGAAGCAGCCTGGCGGCCACCCACAGGATGCTGGTGGAGACCAGCCAGGTGGCGAGGAACCGCCCGAGGTCCGCGAGGATGAACCATCCCCGACCGCGTCGGCGCGCCCGTCTCGAGACCGGTGCGTCGCTCGCCATGGGGCCCCTCCAACCCGGACGGCGTCCGCCTCCTGGGTCGTCCCATCATGTCGCGTCGCGGGCCCCAGGAGAATGCCCCGCACGAGCGGCCGCCCTGGCCCGCGGGGGCTAGCCTGCTGGTGGATGCCTCCATCTCGGGAGGAGTGGACGTGAGCAGAGCCGACGAGGTCGCCACCTCCACGGCGCACGAGCCGACCCGGCCCAAGCGGCCCGGCGGCAGCCCCGTGGTGATCCTCCTGATGGTGATCGTGCTCGTACCGGCGATCCTGCTCGCCGACACCTTCGATGCCGGCCCCGCCGCCATCATCGGCGGCCTGGTGGCCCTGTTCTCCCTGATCGCCTTCATGGGCGGCCCCCTGCGCGCCGACCTGCGCACGGCTGCACTGATGGTGCCGCTGCTGCTGCTCGGGGCCGTCGTCCCGCGGCTGCTGAGCGATGTCTGGCGACCGGCCGCGATCGCGCTCGTCGTGGTGATCTGCTTCGTGGCCGCCCTGCTCCCCCGGCTGGGCTCGCGCTTCGACCATGCCGGCCTGGGGCTCGGGATGACCACGCTGTACGCCTACGCCTACGCCACCCACGGGGCGGCGGACCACCGTCAGGTGATCGCCGCCGCCGTGGCCGGCGTCGTGGTGGCGCTCGCGCTGCGGCTGCTCCTCGGGATCTCCGACCCGTCCAAGCCCACCCGCGACCAGGTCGCCGACGTCCTCGTCGCCGACGATGCGGCCGCCGCCACCACCACCGCCTTCGACACCTGGCTCAGCGACGGCCGCCAGCGCTGGTTGGCCACCGCACTCGAGGGGGCCTCGCAGTACCGCCTGGCCCTGTGCGCCGGCGAGGTCACCGCGTCTGCTCGCCCCGAGGAGGCCGCAGCCCTCCGCAGCCGGGCAGCGGACCTCGCCAAGCAGCTGCGCGACAAGCACGCCCCCGGCGCCGATGCCGACCCCGGAATCACGCGCGGCGTCTCGACGAGCCCCACCACCGGCGAGCCGCTGGACCGGGCCGCGGCGGCGCTCGACACCGTGGCCCAGGCGGTCCGCGAGCGCGACACGTCCGCCGTCGCGCTCGACCGTGGGAGCCGGCACGCGCTCCGCGACGCGGTCCTGCACCCGTCCGCTCGACTGCGCTCCATCCAGGTGCGGCACGCGCTCCGCACCGCCTTCGGGCTGCTGGTCATACTGGTACTCACTGCGAGCCTCGGTCCGGGAGACCCCCTGGTCGCCAGCGTGCTGATGACCACCTTCATGATCCTCCAGGCGAGCTGGCGCGACACCCTCGGCAAGGCGCGGGCCAAGATCATCGGCCTGGTGGTCGGGTCGGCTGCCGTCGCCGTGATCCTGCTCGTCGTGCCGGAGAGGTACCTCATGGCGATCGCCGCCGTGTCGCTCGCCCTCGGCCTCTGGTACATCACCACCCGGCCCGCGCTCGGCAACGCCTTCATGGTGGTCGTCAGCGTGGGCATCAATGCCGCCACCCGCGACCTCGACGCGGGGGACCTGCTCGTCCAGTACGTCGCCCTGACCGCCTGCGCCGTGGCGGTCGGGGTGGCCCTCGGCTTCACCGTCGTACCGGCGTTCCGGCCGGCACCGCTGCGCGAGCGGGTCGTGTCGGCGACCGAGGCGACCGAGGACGTGCTGCGCGCCGCCGCGAACGGGTCGACGTCGTCGGCCCCCGCCTTCGTCGCGCTGCAACGCGACGCCGCGCAGAAGCAGGACGAGCTGGTCCCCGACCGCGACCACCTCGACGAGCGACAGCTCGCCGAGCTCGACCGGCTCCGCTCCGGGCTGCGTGACCTCACCACGCTGGTCGACACCGACTCCCTGGACCACCCCTCGCTGTCGAGGACCGCCACGATGCTCCAGTCAGCTGACGGGGCAGCAGACGGGCCGACAGACGGGGCTGCACGGCTCCCGGCCACGAACGGCGCCTCCTCCACGCTGTGGGACCTCGTCGAGCAGACCGGCGCCGCCGAGCGCTACCTGCTGCGCACGCTGCCGTCGTCGGCCTGACGGTGGCGCGGGCGGCCGCTCGGCCGCTGCGAGGCCTTCCGAGCGGCTGTTGCACTTTGCTACGATGCGTAGACGACTGCTACATGTGGAGGTGTGTCATCGCAGGCAAGGCCGAACGGGTCACCCGCTTCGATGAGGCCCTCTTCAAGACCGCGGCGGCCGAAGGGTCGCGGCAGTCCCGCTCTGCTCGCCAGCAGCTCGAGCACTGGGCACGCCTGGGCGCTGCGCTCTCTGCCCAGGTGGAGTCGCCAGTCAACCGGGTCCGCCTGGCCCTCGAGGGCACGATCGCGCAACGGGACCTGACCCTCGACGAGGCGCGCCAGTTCGATGCCGCGATCGCCGTGCGCATCGACGACGCCGTCGCCGGCTCCGACTTCTCCGCTGTGCCCGTGCCGGACTTCGCGGCCGTCTCACCCGACCCGCACCGCGTCCTCGCCGACCTGGCCGACCTGCCCGCAAGCGCGCAGGTCGGGCAGCGTGCGCGCGACCAGCTTCGTGAAGCGCTGTCGGACCTCGCCCAGGCCCTCGATGCTGAGCAGCCGGCCAAGGCCGGTCGGTGACGCGCCTGGATCTTGTCGTCGGTCCCAACGGTGCCGGGAAGTCGACCTTCGTCGACCAGATCCTGATCCCCACGTTGCCGCACCAGGCCTTCGTCAATGCCGACGAGATCGCCAAGCGCTACTGGCCCGGTGACGAAGTCGAGAAGTCCCTGGTCGCCGCCCGGCTCGCCGAGGTCCTCCGCACTGCGTTCATAGCGATGCGAGAGCCGTTCATCGCCGAGACCGTCTTCTCCCACCCCTCGAAGCTCGACCTCGTCCGCGAGGCACTCGCTGTCGGCTACCGGGTCCATCTGCACGTGCTGATGCTTACCGAGGACCTCGCCGTCGCGCGCGTGGAGAAGCGCGCGCGCCAAGGCGGACACACGGTGCCCGAAGCGAAGATCCGCAGCCGCTACCAGCGCCTGTGGGGCAACGTCGTCGACGCGGTCCACCTCTGCGACACCGCTGACTTCTACGACAACAGCGCGCGCCGACCGATACGCGTGGCCCGCTTCAGCGGCGGCCTCGCCCACGGCGCCGGCTCGTGGCCGGCGTGGACGCCTGCGGCGCTCACCGGCGCCTGGACCTGACTGGCCGGGCACGGGGCACCGACGCGTCGAGGCCCCGGCACGCGAACGTGTCGGGGCCCCGGCGGTGTCGCTCAGCGGCCGAAGGCCTGGAACTCCGTCGCCCGGACGTTGAGGTCCTGGTCGCTGCCCGCCGAGCAGTCGGTCACGGCGCGCGGGTCCTGGTCCTGCTCACCGGCGTAGTCGGGCCCGCCGGTGCACTGGTTGGTGACGACCTGGAGCCACAGGTGGGTCGCCTTGGTGCGCCGGATGTCGAACGACCGGATGATCAGGTCCGGCGCCCGCGGCCGGGGTGCCGTGCCCGGGAACGCGTCCTTGGGGCTGACGAACACCCGGGTGAACTCGTCCTGCTCGTCGCAGTCGACCCCGCGGGCGATGGAGCACGACCACACCTCGAACTGCCGCAGTGCCGAGTAGCGGCTCTGGCTCGGCTCGGCCGGGGTCCCGTCGGGGTTGGTGCGTGCCGGCCGCAGGTGGGCGCTGACCTGCACCCGCCGTACGTCCTGGCGCTTGGTGCCGGCCAGGTCGACGACGACGTGCTGCTCCGCGACCGGGGCGCCGAGGGCCGCCCACTGGGTGCCCTCCTCGTCGTCGACGAGGTTGGCCAGGTCGGTGCCCGTGCCCTCGACCGCCGCGCCGTTGGCGGCGGACGCCAGGTTGGTGTCCATCCGCGGTGCGAGGGTCTTCGCCCGGCCGGCGGACAGCGCCGTCAGCGGGATGCGGGCGTGGCCGTGGCCCGGGGCGCGGGCCACGAACTCGTAGTTGCCGGGCACCAGCTCCACCCGGTTGGGCAGCTCCGTGGTCGGGTCGGTGTCGGCCACCGGCACGGCCCGTGCCTGGTAGCGGCCCACGTAGAGCTGGGCGCCGCGCACCAGCCGACCCCCCTCGTCGCGCGGCGCGAAGGTGACCGCCGACTCGCTTGCGTACGCCGACCGGAAGCTCGGCGTCGGGTCCGCGGCGGCGTACCCGGCGCTGGTGGCACCCTCGCCGAGGCCCCGGCGCGCGAAGGCGTTCCAGATGATGTCCTGGTTGGCGCCGTTGAAGCGGAGCAGGTCCGCGGCGAGCAGCGCGTTGCGGGCGTCGACCTGGCTGAGCTGGCTGTTGGCCAGCAGCAGGAACGAGTCGAACACCAGCTGCATCCAGCGCCGGTTGCCCGGGCACCCGTTGACCGGCGTCTGCCCGTTGGCGCACGACTTGTTGAGGGCCGCGTCCCCGGCGCCGTACCGGCCGATGAAGGCCTGCCGGATGTCGAAGTTGGTCGCGGTCCAGATCTCGCCGTCGGCGTGCACCTGCGGCCCGGTGACGTCGTAGCCGATGTCGCTGTAGTTGAGCGGGCTGCGGCTCATGTTGTAGTTGCGGATGCCGGCCACGGCGTCGCCGGTCGTGTACTGGCCGATCGTGAAGGCCTGGAGACCCGGCGCGGCGTAGCCGTGCTCGTGGAGGTACTCCATGGCCATCTGGTCGCTCCAGCTCTCGCTCATCCCCTGCGGCGAGCTGAGGCCGCCGTTGGGGCCGGCGACCATCCGGTTGCTGATCGCGTGGCCGTACTCGTGACCGATGACGCTCATGTCGTAGTCGCCGTCGACGCACGGGGCGTAGAAGGAGCCGGCGATCGGCTGCCACATGTACATGTTGGTGATGGGCGCCTGGCCGTCGGGCGGGGTGAACTGGTTGGCGTTGTCGCGCGCGGCGAAGGTGGGCGGACCGCCCGAGATCGCGCCGGCCTGGGCGTTGCCCTGCTCGTAGTCGTTGCCGAGACCACCCCTGCCGCGGTTGTCCTTCTGCATGTTCCAGGTGCTCTCGACGAATCCGAGGTGGTAGGACCAGTCGTGCATGCGGTTGTGCATGGCGAAGAGGTTCGCGCGGGCGGCGTCGAGGTCGACATTCTCGGGGGAGCCGAACGTCGCGGGGTCGCAGCCCTCCTCGTACCACTGGTTGGTCCACGGGTAGACGTACTCCCGGGTCGGCGAGGAGGTCGCCGTCTCGGTGCCGACGGTGCGCGAGTCGTTGCTGTTGCGGTTCTCGACCGCGATGGCGTTGTTGCCCAGCGTCGTGAACGTCGGCAGGTTGGTCGTCGGGTCGACGTCCCAGGGCGGCGAGGCGCTCGTGCCCACCGCCTCCTCGCAGCCGGCCACCGGCGTCCAGCACCACGTCACCCGGGTGTCGCGGGAGGAGTAGTCCACCGGCGGGTTGCTCGGGAACACCTCCCACTCGGGGTTGTCGGCGTCGTGGTCGACGAGGTCCTCGCGGACCAGCACCTCGCCGGAGCGGGCATCGACGTAGCTGGCGAAGCCGACGGCCTGGTCGTCCTCGGAGCGGAGCACCACCTGGAAGGCGGCGCGGGCCGCGGCGCCCGGCAGGGGCACGGCGACCTCGGTCGTCTCGAGCACGACGGGCTTGGCGATCCCGGCGTCGCGGGCGGCGAGCCGCTCGGCGTCGGCCGCCGTCAGGGTGGCCGGCGCCGGCGCCGCCGCGTCGCGCGCCAGCGACGAGCTGACGTAGAGCACCTTGCCGTTGCGCACGCCCACGGAGGCGATGCCGTCGACGCCGGCGGCCAGGTCGCCGAACTGCTGGCGCACGACCACCACGTTCGCGTCCTTGCCCAGCGGGCGGCTGGCGAGCACCTCGACCGACTCCGCACCCCGGGCCGTGAGACCCAGGACGTCGCGGGAGCCGACGAGGAAGTCGAGCGCGGCGGCCTTCGGGTCGGCGGGCAGCCCGGTGGCGAGGGGGGCGTCGGTGGCCATCAGCACGGCCGGCGTGCCGAGCTTGTTCCACCGGGCCGTGGCGTCGAGGTCCTCGACGGCGGAGCGCTGCTTCGCGGTCGGCGCGGCCCGGCCGTCGCGGACGTCCTTGTCGCGCGACGCGGAGCCCTCGCCTTGGAACCCGGCGCCCGCGCCGGGTGGATCGACTGAGGGTGGGCCGGCCGAGGAGGCCGACGAGCTGGACGGTGCGAGAGTCGCTGCCAGGGAGAGCGTCACGAGGGCAGCGCCGACTCCTCTAACCCGAGAACTGAGGTGCATCGGTGGGTCCCTTCCGGCGACCGTGGCCGCCGTGTCCGAGAAACGTGGGGGCACCTCGTTCTACTCCTCGCCGGACGCCGTGGGAAGAGCCCACTGGACCCGCCTCTGAGCGCCAGGAGTATTAGGGGCCGAGAAGGGCAGCAGGCACCACCGCGACGCCGTCGGCGCGACGGTAGGCGTCACGCCCGGTGGTCACGATGACGCTGTCCACAAGCTCTTCTCCGAGCCGACCTTTGAGCCAGTGCAAGTGCCGCACGTCATCGTCGTCCACGACTGCGGAGAGCTTCACCTCGACGGCCACACACTTTCGACCGCGCCCGGTCACCACGAAGTCCACCTCGTGGATTCCGCCCTGCGTTCTCAGGTGGCCGACGTTCGCCTCGGCTGCCTGTGCGTAGACACGCAGGGACTGTGCCACCAGGGACTCGAACAGCGCGCCGAGCAGGTTCCCATCCCTCGGCATTGACGGGCCCACGTCGCGCCCCTCCAAGAGGTCCTCAGCCGCGACGTCGAGCAACCGAGCGGCTAGGGCCGGGTCGGCGAGCTGATGCTTGGGGGCGGACCCCAGACGCTTGAGATGATTTCGCGAGGGGGTCCATGCCGGCACTGGGTCAACCAGCCACAGCCTCTCCAAGGTGTCGCGGTACGGTCCCGTCGTCGTCTTCGCCGGTTTGTCTCCCTCTCCGCCAGTGGCTGCGTCACGGATGGTGTCGTACGAGGCTGTCGACGAGGAAGCTGCCGCGTAGGCCGCCATCCACCGACGCAACGCGTCCGGGCGGCGGACCGGCCTGCCCAGGTCAGGGAAATCGTGGTCGACCACGCGGGCTAGGTAACTGTCCAGCTGGAGCCGTAGCGCTCGCTCACCCAGCCCGCGCAGAGCCGGAAACCCGCCGCTGAGAATCTCCACGACGTAGTCCTCGAGGGAGGTGGTGGTCGCCCCCTCGATAGCGGGTCGAGTGCCCCCCAACAGCGCGGCCAGGCTCACCGACGTGGGAAACCCACGCTCGGACAACGCCAAGGGCCGCATCCTGAGCTGCACGATGCGGGCGGCCCCGGAGTGGGTCGCCGGGGTCGCTGGAGACGCTGAGCTGGTCAGGATGAACCTTCCTGGGCTCGAGTCGGCGTCTACAGCCCGGCGCACCAGGTCCCACGAACTGGGCAGCCGTTGCCATTCGTCGATCAGCACCGGGTGGGGCCCGTCAAGCAAGCGGGACGGATCGGCTTGCATCACCTGCAATGCCCGGGGGTCATCGAGCAGGTGGACCGTGACGGCGCGCGCACGTGCGGTCTCAGTCTTGCCGACTCCCTTGGGGCCTTCGAGCGAGATCGCGGCAAGCTCGGGCAGAAGTTCGTCGAGGTCGTCGTCAATGACGCGTCGCTGATAAGCGTCCATGATGCGTACCGTCCGGGCCATACTTCGCCACGCTACCGTTCCGCAGACTTCTACGCTACTGTTTCGCAGCTCTTGCTACCATCCGCATCAGTATCGCCGCATGGCAACCAGGTCCCCGGTCCGCAAGCGCCCCTCACTGTTGCCCGCTCGTCCCGTCGCACGCGCCGTCCTGGCCGCTGGCCCAGCCTCTCCCCGCGGTGCACATCGGCCCGGTCCCCATCGCGGGGACCGGGCCGATGACGGATCATCACCTACAGGGCTTCAGCCTGCGACTGTAGGACGACAGTCGGATGTCAGGTAGGACGACAGTTCGGGTCAGGTCGGCCTACTCCCGAAAAGTCGGTCCGGAGTTCGTGGTCCTAGCCTGAAACGACCTAGTAATCCCGACCGTCGACGCCCCTCGCCGAGTTGTTGTTATGTCGATCAGTCGGTCAGCCATGCCCACCGGCCCTTCTTGGTCGGTGCGAGTAGTTCCATGGTGCGAAGTCGGGATGCTTGGGTCTTGGTGAAGTTTCGGCTCTGCTTGCCGTTACCGAATTTGGTGAACGCGGAGCGGAGTTTGGTTTTCGTTCCGTGCGCGAAGCCGCCGGAGTGGATGATGATGCGTGCGGCGAGGATGACATTGTCGTTGACTCCTGTGTCGAGCAAAGCGAGCGCCAGTCGCGACGCTGCCTTGTGCCCGATGGTCTCCCCCCTGTCCTGCTCGGTCTTGGTGGGTTCTTCGGCGAAGGTGGCGAGGAGTAGCCGGTCTGTTGCTGCGTCGCGTTCTTTGCGTTGGGCGGGGTTGAGGATCTTGGGGGCCATGTGGTCGATGGCTTCACCGAGAACCCCGGCGCTGCCGACGGCTCGGAGGTGCTCTTTGGATGCGTGGTCGGCTTCGAAGGCGATCCACATGGTGGTGCGGCGATTGGCGGCGAGAGAGGAGGCGTAGCGGGACAGTGGACCAGTCCCCATGGGAATGGTCCTGTGGACTTCTACAACGTGCTCGACTCGTGGTCGTGCTCTAAGCCATTCGCCTGCCATGACGCTTGCCATGGGTTCGCCCGCGACCGCAAGGATGGCCTTCACGGGAAGTGGACCTGCGTCGCAGCGGTTTCGAGCCGCGATGCGGAGGCGGAGCAGGACCACGGCGGGGCCGAGGGCGGTCGAGGTGAGTTTGGCGAGTTCGGCGTCGAGACTCTTGCACTGCGACGCTGGCAATTCGCCGATCCGGGCATGCCAGTCGTTGACGAGCGAATCGCCTGGCGCTCCGATCATGGCGGGCACTGTTGTGGTGACTGATGCGAGCAGCGAGGCAGAAATTGAGTTGACGATCTTTTCGTCGTCCTCGGGGCTGCCTGCAGTTCGCTGAACCATGTCGTGGAGGTTGCTCCAGCGCTGTCCGTCTAGGTCAGTGGGGTCGCCCCATGTGATGGCCGGGATCTGCTCGGCTATGACGGTGAAGACGGTGGGTTTGTGGTCGGCGTGGAGGAGATTCATGACGGGACCGCTCACGACGGTCAAGTCGTCATTAGAAGTGGGAATCAGCTGGGCGATGACTTTGGCCGCGTCTCGGGCGAACGTGGAGATGTACTTGTCTGCTTCTAGGGCGGGGTCACTTGTCAGATATGGCATCCAGTCTTCCCAGTTGGCGCGCTCGCCTAGTTCGATCTGCCACAACGCGAGACATGCGCGGTGTTGCTCGTCTAGCACCGATAGAAGGTCGTCGCGGCGCTCGTGGATTCGGGCTGTGATGACTGTGATGGACCTGTTGAGTGCGAGGAAGAGCGATGACCACAGCATGTCCCCTGGCTTGTCGTTGCGAAGGATCGCATCTGTAACCGTGTCGAAGAGTGCGAGGGCGGTCGAGGGTGGGGCGTTGTCGTATTGCTGCTCGATGGCGCTCTCGAAGGCACCGTAGGCGCGGTTGGCTTGCGTTCCGGGAAGGTTCGAAAGGGCAGTGGCGAGAGGATCGCTGGTGGCGGGGAGGAACTCGGCGATCTTGGCGTGGAGCGATTTGGCAACGTCGCCGTCGGCCCAAGCGAGGGCAGGGATGCAGGCTTGAAGCAATTTGTCGTCGCCTGAATGCGAGGGGTCCAGCAGCGCCACGAGAGCGGAGACTTGGTCGGCTGCATGATTCTGGGCGGCGGCGAGAAAGAGCGCTCCGGGAATCGTGTTGGGTCGCCATGCGGAGTTGCCGACGTGGCTGAGGACTTCGGGGGCGAGGTGCGCTGCGTCGGCGACGAGGGGGTGTGGAAGTTGCTCTACTAGGCGGCAGGCGGACTCTAGGACGTTGGCTTGACCAATGCCGCGTTGGTGAGCGACGTCTTGGATGAGGAGCCGTGCGGCGAGTGCCTTGATCTCGGGAGACTCATCCTTAAACGCTGCAAGCACGGCGTCCGGTTGGCGTTCGGCTGCGAGGTCGATCATCTCCCCGAGCGCAGGGTCGGTCAGCCCTTCGTCGTAGCCGATGACGCGCAGGTAGAAGAGGTCCGGGCGAGGGTCGTGCAGGTCGGCGACTACCGCCAACTTGCCGAGGTAGTCGTCCAGTTGGCGGGCAAGTTCACGTTGGGCGAGTTTCTCGCGAACGTCGTTGGTGGGGTCGTTGTCGTCCCTGACGATCTTCCCGGCGACCGAGGAGTCAGTGTCGGTGGCGGGGTTGAGCCGGTCGATCTGGGCCTTACGTTCGGGCGGCAGTGTGGGGTCGGCGGGGTCCTTGTCGTTGCGGATGTAAGACAACAGGTCGGGGAAGTGGATCAAGGTCGCTGCGACTGTGGGGAACTCGGTTTCGAGGACGGTGAGGAACGCGAGTTCGCGCGCGCGGCTAATCCAGTCGATGTGCCGTGACTGCGCGATACGGGCGCTGGTGGCGAAGTTGTTGAGTAGGACTTTGACGCGCCGGGGGCTGCTGATGTGGGCGGGGACGAGGATGTAGACCACGTCGTTGAAAAGCCGCCCGGTCGGGTCTGCATCTTGGAGGTCGTACCAGAGACCGTGATGCCGGTCGCTGACGAGTTGGTGTGCGAACGATGAGAGCGCGTGGCTGCGTAGGGGAGGAAGCGCGATCTGGTGCTGAAAGATTTTGTCGATGAACGCGCCGGGCGTCGAGTAGTAGGGGTCGTCGTCGCGGATGGGTTTCGCTTGCGGGACTTTGCCTAGCGCGTGTTCAAGAACGTCACGATCAGCGGCTACGACGAACACACAGTCCGGCTCGTCGAGGAACGTCTTGAGGTCGACGAGCGTTGCCACAACGTCGTCGGGTTCGCATCGGTCTAGTTCGTCGATGAAGAAGACGACACGATGAGCACCTTTCTGTTTCTTGATCCGGTCGATGAGTTTGCGGAACATTTGTGCGAACTGGTCGTCGCGCTCAATGGCCGGGCGCGTGGTCTTCACGACGGCGCTTTCAAGCGCTTTCGGGCCGAGCAGGAGGGTGGTCAGGACTGCGGCCAGGACGAGCCCGAACTCGGTGATGTGGTCCGGCACGGTATGCCAAAAGGTCCGCTCGGGGTGAACCCATTTCTGGTCGACGAAGGAGTGCACCCCGGTCCAGACGGCGGCGGCGATCAGCCCAACGGTTCCTGCGCCGACGATGGAGGTCCAGTTGTAGCGGGCCCAGCGCCCGAGGCGGATGCGGGCTTGTTCCTGGTTGAGCGTGAGGTCTCGGTCGAAGTCGCCGTGTTTGAGGTCCAGTTGGCGAGCGATGTCTTGAAGGAAGTTCCGCTTGAGTGTTTGCCCGCCGTACTTCCATGCGTCGTAGCGGACAACCTGCACGTGCTGGTCTTGCTGATGGACGCGACGTTCCATCAGGTTGTAGAACGTGGACTTGCCGGAACCCCACGGACCGAACAGCGCGATGTTGACCGGGGCAGCGGTGCTGAGGGTTAGATCCCCGACGGCCTTGGCTATGGCCGAGTGGTGAAACTCGTCGCTGTCAGCGTCTGTGACAGCCTGATCGGTAACGAGGTCTGCTGCGACAATCAGCCGCCGATAGGGCTGACCGTGATGGGTCTCAGGTTCCTGCTCGGCAGGCTGGGTCGCAGTGGTGGTCATGGGCTGGTCGTTCTACTTCTTGTCGCGGGGCGGGTTCGGGTCGTTGCCCGGCTTCACCGTGTCGGAGTCGCGGATCTTGCCGTCGCGACCGTGGATGCGGACTTCGCCGCCACCGGCGTTGTGGACGATTTCCTTCGCTCGGGTGGTTGCTTCCTTCTGCGTGTCGGCGTGGGCGCTGGCACGGGAGGCACCTGGCCTCTTGACGTCCCAGCCTCCGTCCTTGCCGGGGACGACGTGGCGTCGGTTGTCGTTACTCATGGTGGCCTCCTGGTGGCGGGTTTGTGTTGTTGTGAAGATACGTGGGAGCACCGACAGTCGTTTGAGTAATCGGCAGGCCGGAGGCGCTGTCGTACTCGTCAGGAAACGCTTGCAGGACCCCAAGGATGTGCCCTCCCCCAGCGCACCGCCTTGCCTGCAGCGCGCGCAGACGGCATGCTCGTCGACCCAGACCGCGCGCCTCCCCGGCGTGACGGGTGGGCGGTGAGAGGAGTGCCCGGTAAACAGCGCGGGAGCCTGACCCGGTTATCCGGACACGGGTGGTGTGGTGATCATGCCGCGCCGTTGGCGGCGGTGTGAAGAGCGGCAGGGGCTTGGTGGTGCTGCCAGTGGTGCTCGTAGTCGATAGGGCTGAGCATTCCGATCGCGGTGTGCCGGCGGCGGGGGTTGTACCAAGCTTCGATCCACTCGAAGATCGCCGAGCCGAGTTGCTCTGGGGTGTCCCAGGTCCGGGTGTCGGGGAGCTCGCGTTGCATGGTCGACCAGAACGACTCGATCATCGAGTTGTCCACCGACGAGGCGACTCGGCCCATGGATCCGAGCAGGCCGGCGTCGCGGAGCCGGTGTCCGAAGACCCAGGACGTGTCCTGGCTGCCACGGTCGGAATGGACGACCGTGCCGGCCTGCGGGCGGCGGCGCCAAGTCGCCATCTGCAGGGCGTCGACGACCAGTTCGGAGCGCATGTGGTCCGCGATCGACCAGCCCACGACCTGTCGGGTGACCACGTCGAGGACCGCGGCGCAGTAGACCTTCCCGCCCCGGGTGGGGTGCTCGGTGATGTCGGTGCACCACAACAGGTCCGGACCAGCGGCAACGAACTTGCGTTGCACGAGGTCCTGATGGACCGCCTCAGCCGGCCGGTTCCGCCGCTTGTGACGATGGCTGATCCCACGCCGCCCGGTCATCCGCAGCAGCCGCGCGACACGTTTCCGCCCAACCCGGACCCCCATCCCCAGACGCAGCTCGGCGTGCACCCGTGGGGCACCGTAGGAGCGCCGTGACATGGCGTGGATGTCGATGATCGTGTTCGCTAGATAGGCATCCTCGAGGTCACGGGCTGAGGGTGGCCGGTCGCGCCACTCGTAATAGCCAGAGGGTGAGACCTTCAAGACCCGGCAGGCCACCGCGACGTCGAAGCCGTCCGCGGCGAGCTCCTGGACCAGCCGGAACCCTATTTTGGGAGCACGTTCTCCTGTGCGAAGTAGGCCGAAGCGCGTTTAAGAATCTCGATCTCCATCTGCTGACGACGGTTCTCCCGGCGCAGCCGGACCAGCTCTTCGCGCTCGCTGGTCGACAGACCTTCCTTGCGGCCGGTGTCGACGTCGTCCTGGCTCATCCAACGGCGTAGACCGAACTCGCTGATCCCCAGGTCCTTCGCGACCTGAGCGACCGACACTCCTGGCTGACGAGCCAGATCGATCGCCCTGCGACGGAACTCGGGCGGGTGCGGTCCAGGCATCTCTCAGACTCCTTCCTGCAGCGATCATCGCTACAGATCAGGTGTCCGGGCTACCGGGTCAGGCTCCTGCTGACAAGTTCAACGTCAATGAGGAAGGCCCCGCAAGGAGTTCTTGCGGGGCCTTCCTCATTGGACTAGCCGTTGCTGGCCACTCAACCCGAACACGTCATGTCCGAACGTCCGTCCGAACCGCTGTCCGAACATCTGTCATATGCCGGGACATTTCACTGTCGTCCGACACAACATGACAATCAGCTGCAGCCGCTGGTGGAGCCGCAGCCCTCGCAGACGTAGCAGGAGCCGGCGGGACGCATCTTGGTGCCGCAGGTCATGCACAGCGGGGAGTCGATCGCGGTGCCGGTGAGCTTCTCGAGCAGCTCGGCGGAGGTGTGGGCCTCCTGGCCGGTGTGGATGGTCGCGGGGACCTCGCGCTGCTCGGCGCCCATGGAGTTCTTGGTCTCGACGACCTCGGCCTCGATGGTCTCGATCGCGGAGGCGCCCTCCTCGATCAGCTCCGAGGCGGAGCCGGTCTCCTCGACGGGCTCGTAGGAGCCGGTCTCGAGGTGGCGCTGGCGCTCCTCGGCGGAGTAGATGCCCATCGCCGAGCGCTCCTCGAACGACAGGTAGTCCAGGGCGAGGCGGCGCCAGACGTAGTCCATGAGGGACTGGGCCATGCGGATGTCCGGGTCGTCGGTGAGGCCGGCCGGCTCGAAGCGCAGGTTGGTGAACTTCGCGACGTAGGTCTCCAGCGGCACGCCGTACTGGAGGCCGATGGACACCGCGATCGAGAAGGCGTCCATGACGCCGGCGAGCGTGGAGCCCTGCTTGCCGAGCTTGAGGAAGACCTCGCCCAGTTGCCCGTCGTCGTGGGCGCCGGAGGTGAGGTAGCCCTCGGCGCCGCCCACGGTGAACGACGTGGTGCGCGACAGGCGCGACTTGGGCAGGCGCTTGCGGACTGGGGCGTAGACGATCTTCTCGACGACCTTGGTCTCCGCCTCGGCGACCGGCTGGTCGGCCTTCGCGTTGGCGGACTGGCCCTTGTTGTCGCCCTTGCCGCCGGAGAGCGGCTGGCCCACCTTGCAGTTGTCGCGGTAGACGGCCGTGGCCTTGAGGCCGAGCTTCCACGACTGCAGGTAGATGTCCTCGATCTCCTCGACCGTGGCGGTCTCGGGGAGGTTGACGGTCTTGGAGATGGCACCGGAGAGGAACGGCTGGCAGGCCGCCATCATCCGCACGTGGCCCATCGGCTTGAGCGCGCGGGCGCCCATGGCGGTGTCGAAGACCTCGTAGTGCTCCTGCTTGAGGCCGGGGGCGTCGATGACGTGGCCGTGCTCGGCGATGTAGGCGACGATCGCCTCGACCTGCTCGCCGACGTAGCCCATCTTGCGCAGGGCCCGCGGGATCGTCTGGTTGACGATCTGCATGGAGCCGCCGCCGACCAGCTTCTTGAACTTGACCAGCGAGAAGTCCGGCTCGATGCCGGTGGTGTCGCAGTCCATCATGAAGCCGATGGTGCCGGTGGGCGCGAGCACGGAGGCCTGCGCGTTGCGGAAGCCGTTGACCGCGCCCAGCTCCTGGACCTGGGCCCAGGCCTGCGTGGCCGCCTTGTGGACCTGGCTGTCGGCGATGCCGAGGGTGCGGATCGTGTCGTTGGCGGCCTGGTGCTTGCGCATGACCCGCTTGTGGGCCTCGGCGTTGCGGGCGTAGCCGGCGTAGGGACCGACGATTGCGGCCAGCTCGGCGGAGCGCTTGTAGGAGGTGCCGGTCATCAGCGAGGTGATGGTCGCGGCCATGGCGCGGCCACCATCGGAGTCGTAGCCCAGGCCCATGGCCATGAGCAGCGCGCCGAGGTTGGCGTAGCCGATGCCGAGCTGGCGGTAGTCGCGGGTGGTGTCGCCGATCGCCTCGGTCGGGAAGTCGGCGAAGCAGATCGAGATGTCCATCGCGGTGATGATGAACTCGACGGCCTTCGCGAACAGCGGCGCGTCGAAGGTGTCGTCGTCCTTGAGGAACTTCAGCAGGTTCAGCGAGGCCAGGTTGCACGAGGAGTTGTCGAGCGACATGTACTCCGAGCACGGGTTGGACGCGGTGATGCGCCCGGTCTCGGGGTTGGTGTGCCAGTCGTTGATCGTGTCGTCGTACTGAAGGCCGGGGTCGGCGCACTCCCACGCGGCCTTGGAGATCTTGGTGAACAGCTCGCGGGCGTCGATCATCTCGATGACCTCGCCGTTCTTGCGGCCGCGCAGCGCGAAGTCGGTGCCGTCCTCGACGGCGCGCATGAACTCGTCGCTGACGCGCACCGAGTTGTTGGCGTTCTGGTACTGGACGGAGGTGATGTCGGCGCCGCCCAGGTCCATGTCGAACCCGGCGTCGCGCAGGGCGCGGATCTTGTCCTCCTCGCGCGCCTTGGTCTCGACGAACTCCACGATGTCGGGGTGGTCGACGTCGAGGACGACCATCTTGGCCGCGCGGCGCGTGGCGCCACCGGACTTGATGGTCCCCGCGGAGGCGTCGGCACCGCGCATGAAGGAGACCGGGCCGGAGGCCGTGCCGCCGGAGGAGAGCAGCTCCTTGGAGGAGCGGATGCGCGAGAGGTTCAGGCCGGCACCGGAGCCGCCCTTGAAGATGAAGCCCTCCTCCTTGTACCAGTTGAGGATCGAGTCCATCGAGTCGTCGACCGAGAGGATGAAGCAGGCCGAGACCTGCTGCGGGGACGCCGTGCCGACGTTGAACCAGACCGGGGAGTTGAAGGAGAAGTACTGGTGCACGAGCAGCCAGGTCAGCTCGTGCTCGAAGATCTCCGCGTCGGCGTCGGTGGCGAAGTAGCCGTGCTCGAGGCCGGCCTTGGTGTAGGTCTTCACGATCCGGTCGACGAGCTGCTTGAGACTCCACTCACGCGCCTCGGAGCCCACCGCGCCGCGGAAGTACTTGGTGGTGACGATGGTGCTGGCGTTGACCGACCAGAAGTCGGGGTACTCCACCCCGCGCTGCTCGAAGACCGTGGCGCCGGTCTTCCAGTTGGTCTGGACGACGTCGCGGCGCTCCCAGGTGAGCTCGTCGTAGGGGTGGACGCCCTCGGTGCTGAAGACACGCTCCAGGGTGAGGCGCTTGCCGGTGACGGCGTCGCCCGCACCCCTGCTCGTGCCGCTGACGGTCTCGGTCATGGTTCTCCTCGTGCTTCCTGGGCTGCTGAGTGGAGGGCTGCTTCGATTGTTGCGGGGAGCGCCGACAGCCTCGACGGGCTCGACTCCTCGAGTTGGGGCGCTCGAATTGGTGCGCCCGGCAGGCCGCTTCCCCACGACCTGCCGGGCGGATCTAGGTCAGCCGCTGGGGGCTGAGTGGGCGAGCTCGGCCGGGGAGTCCGGGACGGCTCGCTCGGCCCGCAGGCTCGCGATCTCGTCCTCGAAGTCGTCGGCCGACTCGAAGGCGCGGTAGACGCTCGCAAAGCGGAGGTAGGCCACCTCGTCGAGCTCGCGCAGGGGCTGCAGGATGGCGAGCCCGACCTCGTGGGCCGGGATCTCGGCGGCACCGGACAGACGCAGGGCGTCCTCGACGGCCTGACCCAGGCGAGCCAGCGCGTCCTCGGTGACGGGACGACCCTTGCACGCCTTGCGGACGCCGGAGATCGCCTTGTCGCGGGTGAACGGCTCGGTGGCGCCGGAGCGCTTGAGCACGGTGAGCTGCATCTGCTCCACCGTCGTGAAGCGCTTGCCACAGCCCCCGCCCTCGGCGGAGCAGGTGCGCCGACGGCGGATCGAGGAGCCGTCGTCGGAGACCCGCGAGTCCAGGACCCGGGTGTCGGTGTTGCGGCAGTACGGGCAGTGCATCGGGCCCTCCTCTCGCGGCTGTGGTCTGTGGAAAACAGGTGGCTCCTTGTGGATAACAAGCGCCGGCCTGTGAGTCATCCCGGTCTGGCTGTGTGCGGAGACCCCTCGGCCTGTGCACTAGATGTGGATAACTACATCGTTGTAACTACTAGATGTTGTGGAAGCGTACGCCCCGGGCGCCGGGGCACGCAAGTGGGTCCGCGCAATTGGGGGGAGCCAACTCGCCCCGGGGATGTTCCTGCAGGTCAGAGCGGTGCCCCGCCCCGAAAAGTCCCGAGCATGGTGGGCTCACGCGCGTGTCGGCAGCTCCGCGAGGGCCGCGAGGTCTCGCCACCAGGCGATCCGGGTGGGCCGTCCGTCGTAGTCCCTTCGCTGGTTGGCGCCACTGGTGCCCGGCAGCACGAAGACCTGGGCCTCCCCGACGTACCAGTCGGCCACGCCGAGCCCTGGCCTGGCGCGGCCGAGCGCCCGGGCGGCCTCGTGCGCGACCCCCTTGGAGGTGAAGGCCAGCCACTCCGGCGCCCAGCGCTCGACCTTGTCCACGAGCTCCTCGATCTCCACCCAGCGCGGGTCCCAGTGGCCGACCAGGTCGGTGAGGCCCAAGCCCAGCTCGACGACCGTGTGGTCCTCCTCGGGGCGCAGCCGGCGCGGGGCCATGCCGCTGAGGTGCAGCGACTCCCAGAAGCTGTTGCCGGGCGAGGCGTAGTAGTGGTCGCGGGTCTTGGTGCTGGCGGCGCCGGCCAGGCCGCAGAAGACGACCACCGGGTCGGGGCCGACGATGTCGGGAAGGACCTCCATGCCGCCCGGTGCCCACTGCGGCCTCGAGACAGACGTCGGGCAGACGACGAGCACAGGACGAGCAGAGGACGGGGCGGGTAGGACGCCGGCCGGGCATCAGTCACAATGGCCCGCGTGAGCCAGGGAAAGCGCGCCGGGTCGCGCCGGGGCAGCAAGCCCAAGCGCGGACTGCGCCCCGCGCTGCTCGGCTACGCCCTCGCCGTGACGATCAGCGTGCTGGCCTGGGGCTACCTGGTCTACGCCGCCATCGACTTCGGGGGTCAGGCACGCGGCGGCGACGGGCAGGCCTGGACCTTCCTGGGACTGGCGTCCCTGGGCGCCGTGGCCTGCCTCTTCCTCGGGCTGATCCTCGCGGCCCGCCTGCTTCGGGCGCTGGGCATCACCCAGCCCCCGCCGCCCCAGGCGCCGAGCACTCCGGTCGAGTCCGGCCCGCCGGCGAGTCCCGGCGGGCGGCGCGCCGCGCGATAGAACGCCGCAGAGGGCGGGACCACCGGGTGGTCCCGCCCTCTGTCTTCCCCGGTTCGTCAGCCGGGGTCGAGGCGGCTGACGACGTCTGTGTGGTGCTAGCCGGCAGGAACGACCAGCTCCTGGCCGATCGAGACCATGCTCGAGTCGAGGGCGTTGAGGCGCGTGATCTCGTCCATCATCGTCCGGGTGTCGCCGTCGTCGGCGAGGTCGGAGGCGATGTCCCACAGGGTCTCGCCGGCACCGACCATCACCACTCGGGTGGGCTCCGGGGTGCCGGGGCGCTCGGTGGCGACCGAGCCGGACGCCAGTGCGAACCCGACGGTCAGGACGACCGCCAGGGCGAGCAGGAGGACCACCAGCCGGCCGCGTCGGGTCAGTCGCAGGGTGCTGCACTCGCTGTCTCGTCGGGGCAGGCTGCGCGGAGCACGAGCCAGTGCCGGAGACGGTGTGACAGACGGGGCAACAGACGGGGCGGAAGACAGGGTCATCGTGCTCATTAGGACCTCCTGGGGAAGTGGCGGTCAGCCTCGGGTCTTGCGTGGAGCTCATGTCTAACGGCGAGCACCGACAGTGACTGGCGAGACGGTGTCGATCACATGTCCGATCACATGTCCGATCACACGTTCGATCGAACATGTGATCGACAGTAGAGCACCTGTTCGAACGAAATCAAGACCCCAGGCGAACATTTGTTCGAACGTCTGGGCGCGACACGCCGTTCGAACAGGTGTTTGAACAACGCCGGGTTTGGTGGGACCCTCGACCCATGGCCAAGAAGACTGTCTCCGAGCTGCCCGACGGACCCCCGGACGCCACGGGGCTCACCCCGCGACAGCTGCGGGTGCTGGCGACGATCAAGGACAGCATCGAGCGGCGCGGCTACCCGCCGAGCATGCGCGAGATCGGCCAGGCGGTCGGCCTGACCAGCAGCTCGAGCGTCGCCCACCAGCTCAAGACGCTGGAGGAGAAGGGCTTCCTCAAGCGCGACCCCAACCGGCCGCGCGCGCTCGAGGTCTTCCTGCCCGAGGTGATGGCGGCCCGGCGCTCGATGAGCAGCGCCGAGGAGTCCTCCTACGACGAGACCGGGATCGGTGACGTCGCCCCGGCGCCGACCAACGTGCCGCTGCTGGGCCGGATCGCGGCCGGCGGCCCGATCCTGGCCGAGGAGACCTTCACCGACGTGTTCCCGCTGCCGCGCCAGCTGGTCGGCGAGGGCGAGCTGTTCCTGCTCGAGGTGTCCGGGGAGTCGATGATCGACGCCGCGATCTGCCACGGCGACTACGTGGTGATCAAGCGCGAGCAGACGGCCCAGAACGGCGAGATCGTGGCCGCGCTGATCGACGGGGAGGCCACCGTCAAGACCTTCCAGCGCAAGGACGGCCAGGTCTGGCTGCTGCCGCACAATGAGGCGTTCGAGCCGATCGACGGCACCCACGCGACCATCCTCGGCAAGGTCACCGCGGTCCTGCGCCGCATGTAGGGTCCCCAGGGTGCCCCCCCTTCACGCTCGCCGAGCACCCCTGCCCCTCCTCGCCCTGGTCGCCCTTGTCGGGCTGCTCGCCACGCTGCTGACCGCGCCCAGCGCCACGGCGCGGCCCGACACCACCGGGCGCGGCAAGGCCGCTGCCGCCCAGCCGAGCGCCGCCGAGCGCGCGCTCACCCGCGCCCAGCAGGTCCTGGACGGCTCGCGGCGCGGCGACGCCACGCTGGCGCTGCGCGACCTCGCCCTGCGTCTCGACGAGCTCGACGCGGGCGACCGCGCGGCCGCGCAGCGCGTGCTCGCGCGTCCCACGGGCGGCAAGGACGAGGACAGCTACGGCACCAACCCGGTGTCCACTCAGTGCTCCGACGTGGTCTGCGTGCACTGGGTCCAGAGCGGTCCCGAGGCCACGACCGCGACGTACGCCCAGACCACGCTCGCCACCGCCACCGCGGTGCACAAGCGCTACGTCGCCGCCGGCTACAAGGCCCCGAAGCCCGACGCGGGCAAGGGCGGCAACAGCCTGCCCGACATCTACATCGCCAACATCGGCGACCGCCGCCTCTACGGCTACTGCACCACCGACGAGAAGCGGCCGTTCAAGGCCCCCTGGGACCGCTACGCCTTCTGCGTGGTCGACAACGACTACCAGGCCTCGGAGTTCCCGACCAACACCCCGCTCGAGAACCTCCAGGTGACCGTGGCGCACGAGTACTTCCACGCCGTCCAGTACGCCTACGACTTCGCCGAGGACGGCTGGCTGCTCGAGGCCACCGCCGCGTGGGTCGAGGACGAGCTCTACGACGGCGTCGACGACAACCGCCAGTACCTCGCCGCGAGCCCTCTGCGCCAGCCGCGCAAGTCGATGGACCAGTTCGACCCTGCCACCGGCTACCACTACGGCGTGTGGATCTTCTTCCGCTACCTCGGCGAGCGCTTCCCGGCCAGCCAGGGCGGCCTGCCCACGATCGTGCGTGACATCTTCCGTCGCGCCGACGGCAGCGGGGCCGCCCGCAAGGACCAGTACTCCTGGCAGGCGGTCTCCAGCGTGCTGCGCGCCCGCAAGACGACGCCCGAGAAGATCTTCACCGCCTTCTCCGCCGCCAACCGCCGCCCGGTCAAGACCTACTCGGAGGGCGCGGCCTACCGCAAGGCCCCGCTCGCCGGCAAGGTCCAGCTCGCGAAGCGTCAGGTCACCCGCCAGGTGCGGCTGAGCCACCTCAGCTCCGCCACCTACCGGGTCACCCCGGGTCGGGCCCTCAAGGGCCCGAAGTGGAAGCTGCGGGTCTCCCTCGACATGGCCCCGACCTACCGCGGCTCCCAGGCGGTCATCACCCTCTACCTCAAGAACGGCACCCAGCGGGTCACCACCGTCAAGCTGAACAAGCAGGGCGACGGCAGGAAGGCGGTCGCCTTCGCCCGGGGCAAGGTCTCCTGGGCCGAGGTGACGCTCGCCAACGCCAGCGGCCGCTTCGCCTGCTGGAAGCGGACGTACTTCTCCTGCCAGGGCGTCGCCAAGGACGACCGGCTGCAGCAGCGCGTCACCTTCCGCGCCGTCAAGTAGCCGGCGGTGAACGCCGGGTAACGACCCGGCGTTCACCATCGCGGGGGCTGGGACGGCGTCGCGCGGGTCTAGGTCGTGCTGCTCGCCAGCCGGGTGAGCGCCTTGCGGACCAGCGCCGGGTCGGTGGTGGTCCACATCGGCGGCAGGCTGGCCTTGAGGAAGCCGCCGTAGCGGGCCGTCGCCAAGCGCGGGTCGAGGACGGCGACGACGCCGCGGTCCTCGGTGGTGCGGATCAGGCGGCCGGCGCCCTGGGCCAGCAGCAGCGCGGCGTGCGTGGCGGCGACCTGCATGAACCCGTTGCCGCCGGCCGCGTCGGCGGCCTTCTGGCGCGCGCTCATCAGCGGGTCGTCGGGCCGGGGGAACGGGATCCGGTCGATCAGCACGAGCTGGCAGGTCTCGCCGGGCACGTCCAGCCCCTGCCAGAGGCTGAGGGTGCCGAAGAGGCAGGTGTGCGGGTCGCCGACGAACTGCTTGGCGAGCTCGGGCAGCTGGGCATCGCCCTGGGCGAGCGTGGTCAGGTGCGGCAGCCGCTCGCGGACGTGCTCGGCGGCGGCCTCGGCCGCCCGCCGGCTGGAGAACAGCCCGAGGGTGCGGCCGTCGGCGGCGTCGACGAGCTCGCAGATCTCGTCGAGCTGCGCCTTGACCAGACCGTCGCGCCCCGGCGGGGGCAGGTGCCGGGCGACGTAGAGGATCGCCTGCTGGCCGTAGTCGAACGGCGAGCCGACGTCGATGCCGACCCACGGCAGCGCGCCCTTGCCGCCACCGACGGCGGCGCCGTCCAGGATCCGCTCCGAGGGCTTGAGGCCGACGCTCGAGGCCAGCGCGGAGAAGTCGCCGCCGAGCATGAGCGTGGCCGACGTCATCACCACGGTCTTGTCGGTGAGCAGCTTGTCGCGCATCTGCCCCCACACCTGCAGCGGCGCGACGCAGAGCCGCGGCGGGATGCGCTCGGTGCCCTCGGCGAGCCAGAGGACGTCGGCGTCGGAGCCGGCGGCCATGCGCTCGGCGGTGGCGAAGACGTCCTGCACCGACCCGCGCGCCTGGGTGCGACCGGCGTCGGCGTCGCCGTCACCGTCGCTCTTGGGGTACGCCGACAGGCAGGCGCGCGCCGCGTCGCGCACCAGCACCAGCGCGTCGGCCAGCTCCTCGGGCACCCGCTCGAACCGACCGGGGCGCGCCTCGGCCGTCGCGTCGCGCAGGGCACCGGCCGCGTCGGCGAGGTCGTCGGCCTGGGGGCCCTCGACGTGGCGCTGCGAGCGCCGCGCGGCCCGCTCCACGTCGGCGGCCGTCAGCTCGTCGGTGGCCGCCTGGGTCACCCGGGCGGTGAGCTCGTGGGCCTCGTCGATCACGACCACGTCGTAGTCGGGGATCATCGGCACCCCCTCGATCGCGTCGATCGCGAGCAGCGAGTGGTTGGTGATGACCAGGTGCGAGCGGTGCGCCTTCTCGCGGGCCAGCTCGGCGAAGCACTCCTGGCCGAACGGGCACTTCGCGGCGCCCAGGCAGTCGCGGTGGCTGACGCTGACCTGGCGCCACTCGCGGTCGGTGTGACGCGGGGCGGAGTCGCGCTCGCCGCTGCCGCCGTCCTTGGCCTCCTCCTCGGCCCAGGCGCGCAGCTCGAGGACCTTCTGGCCCTGGGAGCCGGCCGGGAGCTCGACCAGTGCCCCCTGGTCGTCGGGGACCCCCTCGCGGATGCGGTGCAGGCAGGCGTAGTTGGAGCGGCCCTTGAGCACGGCGTAGGAGGTGTCGACGCCGGGCACGTCCTTGACCGCCTCCACCAGCCGCGGCAGGTCGCGCTCGACCAGCTGGTGCTGCAGGGCCAGGGTCGCGGTGGCGACGACGACCCGCTCGTCGTGGAGCAGGCTCGGCACCAGGTAGGCCAGCGACTTGCCGGTGCCGGTGCCGGCCTGCACGAGCAGGTGCTGCTTGGTGGTCATCGCCGTGGCGACCGCCTCGGCCATCGCCACCTGGCCGGGCCGCTCGGAGCCGCCGAGCGCGCTCACCGCCGTCGCGAGAAGGGCGGCAGGCTGCTCGGACACCCGAGAACCCTAACCGCGCCCGGCGACAGCCGGTCCGGCCGTCCCCAGGCTCACGGCAGCGCCAGGCTCCGCGCCTCGATGTGGTCGGGCGAGAGCGCGTGCGCGATGGCCAGCGCCGCGGCGCCGAGCACGCCGGCGCGCTCGCCGGCCTGCGCGGTGACGATGCGCAGGTGCTCGGTGGCCAGGGGCAGCGAGCGCTGGTAGACGACCTCACGGATGCCGGCGAGCAGGCTCTCGCCCGCGTCGGCCAGCGAGCCGCCGACGACGATCACCGCGGGGTTGATGACGTTGACGAGCACGGCCACGACCTCGCCGATGTCACGACCGGCCTGCCGCACGACCTGGACGGCGAGCGGGTCGCCGCCCTGCACGAGCGCCACGACGTCCTGCCCCGCGCCGACCTCGGCCCCGGCCTCCCGCAGCGCCCGGGCGATGGCCGGCACGGCCGCGACGGCCTCCAGGCAGCCGTGGTTGCCGCAGCGGCAGGTGACCTGCTCGGCGCGGTCGATCCGGACGTGTCCGAGGTCGCCCGCCGTACCCTGGGCGCCGCGCTGGAGCACGCCGCCGGAGATCAGGCCGGCGCCGATCCCGGTGCTGATCTTGATGAAGACCAGGTCGTCGACGTCGGGCAGGTGGGCGTGCTGCTCGCCCAGGGCCATGATGTTGACGTCGTTGTCGATCAGGACCGGTACGGCGAACGCGCGCTGCACCCGCGCCGGGACGTCGTAGCGGTGCCAGCCGGGCATGATCGGCGGGTTGATCGCCCGGCCGGTGTCGTGCTCGACCGGGCCGGGCAGCCCGATCCCGATGGCCGCCAGCTCGGCAAGCGTGCGCTGCTGCTCGACGAGCATCTCCGCGACCACCTGCTCGACCCAGCCCAGCACGTGCTCCGGCCCGCTGGCCACGTCCAGGTCGGCGCGACGCTCGGCCAGGATCCTGCCGGACAGGTCGGCGATCGCGGCGGTGGCGTGGGTGGCGCCGATGTCCACCCCGGCGACGACCCAGGCCCGGGGGTTGAGCGCCAGCAGCGCGGGGGGCCGCCCGCCCGTGCTGACGCCGTCGCCGTACGGCGCTACCAGGCCCATGCGCATCAGGATCTCGATCCGTGCGGCGACGGTCGAGCGGGCCAGCCCGGAGGCGTCGGCGAGCTCGGCCCGGGTGCGGGGGCGGCCGTCGCGCAGGAGCTCGAAGACGTCGCTGGTCCGCACCGGCGCAGTGTTCCACGCCCGCGGTTCGGGGCAGCCGGAAAGCAACTTCTGCTAGATCATCGACGAAAGCCGTGACGTCTGACACAGTGGCGCGGTGGGCTCCGCGCCGCGTGCGACGCCACGCTCCGCGAGCGGGGGTCGACACGTGCTTCGGTCCCGAACGGGTCGGGACTCGAGAGAGGGAGATTCGTCATGTGCTTCGGGTATGACGGTGAGCAGGCACTACAGCGCTCCTTGGCGCAGAAGGGCGCGCCCCGGCGCCATGTTCTGAGGGGAGCCGCCGCAGGCGTGGCGGGCCTCGGGGTCGCGGCCGGGCTCGGCGCCGCGCCGGCGGTGGCCGCACAGGGACGCGGGCACGGGCACGGACGGCGCCGATCGGTGCCGCACGACAAGATCAGCATCCAGCTCTACACGCTGCGCGCCGCGCTCGGCGGACAGCCGGGCTTCGACGTGGTGCTCCAGCGGCTCGCGCAGTACGGCTACGAGAAGGTCGAGCTGGCCGGCTACTACGGCCGCACGGCGGCCCAGCTCCGCGACTTCCTCCAGGGGCTCGGCATCCGCGCCACGTCGAGCCACGACGGCATCAGCGCGACCCCGGCCGCACTGCGGACCAAGCTCGAGAACGCCGCGACGCTGGGCCAGCGCTACGTCGTCGTGCCCTACCTCGCCTCCGCCTCGCGCGCCGACTGGGAGACGTGGGCCGACCAGATGAACGCCGAGGCCCGCCAGGCCAGGCGGTGGGGACTGCGCTACGGCTACCACAACCACGCCCACGAGTTCACGACCGACCTCGGCGGCGGGCTGACCCCGTGGGAGGTGCTCACGGAGCGGCTGGACCCGCGCTACGTCCACCTCGAGGTCGACCTCTACTGGGTCTACACCGGCGGCGTGAACCTCGGCGTCGCCGACCCCGACCGGTTCACGATCGACGTGATCCGGCGCGCGCCGCAGGAGGTCCGACAGTTCCACGTCAAGGACCGCGACGCCGCCACGGGCGACATGGCCGACCTCGGCACCGGCGTGGTCGACTTCGCGCGGATCTTCCGCACCCACACGGTCGAGGAGTACATCGTCGAGAACGACACCCCCGACGTCACGCCGCTCACCTCAGCTGCCGTCGGGCACCTGTACCTCGATCACCTGGAGTACTGACTCGTTGACGAGGTCGCCGAACTCCCGGTGACCCTCGGAGGTCAGGTGGAGGCCGTCGTCGAGATAGGGCAGGTCGGCCTCCACCATCGACAGGTACGTCGCACCGTGGCGCGCCGCGAGGGCGGCGAGCACCGCATCCACCCGCCCCACCTCCGAGCCGCGCACCGGGGCCGGTGGCGGCCCGACGACCAGCAGCGACCGGTCGCCGACGGCCCGGACGAGCGCGCGGAAGCCGGCCCCGATCTCGGCGGCCGTGCGGTCGTGGTCGTTGAGGCCGCCCTGGACGACCACCAGGTCGGCGCCGCGCTTCAGCGCGTGGGGGGCACGGTCGGCGAACGAGACCCGCCCACAGGCGCTGGCGCGGGCGCTGAAGCCCGAGCCGGAGAAGCCGGCGACGTGGACGGGGCCGGGCAGCCGCGAGGGCCAGGACCGGTCGGGGTGGTCGAGCCGTAGCCCGACGGAGTAGGAGTCGCCGATCACGACGACCCGAGGGCCCTCGCCGGAGGTGTCGCGCTCGGCGCGCGCGCTGGCGGCCTGCGCGAACCGCTCGCACCGCTCGGCCCCGGCGCCCTGGGCGCCGACGGTCAGCTGGAAGGTGACGGCCAGGGTCGCCAGCAGCACGACGACGAGCGTCGCGAACAGCGGCGTACGCACCGCGATCCCCCGGATGACCACCGCTCGATTCTCCGCCACGCCGCCCCGGCGTGGCGGAGGTTTACCGAAACGTCACCGAACCGGGTCGGCGGCGTAGGACGCGAGCTCGCCGGCGAGGTCCTCGTTGGCGCGTCCGCTGACCAGCGTGCCGTCGCCGGTGTGCTCCAGCGAGGTGATCTCGCCCTGCTGGTGGATGCGGTTGAGCAGGTCGCCGCGCTCGTAGGGCAGCAGCGCGCGGAACTCCACGTCGGGCCGCGGCAGCTCGTCCTCGACGAGCGCGAGCGCGTCGGCGATGCCCTCGCCGGTCTTGGCGCTGACGACGACCGAGTGTGGCACGCGCTGGCGCAGGCGGGCCAGGACCAGCGGGTCGGCGGCGTCGGCCTTGTTGATGACGATCAGCTCGGGCACCTTGTCGGCGCCGATCTCGGCGAAGACCTCGCGCACCGCGCTGATCTGGCCCTCGGGGTCGGGGTGCGAGCCGTCGACCACGTGCAGGATCAGGTCGGAGTCGGCGACCTCCTCCAGCGTCGAGCGGAACGCCTCGACCAGCTGGTGAGGCAGGTGACGGACGAACCCGACGGTGTCGCTCATCGTGTAGACGCGCCCGTCGGTGGTCGTCGTGCGCCGGGTGGTCGGGTCGAGCGTCGCGAACAGCGAGTCCTCGACCAGCACCCCGGCGCCGGTGAGCCGGTTGAGCAGGGAGGACTTGCCGGCGTTGGTGTAGCCGGCGATCGCGACCGAGGGGATCTGGTGGCGCTGGCGGTCCTGGCGCTTGGTGTCGCGGGTGCCCTTCATGGCCTTGAGCTCGCGGCGCAGCTTGGCGATCTTGTCGTTGATGCGGCGCCGGTCGGTCTCGATCTTGGTCTCACCGGGGCCGCGGCCGCCGATGCCGCCGCCGTCGGCGCCGACCCGGCCACCGGCCTGGCGGGAGAGGTTGCCACCCCAGCCGCGCAGGCGCTGCTTCATGTAGTTGAGCTGCGCCAGCTCCACCTGCGCCTGGCCCTCGGCCGAGCGGGCGTGCTGGGCGAAGATGTCGAGGATCAGCGCGGTCCGGTCGACGACCTTGACCTTGACCCGGTCCTCCAGGTTGCGCAGCTGGCTGGGCGCGAGCTCGCCGTCGCAGATCACGGTGTCGGCGCCGGTCGCCTGCACGATCTCGGCGATGCCCTCCACCTTGCCGCGACCGACGTACGTCGCCGGGTCGGGCGCCTGGCGGCGCTGGTAGATCGCCTCCAGCACCTCCGAGCCTGCGGTCTCGGCGAGGAGGGCGAGCTCGGCCATGGAGTTCTCGGCGTCCTGCACCGTGCCCTCGGTCCACACCCCGACGAGGACCACGCGCTCCAGGCGGAGCTGGCGGTACTCGACCTCGGTGATGTCCTCGAGCTCGGTGCGGAGGCCGGCCACGCGGCGCAGCTGGTGGCGCTCGGCCAGCTCCATCGCGCCCGCGGTCGGCTCGTCCTCGGGATCGGGCTCGTCGGCCCACGCCTCGGTCGCCTCGAGCTCGTCGTCGAGGGAGAAGTCGTCGTCGGTGTCCACCGGGTCTGCGTTACTCATACGGCCTCCAGCCTAGGTCGGCGGCGGTGAGTGCGCTAACCGGTTTCGGCCCTGGCCCCTACGACGGTCGCCGCTGGGCGGCGTAGGCGCGCGGGGTGACGCCGGTGACCCGGCGCCAGTCGCGGCCGAAGTGGGCCTGGTCGGTGTAGCCGAGCTCGGCGGCGACGCGGGCCAGGTCGACGTCTCCCTCGGCGGTGAGCAGCTCCGCGGCCTCGTGCAGCCGGCGCCGCTGGATCAGCCACTTCGGGCTCAGCCCGATGCGTCGCGCGACCAGGCGCTGCAGGGTGCGCTCGGTCAGCGCGAACTTCTCGCAGATCTGGCCGACGCGCTGCACCCGCGGGTCGCCTTCGACGTACTCGACGACGGCGTTGATCAGCTGGCTCTCCTCGTCGAGCGGCACCAGCGCGGCCAGGGCGCCCTCGATGGCGAGCACGGCGGCCCGCTGCCGCTCGGGGTCGTCGGGTGCGGGTGCCATCGCGGCGCGGACAGTGGCGGTGAGCGCGGGGCCGTCCAGGGTCGAGAGCGTGGACAGGTCGACCTGGGAGTCGGTGATGGTCACGGGCCCGCCCAGGAGCAGCGAGCCGGTCGCGGGCATCAGCATCGCGCCGGCCGCCCAGCCCGAGCCCGAGAGCTCCTTGGTCGAGAGCCCGGACGCCGGCCCGACGATCCTGGCGTAGTCGTGGGCGACCACCAGGAGGCAGACGGGGTACTGCAGGACCCGCTGCACCGTGGTCCGCCCGGGTGGCAGCGACCAGACCGGCAGCCAGTAGCGGCGGACGACGTCGGCGAGCGCGGAGGACGGCGCGAACCGGTGCACCGGTGGGCTGAAGCCCTGGGCATCGCGCAGGTGCGCGCGCTCGACGGGATCGACCTGGCGCGGCCGTCCCGGTCCCTCGAGCATGTCGGATTCCTACCAGACCCGACCGACAGCCGGGTGACACAGTGGAGCCATGACCGAGCTCACCGACTCCTACCTCGCCGACGCCGACCGCCTCTCCGCCCTGCTCGCCTCCGCCGCCGACGCAGACTGGTCGGCCCCCAGCCCCTGCGAGGGCTGGAGCGCCGCGGACGTCGTCGACCACGTCGTCGACACCCAGCGCAGCTTCCTGGCCGAGCGCGACGCCGACCTCGGCCCCCGTCCGAGCGGCACGCCCGAGGAGGTGTGGGCCGCCCACACCGACGCCGTACGCCGCGCGGTCGCCGACGACGCCTTCGTCACCCGCGAGTACGACGGCTACTTCGGCCGCACCACCGTCGCCGACACCCTCGCGCGCTTCTACGGTTTCGACCTGCTGGTCCACCACTGGGACATCGCGCGGGCGCTCGGCCGCGACGTCCAGTGGGACGACGCCGAGATGGACCGGATCGAGACCGCCCTGGACGGCTTCGGCGACCAGCTCTACGGCGAGGGCATCTGCCAGCCGGCGCTCGACGTCCCCGACGACGCCCCCCGCCAGGTCCGGCTGCTCGCGCGGATGGGCCGCGCGGCGTAAGACTGGGGGCGTGCTGCGCCTCTCCCCCGATGCTCACGAGCTGCCCGGGCTGCTGCCCGCGGCCGGTCGGATGCTGGGCCTGACCGGAGCCCCGGGCGCCGGGAAGTCCACGCTGGCCGCGCTGCTGGCCGCCCGCCACGGCGCGACCGTCGTACCGATGGACGGCTTCCACCTCGCCGACGTCGAGCTCGAGCGGCGCGGCCTGCGCCAGGCCAAGGGAGCGGCGGAGACCTTCGACGTCCTGGGCTACGCGGCCCTGCTGCGCCGCGTGCGCGACCGCGAGGACCTGGTCCTGGCGCCGATGTTCGAGCGTGACCTGGAGCAACCGGTGGCGGGGGCGCTGCCGGTCCGGGGCGAGGCCGAGCTGGTCGTGACCGAGGGCAACTACCTGCTGCTGCCCCAGCAGCCGTGGCCGCGCGTGCGCGCGCAGCTCGACACCGTCTGGCACGTCGTGACCGATGAGGACCTGCGGCTCGAGCGGCTGCTCGCGCGCCATATGCGCTTCGGCAAGACGCCGGCCGAGGCCCGCGCCTGGGTGGAGCGGGTCGATGGGCCCAACGGCGTGCTCATCGAGGCGGTCGCCGAGCGCGCCGACCTGGTGCTGGACCTGACGGATCTCGCTACTTGGGAGGCATCCTGATGCCGCCGTCGACGCGGACGACCTCGCCGTTCATGTAGGCGTTGGTCAGGCACTCGATCACCATGCTGGCCAGCTCGTCGGGGGTGCCGAGGCGCTTGGGGAACAGCACGTTGCGGCCGAGGTTTTCCTTGAACGCGTCCGCGTCCGGGCCCTCGCCGTAGATGGGGGTGTCGATGAGGCCCGGCGCGACGGTGTTGAGGCGGATGCCGGAGGCGGACAGGTCGCGGGCGACCGGGAGGGTCATGCCGACGACGCCGCCCTTGGAGGCGGAGTACGACGCCTGGCCGATCTGGCCGTCGAACGCCGCCACGCTCGCGAGGTTGACGATGGCGCCGCGGCAGCCGTCCTCGTCGGGCTCGTTGCGGCTCATCACGGTGGCGGCCTGGCGCACCATGTCGAAGGTGCCGATCAGGTTGATCTGCACGACCTTGGTGAACGCCTCCAGCGAGTGCGCGGACTCCAGCTGGCCGTCGCGACCGATGGTGCGCTGCGCCCAGCCGATCCCGGCGGAGTTGACGACCGCGCGAAGCGGCGCGATGTCGGCGGCGGCCTCGACCGCGGCGGTGATCTGGTCGGTCTGGGTGACGTCGACCTGGGCGAAGACGCCCTTGATCTCCTCGGCCAGGGCCTCGCCCTTGTCGGCCTGGAGGTCGGCGACCACCACGGTGGCCCCCTTCGCGGCGAGCGCGCGTGCGGCGGCCGCGCCGATGCCCGAGGCGCCGCCGGTGACGATGGCAGAAGATCCGGTGAGTTCCATGGACCGGACTGTAGTAGCGACCCTCAGAGGTCGGTGGTCCCCCGGGCCACGAGCACCGCGGGGCCGGTCATCAGGATCCGGTCGTCGGCGGTCCAGGCGATCGACAGCGTGCCGCCCGGCACGTCGACCCGGTACGCCGTGTCGCGCGACGCCGCGTCGACCTCGGCGGCGGCGACCATCACCGCGCAGGCGCCGGTGCCACACGAGCGGGTCTCGCCCGACCCGCGCTCGTGCACCCGCATCGCGACGTGGGCCGCGCCCCGGCGTACGACGAACTCGACGTTGACGCCGTCGGGGTAGACCGCCTCGTCGTGGGTGGGCGCCTCGAGCAGCGGCCCGGCCTCGGCGAGGTCGTCGACGAACGCGACCGCGTGCGGGTTGCCGACGTCGACGTGGGTGGCGGTCCAGGTGCGGCCCGGCACGGACACCTCCGTCTCGCCGAGCACCTTCGGCGTGCCCATGTCCACGGTGACCAGGTCGCCGTCGAAGGTCAGGACCTTGACCCCGTCGCGGGTGTCGACCTCCAGCGGCTCCGCGGGGTCGACCAGGCCCTCGTCGACGAGGTAGCGGCCGAAGACCCGGATGCCGTTGCCGCACATCTCCGAGAGGGACCCGTCGGAGTTGCGGTAGTCCATGAACCAGAGGCCGTCACGGCGTACGACGCGCAGCACGCCGTCGCCGCCGATGCCGGCGCGGCGGTCGCACAGCGCCCGGACCCGGGCGGGGTCCAGGTCGCCGTGCACGCTGCCGTCGTGGTCGGGCAGCAGGACGAAGTCGTTCTCGGTGCCGTGGCCCTTGAGGAAGGGGTAGCTCACGCCCACAGCCTAGGCGGTCCCACCACCTCGTAGCGGGCGCACGCGAACGCCTGGTTCTGGGCCAGCTCGACGAGCTTGAGCTCGTAGCGGCGCGGGAAGACCGGCCGCCCCGCGCCGAGCGTGACCGGCGCGATGTAGGTGACGATCTCGTCGAGCAGACCCGCATCCGCGAACTGGCCGGCCAGGTCTCCCCCGCCGACGACCCAGAGTCCCTTGCCGCCTGCCGCAGCGGTCATCTCAGCGTGGACCTCGGGGACCGGGGCGGAGGTGAACGTGATGCCCTCGCCGATCGGGTCCAGGTCACGGTGGGTGAACACCCACGAGGGCATGTCGTAGGGCCACTTCTCGCCGGTCCTGGCGCAGTGGGCCACGCCCCACTCGTACGTCGTGGCGCCCATCGCGATCGCGCCGATGTCGGCGATGAAGTCCTGGTAGTTGAGGGGGCCGGACTCGTCGTTGTCCTGCACCAGGAGCCAGTCGAGGGAGTCGCGCTCGTCGGCGATGAAGCCGTCGAGGGTCGTGGCGGTGTAGTAGGTCGTGCGCACCATCACGCCACCCCCGCCCGGCCCCTGAGCCACTCGATCGGGTCACCCTGGTCGACGTCGTGGCCGGCGGCGCGCAGCAGCTGGCGCGCGAGCTGGCGGCGGTGCGCGCCGTAGGTCAGCACGTGGGCGACCACGCTGCTCAGCACGAAGCTCTCCGGCGGGTCGCACAGCGCGTCGATGAGCGTGTCGCCCCAGGCGCCACGCCGGTCGATGTCGCGCACGGCGGCCAGCCAGCGCGGGGCCACCCGGTCGTGGCGGGCGAGCAGGGAGGCTGCGTCGTCGCCCTCGCTGTGTGGCATGTCCGCGCCCTCGATGGCCGCCAGCCACACCTCCTTGCTGCGCACCTGGTGCTCCAGCACCGCGGCCAGCGACGCCTCCTCACCGTCCCAGCTGAGAACCGTGTGGCCGGGCAGGCGGTCGTGACGGTAGTCCTCCTCACTGAGCCCCTTGGCGCGCTCCAGCAGCGCGCGGGTGTCGGCGAGGTCGTGCTCGAGCATCAGCTCGGCCATCGGGTTCATCGACTGCTCCTGGGTGTGGACCCACAGCGAGGTGGGCGGGTGGAAGTGGATGCCGTTGGGGGCCGGGAGCCAGTGGCCCCGTGCGGCCGTCTGCCCGGCCGCCTGTCCGGACAGCTCGCTGGGCGCGCAGCCGAACGCGCGGCGGAACGCGCGGCTGAAGCCTTCGACGGACTCGTAGCCCGCCTCGAACGCCGCGTCCGTGACCGACGTGCCGTGCCGCAGCCGCCAGGCCGCGCGCTCGAGCAGCACGCGCCTGCGCATCGCGACCGGCGGCTCCCCGGCACCGCGGCTGAGCTGACGGCTGAAGTGGTACGGCGAGGAGTACGCGCTGCCGGCCATGTCGTCGAGCGTGCGGTGCTCCTCGTCGAGCACGGCGTCGAGCAGCTCGCGCAGCCGGTCCCGTGCCTCCATGCCGTCCAGTGTGGACCGGCCCGGCACCCGAGTGCCCGACCGTTCTTGCTGCGATGAGTGCGCCACGTACGGGCGTCCGCCACCGCAGTGCACGCGGTCTACGACGTCGTGCGCTGAACCGCCGCCAGCGCCTGCTCCACCCGGTCGGGGGCGTCGAAGGGCACCCACACGATGCGCGGGTCCTTGGTGAACCACGAGTCCTGGCGCCGCGAGAAGCGCCGGGTCGCGATGAAGGTCCGCTCGCGCGCCTCGGCCAGGGTGAGCTCACCGGCCAGGTGGGCCATGACCTCGCGGTAGCCGATCGCGCGCGAGGCCGTGGGGCCCTCGGCCAGCCCCTCGTCGAGGAGCCGCTCGACCTCCGCGACCAGGCCCCGGTCGAACATCTCGTCGACGCGCTGCTGGATGCGCAGGTCCAGGGTCGGCCGGTCGATGCTCAGCCCGACCTGGACCGTGGCGGGGTCGGCGTACTCCAGCGCCGGGAGCGAGGCGGCGTAGGGACGACCGGTGAGCTCGATGACCTCGAGGGCGCGGACCACGCGGCGCCCGTTGCCGGGGCTCATCTTGGCGGCCGCCACGGGGTCGACGAGCGCCAGCCGGGCGTGCAGCGCCGCCGGCCCCACCGACGCGAGCTCGGCCTCCCAGCGCGCGCGGACGACCTCGTCGGTGGCCGGGAAGTCGAAGCGGTCCAGCACCGCCCGTGTGTAGAGCGCGCTGCCGCCCACGAGGACCGGGACGGTGCCGGCCGCACGCAGTTGCGCGCTGGTCTCGCGGGCCTGCTCCTGGAAGTGCGCGACGCTCAGCGGCTCACGGACCGAGAGCAGGTCGAGCAGATGGTGCGGGATGCCGCGGCGCTCGGCCGGCGGGACCTTCGCGGTGCCGATGTCCATGCCGCGGTAGACCTGCATCGCGTCGGTGTTGACCACCTCGCCGCCCAGCGCCTCCGCGAGGTCCAGCGAGAGCCCCGTCTTGCCCGAGGCCGTCGCGCCCACGAGCGCGACGATGGGCGGAAGGGGCATGTGGCTAGTGTGGCAAGTGACCACCATCCCCCACTCGGAGGACCACCATGAGCTTCCTGGACGACGCGAAGAAGAAGCTGGCCGACGCCGTCGACAAGCACGGGGACAAGATCTCCGACGGCATCGACAAGGCGGCCGCGGCCGCCGACCAGCGCACCGGCGGCAAGCACGCCGACAAGATCGCCAAGGCCCAGGCCAAGGCGAAGGACGGCCTGGACCGGCTCGACGGCAAGAACGACGGCCCGCGGTGAGCGAGGCATCCGCCGACGACAGCACCCCCGACCTCGAGCCCGGCGCGGCGCTCCCCGGAGCCCACGACAGCGACCTCCCCGACGAGGACGACGCGGGCCACACCGGGCCGCTCCAGGAGGAGAACGCCGGCACGAGCGAGGACCAGCCGTCGCAGTGAGCCCGGACCCCACTCACGGCCGCTTCGTGGTCGTCCCGGCGGCGTACGTCTTCCTGCTGCGCGACGGCATCTTCGGCCCCGAGGTGCTGCTGCAGCTGCGCCAGAACACCGGCTACATGGACGACCACTGGGCCGCGGCCGCGGCCGGCCACGTCGAGCGCGGCGAGACGGCGTACGACGCGGCGCACCGCGAGGCCGCCGAGGAGATCGCGGTGGCCGACCTGGCGCTGGAGTTCGTGACCACGATGCAGCGCACCCGGCACGCCGACCCGATCGACGAGCGCGTGGACTTCTTCTTCACCGCGCGCTCGTGGACCGGCGAGCCGCGCATCGTGGAGCCCGAGAAGTGCGCCGAGCTGCGCTGGTGCCGCCTGGATGCGCTGCCCGACCCGGTCGTGCCGCACGAGCTGTCCGTGTTGCAAGCCCTGAGGTCGGGTACCACGACCCCGTACAGCACCTTCGGATTCTCAAGGAGTCACCATGCCTGACGCAGACCTCGGCCCCAAGCCCGACCCGGAGATCGAGCCGGGCGAGCCCAACCCGGGCGGGGTGGACGCGATCGACCACGGTGACGGCGTGGACGGCGAGTCCGCGGACGGCGACCCGGTGCCCGCCGACCTCGACCCGCAGGACAACCCGGCCACGCAGGGCGAGCCCGACGAGGTGCAGGAGGACGAGGACACCTCGACCAAGGCCACGCAGCAGATGTCCGACGAGGACAACACCGGCGGTGCCGACGAGGCCGACCGGGAGAACCCCGTATGAGCACCGCAGGCCACGAGGGGCGCCCCGACGTCCCCGACGACGACTACGACGTCACCGAGTCCGACCAGGACCCCTCGGGCGACCTGGGCGTCAGCAGCGAGCGCGAGGGCCACGCCGGCCCGGGACAGCACGCCGCCACCGGCGTCCGCGACACCAGCGAGGGCCGCCCCGCCCCCGGCGACGACACCCCGCCCGAGCAGTCCACCGGCAACGTGGAGCCCCAGCCCGAGGGCCTCGAGCCCAAGGCCGGCTACTCCAGCAAGGACCCCCGCTCCGACTGAGCACACGGTGGTTGAGGTGCGAGCGAAGCGAGCCTCGAAACCACCCCCGCGTACCCAAGGCCGCTTCCCGGCTCACCGGGTTTCGAGGCTCGTCGCTAGCGCTCCTCGCACCTCAACCACCGGGGGGTCAGGTCAGAGTCGGCGTACGTCGAGCTCGGTCTCCACGGCCTCGCCGGCGGCGGTGCGGTCGACGAAGTACGCGCCGGCCCGGTCGTTCTCCGCGAGCGCCTCGACGAGCTCGGTGCCGCGGTAGAGCAGGCCGGCGCCGTCGTCGGTGGCGTAGCCGGGCGGGAGGGTGCCGCCCGCGACCAGGGACTGGAAGAGCGGGCGGCGCTGCTCCTCGGAGTCGTAGTGGACGCCGTTGGAGTACGGCAGCAGGGCCAGGCCGTTGGTGATCGGTCGCAGGTCCGGGCCGAAGGAGTCGGTCGTGCCGCCGACGTGCCAGCAGATCGACCCGGCCGAGACGCCGGTGAGGACGACTCCGACCTCCCAGGCCTCACGCATGACCTCACCGACCCCGTGCAGCTCCCACATCGCCAGCAGGCCGGCGACGCTGCCACCGAACACCCAGATGACGTCCTGCGACAGCAGGTGCTCGCGCAGGTCCGGCACGTTGGGCATCGTGAACAGCTGCACGTGCGAGCCGTGCAGCCCGGCCAGCTGCGCCAGGTCGTAGAAGTTGCGGATGCCCTCGGTCGAGTCGCCGCCGGCGGTGCCGAGGTAGCAGACCCGCGGCGCGCGGCCGGTCACGCCGGCCAGCTCGATCGCGTGCCGGGTGAGGGGACCGATCTCCCAGCGGGTGCGCTCGCCGGCGACGATGCCGCCGGAGGTCGCCAGGATCGTGGGGGCGTCGGCGGGCATCAGCGGCAGGCCGGGGCGTCGGCGAGCGGCGCGGGCACGCCGAGGCTGGGCATCCCGAGCGAGACCCCGGCCCCTGAGGGCTGGGCCTGGCGGGCCTCCCACGCGTCCCCCGAGCGGGTACGGCGCACGGTCGCCGGCGCGTCCGCGACCAGGTGGTGCGGGGCGGCGTACGTGACGTCGACGGTGACCATGTCGCCGGGCCGCGGCCTCTCGACCAGCGAGTCGGCGGCGAAGTGGACCAGCCGGTTGTCGGGGGCCCGGCCGGACAGGCGCAGCGTGGCGGCGTCCTTGCGGCCCTCGCCCTCGGCGACCATCAGCTCGACGCGGCGGCCGACGAGGCGCTTGTTCTCCTCCCAGGCGACCTCGTTGACGAGGTCGGCCAGGCGCCCGTAGCGGTCCTTGACCACCTCGGGCGGGACCTGGTCCGGCAGCGTGGCCGCGGGGGTGCCGGGGCGCTTGGAGTACTGGAAGGTGAAGGCGCCCGAGAACCGCGACTGCCGCACGACGTCCAGCGTGGCCTGGAAGTCCGCCTCGGTCTCGCCGGGGAAGCCCACGATGATGTCGGTGGTGATCGCGGCGTCGGGCAGGGCGGCGCGGACCCGCTCGATGATCCCGAGGTACTTCGAGGAGCGGTAGGAGCGGCGCATGTCCTTGAGGACCTTGTCGGAGCCGGACTGCAGTGGCATGTGCAGCGACGGCATCACGTTGGGGGTCTCGGCCATCGCCTCGATGACGTCGTCGGTGAACTCCGCGGGGTGCGGCGAGGTGAACCGCACCCGCTCCAGCCCCTCGACCGACCCGCACGCCCGCAGCAGCTTGGAGAACGCCTGCCGGTCGCCAAACTCCACCCCGTAGGCGTTGACGTTCTGCCCCAGCAGCGTGACCTCCGAGACGCCCTCGGCGACCAGTGCCTCGATCTCGGCGAGGATCTCGCCGGGACGGCGGTCCTTCTCCTTGCCGCGCAGCGCCGGCACGATGCAGAACGTGCAGGTGTTGTTGCAGCCCACCGACACCGACACCCAGGCGGCGTACGCCGACTCGCGCTTGGTCGGCAGCGTCGAGGGGAAGACGTCGAGGGACTCCAGGATCTCGACCTGTGCCTCCTGCTGCACCCGCGCCCGCTCCAGCAGCACCGGCAGCGAGCCGATGTTGTGGGTGCCGAACACGACGTCGACGTACGGCGCCCTGGCCGTGATCGTCTCGCGGTCCTTCTGCGCCAGGCAGCCGCCGACCGCGATCTGCAGGTTCGGGTTGGCGGCCTTGATCGGCGCCAGGTGCGACAGGTTGCCGTAGAGCTTGTTGTCGGCGTTCTCGCGCACGGCGCAGGTGTTGAACACGACCACGTCTGCCTGGCGGTCCGCCGGCGCGGCGACGTAGCCCGCCGTCTCGAGCAGGCCGGTCAGCCGCTCGGAGTCGTGGACGTTCATCTGGCACCCGTAGGTGCGGACCTCGTACGTGCGCGCGCTGCTCATGACCGACCCAGCGTACGTGGCCTCCGGGTCAGCGACGCTCGAAGGTGGCGGTCAGCCGGCGGCCGATGCGGTAGTCGCTGATCTGGGTGGCGTCGGGGTTGTCACGCAGCAGCCCGTCCCAGTCGGCCAGGCGGGTGAGCTCGAAGCCGGTCGAGCGCCCGAGGAGCTCGAGCGCGGACAGGGTGGGGCGGCCGGTGATGACGGTGTCGCCGGGCGCATAGCCGTCGGGTACGGCGTTGCCCTCGCGCTCGACGGGCTCGGTCGCGAGGCGCACGATCGTCTCGGGGTGGCGGTGCACCTCGGTGTCGATCACCAGGTGCCGGGCGCCGGTGTCGCGGGCCCGTCCGAGCAGCTCGGTGTGGCGCAGCGTGTGGTAGAGGAAGCCCAGGCACAGGACCACGTCGTACTCATGGCCCTCCCGCGCCAGGAAGTCGAAGACGTCCCCGGCCTCGAAGGAGAAGCGGTCGGCCGTGACGCCGTAGCGGGCGAGGTTCTCCCCCGCGTGCGCCACGAGCTCGGGGCGGGCCTCGATGCCGGTGACGTGGGCGGCGCCGGCGTCCAGCGCGGCCATCGACCAGCGGCCGTCGTGGCTGGCGATGTCGAGCACCCGGGCCCCGTCGAAGAGCTGCCGGTTCATCGTGAAGATCGCCTCGTGGCGCAGGTTGAGCCGCCACGGGTACGACGAGGTCTGGCTGGTGTCGAGGAAGCCCGGGAAGCGGTCGGTGAAGCCGCCGTCCAGGCGCAGCGAGCCGGCGGGCGCGGCGGACGGCGGGCCGGCCGGCCGCTCCGGCCGTCCAGGCCCGGGAGCCGGCTCGGCGGGGCGCGCGCCGCGCAGGCGGCGCAGCGCGGCGGCGGCGAGACGGGGAGTGGTCAACGGCATGGGCCTGCAGGCTACCCAGAGCGGACGCCGTGCGGGCCCGCCAGGGTCACGGGTGTGCATCACCACAGTCTCAAGATGGCTCGATGCGACTACGGGCCGCTAGGGTCCCGGGCATGACGACGCTGGAGAACGAGGAGCGGACCCCGCAGACGGGCGAGCCGCTCGTCGTGCTCGACAAGGTCGACAAATGGTTCGGCGACCTGCACGTGCTGCAGGACATCAACCTCACCGTCCACCGCGGCGAGGTGGTCGTCGTCATCGGGCCGTCGGGGTCCGGCAAGTCGACGCTGTGCCGCGCCATCAACCGGCTCGAGACCATCGACAAGGGCTCGATCACCCTCGACGGGCAGCCGCTCCCGCAGGAGGGCAAGGCGCTGGCCAACCTGCGCGCCGAGGTCGGCATGGTGTTCCAGAGCTTCAACCTCTTCGCCCACAAGACGATCCTCGAGAACGTCACGCTGGGACCGATCAAGGTCCGCAAGATGCCCAAGGCCGAGGCCGAGGCCCGGGCGAAGGAGCTCCTGGACCGGGTCGGCATCGCCCAGCAGGCCGGCAAGTACCCCGCCCAGCTCTCCGGCGGGCAGCAGCAGCGCGTCGCGATCGCCCGTGCGCTGGCCATGGAGCCCAAGGTCATGCTCTTCGACGAGCCGACCTCGGCGCTCGACCCCGAGATGATCCGAGAGGTCCTCGACGTCATGGTCGACCTCGCCGAACGCGGCATGACGATGGTCGTGGTCACCCACGAGATGGGCTTCGCCCGGACGGCGGCCGACCGGGTGCTCTTCATGGCCGACGGCCAGATCGTCGAGGAGAACACCCCCGAGCAGTTCTTCACCAACCCCCAGAGCGATCGGGCCAAGGACTTCCTCGGCAAGATCCTCAAGCACTGAAGGAGATTGCGTATGCGACACACGAGGATCAAGGCCGCGATCGCGGTGCTCGGGCTGACGCTCAGCCTGGCCGCCTGCGGCGACGCGGGCAGCGACGACGAGGGCGGGAACGACGTCGAGGTGAAGGAGAACGCCGCCGACGACTTCGAGGACGGCACCTACATGAAGGAGCTGGCCGAGGCGGGCAAGATCACCGTCGGCGTCAAGTACGACCAGCCGGGCCTGGGCTTCAAGGGCGCGACCGCCGACGTCCCCTCGGGCTTCGACGTGGAGATCGCCAAGCTGCTGGTGGCCGACCTGGGCATCGACCCGGAGGACACCGACGCCACCACGTGGGAGGAGACGGTCTCCGACAACCGCGAGCCGTTCCTCACCGAGGGCAAGGTCGACCTGGTGCTCGCGTCGTACTCGATCACCGACGAGCGACGCCAGGTCGTCGGCCAGACCGGCCCGTACTTCACCACCGGCCAGCAGCTGCTGGTGCCGGCCGACAGCGACGTCGAGAGCATCGACGACCTCAAGGGCCAGGAGGTCTGCTCGGTGACGGGCTCGACCTCGATCGACCGCATCAACGAGAAGGGCGCCAAGGGTGTGGGCTTCGACAGCTACTCCGAGTGCGTGCAGAAGGTGCTCGACGGCACGGTGGCCGCGATGTCGACCGACGGCTCGATCCTGGCGGGCTTCGCCGCCCAGAACGAGGGCCAGCTGAAGGTCGTCGGTGACGAGTTCTCCGAGGAGCGCATCGGCGTCGGCTACAGCCTGGAGCACCCCGAGATGTGCGAGTGGATCAACGGCGTCCTCGAGGAGAGCTTCGAGGACGGCTCGTGGGCGAAGGCGTTCGAGGACACGCTCGGCCCCTCGGGCGTCGAGACCCCCGACCCGCCGGCGCTCGACGAGTGCCCCGCGGCCTGATCGACCACTGACGTCCGGGGCGGCGCGACGCGCCGCCCCGGACGCACCACCTGGGAAGGAGAGCCGTGCAGGCCGTCCTCGACAACTTCGACGCCTATCTCAAGGCCTTCGGCTACACCTTCGCGCTCTTCCTCGTCTCGGGTTTCCTCTCCCTGGTGCTGGGCACGCTGCTCGTCGCCATGCGGGTCGGCCCGATCGCCGTGCTCCGCACCGCCGCGTCGGTCTACGTCACCGTGGTGCGCAACACCCCCCTGGTGATCGTGTTCGGGTTCTTCTCCTTCGCCGCACCCCCGCTCGGCATCAACTTCAAGTGGCTCGACGTCAGCATCGGCGGCTACGACTTCACGACGCTGTTCGGCGCCGCCGTGGCCTCGTTGAGCCTCTACACCTCGGCGTTCGTCTGCGAGGCGCTCCGCTCGGGGATCAACGCGGTGCCCCTCGGCCAAGCCGAGGCCGCCCGCGCGATCGGGCTGCCCTTCGGCGGCGTCATGCGCCAGGTCGTCCTGCCGCTCGCCTTCCGCGCTTCACTGCCGCCGCTGGCGAGCGTGCAGATCGCCCTCATCAAGAACACCTCGGTGGCCGCGGTCTTCGGCGTCGCCGAGGCGACCTACGACATGCGTAGTCTGCTCAACGACTTCGGCGCCACCCAGAAGTTCGGGATCTTCGTCTGCTTCGCGATCGGCTACATCGTGATCGTCGAGGTCTTCTCCTTCATCTCCTACAGACTCGAGCGCCGATGGAGGGTGGCCCTGTGAGCGACTCCGTGCTCTTCGACGCACCCGGGCCACGCACCGTTCGCCGGCACCGGCTCTACGGCGTGCTGGGACTTCTCGCCGTCCTCGGGGTGCTGGCCTTCGTGATCAAGCGCTTCTACGACGCCGGGGTGTTCGAGGGCGACAAGTGGGAGGTCTTCGTCACCCCCGACTACGTCCGCGTGATCATCGTCGACGGTCTGCTCAACACCCTCAAGATGGCGGGGGCGGCGGTCATCGGCGCCTGCGTGCTCGGCTTCCTGCTCGGCGTCGCGAAGCTCTCGGACCACCGACTGGTCCGGTGGCCGGCATGGCTGGTGGTCGAGTTCTTCCGCGCCGTACCCGTCCTGCTGCTCATGGTCTTCACCTGGTTCGCGCTGGGCATCAACAACAACGGCTCGTCGTTCTGGGCCGTGGTCATCGCGCTGACCCTCTACAACGGCGCGGTGCTCGCCGAGGTGCTGCGCGCCGGGGTCAACGCCGTGCCGAAGGGCCAGCGCGAGGCGGGGTACGCCATCGGCATGCGCAAGACGCAGGTCATGAACATCGTGCTCATGCCGCAGGCGGTCAAGATCATGCTGCCCGCGATCATCAGCCAGTGCATCGTGGCCCTGAAGGACACCGCGCTGGGGCAGTACGTCCTGGCGCCGGGCCTCACCCGGATCTACAAGCAGATCTTCCTGGAGTTCGACAACCGGGTGCCCACGATGATCGTCATCGCCAGCATCTACATCATCATCAACCTGCTGCTCACCGCCTTGGCGACGTGGCTGCAGCACAAGCTGGTCGGGAGGAAGAGCCCCCTGGACGTCACCCGGATCGGCAACATGCAGGGTGGCGAGAACACCGGCGGGACCATCTGACGTCAGCGCGTCCTCGGCGTCACCCACAGCTTGATGACGCCCTCGATGACCACGGTGCCGTCGTCGCGCAGGCCGCGGACGCGCACCGGCAGGTCCGGGTCGTCGGAGGTCCACTGCTCGGGGTCGGTCTCGGCGATGCACGTGATGTCGCTGGTGGCCTTGGCCGTGTAGGCGACCTCCATCCCCTTGGGGATCCACCGCTTGTCGGCCGGGATCGTCACCTCGGCGAGCGCGCCCATCGCCGCCTCGAGGCCGTTGCACAGGGCGATCGCGTGCACCGTCCCGAGGTGGTTGTGGACGCGTCGGCGCCTGGGGATCACCAGCTCGGCCCGGTTGGGCCGCAGATCGGTGAAGCACGGGCGGATCGAGGCGAAGTACGGCGCCTTCTGGGCGAAGGCGAGGGAGAACACGCGACGGCCGACGCCGGCGCCGAGGACGGGAAGGGCGTTCGCGCGGTTCCAGAGGGTGAGGACCTGACTCATGGGACCAGACGTTACCAGTGGGTAACTTCGCTTGGTCTCACCTGACACGTGTCAAGTCCTGCTAGCGTCCGCGAACGTGACGCACACCACACCGGGTGTCGCTTCGGCCCAGGAGCTGCCGGAGCTCGCCTGCTACGGGCTGGCCGGGCACAGCGCCAGTCCGGCCGACCTGGTCGGCGAGGTCCGCGAGGCCGAGCGGCTGGGGATCGGGTCGGTGTTCCTCTCCGAGCGGTTCAACGTCAAGGACGCCGCCGTGCTCGCCGGAGCGGCGGTCGCCGCGTCGACCACGATCGGCGTCGCCACCGCCGCCACCAACCACAACAGCCGGCACCCGCTGGTCACCGCCACCATGGCCACGACGCTGCACCGGATGAGCGGCGGGCGCTACGCCCTCGGGCTGGGCCGCGGCTTCGACCTGCTCTTCGACGTCATGGGGCTCCCCCGCGTCACCGGCGCCCAGCTGGCCGACGCCGTCGGGATCTACCGCCGGCTCTGGCACGGCGAGGCGTTCGGCCACGAGGGCCCGGCCGGGAGCTACCCCTACCTCAGCCAGGACAGCGGCTTCGACGAGCACATCCCGGTGCTGATGATGGCGATCGGGCCGAAGTCGCTCGCGCTCGCCGGCCGCGTGGCCGACGGGGTCGTGCTGCACACGTTCCTCGGCGACGAGACGCTGGCCCGCTCGGTGCGCCTGGTCCGCGAGTCGGCCGCCGCCGCCGGCCGCGACCCGGCCGCCGTACGGATCTGGGCGGTGCTGGCCGTCGTCGAGGAGTCGATCCCCGAGGAGCAGCGGCTGCGCAAGCTGGTGGGACGGCTGGCGACGTACCTGCAGGGGTACGGCGAGGTGCTGGTGCGCGCCAACGGCTGGGACCCCGCGGACCTGCGGCGCTTCCGGGAGGACCGCCTCGTGCAGGGCTACGCCGGCGCGTTCGACGCGGTCGGGACCACCGAGCAGCTGACCTACCTGCGCGACGAGGTGCTGCCCGCCGAGTGGCTGGCGGCCTCGGCGACCGGGTCCGCGGACGCGTGCGCGCGGCGGGTGCTCGACCAGCTCGACGCGGGGGCCGACAGCGTCGTCCTGCACGGCGCGACGCCCACGGAGCTGGCCCCGGTCGTGTCGGCGTACCGGGGGCTGCGGCCGGTCGGTCGCTTCGACGCGCTGCCGACCAACCCCGGGTGGGCGCGATGAGCGCCGGCGTCGTCACCGAGGCCGCGGCACTGACCCCCGACTGGCTCTCCGAGGCGCTCGGCGGCCGGGTCGACGACGCGGTCGCCTCCGCGGTCGGGACCGGTCAGATCGGCACCTGCTTCCGGCTCACGCTCACCGGCGACGGCGGCGTCCCGGCGTCCGTGCTGGTCAAGCTGCCGGCCTCGGACCCGGCCTCGCGCGACCTGCTGGCGGGCGCCTACCGCGGCGAGCTGGTCTTCTACGCCGACATCGCGCCGACCGTGGCCGTGCGCGTGCCGGCGTGCCACTACGCGGCGGTGACCCCCGACTCCGGGGACTTCGTGCTGGTGCTGGAGGACCTGGCGCCGATGCGGCAGGGCGACCAGGTGGCCGGCTGCACCGTCGAGCAGGCGCACGACGCGGTGGTCAACCTCGCCGGCCTGCACGGGCCGCGCTGGTGCGATCCCACGCTCGAGGACTTCGACCATCTCGCGCTGACACCGGCGGACCAGATCGACCTGCTGGCCGAGCTCGCCCCGTCGACCACCGAGCTGTTCGTCGACGGGCTCGGCGACCTGCTCTCGGCCGAGGACGTCGCCACGCTGCGCGCGGTCGCCGAGGTCGTCGGGCCGTGGAGCTACGCCCGCAGCGAGCGCTTCGCGTTGGTGCACGGCGACTACCGCCTCGACAACCTGATGTTCCACCCCGACGGCGCCCGCGGCTCGGTCGCCCTGGACTGGCAGACCCTCTCGCTCGGCCTGCCCGCCCGCGACCTCGCCTATGTCGTGGGAACCTCGCTGTCGCCGAAGGTCCGGCGCCTCCACGAGCGCGGCCTGGTGGCGGCCTACCACCGCGCCCTCACGTCGTACGGCGTCGGCGGGCACAGCCTCGAGCAGTGCTGGGACGACTACCGCTTCGCGATGGTGCAGGGTCCGCTGGTGGCGACGTTCGGATGCGCCTACGGCACCCGCAGCCCGCGTGGCGACCGGATGTTCGCCACCATGGTGGCCCGCTCCTGCGCGGCCATCCGCGACCTCGGCACGTTGGCGCTGGTGTGATCGGGCGGTGTGCGAAAGCGCGAGTTTCACCGCTGAGGCGGTGAAACTCGTACTTGTGTCATGCAACTGCGTGACAGGAGCACGAGTTTCACCGGCTACCCGGTGAATCTCGCGGGCGCAGCAACCAGCAGCTCCACCCGGTTGCCATGACCGTCGAAGGTATGGACCCGATCGTGGCCGGGGAAGGTGTCGCGCTGGCTGAGGTCGACCTCGTAGCCGGCGTTCTCGAGTCGGCGGCGTACGGCGTCGAGCTCCGCGGCGCTGCCGAGGAGGAGGGCGGGGTGGGCCTTGCGTGCGGGGAGGAACGGGTCCTCGACACCGACGTGGATCTCGGCGGTGACGCCACCGTCCTCGTCGTACGCGCGGAACCACGCACCGCCCCGAGCGCGCAGGTCCTCGGGCTTGTCGACCTCGTGCAGGCCGAGGGCGCCGGCGTAGAAGGCGCGGGCGACGTCCTCCCCGCCGCGCGGGCAGGCGACTTGGACGTGGTGCAGCCTCATGGCCGCCTCGCCACGACGAAGATCCGGCGGAACGGCAGGACGACGCGACCGTCCCGGTCCGGATAGGCCTCACGCAGGCGGCGCTTGAACTCCGCCTCGAACTCCGGCCGCAGGTCGTCGGGCAGCGCCTGCAGCGTCGGGCGGGCGCCGGTGCCCGAGACCCAGGCGAATACCGGGTCCTCGCCGGCGAGCACGTGCAGGTACGTCGTCTCCCAGGCGTCCACCTCCCACCCCAGCCCGGCCAGGGCCTCGAGGTAGACGTCCGGGTCGTGGCTGGCGGGCTCGGCGATGCCCTGGACGTGGGCGGCGTACGGCGGCTCGGCGGCGAGCGCGGCGCGCAGGGTGTGGCTGGGCTCGCCGAAGTTGCCAGGCACCTGGAAGGCCAGCCAGCCGCCGGGGCGGACCGCGTCGGCCAGGGTCGGCAGGAGCTCGAGGTGGCCCGGCACCCACTGGAGGGTGGCGTTGCTGAGCAGGACGTCGACCCCGCCCTCCGGCGGCCGCCAGGTGCGGAGGTCGGCGACCTCGAACCGCCGGTCCGGCTGCGCCTCGCGGGCGGCGCGCACCATCTCCTCGCTGGAGTCGACGCCCGCCACGTCGGCCTCCGGCCAGCGCTGGGCCAGCAGCGCGGTGAGGTTGCCCGGGCCGCAGCCGAGGTCGACCACCCGGCCCGGGCGGTCCGCGCCGACCCGGGCGAGCAGGTCCACGAACGGCCGGCCGCGCTCGTCGGCGTAGGCGAGGTAGTGCTCGGGGTCCCAGGTGTGCGGCATGGCCCCATCGTGCGCCGCATCTATCTTGATGTCAAGATTCTCGATGCTCCGCTACGCTGCTCCCATGCGGGACGAGGTGGACGACCTGGTCGAGGCGTGGGCGCGCGAGCGCGGCGACCTCGATCTGGAGCCCGTCGCCGTCTTCAGCCGGATCAGCAGGCTCGCCCGCCATCTGGACCTCGCCCGCCGGGCCGCCTTCACCGCCCACGGGATCGAGTCGTGGGAGTTCGACGTGCTCGCGGCCCTGCGCCGCGCCGGCACGCCGTACGAGCTGTCGCCGGGGCGGCTCCTGCGCGAGACCCTGGTGACCAGCGGGACCATGACCAACCGGGTCGACCGGCTGGCCGCGCGCGGCTTCGTCGAGCGCTACCCCGATCCCGAGGACCGCCGCGGGGTGATCGTGCGTCTCACCGCCGAGGGCAAGACCGCCGTCGACGCGGCCTTCGAGGCGCTGCTGGAGGCCGAGCGCGCGCTCCTCGCCGACCTGGCTCCCACCCAGCAGCAGCGGCTCGCCGCCCTCCTGCGCACCCTCCTCGCGCCGTACTCCTGATCGACCCGTCGGCGCTCAGTGCTCGAGGATCTCGGCGGCCTCGAGCCACTCGAGCTCGAAGTCGTCCTTCTGGGCCCGGAGTGCGTGGAGCTCGGCGCCGAGCTCGGCGAGGCGGGCGTGGTCCTGGGCGTGCTCGAGCATGAGGGCGTTGAGCTCGGCCTCGCGGGCGTTCACCCGGGCCAGCTGCTTCTCCAGCCGGGCCAGGGTCTTGCGGGCGGTGCGCTCCTCGGCGCCGCCGACCTTGCGCTTCGGCTCGCCCGATCCCGTCGACGGGGTCGGGGCGGCAGCCGCGGCGAGCGAGGCGGTACGACGCTCGAGGTACTCCTCGACCCCGCGCGGCAGCATCGAGATCTTGCCGTCGCCGAGCAGCGCCCAGACGGAGTCGGTGACGCGCTCAAGGAAGTAGCGGTCGTGGGAGACCACGATCAGGGTGCCCGGCCAGCCGTCGAGGTAGTCCTCCAGGACGTTGAGGGTGTCGATGTCCAGGTCGTTGGTGGGCTCGTCGAGGAGCAGGACGTTGGGCTCGTCGAGCAGCAGCCGCAGCAGCTGGAAGCGACGACGCTCGCCACCGGACAGGTCGCCGATGCGGGTGGTCAGCTTGTCGCCGGTGAAGCCGAAGCGCTCCAGCATCGAGGTGGCGCTGATCTCGCCGTCCTGGGTGCGGGCGACCCGGCTGATCTTCTCCACGGTCTCGAGCACGCGGCCGGTGGGGTCGAGGTCGTCGAGCTGCTGCGAGAGGTGGCGCAGCAGGACGGTCTTGCCGCGCTTGACCCGGCCCGACTGCGGCTCCAGCTCGCCGGCGACCAGGCTGAGCACCGAGGTCTTGCCGGCACCGTTGACGCCCACGATGCCGACCCGGTCCCCCGGGCCGAGGCGCCAGGTGGCGTGGGAGAGCAGCCGGCGCTCCCCGCGCACCAGGTCGACGTCCTCGACGTCGATGACGTCCTTGCCGAGCCGCTGCGAGGCGAAGCGCTGCAGCTCGAGCCGGTCGCGCGGTGGCGGCACGTCCTCGATCAGCGCGTTGGCCGCGTCGATGCGGAACTGCGGCTTGGAGGTCCGGGCCGGCGGGCCGCGGCGCAGCCAGGCCAGCTCCTTGCGTACGAGGTTCTGGCGGCGCGCCTCGGACGCGGAGGCCTGGCGCTGCCGCTCCGCCTTGGCCAGCACGAACGCGGCATAGCCGCCCTCGTAGGCGTCGACGACCCCGTCGTGCACCTCCCAGGTCCACTGGCAGACCTCGTCGAGGAACCACCGGTCGTGGGTGACGACGACCATCGCCGACTCGCGGGCGGCCAGGTGCGCCGCCAGCCAGGCCACGGCCTCGACGTCGAGGTGGTTGGTGGGCTCGTCGAGCACGATCAGGTCGTGGTCGCCCAGCAGCAGCGCGGCCAGCGAGCAGCGGCGCCGCTCGCCGCCGGACAGCCCGACCACCGCGCGGTCGAGCGAGACGCCGGCGAGCAGCGTCTCGACGATCTCGCGGGTGCGCTGCTCGGCGGCCCACTCGTGGTCGGAGCGGCCGCCGAGGACCGCCTCGCGCACGGTGTGGGTGTCGACGAGCTCGTCACCCTGGTGCAGGTAGCCGACGTGCAGCCCGCGCTGGCGCGAGACCCGGCCGGAGTCGGGCTCCTCAAGGCCCATCATCACCTCGAGCAGCGTGGTCTTGCCGTCACCGTTGCGCCCGACGATGCCGATGCGCTGCCCGGCCGCGATGCCGAGGGAGACCTCGGTGAGCAGCGGGCGCACGCCGTACGCCTTCGAGACGCGCTCGAGGTTGAGCAGGTTAACCATGGTTTCCTCCGACGATATGGGCTCCGGCGACGGCCCCGTTGGCCACGAGCACGATGCCGTGTCCGCGCCGCATCAGCGCCCCCGCGAGGTCACGCGCGTGGTCGGCGGACTCGCATAGGAACACGCAGGTCGGCCCCGAGCCGCTGACGATGCCGCGCAGCGCGCCCTCCTCCTCGCCCTGGTCGAGCAGCACCCCGAGGTCGGGGCGCAGGTCGATCGCGGCCGCCTGGAGGTCGTTGCGCAGCAGCCGGGCCAGCCGGTGCGGCTCGCCCGAGGCCACCGCGGCGATGAGCTCGTCGGCGGGAGGCGGCGTGGGCGAGGCGTCGTGGAAGAGCTTGTCGAAGTGGCGGTAGACCTCGGGCGTCGACATCCCCTCCAGGCTGGGCACGAGCACCCACCACCAGGTGCCGGCGTCCGCGAGCGGGGTGACGAGCTCGCCGCGCCCGGTGCCGAGGGCGGTGCCGCCCAGCAGCGCGAACGGGACGTCGCTGCCCAGCTCGGCGGCGATCGCGAGCAGGTCCTCGTCGCTGGTCTGCGCGTCCCACAGGCGGTCCAGCGCGACCAGGGCCGCGGCGGCGTCGGCCGAGCCGCCGGCCAGGCCGCCCGCGACGGGGATCGCCTTCTCGATGAGCAGGTGCCCGTCGGAGGCGATGCCGTGGTGACGCGCGAGCAGGCATGCCGCTCGAGTGACGATGTTGCCGCTGTCGACCGGTACGGCGCCCGCGTCGATCCAGTCCGACACCTGCAGGCGCAGGTCCCAGCCCGGCTCGTCGTCGCTGGCGGTGACGTCGTCGCACAGACCGATGGCCTGGTAGACGCTCGTGAGCGGGTGGAAGCCGTCGCCGCGGGGGGCACCCACCCCGAGGTGCAGGTTGATCTTGGCCGCGGCGCGGACGGTGACGTTCATCGGGGCAGGACCTCCGCGATCCGGGCGAACTGCTCGACCGACAGGGACTCACCGCGCGCCATCGGGTCCACGCCGGCCCGCTCCAGCGCGGCGGCGGCGTCCTCGGCCGACCCGACCAGCTGGCGCAGGGCGCCGCGCAGCACCTTGCGGCGGTGCGCGAACGCCACGTCGACCACTGCGAACACCTGCTCGCGGGTGGCCGTGGTCGTGGGCGGCTCACGGCGGGTCCAGGCGACCAGCCCCGAGTCGACGTTGGGCGCCGGCCAGAACACGTTGCGCCCGATGGCGCCGGCCCTGCGGACATCGGCGTACCAGGCGGCCTTGACCGACGGGACGCCGTACACCTTCGAGCCCGGCGGTGCGGCGAGCCGGTCGGCGACCTCCGACTGCACCATCACCAGTCCGCGCTCCAGCGACGGCAGCAGCTGCAGGAGGTGCAGCAGCACCGGCACCGAGACGTTGTAGGGCAGGTTGGCGACCAGGGCGGTGGGCGCCGGCCCGGGGAGCTCGGTGATGCGCATGGCGTCGGCGAGCACGACCTCGAAGCGGTCGGCCTGGGCGGGCGCGTACGTCGCGATCGTCTCGGGCAGCAGGCCGGCGAGCAGCTCGTCGACCTCGATCGCGACCACGCGGCGGGCGACGCCGAGCAGGGCCAGGGTCAGCGACCCCAGGCCGGGGCCGACCTCGACGACCACGTCGTCGGGTCCCACCCCCGACTCGCGCACGATGCGGCGCACGGTGTTGGGGTCGATCACGAAGTTCTGGCCGCGCTGCTTGGTGGGGCGCAGGTCGAGGCGGTCCGCGAGCTGACGCACCTCCGCCGGCCCGAGAAGCCTCGGACCGGCGGAGGTGTCAGACATGACCGCCACGGTAGTGGCCGGGTGTCGGGCTCAGGTGGGGAGGCCCAGCTTGGCGGCGCAGCCGGGCCACGAGCCGTAGCCGCCGGTCGCGTCGCGCAGCCGCGTGGCGACCGCGATCTGGGTCTCGCGGCTGTTGTCGCTGGGGAGCCCGGTGCCGCCGTAGGCCTGCCAGGTGCCGAGGTTGAACTGCAGGCCGCCGTAGTAGCCGTTGCCGGTGTTGATGGCCCAGTTTCCGCCGGACTCGCACTGAGCCAGGGAGTCCCAGACGGTGTTGCCGGTGGCGTAGGCCTCGACGGCCGGCGCGGTGCCGACCTTGACGATCTCGGCGACCGGCTGGCGGACCACGCGCTGCTGGAGCACCTTGCGCACCGTCAGGTCGCCGTTGCGGTACTCCAGGCGGTACGTCGCGTTGCGCAGGCCGCTGCGGCCCTCGCGGACGACCGAGGTCTCGCCCTCGGTCATCGAGTCGTCCTCACGCTCGACGGTCGCGAAGTCGATGGCCTCGCCCTTGACGCTCTTGCGCACGACGCGGACGTCGGTGAACACGATCTTGTCGCCGTCCTTGACGACCGTCCCGAGCCCGGGCTTGGCCTCGTCGGTCTTGTGCACGGGCACACCGGCCTCGGCGAGCGCCTCCTTGACGGTGAGCGCGGTGACCTGGCGCTGGACGGGCTTGCGCCCGGCGATCGCGAACGTCAGGTTCTTGACGGTGACGACCTCGAGCTTCAGACCGTCGCGGTCGATCGGGGCGCCGCGGCTGGTGGAGAGCTCGGCGTCACGCTTGAAGCCCATGCCGATCTCACCCAGCGCGGAGGCGACGTCGGTCGAGGTGACCCAGTGGGTTTGCTCGACGCCGTCGATCTCGACCTCCAGGGGCCGTGCGTACTTGACGCTGACCAGGTCGCCGTCCTCCACCGTCTCGTCGATGCTCGGGACGACGACGTCGCGGTCGCCGACCTCGATGCCCTCGGACTCGAGGACCTCGCCGACCGAGTCGCCGAACGCGGTCACCTCACGGGTCTCGCCGTCGACCGAGACTCGCACGGTGGTGGCCAGCGCGGAGTAGCCGAGCGTCGCCCCGACGACCGCGAGGGCCGCCACGACGACGAGGCCGACGAGCACCCGTCGACTGCGCAGGATCTTGCCGATGGTGGTGCTGGGTGCGGTGCTGAGCACGATTCTCCGAACGTTGTCATCCCCGGGTCGTCGGGCCCCAGCGCGGTGCTGCAAGATGTGCTGCGCTGGGTCAATTCTGTGTCCCGATCCCGGCCTTCTGCTCTCCACCACAACAGTGCAACCGCCGAAAATGCAAACCCTCGCGTGCCGGTGACGGCGGGTCGGGTGACCCATCTCTCCGCCGCTCACCGGTGAGAGGCCTCTCTACCTCACCAGCTGCCGCCGAAGGCGCGCTCGGTGTTGGCGTCGACCGCGGCGCACAGCTCGGCCAGGTCGTCGCCGCGCACCTGCGCCATGAGCCGCATGGTCAACGGGACCAGGTAGGAGGCGTTGGGCCGGCCCCGGTACGGCGTGGGCGTGAGGAACGGCGCGTCGGTCTCGACCAGCAGCCGGTCGGCCGGCACGACGACGAGCGCGTCGCGCAGCGGCTGCGCGTTCTTGAAGGTGACCGTCCCCGCAAAGGACAGGTGGGCCCCCCGGTCGAGACAGCGACGGGCGAAGTCGGCGTCGCCGGAGAAGCAGTGCATCACCCAGCGCTCGGGGGCGCCCTCCTCGTCCAGGACGGCGAGCACCTCGTCGTGGGCGTCGCGGTCGTGGATCACCAGCGTCTTGTCGAGCCGCTTGGCCAGGTCGATGTGGCGGCGGAACGACGCCACCTGCGCCGCGCGGCCCTCCTCGCCGGTGCGGAAGTGGTCGAGCCCGGTCTCGCCCACCGCCCGTACCTTGTCGTGGGCCTGCGCCAGGACCTCGATCTCGTCTAGCGCCTCCTCGAGCGCGCCCGCAGCGGCCAGCCGCGGCGCCTCGTTGGGGTGCAGCGCGACCCCGGCGACCAGCGCGTCGTGCTCGGCGGCGGCCGCGACGGCCCACCGGGCGCCGGGCAGGTCGCAGCCGATCTGCACGATGCGCGGCACTCCCACGGCGGCCGCGGCCCGGATCGCGCCGGCCGCGGACGCCAGGTCCGCACCGGCGATGTCCAGGTGACAGTGGTTGTCGACCACCGGGTGCGGCAGCGGCTCGGGGGCGGGCGGCGGGTCGCCCTCGCGGCGCGCGCTCATACCGACCAGACCCGGTCGAGCACGGTGCTCGCCAGCCGCTCCGGCGCCTGGGTCGGGATCCAGTGGGTGACGCCGGGCATCTCCACGAAGGCGTACGGCGCATCGACGTACGCCGCCGTGAGCTCTGCGCCGCGCCGGTCGATCGCGCTGTCGCCGTCGCTCCACACGAACGTCGTCGGCACCGTGGTGCGGGCGGTGGCCAGGGCGCTGTCGACGAAGGGAAGGGCGCGGTACCAGGCCAGCCCGCCGCTCAGGGCGCCGGTGTCGACGACCTCGCGGCGACAGCGCAGGACCTCCTCGCGGGTCATGCCGGCGCGCGCGAGGGCCCGATCGAAGGGGCCGCCGCGCACGCGCGCGGAGAGCTCCACCAGGTAGGGCGCCTGGAACAGCAGCGTGTACCAGGAGCGCAGCGGCTGGGGCGAGGTCAGCATGGCCTTCTGGAACGCCGCGGGGTGCGGCACCGAGACCGCGGTCAGGGTGCGCACCAGCACCGGGCGGCGCGCGGCCAGGCCCCAGGCGACGGCGGCGCCCCAGTCGTGGCCGACGACGTGCACCGCGCCGCCGACCCGCTCGACGAGTGCCGCCACGTCGTCGACCAGCTCGCTCAGCCGGTAGGCGCGCCGCCCGCGCGGCCGGGCCCCCTCGGAGTAGCCGCGCTGGTCGAGCGCGAGCGTGCGCAGCCCGGCCGCGTGCAGCAGCGGCGCGACGTGCCGCCACGACGTGGCGCGCTCGGGGAAGCCGTGCAGCAGGACCACGACGTCGCCGTCGAGGGGGCCGTCGTCGAGCACGTCGAAGGTCAGGCCCTCGCGCGACAGCGTGCGGATGCGGCGGCTCATGCGCCGTGCACCAGGTTGTAGACCTCGCGCTTGGGCACCCCGGCCAGCCGGGCCACCTCGACGATCGCGTCCTTGCGGCTCATCCCTCGATCCTCCCTCTCGCGTACGGCGTCGCGCAGGCTGGCCTCGTCGGCGGGGACGGTCGGGCCGCCGTCGGCGCCCTGCACCACCAGCGTCACCTCGCCGCGCACGCCCTCGGCGGCCCAGGCCACGAGCCCGCCGAGCGGCCCCCGGCGTACCTCCTCGTGGGTCTTGGTCAGCTCCCGGCAGACGGCCGCGGGCCGGTCCTCGCCCCAGGCCTCGGCCATGGCGCGCAGCGCGGCCTCGGTGCGGTGCGGCGCCTCGAAGAACACCATGGTCCGCTCCTCCTCGGCGAGTGCCGCGAGGCGGCGGGCGCGCTCGCCGGCCTTGCGCGGCAGGAAGCCCTCGAAGCAGAACCGGTCGACCGGCAGGCCGGACACCGCCAGGGCGGTCAGCACCGCGGACGGCCCCGGGACCGCGGTCACGGGGACCCCGGCCTCGACCGCGGCCGCGACCAGGCGGTAGCCCGGGTCCGAGACGCTGGGCATGCCGGCGTCGGTGACCAGCAGGACCCGGTCGCCGGCGAGCAGGGACTCCAGCAGGACCGGCGTGCGCGCGGACTCGTTGCCCTCGAAGTAGGAGACGACTCGCCCGGTGACGCTGACCCCCAGCTCGCCGGTCAGGCGCTTGAGGCGGCGGGTGTCCTCGGCCGCCACGACGTCGGCGGTGGCGAGCTCGTCGGCAAGGCGGGGCGGGGCGTCGGCGACCCGCCCGATCGGGGTCGCGGCGAGGACGAGCACACCGGCCCGGCCCCCGGGTCCACGCTCGTCGCTCGTCACGAGCCGATCATGTCAGTGGGGTGCACACGGCACGTAGAGTCCTGCCCCGTGCCGCTCCTCGCCCGCCGTCGCGACCCCGAGGGTCCGCTGGTGTCGTGGGGCGCCGCGCTGGGCGTCACCCTCCTCGCCCTCTTCCTGCGGCTGTGGCGCCTCGGCACGCCGCAGCAGTTCGAGTTCGACGAGACGTACTACGCCAAGGACGCCTGGTCGATGCTCAACCACGGCTACGTCCGTGACTACGTCGAGGACGCCGACAAGCTGATCCTGAACGGCAAGACGACGGGGGTCTGGACCGACGACCCGTCGATGGTCGTGCACCCCGAGGTCGGCAAGTGGATCATCGCGCTGGGCGAGCAGGCGTTCGGGATGGACCCGTTCGGCTGGCGGGTCTCCGCCGCGGTCGTCGGCGCCCTCATGGTGCTCGTGATGTGCCGGCTCGTACGCCGGCTGACCGGCTCGACGATGCTCGGCTGCGTCGCGGGGCTGCTACTCAGCTTCGACGGGCTGCACTTCGTGCTGTCCCGGCTGGCCCTGCTCGACATCTTCCTCTCCTTCTTCCTGCTCTGCGCCGTCACCTGCCTGGTGGTCGACCGCGACTGGTACCGCGCCCGCATGGCCGCGGCCCTCGACGGACCGGTCGGCCCGGAGTCGTGGGGGCCCGTGCGGGCGGTGCTCCTCCGGCCGTGGCTGGTGCTCGGCGGGGTCTGCTTCGGGCTGGCCGTCGGCACCAAGTGGACCGCCGCCGTGCCGCTGGCGGCGTTCGGGATCCTGGTCTGGCTCTGGAGCGCGGGCGCCCGTCGCGCCTCGGGGGTCCGCTGGCCGGTGCTGCGCTCGGCCGTCGTCGACGGGATCCCGGCGTTCGCGCAGCTGGTGGTGGTCGCCTTCGTCGTCTACATCGGGACCTGGACCGGGTGGCTCATCCACGCCGACGAGTACGAGGAGCACCTGTCGGCGACGCAGTACACCCGCTTCGTCGCCGAGGGCGAGACCTGCGACGACGAGCCGACGCTCAACGACGACCGGTGGCCCACGGCCTCCCAGCCCGACGCGACCGGGCCCGGCGAGGTCGTGCAGTCGCTGCGCTCACTGTGGAGCTACCACCAGGACCTGTTCACCTTCCACACCCACTTCCTCAACTGCAGCGACCACGACTACGGCTCCAAGCCGGCCGGCTGGCTGCTGCTCAACCGGCCCGTCGGTGTCGCCGCCGACACCGGGATCGAGCCCGGCACCCGCGGCTGCGAGGCTCCGGCCGGCAGCACCTGCCTGCGCCAGGTCCTGCTGCTCGGGACGCCGGTGCTGTGGTGGGGCGGGATCCTGGCCCTGCTGTACGCCGGGGCGATGTGGCTGGGCGCGCGCGACTGGCGCTTCGGCTTCGCCATCGTGGGCACGGCGTCCACCTGGCTGCCGTGGCTGCGATATGACGACCGCCCGATCTTCTTCTTCTACGCCATCGCGACGCTGCCGTTCATCGTGGTGGCGCTGACGCTGGCGATGGGCCGCCTGATCGGGCCGTCGCGGCTGCCGTCGACACGGCGCACGGTCGGCGTCGTCCTGGCCGGCTCCTTCTTCGTGCTGGTGCTCGTGAACTTCGCGTGGTTCTGGCCGATCTACACCCATGAGCTGCTCACCCGATCGGAGTGGCTGGACCGGATCTGGTTCGCCCGCTGGATCTGAGCGCCCGGCGCCTAGGCTGCGACCATGACCGTGTGGCGACCCGGCTGGGACGCGTTCCCGCAGCCCCTGCTGGACTTCTGGACCGAGCGCCACCTGTGCACGCTCACGACGCTGCGGGCCGACGGACGACCGCACGTCGTGCCGGTCGGGGTCGCCCTCGACCCCGAGCAGCGGTGCGCGTGGATCATCACCAACGCCGGCTCGCGCAAGGCGCGCAACCTCGCCGGTGGCGGGGTGCTCGCGGCCTGCCAGGTCGACGGCGGGCGGTGGTCGACGCTCGAGGGCCAGGGCACCGTGCTCAGCGACCCGGAGTCGGTGGCCCGCGCCTGCGAGCGCTACGCGTCCCGTTACCGCGTCCCGGGGGAGAACCCCGCCCGGGTGGCGATCCGGGTCGACGTCGAGCGGTTCGTGTCGTCGGCCCGGCTCTAAGGGCAGAGCGGGTCTGGGAGCGCACTGGGACGACGGCCCCAGCGGGATCCCAGCAGGGCCGGTCAGAGTTCGGGACCGTCCGTTCCCGAGCACTCCTGGAGCACCCATGTCCCGCAGCGCCTCCGCCCTGACCGCGCCCCCCGCGACGCCCGCCCTGCCCGTCACCTCACGGCCCGTCCGGGTGCGGCGATGAGCGCCGGCCGCGTGACCCGGTTCGAGGCCTCCGTGACCGTGCCCCTCCCGGCCGAGGTCGTGGCCGACTACGTCCTCGACTGGGGCAACGACCCGCAGTGGCGCGCCCAGGTGCGGCGCTTCACCTGTGCGCCGCCGGGCCGCTCGGTCCCCGGCCAGATCCTGTGGGAGGAGCTCGGCTTCGCGGGGCTCACCTTCCGCACCCGGACCGTCGTCGGGCGCACCTCCCCCCTGAGTGCGTCCTACGACGGCGGATCCGGCGCGGTGCTCGTGACGGGCACCCGCCGGGTCTCGCCCCTCGACGAGGGGCGGTGCGAGGTCACGGCGACCACGCACATCCGCCTGGTCGGGGCTCTCCGGCCGTTCGCGCCGGTGCTGACCCCCTCCTATCGCAGGGCGGACCGGGCCGACCTGCTGGCCCTGCCCGGGGTGCTCGCCGAGCACCTCTCCCGACCCGACGATCGAGTCCGGCCGTGACCGCGCACCTGCTCCCCGGCCAGGCGGCCGCGCCCGAGGGGCCCGCCGACCTGTCGATGATGTACGCGCTGCACCACGGCTTCCGGCGCGACCTGGCCCGGTTCCACGAGGCCGTCCTCCGCACGCCCCTGTCCCAGGCCGGGACCTGGCAGGCCCTCCTGGAGAGGTGGGACCTGTTCGCCCTGCTGCTCCACGACCACCACCACAAGGAGGACGAGCACCTCTGGCCCTTGTTACGGGGCAGGGTCGACGCGAGCGGGGATGCCGAGGGGGCGCGGGTGCTGGACGCGATGGAGGACGAGCACGCCAGGATCGACCCACTGCTGGAGGCCGTGCGCAGCGGCTTCAAGTCGCTGGCCGGCGGGCCGTCCGAGACCGGCCGGCACGGGCTCGTGGCCGACCTCGAGCAGGTCCGCGAGCTGCTCGGCGCCCACCTCGGCCACGAGGAGCGTGATGCGATCGCGATCCTGCAGCGCTACGTGCCCGGTGACGAGTGGGCACGGGTGGAGCGGGCCAAGTTCCGCGGCGGGCTGGGGCCGCGCGACCTGCTTCGCCTGGTGCCCTGGTGCCTGGAGGGCCTCCCGCCGCAGGTGGCGTCCGGGTTGCTGACCGCGGCCGGCCCGCCGTTCCGGGTGGTGCTGTGGTTGGGCCGGGGCCGGTTCCACCGCCTGGAGCGGGCTGCCTTCGCCTTCGTCCCCGAGGGGGTGGGTGCCTGACGGTCACTGGTGGACCGTAGGTCTCAGACAGGCGTATGCCTTGTCTGCACCCCGGTGCTGCTAGGTCACTGCCGAACTGACGCAGTCCCGCCTTGGTGAGGACCTGGCTGACAGTTGCAGGGCCTGGTGGCCCGGGACGTGCAGACCGGCCATAGGGCTTTGCACCGCGAGTGCCGCAGTGACCAACCGGCCGTCACGTCCCGGGGCCGGAGTGCTGATTCCGTGGGCTATACGGAAGGAGCACTAATCATGGAGGCTACGCCCACTTTCGCTGGGATCGACTGGTCCTGGCAGCACCACGCGTTGTGCATCGTCGATGACGATGGGCAGCGCATCGAGGAAGTCACGCTCCCGCACTCGAAGCCGGGACTGGGCAAGATCACGACCTTGCTGCGCCGTCACGGCGTGGCCCAGGTCGGGATCGAACGTGGCGACGGGCCGGTGGTCGAGCATCTGATCCGCGACGGATTCGAGGTCGTGGTGATCTCGGCGCGTCAAGTGAAGTCGCTACGTGCGCGCTACGGCAGTGCAGGCAACAAGGACGACCGGTTCGACGCGTTTGTCCTGGCCGACGCCTTACGCACCGACACCGCACGCTGGGCGGTTGTACAACCCGATACCGAGGAGACGATCGCGTTGCGGATGCTGGTGCGTTCGCGTCACGACTTGATCGATCACCGGATTGCGGTGCATAACCAGCTGTTGGCGGTGTTGCAGCACAACTTCCCCGGAGCGATCGGACTGTTCAGCCAGCTCGACATCGGTATCAGCCTGGCGTTCTTGCGCCGGTTCCCGACCGAAGCCAAGGCCGCGTGGCTGTCCCAGCTTCGAATGGCGCACTGGCTCAAGGCCAATGGCTACTGCGGTCGCCAGAGCGCCGCCGATCTCGTCGACCACCTGCGCAACGCAGCCACCGGACGCGTGAGCGGCCCAGCAGCCGAAGCCAGCGAACTCGTCGTACTCACCCTGGTCGACCTGCTCAGCAAGCTCCGCGAACAGCAATCGATCCTCGAGACCCGGATCAAGGAAGCGCTCCTCGCGCACCCCGACGGCCCGATCTTCCAGTCCCTCCCACGCGCTGGAACCGTGCGCGCCGCAACCCTCCTGGCCGAGATTGGCGACTGCCGCGCCCGCTTCCCAGATGCCGCCGCGCTCGCCGCAGCCGCCGGGGTCGCACCCTCAACCAGACAGTCCGGCAAACACCTCAACGTCGCCTACCGACGCGGCTGCAACAAGACTCTCCGCGCCGCGCTCATCGACTGGGCTCAAGACACCCCGCGCGCCAACGCCTGGGCCCGCGATACCTACGACCGCGCCCGCCAGCGCGGCTGCCGCCACCCCCACGCGGCAAGGATCCTGGCCCAAGCCTGGACCAGGATCCTCTGGCGCTGCTGGCACGACCAAGTGCCCTACAACCCCGACCTACACGGCCGGCTCAGCCTCATCACCAAGGAGGCTGCTTGACATAGGGCTGTCAGACGGTGTAGCGCCGCCGCGTCTCCAAGAGCTCCGACTCCACCCGCGACAGGCCCCACGCGCGGGCGAGGACCACGGCATCGTCGGCGTGGGCCGACGCCGCCTGGTCCTTCCCGAGAGCCTTCGCCCCCCAGGCCAGGAAGGTGTCGACCGGGCCGATCGGCACGGCGCTGCCCGCCGTGCACATGCGTCCCGCGTAGGGCGCCGCGAGCGGGTAGGCGCGCGCCGCGAGCTCGCGGTCGTCAAGCCCGAGGGCGATCTCGCACGCCAGGCAGGCGTTGACGAGACCGACGTACGTCGCGTCGGTCAGGTCGACGCCCTGGTGACCGTGCAGCGCCCGGGCCAGGTCCCGCTGCCCGGCACGCAGCAGCACCACCACGGCCACGGGGCCCGCGGGGATGGTGGTGTCGGCGACGAAGTCGGCCATGGCCTGGGCCACCTGCTCGTACTCGCCTGCCAGCATGGAGCGGGCCACGGTGGTGACGGTGAGCGCGTCGGCCAGGTTGGGCATCCGCAGCCGCTGCGCGAGCTCGCCGAGCCGGGCCAGCGAGGCATCGGCCTGATCGAGGTCGCCCCACATGGTCAGCCACGGGACCTCGAGCACCCGCAGGAACGCCTCGGCCGTGGCCAGCCCCCGTCGTCGACACTGGTCACTCAGCCGTGGAAGGGCGTCCCGCACGGTCGCCACGTCCCCGAGCTCGCTGGCCACCGACGCCCCCAGGGCATCGGCCAGGAGCCGGAGGCGGCCGTCCCCGACGGCATCCGCCGCCTCGCGGGCGACCACGACGTAGCGCGCGCGATCGGCTGCGGCGTCGGCGCGAGCGCGCGCGGAGAAGGCGCCGAGGTAGGCGGTGGCGCACAGCCGGGGCTCCTGCTCGCCGTCGGCGATGGCCAGTGCCTCCTCGACCAGAGCGTCGATGCGGGCCTGGTCGCCGCCGTAGTAGAGCTCCATCGCCAGCGCCAGCAGCGCCCGGCAGCGCAGGCCGGGCTCCGTGGCCGGCAGGGCGAGGAGAGCGCGCTCGAGCGCCTCCACGATGGGGTGGTGCACCGTGCCGTAGGGGCGCACCTGCCACAGGGCGCCCTCCATCGTCGAGATCGCGGCCCGGGCCGCCAGCCTCGGGTCCCCCAGTCGCTCGGCCACGACCACGGCCTCGTCCACGGCGTCCGAGACGCCCTGCCAGTCCGCGCTCCAGCGGCACGCCTCCGCGAGGAGGATGAGCAGCTCGAAGCGCTCGCCGTCGCCGCTGCCGATGTCGAGCTCCTGCCACCCGACGGCGCGGCGCAGCAGGCGGGCCTCCTCGTCGTAGGCGCCGTCCAGCCGCGCCTGCTCGGCGGCCACGAGCACCGAGCGCCAGGCCTCGCCGACCCAGCCGTAGCCCGCGAGCTCCCAGTGGTGCGCCAGCGCCGCGCGCTGGTCGGGGCGCCGCAGCCCGGAGCGGCGCTCGAGCACCTGGCTCACCGCCCGGTGCCACGCGGCCCGGGTGTGCTGGGGCTGGTGCGCGTGGACCGCCTCGCGCACGACCCCGTGGGAGAAGCGGTACGCCGCGTTGACCCGGCCCTCGTCGACCACCAGGCCGGTTGCCAGAGCCGGGGCCAGCAGCTGCGCGGTCTCGGTGTCGCTGCGCCCGGTCATCAGGCTGAGCAGGTCGAGGTCGACGACGATGTCGATGACCGAGGCCGCCTCGAGCAGCCGGACCGTGTCGTCGGGCAGTGCCCGCACGCGGCTCAGGACCACGTCCGAGAGCGATCCCGACAGTGCGCCGCCGGACAGTGCCAGCTCGGTGAGGAAGAACGGGTTGCCGGCGGCGCGCTCCCACAGGTCGCGCACGGTGTCCCGGTGGACGCTCCCGGCGACCGCGGCGACGAGGTCGCCCGCGGCGTCGACATCCAGCCCGTCCAGGTCGAGGCGCGTGGTCTGCCCCCGCGCCAGCGCGGCCGCGAGGTCACCCACCACCCGATCCGTGGCGCCGTCCAAGCGCGCGGTGACGACCACGCACAGGCGCTGGTGACGCACGACGGACTGCAGGTGCACCAGCAGCCGTCGGGTCGGCTCGTCGGCCCACTGGACGTCCTCCAGCACCAGGAGCAGTGGGTGCGCGCTGGCCGCGTCGCACAGCGCCCCGGCGACCGCGTCCCACGTGGCGAAGTCGTCGGCGGGTGCGGTGTCGAGCAGACCGACGACCTCGGGGGCGTCGGCCAGCTGGTCGGCCAGGCTCCGCGCGATGACCCGCCACGGCCACAGCGGTGGTGGGCCGTCCGCCGAGCACTGTCCGACGGCGACCGTGAAGCCCTGCTCGAACGCACTCAGCGAGAGCTCGAGCGCGAGCCGGGACTTGCCGACGCCCGCCTCCCCCGTGAGCAGGACGACGTGCGGGCGGCCGGCGATCACGTCGGTGACGACCTCGCCCAGGCGGTGGGTCTCCTCGGACCGGCCGGCCAGAGGCCAGCGCGGCACCGGCGGTGACTCGCGGAAGTGCGACGGGCGGGCCTCCATCGGCGGCCCGGCGCCGCGGACCGGAAGCGCCGACGAGGGCGCACGGGACCAGCCCAGGGAGGGGTCCTGCCGCAGGATGGCCGTGTGCAGCTCGCGGACCGGCGGGCTCGGGTCGACGCCCAGCTCGTCGGCCAGGAGCGCACGCAGCGACTGCAGCGACTGCAGGGCCTCGGCCTGCCGACCACTGCGGGCGAGCGCCACGGCGAGCAGCGCCCACCACCGTTCGTGGAGCGGGTGCTCGGTGGTCTTCGCCGCGAGCTCCGGCACCACCTCGACATGGCGACCGAGGGCCATCCGCGCCACCACGCGCAGCTCCTGGGCCGACGCATTCAGGTCTCTCAGGCGAGCCCGCTCGGCCTCGGCCGCGGGGTCCTCGCCGAGCTCGGGGTACGGCTCCCCGCGCCACAGGCCGACGACGTGGTCCAGTCCGACAAGGGCCTCGGTGACCGCCGCGGCGCCGGCGGCATCGGTGCGCGGGCGCAGGTGGTCGGGTACGGCGCGCAGGAGCGCGCGAGCCTCGGCGACCGCGCGCTCCACCGCGTGGTCGTCGCGCCCCTCGCGCGGCGTCCGCAGCGCGTAGCCGCTCTCCACGGTCACCAGCACCCGGGGCGACTCGCGCGGCGCCCGGTCCGGCTCGAGGCTGCGGCGCAGCCCGGCGACGTACCCGTGCAGCGTGGCGAGCGCCCCCGGCGGCGGATCGGCCCCCCAGACCCGGGCGATCAGCGTCTCGCTGGCCACAGGCGTCCCGTCGGCGAGGGCGAGCCCGGCGACGATGGCGCGCTGGCGCCGCGTGCCGAGGTCGACGATCCGGTCGCCGGCGTGGACCTCGACGGGTCCCAGGACGGCGGTGCGCACGCGGCCAGCCTATGGAACGGCGATATCAGACGCATAGGGATGAGGCGGATGCCGGCCCCTGCATCCGCTGCCGGATGGAGCCGACCGGAGTGGGTACCGCGACTCATGGCCTCCGACAGCTCCAAGATCTTCACCGCCGTCTCGCTCGTCTCGGCCCTGGGCGCCGCCGCCATGGCCAAGAAGGGGCTCAACGCGTCCTGGAAGGCGGCCACCGGCAAGAACCCACCGGCGAACCCGGCGGACCCGGACGTGAACGTGTGGGAGGCGGTCGCGTGGGCCGCGGTCAGCGGCACGCTGATCGCGCTCGCCCGGATGTTCGCGACCCGCCAGGCCGCGCAGGTCTACGCCAAGCAGACCGGTCACCTGCCACCGGGCCTGCGCAAGGACGGCCAGGACCCGGACGCACCCACACCGGTGTCATGACCCTCGCGTGAGCCGGCCCACGGACCTGCGAGACTTGCCTCCCGTCGGGAGGTGAGCGTGGGTCCGGTTCGCGCACAGGTCGGAGATCTGCGACCGATCTACCAGATCATGCGCCGTATCAACGGCGGCGCCGACGTCCACTCGGTGCTGGACGCGGTCGTCGAGGGCGTGGCCCAGGCGGTCGGGTTCGAGGTCGCGGCGATCAGCTACCTCACGCGCGACCTGACCTTCCACGTCGCCGCTGTCTCCGGCAGCGCCGAGGCCCGCGAGCAGCTCCTCGGCATGGAGGTGCCGCTCTCCTCGATGGAGGACGAGCTGACCGTGGCCGACCAGTGGGGCTCCCTGCTCTTCATCCCCGCCGGGCGCCTGGGGGATGTCTCGACCGGCTGGCTCCCCGCCGCGGAGTCCGGCGCGAGCGCCCCGCTGGACCCGGAGCGCTGGCGCCCGGAGGACACCCTGCGCTCACCGCTGCGCTCCCCCGAGGGCGAGCTCCTGGGGCTGCTCTCGGTCGACGTGCCCGTGGACGGCAGACGCCCCGACCAGTCGCGCCGCGAGCTGCTGGAGATGTACTCCGACCTCGCCGGCATCGCGCTGCACAACGCGCGTCGCGCCACCGAGCTGGAGGAGCAGGTGAGGCTGGCCGGCGCCGTCGAGGCGATCCACAGCAACGCGACCCGCTCGCTCGAGGTCACCCACATCGTCGAGAGCAGCGTGCAGCCGATCGCCGAGGCACTCGGGGCCGACAACCTCTGGCTGCGCGCGTTCGCCGACGGCGAGCGGCTCTCGGGCACGGGCGCGCGCTACCCCGACTCCATGGCGGCCGGCTCGGACGCGCTGCTGGGGCTGGTCACCCGCACGGCCAAGGAGGCCTGGGCCCGCAGGCGGGTGTCCCTGGTCCGGATCGAGGGGGGTGGCGCGAGGATCGGGGCGACCGAGCACGCCACGGAGCCGGTGGTCACCGAGCGCACCACGGCACCCGCCGGGCCCAGCCTGGACGCCCAGGACCGCACGCAGGTGGCGGACGGCAGGGCCGGATGGGTCCCGCGCCGTCCGCTCCGCGAGGACCCCGAGGACCCCCAGCAGCACGTGCTGGTGGAGTACGTCAGGCCGCTGGACGCGCAGACGATCCTGCTGGCACCGCTCGGCGCGGGCAACGACTGTCTGGGCTACCTGGTCCTGCTGCGCCGCACGGGCGGCCCCGAGTTCTCGCCGTACGAGGTGCAGGCGGCCGGGCAGATCGCCCGCAACCTGGGGCAGGCCGTGCTGAACGCCCGGCTGCTCGAGCGTGAGCACGTCCTGGTCGGCCAGCTGGAGGCGCTCGACCATTACAAGAGCGACCTGATCTCCACGGTCTCGCACGAGCTGCGTACGCCGCTCACCGCCATCACCGGCCACCTCGAGCTGATCGAGGACGACCCGGCCTCCGCACCGTCGAACAGCTTCCGGGTCATCGGCCGCAACCTCGAGCGGGTCATGGCGCTCATCGACGACCTGCTGACGCTGAAGAAGCTCACCGACACCGACACCACCACCGCGGCCGGGGTCGTCGACCTGCACCAGGCCGCCCTCGACGCGGTCTCGGCCTTCCGCCCCACGGCCACGGACAAGGGGATCGCCCTGGCACTGACGCCGCACGCGGGCCCGCTGCTGATCAGCGGCGACCGGGACGAGCTGGAGCGGGTCGCGCTGAACCTGGTCGGCAACGCGGTGAAGTACACGCCGCCCGGCGGGGCCGTCACCGTCACGACCGCGCGCACCGAGCGCTTCGTGCGGCTGGTGGTGCAGGACACCGGCTACGGCATCAGCCTGCGCGACCAGGAGGAGCTGTTCACGGAGTTCTTCCGCTCCACCAACCCCGACGCCCTCGCGCTGCCGGGCACCGGCCTGGGGCTGAGCATCGTGCGCCGGATCGTCCAGCGCCACGGCGGCTCGATCCTCCTCGACTCCCACCTGGGCCGGGGCAGCACCTTCACGGTGCGTCTCCCGCTCAGCCGCACCACCGCCTAGCCCGCCGCCCCGCGGCAGGTGTCGTCGCGCGGCGGAGGGGTACTGGCGCGGATCGGTCGAGCGACGGAAGGACGCGCGGGTGAGCCAGGGGCTGGTGGGAGCGCGAGCGGTGGTCACGGGCGGTGCGGGCTTCGTGGGGTCCTGGCTGTGTGAGCGGCTGCTCTCCGAGGGCGCCGAGGTGGTCTGTGTCGACTCGCTGCTGACCGGCCACCGCGACAACGTGGCCCACCTGAGGGAGCGCGCCGGCTTCCACCTGGTGGTGGCCGACGTCTGCGACTGCGTGCCGGTCACCAGTCCCGTCGACCTCGTCTTCCACCTGGCGTCTCCGGCGTCGCCGCTGCACTACCTCCGGCTGCCGCTCGAGACGCTGCGCGTGGGCAGCGTCGGCACCACGAACGCGCTCGAGCTGGCGGCGGAGCACGGCGCGAGATTCCTGCTCGCGTCCACCTCGGAGGTCTACGGCGACCCGGCGCGACACCCCCAGCCCGAGGACTACTGGGGCAACGTCAACCCGATCGGCCCGCGCAGCGTCTACGACGAGGCCAAGCGCTTCTCCGAGGCCACGACCGCGGCGTACCGGCGACACCGCGGCGTCGACACCGTGATCGCCCGGATCTTCAACACCTACGGTCCCCGCATGGCGGTGGCCGACGGCCGCGTGGTGCCGACCTTCGTGCAGCAGGCGCTCGACGGGGAGCCGCTCACGGTCGCGGGGGACGGCCGCCAGTCGAGGTCGCTCTGCTACGTCGAGGACACCGTGGAGGGGCTGCTGCGCCTGGCCTTGTCCGGCCTCCAGGGGCCGGTCAACATCGGCAACGACGACGAGACCACGATGCTCGAGCTGGCGCACACCGTGCTGACGCTCACCGGGTCGTCCTCGCAGATCCGGTTCATCGAGCTGCCCGAGGACGACCCCCGCCTGCGCCGACCCGACCTGACCGTCGCCCGGGAGCGGCTGGGCTGGAGCCCGATGACGCCCAACGACGTGGGCCTCAAGCGGACGGTGGAGTGGGTCACCCAGCAGCTGTCGTCCGGGACAAGGCGCCGTCCAGCGACGTCAGCACCTCCGGCACGCTGACTCGCAGCAGGGCCGGGTCGGGCCGGGAGCCGTGCGGGTCGCCGACCCCACTCCCGCGCCAGAGCACCGTGTGCGGCCCCGAGGCGGGCGGCCCCCAGCGGCTCGGTGGCGTGGGCCCGAAGATCACCACCGAGGGCGTGCGGTACGCCGACGCCAGGTGCGCGACGCCCGTGTCACCGCACACGACCACCCGGGCGTGCGCGACCAGGGCGGCCAGACCGGCGAGGTCGGTCGGGCCCAGGGCCGCCTCCGGCGGCAGGCCGGCCAGGGCCACCACCCGCTCGATGAGGGCCGCCTCTGCGGGAGAGCCGGTGACCACCGGCCGCTCCCCCGACCGAGCCAGGTGCCGCGCCACCGCGGCGAACCGCTCGGCCGGCCAGCGCCGGCTCGCCGAGGCGGCTCCCGGGTGGACCACGGCGGCCCCCACGGCCGCCGGGGGGCGGCTCGGGGCCGCGAGCAGCAGGTCCTCCGGGTCGGCGTGCCCCCCGAACGCGGCATCCACCAGCCGGCACCAGCGGCGCACCTCGTGCTCGTCGGGATCCCACCGCGGTCCCGCCAGCCGGGTTCCGTCGCCAACGGGGCCGGCGAAGGCCACCAGCCGCCGCGGGTGCAGGACCTCCAGCAGTCGCTTGGTCTCCGGCCCGTTGCCGTGCAGGTCCACCGCCACCTCCGGCGGTGCGCCCGGCCAGGCGATCTGCTCCAGCTCCCCGGTGGGCAGCAGCCGGTCGACGGCGCCGCTGAGCTCCGCCAGAGGTCGCAGCGCCTCGGGCGCGGCCAGCACCATGGTGTGGCCGGGCAGCGCGCGGCGCAGCCCGCGCAGCGCCGGGACGCCGGTCAGGAAGTCGCCGAGCCCGAGCGCGCGCAGCGCCAGGACCCGCGGGCTCACGACCGCTCCGCCGCCCGGGCCGCGGCGGTGGAGACCAGGCGGGTGGTCGACCGGCCGTCGAGGTACGGCACGACGACCGAGACCCCACCCCACTCCCGCAGCAGCGCGGCCTCCGGCAGCTCGGCACCGGCGTAGTCGCCCCCCTTCACCCAGACGTCGGGGCGCAGGCCGCGCAAAACCTGCGCCGGGGTGTCCTCCTCGAAGACGAGGACCGCGTCGACCGGCGCGAGCGCCGCCAGGACCCGGGCGCGGTCCTGCTGAGGGACCAGCGGCCGCCCGGGGCCCTTGAGCCGGCGGACGGAGTCGTCGGAGTTGAGGCAGACCACGAGGCAGTCCCCCAGGGCACGGGCGGCCTCGAGGGTGGCGACGTGGCCGGCGTGCAGCAGGTCGAAGCAGCCGCCGGTCGCGACGACCGTGCCGCCCGCCGACCGGACCGCGGCCAGGGGATCGGGCGCGGGTGCGGACGAACCGGAGACCGCGAGTCCGGCGGCGCCCCCGCCGGCGACGAAGTCGGCCGCCGCCAGCACGGCCTCCTGGACGGCCTCGAGCGTCACCGCACCGCGGGCCAGCGCCACCGCGGCGGCGCTCGCGAAGCGGTCCCCGGCACCGCAGGTGTCGCCGGCGCGCACGGCCGGCGCGGGGACCACCGACGGCGAGGTCTCGCCGTGCGAGAGCAGGGCGCCGTCGGGCCCGAGGGTCACCGCGACCGCATGGGCCGCCCAGGCCCGGACCAGCGCGGCGGCCTCGTCGGCGATCGCGGCGAGCCCGGTGCGTCCCTCGGTGAGGAGGCCGGACCGGCCGGCCAGGAGGGAGGCCTCGTCCCGGTTGGGCGTCACCAGACGGCAGCCCGCGACGGGGGCCGAGCCGCGCGGGTGTGGGTCCCACACCACCGGCGCCCGGCGAGCCGCGGCGGCGACCGCGCGCCGTACGGTGTCGCTGCCGGTGAGCCCGTGGCCGTAGTCGGAGACCAGCACGGCACCGGCGCCGGCCAGTGCCTCGAGCGCGTCGGGCCCCAGGTCGGCCGGCGTGCCGGCGATCCCGCTGTCCAACCGGAGCAGGCTCTGACCGCGGGCACGCACCCGGCGCTTGACCACGGTGGCGCCGTCGTGGCCGACCGGCACCAGGCGGACCCCGGCTTCGGCCACCAGCTCGGCCAGCGCCGCGGCGTCCGCGTCGTCGGCGAGGGCGGTCACCAGGACGACGTCGTGGCCCGAGCGGGCCGCCATCGCGGCGGCGAGTGCCGCGCCGCCGGGGCGGCGTACCTCCTCCAGCCGGTCGAGCACCGGCACCGGGGCGTCCGGGGTGAGCCGGCTCGCCGTGCCGGACAGGTCGGCATCGAGCAGGGAGTCGCCGAGGACGACCAGGGGGCCCGCCACGTCAGGCCCCCAGGCCGCGGGCGGCGGCGAGCTCGGCGGGGCTCCTGCGGGTGCGCGAGACCCCTACCTCCAGGGTGCGGTCGAGGGCCGCGCAGAGGATGTGGAGGGCGACGAGGTGCAGCTCCTGCACGGTGGCGGTGTAGGGCGCGTCCACCGCGCAGCTCTCGGTCGAGTGCTCGGCCAGGGGGTTGGGGAGCGCCCCTGTCATCGACCAGACCTCCAGGCCCGCGGCGACCCCACGGCGGGCGGCAGCGACGAGGTTCTCGCTCCGGCCGCTCGTGGACATCAGGACGAGCACGTCGCCCGGGCGGCCGTGCGCCTCCACCTGGCGGGCGAACAGCTCGCTGGCCGGGTAGTCGTTGCAGATGGCGGTGAGGCTCGACGTCTCGGCGCTCAGGCAGATCGCCGAGAACGGCGGCCGGTCCTCGCGGTAGCGGCCCACCAGCTCCGCCGTCAGGTGCTGGGCCTGGGCCGCGCTGCCGCCGTTGCCGGCCGCCAGCAGGCGACCGCCCCCGGCCAGCACCCGGGCCAGCCGCACGCCCCAGTCGTCGACGAGGTCCACGCAGGGGGCGAACCGGTCGAGGGCCAGCGTGAGCTCGTGCAGGTGCTCGTGGTCGCACGGCGTGTGCCGCGGGCGTCGGTTCGTCGCGGTCATCGGAGCACCTCCGTGGTCGGGCGGACGGTCGTGCCCGCGAGTGCGTGGTAGACCGCCTCGGCGCGGGCCACGACCTGACGCCAGTCGTAGAGCTCGACGGCGCGGCGCCGGCCGGCACGGCCGTAGGCGGCCCGTCGTGCCGGGTCGTCGAGGAGCTCGCGCAGCACGCGGGCCAGCTCGTGCGGTCGCCGGGGCGCGACCAGCTCGCCGGTGTGGCCCGGGACCACAGTGTCGAGCAACCCGCCGACGGCCGTGCCCACCACCGGCCGAGCGCAGGCCATGGCCTCCAGCGGCACGATGCCGAACGGCTCGTACCACGGCACGGCGACGACCGCGTCGCTGGCGCGGATCAGGTCGGGTACGTCCGAGGCGTCGACGCTGCCGAGGAAGCGGACCCGGTCCGCCACGCCCAGGCGGCGAGCCAGGCGGCGCAGCCGGTGCACCTCGGGATCGGCGTCCAGCGCGTCGGCACGCGGCCCGCCGGCGATCTGGAGCTCGGCGTCGGGGATCCTCGCCAGCGCCTCGATGGCGTTCCCGACGCCCTTGCGCTCCACCAGGCGCCCGATGACCAGTAGCCGGTGCCGGTCCCCGCGCTCGCCACGGGGCCCCGGGCGGAAGCGGCGTACGTCCACCCCGCACGGGATCACGCTGGCCCGTCCCGACTCCAGGCCCAGGGACCGCAGCTCCTCCACCTCGTCGGTGCAGGTGGCGACCACGTGCGTCGCCTCGCGGCACAGCCGACGCTCGTGGTCAATGCGCGAGGCGGGGCTGGTGTCGGCGGGGCCCTGCTCGCGTCGCTTGACCGAGCCGAGGGCGTGGAAGGTCTGGACCACCGGGACCTCGAGACCGCGGGTGGCGCGCAGCGAGGCCAGCCCGCTCATCCAGAAGTGGGCGTGCACCAGGTCGACCGGCTCGTTGAGCCACCGCGCGCGCAGCTGGTCGCCGAAGGCGTCCATGTAGGGCAGCAGGTCGTCCTTGGGCACCTCCGTGGGCGGGCCCGCCAGGACCCGCTCGACGGCGTACCCGCCGGCCACCTCGACCCGCGCCGGGCCGCCGGGACTGTCGCGGCGTGTGTAGACGGTGACGTCGTGGCCCGACCCGGCGAGCCCGGCGGCGAGGGCCGCGACGTAGACGTTCTGCCCACCGGCGTCGACCCCGCCCAGGGCGGCCAGCGGGCTCGCGTGCTCGGAGACCAGGGCGATCCTCATGGTGTCCTCCTTCTCCTCATGCCGGCTCCGCGACGGGTGGGGCGCTGAGGGCCACCACCGCGGAGAGCACGTCGTCGGGGGTGACGGATGCGAGACAGGGATGGCCCGGCACGGGGCAGGCCGTGGCACGCGAGTCGCGGCAGGGCGCGGTCTGGTCGCCGAGCAGCACCCGGGGCACGCCGTACGGCGCCCAGCGCACCGCGGGGACCGTCGGCGCGAACAGCGAGACCACCGGGGTGCCCACGGCCGCCGCGAGGTGCGCGGGGCCGGTGTTGCCGACCACCACGGCCCGGGCGTGGGCGAGGACCGAGGCCAGGCCCACCAGGTTGGTGCGCCCGCCGAGGTCGAGGGCGCCGCTGGCGCCGGCGACGCGAGCCGTGAGGCCGCGCTCGCCCGGGGCGCCGGTGACGACGACCCGGTGCCCGTCGTCCACCAGGCGCCGGCACGTCTCGCGGAACCGGTCCGGCGGCCAGGCCCGCGCCGGGACCGACGTGCCGGGGTGCAGCACGACGTACGGCGGCTCGGGCACCGGCGCCGCCTGGGCCGCCACCCCCCGCACGGCCAGCCGGCCGTCGTCGCCGGGCGGCAGCGGGGCGCCGCACGCGGCGGCCAGCGACAGGGCGCGCTCCGGCTCGGGCAGGTCGTCGGGAAGGCGGTGGCGCACGTCGAGGAGGGAGCCGGGGTAGTCCTCGCAGATCGCCCCGACCCACGCGATCCCGGCCAGGCGCAGCACGAGCGCCGTCGGCAGCGGCGACTGGTGGAAGGAGGTGAAGACGACGGCCCGGTCGAACCGGCGCGCGGCCAGCGCCGCCCGCAGGTCCTCGACGTGCTCGGGGCGCACCGGCTCGGGGTCGGGGTCGACCCACGGCGCGCGCCAGCAGAGGACCTCGTCGACGCCCGGGAGCAGCTCGGCGGCGGCGCGGCCCCGGGGGCCGCAGAGCAGGGTCAGGTGCTCCGCGGCGCCGGCCAGCGCCCGGACCGCCGGCCCGGTGACGAGCACGTCGCCCAGGCTGTCGAGTCGTACGGCGAGGACCCGGCTCACCACTCGCCCGCCATGATGCTCGAGACGGCCGCCGCGAAGGACGGGGCGACGCGGCGCGCCGCGGCGACCTCCTCGGCTCTAGTCGCCGGGGTCGGCACGAGAACGGCCGAGACGCCCGCCGCCGAGGCGGCCTCGACGTCGGCGCCGATGTCGCCGATCATCACCGCGCGGCCGGGGTCCACCCCGGTCTCCGCGCAGGCGCGCTTGAGCATCCCGGGCGCCGGCTTGCGGCAGCCGCAGCCGTCGGCGGGGCCGTGCGGACAGACCTCGACGACGTCGAAGGGTCCGAGCAGCTCCTCGACCCGGGCGTTGACCGCGTCCACCTGCTCGCGGGTGAGGCGCCCCGAGGCGACCCCCGACTGGTTCGTGACGACGGCGAGGCGGACCCCCTCCGCCCGGAGCCGGTCGAGGCTCTCGCGGACGCCGTCGACGGGGCGCACCAGCGCGGGGTCGCCGTTGTAGGGCACGTCGTGGACCAGGGTGCCGTCGCGGTCGAGGAGCACCAGCTCCGGCAGGCCGCGCCAGGGCCGAGCGCCACGGTGGCGCAGGGCGCCGCGCGCGGAGTGGTACGTCGCGGCGAGTGGGATCGCGGCGCTGGTCAGCACCATGCGCCGTACCTCGTCAGTGTCGCGGGGCCCCGGCGCGATCCGGGCCCACGCGAGCTCGGCCGTGCCGGCCGTCCAGGCGGCCAGTCCGGCGAGCGCGACCGCGCGACGCCGGGCGACCAGACCGGCCAGCGCGACGGCGGCCGCGGCGCTGACGGCCAGATGCCGGGGTCGACGACCCACCGGCGCGCCCGCGCGGCGGTGCCAGTCACGACCGTGGACCGCCCGCATCAGGAGGTCGTCGGCGTTGCCGGCCTGCTGTCGCAGGCTGGCCCAGTCGTCGGCCGGCCGCACCGGATGGGTGATCCACCGGGCTCCGTCGAGTATCCGCCGCTCCCCGCCCAGGCGCAGCGCCAGGTCCGCGTCCTCGCGGAAGGCGCGCGGGAACCGCTCGTCGAACCCACCCACCTCCGAGAGCGCGTCGCGGCGGTAGCTGAGGTCGGCGGTGATCCAGCGGGCGGTCTCCAGGCCGGCGGTGCTGCGCTCCCAGTCGGTCGGCGGCCGGTGCCCGGACAGCGGCACGCGCACCCGGCCGGTGCTGCCCACGCAGTCGCGCGCCTCGGCCCGCGCCAGGTCGTCGGCGAGGGTCTCGTACCAGTCCCGGTCGGGCACGACGTCGTCGTCGAGGAAGGAGACCCAGCGCGAGCGCGCGTGCCGCCAGCCGATGTTGCGGGCGCGCGCCGGTCCGCCGCCGCCCGCGCGCAGCACCCGGACGTCGAGACCGTGGTGCGGGACCTCCTGCGCGAGCCACTGGGCCAGGTCGGGGCCGGAGGGGCGGTCGTCGACCAGGATCACCGGCGCCGTGACGGGTCGGCTCTGTCGGGCGAGTGCCGAGAAGAACACGGCCAGCGTGGGGCGGCCCACCGTCGGTACGACGACGGTGGTGGTCGACGGGGTCATCGCCCCGGTGGTCGTCGGCGGACGACGAAGGGGCCGATGGCGAGCAGCGAGACGGGGGCGGACCCGAAGCACTCGAGGGCGTCGCGCGGGTCGTCGACCATCGGCCGCCCGGCGGTGTTGAGGCTGGTGTTGATGACCACGGGCAGCCCGGTCCGCTGCTCGAAGGCCTCGAGCATCCGAGCCACCAGGGGCTCGTCGTCACGGTCCACCGTCTGCACCCGAGCGGTGCCGTCGACGTGGACGACGGCCGGGATCCGCTCGCGCCACTGCGGCGCCACGTCGTGCACGAAGAGCATGTACGGCGACGGCAGCGGGCCGCGGCTGAAGATCCGGGAGGCACCCTCGGTCAGGACCATCGGCGCGACCGGGCGGAACTGCTCGCGGCCCTTCACGTCGTTGAGGCGCTCGAGGTTGGCCGAGCGACCCGGGTGCGCCAGCAGCGAGCGGTGCCCCAGCGCGCGGGGGCCGTACTCGCTGCGGCCCTGGAACCACGCGACCACTCCGTCCGCCGCCAGGCACTCCGCGACCTCCACGGCCACGTCGGCGGGGCGCTCGAAGTCCACCTGCGCGGTGCGCAGGTACGCCTCGATCTCCTCGTCGCTCCAGCCGCGACCGAGGTCCGCACCCGGCATCGGCCGGATCTCGTCGCCCTCCTCGGCGGCCACGTGCAGGGCGCTGCCCAGCGCGGTCCCGGCGTCGCCGGCCGCGGGCTGCACCCACACCTCGTCGTACCCGCTCTCAGCGTGCAGACGGGTGTTGGCGACGCAGTTGAGCGCGACGCCACCGGCCAGGGTGAGACGATCCCCGCCGGTGCGCCTGCGCAGCCACTGGGCCAGCTCCAGCAGGACCTCCTCCAGGCGTGCCTGCACCGAGGCGGCCAGGTCGGCGTGGTCCTGGTCCCACTCCTCGCCCGGGCGCAGCGGCTTGGCCATCGTGTGCCAGGCGATCGGGTCGGTCGCGAAGCCACCGCGGTCGTCCGTGCGGACGCGGGCCCGGATCTCGTCGTGGAACCGCGGCGTGCCGTAGGACGCCATCGCCATGACCTTGAACTCGTCGGAGGAGCGGAGGAAGCCGAGGTGCTCGGTCAGCTCCTCGTAGAGCAGGCCGAGCGAGTGGGGCAGCTCCTGGGTGGCGTGCACGGTGAGCCGGCCTCCCTCGTAGCGGCCGGCCAGGTGGCTGGCGCACTCCCCACGCCCGTCGAGCACGAGCACGTCGGCGTCCCGGTACGGCGAGGCCAGCGCGCCGGAGGCCGCGTGGGCCACGTGGTGCCGAACGAACCGGACGGCGGCGGGGTCGAGCCCGGGCAGGGAGCTGGCGAGGAACTGGGGCGCCTGGCGGGCGTAGGTCTGGCGCAGGTGGTCCCACGGGTCGTGCAGGCCGAGCGTCTCGGCCGGGCGGGCCAGCGTCGGGTCGAAGGAGTAGGTGACCGCGTCCAGGTCGGACACGTCCACACCCGCCTGCTCGAGGCACCAGCGCGCGGCCTGCTCGGGCAGCTCCCAGGCGGCGAACGGCACCGGACGATGGCCGTGCTTGCGCCGGGAGAAGCGCTCCTCCTCCGCGGCGGCGACCGTCTGTCCGTCGACGACGAGGGCGGCGGCCGGGTCGTGGAAGAGGGCGTTGACACCCAGCACCTTCACGTCGTCTCCTCTCGCAGCAGACAGAGGCGGTTCCCCTGAGCCGTCGCCCCAAACGGCACCCGAAAGGGTGAAGTGGTGCCCGCCTCGGGCATGAAGCCGGCGACCCCGGGCACTGGCGCGGGGTGCGGATCCTCCTGTGGCACGTCCACGGGTCATGGACGACGTCGTTCGTCCAGGGCCCCCACGAGTACGTCGTCCCCGTCACCGCGGACCGCGGCCCCGACGGGCTCGGCCGCGCCCGCACCTGGGACTGGCCGGCGAGCGTGCGGGAGGTCGCCGCGGAGGACCTGCGCGACCTGGACGTCGACCTGGTCGTGCTGCAGCGCCCGCACGAGCTCGACCTCGCCGAGCGGTGGCTGGGTCGACGGCCGGGGCGCGACCTGCCGGCGGTCTACGTGGAGCACAACACCCCCGCCGGCGACGTACCGGACACCCGGCATCCCCTGGCCGACCAGGACCAGATCCTGCTCGCCCACGTGACCGGCTTCAACCAGCTGTTCTGGGACTGCGGGAGCGCGCGGACGGTGGTCGTCGACCACGGCATCGTGGACCCCGGCCACCGCTACACCGGCGAGATCGCCCGGGCCGCGGTCGCGATCAACGACCCCGTGCGCCGCGGCCGCTCCGTCGGCACCGACCTGGTCCCGCTGCTGGCGCGGACCTCCGGGGTGGACGTCTTCGGCATGCGGGTCGACCTGCTCCCGGCGGCCACCGGACTGCCACCGCATCAACTGAGCGTCTACGAGGACCTGCCGCAGGACCGGATGCACGACGAGCTCGCGCGGAGGCGCGTCTACGTGCACACCGCCCGCTGGACGTCGCTGGGCCTCTCGCTGCTGGAGGCCATGCACCTCGGGATGCCCGTGGTCGCCCTGGCGACGACCGAGGCGGTGCTCGCCGTGCCCCCGCACACCGGGGTCGTGGCCACCCGCCCGGATCAGGTCGCCGCGGCGGCCGCGGCGTTCGTCGCCGACCCGGCCCTCGCCGCGAGTACCGGCGCGGCCGCGCGGCGCCACGCGCTTGACCACTACGGGCTCAAGCGGTTCCTCGACGACTGGGACGTCCTCCTCGAGGGCGAGGTCGGGCGATGAGCGTCACCACCGTCGTGGTCACGCGCAACCGGTGGTCCGACCTCGAGCGCACGCTGCCGCGCCACGCCGGCCCGGTGCTGCTCGTGGACAACGGCTCCGACGACGGCACCGCACGTCGGGTGCGCGAGCGGTTCCCTCACATCGGCGTCATCGAGCTGGACCGCAACCACGGGGCGGCGGCGCGCAACGTCGGCGTCGAGGCGGCGGACACGCCGTACGTCGCGTTCTCCGACGACGACTCCTGGTGGGCGCCAGGTTCCCTGGACCGGGCCGCCGCCCACTTCGACCGCTCACCCCGGCTGGCCGTGCTGGCCGCGCGCCTCCTCGTGGGCGAGACCGGAGAGCTGGACCCGGTGTGCCGCGAGATGGCCGCGTCGCCGCTGCCGCGCGCGGTGGACCTGCCCGGGCCGCCCGTCCTGGGCTTCGTGGCCTGTGGCGCCGTGGTGCGGCGCTCGGCGTTCCTGGACGCAGGCGGCTTCGACGAGGTCGTCTTCTTCGCCGGCGAGGAGGAGCGGCTGGCGCTCGACCTCGCCGCGGCGTGCTGGGGACTCGCGTACGTCGAGGACGTCGTCGCCCATCACCACCCGTCGCCCAGGCGCGACGATCCGCAGGCCCGGCGCGTGCGGATCGCTCGCAACCGGCTCCTCACCGCGGTCATGCGCCGGCCGTGGGCGCAGGTCCGGGACCTGACCCGCGAGCTCGCGGGCTCGCGCACCGGCTCCGCCGCTCTTGCGGACGCCGTGCCCCGCCTCCCTGGGGCGCTGCGCCGCCGCTGCCTGCTGCCGCGCCGGGTCGAGGACCGGCGCCGGATGCTCGAGGACGAGCGGGTCGGTCAGCGGGGGTAGGCCTCCACCCGGGTCGTGACGACGAGGCTCTGGAGCACCACGTCGGGCGGCAGGGAGATGGCCGTGCCCACGAGCCCGGCCACCACGGCGGGGTCCATCATCTTCTCGGGGGGCAGCCCCCACTGGTCCATCATCGGCGTCGCCATGGCCGCGGGGTTGATGGCGCTGACGCGCGCCGGCCACCCACGCTCGCGCGCCTCGGTCTGCATCACCTCGGTCAGCTTGAGCAGCGCCGCCTTCGAGGAGTTGTAGGCCCCCGCGCCCGCACCCACGGTGAGCGCGGAGATCGAGACCACGCAGACGATGTCCCCGAGGACGCCCTCGTCCGCGACGCGCTGCAGGTGTCGCACGAAGGCGCGGCTGAGGTACATCGGGCCGTGCACGTTGACCGCGAACACCCCGTGCCACTGGTCGTCGTCCACGTCGACCAGGTCCGCGCCCCGGTCGGTCCCCGCGTTGTTGACCAGGCAGTCGAACGCGGCGCCGTGGGCCCGCGAGGCCTCCTCGATCGCCGCGTCGACGGCCGCGGGGTCGGTGATGTCCAGCACCACCGCCTCCGCCTTGCCCGGGGCGCCGCTGCCGGCGATCTCGTCCGCCGTACGCCGGGCGCCGTCCTCGTTGACGTCGGCCACCAGCACCTGAGCGCCGCGGCCGGCGAGGTGGCGGCAGATCGCGGCCCCCAGGCCGCTCCCCCCGCCGGTCACCAGCGCGACGCGTCCGGTCAGGTCCTGGCTCGTCGTGTCCATGCGCGGCTGGTACCCGCGTCGGGACGGCTCATGTGCCGCCCGGCGTACCGCCGCCGCGAGCGAGCCGTGGGCCTTGCCAGGCACGCAGGTGTGACGCAGAGTTGCTTGCCGGACCGCATCGGGGGACCCAGTGGGGATCAGGCAGCTCGGCTCTGAGCACAGGTTCCGGCACGACCTCAAGCAGCTGCTGCACCGCTCCGGGACCACGGCGGGCCAGGTCGTCGTCCTGACGCGCGACGAGCGCTCGGCGCGGGTCCGGTCGGTGCGGAAGGTCTTCGGGGACGACCGGGTCTCGGTGGTGAGGGTGAAGGGCGCGCGCGCCGCGTTCACCACGGACCTGCGCTGGCGGGCGCCGGTCGACGTCGTCGTCAACCTCGCGCCGGCTCGGCCCGGCAGGCACATCGACCTGCTGCCGCTCGCGGTCGGGAGCGTGCGCGCGGGCGGCGCCTACCTCGTCGACCGCCAGGCCCTCCGGCCCGGACGGCGCAGCCTCGTCACCTGGCTGGAGGGGATCGACGCGCAGATCGGCAGACCCCGCCACGAGCTGACCGGCCTCAGCAGGGGCGGCAAGGACCTGGCCACGGCGGCGAGCGGGGTCCTGCTCGGCCGAGCTGTGGTGGGGGTGTCGGTCGGCGTCGACCATCTCCTCAAGGCTCGCCACAAGGACGCCACCGAGCTCGTCACCAGGCGCGCCACGGGGACCACGGCGGTCGAGCTGGCGATCCTGCCCGCCACCACGGGAGGGGCCGAGTTCCCCGTGTCGTCGTACGGACCCGCCACGCGCGCCCCGCTGCCCGAGTCGGTCCTCGACTCCCCCGCGCTGTACCTGCGGCGCTACGAGGGCGACATCCGCCTCCACGACGGCGCGCTGGCTCTCGCTGAGAGCGTCGTGCTGCCCGACTCCTTCCGGTGGTACGACGCACCGAGGCTCATGCATCCCCGGCTGCACGACGTCGGACACGACTACGTCCGCCTGCGCAGACCCGTCGCGCCGCACGACCACACCGAGCTCGAGGGCTCCTACTTCCACTTCGACTACGTCAACAGCGGGCACTACGGGCACCTGATGACCGAGGGCATCTCGAAGCTCTGGGGCTGGCCGATCGCGAAGGCCTCCGAGCCGGAGCTCAAGCTGCTCTTCCGCGTGCCTCGTCGTCACCTCGGCAGGCCGCGGGAGTACCCCGACTTCAGCGTGCTGCAGGCCTTCGGCGTCGCGGCGGACGACATCGTCCCCGTCGCGGGCGCCGTCCGCGTGGGATCGCTGATCGCGGCCACCCCGATGTGGCACAACCACCAGCCCTTCCACGTCCACCCGGACATCGCCGGGGTCTGGGAGCGGCTTCGTGCCGGCTTCGACCCACCCGCGTCGGGTGCTGCCCGCAGGATCTTCGTGACCCGCCGCGGTGGCGCCCGCGCCTGCCACAACGTCGACGACGTGGAGGCCATGCTCTCCGCCGCCGGCTTCGAGATCGTGAACCCTGCGGGCATGACGACCGCCGAGCAGTGCGCCGTCTTCTCGAGCGCACGTGTGGTGGCCGGCTTCGGCGGCACGGGCATGTTCAACCTCGCCTACGCCCACCGGGTGGAGGACGTGATCGTGCTCAACCAGAGCTCCTACGACGCCCGCAACGAGCATCTCTTCGCCGCTGCCCACCAGGCCCGCCTCCACTACTTCTGGAGCCCGGCCGACGTGGCGCATCCCCAGGACGGGTGGACGCGCCAGGCGTTCCGGTCGACCTGGTCCTTTGACTTCGAGGCATGCGGCGCCCCCCTGCGTCGCCTGCTGGGCGAGCTCGGCGCGTGACCTCGTCGCGACCGCCTTCACCGACGCCAAAGGGGCGCTTCGAGGTCGGCGGCCTGACGCCCGGTCGCTACCTCGCGGGCGTCGCCGCGCCCGGCTCGCCGTGGCGGCCGGGATGGCGGCCGATCACCGTCACGGGTGCGCACCAGGTTGGTCACGCGCGGATGGACACACGTCCGACCAGGTCGCAGTAGGCGATGGTCGCGTCGTCAGGCTCGCCAACGCCCTCACGTGAGCCGGCGCCCACAGCCTCTGCTTCGCGGATGCGTCGCAGGATCTCGTGGGGGCCATGCGCGCGGATCACCTGGAGAACGGTCGGCCACTCGCAGAGCTGATAGGGGTCCACGATCCGCCCGGCTCCATTGCTGAGGAGCGCGGCGCCCCGGAGCTGCTCGATGGGCACGCTGCCGGTCACCGCCTCCATCGCGGCGCGCGGATCGTCCTTGGCGATCCAGTATCCGCCAGGCTGATTGCGCCGAGCGCGTAGCGCGTCGATGACCGACTGCTTCCTCTGCTCATACTCCCGGGTCCCTGCGGGGACCCCGTGCAGGGCGGCCGTGCACTCGCGGCGCACGCTGACCTCGCGGGTGTCGGTGACCACCTGCGGGAGAGCATCGACCATGTCGAGAACGACATACACGTCGCCCAGCACCAAGACGTCCGCGCGGTCGCCCGTGAGTCGGACTATCGACACAGTCGACTGCGGGCTGCTCGGGTTCGCGATATCGCAGGTGTGGCGATGCCGTCCGGCGACCTCGTCGATCGAGTCGGCCAACGCCGCGACGAGGCTGGTCTCGCCATCGCGGCCCAGCCTCGCGAGCAGGGTCGCGCCGAGACGGTGGGAGTACCACGCCACCCCATGGCGACAGATCGCTTCGCTGCCGCGGATGCCAGCGCCGTCGAGCAAGACCGCGGCGCCCGGCACATCGCCGACGAAGTCCTCATTGGGCCGACCGTGACCGGGACTGGTGGCACTCACGAACCTCATCCACGGGACACTAATCCGGAATCCGGCCTGAGCACTCCGGTCGCCGATTGGGCTGATGACGGTGGACGACGGTCGTCAGGTCGATGGCGGCGATGATCGTGAAGGCGTCGGTCGGCGTCGCCGACGTACGAGCGAAGACGGTTCGCGGGGGTAGGCGGGGGCTATCGGCGCGAACGCCGAGGATCAGGCGCCAGGTCGCTCGTGCAGGGGTGCAGACGCACGGCGCGACCTCCCTGCTATTCTCTTACAGTTGTAAGAGAGATTGTGAACCGACAGGGCAGAGCCGGTTGAGTTGGCCGTGCCGCCGGCCCTCCGGCACGTCGATGCGGCGTCGTTCATCACGAGAACGATCCTGCCGGTGGCCGACGGGATGTCCGCGTCTCCAGTCTCGGTGCACTGATCGCGTCAGGTAGCGCACTACCTGCTGACCGGCTCGCGCAGCGCGTCAGCGCCCTTCGCAGAGCGAACCAACCTCAAAGATAGGACCGCGAAAATGCCGGAGCATTCCTGGGACCACAACTACGACGTCGTCGTCGTCGGGAGCGGGACGGGACTCTTCTCGTCCATCCTGGCCGCGAAGCAGGGGCTGTCCACCCTTGTCGTCGAGAAGGACAAGCTGTTCGGCGGGTCGATGGCCCTCTCTGGCGGGGGCATGTGGATGCCGGGCAACCGCATCGTTCGGAAGTCAGGCGCGGAGGACACCCGCAGCCGCGCCGAGACCTATCTGCGCACCGTGGTCGGGGAAGAGGCGCCCGAGGCGCGCTGGCAGACCCACCTGGACTATGCCCCGAAGACGGTCGACGCGATCCTCGCGAACACCGACGTCAAGCTCATCCACATGCGCGAGTACGCCGACTACTTCTCCGACGAGCCGGGAGGCTCGTCGACGGGCCGCTCTGTCGAGCCGGCCCCCTACAACCTCAACAAGCTCGGGGACGACCGGGAGCGGCTCCAGGCCAGCGGCATCGCCGCCCCCATCCCGATGCCCATCACCGGCTCTGACTTCAAGTGGATGAACCTCATGGTGAAGCGGCCGGACAAGGCCAGCTGGCGCATCGCGCGCCGCGTCGCCCAGGGCATCGGCGGCCTGGCCATCAAGCGTGACTACGCAGCCGGGGGCCAGGCACTCGCCGCCAGCCTCCTCGTTGCCGCTCGCAAGGCCGGCGTCCACCTCTGGAACTCCACGCCGCTCGTCGACCTCGTGCTCGAGGGAGACAAGGTCATCGGCATCGTCGTCGAGCGCAACGGCAAGCAGCAGAGGATCAAGGCCAATCGCGCCGTCATCCTCGCCGCAGGCGGCTTCGACCGGGATCTCGACAAGCGCCACGAGTACCAGTCCGAAGCCATCGAGGCCGGCTGGCAGTTCGGCGCCAAGGGCAACGTCGGGGACACGATCGACCTGGCCAAGAAGCACGGACTCGACCTGACCCTCCTGGACAAGAGCTGGTGGTTCCCGGGCCTGAAGAGCCCCGACCCCGAGCAGCCGCCGATGATGGCGCTGGCAGAGCGCTCCTTGCCCGGCACGCTCATCGTCGATGGGTCCGGCCACCGCTTCTTCAACGAGTCGACGGACTACATGCGGGCAGGCGAGGCGATGCTCGGTCTCGACGACGGCGAACCGCCCCACCTTCCCGCCTGGCTCATCTTCGACGACAAGTTCGTCAAGTCCTACGTCATGGGCGGGGTCAAGATGCCGGGGATGGGCATTCCGAAGGAATGGTTCGACGCAAAGATCGCATTCCAGGCCAACACCATCGAGGAGCTCGGCCAGACGATCGACGTCGCCGATCTGCCGGCGGGTGTGGCGAGGTTCAACGTGCTCGCTGCCCAGGGCCAGGACGACGACTTTGGTCGTGGCAAGACCGCGTACGACCGCTACTACGGCGACCCGACGAACACGCCCAACCCGAACCTGCGCCCGCTCGTCAAGAAGGGCCCCTACTACGCCATGAAGGTCGTCCCCGGCGACCTCGGCACCTGCGGCGGTCTTCGAGCAGACGAGAAGGCCCGCGTGTACAAGACCGATGGCCAGAAGATGGCGAACCTCTACGCGATCGGCAACGCCGCAGGCAACGTCTTCGGGGGTGTTTACCCGGGACCGGGCGCCACGATCGCGCAGGGAATGACACTCGGCCACGCCGCGGTCGACGACATCCTCGCCGCGCAGTGATCTGCTGCGCCGCCAGCTGAGACGCCGAGGCGCGCCCGTGTGACGCGACGATGGCGCGCCCGTGTGACGCGACGATGGCCCCGGGACTCCCCCGGGGCCATCGTTGCGGCGGGCGCCTGGTGGCCGGTCCAGGGACGGCCAGTAGGCTCCCCCGGCACTACCGGCTCGGCCTGGACGGACATCACGACAGCCCCAGAGTCAGGCGCACCAGACGCCACATGTCAGCTGCCGTCTGATCCAGCGAGGACTCCCCATCCCCGCGCGACAGGGCGTCCACGATGAGGCGCACGCTGCCGCCCGTCGCGAAGGCGAGGTCGCTGGGGCGGGTGCCGGGATAGCGCTCAGCGAGCCGCTCCATGAGCCATCGCTCCAGGGCGGAGCGAACCTGATTGAAGGCCGGGCGTCCCTCCAGCAGGACGTCGTAGATGCGCGCATCCCGCCAGATCTCGGCCAGGAGGCGCCGGATGACTGTCGGCGTGTCGGCGCGGTCGACCTCGGCGTTCGAGGCGAACAGGTCGTCGAAGCGGGCGCGGATCATCGCGGCGAGGAGCTCGTCGGGTGAGGAGAAGTGCTGGTAGAAGGTCGGGCGGCTGACCTCGGCGCGGCGACAGAGGGCCGAGACCGTGATCGCGGCCTCTGGATCGTCGACGACGAGCTCGCGCGCCGCGGCCATCAGGGCGGAACGGCTGCGCACCGCTCGGACGTCCTGACTCGGTCGGTCAACGGTCTTCATCGCCACTCCTCCTGCTATTGCCACAGTGGCTTACCTCTGTGCGGGCACCTTACGCGCGTAGGACATCCTGGAGCTTCGCGATGCCGTCGACCGACGTCACGGAGCACCGCACTGGTCAGGGGAAGCTGTGCGTCTGCGCGATCAAGAACGTCTACTCCATCCGGATCGTCGGCTAAATGGAGAGCTTCTTCGCACTGCTGCAGAAGAACGTCGTTCCGCATCCTGACACCCGGCGAAGCCGCGGAGCTCGACACTCGCACCCCCGACTGGTTCGACGCCACCAGCTCGGGGCCCGTCGAGCTCCTCAGTCGAGGACGGCGACGGCCTCGAGCTCGACGAGCACGTCCGGCTCGAACAGGTACGCGACACCGATCAGCGAAGCGGGCGGCAGCGGGTTCGGCAGGCCCAGCTCCTCACTGACCTGCGCGACGCCGGCCATGAACGCCTCGATCCGATCCGGAGACCACTGGGTCACGTAGAAGGTGAGCCGGACGACGTCGGAGAACCCCGCGCCCGCGGCCCCTAGCCCCACCGCGGTGTTGCGCAGGACCTGCGCGACCTGGCCGGCGAGGTCCCCCGGTGCGACCGGCGAACCGTCTTTGTCCCGGGCGACCTGGCCCGCGACGTGGACCTGGCGAGCGCCGGTCGCGATCGCCACGTGGTGGTACGGGACGGGCTGCATGAGGCTCGGAGGGCTGATCAGCTGGACGGACACGAGGTGCTCCCTGTTCGTGGGGATCCGATCAGCGTCGACCGGCGGTATCACATTGATATCTGGTCACCGCAGGGAACTTCAACGAGACTAGGTGTCATGCCGGAAACCGCTCCCCACCCTGCCCACCGAACCGACCGCGGGGCGCCCGGGCCCCAGAGCGGCCCGCTGGAGATCACCGCCCCTCATCGCGAGTTGCTCGATCAGGTGTTGGACAAGTGGTCTCTTCACGTGCTGGAGACGCTGTGCGAGCGTCCCTCGCGCTTCAATGAGCTGCGCCGCGCCATCCCGTCCGTGACCAACAAGTCGCTCACCGCGACCCTGCGTCGACTCGAACGCAACGGGATCGTCGAACGCCGGGTGCTGCACTCACGCCCGGTGGCCGTGGAGTACCGCATCACCGGCCTCGGCAAGACGATGCGCGACCCTGTGGACGCCCTGCTGCTCTGGAGCGCCACCCACATGCGTGCCGTCGAAGCCGCACGCACGAGATTCGACGAGGCATAGGCGCTCGCTCACGGCGACGGTGCGCCGCGTTGGTGCCGACACAAGGTGAGAGGCCATGCGCTTCTCCTGTCTCAGGATCCGCGCATGGCCTCTGACCAGCGACTTCGGTGGAGCTGAGGGGATTCGAACCCCTGACCTTCTCATTGCGAACGAGACGCGCTACCAACTGCGCCACAGCCCCATCACGCCGTACGGGATCACCGACGGCGCGGACGAAACGCTATCACCAGCCCCAGGAGGGCACCGAATCGGTCAGGAGCCGGATGCGCGGCGGCGCTCGTCGTCCTGGCGCGCGGTCTTGGCCGAGCGCTCCGCCTCCTCGGCCTCGCGAGCGAGGGCGCTGTCGGCCTCCGTACGGCCGGAGGTCCAGACGCCCGTCGAGTCGAGGTCGATGGTGCGGACCGAGCGGCGGGTGGCCTGCTCCTTGGAGACGTACGTCGGGAGCGTGACGGGCACCGGGTCCCACGCGTCGGGGTCGCGCGCGGCCGGGGGCTCGTCGGCGACGACGTCGATCTCCTCGGTGATCGGCCCCTCGGCCGGCTGCTCGGGGAGCACAACGGGGACGCGGATGATCGGGGCGTCGACCGCGCGCTCGCGCTTGACCATGAGCCGGCACGCGACCAGCCAGAGGGCGAGCACCGCGACCGGGATGCCGACGTAGGGCCACGGGACGACCGCCCCGACCGCGAGCGCGATCACGACGAGGTTGGCCAGGCCGATCAGGCTGACGACGCGCAGGCGGCGATTGGCCGCGCGGGCGGCTGCGGCACGGCGCGCCCGGCGCTCGGCAGGGGTCGGTGCAGCGACCTCGGCCTCGACGGCCGGCACCGTGTCGCGCACGTCGACGGGCACCTCGACCACGGGCCGCGCCGTGGAGGCGGGCCGCCCGGGCGTCACGACGAGGCGCGCACTCTTGCCGCTGGTCGGCTCGCGCCGCGCCAAGACCCGCATCGTGTGTGAGAAGCGCTCGACGGACCGGCTGCGGCCGGCGTCGTCGTGGTGCTTGAGCGCCTTCGGGATCAGGTACACGGCCCAGGCCACTGCCAGGGCGACGAAGATGAGTGCGCTCAGGTCCACGAGTCCGAGGTTAGGTTCGCTACCCCGTACTGGGGCGGATGTCTACCCGTGTGTCGCAAATTGCTGGTGTTGCTTGTGTGGTCCGGGGGCCTGCGGGCGCGGTATCCGCGAGATTCACCGGGCACCCGGTGAATCTGGCGCCTCCCGTACGAAGTTTCATACGGGAGCCGTGAGTTTCACCGGGCACCCGGTGAAACTCCTCCCCCTACCCGCCCTCGCGACCCGAGCGCCCACCTCGGAGGCGGGCGAGCATGCCGCCGGGGACCTCCTCGAGGGTGACGGCGTAGATCCGGTGGTCGCGCCACTGGCCGTCGATGTGCAGGAAGCGGGGGGCGAAGCCGACCTCGTGCAGGCCGAGCTTCTCCACGACGCGCAGCGAGTTGGAGTTCTCCGGGCGGATCGCGATCTCGATCCGGTGCAGGCCCGCGGCGGTGAAGCAGTGGTCGATGACCATCGCGACGGCGCGCGGCATGACGCCGCGGCCGGCGAACTCCTGGTCCAGCCAGTAGCCCACCGACGCGAACTGCGCGGAGCCGCGCACGATGTTGTTGACCGTGACCTGGCCGGCGAAGCGGCCGTCGACCTCCAGGGCGAAGGGGTAGGTGATCCCCTGACGGGCCTGGCGCTTGAGCCGGCGGACGAGCGAGCGGAACGACGAGACCCGGGCCGACGAGCCCGGCGGCGCGGTGGCGTCCCACGGTGCCAGCCACGCGGCGTTGCGCTGGCGGGCCGAGCGCCAGGCGTCCACGTCACCGTAGGCCAGGGGCCGCAGGGTGATGAGGGGGTCCGTGCCCTCGCTCAGGCGGGCCGGCCAGGCGCTAGTGGTCACTGCCGACGACCTGCTCGACGGCGTGCCGCAGGATCGGCCGCAGCACCTCGAGCCCGTCCTTCACGCCGCCGCGCGATCCCGGCAGGTTGACCACGAGCGCGGAGCCGGCGATGCCCGCCAGCCCCCGTGACAGTACGGCGGTCGGGACGCCGGCGGCCACGCCGGCGGACCGGATCGCCTCGGCGATGCCGGGCACCTCACGGTCGAGCAGCGGGCGGGTCGCCTCGGGGGTGCGGTCGGTCGGCGTGAGGCCGGTGCCGCCGGTGGTCAGCACGACGCGCGCGCCGGCGTCGACCGCCGCGGCGATCGCGGCCCCCACCGGGTCGCCGTCCGGCACGACCGCCGGATCGCCGACGGCGAACCCCAGCGACTCAAGGAAGTCCACGATCAGCGGACCGGTGGTGTCCTCGTAGACGCCGGCGGCGGCGCGGTTGGACGCGACGACCACCGCGGCCGGCAGGCTCACCGCGTCCACTCCCCCGACCTCCCGCCGGACTTGGCCTCGACCCGCACGTCGGTGATCACCGCGGCCTTGTCGACGGCCTTGACCATGTCGATGACGGTCAGCGCGGCGACCGAGACCGCGGTCAGCGCCTCCATCTCCACGCCGGTGCGGTCCGTGGTGCGGACCGTCGCGGCGATGTCCACGGAGTCGTCGGTGACGGTGAGGTTGACCGACACCGACGACAGCGCCAGCGGGTGGCACAGCGGGATCAGGGAGGGCGTCTGCTTGGCGCCCATGATCCCCGCCAGCCGGGCGACGGCCAGGGTGTCGCCCTTGGGCATCCCCTCGCCCCGCAGCAGCGCGACGACCTCCGCGGAGACCAGCACCCGCCCCGACGCGGTGGCCTCGCGGGCGGTGACGTCCTTGCCGGAGACGTCGACCATGTGCGCCGCGCCGGTGTCGTCGACGTGGGTCAGCCGGGGCTCGCTGCGCGGCTCACTCATGGGCTCCTCGATCCAGCAGGACGACCTGCACCTGGGTGCCCGACTCGAGCGCGGTGAGCTCCTCGGGCACGACGATGAGCGCGTTGGACGCGGCGAGGTCTCCCACGAGGTGGGAGCCGGTGCCGCCGATGGGCCGGACGGTGACCGTCGCGCCGTCCGCGCCGCGGGCGTAGCGCCCGCGCAGGAACTGCCGCTTGCCCGACAGCGACGACACCGAGCCGTCCAGGGTCGCGGTCGTCATGGGCTCGACCGCCGGCGCGAGCCCCATCAGCGTGCGCAGCGCCGGGCGCACAAACAGCTCGAAGGAGATGTAGGACGACACCGGGTTGCCCGGCAGCGTGAAGATCGGGACCCGCCGCTCCCCCACGACGCCGAAGCCCTGTGGCTTGCCGGGCTGCATGGCGACGCCGCCGAACCACACCGTGCCGAGCGAGCGCAGCGCCGACTTCACGATGTCGAAGTCGCCCTGCGAGACGCCGCCGCTGGTCACGATCACGTCCGCGGTCGCGGCGGTCTCGTGCAGCAGGGCGAGGAACGCGTCCTCGTCGTCGGGCACCGTCCCGACGCGTACGTCGGTCGCGCCGAAGCGCCGCGCGGACGCGGCCAGCAGGTAGGAGTTGCCGTCGTAGATGGAGTCCGGGCCGAGCTCCTCGCCGGGGTCGCGCAGCTCGGAGCCGGTGGACAGCACCGCCACGCGGGGCCGCGGGCGCACCGACACCGTGGGGCGTCCCACCGACGCGAGCAGGCCGAGGTGGCGCGGGCCGAGCCGGGTGCCCGCCGAGATCAGGTGGTCGCCCTCGGTGACGTCCCCGCCGGCCGGGCGGATGTGCTGACCCGGGGCCGGTGCCTGGCTGACCCGCACCGTCGAGGCGCCGCGGTCGGTCCACTCGTAGGGCACCACGGCGTCGGCGCCCTCGGGCACCGGGGCACCCGTCATGATCTTGGCGACCTCGCCCGCGAGGATCCGGCTGGGCCCGGCCTGGCCGGCGCCGATCTGACCCACGACGGGCAGCTCGACGGGCGCGTCCGGCGTCGCGGTCGCGACGTCCTCGCGGCGCACGGCGTAGCCGTCCATGGCGGAGTTGTCGAAGCGGGGCAGCGACAGCGGGGCGGTGACGTCCTCGGCGCAGACCAGGCCGAGGGCGTCGAGCAGCGGCGCGGCGACCGGCGCGGCCGGGCGCAGATCGGCCAGGACGCGCGCGAGGAACTCGTCGACGGAGACGAGTCCGTCAGGCATCCGCCGTACCGCTCAGGACGGTGTCGGGGGCGACCCGCTCGGCCTTGGTGGCCTCGAGCTCAACGTCACCGACGACCTGCACGCCCTTGCCGAAGGTCCAGTCGCCCTCGACCTTGAGGGAGGAGGCCTTGCGCATCGACGGCGCGCCCTCGGGGAAGCGCTTGTCGAACTCGCGGACCAGCTTGTAGAAGTGGGTGTCGAGGTCGACGAACGGCAGGTCGCCGGCGACCTGGTCGAGCACGAAGTCCTGCCCGATCTCGTAGACGTCGGAGCGCAGCACCAGCAGGTCGTTGGTGGTCTTGACCGGCACGAACCGGTCGCGCCCGACCTCGATCAGCTGCGCCCCCTCGAAGACCTCGATCGCCGCGCCCATGGCGGTCTCGATCTGGACGACCTTGGGGGTGCTCGGGTCGCCGGGGTCGACGTTCTTGACGTTGCGGATGAGCGGCAGCCCGAGGATGCCCTGGCGGACGTCGAGCGCCTGCTTCATCGCGGCCAGGTCGAACCACAGGTTGTTGGTGGAGCAGAAGCGGTGCCGGTCGAGGTCGGCCAGGGCCTCGGCGTCCTCCGGCGGCGTCTGCGCGGTCTCGCGCAGGACGATGCGGCCGTCCTGCTTGCGCCGCGCGAAGTGGCCGCCCTTGCGGTCGGAGGCGGTGCGCCGGACGGCCTCGATGGCGAACGGCGCGCCGGTGCCGGCGAACCAGCCGGCCACCCGTGCGTCGGGCACGGCGCCGAGGTTGTCGGAGTTGGAGACGAAGACGTACTTGAAGCCCTGCTCGATCAGCCGGTCGAGCAGCCCGGTGCCGCGCAGGGCGGTGTAGACGTCGCCATGTCCGGGCGGACACCACTCGAGGTCGGGGTCCTTGGGGTAGGACACCGGCGAGAGGTCCTTCTCCAGCAGCTTGGGCTCCTTGTTCTGCAGGAACTCCAGCGGCAGCCCCTCGACCGGGAGGTCCTCGTAGCGGGCCAGCGCGGCCAGGGTGTCGTCCGAGGTGCGGAACGAGTTCATGAGGATCAGCGGGAGCGTGGCGTCGTACTCCTGGCGCAGGTGCAGCACCTGGCGGGCGATGATGTCGAGGAAGGACAGCCCGCGGCGCACGCACAGCAGGGACTTGGCGCGGTCCATGCCCATCGAGGTGCCGAGACCGCCGTTGAGCTTGATGACGGCGGTGCGCCGCACCGCCTCCGCGCCGGCCTCCTCGTCGACCTCGACGTCGCTCAGTGCCGGCATGTCGACGGGGTCGATGCTCGACTCCGGGATCATGCCGGTCTCGCCGTGCTCGAGCAGCCGGAAGTAGTGGGCGAACGTCTCAATCGCCACCTCGTCCACGCCGGCCTCGACCATCTTGGCCCGCGCCCTCTGAAGCCCCTTGCTACCCATACCACCGATCGTAGGCTTGCCCGGTGCAGACCCCGCAACCCAGTCCACCGCCGCTGGGGGGACCTCTCGCCAAGACCGCCCTTCGCGACCAGCTGACGACCGCCCGCAACCGCCGCCCCCTGGTCGAGATCGGCCAGGCGGCGCACGGGATCGCGGCGCACCTGCTGGCCGCCGAGGAGGTACGGCGCGCGGCCACCGTCGCGGCGTACGTCGCCGTCGGCACCGAGCCCGGCACGTCGCCCCTGCTCGACGCGCTGCATGCCGCGGGCACGCGGATCCTGCTGCCGGTGCTGCTGCCCGACGGCGACCTGGACTGGGCGGCGTACGCGGGGGACGCCGCGCTGATGCCCGCGCGCTACGGCATGCTCGAGCCCGCCGGCCCGAGGCTCGGGGTCGACGCGATCGCGACACCGGACGCGGTGCTGGTGCCGGGGCTGGCGGTCTCGGACACGGGCCTGCGCCTGGGGCGCGGCGGCGGCTCCTACGACCGGGCGCTCGCCCGGGTCCCGGCCGGCACGTTCACCTGCGTGCTCCTCTACGACGACGAGGTGGGCCGCGAGGTCCCCGTCGAGGCGCACGACCGCGCCGTCACCGCTGCGGTCTCGCCCGCGGGGCTAGTGCGGTTCTGATCAGCGCAGCAGCCGGGCGGCCTCGGAGGCCCAGTAGGTGAGGATCACGTCGGCGCCCGCGCGGTGGATGGACCCGAGGGTCTCCAGGATCGCCGGCTCGCGCTCGATCCAGCCCTGGGCCGCGGCGGCCTCGACCATCGCGTACTCGCCCGAGATGTTGTAGGCCGCGACCGGCACGTCGACCGCGTCCCGCACGCGCCGCACCACGTCGAGGTAGGCCAGGGCCGGCTTGACCATGACGATGTCGGCGCCCTGCTCGACGTCGAGCAGGGCCTCACGCACGCCTTCGCGGGCGTTGGCGGAGTCCTGCTGGTAGGTACGGCGGTCGCCCTGCAGCGAGGAGTCGACCGCCTCGCGGAAGGGGCCGTAGAAGGCGGAGGCGTACTTGGCGGAGTAGGCCAGGATCGACACGTCCTGGTGGCCGGCACCGTCGAGCGCGGCCCGGACGACACCGACCTGGCCGTCCATCATCCCGCTGGGGCCGACCATGTGGACACCGGCCGCGGCGTGGGCGAGGCCCATCTCGGCGTAGACCGCGAGGGTCGCGTCGTTGTCGACGCGGCCGTCGGGGGTCACCAGTCCGCAGTGGCCGTGGTCGGTGAACTCGTCGAGGCACAGGTCGCTCATCACGGTGAGCGCATCGCCGACCTCGGCCACGACGTCGGCGATCGCGACGTTGAGGATGCCGTCGGGGTCGACCGCGCCGGAGCCGACCGGGTCCTTGGTCTCGGGGATCCCGAACAGCATCACGCCACCCAGGCCCAGCTCCGCGGCCTGCGTCGCCGCCGCCTTGAGGCTGTCGCGCGAGTGCTGCACGACCCCGGGCATCGAGGAGATCGGCTGCGGCTCGGCCAGCCCCTCGCGCACGAAGACCGGCAGGACCAGCTGGCGCGGCCGGACCTCGGTCTCCGCGACCAGCCGGCGCAGCGCGGGCGTCGTCCGCAGCCGGCGCGGTCGCACGACCGGGCCGCCGAGGGTCATCTCGTGCTCAGTCATGCGCCGCCTCCCTGCTCCCTGCTCGTTACGGCGCCGTTCCGGCCTCGCGGGTACGGCGCCGCGAGGACGCCTTGCGCGAGGACGGCTTGGTCACGGGGTCGCCGGCCTCGATCATCGCGTCGCGGCGGGCGGCGCCGAAGTCGGCGAGCGCGTCGACGAGCGCCTCGACATCGGGCCTGGGCGACAGGACGTCGACGCGCAGGCCGTGCTCCTCCGCGGTCTTGGCCGTGGCGGGCCCGATCACGGCGATGATCGTCGAGGGGTGCGGCTTGCCGGCGATGCCGACCAGGTTGCGCACCGTCGAGGACGAGGTGAAGACGACCGCGTCGAACTTGCCGGTCTTGATCGCGTCGCGCGTCGGCGCCGGCGGAGGCGTGGCGCGCACGGTGCGGTAGGCGGTGACGTCGTCGCACTCCCAGCCGAGGTCGACCAGGCCGGCGACGAGGTTCTCGGTCGCGATGTCGGCGCGCGGCAGGAACACCCGGTTGATGGGGTCCAGCACATCGTCGTACTCCGGCCAGTCGGCCAGCAGGCCGGCGGCCGACTGCTCACCCGACGGCAGCAGGTCGGCGCGCAGTCCCCAGTCGGCGATCGCCTGAGCGGTCTTGTCGCCGACCGCGGCGATCTTGAGCCCGGAGAAGGCGCGGGCGTCCAGGCCGTACTCCTCGAACTTCTCGCGCACGGCCTTGACCGCGTTGACGGAGGTGAAGGCGATCCACTCGTAGCGGCCCTCGACCAGGCCGCGCACGGCCTTGTCCATCTGCAGCGGGTTGCGCGGGGGCTCCACCGAGATCGTCGGGACCTCCTCGGGCACGGCGCCGTAGCCGCGCACGCGCGTCGACAGCGAGCCGGCCTGCTCCTTGGTGCGGGGCACGAGCACCCGCCAGCCGAACAGCGGCTTGCTCTCGAACCACGACAGCGTCTCGCGCAGGTCGACGACCTTGCCGACGACGGTGATCGCGGGGGGCGTCATGCGCGCGGCACGGGCGTCGGCCGCGATGTGCTCGAGCGTCGAGGTGACGGTCTCCTGGGCGGTGGTCGTGCCGACGCGGGTCATGGCGACCGGCGTCTGCGGCGAGCGGCCGGCGAGCATCAGGGCCTTGGCGATGTCGCCGATCTGGCCGACGGCCGACAGCAGCACCAGGGTGCGGTCGCTCGCGTGGGCCGACCAGTCGATCTTGTCGCCGCAGGTGATGACGGAGATCTCGCGGTGGTCCTTGGTGGTCAGCGGGATGCCGGCGTACGCCGGGACCGCGCCGACCGAGGACACGCCGGGCACGACCTCGAAGCCGAAGCCGGCCTTGGCGACGGCCTGGGCCTCCTCGGGGCCGGAGGCGTAGAGGAACGGGTCTCCGGCGAGGAGCCGTACGACGCGGTGGCCCTTCTTGGCGTACCGCACGATGACCTTGGCGCGGGCGGCGTGGGTCAGCGGCTGGCCGTCCTCACCGAAGCCGCCGTCGACGAGCTCGGGTCCCTCGACCGGGGTGGGCTCGGCGCCCTCCTCCGGCTCGGCCTCGGCCGGCTCGGGGAGCCCGAGCAGGGTCCGGACCAGCGGGGCGTGCTCGGGTGCCTCCGTCACGATCACGTCCGCCTGCCTGATCAGGTCGACGGCGCGCACCGTCAGCAGGTCCGGGTCGCCCGGGCCGCTGCCGACGAACGACACCCAACCGCGGGGAGCGGCCGGCTGGGAACCCTGGGTGGTGCCCTGGGGGGTGGTCTTGCCTCGCGTCATGCGTTCTGCACCTCTGCTGATGGTTCTGCCGGTTGATTCAGTTGACCTGCTCCGTCGGCGAGCATCTCGCTCGCCAGCCGGTTGCCGACGCTGGTCGCGTCAGCGGGGGCGCCGGATGCGGACATCCGAACCGACAGGCCCCCGTCCAGTGAGAGTGCGATCGCTCGCACCCAGATCTCGTCCCCTTCGTCTCCTTCGGCGACCTCCGCCAGTGCCCCGATCGGCGCCGAGCACCCGCCCTCGAGCGTGGCGAGCACGGCACGTTCGGCATCCACCGCCGCCCGGGTCGCCGCATCCTGCAGCCGCGCGAGCTCCCCGGCGAGGTCACCCTCGGACCGGCACTCGATCGCGAGCGCACCCTGCCCGGGGGCGGGGAGCATCTGCAACGGGTCGAGCACCTCGGTCGCCTCCTCGAGTCGGCCGATCCTGGCGAGTCCCGCGCGGGCCAGCACGACGGCGTCGTACTCACCCGAGCGGACCTTGCCGATCCGGGTGTCGACGTTGCCACGAACGCCGACCACGTCCAAACCGAGGCCGAGGGCGTGCAGCTGTGCGGCCCGCCGCGGAGAGCCCGTGCCGACCCGGCTGCCGACCGGCAGCTCGCCCAGGGTGAGGCCGTCGCGCGCCACGACGACGTCGCGCGGGTCCTCACGAGTCGGTACGGCGGCCAGGGTGATGCCCTCGGCCGGGTAGGTGGGGAGGTCCTTGAGCGAGTGCACCGCCACATCGACCTCGTCGGCGAGCAGCGCGTCGCGCAGCGCACTGACGAACACGCCGGTGCCGCCCATCGTCTCCAGCGAGGTGCCGGCGGCCTGCGTGCGGTCGCCCTCGGTGTTGATCTCGACCAGCACGGCCTCGCGGCCCAGCGTGGTGCGGATCAGCTCGGCGACGTGGCCGGCCTGGGTCGTGGCGAGCAGCGAGGCGCGAGTGCCGACCCGCAAGGGCGTCCGGGGGGCGCTCATGCGAGGCCCTCCGGTCGGGTGACGGCCTCGACGGCCTCGGGGTCCAGCGCGAAGAGCTCGGCCAGCGCGGCGGCGTAGGAGATCGCGCCCTGCTCGTTGGCCAGCTCCTTGACCCGCACCGTGGGCTCGTGGAGCAGCTTGTCGGCGACGCGGCGCACGGTGTGCAGGATCTCGAGCCGGGCCGCGTCGTCGAGCTCGGGCAGCCGGCCGACCAGCCGACTCATCTCGGCGTCCACCACGGAGGTGGCCATGGAGCGGAGTGCGACCACGGTCGGGGTCACGCTGGCCTGGCGCCGCGCGGCGACGAACGAGGCCACCTCCTGCGCGACGATGCGCCGGACCTCGAGCACCTCGCGTCCGGCGTCGGACTCGTGCAGGACCGCGGCGAGCTCGGCCAGGCCGACCAGCGTCACGCCCGCCAGGTCGGCGACCGACGGGTCGACGTCGTGCGGGAGGGCCACGTCGATGATCGACAGCGGGCGCCCGGCCGGGTTGGCGGCGGCGACCATCTCGCGCGTGACCAGCACCCCGGTCGCACCGGCGCAGGTGATGACGATGTCTGCGCGGCCGATCTCGTCGGTCAGGTCGCTCAGCGGCGCGGCGCGCACGCCGTACTCCGCCACCAGCCGGTCGGTGCGCGGCAGCGTGCGGTTGGCCACCGTGACCTCCTCGGCGCCCAGGCGCGAGACGGTGGCGGTGGCGAGCCCGGCCATCGCGCCGGCGCCGACGACCAGCACCCGCTTGCCCGCGACGTCGCCGACGGCCTGGGCGGAGCGCTCGAGCGCCGCCGTGACCAGGGAGGGGGCGACCAGGTCGATGCCGGTCTCGGCGCGGGAGCGCTTGCCGACCCGCAGCGCCTGCTGGAAGAGCACGTTGAGCGCGGAGCCCACGGTGCCGAGCTCCTGGCCGAGCCGCAGCGCCTCGCGGGTCTGGCCGAGGATCTGGCCCTCGCCGACGGCCATGGAGTCCAGGCCGGCCGCGACCTGGAAGAGATGGGAGACCGCGCCGTCGTCGTAGTGGACGTACAGGTGCGGCAGCATCGCCTCGACGCTCTCCCCGGCCCGCTCGACGAGCAGCCGCGAGAGCTCCTCGACGCTGCCGTGGAAGCGGTCGACGTCGCTGTAGATCTCGATCCGGTTGCACGTCGAGATCACCGTCGCCTCGGCGACGTGCTCGCTGGCCACGGCGTCGCTGATCAGCTTGACGACGCCGTCGGCGTCCAGCGCCACCTTCTCGAGCAGATGGACCGGTGCGGAGTTGTGGGAGATCCCCACGACCAGGATGCTCACGCTGTCCCCCTCATGCGGTCTGGGCCTTGCGCTGCTCGTGGTAGGCGAGGATCTGCAGCTCGATGGAGAGGTCCACCTTGCGCACGTCCACCCCGGCGGGCACCGACAGCACGGACGGCGCGAAGTTCAGGATGCTGGTGATGCCGCAGGCGACCATGCGGTCGGCGACGTCCTGCGCGGCCGGCGCGGGCGTCGCGATGACGCCGATCGCCACGCCCTGCTCGGTGACGATCCCCTCGAGGTCGTCGAACGGGCGTACGTCGACGCCGGCGACGACCTCGTCGTGACGCTCCGGGTCGGCGTCGAGCAGCGCCACGACCCGGAAGCCGCGGCTGCGGAAGCCGGAGTAGTTGGCCAGCGCGTGGCCGAGGTTGCCGATGCCGACGATGACGACCGGCCAGTCCTGGGTCACGCCGATCTCGCGGGCGATCTGGTAGCGCAGGTAGTCGACGTCGTAGCCGACCCCACGGGTGCCGTAGCTCCCCAGGTAGGACAGGTCCTTGCGCAGCTTGGCGCTGTTGACGCCGGCCGCGGTCGCGAGGTCCTCGCTGGAGCAGGTGCGGGTGCCGGCCTCGACCAGGCTCGTCAGAGCGCGGAGGTAGACGGGCAGGCGGGCGACGGTGGCCTCGGGGATCTCCCGGGCACTGTCACTGGTGCCATTGGTCCTGACACTCGTTGTCCGTGCGGTCACAGCGGTCCACTTTCCAGTCGCACACCACGTCTGGGAGCCGCCTCGCAGGCGGTCGGGCATGCGGCTCGATCACTGTAGGAGTTTGTGAACGCGAGAACAAAACGAGCGCAGCGGCGCAATTACCACATGTGAGAAGACCCACGCTCGCGGGGGTCCTCAGCGAGCGAGGGCCGCGCGCAGCCGCGCTTCGTCGACGCGCCAGAAGTCGTGCTGCCGACCGTCCACGAAGGTCACCGGGACCTCCTCGGTGAACCGTCGCTGCAGCTCGGGGTCGTCGTCGATCGACACCTCGACGTACTGCTCCCCGGTGTCGGCGCACACCTTCTCGATCACCGCCCGCGCCTCGTCGCACAGGTGGCAGCCGGGTCGGCCGTAGAGGGTGATCCGGGCCGTCACGTCACTCCAGGATGCCCAGCGCGCGGCGCCGCTCGAGACCGCGCAGCCGGCCCTTCTGGACCTTGCCCGTCACCGTGAGCGGCAGCTCGTCGACGACCTCGATCCGGCTCGGCTGCTTGAACCGGGCCAGCCGCGTCGCGCAGTGCTCGCGTACGTCGGCCTCGACCTGCGCCGCGTCGAGGCCGGGCGCCACGACGTAGGCGACGACCGCCTCACCGGTGTCGGCGTCCTCGACGCCGATCACCGCGACCTCGGTGACTCCGGCGACCTCGCCGACGACCTCCTCGACCTCGACCGGGTAGACGTTGAAACCGGACACGATCACCAGCTCCTTGAGCCGGTCGACCAGGAACAGGTCCCCACTGGCGTCGAGGAAGCCCACGTCGCCCGTCGACCACCAGCCCTCGTCGTCGGGGCCGTCGGCACCGTCGGGCCAGTAGCCGCTGAACAGGTTGGCGCCGCGGATCTGGATCTCCCCCGGGTCGTCGCCGAGCGGCACGGCGCCGGCCTCGTCGACGAGGCGGATCTCGATGCCGTCGAGAGCCGCACCGACCGAGCCGTTCTGCAGCCGCTCGGAGCGCAGCGTGCTGGTGACGATCGGGGCGGCCTCGGTGAGGCCGTAGCCCTGGTGGATCGGGATGCCGGTGCGCCCGCTGAACTCCTCGATCACCGCACTCGACAGCGGGGCGGAGCCGGACAGGATCAGGCGGACCGGGCCGAGCCGCTCCTCGAGCGCCTCGACGTCGCGCCAGTAGGCGAAGACCGGCGGCGCCACGGGCACCACGCTGCACGCCTCGTCCTCGATCAGGTCCAGGGTGCCCTGGGGGTCGAAGCGCTCGGCCAGCACCAGCTTGGCGCGGTGGCGCAGGACGCCCCCGAGCACCGCGTTGAGCCCGTAGACGTGGAACATCGGCAGCACGCCCAGCACCACGTCGTCACCGTGGATCATCGCCGGCCGCATGGCCGCGGCCTGCTCGATGTTGGCGACCAGGGCGCGGTGGGTGAGCATCGCGGCGCGCGGGCGGCCCGACGTACCGCTGGTGTAGAGCAGCGCGGCCAGCTTCTCGGGGTCCTGCAGCGCCGGCACCGGTCGTGCGGTGTCGGCGCGCAGCTGGTCGTAGCCCCGCTCGCCGGGCAGCAGGGTCGAGCCGACCACCACGACCCGCGGCACCACGGCGCGCGCCAGCAGGTCGGGCTCCACCTCGCCCATGCCCTCGGTGTCGCCGTCGATCGCGCGCTGCAGCAGTGCCACGGCCTCGCGCACCGCCGTGACCGTCCCGCCGTCGGCCGCCACCATCCGCGAGCCCGAGTCGGCCAGCATCCGGGCGAGCTCGCTGGGCGTCGAGAGCGGGTTGACCGGCACCGCCACGGCCTGCGCGCGCAGGGTCCCGAGGTACGTCGTCAGGAACTCGATCCGGTTGCCCATCACGAGCATCACCCGCATCCCCGCCACGATGCCTGCGGCCCCGAGCCCGGTGGCGACGCGCCCGACCTCGTCGTCGAGCTGAGCCCAGGTCAGGCTGCGACCCGCCGCCTCCACGACGGCGAGCTTGTCCGGGCTCTCCTCGGCCGCGAGCGTGACGAGCTCGGCGACGTCCGTCACCCCCAGAGCTGCGTCTGCACTGGACATGCGCCGATCCTTCCACACCCCGGCTCTCCCCGAGGAGAGTCGTCGACCGACGTGGGTGCGCCGTCACTGCTTCGGCACTCTTGCGGCCTCCACCACCGCAGGCGCCGACGCTACTGTGTGCCGATGCCGCACCAGGACCGCTCGCGACACCACCTCGACCTCCAGCAGCGCTCGACGCTCGCGGGTGAGGCGGCGGCGGCTGCGGCAGAGGTGGAGACGGCCCTGGTGATGCCCTCGGACCTCACGTCGGCGGCGTTCTTCGACGTCGACAACACGGTGATGCAGGGGGCCAGCATCTTCCACCTCGCGCGCGGGCTGCACCGGCGCGACTTCTTCACCACGCGCGAGATCCTCGGAGCCGCCTGGAAGCAGGCGTACTTCCGGCTCGTCGGCGTCGAGGACCCCGAGCACGTCGCCCAGGCCCGCAACTCCGCGCTCAGCTTCATCGCCGGCCACACGGTCGCCGAGCTCGAGGAGCTCGGGGAGGAGATCTTCGACGAGGCGATGGCGCACCGCATCTGGCCGGGCACGCGGGCCCTCGCGCAGATGCACCTGGACCAGGGCCAGCGCGTCTGGCTGGTGACCGCGGCGCCGATCGAGATCGCCACGATCATCGCGCGCCGGCTGGGCCTCACCGGTGCGATGGGCACCGTCTCCGAGCACGTGGAGGGCGTCTACACCGGGCTGCTGGTCGGCGACCTGCTGCACGGGCCCGCCAAGGCCGAGGCGATCAAGGCCCTGGCGTCGCGCGAGGGCCTCGACCTGGCCGCCTGCTCGGCGTACTCCGACTCCTTCAACGACCTGCCGATGCTGAGCCTGGTCGGCGACCCGGTCGCGATCAACCCCGACGCCCGGCTGCGCGCGCACGCACGGGCCCAGGGCTGGCGGGTGCGCGACTACCGCACCGGGCGCAAGGCGGCGCGCGCCGGACTGGTCGTGGGCGCCGTGGCCGGCGCGGCGACGGGCAGCGTCGCGGCCGCGGTCGCGCTGCGCAAGCGCCACTGAGGGCCCGGCCGGGCCCCGCGACGGGTTCTCGCTGACTGTTCCCACCGGGACGGGTGCTGACCTACTATCCGGTAGGGCTGGGGGGAAGCCTCCACGGGAGGGATGCGGTTCGCATGCCGTCGTACGGTCGTGACGTTGCGCGTGGCCTGGAGGGCCTGCGCGTCGCGGTCGCGCGCCAGCTCGCCCTCGCCGCGTCCGGTGGCCCGCTGCCGGCCGGGCTCCTGCTCAGCGAGGCGCTCACCGGCGACACCTCCCCCGGAGCGGGCGGTTACGGCGACGGCGACCTCGCCGCGTCCTCGGAGCAGGACGAGGCGGATCGCACCCGGCTGATCGCGCTGGTGGAGCTCGCGCGCAAGGGCGACGCCGACGCGTTCGGGATGCTCTACGACCACTACCAGGCCTCGGTCTACCGCTTCCTCTTCTACCGCACCCGCTCGAGCACCCTGGCCGAGGACCTGACCTCGGAGACGTTCTTCCGGGCGCTGCGGAGCATGACCAACTTCCGCTGGCAGGGCAAGGACTTCGGGGCCTGGCTGATGACCATCGCCCGCAACCTCGCCACCGACCACTTCAAGGCTGGTCGGACGCGCCTGGAGATGACGACCGAGGACATGGGGGCCCACGACGACAGCACCGAGGGTCCCGAGCTGACGGTGCTCGCGAGCCTGACCAACGAGATCCTGCTCAAGGCCCTGACCCGGCTGCCCGACGAGCAGCGCGACTGCCTGGTGATGCGCTTCCTGCAGGGGATGAGCATCGCCGAGACCGCCGCCGTGCTCGGCCGCAGCGACGGCGCCGTCAAGCAGCTGCAGCTGAGGGGCGTGCGCAACCTGGCGAAGCTGATGCCGGAAGGGATCAGGGGCTGATGCGGAGGGCCCGGACCGGCCCCTCGCACCTGGTGGCGAGCACCACGCCGCTTCGCCCTGGCATCGCCGTAACCCAGGCGCCGATCGCATCGTTGAGCGAGGTGCCAAGACGCACCATCTCCCCGCCGGGCAGGACTCCAGGACGGAACCGATGATCACCGCATTCACGGCGCGACGACGCGCCGAGGAGTTCAGCTCGCTGGTCGACTCGACCAGCGAGCCGAAGGATGCGCGCGACGCCGATCTGCTCGAGGTCGTGGACGCCATGCGCTCGGTCGCCCCCGTCGAGGCCCGCCCGGCCTTCGTGAGTGACCTGCGGGAGCGCCTGATGGCCGCGGCCGAGACGGCGCTCGCCCCGGCCACGGACGCCGAGCTGCGCGCCCGGCTCACCGTCGCCCCCCGCCGTACGCCACGCGAGCGCCGCCTCGCCGTCGCGATCGGCGGTTTCGCGATCGTCGGTGCCACGACCTCCATGGCCGTGGCCGCCCAGACCGCGCTTCCCGGCGACACCCTCTACCCCCTCAAGCGGGCGATCGAGAACGCCCGGGCCGGTGTCCAGTCCGACGAGGGCGACCGGGGCTCGAGGCTCCTGCACAACGCCGCCGGCCGCCTCGACGAGGTGGACGAGCTGACGCAGGGCCGCGGCGACGACGAGGCGATCTCGCAGACCCTGCTGGCGTTCTCCGAGCAGGCCGGCGCCGCCTCCGACCTGCTGATCACCGTCTACGAGACCACCGGCGAGGAGTCCACGATCGCCGAGCTGCGGGACTTCGCGGCCGACAGCCTCGCCGAGCTGGAGACCCTCCAGGGCGTCATCCCCGACGAGGCCCGGGGCGCCCTCATCCAGGCCGTGCAGGTGATCGGGCAGATCGACGAGCAGGCCCTCTACGCCTGCCCGACCTGCTCCGACGCCGCCCGCCTGCCGCAGAGCGTGCTCAACACCTTCGAGCAGGTCGCCCAGGCGATCATCGGCGACCCGCCGGTGACTCCCGGCCGGGGTGGCGAGGAGCGACCCGGTGACGACGGCGGCGGCAAGGACGGCGGCAAGGACGGCAGCGGCGACGAGAGGGCGGGTCCGGCCGCCGGCGCGACCGACGGCGGTCCCGCCGCTCCCGCGTCCCCCGCCGGGCCGGGCGCCCCCGCCGCGCCGACTCCGGCCCCGAGCGCCCCGCCCAACCCGCTGGAGGAGCTCACCGACGGCATCAAGAACGGCGCCAGGCCGCCGAGCGGCGTCCCCACCACCCTCGACGAGCTGGTCGAGGATCTCGAGGACGTGACCGGCGACCTGACCGGTCCACTGTTCCCCTGACGGGTCACTGGTGGACCGTAGGTCTCAGACAGGCGTATGCCTTGTCTGCACCCCGGTGCTGCTAGGTCACTGCCGAACTGACGCAGTCCCGCCTTGGTGAGGACCTGGCTGACAGTTGCAGGGCCTGGTGGCCCGGGACGTGCAGACCGGCCATAGGGCTTTGCACCGCGAGTGCCGCAGTGACCAACCGGCCGTCACGTCCCGGGGCCGGAGTGCTGATTCCGTGGGCTATACGGAAGGAGCACTAATCATGGAGGCTACGCCCACTTTCGCTGGGATCGACTGGTCCTGGCAGCACCACGCGTTGTGCATCGTCGATGACGATGGGCAGCGCATCGAGGAAGTCACGCTCCCGCACTCGAAGCCGGGACTGGGCAAGATCACGACCTTGCTGCGCCGTCACGGCGTGGCCCAGGTCGGGATCGAACGTGGCGACGGGCCGGTGGTCGAGCATCTGATCCGCGACGGATTCGAGGTCGTGGTGATCTCGGCGCGTCAAGTGAAGTCGCTACGTGCGCGCTACGGCAGTGCAGGCAACAAGGACGACCGGTTCGACGCGTTTGTCCTGGCCGACGCCTTACGCACCGACACCGCACGCTGGGCGGTTGTACAACCCGATACCGAGGAGACGATCGCGTTGCGGATGCTGGTGCGTTCGCGTCACGACTTGATCGATCACCGGATTGCGGTGCATAACCAGCTGTTGGCGGTGTTGCAGCACAACTTCCCCGGAGCGATCGGACTGTTCAGCCAGCTCGACATCGGTATCAGCCTGGCGTTCTTGCGCCGGTTCCCGACCGAAGCCAAGGCCGCGTGGCTGTCCCAGCTTCGAATGGCGCACTGGCTCAAGGCCAATGGCTACTGCGGTCGCCAGAGCGCCGCCGATCTCGTCGACCACCTGCGCAACGCAGCCACCGGACGCGTGAGCGGCCCAGCAGCCGAAGCCAGCGAACTCGTCGTACTCACCCTGGTCGACCTGCTCAGCAAGCTCCGCGAACAGCAATCGATCCTCGAGACCCGGATCAAGGAAGCGCTCCTCGCGCACCCCGACGGCCCGATCTTCCAGTCCCTCCCACGCGCTGGAACCGTGCGCGCCGCAACCCTCCTGGCCGAGATTGGCGACTGCCGCGCCCGCTTCCCAGATGCCGCCGCGCTCGCCGCAGCCGCCGGGGTCGCACCCTCAACCAGACAGTCCGGCAAACACCTCAACGTCGCCTACCGACGCGGCTGCAACAAGACTCTCCGCGCCGCGCTCATCGACTGGGCTCAAGACACCCCGCGCGCCAACGCCTGGGCCCGCGATACCTACGACCGCGCCCGCCAGCGCGGCTGCCGCCACCCCCACGCGGCAAGGATCCTGGCCCAAGCCTGGACCAGGATCCTCTGGCGCTGCTGGCACGACCAAGTGCCCTACAACCCCGACCTACACGGCCGGCTCAGCCTCATCACCAAGGAGGCTGCTTGACATAGGGCTGTCAGCGGAAGACGGACTCGCGCTGCATGAGCAGCGTGTAGAGCGTCTGCTGGATCGTCTCGCGCACCTGGTCGGTGACGTTGAAGACCAGCATCGGGTCCTCCGACGCACTGCCCTCGTACTCGTCGGTGCGGATCGGCTCGCCGAACTCCAGCAGCCACTTCGAGGGGAGCGGCACCAGGCCCAGGGGGCCGAGCAGCGGGAAGAACGGGGTGATGGGCAGGTAGGGGATCCCCAGGATCCGCGCCAGCCCGGGGAGGTTGCCCACCAGCGGGTAGATCTCCTCCGCGCCCACCACCGCGAGGGGGACGATCGGGACGCCGGTGCGCAGGGCCGCGGAGACGAAGCCGCCCCGGCCGAAGCGCTGCAGCTTGTAGCGCTCGGCGTACGGCTTGCCGATGCCCTTGAAGCCCTCCGGCCAGACGCCGACCAGCTCGCCGCCGCGCAGCATCCGCTCGGCGTCCTCGCTGCAGGCCAAGGTGGCGCCGCCCTTGCGGGCGAGGCTGCTGACGACCGGGGTCTGGAAGACCAGGTCGGCGCCGAGCGGGCGCAGGAACCGGCCGGTGTGGTCGTGGATGGAGACCATCGTCATCAGACCGTCGACCGGGATGGTGCCGGAGTGGTTGGAGACCACCAGCGCCCCGCCCTCGTCCGGGATGTTGTCGATCCCGCGGACCTCGATGCGGAACCACTTCTCGGCGATCGGGCGCAGGGCGGCCATGAAGAACTGCTGCGTGATCTCCTGATCGAAGCCGTACTCGTCGACGACGTACTCGCCGGTGACCCGGCGGCGCAGGAACGCCAGGAACCGCGCGAGCTGCAGCTCCCACTGGTCGCCGAACACCTCGATCGCGGCGGCGCGGAAGGCGGCCAGCCAGTCACTCGCCGGCACGCCGGCGAGCGGGTGCCGCTCCTCGGTGCGCGCGGCCAGCCCAGCGGTCGCGTCCGCCGTCGCGGCGGCGGCCGGAGCAGGATCAGGTTGCGTCGGGGCCTCGGCAGTGCTCGGGGCTGCGGCCGGAGCCTTCTTGGCCGTCGGCTTGCGCTGGGGGGCCAGCCCGCGCGCGGCGGAGCTGGGCTGGGTGCCGGTGCCGCGCCCGGGGCGGCCGCGGGTCCCGATCGGGATGATCTCGGCGTCACCCATGGCGCGCACCTCCCGGGCCGACGGCGGTCTCCGGTCGCTGCGGGTCCGGCAGCTGGCGGGCGACCGCGGAGAGCACCTTCTCCGCGTGGCCCCCCGTGATGGGCAGCCCGCGACCGAAGTCGGCCAACGCCTCGGCGGTGGTGAAGCGGGGCTCGAAGCCCAGGACCTCGCGCATCCGCGTGGTGTCGACGCCACGGCCGTAGGTGAGGAAGGAGAGCTGCTCGGGCGAGAAGTCCGCGACGCGGGCCGAGCGCAGGAACGAGCCGACGCCCCCCACAGCGAAGCCCGGCATCGGCACGGTCGGCCGCTGCAGGCGGCGCGCGGCCTGGGAGAGCATCAGGATCCCGTCACCGGCGATGTTGAAGGTGCCGTCGATGTCGCGCACCACGCAGTGGCGCAGGACCGAGAGCAGGTCGTCCTGGTGCAGGAACTGCATGCGGGCGTCGTAGCCGAGGACCGTCGGCAGCACCGGCAGCCGGAAGTACGACGTCAGCGGGCTCGACACGTGCGGCCCGATGACGTTGGCGCAGCGCAGCAGCGTCACCCTCAGGTCCGGCCGGCGACGGGCCAGGCCGCGGACGTAGCCCTCGATCTCGGCGACGTCCTTGGCGTAGCCGTTGCGCGGGGCGCGGCGCGGCTCCATGTCCTCGGTGAACATCGCGGGGTCGCGGTTGCTCGCGCCGTAGACCGTGGTCGTCGACTTCACCACGAGGTGCCGCAGCCCCGGCGCCTTCTGGCACGCCGCCAGGAGCTGCATCGTCCCGATGACGTTCAGCTCCTTCATCGTGTTGCGACCTCCGGCGCTGCCGGGGGTCGAGATCACGCTCATGTGGACGACGGTGTCGACGTCCTCCTTGGCGATGACCTTGGCGATGACGGGGTTGCGGATGTCGGCGCGCACGAACGACACGTCTCCCATGTCGCCCCGCGGGGGGACGACATCGACGCCGATGACGCGCGAGACGTCGGGCTCCTCCGCGATGGCGCGCGCGGCCTTCCGGCCGAGGTCGCGAGAGACCCCGGTGACGAGAACGACCCTGCCGGCGCCGGCCATGGAGGCGTTCGGAACCCGACCGACCGGCTTACTTGCCGAGCTTGCGACGCTGTACGCGCGTCTTCTTGAGCAGCTTGCGGTGCTTCTTCTTCGCCATACGCTTGCGCCGCTTCTTGATGACAGAACCCACGAATAGAACCTCTCCAGGTTGATCAGTCGCTCCAGGAGTCGCCTGGAGGCCCCGCCAGCCTATCGGCGTGGGTGCGGCCAGCAAGAATCCGCCCTCACCGGGCGGACGCAGCGGCGCCCGTGGCCGCTCAGCCGGCGTCGAAGAAGCTCTTGCGCAGGTACTCGTCCACGTCCTCCTCGCGGACGCGGAAGGAGCGCCCGACGCGCAGCGCGGGCAGGTCCCCTCCGTGCACGAGGCGGTAGACGGTCATCTTGGAGACCCGCATCATCGCGGCGACCTCGGCGATGGTCAGGAACCTGGACTCGGAGCGATCCCCGGGCGAGTTCGTCGCCATGGCACACCAACTTTCTGTGGCGACCGGCATCGGCTTCCCCACCGATGATCACACGGGCGCGTCGTGGTGAGGATAGGGCCAGAAGTGACGGATGGGGAAGAGATACACCAATGAAACTTCCAAACCTCGGCGTGTCGACTTGACCGCCGCCGGCGACGAGTCAGGGCATCGGGTCCAATCCGTGCAGCGGAAAGGCCTCCATACGGGTGCCGTGGATGGCCCGGTCCAGCCAGGTGTCGGGGTCGTACCCGTCCTCCCAACGGCGGTACGCCGGGGTCCGCCCGTCGGTCAGGCGGCGCGGTGCGGTGCGGCCCAGGCGCTCGTGGACGTACTCGCGCCAGGCGGCCGGAGTCTCGGTCTCGGGGTCCAGCGGGTGCCCTCCCACGATCGCGAGCAGGTGGGTCCAGGCGCGCGGCACGACCTCCACCAGTGCGTAGCCGCCCCCGCCGGTCGCCACCCAGCGCCCGTCGGCCACCTCGTGCGCGAGCTCGTGCAGCGCGAGGTAGGCGGCCCGCTGGCCGTCCACGCTCAGCATCATGTGGGCGAGCGGATCGTCGGCGTGGGAGTCGCAGCCGTGCTGGGTCACCAGGATCTCGGGATCGAAGGCCCTCAGCAGCGGCGGGACCACGGCATGGAACGCCCGCAGCCAGCCGGCGTCGCTCGTGCCCGGCGGCAGCGCGACGTTGACCGCCGTGCCGTGCGCGTCGGCGCCGCCGAGGTCGACCGGGAAGCCGGTGCCGGGGAAGAGCATCTGGCCGGTCTCGTGCAGGGAGATGGTGAGCACCCGCGGGTCGTCCCAGAAGATCCGCTCGACGCCGTCGCCGTGGTGCACGTCGATGTCGACGTAGGCGACCCGCTCGGCGCCCTTGTCGAGCAGCGACTGGATGCCGACCGCGACGTCGTTGTAGATGCAGAAGCCGCTGGCGCGGTCGGCCATCGCGTGGTGCAGGCCGCCGGCGATGCTCGCGCTGTGCAGCGACTCCCCCGACCAGACCTGCCGACAGGCCTCGTGGGTCGCGCCCACCACGTGCGCCGCGGCCTCGTGCATGCCACGGAAGACCGGGTTGTCCTCGCTGCCCAGGCCGTGGGCCTCGTCGACGCCCGGCTCCTCGCTCATCCGGATGACCGCGTCGATGAGCGACTGGTCGTGGACGGTCGCGAGCAGGGTGTCGTCGGCCATCGGGGCCGGCACGACGCGCAGCTCCCGGTCCAGGACGCCCAGCTCGCGCGCGAGCCGCATCGTCAGGTCGACGCGCAAGGGCGACATCGGGTGTCCCTGCCCGAAGTCGTACGCCGTGAGCGTCTCGTCGAACACCACCGTGGCCGGCCCCGCGCAGTCTGCCGCCGAAGTCATGGCTGCAACCTACTCGCCGCTCCGGCTAGGGTGGGTCTCGTGCTGCACACCCGACCCACCCAGTGGTGGTCCGCCTGACCGGCGGACCCTCCGAAGCACACCCTTCATCGGCCGCCTGCGGGCGGCCGTCGTGCATTTCAGGCACGTCCCGGTCTCCTGCGGGCACTCATCCCAGGAGCACCCCCATGACCACCATCTCCCTCGCCCCCGCCGCCCACTCCCGCGCCGCGACGCGCAGGCTCTCGCTGCTCAAGCCGACCGGCCGTCTCACGCTGGGCAACCTGCTCGGGGCCCTGCGGCCCATGGCCGCCGCCCAGCACGAGGCCGACTGCTTCTACGGCGTCGCCGACCTGCACGCCCTGACCGTCACGCACGACCCGGCCCGGCTGCGTGAGCTCGTGCGCGAGCAGGCGACGCTGCTGCTCGCGGCCGGGCTCGACGCCAGCACGCTGTTCGTGCAGAGCCGGGTGCCGGCCCACGCCCAGCTCGGCTACCTGCTGGAGTGCGTCGCCACGACCGGCGAGCTGAACCGGATGATCCAGTTCAAGGAGAAGGGACGAGGGACGGGCTCGACGCGGACCTCGCTGCTCACCTACCCGGCGCTGATGGCGGCCGACATCCTGCTCTACCGGCCCACCCAGGTGCCGGTGGGCGACGACCAGCGCCAGCACCTCGAGCTCACCCGCGACCTCGCGATGCGCTTCAACGCGACCTACGGGCCGGTCTTCACGATCCCCGAGATCACCACGCCGCCCGCGGGCGCGCGGGTCATGGACCTCGCCGACCCCACGGCCAAGATGGGCAAGACCGGCAGCGACGGCGCCGGCGTGATCCACCTGCTCGACCCGCCCGACGTCGTACGACGCAAGGTCGCGCGGGCGGTGACCGACGGGGAGACCGGCCCGGCGGCGGTGCGGGCGGACCGCGCCACCAAGCCCGGGGTGACCAACCTGCTGGAGATCCTCGTCGCGTGCGGCGGCTCGCCCGAGGCGCTGGCGACGTACGGCGCGCTGAAGCAGGCCGTCACCGACGCCGTCGTCGCCGAGCTCGAGCCGATCCAGCAGCGCTACCACGAGCTCGCCGCCGACCCCGCCCACGTCGGTGCCGTCTACGCCGCCGGCGCCGCCCGCTGCCGCGACGTCACCGCGCCGGTCCTCGCCGCGGCGGAGGCGGCGATGGGGCTAGGACCGGCCTAGGAGGGGGCGCGGCTCGCGTCCCGCTCGGCCAGGCGCTTCAGCGTCAGCAGCTCCTTGCGCATCATCACCAGGTCACCCCACGCCAGGAGCGGAGCGCGCAGACGCGCGACGGCGCCCTCGACCTCGCACACGAGCCGGCAGACCATGCGGCTCCTGCCCGCCTCGGGTGGCTCCTGGGCGGCCGGCTCCGCGGCGTACGTCACCGCCACCGGCCCGAAGAGCCGGGCCGCCGCAGGCGTGGTGACGCCGGTCCAGTGGTGGCCGGGCTCGAAGGAGGTCAGACGGAAGATCTGCATGAGCTGGCCGACCTCGAGGACGTCGGCACCCGGCGACAGCGTCCGCGGGCTGCGGCGTCCGCGGTTGTCGATCAGGTCGTAGGAGTACGGCGCGACCGCGATCTGGCACAGCCAGCGGTAGGCGAGCGCCGGCGGCGCCGCCACCGGCACCGCCCGCGTCATCGCGCGCGTCCGGCCGGTCAGCAACCCGTCCGCGGGATAGTCGCGCCGTACCTCCTCGGAGGTGGCGCCCCAGACGTCCGGGAGCCGGGTCAACTTCCCTCGGCGAGCTCGCGCGAGCGGTCGCGGGCAGCCTCCATGGCGGCCAGGAACGCGGCGCGGACCTTGTGGATCTCGAGCTCGCGCAGGGCGGCGGCGGTGGTGCCGGCGGGCGAGGTGACCTGCTCGCGCAGCACGGTGGGGTGAGTGCCCGTCTCGCGCAGCATCTTGGCGGAGCCGACCAGGGTCTGGATGACCAGCTCGGAGGCCGTCGCGCGGGGCAGCCCGAGGTGGACGCCGGCCTCGATCATCGACTCGACCACGAAGAAGATGTAGGCCGGGCCCGATCCGGAGATCGCGGTCACGGCGTCCTGCTGGCGCTCCGGGATCCTGAGCACCTTGCCCACCGAGGCCATCAGCGACTCGACCTCGGCGAGGTGCGAGTCGTCGCAGTGCGAGCCGGGCGAGATCGCGGCCATGCCCTCGTCGACCAGCGCCGGGGTGTTGGGCATGACCCGGACCACGGCGGTGCCCTCGGGCAGGCGCGACTCGAGGAACGCGGTGGTGATGCCGGCCGCGAGCGAGACCACGAGCTGGCCCGGTCGGATGACGCCGGCGATCTCGTCCAGCAGGTCGCCCATGTCCTGCGGCTTGACCACCAGGGCGAGGGTGTCGGCCTTGGCAGCCGCCTCGACGTTGCTGACGACGGCGACGCCGTAGCGCTCCTCGAGCTCGCGGGCGCGCTCGGCGCGCTTCTCGCCGACGAGCAGGTGGTCGACGCGGCGGCCGGCGCGGACGAGGCCGGAGAGCAGGGTCTCGCCCATCACACCGGCGCCGAGGATGGCGGTCTGCGACATCGTGGGGACCTAGCTCTTGGAGATCAGGGACTTGGCGAAGAATGACAGGTTCTGCGGCCGCTCCGCGAGGCGGCGCATCAGGTAGCCGTACCACTCGCCGCCGTAGGGCACGTAGACCCGGACCTTCTCGCCGCTGGCGGCCAGCCGGCGCTGCTCGCCCGGGCGGATGCCGTAGAGCATCTGGAACTCGTAGGTCTGCTGGGCCCGGCCGTAGCGGCTCGCCAGCGACGAGGCGATCTCGACCATGCGCGGGTCGTGGGTGGCGACCATCGGATAGCCGTCGCCGGCGAGCAGGATCTTCAGGCAGCGCACGTAGGACTTGTCGACGTCGAGCTTGTCCTGGAAGGCCACCGACTCGGGCTCGTGGTAGGCGCCCTTGCACAGCCGCACCCGCGAGCCCTCGTAGGCCAGCGAGCGGCAGTCGTCCTCGGTGCGGTGCAGGTAGGCCTGCAGCACGGCACCGGTCTCCGGGAAGTCCTTGCGCAGGTCGCGCAGGACGGCCAGCGTCGAGTCGGTGGTGGTGTGGTCCTCCATGTCGAGGGTCACCGTGGTGCCGGCGTTGCGGGCGGCGCGGCAGATGGTGCGCGCGTTCTCCAGCGCGATCTTGTGACCGTGGTCGGGCAGGGCCTGCCCGATGGCGGAGAGCTTGACCGACACCTCGGCGTGCCGGGTCAGCCCGGCGACGCTCAGGGCCTTGAGGACCTCGACGTACGCCGCCACCGTGGCCTCGGCCTGCTGGGCGTCGAGGGTGTCCTCGCCGAGGAAGTCGAGGGTGACGTCGAGGCCCCCGTCGATGAGGGCGCGGCTGGCCGTGACCGCGGTGTCGGAGGTCTCGCCGGGGACGTAGCCGGTGACGATGCCGGAGGTCACCGGCAGGGTGGTGACGAGCCTCTTCACCTGGGCGCTGCGCGACAGGAGCAGGATCGGCTGGCGAAGCAGGGACATGCTGCCCAGGCTAGTTCAGGCCACGTCTGTCGGCCCGCTCCGCCTGCTGGCGGCGTACACCGCCCGGCGTACGCCGTCGGAAGAGAGCATCCCCCGGCACGACGCGTGCCGCCTCGCGTCGGCGAAGACTCGGTGTCATGTCCAAGACCCTGCTGCACCGGCTCATCACGCGTCCTCGCCATGCCCTCGCGGGCCTCTTCTTCTTCGTCCTCGTCGCCGGCGCCTTCGGTGGTCCGGTGGCGGGGGCCCTGTACTCCTCCGGCGGCTTCGTCCCCGACGACTCCGACTCCGTCCGCGCCGTGGAGCGCGTGGAGGCAGCCACCGCGGTGGGAGCCACTCCGGGACTCGCGGTCCTGGTCGACGACGCCGACCCCGCGCGGGTCGGCGACGTCACCGCGCGCCTCTCCGGTGTCGACGGCGTCGCGCGGGTCACGCCGGGCGGCGCCTCCGAGGACGGCACCAACACGCTGGTCCTCGGGACCCTCGAGGCGGAGGCGGTCGATGAGGACGTCGCTGCGGAGGCGATCGAGGAGTTCGCGGACGACGGCGACGTCACCGTGGGCGGCGAGGCCGTGGCCGGCCTCCAGATCGGCGAGACCGTGGGCAAGGACCTCGGACGGGCCGAGCTGCTGGCCATGCCGCTGCTCCTGCTGCTGTCCCTGATCTTCTTCGGCGGGCGGGCCGCGCTGCTGCCGCTGGTCGTCGGGCTCACCACGGTGCTGGGGACGTTCCTGGTCCTCGCCGGGGTCAACCAGGTCTACGGCCTCAGCGTCTTCGCACTCAACCTGGTCATCGGGCTCGGGCTGGGCCTCGCGATCGACTACACGCTCTTCCTGCTCACCCGCTACCGCGAGGAGCTCCAGCGACAGGGCGCGACGCACGGCGCGATCCGCACGACCATGCAGACCGCCGGACGCACGGTCGTCTTCTCGGCGGCCACCGTCGCCGTGGCGCTCGCGACCCTGACCGTCTTCCCGATGGGCTTCACGAAGTCGATGGGCATCGCGGGCGCGGTCGTCGCCGTCGTCGCCGCCACCGCGTCCCTGGTCGTCGCCCCGGTCTTCTTCGCACTCCTGGGCGCCCGCCTGGCCCGCCGCTCGGCGGCCAGGTCCGGGGCAGCGAGCCGTTGGTACCGCTTCTCCCACGCCGTCATGCGCCGTCCCGGCCGCGTGGCCGCCGCCACCGCGGTCGTGATGGTGGCCCTGTCGGCGCCCGCGCTCCGCACCGAGTGGACGCCGATCGACGCCACCGTCGTGCCGACCGACCAGAGCGCTCGGATCGTGTCGGACCGGCTCTCGGAGGAGTACGGCGGCACCGGCACCACCCCGGTCACGGTCGCGGTGGAGGCCGACGACCCGGCCCAGGTGGCGGAGTACGCCGCGCAGGCCGGCGCCGTGACCGGCGTACGAGCCCCCGCCGAGCCGCTCGAGCTCGCGGACGGCACCTGGCAGCTCGCGCTCCCGGTCGACGGCACCGCGGCCGGCTCGACCGCGCAGGACGTGGTCGCCGGACTCCGTGACCTGCGGGTGGACGGGGTGGACGCGCTGGTCGGCGGCCCGGCCGCCTCCTTCATCGACCAGCAGGCGGCGATCGGCGCCAGCCTCCCGCTGGCGGTGTCGCTCCTGGTGCTGCTCACGCTGATCGTGCTGTGGCTCATGACCGGCTCGGTCGTGCTGCCGCTCAAGGCGGTGGTGATGAACACCCTCACGGTGGGGGTCGCCCTCGGCGTGCTCACCTTCGTCTACCAGGGCGGTCGCCTGACCGGGCTGCTCGGCTACACGCCCAACGGCGGGGTGGAACCGACCGACTTCCTGGTGACCGCCGCGCTGGTCTTCGCGCTCTCGACCGACTACGGGGTGTTCCTGCTCGGTCGGATCAAGGAGGAGCGGGACGCCGGGCTGACCGAGCGCGAGGCGGTCGCGACCGGGCTCGGGCACACCGGTGCCGTGGTGACCGCCGCGGCGCTGCTCCTTGCCGTGGCGATCGGCGCCTTCAGCACCAGTTCGATCTCCTTCATCCAGCAGATCGGCGTGGCGACCGCGGTGGGCGTCCTCGTCGACGCGTTCGTGGTCCGCTCCCTGCTCGTGCCCTCGCTGATGGGTCTGCTCGGCAAGTGGAACTGGTGGGCCCCCATGTGGCTGCGCCGCCTCCACGACCGGGTCGGGCTCTCCGAGGGACCCGTCGCCCGCATCGACGAGCCCGCACGCGTACTTGCGGATACTCCCTGAGGACGACGTCGGACCGGGTCGCCCACCGCTACGGTCGGAGGGTGACCCGGTCCCTCGTCTCGCCGCGCGTCCTCGACGTGGTGGCGGCCGGGCTGTGTGCCGCCGCGATGCTCGTCGAGCTGTTCCGGCTCGACGAGGGCGGCCCGAGCGTCACGGCCGTCGCGGCCATCGCCCTCGCGTGCCTGCCGGTGCTCATCCGGCGACAGCACCCGGAGCTGGCGCTGGTGGCCGCGATGGCGCTGATCTTCGCGATCACGGAGACCTCGAAGATCGCCAACACGATCGCGATCTCCGCGGTCGTCTGCGGCTTCGCCCTCGCCAGCGCCCGGGGGCGCAAGGCCATCTGGTCCGTGCCGCCCGTGATGGCCACGGTGCTGCTCGTCTTGGCGATCTACAGCACCTACCCGCTCCTGAGCTTCGACACGGTGCGCAACCTGGCGCTCGTGCTGCTGCCGACGGCGCTCGGGGTCATCGCCCACGACCGCCGCGAGCTGCTGTCGGGCCTCGTCGAGCGCGCCGAGACCGCGGAGCGCACCCGCGAGGAGGAGACCCGCAGGCGGGTCGGCGAGGAGCGGCTGCGGATCGCCCGCGACGTACACGACGTCGTCGCCCACGCCATGGTCGCGATCAACGTGCAGGCCGGCGTGGGGGCCCACCTGCTCGAGCGCGACCCCGCCCAGGCGCGGGCGACCCTGCGCGACATCAAGCGGGTCAGCGGCGAGGCTCTGGGGGACCTGCGGTCGATGCTGGGCGTGCTGCGCGGCCCCGACGACGAGGACGCCCCGATCCGTCCGGCCGCGGACCTCTCGGCCCTCGACGACCTGCGAGACGGCCTCGCCGCCGCCGGCGTCGAGGTCGACCTCACCATCGACCCGGGCACCTTCCCGCTGCCCGCCCCGATCGGCGCGACCGGCTACCGCATCGTCCAGGAGGCGCTGACCAACGTGCTGCGCCACGCGGGTACGACGTCCGCCCGGGTGCGGGTCGGCCGCAGCGGCGACCGGGTGCTGATCGAGGTGGAGGACGACGGCTCCGGCACGACCGCTCCCGACCAGACGGGCTCCGGCAACGGCGTACGCGGGATGCGCGAGCGCGCGGTCGCGGCCGGCGGCACCCTCGAGGCAGGGCCGCGTCCCGAAGGCGGCTGGCGGGTCGCTGCCTCGCTGCCCGCGGGGGCGACGGCGTGAGCGCCCCGATCCGGGTCCTGCTCGTCGACGACCAGACGCTGGTACGCGCGGGCTTCCGCGCGCTGCTGGACTCCGAGGAGGACCTCCAGATCGTCGGGGAGGCCGTGGACGGGGCCGAGGCGGTCGCCCTGGCCGAGGCCACGCGGCCCGACGTCGTGCTGATGGACATCCGGATGCCGCACGTCGACGGCCTGGAGGCGACCCGGAGGATCACCACCAACCCGCGGCTGGCCGACACCCGCATCATCGTCCTCACGACGTTCGAGCTCGACGAGTACGTCTTCGGCGCCCTGCGCGCCGGCGCCTCGGGGTTCCTGCTCAAGGACATCGAGCCGCAGGCGCTGATCGAGGCGGTGCGTGTGGTGCACGCGGGCCAGGCGCTGCTCGCGCCTCGGGTCACCCGGGCCCTGATCGAGGCGTTCGTGTCGGCGAGCCCGACCGACGGCATCCCCGCCCCCGTCGCGGCTCCCGTGCCCGACCGCCGGCTGACGGCGCTGACGCCGCGCGAGCGCCAGATCCTCGCGCTCGTGGGCCGCGGCATGTCCAACCAGGAGATCGCCGAGCACCTGGTGCTCTCGCCGTTGACGGCGAAGACCCACGTGTCGCGGCTGTTCCTCAAGCTCGGCGCCCGGGACCGCGCCCAGCTCGTCGTCGCGGCCTACGAGACCGGTCTGGCCGGCTGAGGCCTACGGCGTACGCCGCCGCAGCGTCGCGGCGCCGAGGGCCAGCCCGGCGAGCGCGAACCCGGCCACGACGCCGAGATCGCCCCAGACCTCACCGGTGCTCGACGAGGCGGTGAGGTGGGTCATCGCGTCGACCGCATAGGACAGCGGCAGGACGTCGGAGACGGCGCCCAGGACCTCGGGCATGGACTCGCGTGGGACCAGCAGCCCGCAGAGCAGGATCTGCGGGACCACGACCGCCGGCATGAACTGCACGGCCTGGAACTCGGTCTGCGCGAAGGCCGACACGAAGAGCCCCAGCGCGGTCCCCAGCACCGCATCGGTCACCGCCACGGCGGTCAGCAGCCACACCGGCCCCGCCACCTCCAGGTCGAGCAGCCCGACGCTCACGCCGACCGCGACGGCGGACTGCGCGGCTGCGACGACGCCGAACGCGGCGGCGTACCCGAGCAGGAAGTCGAGCTTGCCCATCGGCATCGCCAGCAGCCGCTCCAGCGTGCCGCTGGAGCGCTCGCGCAGCGTGGTCACGCTGGTCACGAGGAACATCACGATGAAGGGGAAGATCGCCAGGAGCGCCGGGCCGAGACGGTCGAAGACCGGCCCGGCGTCCTCGTACATCCACCACAGCAGGGCCATGAGCAGGGTCGGGAGCACCAGCAGCATCGCGAGGGTGCGGCGGTCGCGGCGGATCTGGGTGAGCACCCGGCTGGTCACCGCGAGCGTGACCCGGGGGCTCATGCCGCCGCCTCGACGAGGGCGAGGAACGCGGTCTCGACGTCGTCGCTGCCGGCGCGCCGCTTGATGGCCTCCGGCGTGTCGTCGGCCAGGATGCGGCCCTCCCGCATGAGCAGCAGCCGGTCGCAGCGCTCCGCCTCGTCCATGACGTGGCTGGAGACCAGCACCGTCGCGCCGGCGTCGGCGAGCTCGTGGAAGAGCGCCCACAGGTCGCGGCGCAGCACCGGGTCGAGCCCGACCGTGGGCTCGTCCAGCACGAGCAGGTCGGGCCGCCCCAGCAGGGCGACCGCCAGGCTGACCCGGCTGCGCTGCCCGCCGCTGAGCCGCCCGACGATGGCGTCGCGGTGGCTGACGAGGTCCACCGCGGCGACCGCGCGGTCCACCTCCTCGTTGCCGACGCCGAGCACCCGGGCGAAGAAGCGGAGGTTCTCCGCGACGCTCAGGTCGTCGTAGACGCTGGCCGCCTGGGTCACGTAGCCGACGCGGCGGCGCAGCGGCGCGCTGCCGGCGGGCTCGCCCAGGACGGAGACCTCGCCGCCCTGCACCCGCTGGACGCCCACCAGGGTGCGCATCAGCGTCGACTTGCCGCAGCCGGACGGGCCGAGCAGCCCGGTCACCCCCGGCCCGACCTCGAGGTCCAGGCCGCTCAGCACCGGCCGCCCGCCGCGTACCACCTCGAGGTCGCGTACCTCGACCGTTGATTTCACCATATGATGAATTATGCACCCCGCGGGCGCAGTGGCAAGGGTCTGGCGTGCCGCCCCCGACGACCTCGTTGCGGCCGGGGCGGGCCTACCCGAGGATGGATCGACGCCCCCGATAAGGCAGGAGAACGGTCACCGATGGGCTTCTACGCAGATCGTGTCCTGCCGAGGCTGACCGACTGGGCGTGCGGCGCCAAGGGGGTACGCCCGCTGCGCGAGCGCGTGTGCGGGGGTCTGCGCGGACAGGTCGTCGAGATCGGGTTCGGGACCGGCCACAACGTCGGGTTCTACCCGACGCGGTCGATCGCGTTGCCGCCGTCGAGCCGAGCCCACGGAGCTGGGAGCTGGCCCACGACCGCGTGGCGCGATCAGCCATCGAGGTCGAGCATGCCGGGATCGACGCACAGGCGCTCCCCTTCGCCGACGACACCTTCAACACCGCCCTGTCGACCTGGACGCTGTGCACGATCCCCGACCCGGTCCTCGCGCTGACCGAGATCCGGCGGGTGCTCCGCCCCGGCGGCAGCCTGCACTTCGTCGAGCACGGACTGGCTCCAGACCACCAGGTCCAGGCCTGGCAGCGCCGCCTCGAGCCGCTCAACAAGCGCATCGCCGGCGGGTGTCACCTCACCCGACCGATCTCCGAGCTCCTCGAGAGCGCTGGGTTCACCATCTCAACCGTGGACGTCTTCTACGAAGAGGGAGCGCCCAAGCCGCTGGGCGCATCCACGCTGGGTGTCGCCGTCCCAGGATGACCTGACGCCACGAGGGCAGCCACATCCACGACCCGGCCGACCGGGTATCCATCCCCGGCCCGCCCGCTACGGCAGCGGGTCGGTGAGGAACCCCTGCAGCACCGGCGCGTACGTCGCGACGACCTGGTCGGCGGGCATGGACGCGAGCGGCTCGACCTCCAGGAGGTAGCGGATCAGGAGCAGGCCGAGCAGCTGTGAGGCCACGTGTGACAGGCGGCGCTCCGGCTGGTCCACGCCGAGTGCGTCACCGACCGGCTCGAGCACCAGGCGCAGGAAGCCGTCGCGGATCAGCTGCTGGGCCTGCGGCTCGCTGATGCCGCGCAGCAGCGCCAGCAGCGGCAGCCGGGCCTCCGGATCGTCCCAGACCGTGATGAAGAGCCGCATGAGCCGCTCCCCCACTCCGTCGGGGCCGCCCGCCGTCACCGGCAGCACCGCCTCGCGCGGGTCGACCCGCAGGTCGAGCGCGGCGACGAAGAGATCGTCCTTGGAGCCGAAGTAGTGGTGCACCAGCGCCGCGTCGACCCCGGCCGCCGCGGCGATGGACCGGACCGACGTACGGGCGAAGCCGGCGGCGGCGAAGGCCTCACGGGCGGCCTCGAGGATGGTCGCGCGCGTGTCGGGGGCGCCGGGACGGCGCCCGCGGCGGGGTGAGCTCACGACGCGGGCACCCCGAGGTGCTCGCGCGCGAACTCCAGGGACTCGCGCAGGTCGGCCTCCCGCTCCGCGCGCGACGAGCAGCGCCGCGTGTTGATCTCCACGACCACCTCGCCGTCGAAGCCGACCTCGACCAGATGGTGCAGGAACGTACGGGCGCCCATGGCGCCGCGCCCGGGCACCAGGTGCTCGTCCTTGGCCGAGCCGCTGCCGTCGGTCAGGTGGATGTGGCGCAGGCGCTCGCCCAGCCGGCGCGCCATCTCAATCGGGTCGGAGGCGGCGATGGCCGCGTGTGAGAGGTCGATCGTGGTGTTCGCGTACGGCTCCTCGGAGGGGTCCCAGCCTGGCGCGTACATCTCCATGCCCCGGCGCGACGAGGCCCGCCAGGGGTACATGTTCTCGACCGCGAAGGCCACGCCGGTGGAGTTCTCCAGCGCGGCGATGCCGTTGACGAAGTCGCGGGCGTACTCGCGCTGCCAGCGAAACGGTGGGTGGACGACGACCACCTCGGCCCCGACCTCGCGCGCCATGTCCGCCGAGCGCTGCAGCTTGCCCCACGGCTCGGTCCCCCAGACCCGCTGCGTGAAGAGCAGGCAGGGCGCGTGGACCGCGCTCACGGGGAGCCCGTGATGCTCGGCGAGCTGGGTGACCGCGGAGGTCTGCTGGCTGAGCGCGTCGATGCCGACCATCACCTCGACGGCGTCGTAGCCCAGCTCGGCCGCGTAGGCGAAGGCGTGCGCCGACGACTCGGGGTAGACCGAGGCCGTCGAGAGTCCGATGCGAGGTGCCACCCGGTCAGTCCAACACGCTCATCGCGTCGAGGCGCTCCAGGATGACGCCCTCACGCAGCGCCCAGGGACAGATCTCGAGCTCGGCGAGGTCGAAGATGTCCATGCAGGCCTCGGCCACGAGCGCCCCCGGCACGATCTGGTGCGTCCGGCTCGGGGACACTCCGGGAAGGACGGCGAGCTCGGCGTGCGGCATCGCCACGAGCTTGGGGATCCACGACTGCAGGGACGACAACGGCAGCGTGCGCGGCACGAGCGGGCCGTCGCTGGACGGGGCGGCACCGCAGATCCGCCCGAGCGAGCGGAAGGTCTTCGACGTCGCCGCGGCGCGGTGCGGGGCGCCGCCGCGCAGCAGGTGCCCGGCGTCGCGCGCGATCTCGGCGCGGATCTCCTTGCGGATGGCGCGCAGCATCGCCTCGTCGGGCTTCTCCTCGAAGAACTGCCGCGCGAGCCGAGCCGCTCCCAGCGGCAGCGACCACGCCACGTCGGGCAGCTCGTCGGTCCCGCCCGCGATCTCCAGGGAGCCGCCGCCGATGTCGAAGACCGCGAGCCGTCCGGCCGACCAGCCGAACCACCGGCGTACGGCGAGGAAGGTCAGGCGGGCCTCGTCCTCGCCCGAGAGCACCGCGATGTCCACGCCGGTGAGCTCGCGCACGTAGGCCAGCACGTCGTCGGAGTTGACCGCGTCGCGCACCGCGGACGTCGCGAACGCCAGCATGTCCTGACAGCCCTTGTCCTCCGCGACGACGAGCGCCTCCGCGGTGAAGGCCGCCAGCGCGTCGATCCCCGCCTGCGTCACGGCACCGGAGTCGTCGAGGTGCTCGGCCAGGCGCAGCGGCTGCTTGTGGGAGTACGCCGGCAGCGGCGCGGCGCCGCCGTGTGCGTCGACCACCAGCAGGTGGCCGGTGTTGGAGCCGATGTCCAGGACGCCCAGGCGCATGCCCTCAACGTACCGCCGCCGCGATGAGCGCGCCCCGCACGCCCGTAGGCTGGCGTCATGCCCGAAGTGGACCTGGTCTTCCCCCGCGCCTTCGTGGAGTTCGTCAACCCCGCGGACGAGACCGAGGTGATGCGCTGCGACCTCACCTGGCTGACGTCGGCCTACACCTGCATCTTCGGACAGGGCTGCCAGGGCATCTACGCCGACGCTCCCGACACCGGCTGCTGCACGCTCGGCGCCCACTTCGCCGACACCGACGACGAGGTGCGGGTCAAGGCGTTCGTCGAGCAGCTCGACGAGACCCAGTGGCAGTTCCACCCCGGCCGGCCGGTCCGCACCAAGGACTGGGTCGAGACCGACGACGACGGCGAGCGCAAGACCCGCACGATCGAGGTGGACGGCCAGCAGGCCTGCGTGTTCCACAACCGCACCGACTTCGCTCCGCCCACCGGCCAGGGTGGCGCCGGGTGCGCCCTGCACGGCCTGGCGCTGCAGCAGGGCCGCAACCCGCTGGAGACCAAGCCGGACGTCTGCTGGCAGCTGCCGATCCGTCGCCGGTTCCGCAACGTCGAGCGCCAGGACGGCAGCACCTACACCGAGGTCACGATCACCGAGTACGACCGCGTCGGCTGGGGGCCGGGCGGACACGACCTGGACTGGTACTGCTCGGGCAACACCGAGGCGCACGTCGCCGTCGAGCCGGTCTACCTCACGCACGAGCCCGAGCTGACCGAGCTCATGGGCAAGGCGGCGTACGACGAGCTGGTGCGGCACTGCGACGCCCACGTGCGCTCGCGCTCCGCCCTGGCGCTGCATCCGGCCGACCCGCACTGATCGCCCGCCGGGTGGGATGAAGTCTTGACATCAAGACACCTCGACCCCCTCAACGAGCCGCTGGATCTGGTAACGCAGAATGCCTGCATGCGCCTGGACCACCTCTCCTTCGCCGCAGGACCGGACGGACTCGTCGGCACCGCCCAGCGCCTCGGCGGGCTGCTGGGTCATGACTTCGTCGACGGCGGCATCCACCCCCGCTTCGGCACCCGCAACATGACGCTCGCCCTCGCGGACCACACCTACCTCGAGATCGTCGAGGCCCTGGACCACCCGGCCTCCGACAAGGCTCCGTTCGGCCAGGCCGTTCGGGCCCGCTCCGCCCTCGGCGGCGGCTGGCTCGGCTGGGTCGTGGCCGTCGACGACATCGCGCCGGTCGAGAAGCGTCTCGGCCGCTCGGCCGTCGTCGGCAACCGGCACCGCCCCGACGGCACCGAGCTTCGGTGGCGCCAGATCGGCGTCAACGGCCTGATCTCTGACCCGCAGCTGCCGTTCTTCGTGCAGTGGGAGTCGCCCGCCGAGCTGCACCCGTCAACGGGCGCCGACGGCAGCTTCTCCCTTGCCTGCCTGGAGATCGCCGGGGACCCGCAGCGCGTCAGCGAGTGGCTCGGCCAGACGGTCGAGGCGCCGCTCGAGGACATCAAGGTCGAGTGGGTGGCGCCGCACGGCACGCCCGGCATCCTCGCCGTCCAGCTGCAGACCCCCCGCGGGCTGGTCCGTCTCTGACCGGCGCTCCTGGGGGCACTCCTCGGGGCACTCCTCGGGGCACTCCTCGGGGCACGGTCGCGAGTCCCAACATCTGGGAGAGCCCCGCGACCTACGAGGTCGAGAACCGCGGCGTCGACCCGCACGGCCGCCTGGCCGCCACCCTGCACGCGCTGGCGACCTTCGAGGGCGCCACCGTCCTGGACCTCGGCTGCGGCACCGGCTTCCACCTTCCCGGCTTCGCCGCTGACGTCGGGCCGGTGGGACGCGTGATCGGCGTCGAGCCGCACCCCGACCTGCTGGCCCTGGCCCGCCGGCGTACCCGCTCCCTGGACAACGTCACCGTCATCCAGGGCACGGCACAGGCGGTACCGCTGCCGGATGCGTCGGTCGACATCGTCCACGCGCGGTGGGCCTACTTCTTCGGCCCAGGCTGCGAGCCCGGCCTCGCCGAGCTGGTCCGCGTCGTACGTCGCGGCGGCATCGCGCTGGTCATCGACAACGACGGGTCCCGCTCCACGTTCGGGGCGTGGTTCCGCCGCGGCTACCCGCACCTCCCGCCGCCCCACGAGATCGAGCGCTTCTGGGCGACCCGCGGCTGGACCCGCACGCCGGTCGACATGGGCTGGTCGTTCGGCTCCCGCGCCGACCTGGAGGCGGTCGTGCGCATCGAGTTCCCGCCCGACGTGGCCGCCGACATCCTGCGCCACCACGAGGGCACCGAGGTCGACTACGCCGTCAACGTCTGGTCCAAGCGCTTCTGAGTCCGCCCGCGGCTAGCTGGACCCGCGTACGGCGAGCGTCGGCGTGAGCAGGATGCCGGGCCCGACGCGGGGCGGGTGGGCGAGCAGGCCCTCCAACGCGGCGACGACGCGGATCGCCACGTCCTCGAGGGGCTGGCGGACCGAGGTCAGGCCCGGGCGCACGACCTGGGCCACCTGGGAGTCGTCGAAGCCGACGACGGCGACGTCCTCGCCCGCGCGCAGGCCGCGGTCGGCCAGGGTGTGCAGGACCCCCATCGCCAGGGTGTCGGAGGCGCAGACGAACGCCGAGGGGTGCGCCTCGTCGAGGAGCACCGCGCTGGCCTCGCGCCCGCTGTTGACGGTGTCCTCGACCCGGGAGGCCATCGCGGTGGTGGAGAGGCCGCGGTCCTTGAGCGCCCGGCTCCAGCCGGCCCGGCGGTCCTCGCCGATGAAGGAGTCCTTGCGCCAGCCGATCCACGCGATCTTGGTGTGTCCCCGGTCCAGCAGGTGCCGCGTCGCCAGCTCGGCGCCCGCGGCGCCGTCGACGTCCACCCACGGGTGCGTGGCGTCGGGGTCGTCCCAGGGCCGCCCGAAGGCGACGAACGGCGCCCGGCGCTCGCGCAGCCACGCCGCCTGGGGGTTGCCGAGGTAGGTGTCGGTCACCACGAACGCGTCGACCGCGGTCGAGCGCAGCAGGTCGTCGTAGCCGCGCAGCGGGTCGTTGCCGTCGCCCGCGAACAGCAGCACGTGGTAGCCGGCCTCGCCCGCCGTCTCGACCAGCGAGTGGACGAACCGGTCGATGGCGGCGTTGGCCGTGAACTCCTGGCCCGGCGTCATCCGCAGCCCCACCAGGTGCGAGGCGCGGGTGCGCAGGTTGCGGGCGGCCCGGTTGGGTGAGTAGCCGAGCTCCTCGATCGCGTCCTGCACCCGCACCAGGGTGTCGGCGCGCAGCAGGTCGGGGTTGTTGACCGCGTTGGAGACCGTCTGACGCGAGACGCCCGCCAGCTCGGCGACGTCGGCGAGGGTCGGCGGCGCCGCGGGCACCCGCCCGGGGATCCGGCCCATCTCGCCTCCGACCTCTGGTCTTGATCGTTCCAACGACGAGCATATCGGCGTACGGCGCCCCAGCACCTCATTCCTTGGGGCGGTCGTGGGCGGCCCCGTGACCGGTGTCGGCGCCAGGGCCTAGCGTTCGGTCCATGGCCAAGTCCCCTCGCCCCGCGTTCCGCTGCACCGAGTGCGGCTGGGAGACCACCAAGTGGGTCGGCCGGTGCGGGGAGTGCCAGGCCTGGGGCTCGGTCGCCGAGACGGCCGCGGTGCCCCAGGGCCGGACGACGGCGACGGCGGTCACCCAGGCCGCGGTCCCCATCGGCGACGTGTCGGTCGAGGAGTCCTCCTTTCGCGGCAGTGGGGTCCCCGAGCTCGACCGGGTCCTGGGCGGCGGGCTGGTCCCCGGCGCCGCGATCCTGCTCGCCGGAGAGCCCGGCGTCGGCAAGAGCACGCTGCTGCTGGAGGTCGCGGCCCAGACCGCGCGCCACCGTCGCCGCACGCTCTACGTCACCGGCGAGGAGTCCGCCTCCCAGGTGCGCATGCGCGCCGACCGCACCGGCGGCGTCCACGACGAGCTCTACCTCGCCGCCGAGACCGACCTGGGCGCGATCCTCACCCACATCGAGCAGGTTCGCCCGGCGCTGCTCGTGGTCGACTCGGTGCAGACCATCGGGGCGCCGGGCATCGAGGGGGTCCCCGGCGGGGTCACGCAGGTCCGCGAGGTCGCCGCCGCGCTGATCCGGGTCGCCAAGACCCGCAACGTGACCGTCGTCCTGGTCGGTCACGTGACCAAGGACGGCTCGATCGCGGGCCCCCGCGTCCTGGAGCACCTCGTCGACGTCGTCCTGCAGTTCGAGGGCGACCGCAACTCCCGCTTCCGGATGCTGCGCGCCGTGAAGAACCGCTTCGGCCCCGTCGACGAGGTGGGCTGCTTCGACCTCGGCGCCGACGGCATCACCGCCGTCACGGACCCCACCGGGCTCTTCATCGAGAACCACCACGGCCGGGTCGCCGGCACCTGCGTCGCCGTCACGATGGAGGGTCGGCGCCCCATGCTCGCCGAGGTCCAGGCGCTGGTCACCCCCTCGGCGCTCGAGCGCCCCCGCCGCACGACCTCCGGACTCGACGGCTCGCGCATCGCGATGGTGCTGGCGGTCCTCCAGCAGCACTGCGGGATCCGCCTGCACGCCCACGACGTGTTCGCCTCGACCGTCGGCGGCGCCCGGCTGAGCGAGCCGGCCAGCGACCTGGCGGTCGCGCTGGCACTGGCCTCAGCGACGTTCGGCACGGCCCCGCCCGCGGGGGTCGTCGCCATGGGCGAGATCGGCCTGGCCGGCGAGCTGCGCCGGGTGCGCGACCTGCCGCAGCGCATCGCCGAGGCGGCCCGGCTGGGCTTCCGGATGGCGGTGGTCCCCACCGGCCCGGAGAGCCCCGGCGGGGTGCGGCCGGTCTCGCAGGACCGCATGGTCGACGGGATGCGGGTGGTCGACGCGCCCGACGTAGGCTCTGCCCTACGGCTGCTCGGGCTCTCCCGTCCGTCAAACCGGAGGCTGCGCAGCGCCGACGACGGTTAAACTCCCTGCGCGGGCCGGCTGCAGGACCGTACGACCGGGTCTCGACGAGGCTCGACCACCAAGGAGAGCTGTGCCCGACCGAAGCGACGAGGTCCTGCGTCTGCGCGAGACCCTGGCCTCCATCGCCCCCGGCACCGCCATGCGCGACGGCCTCGAGCGGATCCTGCGCGGACGCACCGGTGCGCTGATCGTCATGGGCCACGACCGCACGGTGGAGTCGATTGCCACGGGCGGGTTCACCCTCGACGTCCCGTTCACCGCCACGGGCCTGCGCGAGCTGGCCAAGATGGACGGCGCGATCATCGTCGACGGCGAGGTCAGCCGCATCGTGCGTGCCGCCGTGCACCTCATGCCCGACCACTCGATCCCCTCGGAGGAGACCGGCACCCGCCACCGCACCGCCGACCGGGTGGCGCGCCAGACCGGCTTCCCGGTGATCTCGGTGTCACAGTCGATGCAGATCATCGCGGCATACGTCGGCGAGACCCGCCACGTCCTGGAGGGGTCCGGACAGATCCTGTCGCGCGCCAACCAGGCGCTGGCCACCCTCGAGCGCTACAAGCTCCGACTGGACGAGGTCTCCAGCACCCTCTCGGCGCTCGAGATCGAGGACCTGGTCACCGTCCGCGACGTCGCGGTGGTCGCCCAGCGTCTGGAGATGGTCACGCGCATCGCGCGCGAGATCGAGGACTACGTGCTCGAGCTGGGCACCGACGGCCGGCTGCTGTCGCTGCAGCTCGAGGAGCTCGTCACCGGCGTCGACACCGAGCGAGAGCTGGTGATCCGCGACTACGTCTCGACCGGCCGACGCAGCAAGACCCCCGAGGAGCTGCTCAACCGGCTCGAGGCGCTCTCGGCCACCGACCTGGTCGACCCGGCCGCCGCGGCGAAGGTCCTCGGCCTGGGCAACAGCGAGCACCTCGACGGCGCGGTCGCCCCCCGCGGCTACCGGCTCCTCGCCAAGGTGCCCCGGCTGCCCCCGTCGGTCGTCGACCGCCTCGTCGAGCACTTCGGCACCCTGCAGAAGCTCCTCTCGGCCGGCATCGACGATCTCCAGGCCGTCGAGGGCGTGGGCGAGCTGCGCGCCCGCAGCGTCCGCGAGGGCCTCTCCCGCCTCGCCGAGTCGACGATCCTCGAGCGCTACGTCTAGCGGATGAGTTTCACCGGGCACCCGGTGAAACTCACGCCTCCCCGACGAAGCTTCATGCGGGATGCGCGAGTTTCGCCCGCCCCGTGTGACGGGGGAGCTGGTCTCGGGCATCAGCGCGCATCGTCACTCTCGTCGAGTCGACGATCCTCAAGTGCTACGTCTAGCGGATGAGTTTCACCGGGCACCCGGTGAAACTCACGCCTCCCCGACGAAGCTTCATGCGGAAAGCGCGAGTTTCGCCCACCCCGTGGGACGGGGACGAGATCGAGGCGACCGCGATCCCGGACCGACCGCGTCGGGCGCTCAGCTGATCCCGGACCCGTTCGGCTCGACCGCCCCGGACGGCTTTCCCGAGGGCTTCGCGTCGTCGTCCGGCTGGTTCGGCTTGCCGCCGCCCTGGCCACCACTGCCCTCGCCACCACCACCCTGGCCACCACCGCCGGGCCGGCCGCTGGGGGCGGCGGACGGGGTGATGACCTCGGGCACGGGTCGGGTCAGCTCGAACTGCACCTCGGTCGGCTCACCGCCGAGCGCAGCCGCCGCCACCTGGTAGAAGCCCGGCATCGCCCAGTCGGCCTGGCGCGAGCACTCCTTGTCGGAGCGGCGGGCGTCGTCCCAGATCACGGGGACGGTGGTGCCGACGTCGCGACGCACGACCAGGTCCGTGACGGGCAGCACCCGCGGGCACTGCGCGGAGGACCAGATCTTGTCGGAGCCGGAGCGGATGCGCAGGGTCAGGCTGCTGGAGGAGACCCGCCAGGTGCACGCCTCGTCGACCAGGGTGCGGAGGTCGAGCAGCACGACCACGTCGCGCCCGACCACGGCGTCGACCACGCTCGGCGTGACCTCGAGGTCGTCGGCGGCACACGGGCCGTCGGGCTCCGCGAGCGTCGGGGCAGCGCTGGTGGTCGGCTGGGTGGGGGTACGGCGCGGCTTGCGCGTCGCCGTCGACGACGGACTGGACGACGGGCTCAGGCTGGCGTCGGACGAGGTCGGCGCGGCCGCGGCCTGCTCGGCGGCTCCCCCGTCGTGCGACGAGCCGTCGCTCGATCCGCCGAGAAGGCGGGCCAGCGAGACGACGAGCACGGTCACGAGGCCGAGCAGGACGAGACGGCGGCGCCAGTAGACCGAGGCCGGGAGCGGACCACGAGTCAAGGGCGGGGGCATGACTGAACGCTAGTCACCAGACCGCCTTCGGACGTGGTGCCACACCGTGGGGACAATGGATGCGATGGACCTCCACGCCCCACTCCTGCAGTGGTACGACGAGCACGCCCGCGACCTGCCGTGGCGCGGCGCGGCGGCGACGCCGTGGTCGGTGATGGTCTCCGAGCTCATGCTCCAGCAGACCCCGGTCGCCCGGGTGCTCCCCGTCCACGAGCAGTGGCTGGAGCGATGGCCGACGCCGGCCGCGCTCGCCGCCGAGCCGACGGGCGAGGCGGTGCGGGCCTGGGGCCGGCTGGGCTACCCGCGCCGGGCGCTGCGGCTGCACGCCGCGGCGGTCATGATCGTGGAGCGGCACGGCGGTGTCGTACCCGACTCCTACGACGACCTGATCGCCCTGCCGGGGATCGGGGACTACACGGCCGCCGCGATCGCCACCTTCGCCTACGGACGCCGCCACGTCGTGCTCGACACGAACGTCCGCCGGGTGCTCGCGCGCGCGGTCGGCGGGGTCGAGCTCCCGGGGCCGTCGGTCACGCGCGCCGAGCGCGCGACGGCCGCCGAGATCCTGCCCGAGGACGAGCCGACCGCCGCCACCTGGTCGATCGCGCTGATGGAGCTGGGCGCCCTGGTCTGCACGGCCGCCGCTCCGCGTTGCGACGCCTGCCCGGTCGCCGACCACTGCGCCTGGCGCGCGGCCGGCCGGCCGGCGTACGACGGTCCGGTGCGCCGGGCGCAGACCTGGGCCGGGACCGACCGCCAGTGCCGCGGCCGGCTGCTGGCGGTGCTTCGCGACAGCGACGGCCCCGTGCACCAGAGCCGCCTGGACGCCGTCTGGGCCGACGAGGCGCAGCGCGCACGCTGTCTGGCCGGCCTGGTCGAGGACCGACTGGCGGTCCGGGCCGGAGCCGACGGCTACGCGCTGCCCTGACCGCCGTCACGCCGGACGGGCAGCCCTTGGGTGGCCCGCTCCAGCGCGCGGCGGTCCTCGCCCTTGTCGGAGGGGTGGAAGAGCACCTTGGGCTCCTGGCTCAGACGGGCCAACAGCGCATCGATGTGCTCCCGCCCTCCGTCGGGGAGCGGGGCGGGACGGTGCGTGCCGAGGCGGGGGTCGAGGTGCACCAGCAGCCCGAGCCCGCGCAGGGTCTCGAAGTCGTCCTCGGTGGTGCGCTCGAAGATCCGCATCAGGTACGGCGCGGCCTGCTCCTCGGCGAGCCCCTTGGACACGAGGGCGCGCAGGGCTCGTGCCGTGGGCTGGCGCGCGGCGCGCAGACCGGCGTCGGGACCGGCCTGGAGCATCGCGGTCCACTTGCGGACGAACTCCTCGCCGCTGAACGACTCGTAGTGCAGCAGCCTGAGCGCGTCATGGCGATAGGAGTCGAGCAGGTTCTGGTGGGCGTCGACGATGTCGTGCAGCGCGAGCCACCGGTCGAGGCGGGGGCGCATCCCGGACTTGCCGTTGATGTGCCCGTGGAAGTACGCGCGGTTGTGCGGGCGGGCGATGACCCCCAGCGTGCACAGCATCAGGAGCTCGTTCTTGCCGAGCTTGCGCTTGAACCAGGTCGGCTCGCCCTCCCAGTGCTGGCGGCTGACGGCCTCGAGCGGGCTGAGCCGGACCGCCTCGACGTCGGCTGGCACGGCCGCGAGGACCTCGCGGTCGAGCTGGACGATCTCGTCGCCGTCGATGTGGAAGAGCCACTCGGCCTCCGGGAGGGTGCTCAGCACCAGCCGCACCACGTTGGCGTTGATCCGCTGCCGGCCGTTGAGCTTGGCGGGGCGTCCCCCGAGCCACCAGCTCCTGTCGGTGCGGACGCAGGTGACGTGCGGGTGGGCCTCCAGGAAGGCGCGCACCGGAGGGTCGGCCGCGTCGAGGAACACGACCAGGTGGTCCGCCCCACCGGCGAGGTTGCCGGCCACGAAGCGCTGCACGTTGGCCAGGGTGTCCCTCACCGTGCTGACCGTGAAGATCATGAACGAGCCTAACCCCGCTCCCGGTCCCCAGGCCGCCTCGTTGACCGGCCTCCTCGAGATCGGGCGGCGTCAGGACCGGCGCAGGAAGCCGCGCACGCCCTTCGGCGCACCCTGGGCGCGCTTGAGCGCCTCACGGTCGGCGCCGGGCGAGCGGTAGGGGTGGAAGATCCCCTTGGGCTCCTCCCGCAGCCGGTCCAGCAGCCCGTCGAGATGCTCGCGCGCGTCGTCGCCCAGCGCCTGCGGCCGGTGGGTGCCCTGGCGGGGGTCGACCTCCACCAGCAGTCCGAGGTCGCGCAGGGTGTCGAAGTCGTCCTCGGTGGTGCGCTCGAAGATCCGCATCAGGTACGGCGCCGCCTGCTCCTCGCTGAGGCCCAGCGACACCAGCGTGCGCAGCGCCACCGCTGTGGGCTCGCGCCCGGACCGCAGGCCGAACGTGGGACCGGCGTCGAGCATCGAGGTCCACTTGCGCACGAAGTCCTCACCGCTGAACGACTCGTAGTGCAGCACCGTCAGCGCGTCGTGGGTGTACGGCTCGACCCGGCTCTTGTCGGCCAGGACGACGTGGTGCAGCGTCAGCCACCGGTCCAGCCGGGGACGCAGGCCGCTCTTGCCCTCGAGGTGGCCGTGGAACAGCGCGCCGTTGTGCGGGCGCTTGATCGCCCCCAGCACGTGCAGGAGGGTCAGGTCGTCCTTGCCCAGCATCTTCTTGAACCAGGTCGGGTCCTGGTCCCAGTGCTTGCGGCTCACCGCCTCCAGCGGAGCGAGCTTGACCACCTCCGTGTCGGCCGGCACGGCGGCCAGGACGTCGCGGTCGATCTGCACGATCTCGTCGCCGTCGACGTGGAAGAGCCACTCGGCCTCAGGGAGCGTGCTGAGCAGCGCCTTCACCAGGTTGGCGTTGATCCGCTGCCGGACGTTGAGCTCGGCCGGGCGCTCGCCCAGCCACCAGCTCTTGTCGGTGCGGACGCAGGTGACGTGCTGGTGCGAGTCCAGGAACGCCCGCACCTCCGGGGCGGGGCCGTCGAGGAACACGAACAGGTGGTCGGCGCCGCCCGCGAGGTTGCCCGCCACGAACCGCTGCACGTTGGCCAAGGTGTCCTTGACCGTGGTGACGGTGAAGATCATGCCGGGAGCCTAGCCACTGGGCCCGGACGCAACAGGAGCCCCACCGGCGGACCGGTGGGGCTCCCGTTCGTGCTGCTGGCTACGCCTCGTTCTCGCGCGGCACGTCGATCGGGCCCTCGGAGTCGTCGGGCCCCTCGGCCAGGCCGACCTCGGCGGTCTCGAACGGCGGCAGGTCGGGCAGCGCCCCGACCTTCTGACCCTCGAAGGTGAAGGTCGCGCTCGCCCCCTCGCCCTCCACGTCGACCAGGACGATCTGGCCCGGGCCGACCTCGCCGAAGAGCATCTTCTCGGCCAGGGTGTCCTCGATCTCGCGCTGGATCGTGCGCCGCAGCGGACGCGCGCCCAGCACCGGGTCGAAGCCCCGCTCGGCCAGCAGGTCCTTGGCGGCCTGCGTGAGCTCCAGGCTCATGTCGCGGTCGCGCAGCCGCAGCTCGACGGCGGCGACCATGTTGTCGACCATGGAGACGATCTGCGGACGCGACAGCGGCGGGAAGACGACGATCTCGTCGACACGGTTGAGGAACTCGGGCCGGAAGTGCTGCTTGAGCTCGTCGGCGACCTTGGCCTTCATCCGCTCGTAGGAGCCCGCCGCGTCACCCGACTGCTGGAAGCCCAGGTTGACGGACTTGTTGATGTCGCGGGTGCCGAGGTTGGTCGTCATGATGATGACGGTGTTCTTGAAGTCGACGACCCGGCCCTGCGAGTCGGTCAGGCGACCTTCCTCGAGGATCTGCAGCAGGCTGTTGAAGATGTCCGGGTGCGCCTTCTCGACCTCGTCGAAGAGGACGACGGAGAACGGCTTGCGGCGCACCTTCTCGGTGAGCTGCCCGCCCTCCTCGTAGCCGACATAGCCCGGAGGCGAGCCGAACAGCCGCGAGACGGTGTGCTTCTCGCTGAACTCGCTCATGTCGAGCTGGATCAGCGCGTCCTCGTCGCCGAAGAGGAACTCCGCGAGCGTCTTGGACAGCCACGTCTTACCGACACCGGACGGACCGGCGAAGATGAACGACCCACCGGGGCGCTTGGGGTCCTTCAGTCCGGCGCGGGTACGGCGGATGGCCCGCGACAGCGCCCGGACGGCCTCCTCCTGGCCGATGACCCGCTTGTGGAGCTCGTCCTCCATCTTGAGCAGGCGCGTGGACTCCTCCTCGGAGAGCTTGACGATCGGGATCCCGGTCGCGACGGCCAGCACCTCGGCGATCAGCTCCTCGTCGACCTCGGCGACCTCGTCCATGTCGCCGGCGCGCCACTGCTTCTCGCGCTCGGCCTTCTTCTGGATGAGCTGCTTCTCCTCGTCGCGCAGCCGCGCGGCCGCCTCGAAGTCCTGACCGTCGATGGCGCCCTCCTTGCGCTGGCGCACCTCGGCGATCTTGTCGTCGTACTCGCGCAGGTCGGCGGGGGCCGTCATGCGACGGATCCGCAGCCGGGAGCCGGCCTCGTCGATGAGGTCGATCGCCTTGTCCGGAAGGAAGCGGTCGGAGATGTAGCGGTCGGCCAGCGTCGCCGCCGAGACCAGCGCCTCGTCGGTGATCGTCACGCGGTGGTGCGCCTCGTAGCGGTCGCGCAGGCCCTTGAGCATCTCGATCGTGTGGGCGATGGAGGGCTCGGAGACCTGGATCGGCTGGAAGCGGCGCTCGAGCGCGGCGTCCTTCTCGAGGTACTTGCGGTACTCGTCGAGCGTGGTCGCGCCGATGGTCTGCAGCTCGCCGCGGGCCAGCATCGGCTTGAGGATGCTGGCCGCGTCGATCGCGCCCTCGGCCGCACCGGCGCCGACGAGGGTGTGGATCTCGTCGATGAACAGCACGATGTCGCCGCGGGTGCGGATCTCCTTGAGGACCTTCTTCAGGCGCTCCTCGAAGTCACCGCGGTAGCGGGAGCCGGCGACGAGCGCGCCGAGGTCCAGCGTGTAGATCTGCTTGTCCTTGAGCGTCTCGGGGACGCTGCCGCGCACGATGTCCTGCGCCAGGCCGGCCACGATCGTGGTCTTGCCGACGCCGGGCTCGCCGATGAGGACCGGGTTGTTCTTCGTGCGGCGCGAGAGGATCTGCATGACCCGCTCGATCTCCTGCTCGCGGCCGATGACCGGGTCCAGCTTGCCCTCGCGGGCGTCCTGGGTCAGGTTGCGGCCGAACTGGTCGAGCACCAGCGACGAGGAGGGCGCGTCCGCGCCGCTGCCCTGGGCGGCCGCCGAGGCGGTCGACTCCTTGCCCTGGAAGCCCGAGAGCAGCTGGATGACCTGCTGGCGGACCCGGTTGAGGTCGGCGCCCAGCTTCTGCAGCACCTGGGCGGCGACGCCCTCGCCCTCGCGGATCAGGCCGAGCAGGATGTGCTCGGTGCCGATGTAGGAGTGGCCGAGCTGCAGCGCCTCGCGCAGGGACAGCTCGAGGACCTTCTTGGCCCGCGGGGTGAAGGGGATGTGGCCACTGGGCGCCTGCTGGCCCTGGCCGATGATCTCCTCGACCTGGGCGCGCACCGCCTCCAGTGAGATGTCGAGGCTCTCGAGCGCCTTCGCGGCGACGCCTTCGCCCTCGTGGATGAGGCCGAGCAGGATGTGCTCGGTCCCGATGTAGTTGTGGGAGAGCATGCGGGCCTCTTCTTGGGCCAGCACGACCACCCGTCGGGCTCGGTCAGTAAACCGCTCGAACATGCGCATCGCTCCTGAAGATCAACGGGGCCGCCTCGTCCTGGGTCGGACGAAGGCGGAACATAGAGAACTAACCCCGCGGACAGCCTACGCGTTCCCGGTGAGCGCCCAACCGCGTCCGCCCACAGCGAACAGGCGCGGCCGCCGACCCGTCACCAACTGCACGCAAATGACGCTGACCCGTCACAAAGTTTGTGACGGGTCACCGTGCAGGCGCGGTACGCCGGCGCGGGGGTGGCCTCAGTTGGCGGCGTCGAAGGCGGAGCGGACGTCGGCGGGGATGCGCCCGCGGTCGGGGACGGTGTAGCCGTTGGAGCGGGCCCAGTCGCGGACCTCGCGGGCGCTGGGGCCGGTGGCGCTGGACTTCTTGGCGGCACGGCGGGCGCCGGCACTCCCCGACTTGCGGGCGTGGCCGACGTAGGGGCTCAGCGCATCACGCAGAGCGGCGGCGTTCTTGTCGTTCAGGTCGATCTCGTACGACGTGCCGTCGAGTCCGAACACCACGGTCTCGGTGGCCTCGGAGCCGTCGATGTCGTCGACGAGCACGATGTTGACCTTCTGCGCCATTGCAGACCTCTTCAGTGGGGGGATATACGGGCGTTCCATCTTGACATTACCTAGCGGGAAATAGGAATTTCTCGCTCAGGTATTCCTGTGGAACACTAATTCGAGACCCATCAGCGTGAGCCAGGGCGAATGATCGGTAAAGCAGCGACATTCCTCAATCACGAGCGGGGCGAGATATCCCGTGGCCACGACGCGCAATCGCTCGGCGTCGGCCCCGAGCTCGGCGCGCATGCGCTCGACGATCCCCTCGACCTGGCTGGCCACGCCGAAGACCATGCCCGACTGCAGCGCCTCGACCGTGTTCTTGGCGATGACCGAGCGCGGGCGCTGCAACTCCACCTTGCGCAGCTGAGCGCCACGGCGGCCGAGCGCCTCGAGCGAGATCTCGATGCCGGGCGCGATGGCGCCGCCGACGTACTGCCCGTGCGCGCTGACCACGTCGAATGTGGTCGCGGTCCCGCCGAAGTCGACCACGATGGCCGGTCCGCCATAAACCGTCGCCGCGGCCAGCGCATTGATTATCCGATCGGACCCGACTTCGCGCGGATTGTCCATCAGCACCGGGACTCCGGTGCGCACCCCCGGCTCCACCACCACATGCGGCACGCCCCCGAAGTGGCGCGGCAGCATGTCGCGCCATTCGTGCAGGACGGCCGGCACCGTCGAGCAGACCACGATGCCGTCGACCCGGGCCACTGCATCGCCGAGCAGCCCGCGCAGCATGACCGCCCACTCGTCGGAGGTGCGGTGCTCGTCGGTGGAGACCCGCCAGTCGGCGCTCACCCGGCCGTCGGCGATGAGCCCGAGGACGGTGTGGGCGTTGCCGATGTCGGCGGCGAGCAGGCTCATCGGTCCTGGAGGTCCATGCCCAGGTCGAAGACCTTCACCGAGTGGGTCAAGGCGCCGACCGAGATGAAGTCGACGCCGGTCTCGGCCACCTCGCGGGCCCGCTCCAGCGTGAGGCCGCCCGAGGCCTCCAGCGTGGCCCGGCCGTCGGTGATCCGGACCGCCTCGGCCATCGTCTCGGTGGACATGTTGTCGAGCAGGATCTCGGTGCAGCCGACCTCCAGCAGCTCGCGGAGCTGGTCGAGGTCGGTCACCTCCACCTCCACCCGCAGGCCCGGGTACGCCGCCTGCACGGCCCGGTAGGCCGGCACGACCCCGCCCGCGGCGATGACGTGGTTGTCCTTGACCATCGCCCGGTCGGTCAGGCTGAAGCGGTGGTTGACGCCGCCGCCGCACCGCACGGCGTACTTCTGCAGCGCCCGGTAGCCCGGCAGCGTCTTGCGGGTGTCGAGCACCCGCGCCCGGGTGCCCGCCAGCGCCGACACCCAGTGCGCGGTCGCGGTCGCGACGCCGGAGAGGTGGCTGGCGAAGTTGAGGGCCGTGCGCTCGGCGGTGAGCAGCCCCCGGGTGGGGCCGGCCACGCGCATCACGACGTCGCCCGCACTCACCCGGGTCCCGTCGGGGAGCCGGTCGGTGACCTCCACGTCGTCGCCCATCACGACCGCGAACACCAGGGCCGCGACCCCGAGCCCCGCCACGACGCCGTCCTCGCGGGCGGCGAAGACCGCCTCGGCACGCGCGTCGGGGCCGATGGTGGACTCCGAGGTGACGTCGACCGCGTCCCCCGGGAGGTCCTCCTGCAGTCCTAGGTGCACGAGGTCGAGCAGCTCCTGGTGGCCGAGATCGGCCGCCATCAGCTCCTCCACGAGCTCGTGGGGCGGGCGGTGGAACCTCATGCGAGACCTCCGTCGCTGGGTGGGGCGGAGCGGAACGTCGGGACCGAGGAGCCCGCCACGAAGACCGTGTCGAAGTGCCCCGCCCACCGGGCGTCGTCGCGCTCGGGGAAGTCCTCGCGCCAGTGCGACCCGCGGGTCTCCTCGCGCAGCATCGCGGCCGCGGCCATGGCGGCGCTGACGGTGAGCAGGTTGGTGGTCTCCCACGACTCCAGATCCACGGCCTCGGCCGGGGTCCCGGCGAGCTTGTCCAGCAGCGCCGTGGCGTCGGAGAGCCCCGAGACGGTCCTGAGCACGCCGACCTTGGAGGTCATGACCTCCTGCAGCTCCGCGCGTACGCCGCCGGGCACCAGTCCCTCGGGCCGCTGGTCGGCGACGGGGTCGGCCCACGGGCGCAGCTCGCCGGGCAGCACGGTGGCGATCCGGCGCGAGAACACCAGCCCCTCGAGCAGCGAGTTGGAGGCCAGCCGGTTGGCGCCGTGGACGCCCGAGCAGGCGACCTCGCCGGTCGCGTAGAGGCCGGGCACGCCGGAGCGGCCGTGCAGGTCGGTGCGCACGCCGCCCGAGGCGTAGTGGCAGGCGGGGGCCACGGGGATCAGCTCGGTGACCGGGTCGACGCCGTGGGCGCGCGCGGTGGCGAGGATGGTGGGGAAGCGGCGCTCCCAGAATGCCTCGCCCAGCCGGGTGGCGTCGAGCCACATGTGCGGCCGGCCGGACTCCAGCATCCGCTTCATGATCGCCTTGGCGACGACGTCGCGTGGCGCCAGGTCCCCGAGCGGGTGGACGCCCTCCATCAGGCGGTTGCCCTCGAAGTCGACGAGGAACGCGCCCTCGCCCCGCACCGCCTCGGAGATGAGGGGCTGCTGGCCGTGGGAGTCGGCGCCGAGATACATCACCGTCGGGTGGAACTGCACGAACTCCAGGTCCCGCAGCGCCGCACCCGCCCGCAGCGCGAGCGCCATGCCGTCGCCGGTGGCGACCGAGGGGTTCGTGGTCTGGCTGAAGACCTGGCCGAGCCCGCCGCTGGCGAGCACGACCGCCCGGCAGTGCACGGCGCCGACGCCGTCGCGCTGGCCCTCCCCCATCACGTGCAGCGTCACGCCGGCCACTCCGCCGTCCTCGGCGAGCAGCAGGTCGACGGCCAGCGCGTGCTGGACGACCTCGATCTCGGGGGCGGCAGCGATGGCCTGGATCAGCGCCCGCTGGATCTCGGCGCCGGTCGCGTCCCCGCCGGCGTGGGCGATCCGGTCGCGGTGGTGGCCGCCCTCGCGGGTGAGGGAGATCAGGCCGTCGGCGTCGTGGTCGAAGTTCGTGCCGAGCGCGATCAGCTCGCGGACCGCCTCGGGGCCCTCGTTGACCAGGATCCGTACGGCGTCCGCGTCGCAGGCTCCGGCGCCCGCGACGAGGGTGTCGACCTCGTGCTCCTCGGGGGTGTCGCCCTCCCCGAGCGCGGCGGCGATGCCGCCCTGCGCCCACTGCGTCGAGCCGGCGGCCAGCACGTCCTTGGTGACGACCAGGACCTTGTCCACGTGGTCCTTGAGCCGCAGCGCGGCGGTGAGCCCAGCGATGCCGGACCCGATCACGACGACGTCGGACCGCGTGGTCCAGCCCGGCTCGGGCGCGCGCAGGCGCGCGGGGACCCGGCTCACGGTCGGGTCGAACGAGCGCTCCGAAGGCATCCGCAGAATCTAGCCGGTCACCGTGGTGTCCCCGCGGACCAGCCCGGCACCCTGGAAGGTCTCGGCCGGGTCGAAGCCCGTGGCCAGGATCTGGTTGTCGGCGTCGACGAAGACCACGTGCGGCTTGAGCTCCTTGGCCTCGGCGGTGTCCATCTGGCCGTAGCCGATCAGGATCACCAGGTCGCCCGGGTGCACGAGCCGGGCCGCTGCGCCGTTGATGCCGATGACGCCGCTGCCCCGCTCGCCGGCGATCGTGTAGGTCTCGAGGCGGGCGCCGTTGGTGATGTCGACGATGTGGACGAGCTCGCCGGACAGCAGATCGGCGGCGTCGAGCAGGTCCTCGTCGACCGTGACCGAGCCGACGTAGTGCAGGTCGGCCTGGGTCACCGTGGCGCGGTGGATCTTGCTCTTCATCATGGTGCGCAGCATCGGCTGCTCCCTTCAGGCGTAGCGGGGCTGCCGACGGTCCCGATGACCAGGGGCATGTTGTCGATGAGGCGGGTGGCGCCCAGTCGGGCGGCGACCAGGATCCGGGCCTCGGTGCCGGGTGGCACCTCGTCGGGCAGGTCGCCGAGCTCCGGTGTCGTGAGCGCGAGGTAGTCGAGATCCACCGCCTTGGCGGTGCGCAGCTCGGCGCGGGCCGCGTCCAGCGCGGCCTTGACGCCGTACTGCGCCTCCGCACGAGCGGCCAGCAGCGCCCGGCTCAGCACGACCGCCTCCTGGCGCTGCTCGGGGTCGAGGTAGCGGTTGCGGCTGGAGAGCGCGAGCCCGTCGGGCTCCCGCTCGGTCTCGGCGCCGATCACGTCGACGCCGAGGCACAGGTCGGCGACCATGCGCCGTACGAGGGCGAGCTGCTGGTAGTCCTTCTGGCCGAAGACCGCGACGTCGGGCCGCACCAGGCCGAGCAGCTTGGCGACCACGATCAGCACGCCGCGGAAGTGGGTCGGGCGGATGCGGCCCTCCAGGATGCCGGCGAGCGGACCGGGGTCGATGGTGACCGTCGGCTCGCCGCCCGGGTAGACCTCCTCGACCGACGGCGCGAACACCACGTCGACCCCCTCGCGGCCGCAGACCTCGAGGTCCTGGTCCAGGGTGCGGGGGTAGCGGTCGAGGTCCTCGTCGGCCCCGAACTGCATCGGGTTGACGAAGATCGAGACGACCACCGGTCCGTCCGCGGCGTCGCGGGCGACCCGCATGAGGCTGGCGTGGCCGGCGTGCAGCGCGCCCATCGTGGGCACGAAGCCGACCCGGGCCCCGCGGGCGCGGGCCGGCGCCAGGAGCTCGGCGAGCTCCTGGCGCGTGGAGGCGAGAACGGGCCTGGTCATCGTGCCGCTCAGCGGGCGTCGCGCACGTAGACCGGCTGCGCTGCGCTCTCGGCCAGCGCCTCGTCGAGGAGCTGGTTGATCTTGAGCGCCCGGATCGGCACCAGCCGCCCGTCCGTGACGGCGCGGCCGAGCGTGGCGCGGCCCAGGGCGACGTACGACGCCATCGTCTGCGGCGCCTTGAGCGCGATCTCCTGGAGGTGGGCTGCCACGGTGTTGGCGTCGCCGCGCACGATCGGCCCGGTCAACGCAGCGTCACCCTGGGCGAGCGCGTTGTCGAGCGCGGCCGAGAGCAGCGGACGCAGGGTCGCGGCCGGGTCGTCGGCGCCGGCCGCGGTGAGCAGCTCCATCGCCTCGGTCACGAGGGTGACCAGGTGGTTGGCGCCGTGGGCCAGCGCGGCGTGGTAGAGCGTGCGGCTCTCCTCGGGCACCCACATGGGGCGTCCACCGAGGTCGGCGACCAGCGACTCCGCGAAGGCCCGCTCGTCCGCCCCGGCGGTCAGGCCGAACACGCAGCCGTCCAGGCGGTCGAGGTCGAGCTCGGTGCCGGTGAAGGTCATGGCCGGGTGCATCGCGACCACGCGGGCGCCCACGGCGGCGGCCGGCGCCAGCACCTCGAGGCCGTGGCGGCCCGACGTGTGCACGACGTACTGACCCTCGCGGAGGGCCCCGCTCGCGCTCAGCATGGACACGACGTTGGGCAGCATGTCGTCGGGGACCGTGAGCAGCAGCAGGTCGCTCACGCGGGCGACGCTGCTGGGCTTCTCGGTCGGCACGCCCGGGAGGAGTGCGGCGATGCGCTGGTGCGAGGCGTCGGACTCGCCGGCGGCGGCCACGATCTCGTGACCCGCGGAGCGGAGCCGGGAGGCGAGTACGGCGCCGACGCGACCCGCGCCGACGACACCCACCCGAAGGTGCTGCGTCATGTTCGAACCTTTCGTTCCAGTCCCTCCGACCACCCGCTCGCGCGGGCCGGTGTGGGTACCGGACGTGTGCTCGTCTGGTGTCTGCTACCTAGGCAACACCGAAGGTACGCGGTTGTTTCCCGTCTGTGAACGGGGAGTGACGTGACCTAGCCGACACGGTGCGTGGCGTTGGGCGCCCGCGGGAGATTCACCGGGTGCCCGGTGAAACTCATGCCTCCCCGACGAAGTTTCGTACAGGAGGCGCGAGATTCACCGGGTGCCCGGTGAATCTTGGGGCCGATGAGGTCAGCGCCGGGCGGCGTCGTCGGAGGTGACGACCGAGCCGACGTCGAGGGGGCGGGGGGCTCGGGGGAGCCAGTCGCGGGTGACGTGGTCGACGATGTGGACGCCGTCGGGGGCGTGGATCTCGTGCACGCCAGGCAGGACGGTGCCCTCGCGGAGGGCGTTGAAGACCGCCCACTCGCGGCGCTTGCGCTTGTTGCGGAAGCTGGTGGCGAACGACGCCGGGTCGGTCCAGTGGGCGAACTCGTCTCCGTCGAGGTACTTCAGCTCCACGCACAGGCCGTGCGGCAGGCCGATCGAGCGCACCCGCTCGGGCGTCGTCCGGACCTCCCACTCGAAGGCCTTGGTGAACACGAAGTCGGGCCCCATCGGGTAGCCCCACTCCTCGGCGTTGCGCAGCCCCAGGTCGAGGTAGCCGCGCCGGTCGCCGTCGAGGTAGAGGCCGTGGCGCGGCACCCGGATGATCGACTGCACGTCGCCGACCTGCCACGCCAGGTCGGCGATGGAGGTCTCGCCCTCGGTGGTGAGGACCATGTCGCCGTCCCACTTCCACGAGTAGCGGGTCTGCACCTGCGCGAAGCACCAGTTGTAGAAGTAGGCCAGGGAGTGCACCGACCGCTCGTGCTGCGCGAGGTGCTCCGCGCCGGCGCGCGCGACCGTGAAGGGGTACGACGTCAAGGTGAGCCTGTCGGCGCGCCCGGACCGGTCCGCGGTCTCGCGCACGACGTCGGGCGTGCCGTCCGTCGAGCCGTTGTCGACCACCAGCACGTGGTCCATGGCGCGCAGCAGCGGCGGCAGCACGAACGGCAGCGACGGCGCCTCGTCCTTCACGCGCAGCACCGCGGTGCTCCCGGCGCGCAGGCCACCGGGGCGGGTCCAGGGCCAGGTGATGTCGAACTCCGTGTGGCCCTCGAGGTTCTGCAGGCCGGTGCCGGTCGCCTTCATCGGGCGCGGCCGGCGGCCTTGCGCAGCCCGCGGCGCACCGACGGCGGGATGGCGGCGCGCAGGCCGTGCGGGATCCGGTCGGCGACGCGGGTCGGCTCGCCCGCGGCCTCCGGCCCCGGAACCTGGGGCCGCTTGAGCTGGGCGCGGGTCGCCTGCTCGGCGGCGACCACCGAGGAGCGCGAGATTGCCTCCGCCTCGGCGTACAGGTCGACGTAGGCCTCGCGCAGCTGGTCGAGCGTGGCGTGCACGTCGGCGGTGTCGCCGTCGGGCTCGGCCAGCTTGTTGAGCTCGGTCCAGGTCTCCTCGGTCAGCTCGTGCAGCTTGGGCGGCAGGTTGAGGTCGGCCAGGCTCTGGCCCATCCGACGCAGCGAGGGGTCGACGAAGCGGTGGCCGTCGCGGATCTGCTCGCTGTTGGCGTGCAGGACGCCCTGCAGCTGCAGCCGCTCCCCCACCCACATCGTCGTCTTCGTCCAGTCGTCGAGCAGATCGGCGTAGCGCACGAAGACCCGCCCGCCGTCGGCCACGGACTCCCGGGTGGCGCGCTCGGTGTGCAGCAGCATGTTGAGCCAGGACGCCGCGAGGTGAGCGGAGCCCAGCCGGTTGGCGTAGTACTTCTGCTTGCTCCCGACCACCTCCGCCGGCGGGCGCAGCATGGTCGCGAAGACCGGCGTCGCGTCGTTGCGGATGGCCGCGACGCGCCACAGCGAGAGGAACCAGCTCAGCCGCGGGTCCTTGACGACCAGCTCACGGCTCACCTCGAACTGCTCGCCCAGCCATTGGGCGGTCTTGATCCGCTCCGGCTCGCGGGTCGAGATCCGCCCCGTCTCGAACCAGGCCTCCGGGCGGGCGTCACTCACCTGCACCAGCGCCGCCTTCAGCAGCCGGTCGTGGTGGTCGACGACCCACCGCGGCTCGCCGAAGCCCTTGGGGTTGGTCTCGTCGGCGTCCACCTCGGGCTGCGGCACGTGCAGACCGAGGATCGACATCAGCCCGGCCATCGTGCTGGTGCCGCTGCGGCCGGCGCCGGCCACGAAGAGGACCTTGCGGGGGTAGTCCTCGGGGGTCACGTCAATGGGGTCGCTCACGAGCGACGAGCCTAGCTGTCGATACCGTGCGGGCATGAAGTACGGGCGGCCATGAGGTTCGGGCGCCGGCCACGGCCGCGCGTGGGCGTCGTCGTCCCGGTCTACGACGTCGAGGAGTACGTCGACGCGTGCCTGGAGAGCCTGCTTGCGCAGGAGGGGGTCGACGTCGAGGTCGTCGTGGTCGACGACGGCTCCACCGACGGCTCGGCCGCCCGGGTGCAGCGCTTCGTCGACGCCGAGCACCCGGTGCGGCTGGTGCGCACCGCCAACCACGGCCTGGGCGCCGCCCGCAACGAGGGTGCCCGGCACGTCACGGCCGACCTGCTGGCGTTCGCCGACTCCGACGACGTGGTGCCGCCGGCGGCGTACGCGACGATGGCGCGCGAGCTGCGGCGCAGCGGGTCGGACTTCGTCACCGGCTCGGTCGAGCGGTGGGAGGGCGAGCAGCGGTGGGAGCCGCCGTGGATGCGGCGCATGCACCGCCAGCGGATGGCGATCGCCATCGACAGTGAGCCCGAGATCCTGGGCGACGTCTTCGCGTGGAACAAGCTGTTCCGGCGGTCCTTCTGGGAGGGCAGCGGCCTGCGCTGGCCGGAAGGCGTCCGCTACGAGGACCAGCCCACCACGACCGACGCCTACCTCCGTGCGCGGCGCTTCGCGATCATCCCGGACGTCGTCTACCACTGGCGGGTCCGGACCGAGGGCACCTCGATCACCCAACAGCGCTCCTCGCTGCAGGACCTCCAGGACCGCTGGACCACCAAGCGGATGGCCCTGGCCAGCGTGGAGGCGTACGGCTCGACGAAGGTCACGAAGGTCTTCCGGGACCGGGTGCTCCCCGGCGACCTGCACCGCTACTTCGTCGAGATCCCGGGCTGCGACGACGCGTGGTGGGAGCTCCTGGTCAGCGGCGTGCGCGAGCTGTGGGCGGGGCGCTCACTCACCCACTCCGGGCTGCCGCCGGTGCACCGGCTGACCGGCTGGCTGGTCGAGCAGGGCCGCCGCGAGGACGCCACCGCCGTGATGGAGTACGCCGCCGGGCTGGCCGGCGAGCGCATCCCGCGGATCACCGACGACCGCGGGACGCGGATCGACCTGCCGGTCATCGACCCCCGCACCGTCGACCGCGCCGCCCTGGACGTCCGCGACACCGAGCTGTGAGCGCGACCGGGCCGGCCCCGGATCAGCAGCCGGCCCTCGGGTGATCTGGTGCCTGGTCGTGCCCGGACCCCGCCGCCGGGTCAGACCAGCCCGGCCTCCTTCAGGAACGACTCGGCGACGTCCGGGATCTGCTCGCGGTCCACGGTGACCCGGACCAGGAGCTCGCCGAGGGTCTCGTTGTCGAGGGCGGCCATGAGCTCGTTGAGGCGGTCGGCCGCATCCTCGTGGTCGGCGATGAACTCGCTGCTGACCAGGGGGATGAAGTTCTGGGCCGGCTGGATGCCCAAGTCGTCCTCGAGCAGCAGCAGCCCGCGGTCCCCCAGCGTCACGTCGAGCGTGCCCGTCTGCCCCAGGTCCGACTCGCCGTCGATCACCGAGTCGTAGGTCTGCTGAGAGGCGAATCCGGTGCCGAGGAACTTCGAGACGTCGATGCCGTAGACGTCCTCGAGACCGGCCTGGCAGTCGGCGCGCTCGGGGCAGTCCTTGTTGGCCGCCAGAGTGACCGACTCGCCCTCGAGGTCGGAGAGGGCGGTCGCGCCGCCGAGCTGCTCGGCGTAGTCCTGGGTGATGAAGTAGGCGTTCTGCGAGTTGGCCGGGGAGGGGTCGAGCAGCTCGAGCCCCCGGTCGGCGAGCAGCGGGGTCACGGCTTCGACGGTGGCCTCGGTGTCGTTGCTCGAGATGGGCTCCGCGTCGGCACCGTTGGCCTGGGTGTTGACCAGGTCGGCGATGCCGCTCAGGTAGTCGGAGGCGACGTCGACGTCGTCGGGCATCTGGTTGAGGTAGATGTCGCGCTGACCGACCAGCTGGGTCTCGACGTCGTAGCCGGCGTCGTCGAGCACCTGGGCGTACATCTCGGTCACGAGCGCGGCCTCGTCGAAGTCCTGGCTGGCGATCGTGACCTTCTCCCCACCGCCGCCGCCACCGCCGCCGTCGTCGGAGTCGAGGTCGTCGCCGGCACAGCCGGCCAGGACGAGGGACGCGGCGACGGCCGCCGCGGCCAGCAGACGGGAGGAGGTGAGTCGTCGGGTCATGATGGTGCACCTTCTGTGTCCCGCAGGCAGTCCCTGCGCGTGTCCGGTGACGGGGCTCGCCCTCGTCAGTGGCCCTGGCTGGCCGACGGGACCACAGTAGGCGCTGCCCCCGACAGCTCACCATCGACTTCGCGTGCGCGACGGCCGTCGCCGGGCCGCACCCAGCGCTCGACGAGCGCCGCCGTGAGCTCGAGGAGGAGCGCCATGACGGCCACGACCACGGCGCCCGCGATGCCCTTGCCGTAGTCCTCCGAGTCGAAGCCGTCCACGATGACCCGGCCGAGCCCCGGCCCGACCACGAGCGCCGCGATCGTGGCGGTCGCCCAGACCTGGACGAGGGCCAGGCGCAGCCCCGACACCACCAGGGGCAGCGCCAGCGGCAGCTCGACGCGCAGGAACAGCTGCCGGCCGGTCATGCCCATGCCGCGCGCGGCCTCGACGATCTCCTTCGGCACCTCTCGCATCGCGACATAGGCGTTCGTGACGATCGGGGGCAGCGCGAACAGCGCGAGCGCCACCAGGGTCGAGGCGCCGGCGCGGCCATACGGACCCAGCTCGCCGGCGCCCGGGAACCTACCGTCCGTCCAGCCCCACGGGTCGGCGACGACGAAGAGCGCGAGCAGCGCGAAGGTCGGGATGGCCCGACCGAAGTTGGTCACGTTGATGGCGAGGAAGCCGCCGCGACCCAGGTGGCCCAACGTGAGCGCGATCGGCAGGGCGACGGCGGTCGCCACCAGCATCGCGGTCAGGGTCAGGAGCAGCTGCTCGACCAGGAGCGCCAGCATTCCGTCGTACCCCCGCCAGCTGGCGGGGTCGAACAGGTAGGCCATGGCGTCGGCGAAGACGTTCACGTCCGCGTCCCTCTCGTCCACGGGGTGAGCAGGCGCTGGACGAGCACGAGCACCGCGTCGAGGACCAGCGCAAGGAGCACGCACAGCACCGATGCGGTCACCAGCTCGGCGCGGAAGTCCGCGTCCACGCCGTGTGCGATGAGCCGGCCCAGACCGCCGTAGGTGCGCTCGACCAGGCTGCCGACGGTGGTGAGCGCCACCGTCGAGACCGTGGCGACCCGCAGTCCGGCCACGATCACGGGCAGGGCCAGGGGGAGCTCGACCTTGAGCAGCAGCCTGCCGGGGCCGTAGCCGAGGCCCACCGCCGACTCCCGGACCTCGTCGGGGACCGAGCGCAGGCCGTCGAGGATGGCGCGGACCAGCACGGTGAGCGCGTAGAGCGCGAGCCCGAGGACGACGGTGGTGGCCGAGATCCCGGTGAACGGCAGGAAGAGCGGGAAGAGCGCCAGGGACGGGATCGTGTAGATCGCGGTCGCGCTGCCGAGCACCCAGGACTCCGCTCGCGGCAGCCGGCGGGCCAGCAGGGCGAGGGGGAAGGCGAGCAGGGTGGCGAGCACCAGCGCGGCGAGGGTGATCTGCACGTGCCAGACCAGGGCGTCGAGGATCTCCGAGCGGCGGTCCTCGACGTACTGCCAGCACAGCCACTCGTTGGCTTCCTGGGTGTTGGCGTAGCACGGCGGCTCGCGCCCGGACACCGCTGCGGTGACGAGCGCCGCGGGTAGGGTCACCGCATGGACGCTACCCGCTCGGCGGCCCCGGGCGACGACTCCTCACCGATGATCCGCCTGAGCGGCGTGGGCAAGACCTACGCGGACGGCACGGTGGCCGTGCACGAGCTCGATCTCGAGGTCGCCCGTGGCGAGCTGGTCTGCCTGGTGGGCCCGTCGGGGTGCGGCAAGTCCACGACCCTGAAGATGATCAACCGGCTGATCGAGCCCTCGACCGGGACGATCGAGATCGACGGACGCGACGTCACCCGCCAGGACCCCGTCGAGCTGCGCCGCGGCATCGGCTACGTCATCCAGCAGGTCGGGCTGTTCCCGCACCAGCGGATCACCGCCAACGTCATGACCGTGCCGCTGCTGTGCGGGGAGTCGAAGGCGACCGCCCGCGAGCGGGCGAACCACCTGCTGGAGCTGGTCGGGCTGGACCCGGCGACGTACGGCGAGCGCTACCCCCACCAGCTCTCGGGCGGGCAGCGTCAGCGGGTCGGGGTGGCACGTGCGCTGGCGGCGGACCCGCCGGTGCTGCTGATGGACGAGCCGTTCGGCGCCGTCGACCCGGTCGTGCGGGTGCGGCTGCAGGACGAGTTCCTGCGGCTGCAGCGCGAGCTGGGCAAGACCGTGGTCCTCGTCACCCACGACATCGACGAGGCCGTGCGGATGGGCGACCGGGTCGCGATCTTCGCGGCCGGCGGACGCCTGGCGCAGTACGCGACCCCCGTCGAGCTGCTCGGGCACCCCGCAGACGACTTCGTGGCCGACTTCGTGGGCGCCGAGCGGGGGCTGCGCCGGCTCTCGGTCACCCCGATCGACCGCGCGCACCTGGAGCCCCTCGACGGCGTCAACGCCGGCGAGCTCGGCGCGGCCATCGACCTGGACAGCACCCTGGAGGAGGCCCTCGCGCTCATGCTGCGAGACGACCGGCTCATGGTCGGGGTGCGCGACGGCGCGCAGTTCGTCGGCGTCCTCACCCCCAACGGCGTCCACCGCGCCCTCCGCGCGTCGCTCGCGCAGTAGCCGGGCAGCCGGCCGGTGGGGTAGTCCCTCACGAAATGTGCGACTAAGAGGTCTCTCATTCGCAATTTTGTGAGGGACTATCCCCACGTCATCCCTCGTCGGTGACCGGCACGTCGCGGTGCCAGGACTCGGTGACGTACTTGGTCTGCCAGCCCATGGAGACGTAGAGGCCGTCGGCGCCCGTCGAGGAGTCGGCGTCGACCTCGAGGGTGACGCGGTCGCGGCCGCGGGCGGCGGCGTCGGCGATGACCGTGTGCAGCAGGCCCTTGGCGACCCCGCGGCCGCGAGCCTCCTCCAGGACGCCGATGTAGGACACGTACGACCCGTCGGGACCGTTCGCCGACTCCGAGTGGGTGCCGATCAGCGCACCCACCGGCGTCACGCCGTCCCCGTCGTCGACCTCGGCCACCCACCAGTGGTCCCAGCGATGGCCGGGGTCCTCGCGGAGCCGGTGCACGAACTCGTCGAAGGTCTCCGCCCACGAGTTGAAGTGGTCGACGAACGCGCCCTCGAGGACGTCGTGCACCTCGCGCAGGTCGTCCTCGTCGGGCATGCCGTCGCGGCCCCGGCGGACCAGGCGGAAGCTGGCCCGGTCGGTCGCCCAGCGTTCGGGCGAGGGCACCAGCGTGGCCTCGTCCGGAGTCACCGGGCGGCTCATCTGCCACCAGGTGCGCACGCACCGGAATCCGGCCGCGGCGAGCCAGCGGTGCTGGCGGTCGTCGTCGGCGAACGCGCCCGTGTCGATCTGCTGGACCTCCAGCCCCCGGGCACGGCCCACGGCGCGGGCCTGCCCCACCGCCCACTCGACGAGGACGTCGGAGCAGGAGCGGCCCAGGCCCTCGGGCAGGTCCCGGGAGACGATGTGGAGGAAGAGCATCCGGCCGCCGGCGCGGTCGTGGACGCTGCCCCACGCCTGGACCTCGCCGGAGGCGTCGCGGACCACGACGTTCTCGCGGGTGCGCAGGCCGGACTCGGAGACCTCGACCAGCACGTCGTCCAGGCCGGACGCGGCCCAGCCCCGCCCGTGGCGCTCGTGGGCACGCAGCAGGTGGGTCAGCCGGGCCAGGGTGAACCGGTCGCCCGGGTCGGGGGTCTCGACGCGCCAGCCCACGGGCAGCCCGGGCCGCTGCGGCAGGAGCTCGTCGGGGTCACTCAGGAATCGGGACTCGTCGGTGCTCACGACCGACAATTCTCGCAGGACGCCTCCGGCGCCGCCGCGTGGGGCTCAGGCGTGCTTGCGGGTGAGCTGCGCGGCCCGCCACTCGGCGGTGACGACGTCGAGCTCCTGCTCCAGCTCGGCCACGCGGACGATCGCCTGGGCGGCGCGCTCCTCGGCGTCGTCGAGGCGCAGGCGCAGGGCGGACATGTCGCGCGCGGCGTCGTCGGCACGCCGCTGCTCGGCGGCCAGCTTCTGGTGCGCCTCCACGAGGCAGCCCTGGGCGTCCTCCAGGTCGCGCTCCAGCGTCTGGATGGTCCGCTCGTGGGCGGAGAGGCGCGCCGAGGTGGCCGCGACGTACGCCGCGTTCTCGGCGGTACGGGCGACGGTGATGTCGCGGTAGCCCTGGGCCTGGGCGGCGCGGTCGCGCGCCGCCTCCCGGCGGGAGTCGGCCAGCTCGGCATGGGTGATGCGGGCGGCCGCGGCACCCAGCGCCACGGCGAGGACGCCGGCGACCGTGAGCGCGGGCCACGAGCCACTGAGTGCGGCCCCGGCGACGGCCAGGGCGGCGACGGCGATCAGCGTGCAGGCGACGACCAGGCGGGTGGAGCGCTGGCGTCGGCGCACGGGCGTGCTGGACGGGGAAGGCATGTGTTGAGCGTAGGTCTCCCCCGGCGCCCCACAGCGGCGACGCGCCGCCACCATGGGACGGTTGTGACAGGTGGGACCCCCTCGCCCGCGGGTCGGCGCCCCCGTGCCGGCGGCTCAGGTGGGGTCGTCGTCGTCCACGCGCACGCGGCAGGCGCGCTCGAGCAACAGGGCGGTGACGACCATCGCGAGCCCGCCGACGGCGGCGACGGCCGAGCGCACGAGCCGCTGGTCGGCCAGCTCGGACTCCGAGCCGATCCAGCTCAGCGCGTAGCCGAGGTAGCCGCCTCCGGCCAGCGCTCCGACGTACGCGCACGCGCGCGCGAGCACCAGCCGGTTGACGGCCTGGTGCGCCTCGAGCCGCTCGCGGCGCACGTGCACCGAGCGCCAGGTGGCGTGAGCCGTGCCGCCGAGGATGGCCGCGACGAGGACCAGCGCGAGGGGCTGCGGCCAGGAGACCACGGGCGCGGTCCCGGACAGGCGCTCCGAGAGGGGGTGCAGCAGCCAGCCGAGCGCGAGGCCGACGACGGCCCAGGCGGCCACGGCCGCGGGTGGCGTCGGCCGCAACGAGCCCTGCGGCGCGTCGCCGCCGGGGTGCTGGGTCACCCCAGGTCGAGCGCGAGGTCCTCGCGCCGGGTGAGCCCGTCGGTCCCGAGGCCGTCGAGCAGGTCGGCGACCGGGCCGCGGTCGGGGAACACGGCGTCGGGCTCGACGTCGAGCCACGGCCGGAGCACGAACGGGCGCTCGGCCGCGCGCGGGTGCGGCAGGCGCAGGTGCTCGTCGTCGCTGCGACGATCGCCGACGACGATCAGGTCGACGTCGAGCGTGCGCGGCGCGTTGGGGACGTCGGTCCGCTCGCGGTCGAAGGCGTCCTCGATCGCGAGCGCGCGGTCCATGAGCCGGTGCGCGGCCAGCGTCGTGTCGACCAGGAGGACCGCGTTGAGGTAGGTGTCGGCACCTTCGGGCGAGTCGACGGGCGCGGTCTCGTAGACCGGCGAGACGGCGGTGACCCACACGTCGGGGGTGTCCGCGATCGCCTCGACAGCACCCTGCAGGCTGGCCAGCTTGTCGCCGAGGTTGGAGCCCAGAGCCAGCACCGCACGCCGGATCGGTCGCATCTCACCGGTCAGTGTGTCCGCGTCGATGATGTGCGGGTTGGGGGTCTCAGTCACGGGCGGCCCTCGCGTTTCCGGGTGATCGTGAGCGCCACGTCCTGGAACGTCGCGTCGATGGGGGCATCCGGCTTGTGAACGGTCACCCGAGCCCATTCAACACGAGCATCCAAGAGGCAGATGCCCGCTATCCGCTGGGCGAGCGTCTCGATCAGGTCGACCGGATCTTTCTCCACGGCGGCTTTCACCGAGGCGACGAGACTCCCGTAGTCCACGGTGTCTTGCAAGTCGTCGGAGGCTGCTGCAGCAGCCGTGTCGAGGCCCAGTGAGAGATCGATCACGAAGGTCTGGCCCTCGCGCCTCTCGAAGTCGAACACCCCGTGGTGGCCGTAGCACTCGATGCCGAGGACGGCGAGCTCGTCGGTCATGCGGACTCCTTCGGAGAGGTCGGGTGTGCCAGGCGCTCGAGCACCTTGAGCGCGTCGCGGCTGGACCGCACATCATGCACGCGCACCCCCCAGATCCCGCGCTGCGCGAGCAGCACGGTCAGGGCCACGTTGGCCGCCTCGCGCTGGTCCACCGGCCGCGGCTCGCCGGCCTCGTCGGCGAGCAGCCGGCCGAGGAACGACTTGCGACTGGCGCCCACGAGGAGGGGGAAGCCGAGGGCTGCGATCTGGTCGAGGCCCGCCAGCAGCTCCCAGTTGTGCGTCGCCCCCTTGGCGAAGCCGAGGCCCGGGTCGAGCACGACCTGCGCGTCGGAGACCCCGGCGGAGCGGATCGCGCGCACGCGCTCGGCGAGCTCCTCGCGCACCGCCGCGACCACCCCGCCCGGACCGTCGTACGACGCCAGGCGCTGCATGCGGTCGGCGTGACCCCGCCAGTGCATGGCGACGTACGTCGCACCGGTCTCGGCGACCACCTCGAGGATCTCCGGGTCGGCCAGACCACCCGACACGTCGTTGACGACCGTGGCGCCGGCCGCGATCGCCGCCCGCGCCACCTCGGCGCGCATCGTGTCGACCGACACCGTGGCGCCGTCACCGGCGAGGGCCTCGATCACCGGCACGACCCGGTCCAGCTCCTCGCTCACGAGCGGCCGCGTCGCCCCGGGCCGCGTCGACTCTCCCCCGATGTCGAGCAGGTCCGCGCCGTCGGCCAGGAGCCCGCGGCCGTGCGCGACCGCGCGGGGGGTGTCGGCGTACCGTCCGCCGTCGGAGAACGAGTCGGGCGTGACGTTCACGACGCCCATGAGGACGGTGCGTCCCGTCGGCAGCGTCTCGCTCACGCGCCGACGTTATCGCGACGGCGCCGGCGCCGCGCGCGCGTGCCACGGGGGCGCGCTGCCCCGGCTGGTCTAATGGGCCCATGCCCCCGGAGTTGATCGAGGTCGACGTCGTGCACAGCTATGCCAGGCGCGTCGGCGACCGGGTGCAGCTGGTGCTGACGCTGCCCGCCGACACGCCGCTCGAGGGTCGGCGGGCGTGGCTGCGGCTGGTCCCCAAGCACGACGCCGAGCCGTTCCGGGTGCCGACCGACCTCACCCGCGACGAGAGCGGGTGGCGTCTCGAGGCGTACGCCGACGCCGTCTCGCTGACGCCCGGCCTGTGGAGGCTCTGGCTGCGCGTCGGCAAGGGCGGGCCGCTGCCGCGGCTGCAGGCCCTCCTGCTGATGAGCGACATCCAGCCCATCGCCCTGCTGCCGGGCCCGCGGACCCGCACCCTGATGGCGGAGCCGGATCCTCGCTGACGCGAGACCGTCAGGCCCCCACCGGGCGCAGGTCGGCGAGCGCCGCCGTCACCCGCTCCCGCGCCCCGGCCGCGTCGTCGGCGCGTGCGGCCACCAGGTCCGCCCAGAGGGGTCGGGCGAGCAGGTCGGCGGCATCGTGCGCGCGGGTGCGCCCCAGCACCTCGTCGGGCACCGGCTGCGGGTCGGGCACGACGAAAACCTCCAGCAGGTCGTCGTAGGCCTCCAGCAGCACCCGCGACCCCGCGTCGAGCCCGAGGACCACGGCCGTGCCGGTCGGCTGGGTGTCCACCTCGAGGCACACCAGGTCCGGCCGGTGCGTGCGCAGCACCTCGGCCACCTTGTAGACGTCCCCCGTCCACCCGCCCCCGCTCTGGCTCTCGCGGACTCGTCGCGCCTGCCCCACGTTGCGCGGCAGCATGTCGTCGAGGACCACCACGGACCCCGGGTGACAGAAGCGCTCGACGTTGATGAGGTCGCGCAGCGCGTACTCCGACAGGTGCATGCCGTCGATGAACGCCAGGTCGATGAGCGGCTCCTCGAAGTGGGCCAACGGGTGCTCGCGGGCGAAGAACTCGTCGCTGGTCGTGCGGACCAGGTGGAGGTCGCAGAGCAGCTCGGACACGACCGTGAAGAAGGGGTCGATGCCGATGGACCGGGTCCGGGACAGGGTCAGGCTGCGGCCGTTGTTGACGCCGATCTCGAGGTAGGTCCGCGGCTGGAGCACCTCGTGCAGCGCGCGGAGCAGGTCGTGGCGTCGCATGAGGCACACCGTAGACGACGGCCGACGTCGACGGCGTTCGCCGACCCCGTCGGGCCTGGCCCTACGGCGCGTCGGTGTCGGCGTAGCGCTCGCGCAGGACCGAGCGCCGGTTGGTGCCCTCGGCGTTGCGGCCCTTCTCGATGAACACGAGGTTGTGGTAGCAGTGCACGGCCACGACGTGGAGATCGGTGTAGGTCGGCTCGTAGGACTCGTCGACGTACTCCTCGTAGTTGAGGCCGTCGACCAGGTCCTTGACCAGCGCCATCGTGGTCGTCGGGTCGTGCCGGTCCTCGCTGCCGCCCCACTCGGGCCAGTAGGACGTCTGGGTGTCCTCGATGGCGTAGATCCCGCCCTCCTCCAGGAGCGGGAAGAGCACCTGGAAGGTCTTGCGGATGTGCTCGGGGCGGTGGCTGCCGTCGTCGACGACCACCGTGAGCGGACCCGCCTCCGCGGCGATGCGGCGCAGCAGCGACTCGTCGTCCTGGCTGCCCTGGTAGGTGTCGATGCGATGGGCCCGGACGAAGGACTTGTCCTCGATGTCCAGGCCGACGATCCGCGCGTTGGGGAAGAAGAACTTCCACATCTGCAGGGAGGCACCGCCCTGCTGGTCACGGACGTAGCCGCCGATGCCGATCTCGAGCAGCGTGAACCGCTCCTTGCGCAGGTGGCCGAAGTGACGCTCGTAGTGCGGCGTGTAGAAGTGCATCCCGCTCTTGTCGGTGCCGAAGTGCTCGGCCAGCTGGGTGAGCGACATCGCCTTGAGCGCCCGGCGGCGCCGCTGGGCGGCGGTGGGGGCCGGGGTCGGGGGGCGGGCGGGCCTCTTCCGCGCCGGGGGCGGCGGGGACCCGACCGCCTTGAGGCGGTCCCACACCCGGGGGCTCACGAGCGGCTTCACGGTACGGACTGCGGCCCTCTTGGCCGGGCCGGGGTTGAACACAGGCGCTGCTCCTCTGGCTCCGGCCTCTGGTTCGGGGTCGCGACACCGTACCAACGCATCCTCCGCCGGGCGGCCGAAAGTGGCTGGCGGAGACCTCAGTGGCTGCGGTGGATCAGCGCCATGGCCTCGGACCGCGTGGCGGCGTTGTGCATGATGCCGCGCACGGCGGAGGTGATCGTGCGGGCGCCCGCCTTGCGGACCCCCCGCATGGTCATGCAGAGGTGCTCGGCCTCGATCACCACGATCACCCCACGCGCCTCGAGGATCTTCATGAGAGCGTCGGCGACCTGGGTGGTGAGGCGCTCCTGCACCTGCGGGCGCTTGGCATAGACGTCGACCAGCCGGGCCAGCTTGGAGAGCCCGGTGATCTTGCCGGTCTCGGCCGGGATGTAGCCGACGTGCGCGACCCCGGTGAACGGCACCAGGTGGTGCTCGCACATCGACCAGAGCTCGATGTCGCGGACCAGGACCATCTCGTCGTGGCCCAGGTCGAACGTCGTGGTGAGCACGTCCTGAGGGCTCTGGCGCAGGCCGTGGGTCAGCTCCTCGTAGGCGCGCGCCACCCGCTTCGGCGTCTCGCGGAGACCCTCACGGTCGGGGTCCTCGCCGATCGCGAAGAGCAGCTCCCGCACGGCCGCCGCCGCTCGGTCGTGGTCGAACGCGGGGATCTCGTCGGGGGTGCGCGTCGGCGTGCTGATCGGGTCAGCCATCGAGCGACTCGCTCGACAGTCCCGGGCCCGGAGTGGGCGCGCCGCCAGCTGGGGGCGGTCCCCCGTGCACGTCGCCACCGCTGCCGGGCGGGGTGATGATGGCGCCCGCGCTCTCCTCGTCGATGCCCTGGCCGTTGGCGGCCACGCGGTCGCGGATCTCCTGCGGGATCTCGATCGGCGGGATGTCGGAGGGGTTGCGGTTGGGCGACCCGGTCCACGCCGGCCGCTCGGGGCGCCGACGCAGCGGCGTGAAGATCTCGGCCACCTCTTGCTTGTCCAGCGTCTCCTTGTCGAGCAGCGCGAGGACCAGGGAGTCGAGGACGTCGCGGTTCTCCTCGAGGATGTCGAACGCCTCCTGGTGGGCGGCGGCGAGGAACTTCTTGGTCTCGTCGTCGATCATCGCGGCGACGTCCTCGGAGTAGTTGCGCTGGTGACCCATGTCGCGGCCGAGGAACGGCTCGGAGTTGGAGTCGCCGAGCTTGATCGCGCCCAGCCGCTCGGTCATGCCGTACTGCGTGACCATCGCGCGGGCCAGGCTCGTGGCCTTCTCGATGTCGTTGCCGGCGCCGGTGGTGGGGTCGTGGAAGACCATCTCCTCCGCGGCCCGGCCACCGAGCATGTAGGCCAGCTGGTCGAGCATCTCCGAGCGGGTCTGGGAGTACTTGTCCTCGTCCGGGAGCACCATCGTGTAGCCGAGGGCGCGGCCGCGCGGAAGGATCGTGATCTTGTGCACCGGGTCGGTGCCGGGCAGCGCCGCGGCCACCAGGGCGTGCCCGCCCTCGTGGTAGGCGGTGATGAGCTTCTCCTTCTCGCTCATCAGGCGCGAGCTGCGCTGTGGGCCGGCGATCACCCGGTCGATGGCCTCGTCGAGCGCCTCGTCGGTGATGACCTTCTCGTTGTTGCGCGCGGTGAGGAGCGCGGCCTCGTTGAGGACGTTGGCGAGGTCGGCGCCGGTGAAGCCCGGCGTACGACGGGCGTAGGACATCAGGTCGATGTCGGGCGCCATGGGCTTGCCGCGCGAGTGCACCTCGAGGATCTTCTTGCGGCCGGCGAGGTCGGGGGCGTCGACGCCGATCTGGCGGTCGAAGCGGCCCGGACGCAGCAGCGCGGGGTCGAGGACGTCGGGCCGGTTGGTGGCCGCGATCAGGATGACCCCGCCGCGCACGTCGAAGCCGTCCATCTCGACGAGGAGCTGGTTGAGGGTCTGCTCGCGCTCGTCGTGGCCGCCGCCCATGCCGGCGCCGCGGTGACGACCCACGGCGTCGATCTCGTCGATGAAGACGATCGCGGGGGCGTTCTCCTTGGCCTGCTCGAACAGGTCGCGCACCCGGCTGGCGCCGACGCCGACGAACATCTCGACGAAGTCGGAGCCGGAGATGGAGTAGAAGGGGACGCCCGCCTCGCCCGCCACGGCGCGCGCCAGCAGGGTCTTGCCGGTGCCCGGAGGCCCGTAGAGCAGCACGCCCTTGGGGATCTTGGCGCCGACCGCCTGGAACTTCGCCGGCTCCTGGAGGAACTCCTTGATCTCGCCGAGCTCCTGGATCGCCTCGTTGGCGCCGGCGACGTCGGCGAACGTCGTCTTGGGCATGTCCTTGGTGATCAGCTTGGCCTTGGACTTGCCGAACTGCATCACGCCGCGGCCACCGCCACCTTGGACCTGGTTCATCAGGAACAGGAACAGCAGGATGATCAGCGCGAACGGCAGCAGCGTCGCCAGGATCGAGCCGAGCAGGCTCGGCTGGGGGTTCTCGGAGTTGGCCTCCTTGATCGTCCCCTTCGCGACCTGCTCGTCGACCGCCTTCAAGATGCCCTGCTGCTGGCCCTTGATGTAGTAGGCGACGACCTTGTCGCCGCTGTCGCGCACCCCGGAGTCGAGGGTGGCCTGGATCGCCTGGTCCCCGTCGATGAAGGTGATGTCCTTCACCTCGCCCTTGGCGATGTAGGACTCCATCCGCGACGTCGGCACCTCGTCGTACCCGCCTCCGGGCGCGAGGAACTGGAGGGCGAGGAGCACACCGACGACGGCGACCGCGATCCACACCCAGGGACCCTTGAAAATGCGCTTCACAGACTTCTCTTCGCTTGTACTGGGCCTGTCGAGGTGAGCCCAGGACTGAACACTCGACGGTACACGCCGATCACACAGCACATCTTCTCAGGCACATGGGTGAAACGACCCGCCGGGCAGCGAGGTTCCGCGATCTCCCACCGACTCATCCCACCGACTCGTCAGTCGAAGAGGCGCGGCTGGGGGGAGGCGTGGGCCGGGTCGACGCCGTCGAAGAGGCTGCTGACCGACTCGCCGTCGTGGATGCGCTGGATGGCGGCGGCGAAGAGGCCGGCCACCGAGCGGACCCGGAGCTCGGGCCAGCCCGTCGGGCTGGGCACGGTGTCGGTGGTGACGACCTCGGCGATCATCGGGTGCCCCTGCAGGCGCTCGAGGGCCTTGCCGACGAAGAGCCCGTGGGTGCAGGCGATCGAGGCGGTGGTGCAGCCCTGGTCGGCCAGGCGGTCCAGCAGCTCGAGGATCGAGCCGCCGGTCGAGATCTCGTCGTCGAGCACGATCGCCCGCTTGCCGACGACGTCGCCGACGATCGCGTCGATGACGACGCGGTCGTCGGCCAGGCGCTTCTTGCTGCCGGCGGCCACCGGCAGGCCGAGCAGCCGGGAGAACTGGGTGGCGGTCTTGGCGTTGCCGAAGTCCGGGGACACGACCACCGCGTCGGTGAGGTCCTGGCCCTGGAAGTGGTCGGCCAGCTCGCCGAGGGCGGTGAGGTGGTCGACCGGCACCGAGAAGAAGCCGTGCACCTGCGGGGCGTGGAGGGTCATCGTGATGACCCGGTCGACGCCCGCGGCCACGAGCAGGTCGGCGACCAGCCGGCCGCCGATGGAGATCCGGGAGGCGTCCTTCTTGTCCGAGCGTGCATAGGAGTAGTACGGCACCACGGCGGTGATCGACGCGGCCGAGGCGCCCCGCGCCGCGTCGATCATCAAAAGCAGCTCCATCAGATGCTCCTGCGTCGGCGGCGAGAGCGGCTGCACGAGGAAGACGTCGCGCAGCCGGCAGTTGGCCTGGAGCTGGGCCTGGAGGCAGTCGTTGGAGAACCGGGTCATCTCGACGGCCGAGAGCTCGACGCCGAGGTGCTCGCAGATGCCCGCGGCCAGGGCGCGGTGGGCGCTTCCGCTGAAGACGACGATCTCGCGCATGGGTGTGCGGCCTCCTCCAGGCGCTCGGTGATCCAGAGGGTAGCCGTCACACCCCATCAGGAGTAGACGTGAGGTGCGAGCGTCGCGATGTCGCGCAGGTTGCGGTAGCGCTCGCGGTAGTCGAGGCCGTAGCCCACGACGAACTCGTTGGGGATGTCCCAGCCGACGTACTTGACGTCGACCGGCATCTGGAGCGCCTCGGGCTTGCGCAGCAGCGTGCAGATCTCCACGCTGGCCGGGCTGCGGCTGGTGAGGTTGGAGGTGAGCCACGACAGCGTGAGGCCGGTGTCGATGATCTCGTCGACGATGACGACGTGCCGCCCGGAGATGTCGGTGTCGAGGTCCTTGAGGATCCGCACGACGCCCGACGACTTGGTGCCGGAGCCGTAGGACGACACCGCCATCCAGTCCATCTCGACGTGCCGGGTGAACGCGCGAGCCATGTCGGCCATGACCATGACCGCCCCGCGCAGGATGCCGACGATCAGCAGCTCCTTGCCGGCGTAGTCCTGCTCGATCTCCTCGGCCAGCTCGCCGACCCGCTCCAGGATCTGCGCCTCGGTGAAGAGCACGTTGACGAGGTCGTTCTCCACATGGGCTGAGTCCATGCGGTCAGGATTCCACAGAGGGCGCCGCGAACCGCAGGTGGTCTCCCTGCCGATACGCCGTGACGTGGCCGGGCAGCTGGATGGCCTTGGGCAGCCGGTCGCGGTTGGCGACCTGGCGCTCGAGCGCGTCGACGTGGACGGCGAACAGCTCGCCGGACGGACAGCCCGCCCTCAGCGCCGCCAGGCGCAGCATCCGGGTGCGGACCGCCGGCTCCAGGGTGGCGATCTCCGCGACGTCGAACCCGGCCACGTCGTCGTGGTAGCGGGCGTACGCCGTCTCGGCGAAGCGGTCGAGCGCCTCCATGTCGGGCCGCAGCTGCTCGGCGGTGCGAGCGAGGGTCTCGGCGACCCCGGGCCCGAGCTCGCGCTCGAGGGTCGGGAGCACGGTGTGGCGCACCCGCGAGCGAGTGAAGCGCGGGTCGGCGTTGTGCGGGTCGGTCCAGAACTCCAGGCCCTCGGCGCGGCAGGCGGCGACGGTCTGGGACCGGCGGAGCGCGAGCAGGGGCCGCCGGAAGACGTCGAACGCCAGGCGCATGCCGGCGATGGACCGTCCGCCGGAGCCGCGGGTCAGCCCCAGGAGCACCGTCTCGGCCTGGTCGTCCAGGGTGTGGCCCAGGAGCACCGTCGTGGAGCCGAAGTGCTCGGCCATCTGCTCCAGCACGGCGTAGCGCGCCTCGCGCGCGGCCGCCTCCGGACCCCGGCCGGCCGACTCGACCTGGACCCGCGCGGAGCAGGTCTCGTCGGCCCCGACGCGCGCCATCTGGGCGACCACCCGCGCGGCGTGCTCCGCGGACCCGTCCTGCAGCCCGTGGTCGACGGTGACGCCGACGACCCGCCCACCCGAGGCCCGGGTCTCGAACACCGTGGCGGCCAGCAGCGCCAGGCTGTCGGCGCCGCCGGAGCAGGCGACCAGGACGGCACCGTCACCGAGGGCGACGACCCCGTGCCGGCGTACGGCGAGCCGGACCGCCGCGACGTCGGCGTCCAGGCTCATCCGAGGACGCGGGCGACCCAGGCCTGGGGGTCGGCGACCTCGGCCTTGGACGGAAGGTTCTCCGGGCCGGCCCACACCGCGTTGAACTCGGTCATGCCGACCTTGTCGACGACGGAGCGCACGAACGCGGCGCCGTCGCGGTACTGCGCCATCTTGGCGTCGACGCCGAGCAGCCTGCGCAGGACCCGGTCGAGGGTCCCGACGCCCTTGCGGCGCTCGTTGAAGGCCCGGCGGATCCGGTCGACGCTCGGGATGACCGAAGGCCCGACGCCGTCCATCACGACGTCGGCGTGGCCCTCCAGCAGCGACATCACCGCGGTGACGCGGTCCATGATCTCGCGCTGCTCCGGCGAGCTCATGATGTCGACGAGCGAGCCGCCCCGGGCGCCGCCCCGGACGCCCTCGACCAGCCGCTGCAGCCCGTCGTCGAGCAGGCCGGAGGGCTCGACGGTGTCGGCGATCGCCTCGATCTCGGAGAAGAGGTGGCCGCGCAACCACGGCACTGCGGTGAACTGCACCCGGTGGGTCTCCTCGTGCAGGCAGACCCAGAGCCGGAAGTCCGTGGGATCGGCGCCGATCTCGCGCTCCACGTGGACGATGTTGGGGGCGACCAGCAGGAGCCGGCCGTCGGGTGCGTAGAACGGGTCGAACTGGCCGAGCACCTTGCTGCCCATGAACCCGAGCAGCCCGCCCACCTCGGCACCGGTGATGCGGGAGCCGACCTTGAGGGCCAGCCCGGTCGGAGGCTTCTTCGAGGCCACCTTGTCGATGAGCGGGGCGATGACGACCCGGAAGCCGTCGGCGTTGGCGCGCACCCAGCCCGCACGGTCGACGACGAGCACCGGCGCGGTGTGGTCCTCGGCCACCAGGCCCGTGAACTCGCGGACCAGCGCGGTGGAGCGCTCGGCGCCGGCGCGCAGCTCGGCCACGGCCGCGGCGGCTTCCTCGGGGCTGGTCTCGGGCCCGTCGCCGGCGATCCTGGAGCCGAGCGAGACGGCGAGATCCCAGTCGACCATCGAGTCCTGCGGAGAGGTCATGCCCACGAATCTATCGGCTGCCTGGCTGGACCACCGCCGGCTCGGAGCGCCGTCAGCCGCATCGACAGGCCCCGAGCGCGGCCGCGGCCGCGTCGAGCGCGACCTCCGCGTCGGTGGCGTCGAGGCGCTTGACCCGGTCGGCCATGAGCACGAAGAGCATCGGCCGCCCGGTGACGTCGGTCGCGACGCCGGCCAACGAGGCCACGCCCGTCAGGGTGCCGGTCTTGGCCCGCACCCGTCCCCGGCCCTCGACCGGCCCCTGCCCGAACCGGTCGGCCAGCGAGCCCGTGAACCCGGCGACCGGCAGCCCGCCGAGGACCGCCTCCAGCTCCGGCCGCCGGGTCGACAGCCGCAGTACGTCGATGAGCGCCGCCGGCGTCATCCTGCTGCGCCGCGACAGTCCACTGCCGTCGTACAGGGTGGTGCCGGGCAGCGCCACGCCCGCCTCCTCGAGGACCCGCACCACGCCGCGGCGGCCGGCCTCGAACGAGCCCTCGCCCTGCACCGCGAGCCCGACGTGGCGCAGCAGCACCTCCGCGGCCTCGTTGTCGCTGACCAGGAGGACCCGCTCCACGAGCTGCCACAGCGGCGCGCTCGCGACCCGCGCGATCGGCGTGGCCGACCGGGGAGCCGTGCCCGGCGCGGGCGCGCCGGTGACCTGGACGCCCGCCCGGGCCAGGGCGGCGGCGAACGCCTGAGCGGCGGCCAGGGCCGGGTCGGCGACCCGCCCGGGGCCGTCCGCGGGGCGACCCTCGTCGACCCACAGCGAGGTGATCGGGGAGACCACCCCGTCCGGCACGTAGTCCGGCTCCCAGTGCGGGCTTGCGGAGGGGCCCGTGAACAGCCCGGCGTCGTACTCGAGCGCGACCTTGCGGACTCCCTGCCGCCGTAGCGACGCGGCGGTGCGGGAGGCGAGGTCCTCGACGTCCGCGCGGGGCGGGTACGGCGCGGCCTCACCGGGGCCGGCCGGGCCGCGGGCGAGCAGCGGGTCGCCGCCGCCGACCAGCACCACGCGACGCGGCCCGGCCCGCACCACCGTCGTGTCGAAGGTGCGGTCGGGACCGAGGGCCAGTAGCGCGGCGGCGCTGGTGACGACCTTGGTCGTCGAGGCCGGCACCGCGGCGCCCTCGCCGATCGTGACGGTCCGCCCGGATCCGAGCGGTGCGACGGCGGCCAGGACGTGCCGGCCCAGGTCGGGGTCGCCCAGGTACGGCGTGAGCGCCTGGCGCACTGCGGGCGGCCTCAGCGCGCCGGCCCGTGCGGGCGCTGCCACCTGCCCGGGGGCGAGTACGGCGGGCAGGTCCAGGCCGGGCGGCGGGGCGATCGCGGCAGGGTCGTCACCCGCCGCATCCGGGCCGAGCCAGCGCTCGACGAGGTCGTATCGCCACACGGCGGCACCGGCGAGCACGAGCGCGAGCACCAGCAGCGTGCTGATCGCGCGTCGCATCTCTCACCTCCCGGCTGCCTCCCGACTGCATGTGCGAAGCCATTGTGCGGGACAATGGTCGCCGGCCTCGCCGGGGCCACCCGCAGGCGACAGACATTCCGGAGGATGACGTGCTCGAGTTCGACGTACTGGTGGAGATCCCGAAGGGGGAGCGCAACAAGTACGAGGTGGACCACGAGAGTGGGCGCATGCGCCTCGACCGGATGCTGTTCACCTCGACGCAGTACCCGGCCGACTACGGCTACATCGAGAACACCCTCGGCCAGGACGGCGACCCGCTCGACGCGCTCGTGCTGCTCCAGGCGCCGACGTTCCCCGGCTGCCTGATCAAGTGCCGCGCGATCGGCATGTTCCGCATGACCGACGAGGCCGGCGGCGACGACAAGGTCCTGTGCGTGCCCGCCGCCGACCCGCGCCAGGAGCACCTGCGCGACATCAACCACGTGCCGAAGTTCGACCGGCTCGAGATCCAGCACTTCTTCGAGGTCTACAAGGACCTCGAGCCCGGCAAGTCCGTCGAGGGCGCCGACTGGGTCGGCCGCAGCGAGGCCGAGCTCGAGGTCCACGCCTCGTTCAAGCGGTTCCGCGACATCGGCGGCGTCGCGCACTGAGCCGCGCTGTCGGCGCGAGGAGTTTCACCGGGTGCCCGGTGAAACTCACGCCTCCCTTACGAAGCTTTGTGGGGGAGGCGCCAGTTTCACCGGATCCCCGGTGAAACTCCCGCGGCCGAACCTCACACCCCGGTCGGCCCTACGAGGTCGGGCGCGCGAAGCATCTCAGGCGGTACGCCGAACGCGTCGACCAGGTCGGCCGCGAGCGGGCGGACCTTGCGGCACAGTGACGACACCTCGCGGCTGATGGCCTTCGACCGCGCGCTGGTGAGGCGGCCGTGCTCCATGAACCACGCCCGGTCAGCCTCGATGGTTGACAATGCGTGCAGGTCGCACAGCAGGTTGAGGGCGACCTTGAGGTCACCGTCGGGCAGGGCCCGGGTCTTCTCGACGAACGCCTCGAGGACCAGCCGCTCGACGTGGGCGCGCGCGGCGCCGATCACGTGGTCCTGCACCTGGGAGAACACCGCGCCGGGGTTCATCTTGTTGTCGATCCCGCGCTTGAGCCGGCGGGCCACCCCGCCGAGCATGTGCTCCTCGCGGAAACGCAGCATGGCGAGCTGGTAGTCGGGGTCGAGCAGCCCGGCCTCCTGGTCCCAGCCGTCGTCGCCGCCGGGCAGGACGTCCTTGATGCGCTCGAGCAGCTTGTGCACGCTGGTGCGCTCGAGCACGGTCTCGACCGCGAGCCCGGCCACGAACCGGACCATCCCGAACTGGTCGAGGTCGGCGAACTCGCTGGAGTAGTCGGTCAGCAGCCCCTTGGCGACCAGCTGGAGCAGGACGTGGTTGTCGCCCTCGAACGTCGTGAAGACGTCGGTGTCGGCCTTGAGGGCCGCGAACCGGTTGACCGCCAGGTAGCCGGCCCCGCCGCACGCCTCGCGGCACTCCTGGATCGTCCGGGTCGCGTGCCAGGTGCCGAGCGCCTTGACTCCGGCCGCCAGCGACTCCAGCTCGCGCTGGCGCTGCTCACCCTCGACGACGCCGGACAGGATGTCGTGCAGCTCGCCCGAGACCCGCTCCTGGGTGAAGTGCAGCGCGTAGGTGCGGGCGAGCAGCGGCAGCAGCCGGCGCTGGTGCAGCCCGTAGTCGAGGAGCAGCTCCTCGGTGTCGTCGCTCGTGGCCTCGAACTGACGGCGCCGCAGCGCGTACTTGGTCGCGATCGTCATCGCCACCTTGGCGGCGTTGATGCCCGCGCCGCCCACGCACACGCGCCCCTGGATCAGGGTGCCGAGCATGGTGAAGAACCGCTTGTTGGGGTTCTCGATCGCGCTCTCGTAGACCCCGGCCGGGGTGACGTCGGCGAACCGGTTGAGCATCGCGGTGCGTGGCACCCGCACCTCGTCGAACCACAGCCGCCCGTTGTCGACGCCGTTCAGGCCCATCTTGAGCCCGTCGTCCTCGATCCGGACGCCGGGGCAGGGCTTGCCCCCCTCCCGGATCGGTACGACGAACGCGTGCACCCCCTCCGAGCCGCCGGCGACGTGGAGCTGGGCGAAGACGACGGCCAGCTCGGCATGCTTCGCGGCGTTGCCGAGGTAGTCCTTGCGCGCGTCCTCGCGGGTCGTCGTGATGACGAACTCCTGGGTCGCCACGTCGTACGTCGCGACGGTGCCGAGCGCCTGCACGTTGGACCCGTGACCGGTCTCGGTCATCGCGAAGCAGCCCATGGTCTTGCCGGTGATCAGGCCGGGGAGGTAGGCGTCGTGGTGCTCCTGGGTGCCGAGCTGCAGGATCGCACCGCCGAAGAGCCCGAACTGCACGCCGACCTTCACCAGGACCGACAGGTCGCCGAACGCCAGCGTCTCGAACGCCGCGATGGAGGCGCCGATGTCACCGCCACCGCCGTACTCCTGCGGGAAGCCCATGCCGGTCTGTCCGGTCGCGGCCATCTCGACGACGATCTCCTTGACCCGCTCGCGATAGTCGTCGGTCGACAGCGTCTCGGCCTCCTCGAGCACCGAGGCGTAGTCGGCGAGGTTGCGCCGGACCAGGTTGCGGATCTCGGCGTACTTGCCGTCGAGCACGGCCTGCAGGGCGGGTACGTCGACCGTGGGCTCGACGTAGACGCCGGCGGCGGGCTCCGGCAGGGGCTCGGGCGTGGCGGCGGACGGCGGCGCGGTGTCGGTCGACATGGCGGCAGGCTACCGGCGCCCGCGCGACCACAGGCCTAGGGCCGGGCGAAGAAGTTCGGCGCCGTCCAGTAGTAGAGGGACTCCTCGACGACGGGCCGGCCGGTGCGGGGCGCGTGGATCATCCGGCCGTCGCCGAGGTAGAGGGCGACGTGGTAGATCGACGACGGGCTGCTCGAGGAGCCCCAGAAGGCGAGGTCGCCGGGCTGCAGGTCGCCGGCGGAGACCGGCGTGGACGCCTCGTACTGGGCCACCGAGTAGTGGGGCAGGGCGACGCCGCCGCGCTGCCAGGCCGCCATCGTGAGCCCCGAGCAGTCCCAGGAGCCGGGTCCGGCCGCGCCCCAGACGTAGGGCTCGCCGATCTGGGCACGGGCGAAGGCGATCGCGGCACGGGCCCCGCCCGAGGAGTCCGCGGCCGGGGTCGGGGCGGGAGCGGGCTGGGGCGCCGGCTCCGGGGCGGGCGGCTCGGTGGCGGGCGGCTCGGCCGCCTGCTGCGAGTCCTGCTCGGGCGCGGCCGCCTGCGCCGCTTCCTCAGCCGCCTCGTCGGTCGCCGCCGGGGCGGCGACCTGATCCGCGGCGGCCGCCTCGGCCGCGGTCGCCTCCAGGCCGGCCTGGCGGCGCTCGGCCAGCCCGACACTGATGTCCTGCAGGCGCGCGATCTCGGCCAGGAGGCGCGTCTTCTCCTCGGCTACCGCCTGCGCCTGCGCCGCCGCAGAGTCCGCCGCGTTCTGAGCCAGGTCACGGGCGGCGCGGGCGGCGGTCTCGGTGCGCTCGGCGTCGGCGCGGGCTGCTGTCGCCGCGTCGCTCGCCTCCGCGGCTGCCGCGGAGGCCGCGCGGAACTCGTCGTAGTTGGAGTCCAGGGCGGTCTCGGTGTCTCGCATCGTGTCCATGCGCTCGAGCACGTCCAGGATGCCGTCGGACTCCATGACGCCGGTCATGGCGTTGAGGGTCGGCATCGACTGTACGGACGTCACCACGGAGCTGGCGTAGACCTCCCGGAGCCGCTCGACGTCGGCCAGCGCCTCGGTCTCCCGCTGCGCGGCCGCGCGCGCCGCGGCGCGGGCCAGGCCGGCCTCGTAGCGGGCGCCGTTGAAGGCCTCCGCCGCCTGGGCGGCCGCGATCGAGGAGGAGCGGAGCCGCTCGTTGGCCGCGTCGATCGCGGCTTGGACCGAGGCGACCTGGTCGCCCTTCCCCGTGACCGCGGCCCGCGCCGCGTGGACCTCGGCACGGGTCGGCACGGTGTCGTCGTCGGCGTACGCCGCCGGGGCGCTCGCGCCGGCGGCGGCGAGGGCGAGGCACAGGGTGGCGGCGGCGGTCGCGCGGGAGCGCACGGCGGTCTCCAGACGGTCGGGAACAGGAGCAACTCCCGGCACGCTAGTGCTCAATTGTCACAAAAGCACCATTCTCCCCAACTTTTTCTCGATCACTCGGCGTGTCGGCTTGACGAACTACATCCTTGTAATTCGTGGGCTCGGATAGTCCCGGACATTCAGGTCGCGTTGGATCGATCCAATACGACGCGAACGTCCGGGACTATCCGCCGGCCGCGACTCAGGCAGGGTGGACGGGGATCGCCGAGGTGGCGGTGGTGGGGTGGGAGCGCAGGCTCCGCTTGTCGAACCTCTGGCCGGTCGCGAGGCCGCCGAGGTAGAAGGAGACGAAGGCGATCATGATCCCGGCGACGTCGTCGGCGAGGTAGTGCCAGCCGAAGTAGAGCGTCGCGACGACCGTGATCGCGAAGTTGGCCCAAAAGACGGCCTTGAGCAGGCGGCTGCGCAGGGTGAACTGGACCATGAGCGCGAACAGCAGCGTGATTGCGCAGTGCAGGCTCGCGAACCCCGCGACCGACTGCACGATGCCGGTGACACCGCCGTGGATGACGTCGATCCGCGCCGAGGCCAGGCTGTTCATCAGGTCGGTGGTCGGGGTGTGGGTCAGGTCGTTGTAGCGCGAGAAGTACTCGAAGCCGGGGCCCTTGGTGGGCAGCGCGTAGTACGACAGCGTGCCGAGCGACCAGGCCAGGCACTGCGACGTGGCGAACCAGTAGCCGAAGGAGATGTTGCGCGACCACACCAGCCAGGCCGTCAGCATCAGCGGCACCATCGGCAGGAAGAGCACGTAGATGTAGGACAGGATGTGCGCCGAGAAGGTCTCGCCGAGGAGCGCGTGCAGGACGACCGGCGGATCCTGACCGAAGAACAGCACCCGGTCCAGGTACATCAGCTCGCGGTCGTACTCGACGTCCCCCCGCGCGATCGGCAGGCACGACTTGAGGTTGCGGTAGCTGACGTAGGTGACATAGAAGGAGACGACGCCGACCACCACCAGGGTGACCCGCTCGCGGTTCCAGTGGGTGCGGATGCGCTCGCGCACGATGCCGGCCATCGCCGAGGGCCGCAGCCGCGAGAGCCACAGCGTCCGGGGCAGCAGGTCCAGCACCACAGCACCGACCAGCAGCAGCGGGAGCCTCGCCCAGGACGGTCCGAGGAACTTGCCCTCGGGGTCGAGCAGCGGGCGGTCGTAGTGGTTCGAGACGATGAGCGCCAGGATGCCCATGACGGCGGCCGTGCCGATACAGGTCACGTAGGCGCGGCGATACACCGGGTCAGTGTAGGGACCACGCAGGGGATCGCCTCAACGCATGACCGCGAGTCGGGCCCGATCGACACCCAGCCGCACCGACTCCCCCGGAGCGGGGTGCGTGCCGACCGCCGCGACCGCGTCCAGCTCACCCAGCCCGGCGACCTGGACCACCAGGCGGACCTGGTCCGGCGTGACCCGCGCGGACAGCACGACGCCCCTGAGGTCCTCGGGACGGTCCGGGCGCGCGGCCTCGTCCACCGTCAGGGCCGAGCGTCGTACGGCGACCGCCGGACCCGCCGGCAGGCCGGCCGCGGCGAGCAGGCACGCGGCCGCGTCGTCCACCAGGACCCGGGCGTAGCCGAGGAAGAGCGCGGTCTCGGGGTCGGCCGGCGCCGCCCACACCTCGCCGATCGGCCCGCTCTGCACCACGCGGCCCTCGCGCATGACCGCGATCCGGTCGGCGACGGCGTAGGCCTCGTCGTGGTCATGGGTGACCATCAGGGCGGTGGTGCCGGCGGCGACCAGGATGTCGCGCAGCTCTCCGGCCAGGCGCTCGCGCAGTCCGGCGTCGAGGGCGGACAGCGGCTCGTCGAGCAGCAGCAGCCGTGGCTCGACCGCCAGCGCGCGGGCGAGCGCCACCCGCTGCCGCTCCCCGCCCGAGAGGGTCGCGGGCAGCCGGTCGGCGTACCCGGCCAGGCCGACCAGCTCGAGCAGCCGCTCCACCCGCTCGCCGGCGTCGCGCACCTTGCGCAGGCGCAGCGCGTAGCCGACGTTGCGCCCGACGCTCAGGTGGGAGAAGAGCTGCCCGTCCTGGAACATCAGCGCGAAGCCCCGCCGATGGGTCGGTACGGCGCTCAGGTCGCGGCCGGCCCAGGCGATCGTGCCGCGCGCCGGCTCCAGCCCGGCGACCGCGCGCAGCAGCGTCGACTTGCCGGAGCCGGAGGGCCCCAGCACGGCCAGCACCTGACCGGTGGGCAGCTCGAGGTCGACGTCGACGACGGCGGGCACCCCGTCGTAGTCGACCGAGACCCCGGACAGGGACAGGCTCATCAGAGGGCTCCCAGGGACGGGACCCGCAGGCGCTCGACGACGAGCATCACCAGCGCGGTCGTGGCGGCGAGGACGACGGAGGCGGCCAGGGCCATGCCGAAGTTCATCTCGCCCGGGCGGCCGATGAGCCGGAAGATCACCACCGGCAGCGTCGCGGACTCGTCGCGGGCGAGGAAGGCCGTGGCCCCGAACTCCCCCAGCGAGGCGGCGAACGCGAAGCCCGCCGCCGCCAGCAGCGGACGCCACAGCACCGGGGCGTCGACGGTGAGCAGGGTGCGCAGTGGACCCGCTCCCAGGGAGGCCGCGGCCTGGCGCTGCCGGTCGTCGATGCCGTCGAGCACCGGCACCAGCGTGCGCACCACCAGGGGCAGCGCCACGAGCGCCTGCGCCACCGGCACCAGCAGCGCCGAGTCGCGCAGGTCGAGGGGCGGGCGGTCCAGCGTGATCAGGAAGCCGAAGCCCAGCGTCGCCGCGGACACCCCCAGCGGCAGCATGAAGAAGCCGTCGAGGACGCCGCGGATCCGGCGCTCGGAGCGCGAGCGGGAGCGCCGGGTCACCGCCAGCGCGACGAGCAGCCCCAGCAGCAGCGAGATCCAGGTCGCGTCGACCGCCGTACGCAGCGAGGTGACCAGGGCCTCGGTGACGGGGACCACCAGCGCCTGCTGCTCACCGACGCTGTCGAGGGCCCGGTAGTTGGCCAGGCTCCACGCGTCGTCCACCCGCAGCGAGCCCAGCACCAGCGTGACGACAGGAGCGGCGACGAGCACGAGCAGGAGGCCCGTCATCGCGGCCGCCGGGAGGTCGCCGCGGCCGGGCCGCCGCGGCCGGGGCGGCACGCGTACGACGGTCGGGTCCGGCGTGGCGCGCAGCCGGGCCGCGACCGCGAGCAGTGACACCACGGCGACCAGCTGGACGATCGAGAGGGCGGCGGCGCCGGGCAGGTCCAGGAAGTTGGTGGTGAGCAGGTAGATCTCGGTCTCGACCGAGCTGTACTCGGTGCCGCCCAGCGTCAGCACCACCCCGAACGAGGTGGCGCAGAAGAGGAAGACCACGCTCGCCGCGGACACGATGGCCGGGCGCAGCGCCGGGAGGGTGACCGTGCGGAGGACCTGGAGCGGGGTGGCGCCGAGCGCGGCCGCGGCCTCGGCGGGCCGGGCGTCCAGCGACTCCCACGAGGCGCCGACCGCGCGGATCACCACCGCCGCGTTGAAGAAGACCAGCCCGGCGACGATCGCGACCGGCGTCCCGTCGAGCCCGAGGAAGCCCAGCGGTCCGGCCTCTCCGAGCAGCTGGCGGAACGCCACGCCGACCACCACGGTCGGCAGCACGAACGGCACCAGCAGGGCCGCGCGGACGGCACGCCGCAGCGGGAAGTCCAGGCGGTGCAGGGCGTACGCCGCCGGCAGCCCGAGCAGCACCGCCACCAGGGTCGCCACCGCGGCGGTCCAGACGGTGAACCACACGACCTGGCCGGTCCGGGCCCGGGTGAGCACGTCCAGGACCGCTCCCGCGTCGAGCTCGCCGTCGGGCCAGAAGCCCCGGGCGACCATGCCGCTGACCGGCAGCACGAAGAAGCAGCCGAGCACCACGACCGGCAGCAGGGCGAGGGCGACCAGCGACGCGGGACGCCCCCACGACCGGACCGGCGGCCTGATCGACGCGCTCACCCGCTCGTGACGTCGCGCCACTCGGTGAGCCAGTCGTCGCGCTGCTCGGCCACCTCGGCGGGGTCGACCTCGTGCGGCTCGGCCGGCTGCTCGGCGAACTTCGCCCAGTCGGCCGGCAGCTCGGTGCCGGCGACGACCGGGAAGACGTACATGCTGTCGGGCAGCGCGGCCTGCACCTCGGGGCCGACCAGGAACTGCACCAGCGCCTGCGCACCCTCGGGGTTGGCGGCTCCGGCCAGCACGCCGGCGTACTCGACCTGGCGGAAGCAGGTGTCCAGCAGCGCGCTGGTGGTCGTGCCGCCCTTGCCGTCGACGGTGAACGCCGGCGAGGAGTCGTAGGACAGGACGATCGGCCGGTCCCCCTTGCCGCCGCCTTGGGTGAAGTCGGTCTGGTAGGCGTCCGACCAGCCGCTGGTGAGCCGGGCGCCGTTGGCCATGAGGTCGGCCCAGTAGCCCGGCCAGTCCTCGCCGTACTTGTCGATCGTGGTGAGCAGGAAGGCCAGGCCGACCGAGCTCGTCGCCGCCGAGGGCAGGACGAACAGATCCTGGTACCGGGGGTCGGTGAGATCGTCGAGCGTCTGCGGCGGCGCGATCCCCTTGCGGGCGAACCAGGTGTCGTCGACGTTGACGCAGACGCTGGCGTTGTCGACCGGCGTGAGCGCGCGGTCCGCGTCGCCCTCGAGCAGGTAGGTCTCGGCACCCGCGGGCAGGTCGACGTCGGACGCTTCGAAGACATCGGCCTCGAGCGCCCGGGACGCGAAGGTGTTGTCGACGCCGAAGGCCACGTCGCCGGTGGGGTTGCCCTGGGTGAGGACGAGCTTGTTGGTCAGCGCGCCGGCGTCACCGGCGGCCCGCACGACGAGCTCGTAGCCGGACTCCTCCTCGAACGCCGCGACCACCTCGTCGGGCAGCGAGAAGGACTCGTGGGTGACGAGGACGACCTCGCCGCCCGCCTCCTCGGCGCGCGCGTCGTCGTCGCCCGAGCCGATCAGCGAGCAGCCCGTGGCGGCCAGTGAGACCGTCAGCGCGACCGCGGCCAGGCGGGTGGGCGCATGGGCAGCGGAAATGGACCTCATGGATGACTCCCTTCGCCGGTACTAGCCGGAGCAGGTTCAAGGGTCTGCGGCTGGTCCGCACTCTCAGCAAGCTCGCGCTTGCTCCCCTGTCGTGTGCCGCCACCCTAGCGCGACCGGTGGCCGGCCGCCGCGAGGCCCGGTGGCCGGCGGACCGACGGCCGGCAGATGTCCGAGCGCCCCCCTCCCGGCGTGCAGCCCGGTCACCGCTCGAGGGCGGTCTCCTCCTCGAGCCACGCGAGCTTGTGCGGGTTGCGGACGAAGTAGATCGCGGTGACCAGGCCGTCCTCGATCAGGAAGGTGCCGAGGGTGTCCAGGCCGGTCTCGTTGAACATGCGCAGCGCCGGCCCGCCGTTGACCTGCACCACGTCGACGGCCGCCGCGCCACCGGCGCCGACGGCGGCCAGGAACCGCAGCACCTTCTCCGAGCCGTGGATCGGCCTCAGGGCGGCCTTCGTGACCCCGCCACCATCGGTGAGGAGCACGACGTCGGGCGCCAGGACGTCCATGAGCGACTGCAGGTCACCGGTCGATGCGGCCTGGATGAACCGCGCGAACACCGCGTCCCGCTCGGCGGCCGTCACCCGGGTCCGCGGCCGCCGCGCCTCGACGTGGCCCCGGGCGCGGTGCGCGATCTGCCGTACGGCGTCCGGGGTCCGGTCGACGGCGGCCGCGATCTCGTCATAGCCCACCGCGAAGACCTCGCGGAGCACGAACACCGCGCGCTCGGTCGGCGTGAGCGTCTCGAGCACCAGCAGCATCGCGGTGGACACGCTGTCGGCCAGCTCGACGTCCTCGGCGACGTCGGGCACCGTCAGCAGCGGCTCGGGGAGCCACGGGCCGACGTAGGTCTCCCGGCGCCGGGCCGCGGTGCGCAGCCGGTTGAGCGCGAGCCGGGTGGTGATCCGGACGAGGTAGGCACGCGGCTCGCGCACCGAGTCCCGGTCCACCTCGGCCCACCGCAGCCACGTCTCCTGCAGGACGTCCTCGGCGTCGGCGGCCGAGCCCAGCATCTCGTAGGCGACGGTGAAGAGCAGGTTGCGGTGGGCGACGAACTCCTCCGTCGTACCGGTCATGAGGTCGAGGGTAGGACGATCGGCACCTCGCAGACGTCGGAGTAGCCCTGGCTCTGGAGGCCGGCGGCGGCGTTGAAGCGCGAGCGCATGTTCTCCAGCGCGACGATCTGGGTCAGCTCCACGACCGCCGGGACCCCGAGCGCGCCGAGCAGCCGCTGCGTCAGCTCGTCGGTGACGGTGGGCGGGGTGACGCTCATCGCCTCGGCGTACTCGAGCACGTCGCGCTCCACGTCGGTGAAGACCGTCGACTGGCGCCAGCGGGGCACCTCGCGGAGCTTGGCGAGGTCCAGGCCCTCGTGGTGGGCCAGGAAGTAGCCGAAGTCGACGCACCACGAGCAGCCGATGACCGCCGCGCTCGCAAGCTCGGCGTAGGACTTCAGGTGCGCGTCGAGCCGGTCCCACCTGCTCACCTTGCTCTCGAAGGAGAACACCGCCTTGGCCACCTTGCGGTGGTGCCACAGGACGTAGGCGTTGTCGGGCACCTTGCCCCAGGTGCGGCGCGCGTAGGTGGTCAGGGCCTTGCCGTAGGGGCCGGAGATCGTGGCCTGGGGGATGCGGAACGTGCTGGGCATGGCTGCTCCTTCTCGAGTGGGTGTCTGGCCACGAGACACCGGCGCCCCTTCGTCTGTGACACCTCGTGTGCGACGCTCGTCGCATGCCGAGCCGCCGCCACCAGCTCCTGGTCTGGGCACTGCCGCGTCTGCGGGGGTCGCAGGAGCTGGACGACGTCGCCTCCGAGCGGGCGCGGGTCGAGCAGTGGCACGCCACGCTGCCGTCGTCGCTGCCCACTCGCGCCGTGCCGCGCTTCGACCGGCGCTACACACTCACCACCGAGACCCTCCAGGGGCCCGACGGCGACTTCACGTCGTACACGGTGACGCCGCGAGGCCTGGACCCCGACTTCACGCTCTACTACCTGCACGGCGGCGGGTTCATGGCCCCCGCCGACCCCTTCCAGGTGCGCTACGTCGTGCGGCTGGCGACCGAGCTCCGGGCGCGGGTCGTCATCCCGGACTACCCGCTGACGCCCGAGCACACGGTGGACGCCTCCCACCTCGCGGTCGCCGACCACGTGTCGGACTGGGCCCAGGAGGGGCCGCTGGTGCTGCTGGGCGACTCCGCCGGCGGCGGCTTCGCACTGGCCGTGGCCGAGACGCTGCGCGACCGCGGCGGCCCGCAGCCCGCCCGGATGGCGCTCTTCTCGCCGTGGGTCGACCTGTCGACCAGCACGGCCGAGGAGACCGAGGCCTTGGACGCCGTCGACCCCTGGCTGTTCATCGGCAAGCTCCGCACGTACGCCGAGTGGTGGGCCGGCGGCCCGGAGCGGCTGACCCGCCACGAGGCCTCCCCCGCCCTCGCGCCGCTGGACGGACTGCCGCCGACGCTGATGTTCTGCGGGACCCGCGACCTGCTCGTGCCGGGGTGCCGCCTGCTGGCCCGGCGCGCGCAGGAGTCCGACTGGGACCTCACCTACATCGAGGAGCCGGGGCTCCTCCACGTCTACCCGCTGCTGCCACTCATCCCCGAGGCGAAGCGGGCCTGGCGACAGCTGCTGGCATGGCTGGGGTGAGCATCGAGGTCGTCGGCTTCGACGACCTCGACACCCGCACGGCGTACGCCGTCTGGCGGCTGCGCCAGGATGTCTTCGTCGTCGAGCAGGACTGCCCCTTCCCCGACCTCGACGGGCGCGACCTGGAGCCGGGCACCCGCCACGTGCTCCTGCGCGAGGACGGCGCGCTGATCGGCTACGCGCGGGCGGTCGACGACGCCCACGAGTGGCGGATCGGGCGGGTGGTCCTGGCCCGCGCCGCGCGTGGCCGCGGCCTGGCCGACGAGCTGATGCGGGCGACGATGGCGGTCTGCCCGGGCCGCGACCTGGTGCTTGACGCCCAGGCTCCGCTGGCGGGCTGGTACGCCTCGCACGGCTTCGTCGTCGACGGCGAGGAGTTCATCGAGGACGGCATCCCGCACGTGCCGATGCGGCGCCCTCACGCCTCCTGAGCGCGGAACAGCACGCCCTCGGGGGTCTCCTCGCGCGCGGCCTGACCCCGTGCGACCAGCAGCTCGAGGTGGGCCTTGGTCTCCATCGCGGCCATGCCCTGGCTGAACACGTCGAGCTCGCCGAACGGCGTCTCGTGGCGGGTCCAGCCCAGGCCCTGCGCGACGTCGTGGGCGGTGACGGTCGCGGCCCCCATGAGCGCCAGGCTGTCGGCCAGCCGGCGCTCGTGGTGCTCGAGCAGCTCGTCGACACGGGCATGGGAGGACGGTGCGACGGGGCCGTGGGCCGGCAGGATGGTGAGGTCGGGCAGCCCCCGCACCTTGGTCAGCGAGGCCATGAAGTCGCCCAGCGGCTGCTCGGCGGCGGGCATCGTGAACCCGATCGACGGCGTGATCGTCGGCAGCACGTGGTCGCCCGCGAACAGCAGGCCGGCCTCGCGCTCGGCGAAGACGAAGTGCCCCGGGGTGTGCCCGGGCGTGTGCACCGCGTCGAGGGTGCGCCGCCCGACCGGGATCTCGTGGTCGCCCTCGAGCCAGGTGTCGGGGTAGGCCCAGACCGACATGTCCGGCGCCTCGCGGTGCTCGTCCATCCGCACCCACTGCGCGGCGACCTCGCGGGCCCCGGCCGAGACCAGCACGTCGACGAACGGGTTGCGGGTCAGGTCCTCGATGTTGTTGAGCAGGTCCAGCGCCGGCTTCTCGTCCGCGCCGAGGGCGACGTCGATGCCGAGCTCGTGGCCGAGCACGGTGGCCATCGTGAAGTGGTCGCGGTGCACGTGGGTGACCAGGAAGCGGCGCAGGTCCCCGAAGCCGTAGCCGACGTCCTTCAGGCAGCGCTCGAGCAGCTCCCGGGCGACCGGGATGGCCCAGCCCCCGTCGACCAGGGTCAGGCCGTCGTCGGTCTCGATGACGTAGACGTTGATGGCGCGCAGGCCGTCCATCGGCAGCGGCAGCGGGATCCGGAAGATGCCGTCGGCCACGCGCCAGGCACCCTCCGCGGTCCAGTGCTCGCCGGAGTCCGGGGAGACGGCGTACGCCGTGCTGACGCCGGGGTCGCGGCGGGGTGCGGAATCCGTGGTCACGGGTCGGACGCTACTGCCCGACGTCGGGGAACCCGAGGTCGAGGGTGGGCTGCTGGATGCCGCCGTCGACCTCGAGCAGCTTGCCCGTGACGTACTGGCCGGCCCGCGAGCTGAGGTAGAGCACCGCGGCCGCGATGTCCTCCGGCTCGCCGACCCGGCGCAGCGGCGTCCTGGTCTCCAGCTGCTCCATCAGCTCGGGCTGCCCGGCGACGTACTCGAGCGCGCTGGTCATGATCGAGCCGACATAGACGCCGTTGACCCGGATCCGCGGCGCGAGGTCCTGGGCCGCCAGCTTGGTCCAGTGGGCGAGCGCCGCCTTGGCGGTGCCGTAGGCCAGGAAGCCGCGGTCGGCGGTGCGGCCCATCATCGAGCTGATCGTGACGACGCTCTTCGGCAGCTCGTCGTCGCGCAGCATCAGCGGCACCGCCGCGCGGGTCAGCGCGTGCGCCGTGGTGACGTTGAAGCTGAACGCCTCGTTGAGGAGCTCGTTGCTGGTCTGGAGGAACTCGGTCGGGAAGGTGCCACCGACGTTGTTGACCACCGTGTCGAGGCGCCCGAGCTCGTCGTAGGCCGTCTGCGCGAGGCCGGCGACCGCGTCCAGGTCGCTGAGGTCGGCCGGGACCACGATCGCGCGGCGCCCGGTCGCGCGGATCCGCTCGGCCACGCGGTCGAGCTGCCTCCCGGTGCGAGCGGAGATCAGCACGTCGGCGCCGGCCTCCGCGAGCGCGACCGCCGTACTCGCCCCGAGGCCGCGGCCGGCACCGGTGACGATGGCGACCTGGCCGGTGACGGCGAAGCGGTCCAGGATGCTCATCGGGCGACGAGCCCGCGGCCGGTGACCAGCGGCAGGTCGAGCGCGGTGACCAGGCCGGGCTCGGCCGCCACGACCGCCGGCAGGGCGTTGAGGAGCCGCTGGGCGGTGGTGACCATCCCGGAGACGTTGTGGTCGCCGTGCTCGCCGTGGTGGGTGAAGTCGACCTGCATCATCGGCTCGCCGGTGATCCGGATCCGGTAGCAGGCGTCGCTGCCCGCCGGCGGCGTCTCCCACTCCGGCACCTGGTCCGGCGCGGTCCGGGTGACGTGCTCGAGCACGACACGGGGGGTCCCGTGCACCTTGCCGACGACCTGGAAGCGGACCGCGCCCATGGTGCCGGCCTCGATGTCGCCGGAGACCGAGGGGGTGAAGACCTCGGCCGCCCGCCGGTCGACCTCCTCGGTGAGCGGCTCGTCGAGCACGACGCCGAGCCCGGCCGCAATCTGGCGTACGACGCTGCCCCAGGCCATGGCGAGGATGCCCGGCTCCCACAGCAGCGGCCGCGACTCCATCGCCTGTCCGAAGCCGAACATGTCGCGCATGACGACGGGCTGGTAGTAGGTCGAGTAGTCGCAGACCTCCATGACCCGGATCTCGTCGATGCGCCGGCTCAGGCTGGTCATCACCAGCGGCAGCACGTCGTTGGCGAAGCCGGGGTCGATGCCGTTGACGTGGAGGCTCGCGCCCCCGGCGCGACAGGCGTCCTCGATGCGCGTCAGCATCTCGGGCGGCAGGATCCCCTCCGGCCACTGCAGGAGCACCGGGCCGCTGCTGACCACGTCGATCCCGGCCTCGACGAACGAGATCAGGTCCTCGATGCACTCGAGCACCCGGTCGTCGGCCATCGCGGTGTGCACGATGGCGTCCGGCCTGAGCGCCAGCAGGGCGTCTCGGTCCCTGGTCGCCGCCACCCCGAGCTCGCGGCCCAGCTCCGCGAGCACCCCGGCGTCCTTGCCGTCCTTGTCGGGGTTGGACACCCACACCCCGACCAGCTCGAGGTCGGGGTGCGCGTCGATCCCGGCGATCGCATGCCGCCCGAGGGTGCCGGTGGACCAGACGACGACGCGCAGCCGGCGCTCGGGGATCGCTTGGGGCATGGCGTCAACCTAGAACAGGTTCTAGGTCGGCGGAAGGCCTCGGCTTCTAACTCACCGTTACTTCTTGTTCCACACCCTGGTAAGGGCATGAGAGAGGTCGTCACAGTGAGTTACAAGCTGCTGCCGATCAGCCGCCCGCAACAACCGGGCAGCGGGTGCCGGAGTAGATGGTGGGCATGCAGCGGTTGCAGTGGATGCACACCCCGGCGCGCTGCCGGCCGGCTTGGAGCCGGTGGACGAGGTCGGGCTCGCGCAGGAGGGCGCGGCCCATGGCGACGAAGTCGAAGCCGTGCTCCATCGCGCGCTCCATCGTGTCCAGGCGGTTGATCCCGCCGAGGAGCATCAACGGCATCGACAGCTCGGAGCGCAACCGCAGCGCCTTGTCCCAGAAGTAGGCCTCGTGGAAGTCGTAGTGCTTCAGGAACCCGCGCCCGACGGGGGTGCGCATCCCCAGCCGGACCGGCAGCGGCATCGACGCCGCGAACTCCCGGAGCGGTACGTCCCCGCGGAAGAGGTACATCGGGTTCATCAGGGAGCTGCCGCCACTGAGCTGGAGCGCGTCCAGGTGGCCGTCGGCCTCCAGCATCCGCGCCAGCTCGAGACCGGCGTCCGTCGTGACGCCGCCCTTGAAGCCGTCACTCAGCGACACCTTCGCGGTGACCGCGACCTCGTCGCCGACCTCCTCGCGTACGGCGCGCGCCACCTGCCGCGCGAGACGGGCCCGGTTCTCCAGCGAGCCGCCCCAGCGGTCCTTGCGGCGGTTGAGCCCAGGAGCGAGGAAGGAGGAGATCAGGTAGCTGTGCGCCATGTGCAGCTCGAGCACGTCGAACCCGGCCGAGACCAGGCTCCGCGCGGTGGCGACGTACGCGCGGGTGACGCGGGTCAGGTCGGCCTCGGTCGCGGCCCGCACCATCTGCATCGACAGCGGGCTCGGCATCCGGCTCGCGCTGATCGCCTTGACCCCGTTGGACCGACCGTTGGCCACAGGCCCGGCATGCCCGACCTGCCCGGCGATCGCCGCCCCCGCACTGTGGATCGCGTCCGCGAGCCGCGCCAGGCCGGCGGCCGTGTCGGGGCCCACGACGATCTGCTCGGCGTGGGTGCGGCCCTCGGGCGCGACCGCGAGATACGCGACGGTCGTGAGCCCGACCCCGCCCTCCGCGACGGCGAGGTGGTAGTCGACCAGCCCGTCGCTCACCTGCCCCTGCGGCGATCGTCCCTCGAACGTCGCGGCCTTGACCGTGCGGTTGCGCAGGCGCACCGGCCCGAGCTGCGCGGGGCCGAACACGTCCGGGGTCACGTGGAAACCGTAACGCGTTCTAGTTTTCGCCGCATCGGCCCGGCGGCTCGGGCGGCGGTGGTGACACGATGCCCGCGTGCAGGACGACGCGCTCGACGCCATCACGGCCCGGCTGCGGGCCGCCGGATGCGTCTTCGCGGAGGACGAGGCGGCGCTGCTGGTCGCGCAGGCCGCGGACCACGACGACCTCGAGCGGATGCTGAGGGCTCGGGAGTCGGGACGGCCGCTCGAGCAGGTGCTGGGCTGGGCCGAGCTCGACGGACGGCGGTACGCCGTGGCGCCGGGGGTCTTCGTGCCCCGTCAGCGCAGCATGCTGCTGGTGCGGCTGGCCGCGGCCCGGCTGCGCCACGGTGCGGTGACGGTGGACCTCTGCTGCGGCACCGGCGCCCTGGGTGCCGCACTGCTGGCCCGCGAGCCCGGCCTGGACCTGCACGCCGCCGACCTCGACCCCGCGGCGGTGGCGTGCGCGCGCCGCAACCTCCCACCCGAGCGGGTCCACGCCGGAGACCTGTTCGAGGCACTGCCCGCCCGGATCCGGGGCCGCGCCGAGATCATCGTCGCCAATGCGCCCTACGTCCCGACCGGGGCGATCGCCTCGATGCCGCCCGAGGCCCGCGACCACGAGCACCGGCTCGCCCTCGACGGCGGCGCCGACGGCCTCGACGTCCAGCGCCGCCTGCTCGCCGCGGCCCCGGGCTGGCTCGCACCCGGGGGCATGATCCTGGTCGAGACCGGTCGCGACCAGGCGCCCGCCACGGTCGCGTTGGTGGCGGCCGCCGGGCTCGAGCCCCGCCTCCACGTCGACGACGAGCTCGGCGCCTGCGCGGTGGTCGGCCGGCGGGGCTGATCAGGTGCGGCGTACGGCCAGGACGGTGGTGTCGTCGGCCTCGGTGTCGCCCTGCATGGCCAGGACCCGGGCGAGCAGCGCCTCGAGCGGCTCGTCGGCTGTCGTGGCCGAGGTGATCGCGTGCAGCCGACCGGTGCGCTCGGCCATGTCCGAGCCTCGGCGCTCGATGAGCCCGTCGGTGTAGAGCAGCAGCGTCGAGCCCCTCGGCAGCTCCAGGTGGACCGGCTCGGCCCGCCCCTCGCCGACCCCCAGCAGCGGACGGACCTCGCCCTCGACCTCGACCACGCTGCCCGGTGCGGCGAGCAGCGGCGGCGGATGACCGGCGTTGGCGATCTCCGCCTCGCCGGTGACCACGTCGAGCACCACCACGACGGCCGTGGCGACGCGCACGTCGAGCAGCCCGTCCATCAGCCGGTCGAGGTGGTCGAGGCAGTCGCCGGGCGAATGGCCCTCGAACAGGTAGGCGCGCAGGGCAGTACGGAGCTGGGTCATCGCGGACGCGGCGGAGACACCGTGGCCGGCGACGTCGCCGATCACCAGGGCCAGCCGTCCGGGCGCCAGCTCGAAGGCGTCCCACCAGTCGCCGCCCAGCTGGTTGCTGGAGGCCGGCTCGTAGCTCGCCACCAGCTCCACCCCGTCGAAGTCCGGCGCGCGGTCGAGCACGACCTGGCGCTGCAGCGACTCCGCGAGCGCGATCTGCTCGCGCGAGCGCAGCAGGAGCAGCCCGTTGATGTGCCGCCCGAGGACGTCGGCGGCCTCGACCTCCCAGGGCGCCCAGACCTGGCTGTGGCCGCGCACGATCTGTCGCCACTGCTCGAAGGAGCGGCGGGGGCTCAGGCGCACGTGCGGACCCTCGGCCGCGGCGAGCTGCTTGTTGGTCGGGTCCCCGCCCCAGTCGACGACCCGCTCCAGCTCGGGACGCAGCCACATCAGCCAGCGCTCGGGCGACGCGCCGATGCGCAGTACGCCGGACGCGACCGGGGCGAGCTCGGCGAAACCCGGGTCGAGGGCCGCCAGGTGGCTGGTCTGGATCGCGTAGCGGTCGGGGTGGTCGGTGACGGCCGCCATGCGCTGCAGGGATGCCAGGTCGGGGACCTGCCCCCGCGTCCGCACGACGCCGTCGAAGTTCATGGCCAGCCCCGTGGCGTTCATCAGCGCGAGCAGCGCCGGGTCGGCGAGCATCGCGTCGAGGGGCGCCTCCGGGCTCGCCGAGACGCGTGCGGTGATCTCGGCGAGCAGGGACTGGGTCGCCAGCGCGGCCTCGCGGTCGTCGGCGCGCTCACGGTCGGCGATCATGGGCGACGCGACGTGCGCCAGGAACTCCGCGGCCGACCTGGCGTCCAGCGGCGGGCGATGCGGCCCCGAGTAGTGATGGCACGCCACGAGCCCCCAGAGCTCGCCGTCGACCACCAACGACACCGACATCGAGGCGGTGACCCCCATGTGCGAGAGGTACTCGACGTGCATCGGCGAGACGCTGCGCAGCGACGAGTGCGACAGGTCCAGCGGCGTGCCGGTGCCGGGGTCGAGGATCGGGGTCAGCGGCACCGGCACGTAGGAGATGTCAGCGATCAGCCGCAGCCAGTTGACCGTGTAGAGACGGCGAGCCTGGGCCGGGATGTCGCTGGCCGGGTAGTGCAGCCCGAGGAACGGGTTCAGGTCGGGGCGCCTCTCCTCGGCGACCACCTCGCCGTTCCACTCGTCGTCGAAGCGGTAGACCATCACCCGGTCGAACCCGGTCAGGGACCGGACCTCGCGGGCGATCTGTTCGGTGAGATCGGTGACCGTCGTCGACGCACCGAGCCGGGACATGGCGCTGCGCGCGGACTGGTAGGTCATCGGCGTCGCACGGGCGTGCTCCACCGCCTCGATCTCGACGACCACACGGGAGCCGGAGCGGTGCACCCGCAGGTCGCACTCCCGGCCCGCGAGCTCGCCCGCCGCCACCTCGTCGAGCCGGACGAGCAGCGGCTCGACCGGAAAGCCCTCCACGACGCGAAGCTCGACCTGCGCAGCAGCCTCCGGCCCCAGCACGTCGGCCAGCGGCCGACCCACGACGTCGTCGGCGGCGATCCCGAGCATGGCAGCGGCGTTCACCGACGCCATGACGACCTCGGCGGCGTCCTCGGTGAGCGCCAGCAGCACGCCGTGCGGCTGGATCGCGCCGGGCACGTGGATCGGCTCGGTGTCGCAGGTCGTGAGGTCGGTGGCGGCGTACGCCGGGGTGTGGTCGCCGGGGGGCGTCAGCGGCGTCGTCACCTGCGTAGAGCCACCCTTCCCGTCCGGTTCCGGCCACGTCGGTCGGTGGCGGCCTCAGTCTCCTCGATCCTCGCCCGGCACGACACCCCCGCACGGATGAGGTGCCGGGTCCGAGACCGCCGGAGCGGTCCGGATGCCAGGGGAAGGTCCTCGCGGCCCGCGCGGTTAGGACCGGCATGACCACCATCGGACTCATCGGCAGCGGACAAATCGGCACGGCCCTCGCGCGTCAGGCCGTGGCCCACGGCTACGACGTCGTGCTCTCCAACTCTCGCGGCCCGGAGACGCTCACCGACCTCGTGGCAGAGCTCGGGAGCGGGCACGGGCCGGCACCGCGGAGGAGGCGGCGAGGGAGGGCGACCTGGTCGTGGTCACGATCCCCTTCAAGAGCTACCGGCAGGTGCCGGTCGCACCTCTAGCCGGCAAGGTGGTCATCGACACCAACAACTACTACTTCGAGCGGGACGGCCGGTTCCCCGAGATCGACGAGGGCCGCACCAGCCCCACCGAGCTCCTCGCCGCGCACCTTCCGCACTCTCGCGTCGTCAAGGCGTTCAACGCCATCCAGGCCGCGCACATCGTCTCGGCGGCCAGGCCCGCCGGCGATCCGGGACGTCGGGCGGTCCCGATCGCGGGCGACGACGCCGAGGCCAAGCGGGTCGTGGCCTCGCTGGCCGACGACCTGGGCTTCGATGTCGTCGACGCCGGGCCGCTGTCCGAGGGCCGCCGCTTCGACCGCGACAAGCCGGCGTACGGCGCGGAGCTCGACGCCGAGGCGATGCGCGTGGCCGTCGCGGCCGGCTGACAGGGCGGCGCTAGGACGCGGACGGCTCGGGGGCCAGCGCCTCGTCGAGCGACCCGAAGCAGGGGAACACCCGGTCGAGCGAGGTGAGCGACAGCACGCGGGCCACCGGCGGGCTCGGTGCGACCAGGCCCAGCGAGCCGCGGAAGACCCGCGCCTGCTTGCGGGCGGCCACCAGGACCCCGAGGCCGGTGGAGTCCATGAAGGTGACGTCGCGCAGGTCCACCAGCACGTCGGTGTGCCCCGCCAGCATCAGCTCGCGCAGGCAGGTGCGGACCGCGCCGACCGAGGCCATGTCCACCTCGCCGCGCAGCGCGACGACCCGGTGCGCGCCGTGCTCCTCGACGCCGACGTCCAGGGGTGGCGGCGCCTGGGACCCGTGGGGCTGCTCGCCCATCTGTACCTCGTCTCGAGGCCGGCGCTCCCCGACGCGTACGGGGTGGACCGACCTCCTGTAGAGAGCCAGCCTGTCACGCCGCGCGCCGAATTTTGCCGTTTTGACGCCATCTCACCCGGCCGGGTGAGCCTGCGCGATGGGCGCCGACGAGCCGGGCGGGTGCCGGACCGGGCGGAGGTCGCCGCCGGGCGTCAGCCAGCCCAGGCCGGCCTCGTAGCGGCGCAGCACGCGCACCGGCGAACCGCCGACCACGGCGTGGTCCTCCACCGTGCCGCGGACGACGGAGCCGGCCGCGACGACGACGTTGCGGCCGATGACCGAGCCCGGCAGGATGATCGCGCCGTGGCCGATCCAGGACCCGGCCCCGACGACCACCGGCTGGTGCGCACCCAGCTGCCTCCCGATCGGCACGCCCAGCTCCTGGTAGCCGTGGCTGGCGTCGGAGACGAAGACGTCCTGCCCGAACCACACGTCGTCCTCGACGAGGATCGAGCTGTGCGCGGTGAGGCTCGTCCGGGCGCCGACCACGCAGCGGTCGCCGATGACCAGGCCGCGCTCGGGCAGGGCGCTGTCGCCGGGTCCGTAGCCCACCGACAGCGTCACGTGGCGCCCGATCAACGTGCGCTCGCCGACATGGATCGAGCGCACGCCCATCAGGGTGGCCGCCGGAAAGCCGATGCTGCTGCCCTCACCCAGGCGGCCGAACTCCTCGGCGGCACGGGTGCCGGGGACGATCTCTCCGGCCCGCTGCACCCGCTGCCACATGGCGTGCACGCAGGAGTTGGCCCACCGCTGGCGTCGTTTCACGCGCCGAGGCTAGCGGCGAGCGCCGCCGCGAACGACGGCGTGACCGGCAGCGTCGGCAGGAGCGCCGCCTGGTAGGCGTGGTAGACGTCCGGCTTGCCCGGCCAGGTCTCGCCGGAGGGGCGGTTGTGCCCGTCCAGCTCGTGGATCCAGGACCCTCTTCGGTGGTCGACCAGGCACCGGTCGATGTGCGCCCACCAGCTGTGCGACCGGTCGGTCCAGCGCTGCTCGCCGGTGACCCGGTGCAGCACCTCCGCGGTGTTGACGGCCTCGGCGGCCACCCAGTGCATGCGGGCGTGCACGACGGGCACCCCCTCCCAGTCGGTGGTGTAGACGAACCCCTCCGCCCCGTCGGCGGCCCAGCCGTCGGTCACCGCGCGGTCGGCGAGCGCCGTCGCGGCCTCGAGCAGCCCCGCCGGAGCCGCCTCGCCCAGCGACTCCCGCGCCGCCACCATCAGCCGGGCCCACTCCAGGCCATGCCCGACGGTGGCGCCGTAGGGCTGGAACGGGTGCGCGGGGACGTCGCGGTGGTGCTCGAGCAGGGGGCGCCAGCGCGTGTCGAAGTGCTCCGGGATGCGCCACCGGTTGGCACCGGACCAGCCGGCGACGCGGGCGGCGATGCGGCCAGCGCGCTCGTGCCAGCGGGCCTCGCCGGTGACGTCGCCCGCGGCGAGCAGCGCCTCGACGGTGTGCATGTTGGCATTGACACCGCGGTAGGGGTCGAGCTCGGTCCAGGCGCGGTCCCACCGGTCGACCACCAGCCCGTCCTCCTCGCGCCAGAACCGCCGGTCCAGGCAGTCCAGCGCGTCGCGCAGGAGCTCGTCGGCGCCGGCGATGCCGGCCACGGCGGCCGAGCTCGCGGCCAGCACGACGAACGCGTGGCCGTAGGCCTGCTTGCTCGCATCGACCACCTCGTCCTCCCCGCTCTGCCCGACGGCGGCGAACCATCCGCCATGCTCCCCGTCGGCGAAGGCGGTGCGCAGCGCGCCGACGCCGTGCCCGGTCAGGGACCGGAGGTCCTCGACGTTCGGTCCGCCGGCCGCGGGGGGCTCCGCGGCCAGCAGACCCAGCGCGAACACGTGGGTCATGCGGCAGGTGATCCAGAGCTCGACCGGCCGCGCGGGGTCCACCGCCCCGTCGGCGTCGAGGTAGCCGAAGCCACGGGCGGTCCGGGAGCCGCGCGCGAAGCGGAGCAGATCGGCGCGCTGGGCCGCGAGGTACGACGCGGAGCCGGGGGCGTGGTCGGTCATGGCTCCTGAGGGTAGGCCCGGGCCGGCTCCTCCAGCCCCTCGCACGAGGCCCGGACCCGGGTGAGCTCCTCGCGCTCGGCGGCGGTGAGGTGGTGCAGGCGGATCCGGACCATGTCCTCGTCGGCCCAGAGCTCGACGGCCTGCTCGACCAGGTGGTCGCTCCACCTCACCGCCTCGACCAGGTCCGGCAGGGTGATGATCCGCCGCGCGGCGAGCCGCTCGACCTCACGCTCTTCGGGGTCCCCCGGTCCGCACGGCGTCCCTCGCTCCAGGTGCACGAGCTCGTGGGTGAGCGTGGAGCGCCGCTCGTCCTGGAGCAGGCTGGGACACAGCGTGATCACCCGGGTCCGGAGGTCGACGAGGCCGACGTTGCCCTCGCCCGGGTCGTCGTAGACCACCGTCACGTCCGGGTGCCGGGCCACCGCCCGCCACGGATGCCACCTGTCCGTCATGCCCCGCGACCGTAGCGAGGCCCACCGACACGCTCAGGCCTCAGCGCGGTCCTGGGTGGGCCGGGTCGCCGCGTCGTCCTGCTCCTCGCGCAGCCGGCGCCCACGGGAGGCGCCCGCCCGTGCCGCGGTCGGCGCCTCCGCCCGGTCGCTCGCCGGGTCGCTCGCCCGCGCGCGGGCGACCTCGGCCGGGAGGTACTCGGCGCTCACCAGCAGCGCCCGTACGAGGTCCTCGTAGTCCACTCGCAGGGTGTCGGCCAGGGCGACGACGACGTCGACCCTCGGCAGCGCCGGGACCCCGCGGGCTCGCCACGCCGTGAACGTCCCGTGGTTGAGTCGCGCCTTGCGCTGCACCGCGGCCTCGGTGGCGCCCGTGTCGTCGCAGTAGTGCTGCAGCAGCTCCCAGAACGTGGCGGGCACGGTCGCGAGCACCCCTTCCGGTGGCGGGCTGAGGAAAAGCGTCTACCGCCGATTGTGCCCGAGAGGCCGCCGGTTGCGGCTGAACTCGCCCGTCGCCGAAGATGATCGTCTACCTGGAGTAGATCGATGATCTACAGATGATTGACAGCGTCCCTGCGGCGGGTCACCATTCGAGCGCCCCTAGAGGACCCACTGCGGAGGACAGTGACATGCAGCTCGGCTCGCCGGAGATGCTCGCCGCGACCATCAGACGACGCGGTCTCTCGCTTGCCGACCTGGCTCGCCAGTGCGGGTGCAGCAAGTCGATGGTCGGCCACCTGGTGACCGGTCACAAGACGACCTGCACGCCCGACCTGGCCGAGCGCATCGCCAGCGCGCTCGACGTCCCCCTCGAGCTCCTCTTCGACGCACCGCCCGAACACCCCTACTCGGAAAGCAGGTACCACCGATGACGCACCTCCTCGCGAGGCTGGACCGACCCCTCATCGCCGCCGGGCTCCTGAGCGCCCTGGTCGTGAGCTCCGCACCGGCCGCGCACGCCGCCTCGTACGACTGGCACTCCCGGTCCAAGCCGCTGAAGGCCTGGGAGGACGACGTCGCCCAGGCGCTGGCCTACGGTACGTCCTACACCAAGGACGGGTTCCTCAAGAACCACACCTACTACCGCGACCCGCGCAGCGGCGGCGACAAGGTCTACACCGAGACCGGCTACACCTACCGCGAGCCCTCCCAGGGCGGGGAGTCCTGGAGCGGCAACGGCCCGAGCGACCAGAGCCCCCGCAACAGCTCGGGCGACTGGGTCGACCAGTACGACCGGGACGACTACTCCGAGCACAACGACGCCAGCCAGGCCCGGGTCCACTCGAAGGTCTGCGAGGACCAGGCGTGGAGTCCCGATGCGTGCAGCCGGAGGCCGTACTTCACCTTCGCCCTGTGAGCGCGCCCGGCCTGCGCGCCCGACAGCTGGCCTGTCGCTACCCGCCGTCGAGCGTCGACGTCGTCGACATCGACGAGCTGAGCCTCGGCTCCGGAGTCACCGGCCTGGTGGGCGTCAACGGGGCGGGCAAGACCACGCTGCTCCTGGCGCTGGCCGGTGCCCGGCGGCCGCAGGGCGGCACCGTCACCCTCGACGGGGTCGACGTCTACGGCCGACACCGGCGCGAGCTGGTGGGCCGGATCGGCCTGATGCCCCAGGAGCTCGACCTGCCGCGCGAGCTGCGGGTGGCCGACGCCCTGTCCTACGTGAGCTGGCTGCGCGGCGTCCCGAGACGCGTGGCCGGCTCCCGCGAGCCGGAGCTGTTGGCGCTGGTGGGGCTCCAGCAGCGCCGGCGGGAGCGGGTGGGGCGGCTCTCCGGGGGCATGCGACGACGTCTGGTCCTGGCCACCGCGCTGGTGACCGCGCCACAGGTGCTGCTCCTGGACGAGCCGACCACGGGCCTGGACCCCGAGCAGCGCGCCCAGCTTCGCCGGCTGCTCATGGATCTGCCCGGTGCGACCGTCACGGTGCTCAGCAGCCACGTGATGGAGGACGTGGAGCGGATGTCCACCCGCATCGTCGTGCTCGACGCCGGGCGGGTGGTGCACCACGGCGACACCGCGAGGTTCGTGGAGGAGCGCGGTGGCCCCGACCGCTCGGCCGAGCTCGCCTTCCTCAGCACCCTCGCCCGGGAGCGGGCGTGAGCCGCGGGCTCACCTGGCTGGGCGGCCCGCGGGTCGCGACGGTCCTGGTCGCGGTCCTCGTGGCCCTCGGGCTCGTGCCGACCCTGAGCCGCGGCGCCGACTGGCTCGGCTCCTGGAAGATGGCGCTCGGCGCCGGCCTGTTCGGCTTGACCCTCATCGGGCCTGCGGCGTCCGGGATCGCCTGCGCCGTCTACGCGCGCTTCGCCGGCTCGGGCGCCGAGCGGCTCGTGGCGATCGGCCCGCGTCCCTGGTGGCCGTGGCTGCGCCCCGCTCTCGCGACCTGGTCGCTCGCGGCCGCCGCGCTGCTCGCGATCACCCTCGCCACCACGACGGCGTCCTGGCTCGCCGGCAGCGTCGCGTACCCCGAGACCGCCTGGGTGGTCGTGCCGGCACTGTGCGTCCTCGCCGCCCAGGTGGCCGTCGGCGTCCTGCTCGGCGCGACCGGGCGACGCCGGTGGCTGGCACCCGTGGCGGCCGTGGCCACCTTCGGCCTCGGCGTGCTCGGCGCCGTCGGCGTCATCGCGGACATCTTCCGGGTGGGCGCCATCACCGGCTCCTACGCCGGCGAGACGTTCGACGCCTCGACGTACGCACTGCAGGCGGGAGCCGCCCTCGGCGCCGCCGCGGGGCTGCTCCTGCTGTCCAACCGCACCGCCGTGGGCGGCGCACCGCTCCCGCGCGCGGTGGTGCTCGCCTGCGTGCTGGGCGGGGCCGGCTGCTACGTCGCGATGGGGCAGGGCCTGCACGAGTTCACCCGACCCGTGGCCGACCCGCAGCTGGTGTGCCGCGGCACCACCGTCCGGGTGTGCCTGGCGCGAGAGACGACGCGTCCCCTCGACGACCTGGCCGCCCGGATGGAGCGGCAGGCGGCCGCGCTCACCGACCTGGGACTCGACCTGCCACCTCGCTTCGTCCAGCCCGAGGCCGCCCGGGATCCCGACCCGGCGCACGGCGTGCTCTCCCTGCTCGACGAGGAGCTCGCGGACACCGTCAGTGACGAGAGTGCCGCCAGGTCGCTGGCCACCCCGGCGGACTGCGCCGCCTACAGCGCCGACATCCCGCCACCCGAGGCGTCCTTCGACGCACGACGGCTGCTCGCGCGCTGGCTGCTGATGCGCGCCGGGCTGCTCGAGCCCGACCTCGACGACGTCGACGGGGCCTGGCTGGGCGCCGGGCTGGACGAGCAGCGCTCCTGGGTGGTCAGCACCTACGACCGGCTGCGACGGTGCGACCTCGAGGCGCTCCGGCTGCCCGCCGGTGTCTAGGGTCCGCGCGGTCCTGCGGGCGTGGGGCGTCTCGCGCACGCTGCTGTTCGCGGCGCTGCTGTCGGCTGCGGCCCAGCTCGCGGCGGCCACGTACGTCGGGCTGCCCTCCTTCGAGGCAGCCATCCCGACGCTCGACCTGGTGCCTCCGGCCGCGGGACTGCTGCTGGCCGCACCGCTCGTCGACCAGACGCGCGAGCTGACGCTGCGCTCCACCCGGCCGCTCGCCCTGCTGCTCGTGCTGCGCTACGGCGCGGTGCAGTGCGCCGGAGCCGTCGTCCTCACCTCCTTGGCGCTGACGGCGTGGACGCTCGAGCGCGCCGGTGTGGTCGTGCTGTTCCTGGCCGGCAGCGCGGTGGCCGTCGCCGCCCTCGGCAGCTGGTACTGGGTGCCGGTGCTGGGCGCGGGCTACGCCTGGCTGTGGCGGGTGCAGGACCTGCGCGACCTCGCGGACGCCGACGTACCGCTGCTGGCCGCAGCGGCCGGACTCGGGCTCGGAGGTCTCGTCTACGTCGCAGCGGTCGGCTACCGGCTGCGCCGGGTGCGCTGTCCGCCTGGTCATCAGAGCTAGCGCGACTCCGCCACTGCCCCGTCGACCTCCAGGCCGCTGCCCTCGGCGGCCTTGCTGATCGACTTCTTGATCAGGGCCTCGAGGTCGAGCCCGGTCGAGGTCTTGAGCATGTTCAGCGTCTGCACCACGTTGTCGTTCACCTGGCGGGGCAGCGCGCCGGCGCCGTCGGAGGAGATCACGGTGAGCTGGTCGATGGCGGCGATGGGCGCGGCCACCTCGCGGGCGATCTGAGGCAGCACCTCGATCAGCATCTGGAGCACGGCGGCGTCGTTGTAGTGGGCGAACGCCTCGGCCCGCTTGTCCATCGCCTCTGCCTCCGCCTGGCCGACCGCCAGGGTCGCGGCCGCGGTGGCCTCACCCTCGGCACGGGTCGCGTCGGCCTCCGCCGTACGGCGGGCCTTCTCGGCCTCACCGCGCTTGGCGCCCTCGATGGCCTCCGCCTCGGCGAGTGCGGAGCGACGCGACTTCTCGGCCTCGCCGCTGAGGCGCGTCTGCTCGGCCGTCGCCTCGGCGGCGGCGATCGTGGCGGCTCGTCCGGCCTCGGCGCGGGCGATCTCGGCGGACCGGTTGGCCTCGGCCTCTTGCTCCACCTTGTAGCGCGCGGCGTCGGCCGGCTTGCGCACCTCGGTCTCGAGCTGACGCTCGGTCAGCGCGGCCTGACGGACGGCGACCTTCTCCTGCTCGAGCAGGATCGCCTGGTCGCGGTCGGCCTGGGCGAGCGGCCCGGCCGCGGACGCGGTCGCCGCGGCCGCGTCGGTCTCGGCCTTGATCTCGGACTGCTTGAGCGCCAGTGCCCGCTGGGCGATCGCGATCTCCTGCTCGGCGGCGATCGACGCCTGCTCGGCCGCCTGGCGCGCGTTGGCCTCGGCGATGCGGGCGGCCTGGCTCACCCGAGCCGCCTCCGGCCGGCCGAGGTCGGCGAGGTAGCTGCCGTCGTCGGTGACGTCCTGGATCTGGAAGGTGTCGAGGATCAGGCCCTGTCCGGTCAGGGAGTTCTCCGACTCGTCGGCCACGCGCTGCGCGAACGCCGCCCGGTCGCGGATGATCTGCTCCACGGTGAGGCCACCGACGATCGAGCGGAGCGCGCCGGCGAGCACCTCCTGGGTGAACGCCTCGACGTCCTCCTGCTGGCTGAGGAAGCGCTGCGCGGCCAGCCGGATCTGGTCCGCGTTGCCGCCGACCTTGACGATCGCGACCCCCTCGACGTTCAGCTTGATGCCCTGACCGGACACGGCGCCCCGGATCTGCACCGAGATCCGGCGCGAGGAGAGATCGAGGGTCGCGAGCTTCTGCACGAACGGGATGACGAACGTGCCGCCGCCGAGGATGACCTTCTGGCCCGACAGGTCGGTCGTGAGCGCCCCGGTCTCGGGGTTGAGGACCGCCTTGCCCTTGCGGCCGGTGACGATGAACGCCTGGTTGGGCCCGGCGACCTTGTAGCGGCTCGTGACGAGCAGGACGAGCAGCACGACCAGCAGGACGAGGCCGCCGATGGGGATCCAGAGGTCCATGTTCACTTCTACCTTTCTCAGGTCAGCCGAGGGGCTGCCAGACCGGCGCCACGGTGACGGCGGTGGGCGAGAGCACGCTGGTCACATGGACCTCGGTGCCGGGGGCGAGCGGTTGGTCGCAGCGGGCGTTGAGCCGCAGGGTGTGCCCGCCGACGAGGATGTTGACGACGCCGAAGCCGTCGGCAGGGATGCCGGTGACGACCTTGCCGTCGCGCCCGATCGTGTCGTCGATGGTGATCGTGGCGTCGCTGCCGCCGTCGCGGATCAGCCGGGTGAGCCAGTAGGCGAACCAGCCGAAGCCCACGCCGGCCACCAGCCCGATCGGGACCGCGACGAGCGTCGGCGCCCCGGCCGCGTCGGCGGCGGCGCCGCCGAAGCCGGTGGCGGCGACGAAGGCGCCCAGGACGGCGCTGGAGAAGACGTCGCCGGCCAGCGCGTCGAAGGCGCCGTCGAAGAGGTCACCGACGACCAAGGAGATCCCGAGCACGACGAGCCCGACCAGCCCGATCACCAGAAAGGTCACTCGTCAGCTCCCGTGGACGCCCTGCCCCGCTGCTCGCGGGAGGACAGCATCCCCCCAGACCTGCGCGCTGGCAAACCAGGGACGCCGACTCCGCGGGGTGGAGCCAGCTATACCCCCAACCGGGGGGCACGCCGGATGGGAAGGCGGCCGCGGCAGCGGCAACGTGGGAGACACCACCCCTTCCACACCTTTGGATGTGATGTCGATGAAGTCGATCCTCCCCCGCCTCGGACTGGCCGTGCTGGCCGCGAGCCTGTCCTTCGGCGCCCTCGCGCCGGGAGTCGGCTCCGCGGCCCCCGCGGCTGCCCCCGACACCCAGCAGGCCGATCCCCGGCAGGCCGACCCCCCGCAAGCCAAGCAGCGGGCCACCGATGCCGTGATCCAGCGCCATCTGGACCGCCTCGTCTCGCGCACCGGCTTCCCGGGGGCCACGGTCGTGGTCAAGGGGCGTGACGGCAAGGTACGCACCTACCGCTCCGGTGCCGGCGACCTGACCACGGAGGCCCCGATGCCGCGCCGGCCCGTCGTACGGATCGGGAGCAACGCCAAGATGTTCACCGCGACGGTCGTGCTGCAGCTCGCCGCCGAGGGACTGGTCGACCTGGATGCCCGGGTCGAGCGCTACCTGCCGGGTCTGGTCCGGCGCAATGGCAACGACGGACGCAAGATCACCGTGCGGCAGCTGCTCCAGCAGAGAAGCGGACTGCCCGACTACGACCACCAGCTCCTCGAGGCCGCCGGCACCCTGCGCAAGCTCTCCCGCACCTACTACGAGCCCCATGAGCTCGTCGACGCCGCGCTCGCGGAGCGCCGCGTCTTCAAGCCCGGGACCCGGTGGGCCTACAGCAACACCAACTACATCCTCCTGGGCCTGCTCGCACAGCGCGTGACCGGGCGACCCATCAGCGAGCTCGTGACCCAGCGGATCATCAAGCCGATCGGGCTGAAGGACACCTACTGGCCGACACCGGGGGTCCAGCGGATCCGCGGCGTCCACCCGCGCGGGTACCTCGCCGACGGGCCGGGCGGCACCTGGCGCGACTCGACCCGGATCGACCCGTCCATGGGCTGGTCGGCCGGCCAGCTCATCGGGACCCCGCAGGACATCGGCCGCTTCATGGAGAAGCTCATGAGCGGCGACCTGCTGCCGCCCGCCCAGCTGAAGGAGATGAGGCAGACCGTCCGGGCACCGAGGTTCGACGCGAAGCCCGGCTGGCGCTACGGGCTGGGCCTGGCCTCCCACCGCCTGACGTGCGGCGGGCTCGGCTGGGGCCATGGAGGCGACATCCAGGGCTTCCAGACGCGCAACCTGGTGACCAACGACGGCCGCTGGGCGGTCGTGGCGGCCAACGGCCTCGCGACCACCCTGGAGATGGTGGGCGACGTCAGCGCCATGGTCGACACGGCGCTCTGCCGCTCCTGAGCCCACCTCCGGCGACCGCGGGCCCGCACCGGGCCCGCGGTCGTCTGCGTGCGCCGCCGCCCTAGGATCACGAGGTGAGTGCCACCCTGGTCGCCAAGGCCCTGTCCGGAGGGCACGCGCACCGGACCCTGTTCGAGGGCCTCGACCTCACCGTCGCGCCCGGCGACGTGGTCGGGGTCGTGGGGGCCAACGGAGCGGGCAAGACCACCCTGCTGCGACTCCTGGCCGGCCAGGCCACGCCACTGGCCGGCACCGTGTCGACGGCACCGTCGGACGCCTTCGTCGGCTGGCTCCCCCAGGAGCACGAGCGGGTGCCCGGGGAGACGGTCGGCCAGTACCTGGCCCGTCGTACCGGAGCCGCCGCGGCCGCCGAGACGATGGAGGCCACCGCGGCGGCGCTCGGGTCGGGCGAGCCCGGCGCCGACGACGCCTACGCCGTGGCGCTGGATCACTGGCTCGCGTCGGGCGCCCCCGACCTCGAGGAGCGGATCCCGGCCGTGCTGGGCGACCTGCGTCTCGACGTCGGGACCGAGGCGCTCATGACCTCGCTGTCCGGCGGTCAGGCGGCCCGGGTCGGCCTGGCGGCGCTGCTGCTGAGCCGGTTCGACGTCGTGCTGCTGGACGAGCCGACCAACGACCTGGACCTGGACGGCCTCGAGCGGCTGGAGCGGCTGGTCACGGGGATGCGTGCCGGGATCGTCCTGGTCTCCCACGACCGGGAGTTCCTCGCCCGGTGCGTCACCCGCGTCGTCGAGCTCGACCTCGCCCAGCAGCAGGTGCGGGTCTACGACGGCGGCTACGACGCGTTCCTCGAGGAGCGCGACGTCGTGCGCCGCCACGCGCGCGAGGCCTACGAGCAGTTCGCCGGCACCAAGGCCGACCTCGTGGCGCGGGCCCGCACGCAGCGCGAGTGGAGCTCCCAAGGCGTGCGCAACGCCATGAAGAAGAGCCCGGACAACGACAAGATCCGGCGTCGCGCGCAGAGCGAGTCGTCGGAGAAGCAGGGCCAGAAGGTCCGGCAGATGGAGTCGCGCATCGCCCGTCTGGAGGAGGTCGAGGAGCCGCGCAAGGAGTGGGAGCTGCGCTTCGAGATCGCCGCGGCGCCTCGCTCCAGCACGGTGGTCGCCACCTTGGACCAGGCCGTGGTGCGACGCGGCGACTTCGTGCTCGGGCCGGTCTCGGCGCAGGTCAGCGCCGGCGACCGGATCGGCATCACCGGGCCCAACGGGGCCGGCAAGACCACCCTCCTGGGGCTGCTGCTCGGGGAGGTGTCACCCGACAGCGGGCGGGCCTCCCGCGGGGCCTCCCTCGCCGTGGGCCAGATCGACCAGGCCCGGGCCGTGCTTCCCGAGGACACCACGCTCGGCGAGGCCTTCGAGGCCGCGGTGCCCGATCTCGCGCCGGCCGACGTACGGACCCTGCTGGCGAAGTTCGGGCTCAAGGCCGACCAGGTCGCCAGCCTCGTGGGCCGCCTCTCCCCCGGCGAGCGCACCCGCGCCGCCATGGCGCTCCTCCAGGCGCGGGCGGTCAACGTGCTCGTCCTCGACGAGCCCACCAACCACCTGGACCTGCCCGCCATCGAGCAGCTCGAGAAGGCGCTGGCCGCCTACGACGGCGCGCTGCTGCTGGTCTCCCACGACCGGCGCCTGCTCGACAACGTCAGCCTCGACCAGCGCTGGCACGTCGACGCCGGCACGGTGACCGTGCGCTGACGCCGCGGCGACCGGCGCGGCGGCGGGGCGGCGAGCTGCTCCTCGGCAGCGCTCAGCCCGGCGACCCGGTCGCCGACGGGCTGCGTCCCATCACCGACACGGAGGGCTCCTCGTCCCCGAGGGCCAGCGTGTGCCGAAGCGCCAGCCGCTCGACCCGCACTCGGGTCTGGCGCAGGTCGACGCCGGGGGACGCCACCGCTTCGAGCGTGCCCGCGAAGAGGTACTCGACACTCTCGACGCCGGGCACCCGCTGGGCCTCCACCAACAGCTCGGCCGCGTCGACGAGCCGGTCCTGACTGTCGTCGTCGCCGGGGCAGGCCAGCGGGGTCGAGTAGTCGCCCAGCGCGAAGCCGAAGCTGACCTCGGCGTTGGCCTCCGGCGCGAAGGCGCACACCTGCTCGGCGACGGCGGCCATCGCGCTGAGGTAGTCCTCCGGCCCGAGCAGGTCGGGATCCAGGGCAGCGATCGTCACGCCCAGTGAGCCGGCGAAGGGCAACGAGTTCTCGGCGCGCTCCACGACCGCCTCATAGCCGTCGACGGGATGCTGGTCCATGAACGCCCGGAACTCCGCCGCGGCCGCATCACCCGCGTCCGGGTCCCCGCAGCCGGCGGTCAGCGCCGCGATCGCCACGAGGGCGGTGACCGCCGGGATCAGACGGCGGCGGCTCGACACCTGCGCAGCCTAGGTCACCACCTGCCCGGCCGCCGCCCCGCTGACGTACGGCCGCCCGATCGCGGAGCGGGGCGGGCGCTACGACACCGTCGAGCGCACCGGCGCCTCGGTGCCCAGGCCGGCCAGCTCGATGAGCAGGTCTCGGACCGCGGTCGCAGCAAGCCGGTCGGGAAGGACGCCAGGCCGGTCGCAGAGCACCATCGGCGCATCCTGGTCGCGCGAGGGAAGCCGACCGTGGGTGCCCCGCACCGGGGCGGGGTCGAGCGGCACCACCTTCATGGCGTAGCGCAGGCCGGCCGCCTTGCGGGCCAGCGTGAGCGCTGCTCGCGCCTTGACCATGCGGTCCTCGGGGTCGAAGAAGAGCTCGGCGGGGTCGTAGCCCGGCTTGCGGTGGATGTCGACGCCCCGGGCGAAGTCGGGCGCCCGGTCGTCGTCGTCCCAGTAGTAGTAGGTGAACCAGGCCGTCGGGTCGGCGACCAGCACCAGCTCGCCGGCCCGCTCGTGGTCGAGGCCCACCTCGGCCTGCCCGGCCCGGTCGAGCACGTCGGCCACGCCGTCCAGTCCCGTGCACACCGACCGGACCCGCTCGAGGTCGGCCGGGTCGGCGACGTAGACGTGGGCCACCTGGTGGTCGGCGACGGCGAAGGCCCGCGAGGTCCACGGGTCGAGGTACTCCATGCCGTCCTGGGTATAGACCTCGAGCAGGCCGGCCGCCCGCAGCGCCCGGTTGACGTCGACGGGGGTGTCGGCGCTCGTGATGCCGTACTCCGACAAGACGACGACCCGCGCGCCGAGCGCGGCCGCGTCGTCGAGCAGCGGCGCCAGCGCCGCGTCGACGTCGCGGGCCGCCTGTCGTGCCTGCGGAGCGTCGGGCCCAAAGCGCTGCAGGTCGTAGTCGAGGTGCGGGAGGTAGGCCAGCGTGAGGTCGGCCCGGGGCATCAGCCGGCGCGCGGCGCCCACGATCCACTCGGTGGAGCGGATGGAGGCGGTCGGACCCCAGTACTGGAACAGCGGGAACGCGCCGAGCTCACCGACCAGCTCGTCGTGCAGCTCGGGCGGGCGCGTGTAGCAGTCGGGTGCCTTCTTGCCGTCGGCGTAGTAGATGGGCCGCGGGGTCACGGTCCAGTCGGTCGTGGCGCCCATGGCGTACCACCAGCAGACGTTGGCGACGGTGTAGCCGGGGACGCGGCGGCGAATGGTGTCCCACACCTTCTCGCCCTGCACGAGCCGGTTGTGCTGGCGCCACAGGTGGACCTCCCCGAGGTCGCGGAAGTACCAGCCGTTGCCGACGATGCCGTGCTCCGCGGGGGTGAGCCCGGTGAGGAACGTCGACTGCACGCTGCAGGTGACGGCGGGCAGGACCGGCTCGAGGACCGCCGCCGATCCGCCCTCCGCGAGGCGGCGCAGCCGCGGCATGTGCTGGAGCAGGGACGGGGTGAGGCCGACGACGTCGGCGACGAGCAGCTTCTCCATGGGGTCCTCCGGATGGGGTGTCTCGGCGCGGTCAGATGGGGTCGAGGCCGAGGGCGACGAGCTCGGCGTGCACCCAGGCGAGCTCGGCCGCGAGCCCGGCGGCCAGGGCGTCGTCGTCGACCGGTGCGCCGCCGGGCAGGACCGACCAGGTGTAGGTCTCGACCTCGAGGTGGTCCACGTGTGCGGCGGGGCCGCCGAGGAGCGCCGCGAGGGAGGTGCGCAGGTCGTCCCGCCCGGTGCGCAACGGGGGCTGCGGGTCGGCGTGCACCGGCACGTGGAAGTGCACCCGCCACGGCGCGTCCGTGGCCAGGGGATCGGGCCCCTGAAGGGCGTCGGGCAGGTCGTCGCGGGCCGCGACCGTGCCCACCCCGCCGGCGCCCACGGGGCGGGCCTGCCGTACCTGGTGGAGGAACCGGTCCTCGGCGTACGACGCGAGCGCGTGGCGCGACGCCTGGTCGGCGGGGTCGTCGACGACCAGGGCCGAGGCCGGCTGGGCCTTGACCACGCGCAGCCCGGCGGCCGCGAGGACGCCGAGAGCCCGGGCGGCGTCGTCGAACCCCACCGCGAGGTGGCACAGGTCCAGGCAGACGCCGACCCACTCACGGTCGACCGCGGCGAGCCGCTCGGCGGCCTGCTCGACGGTCTCGATGACGCACCCGGGCTCGGGCTCGATGCCGACCACGACCCGCCGTCCGGTCTCGTCGGCGAGCCGGGCCAGGCCCGTGGCGAGCTCGGCGAGGCGGCCCTCGGCGGCCCGCTGGTCCTCGGGCGACCACGGCGCGTGCCAGGCCAGCGGGAGCGTCGAGATCGACCCGTGGTCGGCGTCGCCGGGGAGCAGCCCGGCCAGCACGCGCGCGGCGGCCAGGGTGAAGTCGAGCCGCTCCTGCGTCGCCCACGTCGGGTGGTAGACCGCGTGCTTGACGACCGGGTCCTGGAACGCCGCGAAGGGGAACGCGTTGACGGTGACCACCTCGACGCCGTGGTCGGCCAGCCGCGACCGCACGCGACGTACGCCGCCGGGGTCGGCGGCGAGCCGGTGCGCCGCGGCCGCGGGCAGCCAGAGGCCGAGGCCCACGACGCCGCCGGGCGGGGTGCCTGCGGGCACGGCATCCAGGACGCGACGGATCCTCTCGCCGGCGCCGACCGCCTGGGCGACCAGGCCCTCGACGTCCTCGGCGCGCAGCACGTTGGTGCCGTAGCCCAGGTGGACCACGGTGCCGTCCGGATGCCGCAGTCGCATCAGCTGGCCCGCGGACCGCGCAGCACCGAGTTGCCCTCGAAGGTCGAGGTCGGGTCGGCGGCCGGGGCCTCGCCCTCCGGCAGGAGCAGCCGGCCGCTCTGCGCGAAGAACTCGACCGGGTTGCGCCACAGCACGCGGTCGACGTCGTCCTCGGTGAAGCCGGCCCCGAGCATCCCCTCCCCGGTCCGGCGCGTGAGCAGGGGGTCGCTGCGCCCCCAGTCGGCCGCCGAGTTGACCAGCACGCGGTCCAGGCCGTGGTCCTGCAGGATGCGCACCATCCGGTCGGGGTCCATCTTGGTGTCGGGGTAGATGGAGAAGCCCATCCAGCAGCCACTGGCCTGGACCGGGCCGACGGTCAGCTCGTTGAGATGGTCGACGACGACCCTCCCCGGGTCGAGCGAGGACTCCTCGACCAGCTCCAGGGTGCGACGGGTGCCGCCCTCCTTGTCCCGGTGGGGGGTGTGCACCATCGCCGGGAGCTCGAACTCCACGGCCAGCGCGAGCTGGCGGCGGAAGGCCTCCTCCTCGGCGTCGGTCATCGAGTCGAAGCCGATCTCGCCGACCGCGACCACGCCGTCCTTGGCCAGGTAGCGGGGCAGGACGTCGAGGACGTCGGCGCAGCGGGGGTCGTTGGCCTCCTTGGGGTTGAGCGCGATCGTGCAGTGGTGGGCGATGCCGAACTGTCCGGCCCGGAACCGCTCCCAGCCGACCAGGGCGTCGAAGTAGTCGGTGAACGAGCCCACGCTGGTCCGCGGCTGCCCGAGCCAGAAGGCCGGCTCGACCACGGCCCGCACCCCGGCGGCGTACATGCGCTCGTAGTCGTCGGTGGTCCGCGAGGTCATGTGGATGTGAGGGTCGAAGATCCGCAACTCAGGCCTCCTGGGCGGTGGTCGAGGTGATCAGGTCCAGCAGCATGAGGGCGTCGTCGGGGACCGGGCGACCGGCAGCTCGGCGCTCGTCGACGTAGCGCCGCACCATGGCGGCCAGCTCGTCGTCCGCGCGGGTGGCGAGCCCGGCGACGCCGGCCAGGGGGACGCCGACGAAGAGGCACTTCAGGACGCCGTGGCGCCAGTCGTGGATGGAGAGGCGGTCGGCGTGCGGCCCCATGGCGGCGGCGACGAGCCGGACGTCGTTGGTGCGCAGCGCGTCGAGCAGTACGTCGGAGCCGTCGACCTCCCGGTCGTCGACGGCTCCCAGCGCGAGCAGCACGGCGCGCTTCTCGTCCGCGTCGCCGTAGCGGTAGACCGCCTGCAGCTCGGCGAGGAGGTCGGGTGGCGAGAGCCGCGACGCGGCAGCGGCGACCAGCTCGACCCGAACGGCGTCCTCGACGCGATGGTCGGTCCCCGCGATCTGGCCACGGGCCGTGCGCCGGGCCGCCGCGGGGAAGAGCCGGCCCAGCCTCGACGGCTCCTCGACCAGGTCGACCAGCATGTCGTCGAGCGCCTCCACCGCGTCGGGCAGCAGGGCCGCCCGCAGCTCGGCGGCGCGCAGGAGCGGGCGCACGGACGTCATCGCGCGCTCCCTCCTGCCGATGCCGGTGAGCCGATCCGCTCCAGCGACGAGCTCAGCGCGGCCATGGTGGAGGCGGCCACGGTCGGTGCGGCGTGGGAGTGGCGCGGCAGCTCGACGCAGGCGAGGCCGTCGTAGCCGACCGCCACGAGGGCGCCGAGGACGTCGTCGAGGTCGAGCTCGCCGGTCCCGAGCTCGAGGTGCTCGTGGACGTCGCGCACCATGTCGTCGACCTGCACGTTGCCGAGCACGGGCGCCGCGCGACGCACGGTCTCGGCAGGGGTGCGCGGCTCGTTGCAGACCAGGTGGCCGAGGTCCAGGGTGACCTGCAGGTGCTCGGGGTCGCCGAACCGCGACCGCAGAGCCAGCACGTCGTCGAGGGTCGCGAGGAACATGCCAGGCTCCGGCTCGACGCAGACCGTGACGCCGAGGGCGGCGGCGTCGTCGAGCACCGGTCCGAGGCCGTCGACGACCCGGCGCCACAGCACCGACGCGCCGACGCCCGGCGGCGCCGTGCCCGACCAGCACGAGACCGCCTCGGAGCCCAGCTCGTGGGCGATGCGCACCGCGCGGCGCAGCAGCTCGACCCGGCGTTCGCGGCCGTCGTCGCTGACCAGGGTCGGCTCGTGCTTGTGCCAGGGGTCGAGCACGTAGCGGGAGCCGGTCTCGACCACGGAGGCCAGTCCGTGCGCCTCGAGACACCGCCGGGCGTGGGCGACCTGCGGCGGCAGGTCGCCGAACGGATCGAGGTGTGGCTGGTCGAGGGTCAGCCCCACGCCCTGGTAGCCGAGGGAGGCCACGACGGCACAGGCGTCGGCGAGGCGATGCCCGGCGAAGCCGTTGAGGCCGTAGCCCAGACGCAGGCTCACGTGGGGCTCACCGCCCGCGCCACCCGGCGCAGCAGCTGGCCGGCGCCGGCCACGGCGAGCGCCGTGGGGACCTGCCCACGGGCCGCGAGCCACCCGGCCTGCAGCAGCGTGAGCCCCCCGATGCCCGCGGCCGTCGCCGCGCGCACGCGCGGTCCGTCCGGCGTGGCGACCGCCCGCGCCTGCGCGCCACCGACGCGGGCGACGTACGCCGCGGCGAGGCCGATGGCCGCCCACCGGTCGCGTGGTCGGGCGTCGGCGTCGCTCAGCGTCGTCGTCACGAGCAGGGCGGCCGCGGCGCCGGTGGCCGCGAGCGCCGCCCCTACGCTCGCCGGACCCGAGCCGTGCACCTCGCCGCGGCTGAGCAGGGTGACGCCCGCGGTGTGCACCGTGGTCGCGAGGGCCGGGGCGGCTGCCGCGCCCGGAGCCGCCGCCGCGCCGAGCAGGACGTCGAGGCCGCGGGTCGAGGCCATGACCAGCGGGCCGAGCGGCGAGTCCTTGGCCAGGAGGTCGTAGGTCGCCACGAGGGCGGCGAGAGGCACGCTGAGCCGCAGGGCGCGGCGGCCTCCGACGGCGCCCGTCACGCCGATGCCGGCGGCGCCGAGGGCCGCCGCGAAGCCGAGAGCCGTCGACGGAGCGACCCGCCCGGACGGGATGACCCGCTCGGGCCGCTCGACCGCGTCGACGGCGCGGTCGGCCCAGTCGTTGAGCGCCATCCCCGAGCAGTACAGGAGCACCGAGGCGAGCGGCATCGCACCGGCTCTGCGCAGTGGGTCGTCCCCGAGCCAGGCCGCGCCGGACCAGACGTCGCCGGGGACCGTGAGCGAGGCGGGCAGCCGCACCAGCCGGACCAGGTCGCGCGCCGAGGGCTGCGAGGCGTTCACGAGGCCAGCCCGCGGCGCCAGGCGACGAGGTCGCGCCACTGCTCGGCCAGCCGGTGCTCGGTGCTGCCCACCGGGTCCTTGAAGAAGAAGCCCAGCTCCACGAGCGCACCGGACCGGCCGGCCGCATGGGCCGCCGCGGTCAGGCGCGCCAGGTCGAGCACCAGCGGTGCGGCCAGCGCCGAGTCGCAGCCCTGCCAGGTGAACTGCAGGGTCATCCGGGTGCCGAGGAAGCCGTCGAAGCGCACGTGGTCCCACGCGGTCTTCCACTCCCCCAGGTCCTCGACCTGGTCGATGTGCATCGGCCCGGGGACCGCCCGCCCGGCCATGGCGTCGAGTCCGCTGCGCTTGGTCTCGGTCTTGCTGCGGGCGGCCTCGGGGTCGGCCAGCGTGGCCCCGTCGCCGCCACCCAGGAGGTTGACCGAGGCCCACGAGCGCAGCTCGAGGGCCCGGACGGCGAACATCGGCGCGAGCGCCGACTTCAGCAGCGTCTCACCGGTCTTGCCGTCGGAGCCCGCGTAGGGCAGGCCGGTGCGCCCGGCCGCCTCGAGGACCACGGGCAGCCGCAGGCACGGGCTGGGGGTGAACGACACGAACGGCGCCCCGGCCGCGAACGCGGCGAGGGCGTAGACCGCGCCGATGGGCAGGGCGTCGTCCACGCTGCGTACGTCGTCGGGCGCCTCGACCGGCGCCTGGGTGCTGGCCACCTCGATCACGACCACCCGGGCCAGCCGATGCCGCTCGCGGAAGGACCGGATGTCGGCCGCGAGGCGCGCGATCGCCGCCGGCACCGCCTCGCCACCCGCGGCGTAGCCGGGTCGCAGCGCGGCCTCGACCTCGCCGAGGTCGCTGCTCACGGCGTCGACGAGCCGCCCAGGCACGACCCCGCCGGACACCAGCGCCTCGGTCTTCTTGGCCAGTGACCGCGAGCTGACGTCGTGGCCACCGAAGACCAGTCCGGCGACGTCGGGAAGGCCGACCGGATCGAGCTCGGCCAGCTCGGTCACGAGGCCGGTCGTCGGCACGAGCCGGTGCCGGATCCCGAGCGCGCCGATCACCGCCGTCGTCGCGACGGAGCCGCGGGCCCCGACGAACCAGACGCCGGTGCGGCTGCCGGCTGGGTCCCTCGTCATGTCTGCTCCCTGGGTCGGTGGGTCGTGGTGGCGGTGCCGACCTCAGGAGGAGCTGGAGAAGGCGGCGTCGAACGCCGCCGCCGGTGGGTCGAAGGCCAACCGGCGTACGAACTCCAACGCCTCGGGCGCACCCACGAGACGGTCCATTCCGGCGTCCTCCCACTCGACGGAGATGGGCCCGGCGTAGCCGATGGTGTTGAGCATCCGGAAGCACGCCTCCCACGGCACGTCGCCGTGGCCGGTCGAGACGAAGTCCCAGCCGCGACGCGGGTCGGCCCACGGCAGATGGGAGCCGAGCCGGCCGTTTCGGCCGTTGCCGACCTGACGCTTCGCGTCCTTGCAGTCGACGTGGTAAATCCGGTCCCGGAAGTCCCACAGGAACCCCACCGGGTCGAGGTCCTGCCACACGAAGTGGCTGGGGTCCCAGTTCAGGCCGAAGGCCTCGCGGTGACCGATCGCCTCCATCGCGGCGACCGTCGTCCAGTAGTCGTAGGCGATCTCGGAGGGGTGCACCTCGTGCGCGAAGCGGACCCCGCACTCGTCGAACACGTCGAGGATGGGGTTCCAGCGGTCGGCGAAGTCGCGGTAGCCCGCTGCGACCATCTCCTCGGTCGCCGGCGGGAACATCGCGACGTACTTCCAGATGGCGGACCCGGTGAACCCCACCACCGTCTCGACGCCCAGGCGCTGGGCGGTGCGCGCGGTCAGCTTCATCTCCTCCGCGGCGCGCTGCCGCACGCCCTCGGGGTCGCCGTCTCCCCACACCTGGCTGGACAGCATCGCCTGGTGGCGCCCGTCGATCGGGTCGTCGCAGACGGCCTGGCCCTTGAGGTGGTTGGAGATCGCGTAGACCTTGAGGTGGTACTTCTCCAGCAGGTCGAGCTTGGCCTGCACGTAGGCGTCGTCCTCGGCGGCCTGCCAGGGGTCGAGGTGGTCGCCCCAACATGCGATCTCGAGGCCGTCGTAGCCCCACTCGGAGGCCAGGCGGGCCACCTCCTCGAAGGGCAGGTCGGCCCACTGGCCGGTGAAGAGGGTGATCGGTCGTGGCATGTGTGCTCCTGGGTGAGTGTGCATCTCTCTGGTCGACGGACGAGGTGCCTCGATCAGCGGGTGAGCCTGACCGTCACCGTCGAGCGGGCGCCGCCCCTGAGCGTGACGGTCAGCCTGGCCTGGACTCGCGCCCGCTCGGCCAGCAGCGTGCGGGCCCGCCGGTTGAGGGCCAGCCGGACGGTGGCGGTCCGGCCGCCGGCGAGCGAGACCCGGGCGGTGCCGAGGACCTTGCCGCCCGACCTGAGGGTCAGGGTGCCGGCGCACCGGACGCCGACGGGGCGGCAGGTGACCTTGAGCGAGCCGGTACGCCGGGTCTTGCCCGCGTCCACCACGGGCGGACGGACGGTGAGCACCGGCTTGGGCGCGGGAGTGACGACCACCCGGACGACCGTCTGGCTGCCGCTCACCTGGCCGCCACCGGCGTAGGCGACGCTCAGGGAGCGCGTCCCGACCGTGGTCAGGGGACCCACCCTGACGCTCGCCCGGCCGCCGGCCAGCGTCCCGGCGCCGACCACCTTGGCGCCGTCGCGGACGGTGACCCGGCCCGTCGGCGTGGCGCCGTCGGCGGTCACGGTGACGGCGACGTCGGTGGCACCACCCACCCTCACCGAGGCGGGCCTCGCCGTCGCGGTGACGGTGGAGGCGACGACGTCGGGCTCCTCCAGGTTGTTGATCCGGACGTTGCGGAAGAACACGTCGTCCTGGTCGCCGTGGGTCTGCAGCCCGATGTGGGAGGGCAGGTTCATCCGGTTGGGATCGGTGTCGGTGAAGTCGTTGATCAGGGTGCCGTTGAGGTACACCCGGATCCGGTCTCCCTCGACCACGATCTCGTAGGCGTTCCACTGGCCGGGGGGCTTGAGTGCCGCGTCGCGAGCCTGGGCGTCGGCGGCCTGGAAGTTGTAGATCGCCCCCGTGGTGCTGTCGGCGTCGTCGCTCGGGTCGATCTGGACCTCGTGACCTTGGGTGATCGGCCCGCCCGAGGACGTCCCCGGGTCAGGGAACCCGACGAAGACACCGGAGTTGTCGTCGCCCGGCATCATCCAGTCGAGCTTGAGCGAGTAGGCGTAGTCGATCGGCTCGGGGTGCCAGAGCAGGCCGAACGCTCCCACCGACTTGATCGAGCAGTCGTCCTGTCGGACGAACCGGCCGCCGTCGGCCATCTCCCAGTCCTCGAGGCTGGCGCGGGTGCCGTCGAAGAGCGAGGTGTAGCCGATCTCCGGCCGGACCGGCAGGCAGGTCTCCGGCGGGTCCGGGACCACCGGCGGCTCACCCAGCGTGAAGTCGTCGAACCTGGCCACCTCGGCGCCGGTGCCGTTGTAGGCGGCGACGCCGACCAGCGGGTTGGCCAGACCGCCCGCACGCCAGCCGTCGCCGATCGTGACCCAGGTGGCCCCGTCATCGACCGAGTACGCGCCCTGGAGCAGCTCTCCGTCGGACCACATGCGCAGCCGGATGTCGGTCTGCTGCCCGGTGGCGATCGGCGCGTTGGCGTACTGCAGGCTGCCATTGGTCACGCGGGCGAGCTCGGTCGTCCACCCGTTGGTCGGGTGACGCATCACCATGACCTTGCCGTAGTCGCTGGTGCTGCCCCACACGGTCAGGCCGGCCTGGAGGTAGTCGTCGGTGCCGTCGATCGAGACGGTGGTCTCCGCCATCCAGGTGCTGGGGTCCTCGCCGGTCACCGGCTGCAGGATGACGTTCTTGGCGTCGGTCTGCCCGCCGCTGAGGTCACCGGCCTGGGCGTCGATCTCGAGCTTGCCGCCGGCCACGCGATAGCGGTCGGCGTCCTCGTTGAGGACGTTGGTCCAGCGGCAGCGGTCGAGCGCGTCGCCCTCGAACGGGTCATCGGTGTCGCCCACGGGGTCACACGTGACCGGTGCGGGCAGCCTCACGTCGAGGTAGTCGAGGTTGACGTTGCCGTCGTCGTTGGTGTCGTAGCGGAAGATGACGGTGTTCTCGCCGACCCGCAGCGGCAGCTCGCCGGTCCAGGTGCCCCAGGTCTGCCAGGAGCCCGTGCTGGGCAGCGTGATCTGGCGCGGTGTCCCGTTGACCTCGACGGTGAGCCTCTTCGGGCCGTCGTAGGGGTTCGGTCCAGCCGCGTAGCCGAGCGTGACCGGGTGGTTGCCGGCGCTGGTGGTGCTGACGTTCAGGCGCACGCTGGCGCCCGCGTTCTGGAAGCCGCCGACGAAGCCTGAGCCGGAGTAGCCCGGGTGCTCGGTCTGTGCGCTGGCGCCGCCGTTGAGCATCCCCTCCTCGGCCTCGTAGCGGATGCCGTCCTGCGGGACGATGCTGAGCACGTCGAGGTTGACGTTGCCGTCGTTGCCCTCGTCGTAGCGGATCTCGACGGTGTTGGCACCGGCGGCCAGGTCCACGGCCCGGCGGAAGGTGCCGTAGGTCTGCCAGGTGCCCGTGGAGGGCAGGGTGACGACCTGGCTCTCACCGTTGACCATCAGGGTGACGGTCTTGGGGCCCTGGAACGGGTGGGGGCCGTTGCTGTAGCGCAGGCTCAGGTCGTAGGTGCCGGCCTCGTCGACCGTGACCGCCGAGCGTACGCCCGCACCGACCTTGTCGAAGCCGCCGACGTACCCGGTGCCGCTGTAGCCGGCGTGCTCGCTCTGCACGTTGGCGCCGCCGAGGAGCTGCTGGTCCTCCTGCTCGTAGACGCCTTCCGGGGGCTCGGGAGCCACGTAGCCGGGGTAGCTGTTCAGCGTGTACCAGCCCTCGGTGCTGTAGAGCTGCTCGCCGCTCTCGGCGGCGAAGGGCCGTGGGGAGCGCAGGTGGACGACGCGATCGGGACGCAGGCCCGCGATCGCCAGGGTCACGGTGCGGCCGTCCTCGGAGGCGGTCGCCGAGGTGACCTCGAGCGTCTCCTCGTTGATCTTCGGGCCGCCGTACTGGGCGGTCGGGCGGTAGCCCCACTGCGTGACGACGTACTTGTCGGGCAGCGACGCCAGGGTCTCCGCACCGATCGGGTGGGTGTAGGTGACCTTGAAGCCTCCCTCGACGACCTCCATGGACTTCATCTCGAACGGCGCGACACCGGTCGGGACGAGCTTCTGCAGGCCGTAGGTCAGCTTGCCGGGCTGCTGCCAGTTGCCGCCGCCGCCGATGCCGCCGACGATCATGGTGCCGCCGTCGCCGAGGAGGACCTCGTTGATGCCGGCCTCCAGGCCCTGAGTCCCGCGGAAGACGGCTCCCTGGTACTCGCCCTCGACCTTCTCGAGGAAGGCGCGCTGGAGGCCGCCGTAGGTGACGTCGCCGATCATCATCTGACCGGCGAAGGGCTGGCCCTCGGGCACCATGACCGGGGTGCTCGGCGAGTTGGCGATCTCGTTCTGCGGCAGCCACAGCACCGGCTTGGCGACGGGGTTGTCCTGGAACGGCCCGGCCGGGGTGGTCATGTGGTTGAAGAAGCGGTCCTGCTTGATGTGGACCAGCTTGCTGGCCGGCAGCCAGCCGCCCTGGTTGTCGGTCACGAAGGCGTCGCCCTCGGGACCCCAGCCGATGCCGTTGGGGGTGCGCAGGCCGCCCGCGACCAGCGTCATCTCGCCGGTGGTGTCGTCGACGACGATGCTGTTGCCGCGGATGGTCTTGCCGTCGATGGTGGGAGCCTGCTGCGGGTTGGTGGTGGCGCCGCCGTAGTCGATGGACACCGAGAGGTTGAGGTAGAACTTGTCGCCCTTGTGCAGTAGGCCGAAGGCGAATTCGTGGAAGTTGCCGCTCGTGGGCACCGTCCACAGCGCCGACTTCGGCTCGTCGAGGAGACCGTTGCCGTCGGTGTCGACGAACTTGCTCAGCTGGTCCTTCTCGCTGACGTAGTACTCGGGCTCCCCGTTGCCGTCGACATCCACGACCGCGACGCCCTGAGGCTCGCGCAGGTCGCCGACGAGCTCGGTGGCGGTGACATCCTCGGGGCCGTCGGCGGTCTTGACGCCGGTGAGCCGGAAGAGCTTGCCCTCGGAGGTCTGGTCGACCGGGTCGCCCGTGCCGCCCCAGGTGAGGACGAGCAGGTCGTCGCCGTCCCACGCCATGCCGGTGACCTTGGGGTCGAAGCCCGGCGGACGCAGGTTGACGACGGCGTAGGCCGGGTTGAGCCCGGCGAGCTGGAGGCCGTCGCCGGGAGAGTCCGCCGCGCCCTCGCACTCCTTGTTGCCGGGGGCGGTCACGCGGGTGACCTTCTCCGGGGTGGAGAGGACCGAGGTCGGGACGAGGGTGAACGACGCGTCGCCCGGCTTCTTCCAGCTCAACGTGACCTGCTGGCCACCGCCGGCCTCGAAGTGCTCGATGAACAGCCGGTGGCTGCCGGCGCTCAGCGAGACGGTGCCGGTCTTGGGGTCCGCGCCGTGGAGACCGTCGTGGTCGATGACGACCTCGTCGTCGAGGGAGAGCCGCGACCCGTCGTCGCTGCGCAGCTCGAACTCGTAGCTGCCCGCCGTGGCGATGTCGAGGTCGGCCAGCGTGTGGCTGATGAAGTTGTCCTCGCGCCCGGCGTCACCGAAGTCGGCAGGCGTCGTCCAGTTGATCGTCGGCTTGAGGAGATCGACGTTCGGGGTCTGGCCCGACTTGAGCGTGCAGATCTCCTCCAGGTTGTAGGGCACGTGGAAGACCCGCATGGTGACGCCCGGCTCGTTGCCCGCAGGCACGGCCTGCGCGACCGCGCCGGCGCTCGCGCCCGGTGCCGCCGTCGCGGCCAGGACGCCCATGCCGGTGGCGACGGCGAGCCCGACGGCGAGGACCCGATGTGCTCCGCGCGTGGCGGGCGAGCGGTGGGAAGCAGATGACACCGAGGTCGTCCCTCCAGAAGGTATGACGGCCGTCACACGAGCGGCTAGGTCGATTATGACGACAGCGGCACGACTTCTGTCTAGTGCTCAGTTGAAACTTTTCGACTTCGCCCGGCCGCGGGTGCCGGAGCGGCGAGCGGGACGAACGGCCGCCACCAGTTGCGACGGCCCAGCAGGCTCATCGACGCAGGCAGCAGCAGCCCCCGGACCACGGTGACGTCGAGCAGGACGGCGACCGTCATCCCGACGCCGATCTCCTTGACCGCCACCAGCTCGCCGAACGCGAAGCCGAGGAAGACGATCCCGATACAGACCGCGGCGGCCGAGACGACCGGGCCGGTGGCGGTGATCCCTGCGAGGACGGCGCGGTCGTTGGCCGCGTGCGTGTCGTCGCGCCGCCGGTCCCACTCCTCCTTGATGCGCGAGAGCAGGAAGACCTCGTAGTCCATGGAGAGGCCGAAGACGAACAGGGAGAGCAGCAGGGGCGTGGTCAGGTCGATGGCGCCCCAGGGCTCGAAGCCGAGGAGCCCGGAGCCCCATCCCCACTGGAAGATCGCCACGAGCACCCCGCCGGTGGCCGCCAGCGTCAGCAGGTTGAGCAAGAGGGCCTTGAGCGGGACGACGACGGACCCGGTGAGGACCAGCAGCAGCACGAACGTCGCGAGCAGCACGAGGGCCAGCGCGAGCGGCAGCCGGTCCACGGTGGCGTGCTTGGCGTCGACCAGCTCGGCGGCCGGCCCACCCACCAGCAGCGGCAGCCCGCCGAGAGCCCGGACGTCGCGCACCAGCTCCTGGGCCTCGGGATCGGTCTGACGCCCCTCCGGCACCACCTCGAGCCAGGTGACGCCGTCGAGGTCGTCGCGCACGAAGACCTCGTCGGCGCCGGGCAGGTCCTCGAGGTCCTCGAGGAGTCGCTGCACCTGCGCCACCTCGGGGTCGCCCTCGACGAGGACCGAGAGCGGCTGCCGGGCCTCGTCGAAGTCCGCCTCGATCACCTCGGCGGTCCGCCGCTCCTCGCTGCCGGGAGGCAGCGCCGACGCGTCGGAGTTGGCCAGCTGCAGCTGCAGCACCGGGGCCGCGAGCACCAGCAGGGTCCCGACCCCCGCCAGCGCGACCAGGACCGGGCGACGCTGGGCGAAGCCGGCCAGCCCGGCGAGGACGCCCGCGCCTCCCCGGGGGCGAGCAGGACGACGCCAGACCCACGTGCGCGCGCCGCGAGCGGGGATCTGGCGGTGGGCGACCGCGATCAGGGCGGGCACCAGCGTCAGCCCGGCCACCGTGGCCAGCACCACCACGAGGACGCCGCCCAGGGCCATGGCCGACAGCAGTGGGTCGGCGAAGACGTAGAGGCCGAGCATCGCCGTGGCGACCGCGAGCCCCGAGACGAGCACGGCGCGGCCGGCGGCCGCCGTCGTCCGGCTGAGCAGCACGTCGAGCGGAGCCTTGCGGTCGGCAGCCCGCTCCTCGCGGAACCGGAAGACCATGAGCAGGCTGTAGTCGACGGCGAGCCCGATGCCGAGCAGCGTGACGACGTTGACGGCGTACTCGCTGACGGGAACGAGGCCCGCCAACGCGCTCAGGGCCAGGAGCGTGGTCGCGATGACGGCGAGGGCCGCGGCCAACGGGACGGCGGCGGCGCGCAGCCCGCCGAGGACGAGCAGGAGGGCCACCGCGAGGAAGCCGAGGGCGATCAGCTCGCCGCGGACGGTGTCGGCGATGGCCTGCTCGGCGAAGGCCTGCCCGGCCAGCAGCTCACCGCCGACGAGCACCTGAGGTGCGTCGATGGCACGCAACGCCTCGGCCACCTCGCCGGCGACGGACAGGGCCTCGTCCTCGCTCAGCCCGCGCTCCAGCTCGACGACCACGAGCGAGCTCTGGCCGTCGTCACCGATGACGCCGCCCGAGGTGTAGGCGTCGGTCACCTCCGAGACGCCGTCGATCTCCCGGATCTCGAACATGATGCGGCTGGCCTGGCTGACCAGATCGGTCGCGAAGAACTCCCTCCCGGCGATGACGGCCACGACAGACTCCCCCTGGGGATCGAGCTCGTCGATGCGCTCGTGCACCTGCGTCGACTCCAGTCCCGGGCGACTGCTCTCCAGGGTGTCGGTCCGGTCGTAGACCGATCCACCCAGGACCGCTCCGGCCGCCGTGGCGAGCACCCATGCGGCGAGCACCCAGTGGCGCCGCCGGGCGAGCCCGCCACCCAGTCGCGACAGCACGCGTCCTCCGTCCGTCACACCCCACCTGTGCCCGAGGACTTTTGCCAGCGCGGCAGGCAGAACTGGGCCATGCGTCGCACAGTATCGCTCCCTGGTTGCCTTCCGCGTGCCAGAATGAGCGCATGACGCAGACCCTCCCCGCCGCGAGCGCGGAGGCCGCGACCCCGATGCCGACGGCGGCACCGCCCGGCGGCGGCGACCTGCTCAACCTGATGCTCGACGGGCAGCCGCGCACCCGCGCCGACCTCATCGAGCTCACCGGCCTGGCGCGGTCCACCGTCGCCGGCCGCATCGAGGGCCTGCTCTCGGTGGGCCTGCTCCAGCCCTCGGGTCAGAGCCGTTCCACCGGTGGCCGGCCGCCCACGCGCTTCGCGTTCAACCCCCGCGCCAAGCTGGTGCTGGCCGCCGACTTCGGGGTCACCCATGGCCGGGCCGCGCTCACCGACCTCACCGCCACCGTGCTCGCCGAGGAGGTGAGCGACCTCGACATCGCCGCCGGGCCCGAGGCGACCCTCGGCTGGCTCGTCGACGTGGCCGACCGGCTCCTCGCCCAGGTGGGGCGGCGCCGTAGCGACCTCGCCGGCGTCGGCATCGGGCTGCCGGGCCCGGTCGAGCACCAGACCGGTCGCCCGGTGAAGCCGCCGATCATGCCCGGCTGGGACGACTTCGACGTCGCCGCATGGGTCACCGAGCGCATGGGCGTCCCGGTCCTCGTCGACAACGACGTCAACCTGATGGCTCTCGGCGAGCACTCCGTGGTCTACCCGCAGGTCGAGCACCTCGTGTTCGTCAAGATCTCCACCGGCATCGGCGCGGGCATCATCAGTGGCCGGCGCCTGCATCGCGGCGCCCAGGGCTCCGCGGGCGACCTCGGGCACGTGCAGAGCCCCCGCGGTGGCGACGCCCTGTGCAGCTGCGGCAACCGCGGCTGCCTGGAGGCCATCGCCAGCGCACGCACCATCGCCCAGGAGCTCGACCCCGACCACCTCGGCGGCGCCGACGCCTCCCGGCTCGTCCTGGAGCGCCTCTCCCACGGGGACCGCGACGCCGTCGCCGCCATCCGACGCGCCGGCCGCGACATCGGCGAGGTGCTCGCCTCCTGCGTCAGCCTGATGAACCCCTCGGTCATCGTCCTCGGCGGCGCGCTGGGCGGCGGCGCCCCCAGCCTCCTGGCCGGCGTGCGCGAGGCCATCTACGCCCGCTCGCTGCCGCTCGCCACCGGAGAGCTCATCGTCGTCCCCGCGCAGACCGGCGAGCACGCCGGCGTCATCGGCGCGGCCACCATGGCCGTGCAGCAGTACCTGGCGCCGCAGTCGGTGGACGCGATGCTGGCGAACCCGCCGGCGCACGCGGTCGTGCTGTAGCCCCCAGGCCCGATGGGGCCTCGTCGGCGCGACGCCGCTCGAGGCCGACGCGCGTCGCCGACGGGTGCCGGAGGCCGGGCGCCCCGGGGGTCTCCCCCGAGGTGCCCGGCCTCCGAGCGGTGCCGTCGGGTCCCGTCAGCGGCGGATGCGGAAGCTCCACCTGGTGACCGTCCGGTTGCCGGCGGCGTCGATCGCCACCAGGCGCACGGTGTGGCGACCGACCGACATGGCTCTGCCGGGCGTCCAGGTCATCCGGTCACGCGCGCGGTCGAACCGCACACCCCGGACCCGCCTGCCGTCGACAGACAGCTCCACGGCACGCACCCTCGACGTGGCGTCGGTGACGACGGCCCGCACCGTGGGCGTCCGGTCACGGACGCTGCCGGTCGGGCCCACCGCGCGGATGCGTGGTCCCGTGCCGTCGACGGTCCAGGTCGCCGTGGCCGGCGTGGCGTCGACGCCACCCGCGGTCACCGCCCGGACCCGGACGGTGTGCCGGCCGTCCCTGAGCCCCCGCAGGGTCCTCGGGGACGTGCACGGGGTCCACGCCGAGCCGTCGAGAGAGCACTGGAACGTCGCCGCGCCGGCGCCGGGCCCGGTGGCGGCGAACCGGATGGTCGCCGTCCGCGCCCGGATGGTGCCGCGGGGCGCCGCCGTGATCCGGGTGTCGGCCACGGGCTCCGCGGCCTCGGTCACCGTGACCGTCACCGTGCCGGTGTCGGAGCCCTCTCCGTCGGAGACGGTGTAGTCGAAGGTGTCCGTGCCGGTGTAACCGGCGTCCGGCGTGTAGGCCACCGTGCCGTCGGGGTTGACCGCCGTGGTGCCGTGCGCCGGGTCGGTGGCCCCCGTGACGGTCAGGTCATCGCCGTCCGGGTCGGTGTCCCCGCTCAGGACGGGCACGTCGACGCGCGTGTCCTGCGGCGTGGTGGCGGTGTCGTCGTCGGCGACGGGGGGCCCGTTCTCGGCGCCGCTCCCGGTGACCCGGAAGTACTCGAACGTCGCCGTCCGGCCGGGTTGCTGGACGCCGATGGCGAAGACCCCGAAGTCCATGTCGGCGGACGGGTTCGTGACGGTGCCGACCGGCTGCCAGTCACCGCCGTCGAAGGCCACCTCCCCGAAGTAGCTGTCGCCGGTCTTGGTCAGCCGCAGCCGGTACGACGAGACGTTGGCCGGGGCGGCGACCTCGGGCTGTGGGTTGAGGATCGCCGCGTTGGACTCCGAGCGGAGCTCCACCCGGTTGATGCGACCCGCGTTGGTGTCGGAGATCGGGTCCAGCTTGACGTAGTTGTCGTCGTCGCCGTAGACGATCAGCCCGGCCTGCGCGTAGCCGTCGGTGTAGGTGCCCGACAGTCGCGTCTCGAGGACGTAGTCCTCGGAGGCGTTGTTGTGCGACTGCAGGATCAGGTTGGTCGTCGCCGACGGGTCGGAGGTCTGGTAGAGGTCACCGGCCGTGGTCGTGATCGTCAGCCCTCCTTCGCTGACCTCGTAGCGGCTCGGGTCCTCCCGCACGATGGCGTTCCACCGGCACGAGTCCAGCTCGCTGCCGTCGAACTCGTCGGTCGGCTCGACCGTCTCCCCGTTGCCGTCCGGCTCGAAGCGGATCCAGTCGAACGACGCCTCGGGCGTCGTGGCCGCAGCTCCCGACACCGCGGCCGGACCGACCCGGGGATCGGCGAAGCTGGACATCGGTGCCGGCCGGCCGACCGGCGAGAAGGTCTCGCCGTCGGTCGAGTACGACGCCCTCAGGTCGGTGCCGTCGGAGGTCAGCCGCACGTAGTAGGTCGAGGGGAACCCTGCCGGGACGCCGCCGAGCTTGTCCTCCGCCTCGTTACGCGGCTGGCCCGCAGCCTCGTAGATGAACTCCACGTCACGACTGCCGCCGGCCGAGATCAGGTGCACCGAGGCGTAGTGGTCGTCGTCGGAGTAGAGCCGCAGACCTGCCTGGTGGTAGTTCTCGGTGACCTCGGCGCTCACCTTGGCCGTCACCTGCCACTGACCCGCGGGGGTCTGCTGCAGGATCAGGTCGTTGACGTTGCCTCCCGGCCCGTAGAGGCTCGAGCTCGCGATCGGCATCCTGAGGCTGCCGTCGGAGACGCTGTAGCCGCCTGCCTCCCGGACGACCTCCCACTTCCCGTCGAGCGACGTGCCGTCGAACTCGTCGGACTGCTGGACGCCACAGCTGTCGAGGACCCGGACCTGGACCGTCGAGGTTGCGGTGGCCCCCTGCGCGTCGGTAACGGTGAGACGCGCGGTGTAGGTGCCCGGCTGGGTGTAGGTGTACTGGGCGTTCAGCGTGGTGGCCGTGTCCCCGTCACCCGGGACGCCGAAGTCCCACGCGTAGGTGAGCGCGTCGCCGTCGTAGTCGGACGCCGAGCCGGTGAAGTCGACCGTCAGCGGCGCCGTGCCCGAGGTGGGGGCGGCCTCCGCTCCGACCTGAGGCCTGGAGTTGAGCGACACCCCCTTGCCGGCGGCGTCGAGGAAGTTCAGGTTGAACAGGCCGGTGGCAGCGGGGTTGGCGTTCGTGAACACCAGGAAGAGCTCGTGCGAGCCCTGCTGCGCCGACGCGGCGATGTCCATGTCGACGAACCGCCAGCTCTGCCAGCCTCCGGTGACCGGCACGTCGACGGTGCCGGCCAGGGGGCCGGTCGGGCTGTCCAGACGGGCCTCGATGGTGCCGCCGGCTCCGGCCGAGGCGACGCGGAAGCGCAGCTTGGGCACCTGGAACAGGCTGATGGGCTCGTAGGAGACGTAGTCACCGGCGTCGATGTTGGACACGTTGCGGGCACCGCCCAGCGGGTCGGTCGTGGCCTCGGTGGCCACTCCCTGCTGGGTCGTGAAGTGCTCGGCCTGCTTGCGCTTGGGCTGCAGGACCGCCTCGTCCTCGCCGGTCAGCGCCTGGGCGCCCGTGCCACCCTCGTCGGTGTAGCTGGCGTTGATGACACCGAAGATGTTGGCCGACGGGTCGTGGCCCTCGTCGCGGATCGTCTGGAGATCCAGCACACAGCCGGTCCCGCCGCTCAGCGGGTGTCCATGGGAGTCGTGGCCCAGCACGTAGTCGATCTCGACCCTGCTGCAGTCGATCTCGCCGTCCTCGGGGTCGGTGACCTGGACCTCGACGCGGACCCGGTCGCCGAACTCGAAGAACGCGCCGTCGGGCGGCATCACGATCTCGACCGTGGGCTCGGTGTTGCCGACCGTGATCACCACGGTGGCCACGCCGGTGCGCCCGGTGGTGTCGGTGACCGTGAGGCGCGCGTCGTAGACGCCGTTGGCGGTGTAGGTGAACGACGGGTTGGCCTGCGTGGAGTCCACGGTGCCGTCGTTCTGGAAGTCCCAGGCGTAGGAGGCGATCGAGTCACCCTCGTCGGGGTCGCTCGAGCCCTCGCTCGAGAACTGCACCACCAGCGGCGCCTGGCCGGAGGTGGGAGTCGCGCTGGCGGTGGCGCTCGGCGAGCGGGCGCCCTCGTTGATCGCGTTGATCTTGTAGATCGCGGAGTTCTCGTTGCCGGTGAAGTAGCCACCGTTGCCGTAGTCGAGGACGTAGAGCGAGCCGTCGGGTCCGAACTCCATGTCCATGACCGCGTAGAGCGTCGAGGAGTCGAAGAACGGGTCGATGCCCGCCACGTCGCCCTCGGCGTCCATCGCGACGTCGCGGATCCAGCCTCGGGTCCACTCGCCCGCGAAGAAGTGGTTGTCGAAGTACTCGGGGAACTTCACGTCCGACTCGAGGTCGGGGTCGTAGTTGTAGACCGGCCCCGCCATGGGGCCCTCGCCGCCGCCACCGAACTCGTTGGTGGTGCGGCCGCCGTAGGTGACGTTGCCACCGTCGTAGGAGATCCACGCCGGCTGGGCCGGCGGCAGGTCGGTCAGCCCGGTGTTGTGCGGGCTGTTGTTGACCGGGGCCGCGCAGTTGAACTTCGGGCCGGAGGTGCCGGTCGCGAAGTCGTAGTCGTTGTAGGTCTCGGCGGCGGTGTTGGCGCCGGTGCAGTAGGGCCAGCCGAAGTTGCCGGCCTGGCGGATCTGGTTGAACTCGACCTGCCCTCCCGGGCCACGCGTGGGGTTGGCGGAGCCGGCGTCGGGGCCGTACTCGCCGACGTAGACGTAACCGGTGCGCTTGTCGACCGTCATGCGGAACGGGTTGCGAAAGCCCATCGCGTAGATCTCGGGACGGGTCTTCTGGTTCGTGTCGGCAGCCTCGTCGAAGAGGTTGCCCGCCGGGACCGTGTACGACGCCGCGGCCGGGTCCGGCTTGATCCGGATGACCTTGCCGCGCAGGTCGTTGGTGTTGGCCGCGCTGCGCTGGGCGTCGTAGGCCGGGTTGCGCGTCTCGCGCTCGTCGAGCGGGCTGTAGCCGTCCGAGGCGAACGGGTTGGAGTCGTCACCCGTGGAGAGGTAGAGGTTGCCGTCGGCGTCGAAGTCGATGGCGCCGCCGGCGTGGCAGCAGATGCCGCGGTCCGCCTCGACGCGCAGGAGCTCCTGCTCGGTGCCGAAGTCGAGGTCGTCGTCGACCATCCTCACGCGCGAGAGACGGTTGTAGCCGCTCCAGGTCGCCCAGGTCGCGGCGGTCCCGTCGTTGGGGGCGTCACCGGCGGGAGTGTCGAGCGGCGGGGCGTAGTAGAGGTACACCCAGCCGTCCTGCTCGAAGTCCGGGCTGACCGCGATGCTCTGCAGCCCATCCTCGTCGTGGCTGTAGATCGGCACGTCGTGGAGCTCGGTGGTGTTGCCCTCGAGGTCGGTCAGGAAGATCCGGCCGTCGCGGGCGTTGTGGAGCACCCGGCCGTCGGGCAGCACCGACAGCGCCATCGGCTCGCCGATCTTGTCGTCGCCCTTGGCCAGCGTGATCTGGTCGAACGACACGTCGCTCGGCGGCAGGTCGGTGCAGGCGTCCGGGGCCTGGTCGGCGGCGTACTGGATGCCGCCGAGCAGGTGGTTGCGGAACAGCGGCTCGCTGAACGAGGCATCGGTGTGGCCGCCGCCGGTGTAGAAGCTGCGGCCGCCGTCGAACTCCTGGTACCAGGCGATCGGGTGGTCGTCGTCGGTGGCGTTGCCGTCGTTCTCGGCGTAGGTCGACTCGTCGAGCGTGGCGATCACGTTGACGTCGCCGCGCGGGCTGTAGTCGGCGCCGCCGCCGTTGACGACCGGGTTGTCCTTGGACTGGAAGTTGTACCACTCGTCGGTGCGGACCCACTCGTCCGGCAGCGCGCAGGACGAGGCGGTCGTCTTGTCCTCGACGTTGACCGTCGCGGTCGGGGTGCCGGCCGGGTGGCTCTGGAAGTAGGCGCCCACCAGGTCGCCGTACCAGGGCCAGGTGTACTCGGTGTCGGAGGCCGCGTGCACGCCGACGTAGCCGCCGCCGGCCTGGATGTACCTCTCGAACGCCGACTGCTGGGTGTCGTCGAGCACGTCGCTGGTGGTCGAGAGCCAGACGACGGCCTCGTACTGCGCCAGGTTGGCGTCGGTGAACTGGGTGGCATCCTCCGTCGCGGTGACGTTGAAGCCGTACTGCGCTCCGAGACGCTGGACGGCGCGGACCCCCGCGCCGATCGAGCCGTGACGGAAGCCGGTGGTCTTGCTGAAGACCAGGACGTCGTACGTCGCCGGCGCAGGCAGTGCCGGGGCCGCAGCGGCGGCACGCGCTGGAGCGGCGGCACGCGGCGCGGGGGCGGTCTGCACCACGGCGGGCGCCGCGGCGGACAGGTCGCCGGACGCCACAGCGGGCACGTCGGGGGGCAGGTCGGCGGGCGCACCGGCCGGGGCGGCCGAGGCCGGGCCGCCGGTCATGGTGCCGATGACGGCCACGGCCGCCAGGCCTGCGACGCCCGCCTTGAGGGACGCCTTGATGCGCGTGGCGGGTGAGCGGAAGCTGCTCATGCTGTCCTGCCTTCTCTTGACTCCGGCGTCGTTGCCGGACTGCTGCGGTGGAGGGTGCGGGAGGGGGTGGTGCCCGGCCGGGTCATCGCCGGAGGGTGAAGCGCCATTGCGTGACGGTGCGGTTGCCGGCCGCGTCGACCGCGACCAGCCGGACGGTGTGGCGACCCACGGAGAGCGGGCGGCCTGAGGTCCAGGTCATCCGGTCGGCCCGGGCGTCGTAGCGCACCCCACGGACCACGCGGCCGTCGACTCGGAGGGTGAGCTGGTTGCGGGTCAGCTGGCTGCCCGGGTCGCTCACCGTGGCGCGGAACGTGGGCGTCCGGTCGCGCGTGCTGCCCTTCGGGCCGGTCGCCCGGACCACGGGCCCACGGGTGTCGACCCGCCAGGTGTACGTCGCCGGCGTGGCGTCGGTGTTGCCCGCCGCGTCGGTGGCGCGGACCCGCATCCGGTGGACGCCGTCGCGCAGGTTGCGCAACGTCGCCGTGGCCGCGCACGGGCGGTAGGCCGAGCCGTCGAGGCTGCAGGCGAAGGTGCCGCCGGTCTCGCTGGAGGAGAACCGCAGGGTCGCGGTCCGGCTCCTGGTCACGGCGCGCGGACCGGAGAGCACGCGGGTCTGCGGCGCGACGGTGTCGGTCCCTCCACCCTGCTCGACGACGATCTCGACGGAGTCGGTGGCCTCCTGGCCGGTGGCCTCGTCGGTCACGGTGACGGTGGCGGTGTGGGCGCCGGCCTCGGTGTAGGTGTGCTCCGGGGCCTCGCCCGCGCCGGTCTCGCCGTCGCCGAAGTCCCAGGCATAGCTCAGCCCGGTCGGCTCGAGGTCGACGCAGCCGATCCGCTTCGCCGGGTTGTCCGGGTCGTGCACGACGATCGAGACCGCCTTGGGGCCGGCCCGCTGCTCGCTGTGCTCCATCAGGTCCGGGCTGGCGCCGGTGGCGTCGGAGGTGAACGGCAGCCAGATCTCGTTGTCCTCGCCGTAGGGCAGCGTCTCGTCGAAGCGGAAGTGCGGGCCGCCGTTGGCGGGCGACGAGCAGGCCTGCTCGTGGACGTGGACCATGTGGGCGGCGTTGGGCTTGAGCCCGCTGACCGAGAGGGAGGTCATCGTGTGGCCGGCCCCCCGGGTCAGCTCCGCCTCGCCCGTCAGCTCCGGGTAGGTCGTCAGCCCGTCGGCGAAGGGCTTGATCTCGCCGGCGGTCCGCGACGCCTCGGTGACCGTCGTCGCGAAGGCGACGTCGAGCGGCGAGGCGCCCCGCGTCGGCGTGGCCGTGGCCTCGACCCCGAGCACCGGCTCCACCGGATCGCCGCCGACGACGACCTGCACGCTGGCCGTGCCCGTGTTCCCCTCGGGGTCGGTGGCGCTCAGCACCGCCGTATAGGTGCCCGGCTGGGTGTAGGTGTACTGCGCCCGCGCCGTGGCCGCCTTGTCGGTGTCGGTCCCGGGTACGCCGAAGTCCCAGGCATAGGTGATGTCCCCACCCTGCTTGTCCTGGGCACCGCCCATGAAGATCACGTTGAGGGGCGCCGTTCCAGATCTGGGATTGGCGCTGGCGGTGACGATGGGCTTGACCCCGCCGGTGACGGTGATCAGGAAGTCGTCCTCGTAGACGCCGCCCTTCCCGTCGGAGACCTTGAGCGTCGCGGTGTAGCGGCCGGGGGTCGTGTAGTTGAAGTGGGCATGCGTCGACGTCGACTTGTCGGAGCTGTCGTCGGCGGTTCCGAAGTCCCACTCGTAGGTCAGCGGGTCGCCGTCGGGGTCCGTGGCCTGGGCCTCGAAGTGGACGTAGAGCGGCGCTCCGCCCGTGCGCGGGTCCACTAGCGGGGTGGCCGTCGGTGGCCGGTTGGGCTCGGCCGCCTCGACCACCACGGTGCCGCGCATCGTCCCGCCGTGGATCGAGCACCAGTACTCGTAGGTGCCGGGCTTGGTGAAGGTGTAGCGGACCGGCGCCCCCTGGGGGTCGCGGTACTCCCGCAGCGGCGGGTCCCAGTCGTCCGCGGAGTCGAGCGAGGTGATGTCGTGGGCCATGGTGGCGCGGTCGAACTGCCACTCCACGGTGTCGCCGACCTGGACGGTCACCTCCGAGGTGCCGGTGTCGGCCGAGACCCACTGGTTGGTGGTGGCGGTGTCGACGGCGTCGACGACCCAGGTCCGGCCTCCGGACGCCGGGTCGCCGGCGAAGCGGACGTAGTCGTACTCGGCGACCGGTGCGGTCGAGGCGCTGCCCCGCAGCGCCATCACGCCGACGCGCGGCGCGTTGATGCCCTCCAGGGTCCGCTCGTCGCCCACCTTGGTGAAGGTCTCGCCGTCGGTCGAGTAGTAGCCGGTCAGCTTGGTGCCGTCGGAGGCCATCCGCAGCCAGAACGTGGTCGGGAAGTCGGCCGGGAGGAACGGCCCGCCGAAGTCTCCCCCACCGGTGTGCCAGTTGCCGCTGAAGTCGAAGCTGTTGTTGGGATCGCTGCTCTTGAGGAACTCGATCCACTCGTTGCCGCCCGTGCTCTTGCGCACGAACATCAGCTTGGCGAAGCCGGAGCCGGCGGCGCCCGCGACCACGAGCCCGGCCTGCTGGCCCTCCTCGTCGGGGTCGAAGGTCAGCTTGGTCGTGGCCTGCCACTCACCCTCGGCGGTCGCCTGGGTGATGACGTTGGAAGCGGTGGAGTACTCGCCCGGGCCGGCCTGCAGGCGGAGCGCACCGTCGCCGACCTCGTAGAGATCGGGGTTCGCGCGGCGGATGCTCCAGCGGCAGTTGTCGAGCAGCTCGTCATCATTGAACTCGTCGGAGCGCCGCTGGTCGCACGGCGGCTCCTCGACGGGAATCAGCGCGGAGATCGCGAAGATGTGCAGCTTCGGGTCGACGGGCAGGGTGATGCTGGCGACCTCCTTGTCCTGGAGCGGGACGGACTGCGCCCAGAGGAACACCCGGGGTCCGGTGTTGCCGCCGGAGTCGTGGCGGTGCGGCATGTCGACCGCGACCGTCTCGCCGAACTTCGGGGACTGCGCCCAGTCGGTGAAGCGCAGCTGCACCGTGGACGTCGTGCCGTCGGCGTAGGTGAGGGTCGCCGGCTGCTGCACGTCGCCGTTGTGGGCGGCACCCAGGACGCTCAGCCCCGTGAAGCGGCCACCCGGGAGCGCGATCACCTGGCCGTCGGCCTCGACGTTGTTGAGCTTGCCGTCGGCCGGGCTCGGGAACTCGTAGTCGACCCCCTCGATGACCACCGGACCCCCGTTGGCGCGCACGGGCTCGGGCAGCGTCTCGCTGGCGTAGGTCCACCCGCCGCCGTCGAAGTTGCCGTCGCCGGGGTTGTCCGGCGTCGAGATGCCGTCGTTGTTGAAGTACGACGTCAGGTCGGCCACGGCGCGGCACACGCCGCTCTCGAGAGCGCGCACCCGCACGGTGGCGGTGCCCACGTTGCCGTCGGGGTCGGTCACGGTCAGCGTCGCGGTGTAGGACCCCGGCCGCTGGTAGGTGTAGCTCGGGTTCGCCTGCGTCGAGGTGTCGTCGTCGCCCTGGTCGCCGAAGTCCCAGGCGTAGGTGACGCTCTGGTCCTGCGGGTCCGTGGCGGAGCCGGTGAAGTCGACCCGCACCGGCGCGATGCCACAGCTCGGGGCGGCGGAGGCCTGGGCGACCGGGTCGGTCAGCACGACCACCGCCGTGGCGTCCACGGGCTGGCCGCGGGTCCCGTCGACGTCGATCGGGGTGACCGTGGCAGTGAAGCTGCCCTCGCCCGTGTAGGTGTGCTCCACGACGGCACCGGCGGTCTGCGGAGCCGAGCCGTCGCCGAAGTCCCACTCGTAGGTCAGCGCGTCGCCCTGCCGGTCGACACCGTCGGCGGTGAAGGTGACCTCGAGCGGGGCGGCGCCCCGGGCCGGGCTGACGGCGACGGTGTTGACGAAGGGCTCGTCGACGACCAGGGGCTTGATCTGGACGTTGCGGAAGGACACGGTGTCGGCGGTGCCGTGGTTCTGCAGGCCGACGAAGCCGGTGGTGCCGCGGGAGCCGTCGGAGGTGTAGCGGTTGACCTCGACGCCGTTGAGGGTCATCACGTAGGTCTGGCCGACGACCCGGATCTCGTAGTCGTTCCACTCCCCGTGGGGCTTGGCGTTGCGTCGGTCCTCGCGGTCGAAGTTGTAGACCGAGCCGGTCTTCTGCGGCTCGTCGTTGGCGGCCCCCTCCTTGATCTGGATCTCGTGGCCGCGGTCGACCGCGACGAACGGGTCGTCGCCGGGGTCGGGGAACCGGGTGAAGACGCCGGAGTTGTCACCGTCGTCGGACAGCTTGAACTGCAGCTTGAGCGAGTAGTCGTCGTACTGCTTGACGTCGTTCCACAGCAGTCCCAGCCCACCGAACGAGGTCAGGGCGCAGTCCTCGACGGTGAACCCGCCGGGGCCGGACTGCTTCCAGCCGGTGAGGTCGCGACCGTTGAACAGCAGCTCGTAGCCGGCGTCGGGTGTCGGCGGGGTGGCGCAGGCGCGCCGCACCACCACGTCGACGGTCTTGGCGCTGCTCTTGCCGGTGGCGTCGGTCGCGGTGACTCTTGCCGTGTAGCTGCCCGGCGCGGCATAGGTGTAGCTGACCGCCGCACCGGCGGCGGTGTCGTCCTCGGTGCCGGGGACGCCGAAGTCCCAGGCGTAGGTGATGGCGTCGTCGTCGGGGTCGGTGGCGGTGGCCGTGAAGTCGACCTTCAGCGGCGCGGCGCCGTCGGCGGGGGTCGCGGTGGCGCTGGTGATGAACGGCGCGACGTCGGCCGCGACCCCGGTGCCGGCGAAGCCGATCTCGTCGAAGTTGATCTCACCGCCGCCGGTGTAAACGAAGAACAGCGCGCGTCCCCCCTGGTCGGCGACCCGGCTGGTGACCTGACCGGTGACCGTCTTGTAGAAGTAGAGGCCGGAGGTGGCGCCGTCGAGGGGGATCCGGGCGGCCACGGGCCCCATGGCCGAGCCCGCGCGGGCCTCGATCGCCGCGCCGGCGGCCGGGGAGCCGGAGTAGCGCACCGAGATCGAGTTCATGTTGGCCAGGCTCATCGGCTGGTAGGACACCGAGTTGCCGTTGCCCATCCCGGTGATGATCCCGCCGGCGCCGGGACGCGTGCCGGACTTGTCGTCGTAGCCCGTCTCGCCGACGCCGGAGCGCCCGGTGGCGTGCTCGGCCTGACGGAGCTTGGGCTGCAGGGTGATGAAGTCCCGGCCCTCGAGCGGGCCGTTGACACCGCCGTTGCCGCCGGTGTCGGCGTAGGCGGCGGAGAGGACGCCGTAGGTGTTGGCGTCGGGGCCGTGGTCGGTCGAGGCAGCGGTGGTCATCACGCCCTCGCACCCGGTGACGCTGAGGTTGGGGTGCACGTGCGCGTCGTGGCCAAGGCCTTCGGAGACGGTGACCTTGGCGCAGTCGACCGGCGCCTCCTTGTCGGTGACGTCGACGTCGTAGCGGAGCTTGTCGCCGGAGTCGAAGAAGCCGCCATCGACCGGCGCCTTGAGGTCGACGACCGGTCGGGTGTTGCCGACGTTGACGATCGCCTGGGCGGTCGCGGTCTTGCCGGTGGGGTCGGTGACCGTGAGGACCGCGGAGTAGTCGCCGGCGGCGCTGTAGGTGTGGACCGGGTCGGCGGCCGTGGAGTCGACCGAGCCGTCGCGGTCGAAGTCCCAGGCGTAGGTGAGGGCGCCGCCGTCGGGGTCGCTGCTCCCGGCGCTGGAGAAGGTGACGCTGAGCGGGGTGTCACCCTCCGACGGCGTGGCGGTCGCCTTGGCGACCGGGGCCCGGCCGTTGGCGGCGTAGTCGATGCGGACCAGCTTGGTGTCGGGCGAGCCGGAGAAGAACCCGGAGCCGTACTCGAGGACGTAGAGCGAGCCGTCGGGCCCGAACTCCATGTCGCCGGGGGCGGAGAAGCCGCTCATGAACATGTTGATCGAGGCGATCGAACCGTCCTGGTTGAGGCGGACCTCCTTGATCCAGCCGCGGCTCATCTCGGAGATGAACACCGAGCCCTCGTAGTGCGTGGGGAACGCGGTCTCCTTGGCCATGGCGTTGCGGGACTGGCGATAGACCTGCGCGCCGGTCGGGGTGGAGCCCTCGACCTGGGGGTACTTGAACGGGGCGGAGGTGGAGTACGGGATCCAGGCGTCGGTCATCGGCGGCAGGTCGGCGAGGCCGGTGTTGTTGGGCGAGTCGTTGACGCCCTTCATGCCGGTCGGGTCGTTGCAGGGGAAGCGCTTCGGGGAGCCGTCGGCGTTGGTCTTGTAGCGGTCGGCCGTGAAGTCCCAGTCGACGTAGGCCCCGCCGAACCGCTGGTCGGTGAGGTCGTCGCCGACCTCGCCGCCGCAGTACGGCCAGCCGCCGTTCATCGCCTCCGTGGTGCGGTTGAACTCCTCCTGGTGGCGCGGGCCACGGTTCGGGTCGTTGGTGCGGGAGTCGGGGCCGACCTCGCCCCAGTAGAGCGCGTCGGAGCCGGGGTCGGTGCCGAGGCGGTAGGGGTTGCGCAGCCCCATCACGAAGATCTCGGGCCGGGTCTTGGCGGCCTCGGCGGCGGGGTACTTCGCCGCGGCGTACTTGCCGCCCTCGCCGAACAGGTTGCCGTCGGGGATGTCGTAGGACATGCCGGCGCTGCTCTCGGGAGGGTTCTCGTCACCGGCGTCGTCGGCGCGCGGGATGACGCGCAGGATCTTGCCGCGCAGGTCGTTGGTGTTGGCCGCGGAGTCCTGGGCGTCGTAGTCGTTGCGGCCGGGGCGCTCGTCGTGCGGCGAGAAGCCTCCGTTGTCGGAGGACGAGGTGTTGTCACCGGTCGCGAGGTGCAGGACGTCGCCGTCGAACTGCAGGGAGCCGGCGGAGTGGCAGCAGATGTTGCGCTGGGTGCCGACCTCGAGGATCACCTTCTCCGACGACTTGGCGATCGAGGCCGTGCCGGTCGCGGCGTCCTCGGTGAGCGTCAGGCGCGAGAGGCGGTTGGCGTTGTGCGACTCCGGCAGCGGGGCGTAGTAGACGTAGAGGTGGTTGTTGGTGGCGAAGTCCGGGTCGAGCGTGATCCCGAGGCCACCGTCCTCGAGCCCGCTCCACACGCCGAGCTCGGTGTTGAGCATGATGATCTCGATGGAGCCGTCCGCGGGGTCGTACATCTGGATGTCGCCGGCCCGGGTGATGAAGAGGACGCGGCCGTCGGGCGCGACGGTGAGCTCCATGGCCTCGCCCAGGGTGTTGCCCTGACCCAGCACGACCTTCTGGAACTTGCTGAGGTCCGGGGGGTCGGCGGCCAGCGATGCCGCGGTGGCCCCGGCCGAGGCCGCCGCCGGCGACGCCGTGTCCACGACGAGGTCGGAAGCGGCCGCCGCCGGGGCCGCGGCGACGGCCGCGACAGGGGGCAGCAGGCCCATCAGGCCTCCGGCCAGCGCGGCCACGAGGGCTGCGGCCAGGCCGCGGCGCGGCCCGCTGCGTACGGCGGGGCGGGAGCGTGCGCTCCCCGAGATCACCGAGTTCTGGGGCATGGAGCGTCGCCTAGCCCTTCCGAGTTGGCCAGCGGCCGAATCGCCGTGATGTCCGTCACACTAGGGAGCACATTTGCCCGGCGTCAATACATAAGTGCCCATCTTCTCGTCGCAGAGAGCGCGAATAACGCGTTGCGGCGGTCAGAAGGGGTCGCTCGAGACGCCGGTCGGCGCATACGCGTGCGGGCCGACCGGGGCGGGACTGCTCGGGTCAGGCGGTGATCGACTGCCAGGTGCGGGTGTCGCTGCTGGTCTCCACGGCACTCAGCACCCGCTGCACGCACAGGCCGTCAGCGAACGTCGGGGTCGGCTGGGCGCCGCGGGCGAGGGCGCCGACGAGGTCGACCACCTGGTGGGTGAAGGCGTGCTCGTAGCCGAGGCCGTGGCCCGGGGGCCACCAGGCGCCCACATACGGGTGGGAGGGCTCGGTGACCAGGATTCGACGGAAGCCGGCGGTCTCCTCGGGCTCGGCGGCGTCGAAGAACTGCAGGACGTTCATGTCCTCGAAGTCGAAGCACAGGCTGCCCTTCGAGCCGTTGACCTCGATCCGGATCGCGTTCTTGCGGCCGGTCGCGAACCGCGTGGCCTCGAACACCCCGGCCGCTCCGCCGCGGAATCGGGCCAGGAACATGGCGGCGTCGTCCACCGTGACCCGCACCCGTTCGGCGCCCTCGGAGGCGGAACCGGACAGACCGGCGTGCCGGTCGGCCTGGGGCCGCTCCTTGACGAAGGTCTCCAGCTGTCCGGAGACCTCGGCGATCGTGTCGCCGGTGATGTGCTGGGTCAGGTCGATGATGTGGGCGCCGATGTCACCGAGCGCGCCGGAGCCGGCCTTGTCGCGATCCAGGCGCCACGACATCGGCGCCTCGGGGTCGGCGATCCAGTCCTGCAGGTACTGCGCGCGCACGTGCCGGATGTCGCCCAGCCGGCCCTCCGCGACCAGCTGCCGCGCCAACGCCACGGCAGGGACGCGGCGGTAGGTGAACCCGACCATCGCCCGCACCCCGCGGGCGGCGGCCGCCTCGGCGGCGCGGGTCATCTCCTCGGCCTCGGCGACCGAGTTGGCCAGCGGCTTCTCGCACAGCACGTGCTTGCCCGCCGCCAGGGCGGCGATGGCGATCTCGGCGTGGGAGTCCCCGGGGGTGCAGATGTCGACGAGATCGACGTCGTCGCGCTCGACGAGGCGGCGCCAGTCGGTCTCAGTCGACTCCCACCCCAGCCGGTCAGCGGCGGCCCGGACGCGAGCCGCGTCGCGCCCCCCGAGCACCCGCATCACCGGGTGCAGGGGCAGGTCGAAGAACCGGCCGGCCGTGCGCCACGCCTGGGAGTGGGCGGCGCCCATGAACGCGTGACCGACCATGGCGACGTTGAGCGGGGCGGACGCCGAGCCGGAGGGCATGGGGTCGGCGTCGGCGGGCGAGGTGCTGGTCATGGGGAGCTCCAGGGCGGGACGGGAAGGTGCCCACCACGGTCCGCGCGGTGACGCGGGCCGTGGTGGGCAATGTCATCGGGACGGCGGGTCAGGACCGGAACGCCGTGTCCAGGTACTTGTCGACGTTCTCGGCGGTCACGACCGGCGCGTAGAGCTGGACCACGCGCGGGACCTCGACCTCGACCAGGTCGTCGACGGACTTCTCCTGGGCGAGCAGGCGCGCCAGCTTCAGGCCGTCGGCGCCCTGGGTGGAGGGGTAGATGACCGTCGCCTTGAGCACGCCGTTGTCGGCCTTGATGGCCTCCATGACCTGCCGCGAGCCCGCGCCGCCGATCATCGTGAACTCGTCACGACCAGCCTCCTCGATCGCCGCCAGGACGCCCACGCCCTGGTCGTCGTCATGGTTCCACAGGAAGTCGATCTGGGGAGCGGCCTGAAGCAGGTTGTTAGCAGCGTCCGAGCCGCTCTCCACGGTGAACGAGGCCTCGACCTGGTTGTCGACGTCCAGACCGCACTCCTTCAGCGCGTCCTCGAAGCCCTGGCTGCGGTCCTGGGTCAGCGGGAGGGAGGCGATGCCCTGGATCTCCGCGACGACCGCGTCGGTGTTGCCGTCGGCCTGCTCGCAGACGTACTCACCCGCCGAGACCCCCATGCCGTAGTTGTCGCCCAGCACCGTCACGCGCGCGGCGTTGGGGTCGTTGAACTCCCGGTCGACGTTGACGACCGGGATCCCGGCCTCCATCGCCTCCAGGGCGATGGGGGTCAGGGCGTCGCCGTCGTGGGGTAGCAGCACGATGGCATCCACCCCGTCGTTGATGAACGTCTCGATCTGCTGGATCTGCACCGACGGGTCGTTGGTCCCCTCGGCCATCAGGAGCTCGACGTCGTCGTACTGCTCGGCCACGGCCTCCGTGGCCTCGGTGATCGCGCCCATCCAGCCGTGGTCGGCAGCGGGGGCGGAGAACCCGATGGTGACCGTGTCGCCGGCCTCGTCGTTCGAGCCCTCCTCGGCCTCCGAGGTGCCGCCGGACACGTTCTGGTCGTCGTCGGAGGACTCGTTGCTCGTGCAGGCGCTGAGCCCGATCGCGGCGAGCACGGCGAGAGCGGCCGCGGCCTTCTTCGAGATGGTGCGGTGATGCAGGGACATGTCGCGCTCCTTGATGGTCGAACGAGAGGTGAGGCAGTGGATTGGTGATGCCCGACGTGCCGATCGAGCCGCCGGCCGGCGGGCCGGGCACTAGGTCGAGCTCGTGCTCTTGCGGGCCGCCAACCACTGCTGCAGGAGCACGGCGGCGACGATGATGGCGCCCTTGAGCAGGTCCTGCTCGGACGGCTCCCGGTTGTTGAGGGTGAAGACGTTGGTGAGCATGGTGAAGATCAAGACACCCAGGACGGTGCCGGTGATCGTGCCCCGGCCGCCTGCGAGCAGGGTGCCGCCGATGACGACCGCGGCGATCGCGTCGAGCTCCAGGAGCTCGCCGTGGGTGGAGGACCCGGTGGTCGTGCGGGCCACGATCATCAGCGCCGCGATCCCGGAGCACGCCCCGACGAGCACGTAGAGCCAGACCGTGTGACGGCGCACGTTGATTCCGGCGAGACGGGCGGCCTCGGGGTTGCCGCCCACCGCGAAGGTCCGCCGGCCGAACGTCGTGCGGTTGAGCAGGATCCAGCCGAGGACCGCGACCAGCACGAAGAGCCAGATGGACATGTCGACGCCCAGGGGCTTGGCCCGGAAGAAGTCGTAGAAGCCGGGCACGTCGGAGACGATCTGGGTGCGCTGGCCGGAGATCTTCTCCGCCAGTCCGCGCGCGGCGACCAGCATCGCGAGGGTGGTGATGAACGCGACGACCCTGCCGTAGGCGATCAGGACTCCGTTGACCAGCCCGGCGCCGGCCCCCACTCCGAGCGCGGTCAGGACCATCACGCCCCAGAAGGTGTCGGCCGCCAGCTCCTGGGTGGCGACCGTGGTCGCCCACACCGAGGAGAGGGCGAGCACCGCACCCACCGACAGGTCGATCCCGCCGCCGGTGATCACGAAGGTCATCCCGACGGAGACCACGCCGACCGCGGTCGACAGGCGCAGGATGGTCAGGAAGTTGTCCGCGTCCAGGAACCGGTCGCCCGCGGTGATCGTGCCGACGATGACGATCAGCAGCAGCACCACCACCAGGCCCACGACGCGGAAGAACCCCGTGTCGGCCAGGCGGGCCATCGTCACGCTGCGCCCACCGGGACCGCGAGCGTCCTTGCCGGCGCCGGGATCCATGGTCTGGTGGGACGCCGTCGTCTCGGTCACCGGCAGTGCGTCGACCGGGTCCCCCGCGTGCGAGGCACCGGTGTCACCGGCATGCTTGCCGTGCTTGTCGTGCGCCGTGGGGCCAGTGGACCCACTCGGGCGCTCGGTGTCGGAGTCGGTCATGCGGGGGTCCCTTCCATCACCAGGTCCAGGACCTGGGACTCATCGATGTGGGCGGCGGCGGCTTCGTGCACGACGCGTCCTTCGCGGACCACCAGCACCCGGTCCGCCAGGCCGAGCACCTCCTCGACCTCGCTGGACACCACGACCACGGCGACCCCCGAGTCGGCCAGCGTGCGCACCAGCCGGTAGATCTCCGAGCGGGCGCCGACGTCGACGCCGCGGGTGGGCTCGTCGAGCAGCAGCACCCGACAGCCGCGCAGCAGCCACCGGGCCAGGACGACCTTCTGCTGGTTGCCGCCCGACATGGTGCGCACGTGGCGCGAGATGTTGCGGGGACGCACGTCCAGGGACTCGACCAGCTCACGGGCCTTGGCCTTCTCCCGCCCTCGTTGGACGAACCCGGCGCGTTGGAAGGACTTCAGCGATGACACGCTGATGTTGGCGTAGACGGCCTGGTCCAGCAGCAGCCCCTGGCTCTTGCGCTCCTCCGGGGCCAGGCCGATCCCGGCCCGGACCGCGGCGTCGACCGCGCCGCGTCGCAGCTTCCTGCCGTCCACGCTCACCGTGCCGGACGTGGCTCGGCGCGCCCCGTAGATGGTCTCGAGGATCTCCGTGCGGCCCGAGCCCACCAGTCCGGCCAGGCCGACGATCTCGCCGGCCCGCACCGTCAGGTCCACCCCGGAGAACACCCCGTCCAGCGCCAGGTCGCGCACCTCCAGGACCGGGTCGCGCGACGCGTCGGGCGCGGCCTCCTGGTCGCGCTGCGGGAAGACGTACTCGATGGAGCGGCCGGTCATCAGCTTGATCAGGTCCCCCGTGGGGGTGGTCTTGGCCGGCAGACCGGTCGCCACGGTCACGCCGTCCTTCAAGACGGTGATCCGGTCGCCGATCTGGCGGATCTCCTCCAGCCGGTGGGAGATGTAGACGATCGAGACGCCTTGCGCGGTCAGTCCGCGGATGACGCGGAAGAGGTTCTCCACCTCGCCGTGGTCGAGCACCGCCGACGGCTCGTCCAGGATGAGCAGGTCGACCTCGTGCGACAGCGCCCGCGCCATGCTCACGACCTGCTGCCCTGCGGGAGACAGCTCGCCCACCAGCCTGGTCGGGCTGATCTCGCTGTGACCCAGCCGCGCGAGGATCTCCCGCGCCCGCTGGTTCGTCGCACCTCGCCGGGAGAGTCCCCCGGCGGAGATCTCGTGGCCGAGGAAGATGTTCTCCGCCACCGTCAGGCCCGGGACCAGGTCGAGCTCCTGGTAGATCGTCGCGATGCCGGCCTTGATCGCCGCCAACGGGTGGGCGAACCGGGCCGGCTCTCCCTTCCACGTGATCGTCCCCGCGTCCGGCAGGTACGACGCCGAGAGGATCTTGATCATCGTCGACTTGCCTGCGCCGTTCTGGCCGACCAGGCAGTGCGTCTCACCCGCGCGCACCTCGAAGTCCACACCGCCGAGCGCGCGCACCGACGAGAACTCCTTGACGATCCCGGACATCTGAAGCAGCGCGCCGGAGCCGGCCGGGAGCCGCGACTGCGCCGGCGCTTCGTCGGTCTGACCGAGCTCTGCCAAGGTAAGGCCCCTCGTCGCGTCTGTGACGGCCCTCACAGAGTGTGCGCGTACTCAAAGTAGAGCGCCTTCTGTCGTATCGGCAAGAGGTTCTGCCTAGCAATTGCGCAAATGTCTGTGCGGCGCCTGACGCCGGCCCCGTTCACCTGAGCTCGGCCACATGCCAGACCTGCCGGTTCAGGGCGGCTACGCTCGCGGGTTCGCCGCGGGGCCCGCGAGTCTGCCGAGATGGGCCCGGGTGTGGGCGGCGGCTGGCTCGCTCGGAGTTTCGCCCGTAGGCGGAGGTCTCTGCTCAATGTCGAGACGCACCGAAGCCGGTCTCGCGTATGAGCTTGGCTGGGATGCCAGCGACGATGGCATTGGCCGGGACATCGCGGGTGACGACGGCGCCGGCGCCGACGACTGCTCCGCCGCCGATGTTGACGCCCGGGACGACCGTGACCCCCGCTCCGACCCAGACCTTGCCTCCGATCACGATCGGCGCCGGCGTCATGTCGGCTCGCCGGTCGGGGTCGATGCTGTGGTTCAGGGTGGTCAGGGTGCTGCCGTGGCCGATGAGGGTGCCGTCTCCGATGGTGATGCCGCCGGTGTCTTGGAAGGTGCAGCCGAGGTTGATGAAGACGTCCTTGCCGAGGACCAGGTTCTTGCCGAACTCGGTGTAGAAGGGCGGGAAGACGGTGACCGACTCGTCGACCGCCCTGCCGGTGAGTTCCGTCAGCAGTGCCCTCACCTCCCCGGGTGTGCGGTAGCCGGTGTTGATCTGGGCGAGGATCCGCAGCGCCTCCTGAGCAGCACCGTGCATGAAGCGGTGGTGCTCCGAGCCGCCTTCGATGAGCGCACCGCTGTTGACGTGGGCGAGGAAGTCCCGGAGCTCCGTCGCGGTCATGGCACCTCGATGGTGGCGGTGACCGGGCCTTCGATGCTCGCGATCTGCTCCGCGGCACCGCCGCCGAGGCGTCCGAGGACGACGATCCCGGGGAAGTAGGACTGGTCGCCGTAGTAGAGGACCAAGTCGCTGCCAGGGGCGTAGTAGCCGACGTCGCCGATGTCGGGGTCCGCGCCGTCGGGTTGGCCGTCCAACGCGAGCGGAGCGGGCAACGGTCCGGTCTTCTCGACGCCGCCGTGGTCGACCATCTCGATCGTCACCGGCAGCTGCGCTACCAGGTCTCGGGTGGCGGCGCTCTCGGTGAGGGTGGCGTCGAAGCGCTGCTTGCCGATGGTGATCTGGATCCTCATGCTGCTCTCCTCCTCGGCCGCGTCGCTGCGGCCGGTGCTCGGGGACGTCATCGGGGCGCCGGGCGCGGACGCCGCGGTCTGCGGCGCGTCCCCGCTCGACCCGCCGTCGCCGCATCCGGCGCCGACCACCACGACGACGGCAGCGAGCACGGTCGCCCGCACCGCCCTCGGCAGGGACATCACGCTCACAGGGTCAGCAGGACCTTGGTGGCGGTGCGCTGATCCATGGCCTGGTAGCCCTCGGCGGCCCTGTCGAGCGGCAGGGTGAGGTCGAAGACCTTGCCCGGCTCGATGGTGCGGTCCCAGATGAGCTGGATCAGGTCCGGCAGGTACTGCCGCACCGGGGCCGGACCGCCGTGGATGTGGACACCGGCCATGAACAGCTCGTCACCGGGGATCGCGACGTCGTGGGAGACGCCGACGAACCCGACGTGCCCACCAGGGCGGGTGGAGTGGATCGCCTGCATCATGGCCTCCTGGGTGCCGACCGCCTCGATGACGGAGTGGGCACCAAGCCCACCGGTGAGCTCCTTGACCTTCGCGACACCGGCCTCGCCACGCTCCTCGACGACGTCGCTCGCGCCGAACTCGCGGGCCAGCGCTTGCCGGTCGGCGTGCCGGCTGAACGCGATGATGTGCTCGGCGCCGAGCTGCCGGGCGGCCAGGATGCCGAGCAGACCCACCGCGCCGTCACCGACGACCGCGACCGTCTTGCCCGGGCCGGCCTCGGCGGCGGCGGCGGCGAACCAGCCGGTGCCGAGCACGTCGGAGGCGGCCATCAACGACGGAATGAGGTCCGGGCCCGGCATCCCCGGGGTCGCGACGAGAGTCCCGTCGGCGAGCGGGATGCGCGCCAGCTCGGACTGCGTGCCGAGGGTGCCCATCAGCACCCGGTGCGTGCAGTACGCCTGGTAGCCGGCCCGGCAGATCTCGCAGGTGTTGTCGGAGGCCCAGAACGAGCCGACGACGAAGTCGCCGACCTTCACGGTGCGGACCGCGGAGCCGACCTCCTCCACGACGCCGACGTACTCGTGCCCCATCACCTGGTGGTCGACCGGCTCGGCGCCCCGGTAGGGCCACAGGTCACTGCCGCAGATGCAGGTCGCCGAAAGACGGATGATCGCATCGGTCGGCTCGATGATCCTGGGGTCCTCGCGCTCCTCGACCCGGACGTCCCCGGGCCCGTACATGACTACCTGACGCATCGCGGCCTGCTCCTCTTCATGACGTCCGTTCGGTGCTGGCGGCGCCGACCCGGCGCCGCGACCTCGAGTCAACCCGGCCGGGCGACGGGCAGGAAGTCACTGTCGATGGGTGTACCGACAGGGCATCCTTCGCGGGCCGATCCGACCCGAGCGCGGCCTAGGCTCGAGGGCGTGGACAACCGTCAGGAAGTGCGCGAGTTCCTCACCACTCGTCGCGCGCGGATCACCCCGGACCAGGTGGGGCTCCCGACCTCGGGCAGCCGCCGCGTGCCCGGGCTGCGCCGCAGCGAGGTCGCCTCACTGGCCGGTCTGAGCGTCGAGTACTACGCCCGCCTCGAGCGCGGCCAGATCGCCGGTGCCTCCGCCGGCGTCCTCGACGCCCTGGCCCGCGCCCTGCAGCTCGACGAGACCGAGCGCGCCCACCTCCTGGACCTGGCGCGTGCCGCCGACGGCATCCCGACCTCGGGACGGCAGCGCCGCCGTACCCCCAGCAGGGCCGCCTCCCGGCCGAGCCTGCGGTGGGCGCTGGACTCGATCACCGACGGCGTCGCCTTCGTCCGCGACCCACGCCAGAACCTGCTCGCCACCAACGCACTGGGCCGCGCGTTCTACTCACCCGTGATCGGCGACGGTGGCCGGGTGCCTAACCTCGCCAGGTTCCAGTTCCTCGACCCCGCCTCCCGCGACTTCTACCCCGACTGGGATCTGTTGGCGCAGATGTGCGTCGGGATCATTCGCACCGAGGCCGGACGCGACCCGCACGACCGCGGGCTCCAGGACCTCGTCGGTGAGCTCTCCACCCAGAGCGAGACGTTCCGGCGACTGTGGGCCGACCACGACGTCCGCACCCACGGAGCCGGCACCAAGCGGTTCCACCACCCCGTCGTCGGGGAGCTGACCCTCGCCTACGAGGAGCTCGCCATCACCGCCGAGCCGGGACTCGTGCTCATGGTCCACACCGCCGAGCCCGGCTCGCCCTCCGCCGAACGGCTCCGCCTGCTGGCCTCGTGGGCAGCACCCACCCGACGTGCCGATGAGCACCACGTAGAGGGAGGCTGATGCAGACCACCCGTCGCTCGATGGACAGCGACAAGGGCCCGGCCGCCTGTCGGCCACCGGATCGACAGAGCGCTTCACGCCTGCGTCTCCGCCGGTCAGAAATGCCCCGAGGTCTCGGGTCCCCGGGGCATCGGAGCCGCCTGTCAGAATCGAACTGACGACCTAGTCATTACGAGTGACTCGCTCTACCGACTGAGCTAAGGCGGCCTGCCGCCCGGTCGTGCTCGGGCAGCCTGCGGAAGTATACGGAGCGCGCGCGGGTGGCGCGAAACCGGCACCGCCGCAGCTCAGCACTCCGTGCCGTCGTCGGGCACGACGTCGTCGATCAGGTAGTCCTCGATCGTGGTGTCGATGCACTCGTTGCCGGCGTTGTAGGCGGTGTGCCCGTCTCCGTCGCGGGTGAGGAGGACGCCCGACTCGAGGCGCTCGGCGAGCGCGACCGCCCACTCGTACGGCGTGGCGGGGTCGCGGGTGGTGCCGACCACCAGGATCGGCGGCGCGCCCTCGCCGCGGATGTCGAGGGGCGGCTCGCTGGAGGCGACCTCGATGCCCTTGCAGTTGACCAGGCCCCAGGCGAAGACCCGGCCGAAGGTCGGCGAGACCTTCTCGAACGCGGGGACCTGCGCCTCGACCTCGTCCGGCTCGACGTAGTAGGGGTCGTCGAGGCAGTTGATCGCATAGATGGCCTCGGTGCTGTTGTCGAGGTAGCGACCGCCCTGGCGCGAGGCGTAGGCGTCGGCCAGCAGCATCAGCGTGGTGCCGTCGCCCTCGAGGGCGGTCGAGAGGCCCTGGTCGAGGAGCCGCCAGTAGTCGCGGTTGTAGAGCGGCGTCACGATCCCGTAGAACGCGCTGCCCACGGTGAGCTCGCGCCCGTCGGAGGTGGGCAGCGGCTCGGCGTCGATGTCGTCGATCAGCTCGGAGATCGTGTCCAGGCCCTCCTCGACGGAGTCGCCGAGCACGCAGTCGCCCTTCTCGACGCAGTCCTCGACGTAGGCGCGCAGCGCGACCTCGAAGCCGCGGGCCTGGCCGAGGCTCTGGGCGCGGGAGGGGAGCCCGACGTCGACGGCCCCGTCGAGCACGAAGCGTCCGACCCGGTCGGGGAAGAGCTCGGCGTAGGTGGCGCCGAGCTTGGTGCCGTAGGAGGCTCCCAGGTAGTACAGCGACGCCTCGCCGAGCGCGGCGCGCAGGACGTCCATGTCACGCGCGGTCTCGGCGGTGGTCACGTGGCCGACGAGGGTGTCGGAGCGCTCTGCACAGCCCTGCCAAAAGTCCGCCAGGTCGTCGACCAGCTCCTGCTCCTCGGCGGCGTCGTCGGGGGCCGGGTCGACCGCGAGGAACTCGGTCAGCTCGTCGTCGGGCAGGCAGTCCAGGGGTGCCGAGCGGCCGGTGCCGCGCGGGTCGAAGCCCACGACGTCGAAGGCCTGCGTCAGCGGCTCCCGGAAGACCTGGCGCGCCTGCTCGGCGTACGACGTGCCGGGGGCACCCGGCCCGCCGGGGTTGACCACGAGCGAGCCGACGCGGGCCTCGGGGTCGCCGGCGGGCACCTTGAGCAGGTTCAGCTCGATCGTCTCGCCGCCGGGGTCGCGGTAGTCGACGGGGACCGTGAGCGTGCCGCACTGGTTGCTACCGCAGGCCTCCCAGTCGATCTGCTGGGAGTAGTACGGCGCGAGTCCGGGGCTCGGGGCGTCGGTGGCGCCCTCTGCCGGTGAGGTCGTGACGACCGTCGGCGACGGGTCGGCCGAGCCGCCGTCGGAGTCGTCACCCAGGAGGAGGTACATCACCCCCAGCCAGCCGGAGCCGATCAGCGCCAGCACGATCAGCGCGACGACGACGATCCTCACGGTGCGGGTCATGGCCTGCCCCTCTCCGGCACCTTGAGCGCCACCATCATGGACTCCAGCGCGAGCGCCACCGGCACGTTGAACTCCAGCATCTGCTCGCGGGCCTCGAAGATCCACGAGATCCGCCGCAGGTTGAGCTCCGGGGTCGAGGAGGCCGCGATCTGCTCGATGTCGCCGCGGATCTCCTCGTTGACCAGGGGCCCCTCAGCGCCCACGCCGACGGCGATGGCGTCGCGGTAGACCGACACCAGGTCCATCAGGCCCCGGTCGACCACGTCGAGCTGGCGCCGCTTGGCGCGGGTCTTCTGGGACTTCTCGAGCGCGGAGAGGGCCGGTGCGTACTCACGGGGACGCCGGCCGCGCTCCACGACGCCATAGGTCGTGTCGAGGTCGACCTTCTCGGCGGCGTCGAGGTCGCCGGTGATCGCGTCGGCCTCCTCCTTGGCCACCTCGGCGAGGTTGGCGGCGGCGTTCATGCACGCGCCTAGCGAGGTGAGCCGGGCGGGCAGCGACACGATCTCGCGGCGCCGGTTGCGGGTGGCCTCGTCACGCGCCAGCGCCCGGGCGCGGCCGATGTGGCCCTGGCTGGCGCGTGCGGCGTAGGCCGCCAGCGCCTCGCCGACGCCCTCGGTGCGGACCAAGAAGGAGGCGACCTCGCCGGTGCTCGGGGTGGCCAGCGTGACCAGGCGGCAGCGCGAGCGGATGGTGGGCAGCACGTCCTCCACGGTGGGCGCGCAGAGCATCCACAGCGTGCGGTCGGTGGGCTCCTCGATCGCCTTCAGCAGCGCGTTGCAGGCCTGGTCGGTGAGTCGGTCGGCGTCCTCGACGATCATGATCTGCCAGCGGCGCCCGGCCGGGGCGAGGGCCGCGCGCCGGACCAGGTCGCGGACCTCGTCGACCCCGATGGAGAGCTTCTGGGTGCGCACGACCGACACGTCGGCGTGGCTGCCGGCCAGGACCGTGTGGCACTCGTGGCAGGTGCCGCACCCGCCCTGCTCGCACTGCAGCGCGGCGGCGAACGCGACGGCGGCGTTGGAGCGCCCCGAGCCGGGGGGACCGGTGAACAGCCAGGCATGGCTCATGCCGTGACCGCCCGCGGCCGTGCTCAGCGCCTCGACGGCGTGCCGCTGGCCGACGAGCCGGTCCCAGACGGCTGTGGCGGTCATGCCCGCTCCCGGCGGGCGGCCTGGTCGAGCAGCGGCGTCACCCGCGCGCGCACGGCGTCGGCGATCTCGTCGACGCCGGCGCGGGCGTCGAGGACCAGGTAGTGCTCGGGGTCGGCGCCGGCCATCCTCAGGAAGGCCTCGCGCACCCGCTGGTGGAACTCCAGCGACTCGGCCTCCATCCGGTCGCGCTCCTCGAAGCGGCCCAGGCCGGCCTCCGGCTCGAGGTCGAGTACGACGGTCAGGTGCGGCCGCAGGTCGTGGGTGGCCCAGCGCATGACCCGCTCCACCTCGGTGACCGGCAGCGGCCGGCCGGCGCCCTGGTAGGCCAGCGCCGAGTCGACGTACCGGTCGGTGATGACCACGGCGCCCCGGTCGAGCGCGGGCTGCACCACGGTGTCGACGTGCTCGGCCTTGTCGGCGGCGTAGATCAGCGTCTCGGTGCGGTCCGACAGCTCGCCGGTCTCGGGGCTGAGCACGATGCCGCGCAGCGCCCGGCCCACCTCGGTGTCGCCCGGCTCGAAGGTCAGCACCACGTCGTAGGCGGCCTCCTCGAGCTCCGCGGCGAGGCGGCGCGACTGGGTCGACTTGCCGGACCCCTCGCCGCCCTCGAAGCAGACGAACAGGCCGGTGCGGGTGTAGACGCCGGGCGAGCTCACCCACCGAACCTACGGGGCCCCGCCGACGCAATCCAACGCAGGTCGGCTCGCTGGCGGCTCAGGCCTTCTTGGCCGCCTTCTTGGCGGCCGTCTTCTTGGCGGCCGCCTTCTTCGTCGCGGCCTTCTTCGCCGGGGCCTTCTTCGTCGCGGCCTTCTTCGCCGGCGCCTTCTTCGCGCCCTTCTTGGCCGTCTTCTTGGCCGGGCCGCGCTCGCGACGCTCGGCGAGCAGCTCCGCGGCACGCTCGATGGTGATCGACTCGACCGTGTCGTCCTTGCGCAGCGTGGCGTTGTACTCGCCGTCGGTGACGTACTCGCCGAAGCGGCCCGACTTCACGACCACGGGCTGGCCCGACACCGGGTCGTTGCCGAGCTCCTTGAGCGGCGGTGCCGCCGCCGCCCGGCCGCGCTGCTTGGGCTGGGCGTAGATCTTCAGCGCCTCGTCCAGCGTGATCGTGAAGAGCTGCTCCTCGCTGGTCAGCGAGCGCGAGTCGGTGCCCTTCTTCAGGTACGGCCCGTAGCGACCGTTCTGCGCGGTGATCTCCTCGCCGTCCTCGGCGGTGCCGACCACGCGCGGCAGCGACAGCAGCTTGACCGCGTCGTCCAGCGAGATCGTGTCCAGCGACATCGACTTGAACAGCGAGCCGGTGCGCGGCTTGTCGCTCTTCTTCGCGTCCTCGGGCAGCTCCTCGGTGACGTAGGGGCCGTAGCGGCCGTTCTTCGCGACCACCCGCAGGCCGGTCTCGGGGTGGGTCCCGAGCTCGATCTCCTCGCCGGCCGGGTTGGCGAACAGCTCCTTGGCCTTCTCGACCGTGAGCTCGTCGGGCGGCAGGTCGTCGGGCACGTTGGCCCGCTTGCCGGCGGGGTTGCCCTCGTCGTCAGGACCCTCGAGGTAGGGCCCGTAGCGGCCCACGCGCAGGTTGATCCCGAGCTCGGGGTCGCCGATCGGGAACGTCGCCAGCTCCCGGGCGTCGATGTCGCCGAGCTCGTGCACGAGCGCGTGCAGACCCTTCACGTCGTCGGAGCCGTAGTAGAACTCGCCCAGCTCGGAGACCCGGTCCTTGCGGCCCCCGGCGATGTCGTCGAGGACCGTCTCCATGGTGGCGGTGAACTCGTAGGACACCTGGCGCGGGAAGTGCTCCTCGAGCAGCCGGGTGACGCTGAACGCCAGCCAGGCCGGGACCAGCGCCGTGCCCTTCTTGTAGACGTAGCCGCGGTTGAGGATGGTGCCGATGATCGAGGCGTACGTCGACGGGCGGCCGATCTCGCGCTCCTCGAGCTCCTTGATCAGGGTCGCCTCGGTGTAGCGCGCCGGCGGCTTGGTCTCGTGGCCCGAGGCCGTCACCGAGGCGGCCGAGACGGAGTCGCCCTCGGCCAGGGCCGGGAGTCGGGTCTCGGCGTCGTCCTTGGCCGCACCCTCGTCGGTGCCCTCGACGTAGGCCTTGAGGAAGCCGTGGAAGGTGATCACGCGGCCGCTCGCGGAGAACACGACGTCCTCGCCGGTTGCGGCCGTGCCGCCGAGGCGCACGGAGACCGACTGGCCGACGGCGTCCTTCATCTGGGAGGCGACCGTGCGCATCCAGATCAGCTCGTAGAGGCGGAACTGCTCACCGGTGAGCCCGGTCTGCGCCGGGGTGCGGAAGGTCTCGCCGGCCGGACGGATCGCCTCGTGCGCCTCCTGGGCGTTCTTCACCTTGGAGGCGTAGGTGCGCGGCGAGTCGGGCAGGTAGTCGGCGCCGTACAGCTCGCGGACCTGGGACCGGGCGGCGTTGACGGCGCCGTCCGACAGGGTCGTGGAGTCGGTGCGCATGTAGGTGATGAAGCCGTTCTCGTACAGCCGCTGGGCCACGGACATCGCGGCCGAGGCGCTCATGCCGAGCTTGCGGCTGGCCTCCTGCTGCAGCGTGGTGGTGCGGAAGGGCGCGTACGGCGAGCGCTTGTAGGGCTTGGACTCGACCGAGCGCACCTCGTACGTCGAGTCGGCGAGCGCGGAGACCAGGGCCTCGGCCCGCGCCCGGTCGACGTGCACGACCTTGCTGGGGTCCTTGAGCAGGCCGTCCTGGCCGAAGTCGGACCCGCGGGCGACGCGGGTGCCGTCGAGGGAGTGCAGCTTGGCCGGGAACATCCGCTGCTCGTGCTTGGCGCCGGCGTCGAAGGTGCCCTCGAGGTCCCAGTAGGACGCCATGCGGAACTTCATCCGCTCGCGCTCGCGGTCGACGACCAGGCGGGTGGCGACCGACTGCACCCGACCGGCGGAGAGGCCGGACATGACCTTCTTCCACAGGACCGGGGAGACCTCGTAGCCGTAGAGGCGGTCCAGGATGCGGCGGGCCTCCTGGGCCTCGACCAGGTCGTCGTTGATCTCACGAGGGTTCTCGACGGCCGCCAGGATCGCGGCCTTGGTGATCTCGTGGAAGACCATGCGGTGCACCGGGATGCCCTTGGGCTTCAGCTCGTCGAGCAGATGCCAGGCGATCGCCTCGCCCTCGCGGTCCTCATCGGTGGCGAGGTAGAGCTCGTCGGCGTCCTTGAGCAGGCTCTTGAGCTTGGAGATGTGCGCCTTCTTGTCGCGCGGCACCACGTAGTAGGGGGTGAAGCCGTCCTCGACGTCGACGGCCAGGCGGCCCCAAGGCTTGTCCTTGATCTTGGCCGGGGTGTCGGCGGCGTTGTTGGGGAGGTCTCGGATGTGCCCGATCGACGACTCGACGACGTAGCCGTCGCCGAGGTACCCGCCGATGGTGCGGGCCTTCGCCGGGGACTCGACGATCACCAACTTGTGTGCCACTGCTGCTCTTTCTTCGTGCGTTGCCTCGTGCCGTGTCGGGCCGGGGAGGGGCCCACGGCCAGTCACGGTAGCGCGTCGACCCGACTCAGCCCCGTTCGGCCGCCCGGAGGCGGAATCTGCGAAAGCGCCTCCGGGACCCCGGTCTGTGCGCGAGTATCTGGGCCGTGCGGCCCTGGTATCGGGCGGGTGCACAGTCGTCCACCACCGTTGACCGTCCTCCAGAGGAACACACATGTCGTCCGTCGCACGCCATCTATCCCGCCCGCTCGTCGCGCTCCTCGCGATGCTGCTGGTGCTCCCACTCGGCCAGCTGCTGATCGCAGCACCGGCGCACGCGGTCGCCTTCCAGGCGCAGGGCGTCGTCACCGACGCCCTCGACGCCCCGCTCTCGGGCGTCACCGTCACGGCCTTTGAGGGCAATGTCGCGGTGGGCACCCCCGTCGACACCGCCGCGGACGGCGGCTACGCGCTCACGCTGCCCAGGGCGGGCAGCTACACGCTCGGCTTCAGCAAGAGCGGCTTCGTCTCGACGTTCTACGGCGGCGACCCGGCGGAGGTCCTGGTGGTGAACGCCCAGGGCGACATCACCGCCTCCGGCGACGACGAGCCGTACGAGAACAACGAGCTGGACACCGTGACGCTGGCCTCGGTGGAGACCCGCACCCTGAGCGGCACCGCGGTCGCCGCCGCGGGCGGCGCCCCGTTGTCCGGCGTCTCGGTGTCGCTGTTCGCCGCCGGTGACGAGAGCGAAGCACTCGGCACCACCACCACCAACAGCGCCGGCGCCTTCTCGTTCTCGGTGCCCAAGGGCCGCTACCAGCTGTACCTGGCGCACCCCTCCTACTCCCCGCGCTGGTTCGGTGACGACGCCCCCGTGGTCGTCGACGGCGCCGACGCCCCCACGGGCGCGATCGCCCTGACGACCGTGGCCGAGGGCACCAGGTTCCCCATCGCCGGCCGCCTGGTGGACGCCTTCGACGAAGGCGTCAACGAGGCCACCGTCACGGTCACCGGCGCCGGAGTCACCTCGGGCGTCCACACCGGCACGACCTCCGGCTCCGGCGACGCGGCCGGCGCCTACAGCGTGAGCGTGCTGCCCGGCACCTACGAGGTCGAGTTCTCCGCGCCCGGCTTCGTGACCCAGAAGTACACCTCCGACGACGTCACCGCGACCATCAGCGTCTCCAACAACGGCACCCTGTCGGTCACCCCGGCCGACGCCCTGACCTCCAACCGGCTCAACGACGTCGAGCTGGCCACCCAGGCGTACCCGGTCGGCGGGCGGGTCACCGCCACCGGCGGGGCTCCGCTGAACGCCATCACCGTGACCGCCCTCGACGCGGACGGCGTGGCCGTGGCGCCGACCGCCCTCACGAACTCGGCCGGCGGGTACTCCCTCTCGCTGCGAGCGGGGACCTACACCGTGCGCGCCACGGACGCCAACGGCGACGCCACCTCCTACGACACCACCTGGCTCGGCGGTAACGCCGTGCCGGCGACGGTCACCGTGGCACGGGGTGGGGCCGTGAGCGTCGGCGGGCAGCCCGCGCCGCTGCCCGACATCGTCATGCCGCCGTCGTCGCCTGAGACCCCGCACCCGGTGGTGGGCGAGGTCGTCGACGTCAACGGCGACGGCATCGACCGCCTGACCGTGACCGCCACGCGGGCCGGCACCTCCACCGTCGCCGCCACGGCCGACACCGGCGCCGACGGCGATCTGGGCGACCACGGCCGCTTCCGGCTGGCGCTCAAGGCCGGGTCCTACACGATCAACGTCGCCGCCGCTCGCGGCTTCGCCGCCGGCGCCTACGTCGGCGACGGCGAGCGCACCGCGACAGTGACGGTGGCGCTCAACGGCCTGGTCACCGTCACCGACACCGAGGTCGAGGGCAACGACCTCGGCTCGATCACCCTGGTGGGCACCGCGACCTCGGCGCTGACCGGCACGGTCCTCAAGGAGGGTGGCGCCGGGCTGGACCAGATCACGGTGATCGCGACCCCGATGAGCGGAGCCACCACCAGGACCGCCAAGTCCGGCCCCAACGGCGCGTTCACCTTGAACCTGCCGGTCGACACCTACCGGATCCAGTACGTCGACGACCTCAACGACGGGACGACGTACACCAGTGCCTTCTACGGCGGGACGACCCCGGCCCTGGTGAAGGTCGCCAACGACGGCACCTTCTCCGCCAACGACACGCCGGTCTCGGGTCTCGCTTCGGTGACCCTGTCCGTCGCCTCGGCCAGCGTGCCGCACCCGGTGAAGGGCACCGTCTACGACCCCGACTACACCCCGCTCAGCGGCGTCACGGTGACCGCCACCCCGGTGAGCCCGACACCCGCGGGCCACAAGGTCACGGGCGCCACCGGGCCCGACCCCGACGCGGGCTCGCCCCTGGGTGACGCCGGCGTCTACAAGCTGATGCTCCTGCCCGGCAGCTACCGGCTCGCCTTCACCAAGGCGGGCTACCAGCCGACGCCGCTGGCCAACCTCGACGCCCCGGGGACGCCGGTGACCCTGACGGTCGGCCTCGACGGCCGGCTCAGCGCCCCGGGCCTGGAGCTGGCCGGCAACGTCGTCGACGACGTGCAGCTGCTGCTGCCGGCGCCGAGGATGCTGAAGGCGCCCAAGCTGACCGGCAAGCCGGTCTACGGCCAGGTGCTGACCACGACGTTCGGCACGTGGAGCCCGGACTTCGGCAAGGACAACGCCTTCATCGAGTGGTTCCTCAACGGCAAGCCGGCCGACTCCTTCACCCTGGGCAACTACGGCGAGAAGTTCAAGGTGCCGGCCTCGGCTGTGGGCAAGAGGCTCAGCTACCGGATCCAGATCGACGACCCCGACGGCGTCATGGCGCCTGCGGTCTACGCGAGCAAGCCGACCGCGGCGATCAAGAAGGCGCCCTCGGCGGTCTCCGGGAAGTTCAAGAAGGGCAAGCTCACGGTCACCGTCAAGGTGTCCGGCGTGCCCAAGGCCACCGGCAGGATCACCGTGTTCGACGGCAAGAAGAAGGTCGGCACCTTCAAGCTCACCGCCAAGAGCAAGGGCAAGGGCGTCCTCAAGCTCAAGCTCAAGAAGGGCAAGCACAAGCTGACGATCAAGTACGTCGGCCCGGGCGCCGTCAAGCCCGGCAAGAAGGTGCTGAAGATCAAGGTGTGACCCGAGCCTGACGGGCCACCGAGCAGTGCCTCACGCCATCGCGGATCACCCGATCCGCGATGGCGTGACTGCTTCCGGAGCCGGCAGACGTCTCAGGCCAGCTCGAGGAAGCCCTCTCGGACGAGCTCGCCGGCGACCGGGAGGTACGTCGCGCGGACCTGCCCGGCGTCGGCGTCGGTGAGCTGGGCGACCGCGTCGAGGATCTGGCCCAGGGTCAGCTCGCCGTCGCAGGCACCGACGAGGGCCGCCTCCACGGTGTCGACCTGGCGGGCGCGGCGCAGGCCTCGCTGCTGGCGCAGCACGATCACCTCCGGGTCCTCGGCACCGGCCGGCCCCACGGTCTCCTGGCGCACGTCCTCGCGCGTCACCAGGCGGCTGTCCGCATCGACCCGGGCGTGCGCGGCCGCGCCCCAGGCCCGAATCGCGGGGGCGATCGGCTGCTCGACCTCGTAGGGCCAGTCGAGCAGCTCGCTCACCACCTGGCTCTCCCCCGGGCCGCCGCCCGAGGCCCGGAGGTTGACCCAGCCGAAGCCGATCGCCTCGACGCCCTGCTCGTCGAACCAGGAGAGCCAGGTGTCGTAGCGCTCGAGGTAGCCGGGCGTGCCGTGCAGACCGGCGTCCTTGAGCCACAGCTCGACGTACGTCGCCGGGTCGACGACCTCGCGCTGCACGACGAGCGCGTCGCAGTCGCCGGCCAGCCAGCCCCCGAGCCGCTCGTCCCAGGGCCGCTCGCGGGAGATCACCCAGTTGGCGAGCACCTGGCACCAGCCGCCCTCGGTGAGGTGAGCGGGCGCGGCGCGGACGATGTCCTCGACGACCCGGTCGCCGGGCAGGCCGGAGTCGCGGTAGACCAGCCGCTCCCCCGTGCCCGGCGAGATCACGAACGGCGGGTTGGTGGCGATCAGGTCGAACCGCTCACCGGCGACCGGCTCGAAGTACGACCCGTCGCGCACCTCGACCCGGTCGGCCACGCCGTTGAGCGCGGCGTTGAGGCGGGTCAGCCGCAACGCGCGGGCGTTCACGTCGGTGGCGACCACCCGGTCGCTGTGGGCGGCCAGGTGCAGCGCCTGCACGCCGCACCCGGTGCCGAGGTCGAGGGCGCGGCCGACCGGCTCGCGCAGGGTCAGCTGGGCCAGCGAGGACGAGGCGCCGCTGATGCCGAGCACGTGGTCGGCGCCCACCCGCTGCGGCCCGCCGTCCAGTCCCGGGGTCAGGTCGCTGAGGACCCACAGGTCGGTGTCGTCGGCGGCGTACGGGCGGATGTCGAGGCGCGCCGCGACCTCGCCGACGCTCTGCTCGAGGAGCCCCTCGGCGGCCAGCCGGTCGACCTGGCCGGGCAGCGCCCGCTCGGCCGCCTCGCGCGCCACCGGCACCTGCAGCAGGAACAGCCGCACCAGCGTCTCGACCGCACTGGCACCCGCGGTACGCCGCCGGCCGGGGGTGGTCTCATTGCGCATCAGCGCGTCGTGCGCCTCGCTCCCGAGCAGCTCGCGCACCCCGTCGTAGGTGAACCCCGCCTGCTCCAGGGAGTCGCGCAGCGGGCCGGTGAAGTCGAGGGGCTCGGGCATCCCGGCATCCTCCCACCCCCCGCTGACCCGTCAGAAACTCACCACAAATGCCGCTGACCCGTCAGAAAGTTTCTGACGGGTCAGCGGGGGGACGGGCCGCTACACGGTGGGGGTGGGTCGGGTCGGGTCCGTGATGGTGGGCTGGGGCGGAAGCGGTGCCGGCGGGGTGCCGGAGCCGTCGCCGATCGTGGACTCTCGCTGCTTGGAGACATAGACGGCGCCGACGATGATCGCGGTCGCCACGAGGGCGATCAGGATCCGGGCGACGTCGTTCTCGTCCTCGCCGACGCTCAGGGAGACGACGGCGCTGACGATCAGCAGGGAGACCAGGTTCATCACCTTGATGAGCGGGTTGATGGCCGGGCCGGCGGTGTCCTTGAACGGGTCGCCCACGGTGTCGCCGATGACGGTGGCCGCGTGGGCCTCCGACCCCTTACCGCCGTGGTGGCCGTCCTCGACCAGCTTCTTGGCGTTGTCCCAGGCGCCGCCCGCGTTGGCGAGGAAGACCGCCATCAGCGTGCCCGTCCCGATGGCACCGGCGAGGAACCCGGCCAGGGCCGTCACGCCCAGGCCGAAGCCCACGGCGATCGGCGCCAGCACCGCGAGGATGCCGGGTGTCGTGAGCTCGCGCAGGGAGTCCTTGGTGACGATGTCGACGACCTTGCCGTACTCCGGCCGGCCGGTGCCCTCCATGATCCCGGGGATCTCGCGGAACTGGCGGCGCACCTCGTAGACCACCGCGCCCGCGGCGCGGGCGACGGCGTTGATCGCCAGGCCGGAGAACAGGAACACGACCGCGGAGCCGAGGAGCACCCCGACGAGCACCGAGGGGTCGAACACGAAGAAGCCGGCCAGCTCGGCGAGCGCGCCCTCGTCGGCGAGCGCGCCGGCGTCCTCGAGCGCATCGATCGCCGAGGTGGCGTAGGAGCCGAACAGCGCGGTCGCCGCGAGTACGGCGGTCGCGATCGCGATGCCCTTGGTCACGGCCTTGGTCGTGTTGCCGACCGCGTCGAGGTCGGTGAGGATCTGCGCGCCCTCCGGGCTGACGTCCCCGGACATCTCCGCGACGCCCTGGGCGTTGTCGGAGACCGGCCCGAAGGTGTCCATGGCGACGATGACGCCCACGGTGGTCAGCAGGCCGCAGCCGGCGAGCGCGACCGCGAACAGCGACACCGTCAGGGACGCACCGCCGAGCAGGAACGCGCCGAACACGGCGGCGCCGATGACCAGCGTCGTGTAGACGGCCGACTCGAAGCCGACCGAGAGACCGGAGAGGATCACCGTGGCGGCGCCGGTGAGCGAGGTCCTGCCGACGTCCTTGACTGGCTTGTACTCGGTCCCGGTGAAGTAGCCGGTGAGCGCCAGGATGCCGGCGGCCATCACGATCCCGATGACGACGGCCACGGAGGCGATCAGCGCCGGGTTGCCCTCCGGCACGCCGGAGATCAGGTCCAGGGTGTTGATGCCGACGCCTTCGAAGTCCTCGAAGCTGGTGGGCAGGTAGACGAAGGACAGGATCACGCAGGCCACGGCGGAGATGCCGGCGGACATGTAGAACGCCTTGTTGATCGTGGTCAGACCGCTCTCCCCGACCTTGGGCCGGGTGAGGTAGACGCCGGCGACCGCGGTGAGCGCGCCGATGGCGGGGATCAGGAGCGGGTAGACCAGGCCCTTGTCCCCGAACGCCTGCGAGCCGAGGATCAGCGCGGCGACCAGCGTGACGGCGTACGACTCGAAGAGGTCGGCTGCCATGCCGGCGCAGTCACCCACGTTGTCGCCGACGTTGTCGGCGATGGTGGCGGCGTTGCGCGGGTCGTCCTCGGGGATGTTCTGCTCGACCTTGCCGACCAGGTCGGCGCCGACGTCAGCGGCCTTGGTGAAGATGCCGCCGCCGACGCGCATGAACATGGCGAGCAGCGCGGCGCCGAAGCCGAAGCCCTCCAGCACGTGGGGCGCCTCGTCCTTGAAGATCACGACCACGACGCTGGCACCGAGCAGGCCGAGGCCGACGGTGAGCATGCCGACCATGGCGCCGGTGCGCAGGCCGATGGTCATGGCCGGCTCGCGACCGCCGGGCTTATTGGCCGCGGCGGCGACGCGCACGTTGGCGCGCACCGCGAGGTTCATGCCGAGGTAGCCGACCGCCGAGGAGAAGCCGGCGCCCGCGAGGAAGAAGATCGAGCGCCCGATGCGCACGCCGATATCGTCGGCGGGCAGCGCCAGCAGCGCGAAGAACGCGATGGCGGCGAAGATCGCCAGCGTCCGGAACTGCCGGGTCAGGTAGGCGTTGGCGCCTTCCTGGATGGCCTGGGCGATGTTCTTCATGTTGTCGGTGCCATCGTCGGCAGCAAGGACCTCCTGGCGGAACATGAACGCCATCGCCAGCGCGCCGAGCGCGATCAGGGCGACGACGAGCACCAGGACGAGGTTGCCGCCGGAGACGTCCACGACAGCGGGATGAATCCCGGCCATGTGCTTCCTCCTGCGAAGAGATCAGTACGAGCCGACGGTGTGGCTCAGGTCACGGAACGTGCGGAGTCTACGCACGCGCGTGTGCAGGAAGGACAGAAGGTGTGAGCCACGCCACTCGGGCGTGTCGGCTCAGGCGAGCGCGGCCTCGGCCGACTCGTGGATGACGAAGACCTTGGCGAGACCGGTGATCCGGAAGATCTTGAGCAGCCGGTCCTGGTTGCAGACCAGCTGCAGCGAGCCGTCGTGGGCACGGACCTTCTTCAGGCCGCCGACCAGGACGCCGAGACCGGTGGAGTCGAGGAACTCCACAGCCTCCATGTCGATCACGAGGTCGTAGACGCCGTCGGCCACCAGCTCGGTGATGCGGTCACGCAGCTTGGGGGCGGTGTAGACGTCGATCTCGCCGCCGACGGCCACGATGGTGCGCCCACCGACCTCGCGCGTCTCAAGGGTCAGATCCACGTTCTCTCCCACCAGGCACTGAATTCGTCGCCGTACGCGGGCAGCCTGCCCGACACCCGGCCAGGAATATCAAACCATGCCGACCGCTCGCCTGCACAAAGAAGCAACAGGTCCGTGCGTGCCTCTGTCTCAAACCGGCTCTCAGGGCCGTCGCCCGGGCGGCCGTCGCGCCACGATGTCGGCGGCCTTTGCCACACTGGACCGGTGACCTCGACCGCCTCAGCACGCGCGCACAGCGGATCCGAGCGCCTGCGAAGGCTGGCCGCGGGCCCGGGTCGCGAGGGGCGACTGACCCACCTGGAGACCGTCCCGGCGCGTCCCGCCATCGAGGCGGAGTGGCCGGGATGGGTTGCGAGCGACGTGCGCGACGCGTTCGTGGCCACGGGCGTGTCCCGCCCGTGGCGCCATCAGCTGGAGGCCGCCGACGCCGCCCACGCCGGCGAGCACGTCGTGCTCTCCACCGGCACGGCCTCCGGCAAGTCGCTGGCCTACCAGCTGCCTGCACTGAGCGCCGTACGCCGCTCGCGCGGGAGCCGCGGCCAGCGGGGGGCGACGGTGCTCTACCTCGCGCCCACCAAGGCGCTCGCCCAGGACCAGCTCGCCAGCATCACCTCGCTGGGGCTCGATGTCCGGGTGACGACCCACGACGGTGACAGCGGCCGCGACCAGCGCGACTGGGCCCGCGACCATGGCGAGTACGTCCTCACCAACCCCGACATGCTGCACCGATCGCTGTTGCCGGGCCACGCGAGGTGGTCGGCGTTCCTCGGGCAGCTGCGCTACGTCGTGGTCGACGAGTGCCATCACTACCGCGGCGTCTTCGGGGCCCACGTCAGCCAGGTGCTGCGCCGGCTGCGTCGCATCTGCGCCCACTACGGCGCCCACCCGACGTTCGTCCTGGCGTCGGCCACCGTCGCGGAGCCCGCCACCGCCGCGGGCCGGCTGACCGGGCTGCCCGTCCGCGCCGTCACCGACGACGCCTCTCCCCGGGGCGAGGTGTCGCTCGCCCTGTGGGAGCCGCCGTTCACCTCCTACGCCGGCGAGCACGGCGCCCCGGTCCGGCGGGCCGCCTCCTCGGAGTGCGCCGACCTGCTGGCCGACCTGGTCTCCGAGGAGGTCCGCACCCTCGCCTTCGTGCGATCGCGGCGCGGCGCCGAGCAGGTGGCCCTCACCGCCGCCGAGCTGCTGGCCGAGGTCGACCCCTCGCTGCCGGGGCGGGTCGCGGCCTATCGCGGCGGCTACCTGCCCGAGGAGCGGCGGGCGATCGAGCGGTCGCTGCGCGCCGGCGACCTGCTCGGCCTGGCCGCCACCAATGCGCTGGAGCTGGGCATCGACATCGCCGGGCTGGACGCGGTGCTGATGGCGGGCTTCCCGGGCACCCGCGCGGCCATGTGGCAGCAGGTGGGCCGGGCCGGCCGCGGAGCGCAGGACGCCCTCGGCATCCTCGTGGCGCGCGACGACCCTCTCGACACCTACCTCGTGCACCACCCGGAGGCGCTGTTCGGGCGCCCGGTCGAGGCCAGCGTCTTCGACCCCGACAACCCCTACGTGCTGGGCCCGCACCTGTGTGCCGCAGCCCAGGAGATCCCCCTCACCGACGCCGACCTGCCGCTCTTCGGCGACACCGCGCGCGACGTCGTGGAGGGTCTCGTGCAGGCGGGGCTGCTGCGCCGTCGGCCCCGCGGGTGGTTCTGGACCGACCGACGACGCGCTGCTGACCTGACCGACATCCGATCGGTGGGGGGCGCACCGGTGCAGCTCGTCGAGGCCGAGACCGGCCGCGTCGTCGGCACCGTCGACGGCGGGCGGGTGCACAGCACGGCCCACGAGGGCGCCGTCTACGTGCATCGCGGCGAGACCTGGCTGGTGGAGACGCTGGACCTCGAGGAGCACGTCGCGGTCATGTCCCGGGCCGACCCCGGCTACTCCACGTCGGCGCGAGAGATCACCGACATCACCATCGTCGAGGAACGGCGACACCAGGCCTGGGGGCGGGCACGGCTCTCGCTCGGCGAGGTGGACGTCTCCCACCAGGTCGTCTCCTACCTCAAGCGCCGCCAGCCCAGCGGCGAGGTGATCGGCGAGGAGCTGCTCGACCTACCGGAGCGGGCGCTGCGCACCACGGCGGTCTGGTGGACGGTCCCGGACGACCTGCTCACCGACGCCGGGCTCACGACCGCGGACCTGCCCGGCGCGGCGCACGCGGCGGAGCACTGCTCCATCGGGCTGCTCCCCCTCTTCGCGACCTGCGACCGCTGGGACATCGGCGGGGTCTCCACCGCCCTGCACGGCGACACCGGCCAGCTGACGGTCTTCGTCTACGACGGCCATCCCGGCGGCGCCGGCTTCTCCGAGCGCGGCTTCGAGGCCGCCCGTGCCTGGCTGGGGGCCACCCGCGAGGCGATCGAGTCCTGCGCGTGCGCCGAGGGCTGTCCGTCGTGCATCCAGTCACCCAAGTGCGGCAACCAGAACAGCCCCCTCGACAAGGTGGGAGCGGCCCGCCTGCTGGAGGTGCTGCTCGACGGCTCTCGCGACGAGTAGCCTCCCCCCATGTTGATCCTGGGACTCCTGCTGGTCGCGGGCGGCGCGCTGCTCATCGTCGCCGCCATCTTCACCGCCGAGGTGACCGCCGCCGGCCAGCTCGAGCTGCTCGGCACGGAGGTGAGCGCGCTGCTGCTGTTCCTCCTCGGGGTAGGGGCCGGCGTCGCGATCCTCTTCGGGATCTCGGTCACCAAGTTCGCCGCCAGGCGGCAGCTGGCCAAGCGCCGTGAGACCAACAAGCTCAACGAGCTGTCCGACAAGCTGGACCGGGCGGAGGCCGAGCGTCGCCGCGACCTCGACGAGGACGACCGGGACCGCCCGCGCATCTGAGCACCCCGGTCGTCCGGTTGTCGCGTGTCAGCCCGCGACCGCGACCACCGTTCGACCGCGCAGTCGGCCGGCCTCACCGTCGGCGTGCGCCCGGGCGAGGTCGGCGAGCGGGTACCGCGCGCCGATGTCCAGCCGAAGCACGCCCTTGTCGAGGAGCGAGGTCAGGTGGGCCAGCTGCGCCGCGTCGCTGCGCACGAACACGGCGACCGCGCGCACGTCCCGGCCAGGGTCGGGCTCCGCGAGGGTGGTCGTGGACACGAGGACACCTCCGGGGGAGATCCGCTGACGTAGCGCCGCGAGCTCCTCGGGGGCGTTGCGGACCAGGTTGAGGACCACGTCGACCTCGCCTGCCAGGGCCTCGGCAACCGAGGTGGTGGTGTAGTCGATGACCTCATGGGCCCCGGCGCTGCGCACCGCGTCGGCGCTGCGGGGGCTGGCGGTCGCGGCGACCTGTGCCCCGAGGTGAGTGGCGAGGGCGACGGCGAAGCCGCCGACCCCTCCCCCGGCGCCGTTGACGAGCACCCGTTGACCGGGCTGCACGTCGGCGTGCTCGACCAGGGCCTGCCAGGCCGTGAGACCGGCCGACGGCAGTGCCGCCGCGTCGGCCAGCCCTACCGTGCGAGGAGCAGTGGCGACCAGCTCGGCAGGGGCCACGGCGTAGTCGGCGGCCGCCCCGGGCCTGTTCATCGGGAGGAAGGCCACCACCTCCGTGCCGACGAGTGCCTGGTCGACGCCTCGGCCGACCTCCGTGACGGTGCCGCTGACGTCGATGCCCGGGACATGCGGCAGCTCGAGCGGAAACTGATCGCGCAGGTAGCCCGCCCGGATGGTGGCGTCGACGGGGTTGAACGTCGTGGCGGCGACCTGGATGAGCACCTGCCCGGGGCCCGGAGTCGGCGCAGCCAGCTCGGCGAGCTCGAGGACCTCGGGTCCTCCGTAGGTGGTGAAGCGGATGGCGTGCATGACGACCTCCTGTAGATGGTTTGAATTCGAAACACCCGCGACCGTCGTTTTATTGCGAATTCGAAGCGATACTCTGCGGGCATGCCCACCCCGCCCCCCGAGTTCGCGGCCTACTTCGCGCTGCTGGAGGTGTCCTCGCTCGTCCAGCACGGCGTCGAGCACCAGCTGCGGGAGGACGGCGATCTCAGCTTCGTGCAGTTCCAGATCCTGGCCGTCCTGGAGGAGGCGCTCGACGGGACCCAGACCATGACCGCGTTGGCCGACCGGCTGGTGCTCAGCCGCAGCGGCCTCACCTACCAGGCCCACATGCTCGAGCGCGCGGGACTGCTCACCCGCGCTCAGGCCGTCGATGACGAGCGCAGCAAGGTCCTCGCGCTGAGCGACGCCGGCCGACGCCGCCTGTCGGCCGTGCTGCCCGGCCACATGGAGGTCGTGCGAGACATCCTCCTCGATCCCCTGACGGCCGCCGACCGTGCGGAGCTCACCCGGCTTCTGGACAAGGTCCGCACCCACATGCGCGCTCGTCCGCCGCGCTCGGCTCAGCGCGCCGCCGGACCGGCTCGCGCCCGGGCGACCGGGTCGGCGGACTGACCGAGCCAGTGGGGCCCCTCGACCCGCACCTCCACGACCACGTCGCGGTCGTCGACCTCGCACGCCGCTAGCGCGCCGCCGTTGCTTGCCGCCGTGGCGGCGGCGGCGGTGCACGGGTCGCGGCCGCGCCCCAGGGTCTCGGCGCCGGCCAACGCCGCCAGATCAGCTGCTCCCTGCGCTGCGCGGTGCGCGGCGACCAGCGCGGTCACCACCCCCAGTGCGGCGCCCAGCAGGAGCAGCAGCGCGAGACAGGATACGGCGAACACGGTGGCCGCACCGCGCTCGTCGGGTCGGGCGCTCACGGCGCGGCCTCCTCCTCGTCGAGGGCCACGGCCTCGGCGCGCACCCGTGCTCCGGGCAGGAACCCGAACAGCCCACCAGGCCCCTCGACCCGGCCTGAGGCCACCGCGACGACGCTGCCGTCTCGGCGGCTGAGGCTGACCGTGCTGCCCGGCACCGCGACCCGCTCGCCGGCGGCGACCGCCTCGGCGTCGGTGTCGCCACGGGCGGCCGACCGCGCCGTCTCACGCGCGGCGTCGACGGCACGGACCTGGGCGGCACCGACCGCGAGCAGCCACACCAGCCCGACGGTGACCGCCACCAGGATCGGCAGGGTCAGGGCCGCCTCGGCGGTGACCGCGCCCCGCTCGGTGCGCCGGGTCATCCGATGCCCAGCAGCCCGAGCACGTGATCGAACAGCGTCTTGAGCAGCCGGTCGCCGAAGCCGCCTGTGAGCAGCTTGTAGAGCAGGCCCGCGAGGCCGGCCCCGGCCGCGGTGCCGACCGCGTACTCCGCGGTGGTGATGCCGTCGTCGGTGCGTTGGCGGGCGAGGGTGCGGTGGGTCATCTGGTCCTCCTGGTCGTGGCCGCGGGCTGCGGCCGGGTGAGCAGGAGCCTCGGCGAGGAGGCCGACATCTCGCCCGGGCCGCGGCCCGACCTGTGCACGACCGCTGTGTGAGAGCGGACCTGTGGACGGGCGGCGGCCGGTCACCGGGTCACCGTCGCGAGCAGCCCGGCCACGAGGGGGACGATCCCGAGCAGCAGGAACGACGGCAGCAGACACAGCCCGAGTGGCAGCGCGGCCTTGACGCCGACCGCGCGGGCGCGGTCCTCCACAGCCCCGCGGGCGTCGCGCGCCAGCTCCTCGGAGAGGCGGTCCATAGCGGCGACGACGGACGCGCCGGTGGCCTGCGAGCGCGCCAGGGCCCGGCCGAGCGGGGCCAGCCCGGGCTCGCCCGCCACCTCGGCCCAGACCACCGTCGGGTCGGCGCCGAGATCCAGATGCGTCGCCGTGCGGTGCAGCCGCTCGGTGGCGGGCCCCGGCAGGGCTCGGCAGACCAGCCGGAGCGCCTGGGCGGGGCTCGCCCCGGACCGCAGCGCGGCCGCGAGCAGGGTCACCACGTGGGGGAGGTCGCGTGCGACGCGCTCCCGCCGTCGACGTACGGCGGTCGGCTCGCTGCGGCCGAGCACCACCCAGGCCGCCGCGGCGGCCGGTGGACCGACGACCAGTCCAGCTGTGCCGCCGAGGAAGATCCCCGCGCCCGCGCCGGCCAGCAGCGCCAGGAGCGGTCGCCACCGCAGCAGACCGCCCGTCGCCGCGGCGGCGGCCGGCTCGGGAGGCGGGGCGCCGCTCAGCGGCCGGGCCCGTACGGGGACCAGCAGCACGGCCGCGAGCGCGGCCGCGAGGACCGCCACCCAGGTCATGCCGCCCGCTCCACGCCGCGCGCGATCGCCTCGATCCACCACAGCCCGGCCAGGCCGAGCGCCAGACCGCCTGCGAGGCACGCCAGGCCGGCGGGCTGCCCGAGCAGGAACCCCCACGGATCGCCGCCGGCCCCGGAGCCCATGGCCAGCGCCAGCAGGGGCAGCCCGGCCACCAGCCGCGCGGTGGCCCGGGCGGAGGCCAGCTCGCCGTCGACGATGCGCCGGGTCGACTGAGCCGCACGCAGGCCGCGCGAGACCCGGTCGACCGCGTCCGCGAGCCCGGCGCCGGCGCGGTGGGCCAGCTGCCACGCCGCCGCGATCACCCGGAGGTCCTCGGCCCCGGGCATGCGGGCCAGCTCGCGCCAGGCCGCCGGCACGTCGGAGCCGATCCGGTGCGCCTCGGCGACCGGGGCGAGCGCCGGCCACTCCGCCGCGGCCCGGACCAGGACCGCGCCCGGCGGCTGGCCCGCGCCCAGATCCGCGGAGAGGCTCTCGCAGAGCTCCAGGACTCGGCGCGAGGTGGCGCGCGCCGCCAGGCGTTCGCGCCGCGCCCGTAGCAGCGCCATGGCGGCGGCGACCACCATCGCCGCCAGGATCGCGAGGATGAGCAGGCGCCCGGAGAGCAGCGCCACCGCGATCGCTGCCAGCACCCACCACCGGACGCCCGGGTGCCGCCGCGCCGGCTCCTGCCCCGGCGCACCCGGGCCCGGGGGGACCAGCAGGACGACGGCGACGGCCGCCGCCCCAGCGGCGACCAGGGCGGCGATCGAGACGGCGACCGGGGTCATGCCGCCCGGGCGTCGAGGAGGGCAGCCAGCCTCGCGCCGGCCGGCCCGGGGCGCGCGGCGCCGTCGGCGTCCACCTCCACGGCCGTCTCCGTCGCGACCAGCCCGTCGGCGTGGCGCCTCAGGACGGCCACCTGGGCGAGGCGACGGCGGCCGTCGCGCCCGCGCACGAGGTGGAGGACCACGTCGACGGCGGACGCGAGCTGGCTGTGGGTGGCCGCCCGGCCCAGCCCGGCCGCGAGCGCGAGCGCCTCGACGCGTGAGGGGACGTCACCGGCGGAGTTGGCGTGGATCGTCCCGCAGCCGCCCTCATGGCCGGTGTTCATCGCGGCGAGCAGGTCGACCACCTCCGCGCCGCGAACCTCCCCGACCACCAGGCGGTCCGGCCGCATCCGCAAGGCCTGGCGCACGAGCGTCCTGAGGTCGATCCGCCCCGCGCCCTCCACGTTGGCCGGGCGCGCCTCCAGCCCCACGACGTGGGGGTGGTCGGGCCGCAGCTCGGAGGAGTCCTCCACGAGGACCAGCCGCTCCGACGGCGCGACCGTCGACAGCATGGCCGCCAGCAGGGTGGTCTTGCCGGTGCCCGTGCCGCCGCTCACGAGGAAGGCCAGCCGCGCCGCCACCACCGCCCGCACCAGCCCCGCCGACCGGTCGGTGAGGAGCCCCGACGCCATCAGGTCCTCGACGCTGAACACCTGTCGGCGCGGCACCCGCAGCGAGATCACGGTGCCCGGGCGCGCCACCGGCGCCAGCACGGCGTGGAAGCGGGTGCCGTCGCCCAGGCGCAGGTCCACGAAGGGCGTGGCGTCGTCCAGGCGTCGCCCGCCGGCGCCGGCGAGGCGCTGCGCCAGGCGGCGTACGGACTCCTCGTCCGGGAACCGCACGTCGGTCGTCTCCAGGCCGCGGCCGCGGTCGAGGAGGACCCGTCCGGCCCCGTTGACGAGGACGTCGGTCACGCCCGGGAGGCGCAGCAGCGGCTCGAGCGGGCCGGCGCCGACCACGTCGCGGCGCAGGGTCTCGTAGACGGCCAGCACGGTGGCGTCGCCGACCGGGCGCCCCGCGGCGCGCAGCGCGTCGGCCACCCGGTGCGGGGAGAGCTCGCCGGGATCGCGGGCGAGCCGGTCGCGGACGAGGTCGAGCGCGGCCGGGTCCACGCTCATGCGGCCCGGCCCATCACCGAGACCTGCGCGAGCACGTCGGTGGCGGCCCGGCCGAGCCGCCCGCGCGGCGAGCGCACCGGTCCCAGCCCGAGGTCGATCGCCTCGGCCAGCCCGCGCTGGTCGGACATCTCGGCGAGCACGGGGACCCCGGTCGCCCGAGCCACGGCACGGGGGTCGAGCCCCGGCCCACGCACGACCAGGCGCAGCTGCGGGCCGGTGCCGAGCCGGGGGACCAGGCGGACGGTCGAGGCGACCCCCGCGACGGTCGGCTGCACCACCACGACCACCAGGTCGCAGCGCGCCACCACCTCCTCCACCAGCGGCGAGGTGGACCTCGGCAGGTCGACGACGACCACGTCGTGGCCGCGCCGCGCGGCCGACAGCGCCTCCCGCACCGCGAACGCCTGCAGGGACCCGGCCGCGCCGGAGTACCACGACACCACGCCCAGCCGTCCCCGCCGGGGCAGCGCCTCGCGCAGGGCTCGACCGCTGAGTCGCCCGGTGGTCTGGCACAGCGCGTCCCAGCGGAAGCCGTCATGCGACTCCAGCCCGAGCACCCGGTCGACCCCGGGGCCGAGCGGATCGCAGTCGACCACCACCGCATGGCCGGTGCGGGCGGCCACCTGTCCCAGGGCGCACGCGAACGTGGTGGCACCGGCTCCGCCGGAGCCACCGACGACACCCACGACCAGGCTGCGCGCCGGTGCGTCGTCCCCGAGGTCGGTGAGGGTCTCGGTGAGCCAGGTGTCGGAGCGCGGGAGCTCGGTGACGCTCTCGGCACCGAGCGCCAGCGCCGTGCGGAAGAGCTCGTGCGGCACCGGCCCCCAGGACACCACGTGCACTCCGGCGCGGCGGTGGGGACCGAGCCGCGCCGTCTCCTCGGCCGCGTCCGCGCCCACCAGGACCAGCGGGGCGGCCGTCCAGGAGCGCAGGGCGGTGCCGGCCTCGGCCACCTCGGGGGTCGTCCCGGCTGCCGCGGCCAGGCGCAGCAGCTCGTCGAGCAGGGTCTCGTCACTGGTCACGAACAGCGGTGGGGTCATGGCGGCAGCGTCCCCGCGACCGTCCCCTTCCCGACCCGGGCCAGCGGTGATCTGTGGACGACGCGTTCCGCCACCCGGGCCTGTGCACGAGAGGTGGCCCGTCTTGCCACCTACGATGGACGCATGGCGCACACCGCGGCCTTCTTCGACCTCGACAAGACGATCATCGCCAAGTCGAGCACCTTCGCCTTCTCCAAGCCGTTCCAGGCCGGAGGGCTGATCTCGCGACGCGCCGTGCTCCGCTCGACCTACGCACAGTTCGTCTACATGGTCGGCGGCGCCGATCACGACCAGATGGAGAAGATGCGGCAGTTCATGTCGCAGCTGTGCGCCGGATGGGACGTCGCGACGGTGCGCGAGATCGTCGCCGAGACGCTGCACCACATCGTCGACCCGCTCGTCTACGACGAGGCCGTGTCGCTGATCGAGGAGCACCGGGCGGCCGGGCGCGACATCGTCATCGTGTCGGCCTCCGGCAGCGAGCTGGTGGAGCCGATCGGCGAGATGCTCGGCGCGGACCGGGTGATCGCCTCGCAGCTCGAGATCGTCGACGGCCGCTACAGCGGCGAGATCGACTACTACGCCTACGCCGAGGAGAAGGCCGTCGCGATCCGCCGCCTCGCCGACGAGGTGGGCTACGACCTGGCCGAGTGCTACGGCTACAGCGACTCGGTGACCGACGTCCCCATGCTCGAGGCGGTCGGCTTCCCCTACGCCGTCAACCCCGACCGCGAGCTGCGCCGGGTCGCGGAGGCCAACGGGTGGCCGGTGCTGGTGTTCACCCGTCCCGTGGCGCTGCGGAGCCGGCTGCGCCTGCCTCCCGCGAAGCCGACGCTGGCGGTCCTCGCGCTCGGCGGCGCGGTCACCGCCGGTGGTCTGTGGTGGGCGACGGCACGCCGGCGCCGCCTCGGGGCCTGACCCCCGTCACCGCTGAACGAAGGGCTACGCAGGCGTCTCGCCGGGCGCGCGAATGTCAACCCTTGTACCGGTTGTACCCGGTGCGACAGGGGCGTAGAACAGAGGGAGACAACTCAAGAGCAGCACGCGAGCCAGGTACCCACGCGGCGATCTCCCTTCTTTGAGGGCGCTGTCACCGGGTTCAACCCGGAGCCGCAATTTGACGATGCACGCTTGGTAGCCGGTGCTCGCGTGTCAGCGGTGGCGTTCGAGTCCCTCGAGACTCGGGCGCCACCTGCATGCTCAGTCGGCCGCCCGCCGCAGCGGGCTCGCCTCGGCGCCGGCGGCGTAGGCCTCGGCGGCGTAGAGCACCCACGCGTGCATGCCGGCCGCGCCGCCCTCGGCGTACCCCACCAGGTTGGACTCGTACGCCGCTCGCAGCGCCAGGTGCCCGGCCTCGGGGACGACCAGCGACTTCTCGTCGACGCCGCGCGCGACCAGCACGAGTCGCTCGGCAGCGCGGGCGACGACGCCGTTGTGGGAGGCGAAGGGGGCCGCGGTGACGAGCTCGCCGTGGACCAGCGCGGCCACCAGGAGGGCCGGCGCCTCGGTCGGCCGGGTGAGCAGCGAGCCGATGTCGCGCAGCCGGGCGGCCGACTCGGCGTCGCGGGGCCGGCCGCGCTCCTCGTCGGGCAGCGAGCCCGCCGAGACCAGGGAGTGCAGCCGGGCGAACGCCTGGGCCGGTGTGCGGTCCAGCAGCGGCGACAGGCCCAGCAGCTCGGTCGACATCCGCACGACGGCGCGCGCGATCTCGTCACCGGCCCCCTCGCGCACCTCGGCGAGCGTGGAGGAGGACCCCTCGAGCACCGCGCTGGCGTGGGCGCCGCGCAGCAGCGACTCGGCGGTCGTCTCGGGCGAGGTGCGCCGCAGGCCGCGGTCGCGCAGCATCACGTCGATGCCGTCGCGCACGGCGGCGTACGCGGAGGGGACGCCTTCCAGCGACATCAGCCACGCAAGGGGATCGGGAGCCACGGGGGAAGGCTATCCACGGGTAGCCTCGACCCCGATGACCGACCACCTGCCTCCCGCCCGCTCCTTCGGGAGCGTCGCCGACGTCTACGACCGCGGCCGCCCCTCCTACCCCCGTGCCGCCGCCGCCTGGGCGGCCGGCGCGGAGCCGCTCACCGTGCTCGAGCTGGGCGCCGGGACCGGCAAGCTCACCGAGCAGCTCGTCGCCCTCGGCCACGACGTCCACGCGACCGAGCCGGACGTCGCGATGCTCGACGTGCTCAAGGCCCGGCTCCCCGACGTGCGCACCTCCCTCACCGGCGCGGAGGACATCCCCGCCTCGGACTCGGCGTACGACGTGGTCGTGGCCGGGCAGGCGTTCCACTGGTTCGACCACGAGCGCGCCCTGCCGGAGATCGCCCGGGTGCTCAAGCCCGGGGGCGCCCTCGCCCTGGTCTGGAACACCCGCGACGAGCGCATCCCCTGGGTCCGCAAGCTCGGCCGGGCCCTCGGCCCGGCGGGGCAGGAGCACGACCCGACGGCCGTCCTGGCGGCGTCCAAGCACTTCCAGCAGGCCGAGGAGGAGACGTTCAAGCACTGGCAGAACGTCGACCGGGAGTCGATCCAGGACCTCGTCCGCTCGCGCTCCTACGTGATCACGCTCGACGAGGAGGCCCGCGAGGCCAAGGTCGCCGACGTGCTCGCGCTCTACGACGACTACGGCCGCGGCATGGACGGGATGCAGCTGGCCTATCTCACCCGCTGCCTGCGCGCCACCGTGGTGCACCGACCCGAGCCTGATCCGCTCACCGTGGAGCGCTCGAGCTCCGGCGCGCACTCCCCCGACCGCGAGCCCGCCGACGGCCCGGTCCCGCCGCCCACCGACGACGACAGCGGGATGCTCCTCATCGACTTCCGCTGACAACGGCGCCGCAGGGTGCAGCATGGGCACATGTTGGCGTGGCGGCGTACCCATCTCGGCACCGAGGCCGACCGCGCGACCTTCCGGACGCTGCACCGGGCGTCGCTGGCGGCCCCGGCGCTGCGCGAGGGGCTGACCACGGACTCGGCGGAGCGCTCGATCCGGCACCTGCGCTCGCTGCTGGGCACCCCGGCCCTGGCCCTGAGCGACACCGCGTCCGCGCTCGCGTGGGACGGGACCGGCCAGCACCACACCGAGCAGGCGGCCGACCTGGTGGCGGCGACGCTCGACCGGGGAGCGACCCGGGTCTTCGACCGCTCGGACCTGCACTGCGAGCAGCCCGGCTGCCCGGTGCGTACGGCGGTCGTCAGCCCGCTGGTCGTCGAGGAGCGCATCGTCGGCACCCTGCAGGCCTTCGCGCCCTACCCCACCGCCGGGCTCGCGCGCGCCGCCGACGAGGTCGCCCAGTGGGTCTCGGGCCAGCTGGAGCTCGCCGAGCTCGACGCGTCGCGGACCCGCGCCATGGAGGCCGAGGTGCGGGCGCTGCGCGCCCAGATCAGCCCGCACTTCATCTACAACTCGCTCGGCGCGATCGCCAGCTTCGTGCGCACCGACCCCGACCGGGCGCGCGACCTGCTGCTGGAGTTCGCCGACTTCACGCGCTACTCCTTCCGCAGCCACGGGGAGTACACGACCCTGGCCGAGGAGCTGCGCTCGGTCGAGCGCTACCTGCTGCTGGAGCAGGCCCGCTTCGGTGAGCGCCTGCGGGTCACGCTGAGCATCGCGCCCGAGGTGCTGCCGGTCGCCGTACCGTTCCTGTGCATCCAGCCCCTCGTCGAGAACGCCGTGCGCCACGGGCTCGCCAACGTCGAGGGCGGAGGGCACGTGCGGATCGTCGCGCTGGACCGCGGGCAGGAGTGCGTGATCGAGGTGGAGGACGACGGACTGGGCGAGGATCCCGACAAGGTGCGCAGGGCGCTCGCGGGCGACGCCGCCCTGGACTCGGTCGGGCTGGGCAACGTCGACAGCCGGCTGCGCAACACCTTCGGCGACGACTACGGCCTCGTCGTCGAGACCGCGCCCGGCGCCGGCACCAAGGTGATCGTGCGGGTGCCGAAGTTCGCGCCGGGGGTGCGGGCATGACGGCGCCGCGGCTGCGGGTGCTCGTCATCGACGACGAGCGGCCCGCCCTCGACGAGCTGGCCTACCTGCTCTCCCACGACGACCGCATCGGGGAGGTGCTCACCCGGGACTCCGCCGCGGAGGGGCTGCGCACGCTGCACGAGTCCGACGTCGACGTCGTCTTCCTCGACATCCAGATGCCCGGGCTGACCGGGCTCGAGCTCGCGCAGGTGCTGTCCCGCTTCCGCACCCCGCCGCCGATCGTCTTCGTCACCGCCCACGAGGCCCACGCGGTCGACGCCTTCGAGCTGCGCGCGGTCGACTACGTGCTCAAGCCGGTGCGCGCCGACCGCCTCGCCGAGGCCGTACGGCGGGTGGTCGCCGGCAGCGAGCGAACTCCCGCCCTCGGACCGGACTCCCAGATCCCGGTCGAGCGCGGCGGGGTGACCCGCTTCCTCGACCGGGCCGACGTGACCCACGTGGAGGCACAGGGCGACTACGCGCGGCTGCACACCCCCGACGGGTCGCACCTGATCCGCACCCCGCTCTCCACGCTCGAGGAGGAGTGGCGCCCGGCCGGCTTCGTGCGGATCCACCGCTCGCTGCTGGTCGCGCTGTCGCACGTGCGCGAGGTGCGCATGGACGCCGGGCGCTGCTCGGTGGTGGTCGACGGCCCGCCGGGCACCCCCGGCGCCGTCCAGCTGGGCGTGAGCCGCCGCCACACCCGCGAGCTGCGCGACCTGCTGCTGCGGCGCCAGTCGTGAGGGCCCAGTCGTGAGGGCCCAGTCGTGAGCGAGGGGCGCCCCGAGCGGGTACGGGTGAGCGGCCCGCCGCGGCGGCACCTGCCCCGGGCTCGCACCGGGGACATCGACGACGAGACCCAGCTGGGCCGGGTCTACCTCGGCTCGCTGCTGCGCGAGCAGCTGCGCCTCGCGATGCGCACGATCGCCCTGCTGGTCCTCACGGTGGGCAGCCTGCCGCTGGCGTTCCACCTGGCGCCGCGCCTGTCCGACGTACACATCGCGGGGATGCCGCTGGCCTGGCTGCTGCTCGGCGGTCTGGTCTACCCGCTGCTGGTCGTGCTCGGCTGGTCCTACGTGCGCCGGGCCGAGCGCAACGAGCGCGACTTCGCCGACCTCATGAGCGAGGCCGACGGGTGAGTCCGCCATGAGCACGGAGAGCGTGACCGGCCTGATCGCCGTGGTCGTGGTGACCCTCGCGACCGTGCTGATCGGCACGTGGGGGCTGCGGTTCTCACGGACCACGAGCGACTTCTTCGTCGCCTCGCGCTCGGTGCGGCCGGCGCTCAACGCCTCGGCCATCGGCGGCGAGTACCTCTCGGCCGCCTCCTTCCTCGGGGTCGCGGGGCTGGTGCTGACCTTCGGTGCGGACATGCTCTGGTACCCGATCGGCTGGACCGCCGGCTACCTGCTGCTCCTCGTCCTCGTCGCCGCGCCCCTGCGCCGCAGCGGCGCCTACACGCTGCCGGACTTCGCCGAGGCGCGACTGGGCTCGCGCGGTGTCCGCGCCACCTGCTCGGTGATGGTGGTGGCGATCGGGTGGCTGTACCTGCTGCCGCAGTTCCACGGCGCTGGCCTCACCCTGCGCGCCGCCGTCGGCGCCCCCACGTGGCTGGGACCGGCGACCGTGGGGCTGGTCGTCCTCGCCAACGTCACCTCCGGCGGGATGCGCAGCATCACCTTCGTCCAGGCGTTCCAGTACTGGCTCAAGCTCACCGCCCTGCTGCTGCCGGCGGCCGTGCTGCTGATCGTGTGGGCCGGCCAGGGCGCGCCCGGGAGCCGCATGGCCCCCGACGCCGGCTGGTCGGTCCCGCTCGCGGGCGGCGGCACCGACGGCCTGTACCTCACCTACTCGCTCATCGTCGCGACGTTCCTGGGCACCATGGGGCTGCCGCACGTGGTGGTGCGCTTCTACACCAACCCCGACGGCCGCGCCGCCCGCCGTACGACGCTGGTGGTGCTCGCGCTGCTGGGCGTCTTCTACCTGCTGCCGCCCGTCTACGGCGCGCTCGGCCGGGTCTACGCCACCGAGCTCGCCGCCGCCGGCCGCTCCGACGTGCTCGTGCTCGAGCTGCCGCGGCTGATGGTGCCGGGGATCGGCGGCGAGCTGCTTGCCGGCCTGGTGACGGCCGGCGCCTTCGCGGCGTTCCTCTCGACCTCGTCGGGGCTGGTGATCGCCGTGGCCGGCGTGCTCAGCCAGGACCTGACGCCACGGCTGCTGCGCGCCCGCCGGCTCTCCGGCGTCGCGGCGTTCCGCGTCGGCGCGGTCATCGCGGTGGCGGTGCCCCTGGTCGTCGCGCTCGCGCTGCCCAACGTCGGCGTCGCTCGGGCCGTCGGCCTGGCCTTCGCGGTCGCGGCCTCGACGTTCTGCCCGCTGCTCCTGCTCGGCATCTGGTGGCGCCGCCTCACTGACGTCGGCGCGGTCGCCGGCCTGTTCGCCGGTGGCGTCGGCTCGGGGTCCGGGGTGCTCTGGACCCTGCTCGACGGCTCCGCGGAGGGCTGGCCGTGGGTGCTGCTGGAGCAGCCCGCCGCCTGGAGCGTGCCCCTCGCCTTCGCGGTGATGGTGTCGGTCTCCCTCGCCACCTCCTCTCGCGTCCCCGTCCACACCCGGCGGTTCATGGTGCGTCTGCATACGCCTGAGGCGCTGGAGCTGGATCGGGGGTGAGCGGGGGCAGGGTTATCAGCATCTGCTGATAGACCTGCCGTTCTGGGCCGTTATTTCGCCCCAGAACGGCAGGGGTATCAGCAGATGCTGAAATCCCTGCTCCCGCTGCTACACCGCCCCGAGCGCACGCGCGCGCTGGACGACGAGGTCGGCGACGAGGGGGTCGGGGCCGATCACGTCGGCGACGCACACCGCCCCGGCGTCCAGCGACTCGCGACGCGCGCGGTCGGCGAAGAACCCCGGGGAGAGCAGGTACGGCGAGACGGCGTCACCGGGGCGGACCACCTCGGCCGGCCGGCGGCCGAGAGCCGACAAGGTGGCGACCTCGACCGGCGCACCCCACCGGCGCGCGAGCAGCTCCGCGGCCCGAGTCAGGTCACCGGTGGCAAGCGGGTCGGCGGAGCCGGCGGCCACCATCACGACGCGCGCCCCGGGCGCCGCGCCGGCCGCGACCAGCCGCGCGTGCTGCACCTCGGCGAGCAGGTGGTGCGGGCCGAGCGGTCGCCCGAGGAGGACCGGCCCTACGGCGCCGCGGGCCATGCGGGGCAGGTCCTGGCGGACGTGGAAGCCGGTGGACAGCAGCAGGGGCACGACCATCGTCGTCTCAGACGGCGGCGAGGACGCCACGACGTCCTCGAAGAGGGGCTCGCTCAGCTCGACGTAGGAGCACACCGCCTCGACGCCCAGCGCCCGGCCGGCCCGGGCGGTCAGCGTCCGTGCCACCTCGTTGCCGGCCGCGGACCGAGTGCCGTGGGCGACGGTCACAAGCCTCACGTGGTCACCGCCGGCCGGCAGCCGCGCTTCACCACGGCCCGGTCACCCCGATCCGGTAGCCGGTCAGGGGGAGGCCCGTCGCCGGGGCGTCATCTCGAGGGTCGATCTCTGCCTCCCACCAGCACCATGCCGTCATGGCCCACCCGACGTCGTGCCGCGGGACCCGCTGCCCGGGAACGGGCCGGCGCCGACGTCCGTGAGTACGGATCGTAGCTCCACGCAGATCACGCCGAACCGTTCGTCGCGCCGGACCGACCGCTGGGCGCAGGACGGCGCCCATTGACCGCAGCCGGCGTCGGCACCCCTCACGCCCAGCGCCGCCCGCTCCTACGGTGACGCGCATCACATCCTGCTGGAAAGGGGTCCGCTCGTGACGTCAGACGTCAACCCGCACTCGCAACCCGAACGGCACGCGCCGGTCTACGACGAGCTCGCGGCCGCCCCGGAGTTCACCGAGCTCCGGCGCCTCTACCGGGGCTTCGTGTTCCCGGCGACGCTCGCGTTCCTGTCCTGGTACCTGCTCTACATCCTGATGTCGAACTACGCCACCGGCTTCATGAACCAGCAGGTCGTGGGCAACATCAACGTCGCCCTCGTCTTCGGTCTGCTCCAGTTCGTGACGACGTTCCTGCTCGCCTGGCTCTACAGCCGCTACTCCGAGTCGAAGCTCGACCCACTGGCCCGACAGCTCAACGAGCGCTACGAGGCAGGACGCTGACATGGACGACCAGGTACTCACCACGATCCTCTTCCTCGCCGTGGTCGCGCTGACCGTCGGCATCACCTTCTGGGCCAGCCGGCAGACCTCCGGCACCAACGACTTCTACGCCGGCGGCCGCTCGTTCTCGCCGGTCCAGAACGGGTTGGCCATCGGCGGCGACTACATGTCGGCGGCCTCGTTCCTCGGCATCTCCGGCGCCATCGCGCTGAGCGGCTACGACGGGTTCCTCTACTCGATCGGCTTCCTCGTGGCCTGGCTCGTGGCCCTGCTGCTCGTGGCCGAGATGCTGCGCAACTCGGGGCGCTACACGATGGCCGACCAGCTGGCGTTCCGGATGCGCCAGCGCCCGGTGCGCATGGCGGCCGCGACCTCGACGGTCGTCGTCTCGATCTTCTACCTGCTGGCTCAGATGGTCGGCGCGGGCGCCCTGGTGGCGCTCCTGCTCGGCGTCGACGACCAGGCCGTCAAGAACATCGTGATCTTCGGCGTCGGCGCCCTGATGATCTTCTACGTCACCGTGGGCGGCATGAAGGGCACGACCTGGGTGCAGATCGTCAAGGCGGTCCTGCTGATGACGGGCTCCGCGCTCATCGTCGTGCTGGTGCTGGCGAAGTTCGACTTCAACCTCTCCGAGCTGCTCGGCACCGCCGCGTCCAACTCCGGCGCGGGCCAGGCGTTCCTGGAGCCGGGGCTGAAGTACGGCGCCACGGCGACCAGCAAGATCGACTTCATCAGCCTCGGCATCGCCCTCGTGCTCGGCACCGCGGGACTCCCGCACATCCTGATCCGCTTCTACACCGTCCCGACCTCGCGTGACGCGCGCAAGTCGGTACTGTGGGCGATCGGTCTGATCGGCACCTTCTACCTGTTCACGCTGGTCCTCGGCTTCGGCGCCGCGGCGCTGCTGGACATCCCCGGCCTGCGCGAGTCCGGCGAGCTCGACGCGTCCGGCAACCTGGCGGCACCCCTGCTGGCCGAGGCCGTAGGAGGCGGTGCCGGCTCGACCGGCGGCGCCATCCTGCTGGCGCTCATCGCGGCCGTGGCGTTCGCGACCATCCTCGCCGTCGTGGCCGGGCTGACGCTGACCTCGTCCGCCTCGGTGGCGCACGACATCTACAACAGCGTCATCAAGAAGGGCGAGGCCAGCGAGGAGGAGGAGATCAAGGTGACCCGCTACGCGGCCGCCGGCATCGGGCTCGTGGCCATCCTCCTGGCGATCCCGGCGCAGAGCCTCAACATCGCCTTCCTGGTGGCCCTCGCCTTCGCGGTCGCGGCCTCGGCGAACCTGCCCACGATCATCTACAACATGTTCTGGCGACGGTTCAACACCCGCGGGGCACTGTGGAGCATCTACGGCGGCCTCATCTCCTCGATCGGGCTGGTGATCTTCTCGCCGGTCGTGTCGGGCAAGGGGCTGGACCCGACGGGCAAGAACCTGTCGCTGCTGCCCACCAGCATCGACATCTCCTGGTTCCCGCTCGAGAACCCCGGCATCGTCTCGATCCCGCTCGGGTTCCTGTTCGGCTACCTCGGGACCATCACCTCGAAGGAGCCCACCGCCGAGGACCGCTACACCGAGCTCGAGGTCCGCGCGCTGACCGGCGCCGGCTCGGAGAAGATGATCGTGCACTGACCTTCTCCGCACGATCGGCCGGTGCCGGGTGACCTTTGGGGGGAACCATCCGGCACCGGCGCCTTCCGTGGCCCCGCGTCGCGGCGGTCGCCGAAGCGTCCTAGTGTGGCGTGTGCCACCCATCAGCGTCTGTCCCCAGGAGTGAGAAGTGAGCGAAGAGACCCTGTCGAACCTGTCGCATGAGGACCGCTCCTTCGAGCCCCCCGCGGAGCTCGCGGAGACGGCCAACGTCAGCGCGGAGGCGTACGAGCGGGCCACCGCTGACCCCGAGGCCTTCTGGGCCGAGGCCGCCGAGCGCCTCGACTGGAGCCAGAAGTGGGACCGCGTCCTCGACTGGGACAACCCGCCGTTCGCCAAGTGGTTCACCGGCGGCACCCTCAACGTCGCGCACAACTGCGTCGACCGGCACGTCGAGGCCGGCAACGGCGACCGGGTCGCCCTGCACTGGGTCGGCGAGCCGGCCGACGACACGCGCACGATCACCTACGCCGACCTGCAGGCGGAGGTGTCGAAGGCCGCCAACGCGCTGCTGGCGCTGGGCGTCGAGACCGGCGACCGGGTCGCGATCTACATGCCGATGCTGCCCGAGACCGTGGTCGCGATGCTCGCCTGCGCCCGGATCGGGGCGCCCCACACCGTCGTCTTCGGCGGCTTCTCCTCCGACGCACTCTCCTCGCGCCTGGTCGACTGCGGCGCCAAGGTCGTGATCACCGCCGACGGCGGCTACCGCCGCGGCTCGGCGTCCGCCCTCAAGCCGGCCGTCGACGAGGCGCGCAAGAAGGCCTCCGGCGAGGGCTTCGACGTCGAGCACGTGCTCGTCGTACGGCGCACCGGGCAGGAGGTCGACTGGGACGACCAGGTCGACGTGTGGTGGCACGACGCCGTGGACTCCGCCTCGTCCGAGCACGAGGCCCAGCCCTTCGACGCCGAGCACCCGCTCTACGTCATGTACACCTCCGGCACGACCGGCAAGCCCAAGGGCATCCTGCACACGACCGGCGGCTACCTCACCGGGACGTCGTACACACACCACGCGGTGTTCGACCTCAAGCCCGAGACCGACGTCTACTGGTGCACCGCCGACGTCGGCTGGGTGACCGGCCACTCCTACATGGTCTACGGGCCGCTCGCCAACGGCGCGACCCAGGTGATGTACGAGGGCACGCCCGACTCCCCGCACAAGGGCCGCTGGTGGGAGATCATCCAGCAGTACGGCGTCACGATCTTCTACACCGCGCCCACGGCCATCCGGACCTTCATGAAGCAGGGCCGCGAGATCCCCGACGGCTTCGACCTGTCGTCGCTGCGCCTGCTGGGCTCGGTGGGTGAGTCGATCAACCCCGAGGCCTACATTTGGTACCGCGAGGTCATCGGCGGCGAGCGCTGCCCGATCGTCGACACCTGGTGGCAGACCGAGACCGGCCAGATCATGATCTCCCCCCTGCCCGGCGTCACCGCGGGCAAGCCGGGCTCGGCGATGACCCCGCTGCCGGGCATCTCCGTCGACGTGGTCAACGACGCCGGGGAGTCGGTGCCCGACGGCTCCGGCGGCTATCTCGTCGTCAAGGAGCCGTGGCCGGCCATGCTGCGCACGCTGTGGGGCGACGACGAGCGCTTCAAGGAGACCTACTGGTCCCGCTTCCGCAAGCAGGGCTTCTACTTCGCCGGCGACGGCGCGAAGAAGGACGACGACGGCGACATCTGGCTGCTCGGGCGCGTCGACGACGTCATGAACGTCTCGGGCCACCGCCTGTCCACCACCGAGATCGAGTCGGCCCTGGTGTCCCACCCCAAGGTGGCCGAGGCCGCCGTGGTCGGCGCCGCCGACGAGACGACGGGCCAGGCGGTCTGCGCGTTCGTCATCCTGCGCGACTCCGCCGGCGACGGCGGCGAGGACATCGTGGAGGAGCTGCGCCGCCACGTGCAGAAGGAGATCGGCGCCATCGCCAAGCCGCGCCAGATCATGGTCGTCCCCGAGCTGCCCAAGACCCGCTCGGGCAAGATCATGCGGCGCCTGCTCAAGGATGTCGCGGAGCACCGCGAGGTCGGTGACGTCACCACCCTCGCCGACTCCACGGTCATGGACCTGATCTCGCAGAAGGAGGGCTCGGGCTCCGGCGACGAGGGCTGATCGCACCGCGTAGGCTGGTCGAGGAGCGCCGGGAAGTCTGGTCGGCAACAGTTTCGTCGACCCCAGGAGCACGCCCATGGCCCAGTCACCGCAGCGCCCGCGCCTGTTCGCGCGGGGGTCCTTCCTCGAGCACTCCCGTACGGCGCAGATCCTGCGCGCCGAGACCACGGGCGGGCTGCTGCTCATCGTGGCGGCGGCTGCGGCGATCGTGTGGGCCAACACCCCGTGGGCCGACGTCTACGAGTCGCTGCGCGACACCCGCCTGGGCCCCTCGTCGCTGCATCTCGACCTGACGGTCGGCGCCTGGGCGGCCGACGGGCTGTTGGCGATCTTCTTCTTCGTGGTCGGCCTGGAGCTCAAGCGCGAGTTCGTGGCCGGCGACCTGCGCGACCCGCGGCGCGCCGCCGTACCGATCGCCGCCGCGGTGGGCGGCATGGCGGCGCCGGCACTGATCTTCGTGCTGTGGAACCTCGGCGACGACGGCGGGCTCAGCGGGTGGGCGATCCCCACCGCGACCGACATCGCCTTCGCGGTGGCCGTGCTGGCGGTGATCAGCACGCACCTGCCCAGCGGTCTGCGAACCTTCCTGCTGACGTTGGCGGTCGTGGACGACCTGCTGGCCATCTCGATCATCGCGATCTTCTACACCAGCGACCTGAACCTGCTGTTCCTGGCGCTGGCGGTGGTGCCGATCGGCCTGTTCGCGGTGCTGGTCCAGAGGCGGGTGCGCTCGGGGTGGCTGCTGGTCCCGCTCGCCCTCCTCGCCTGGGTGCTGGTCCACGAGTCCGGCATCCACGCCACTGTCGCCGGCGTGCTGCTCGGCTTCACCGTGCCGGTGCTGCGCCGCAACCCCGACGAGGACGGCCCCGGGCTCGCCGAGCACTTCGAGCACCTGATCCGGCCGCTGTCGGCGGGGGTGGCCGTGCCCCTGTTCGCCTTCTTCGCGGCCGGGGTGAGCGTCGGCGGGCTGGACGGCCTGGCCGACTCGCTGCGCGACCCGGTCGCGCTCGGGATCGTGTGCGGCCTCGTCGTGGGCAAGACCGTGGGGATCATGGGCGCCACCTGGATGCTGTCGACGTTCACCCACGCCGACCTCGACGAGGATCTCCGCTGGGTCGACGTCCTGGGACTGGCGATGCTCGCGGGGATCGGCTTCACGGTGAGCCTGCTGATCGGCGAGCTGGCGTTCGGCCACGGCAGCGCGCGCGAGGACCACGTCAAGGTCGGGGTCCTGGTCGGCTCGCTGACGGCCGCGCTGCTGGCCTCCGTCGTGCTGCGGCTGCGCAACCGCGCCTACCGGCGCATCGCCGAGATCGAGACCCGCGACGACGACCACGACGGCGTCCCCGACGTGTTCGGCGAGCACGGCCAGGAGCCCCACCCCTCCTGACGCGGTGCGCGCGGGGCGGGGTTCGGTAGGGTCGGGCTCACACTTCGAGACCAGAGGAACGCTGCATGTCACCTGAACCGGTCAAGGCACCCGCCGACGGCGATCCCACCATCGGACGCCTCGTCGTCGACGCCAGCCGAGACATCTCATCGCTGGTGTCGAAGGAGATCCAGCTCGCCAAGTCCGAGCTCAAGGTGAGCGTCAAGGCCGGTGGCATCGGCATCGGCCTCTTCGCCGCAGCCGGCTTCCTCGCCGTCCTCGCGATCATCATGCTCTCGGTCGCGATCGCCTACCTGATCCACTGGAACGGCTCCGGCCTGGACCTGCACTGGGCGTTCCTGATCGTCTTCGCGTTCTACGTCGTCCTCGCCGGGCTGCTGGTCTTCGTCGGCGTGGGCAAGGTCAAGAAGGTCCGGGCGCCGGAGAGGGCGATCGCCCAGGGCAAGGAGATCCCCCGCGCCCTCAAGGGCCAGAAGTAGCACCGACCCGTCACCAACTGCACGACCCCACCGCTGACCCGTCAGAAACTTTCTGACGGGTCAGCGTCGTCTCGGCAGTGTCCCGTGCTGTCAGCCGGCGCAGTCGCCGGTCGACTCGGTCTCGGTGTTGGTCCGACCGACCGCGGCGCTCTCGGCGACCTGGGCGGCGGTGAGGGCGTAGCCGGTGTCCTTGTCGGTCACGGAGGCGGCGAACACCACGCCTGCCACATCGCCCTTCGAGGTGACGATCGGTCCGCCGGAGTTGCCCGGGCGCACCAGGCCGCGCAACGAGAAGACCTCGCGGATGACCGTGCCGTCGCCGTAGATGTTGGGTGAGCGCAGCTTCTGGTCGTCGCGGATGCGGCCGGGCTGGACGTCGTACGGCCCGTCCTGCGGGTAGCCCAGGATCGCGACGCCGTCACCGGGCTTGGACTGCGCGAAGCGCAGCACCGGGATCTGGTCGGACTCGAACGCGAGGACCGCGATGTCGAGGTCGGCGTTGTACTCCACGACGTCGGCGTCGACCGAGGAGTCGCCGACGACGATCTCGGGGTCCTCGACGCCGGCCACGACGTGGGCGTTGGTCATCAGCCTGTCGGGGGCGTAGACGAAGCCGCTGCCCTCGACGCCGCGACCGCAGCTGTTGGTGCCGAGCACCTTGAGCACGCTGTCCTCCGCGGCGAGCACGTCCGGATCGTTGAGCAGTCGCCTCGGGCCCGGGCCCACCTCGACGATGCGCTCCGGGGCGAACGGCTCGAGGTAGTCGGGGAAGAAGCTGGTGCCGACCACGTCGTTGAAGGACTGCAGCACCCCCGATGCCGCGTGCGGCAGCGCCCGGTCGACCGCCGAGAGCACCGAGGAGCTGCGCACCAGCGGCGTGACCGAGCCGATGCGCGACCCGGAGACGGCCACGCCCAGCGCCCAGGCCACCAGGAGCACGGCGAGCGCGCTCAGCGCGGCGCCGCCCACGGCGTCGAGCGCACGGATCGGCTGCCAGGTGATCCGGTCGCGCACCTTCGCGCCGGCGTACTGGAAGGATGCCTGTCCCAGCGACGCGCACAGGATGACGATGAACAGCGCCCCCAGGGACACCATCAGCGCCGGGTCGACGTCGCCGAGCAGGACCGGCGCCAGCCAGATCCCGAGCAGGCCGCCCAGCAGCAGCCCCGTGGTCGCGAACGCGCCGGTGACGAAGCCCTGCCAGTAGCCCGAGAGCGCGTAGGCCAGGATCAGCAGCACCAGCAGCCAGTCGAGCGCGTTCACGTGCGGTCCTGGAAGCGGGTGTTGGGCTGGACGCGGGGGCCGTTGGTCTCGGGCTCCCACAGCATGTAGGACGGGAGCTCGTGCTCCGGCGGCTTGTCCTCGGTCGGGACGTTCCAGCCCAGGAACTCGAAGAGCCGGGAGATGATCCCGGCCGTGAACCCCCACAGGATGACGTCCTTGTCGTCGCCGATGAGGAAGGCGGGGCCCACGAAGCCGCTGGGGTGGCGCACCGCGATCCGGTGGTCCGGCTGGACCAGCTCGCGCAGGGGCACGCGGTAGATCGCGTGGACCTCGTCGGGGGAGACCACCGACACGGGGCTGGGCTCGCGCCACCACGCCAGCAGGGGGGTGACGGCGAAATTGCTGGGGGGCAGCCACAGCTCGGGGAGCTCGGCGAAGATGTGAACGCCGGCGGGGTCGAGGCCGGTCTCCTCCTGGGCCTCGCGCAGCGCGGCCTCGCGGGGCGTCTCCCCCGGGTCGATCGTTCCGCCCGGGAACGACACCTGGCCGGGGTGCGAGCGCATGTGGTGGGCCCGCTCGGTCAGCAGCAGGTCGGGCCCCGCCGGGCCCTCACCGAACAGCATCAGGACCGCGCCGCGGCGGGGCTCGGAGTCCTCCGGCGGCATGAACCGGGTCAGCTCGTGGACCGTGATCGTGCGCGCACCCTCGGCGACCGGCCGCAGCCAGTCGGGAAGCTCGGTGCTCACAGGTCCACGTCCAGGTGCTCCTCGACGAGGTCGAGCAGCTCGTCGTAGCTCTCGATCTGCTCGGCCTCGCGGTAGGTCACCTTGCCGTCGGCGTCGACCATCCACAGGGTCGGCAGGTACCCGATGCGCGGGTTGGGCGGCTCACCGGTCTCGCCCTGGGGGTCGGCGAGCACGTCGAAGGTCACACCGGTGTCCTCGACCAGCTCGACCGCCTTGTCCGTCTGGGGGTCCGACCAGTTGAGACCGAGCACCCGGACCTCGTCGCCGTGCTCCTGGGAGAGGCGCTCGAACAGCGGCAGCTCCTTGCGGCAGGGTCCGCAGTAGTTGGCGAACAGCGGCACCACGAGCGGGCCGCGCAGCGAGGCCACGTCCACCTGACCGTCGCCCTGGAGCTCGCCCAAGGTCACGTCGGGCAGGACGTCGCGCGACAGCTCCTTCTCGGCGCCCTCCTTGGTGCAGCCGGTGAGGGCCAACGCCAGGGTCAGCGCGACCGCGAGCCGCTTCATGCGGGCCCCTGGGTCTTCACCAGCAGCGCCGCGGCCACCGGGTCGGTTGGCCCTTCGCCGTACGACGGGCACAGGCGGGCCACGGGGCAGGCGCCGCACGCCGGCTTCTTGGCGTGGCAGACGCGGCGGCCGTGCCAGATCAGGTGGTGGCTGAGCATCGTCCAGTCGGACTTGGGGAACAGCGCGCCGATCGCGTGCTCGACCTTGACCGGGTCGGTCTCCTCGGTCCAGTCGAAGCGGCGGACCAGGCGCCCGAAGTGGGTGTCCACGGTGATCCCGGGGACGCCGAAGGCGTTGCCGAGCACCACGTTGGCGGTCTTGCGGCCCACACCCGGGAGCGTGACCAGGTCCTCGAGCCGCCCCGGCACCTGCCCGTCGTAGCGCTCGACGAGGACCGCGCTCAGCTTGAGCAGCGACTCGGTCTTGGCGCGGAAGAAGCCGAGCGGGCCGAGGATCTGCTCGAGGTGCTCGCGCGGCGCCGCGGCCATCGTGACCGGATCGGGGTAGGCGGCGAAGAGAGTCGGCCGGACGGCGTTGACCCGGCGGTCGGTGGTCTGCGCGCTTAGGACGGTCACGACCAGGAGCTCGAAGGCGTTGTCGAAGTCCAGCTCGCAGCGGGCGTCGGGGTAGGTCTCGGCCAGCACGCGGTTGATGCGACGAGCGCGCCGGACCAGGCCGGTGTGGGTCTCGGGCGCTGGCACGCGCACAGCCTACGGCGCGCCTCGGACGAGCCCAGAAATGACGATGACCAGCGGACGGGCGACGGGTTCGGTTTCTCTGTGAGATCGCCCACGGATAGGATCACGCCTGACACGACAACAGGAGGATCCGTGGACAACGACGTACTCCGTCAAGCCCCGCTGTTCAGCGCGCTCGACGATGAGGCCGCGACGGCGCTGCGGGCCTCCATGTCCGAGGCGCGGCTGCGCCGCGGCGACGTGCTCTTCCATGAGGGAGACTCCGGCGACAAGCTCTACATCGTGCTCGACGGCAAGGTGAAGCTCGGACGCTCCTCCTCCGACGGCCGGGAGAACCTGCTCGCGATCCTGGGTCCGGGCCAGATGTTCGGCGAGCTCTCGCTCTTCGACCCCGGCCCGCGCTCGGCCACGGTCACGGCCGTCACCGACGCGACGTTCGCCTCGCTGTCCCACGAGGACCTCCTGCGCTGGCTCGAGGGCCGCCCGGTCGTCGCCCGCGGCCTGCTCACCCAGCTCGCCGGCCGCCTGCGCAAGGCCAACGACGTCGTCGCCGACCTGGTCTTCTCCGACGTCCCCGGCCGGGTCGCGAAGGCGCTGCTCGACCTCGCCGACCGCTTCGGGCGCACCGCCGACGACGGCGTGCACGTCCACCACGACCTCACCCAGGAGGAGCTCGCCCAGCTGGTCGGCGCCTCCCGCGAGACCGTCAACAAGGCGCTCGCCGACTTCGCCGCTCGTGGTTGGCTGCGCCTCGAGCCCCGCTCGGTCGTCATCATGGACGTCGAGCGGCTCGCCCGGCGCGCTCGCTGAGGCGGCGAGTTTCACCGGGTGCCCGGTGAAACTCACGGCTCCCGCACGAAACTTCGTACGGAAGGCGCCACTTTCGTGACGCCCGTGGTGTCGCTGGGACGACTCGATCGGCGCCACTGCGAAAAAACTCGGGCCCCACCGACCCCCGAGCCCGGCCCACGACGCGTCGTCAGGGGTGGAAGGGGGCAGAGGTGAGCAGAGAGCACGACTTCGACTCGTTCGTCGTCGCGCGCACCCCTGCCCTGTCGCGTACGGCGTACCTCCTCACCGGGGACGCCCATCTCGCGGAGGACCTCGTGCAGACAGCGCTCTTCAAGGCCGCCAAGGCGTGGCACCGGATCGAGGGTGACCCGGAGCCCTACGTCCGGCGCATCCTCTACACCCAGAACGTCTCCTGGTGGCGCCAGCGCCGGCTCAAGGAGACCGCCCTGGGCGGGTACGACGCCCCGGCCCCGGCGCGCGACCAGGACCTGCGGCTCAGCCTCGAGCAGGCGCTCGCCCGGCTCACGACCCGCCAGCGCACCGTGCTGGTGCTGCGCTACTTCGAGGACCTCACCGAGGTGCAGACCGGGCGGGTCCTCGGGATCGGCAGCGGCACGGTCAAGTCGATCACCCGCCAGGCGCTCGCGCGGCTGCGGTCGCTGGCGCCGGAGCTGGCCGAGCTGATCGGGGAGGCGTCATGAGCATCGACCGGCTGCGCGAGGAGCTGGCGCGGATCGGCGACGACGCGCCCGTCGCCGAGGTGCCGCGCGAGACCTGGTCGCGCGCGGCGCGCGCGCGGATGCGCGACCGGATGCTGGTCCTGGCCGCCGGCGCAGCGGCCGTTGCCCTGGTCGCCGGACTCGTCTCCTGGCTGCCGCAGCGAGACGCCACCCCCGTGGCCTCGGGTGAGGCGGTCGCCGCCGTGCCCGACCGGATCTACGCGGTGCCCGCCCGGCTGGCGGAGCGCGGGGGCGAGGACGAGTCGTGGACGAGCGACCTGGTGGAGACCGACGTCGCCGTCGGCCGGGCGGCCGCGGCCTACGTCATGGACGAGGGGCTGCCCGTCCTCATCGGCGCCGACGACGGCGACTACCACCTGCTCGACCTGCCCGGCTTCGTGGGGAACGACGCCTTCATGAGCACAGCGGCCGCCGACCTCGGCCTCGCCCTCTCCCCGGACGGCCGGAGGCTCGCCTACGCCTGGGCGACGCTCGGACCGGAGGCCGCCAGCCGGCGGGTCCCGAGCGGCATCCGGATCCTGGACCTCGAGACCGGAGACCTGCGCGAGGTGCCGCTCGGCGGCGGCGAGGGCGTGCTGGTCACCTGGATCGGCTGGTCCCCCTCGGGCGAGTGGCTGGTGTGGCGAGGAGCCCGGCTGGCCTCCTGGACCCCGGCCTCCCTGGGCGGCAGCACCGAGGCGGGCGGCCGGGTCGCGCCCGGGTCCACGCGGTCGCAAGCGGTCCAGGTGCCGCGTGGCAACGCGCTCCTCTCCTGGGCGATCGGCGACGACGGCCGCGTGGTCGTGGTCGGCGACAGCCACCTGCTCGACCTGGCGCCGGGTGCCGTCGAGCCGTCCCGGGTGCCGCTGCGGGTGGGGGCGACCTTCACCCAGCACGCCGAGCTGCGCGGCGACGACGTGCTGGACCTACGGGTCCGGGTCGACGCCGAGGGCTATGTCTGGTTCCGCCACGGAAGGAGCCCGGCCCGGGGGTCGGTGCCCTCGGAGGTAGCCGGGGGCGACCTCGCGCCGCTGCGATGGGTCGACGAGACGCACCTCCTCGCCCGGGCCGGGGACGGCGGCGACCTGGCCGACGACCCGACGAGCGGCACCGACCTGGTCCTGCTCGGAGTCGGCGACGACGCGTCGTACGACGTGGTCGGCACGGTGGAGGCCGGCGTTCCAGCCCTCAGCCTGGCCACGGACCTGGTCACGCTCGAGCGCCCGACGCTCGAGCGCCCCGCGCCCGACTGGCCCTGGACCACCACCCGGTGGGTCCTCGTCGGCGGCGGGGCGATCCTGGGCCTGGTCGTGCTCGCTACCGTCGTGCTGCTGCGTCAGCGCCGCTCGGCCAGGTAGGCCAGCTGGGCCCGCACGGACAGCTCGGCAGCGCCCCAGAGCACCGGGTCGACGTCCTGGTAGACGATCTCGACGACGCGCCGCGGCACCTCGTCCTCGGCGATGCCCTCCGGGTGCGGGGCCTCGCGCAGCTGCTCGAACGCCGACTCCACCTGCGCGAGACGCTCCTTGCGGTGCGCGACGTAGAAGTCCAAGGCCCCGAGTGCGTCGGCGATCACCGGCCCGTGGCCGGGCCAGATCGAGGCGACCTCGTGGGCGGCGGCGAGCGCGTGCAGCCGGTCGAGCGAGTCGAGGTAGGCCCCGAGCTGACCGTCGGGGTGGGCGACGACCGTCGTGCCTCGCCCGAGCACGGTGTCGCCGGTGAGCACGGCGCCCTCCGCCGGCACCAGGAACGACAGCGAGTCGGCCGTGTGCCCCGGCGTCTCGACCACGCGGATCTCAAGACCGTCGACCACGACCACGTCGCCGTCGCCGAGGCCCTCGGAGCCCAGGCGGTACTCCGGGTCCAGCGCGCGTACGCCGCAGCCCATCCGCTCCGCGAACTCCTTCGCGGCTTCGGAGTGGTCGTGGTGGTGATGGGTCAGCAGCACGACGCCCACCTCGCCGGCGGCCTCGGCGATCGCGTCGAGGTGCTCGGGGACCGACGGGCCCGGGTCGACCACGACCGAGCGCCGGCCGCCGGGCTCGCGCAGCACCCACGTGTTGGTGCCGTCGAGGGTCATCATCCCGGGGTTGGGCGCCAGCAGGCACCGGCCGCGCTCGCCGAAGGCACCACCGGACCAGGCGGCGCTCATCGCCGGCGCTCCGCCACCAGCGGTCGCATCCGGTCCGGCATGGACAGCGTGAACCCGTCCCCGAGCGGCTCGACCGTCGGCATGAACACCTCGAGGGTGCTGCGCCCCCGCGCCTCGGCGAGCACCGCGTCCGGTCCGTCGAGACCGCCGATCTCGAGACAGGTGAGGTACGTCGGCGGCAGCATCGCCAGCTCTCCGCGGTCGGCCTCGTCGGCCGCGGTGCGTGCCGGCACCCAGTGCACCGACGACGACTCCGTCGACACGTCGCGGGTCAGCTGTCCCTCCGGCAGCGACGCCACGAAGAACCAGGTGCGATAGCGCTTCGGCTCGAAGACGGGCGTGAGCCAGGCGTCCCACGCCCCGAGCAGGTCGGTGCGCAGCACCAGCCCGCGGCGGGTCAGGAAGTCGGTCATCGCCAGCTCGCGCGACTCCAAGGCGTGGCGGTCGGCCTCCCACTCATCGCCGGTGGTGTCGGCGACGACGTTGCTCTCCGACGTACCGGCCAGCAGGACGCCGGACTCCTCGAACGTCTCCCGTACGGCGGCGCACACCAGGGCTCGCGCCGTCTCCTCGTCGGTGCCCAGCCGGGCGGCCCACTCGGCCGCCGACGGCCCCGCCCAGGCGACGGTCGCGTCGAAGTCCCTCGGGTCCACACCGCCCCCCGGGAAGACGCACATGCCGCCGGCGAACTCCATGGAGACCTGGCGGCGCAGCAGGTAGACCGCCGGCCCGTCCGCCGACGGGCGCATCAGCACCACCGTCGCGGCGTTGCGCGGCTCGACGGGCTGACGGGCGCCGCTGTCGAACTCACGGGCGGCGTCGACCAGGTGGCCCGGCAGGGGCACCGGCGGCAGCGGGATCCGCACGGGTGTCAGACCTCGACGAGCAGCTCGACCTCGACCGGGGAGTCGAGGGGCAGGACGGAGACGCCCACGGCCGAGCGGGCGTGGACACCGGCGTCCCCGAAGACCTCGCCGAGCAGCTCCGAGACCCCGTTGGCGACGCCCGGCTGACCGGTGAAGTCGCGCGTCGACGCGACGAACACGACGACCTTGACGATCCGCTTCACCGCGGCGAGCTCGCCGATCTCGGCCTTGATCGCCGCGAGCGCGTTGAGCGCGCACTGCCGCGCGCAGCCGTAGGCCTCCTCGGCCGACACCTCCCCGCCGACCTTGCCTGTGAGCATCAGCTCCCCGTAGCGCATCGGCAGCTGGCCGGAGGTGTAGACGTGCTGGCCGCTGCGTACGGCGGGCACGTAGGCCGCCACGGGCTTCGCGACTTCGGGCACGACGAGCCCGAGCTCCGAGAGCCGCTCCTCGGGGGTGGCCACGGCTCAGCCCTCCAGGGGGCGCTTGAAGTAGCCGACGAGGTTCTCCGGGTTCATGCCCGGCGCGACCTGCACCAGCTCCCATCCGTCGGCCCCGAAGTTGTCCAGGATCTGCTTGGCCGCATGCGTGAGGATCGGCGCGGTCAGGTACTCCCACTTGGTCATGGCTCGCACCCTACTCGGGGACGAGGCGGGCGCCGCGGGGTCATCCCGCGGGCTGACGCGCCGCCCTCGACGTCCGTCTACGGTGGCGGACGTGGAACCGCACCAACCGCGCCCGTGGCGCCTCGACGCACGCGGGCAGCGCCTCTTCGACGTGCTGCTGGCCACCGGGCTGCTCCTGCCGGTGACGGTCTACCCGTTCTACGGCGACGACGGGAGCCTCTCCGCGGTCCTCGCCCTGGGGCAGCTGGTGCCGCTCTACTGGCGCCGCCATCACGCGGTCGCCGTGTTCTCCGTCGTGGCGCTGGCCAGCGCCGCCCAGGCCCTGCTCATCGACCTCCCGCTCTGGAGCCAGGTCGCGTTCCCCATCGCGACGTACTCGGTCGCGCGCTTCTCCTCCCCGCTGCCGGCCGCTGCCGCGCTGGGCGTCGGGGTGTGCGCCTCCGTCGTGGCCACGATCGACTGGCTGAGGGGCATCGACGCGCCGCTGACCGCCCCCAGCGTCGTCACCTACACGGTGGCGCTGTCCGCCGTCGTGGCGACGGCCTGGGCGCTCGGCACGCTCGGGCGCATCCGGCACGCGTACGTCGAGGCGCTGGTCGAGCGCGGTGAGCGGATCGCGCGCGAGGCCGACCAACGCGCGGAGCTCGCCGCCTCCGCCGAGCGGTCCCGGATCGCTCGCGAGATGCACGACGTCGTCGCCCACGGGCTGTCGGTGATCGTCGTGCAGGCCGACGGCGCCCGGTACGCCGCGGCCCGCGACCCCGGGGTCGCGACCCGGGCGCTGGAGACCATCGCCACCACCGGCCGGGAGTCGCTGACCGAGATGCGGCGGCTGCTCGGCCTGCTGCGCGCCGGCGAGGAGACGGGCTGGCGTCCGCAGCCCGGGCTGGCCGAGCTGGCCTGCCTCGTCGAGGACGCGCGAGCCGGCGGCGCCGAGGTCGAGGCGGCCCTGCCCGAGGAGACGACCCGAGTCCCCGAGGGCGTCGCCCTCACGGCCTACCGGGTCGTGCAGGAGTCGCTCAGCAACGTCCGCAGGCACGCCGGCCCCTCACCGCACGTCCGGGTGAGCGTCACCGCCGGACCCGAGCTGGTCGTCGAGGTCGAGGACGACGGCCGCGGCGCGGGGACCGCCGACGACCACCGCGGCAACGGGCTGGTCGGCATGCGGGAGCGCGTGACCGTGCACGGCGGCACGTTCACGGCCGGCCCCCGGCCGGGCGGCGGCTTCCGGGTGGCTGCGAGGCTCCCCCTGTGACCGACTCGCCGATCCGGGTGTTCCTCGTCGACGACCAGCAGATGGTGCGCGCGGGCTTCCGGATGCTCGTCGAGAGCCAGCCCGACCTGCAGGTCGTCGGCGAAGCCGGCGACGGGGGCGAGGCCGTTGAGCGGCTCGCGGTCACGGCGGCCGACGTGGTGCTCATGGACGTGCGGATGCCGCGGATGGACGGCGTCGAGGCCACCCGCCGGATCGCGGGTGCGCCGGGCGCCCCGCGGGTGATCGTGCTGACGACGTTCGACCTGGACGAGTACGCCTTCGCCGCGATCAAGGCCGGTGCGTCCGCCTTCCTGCTCAAGGACGCCACTCCGCCGGACCTGCTCAACGCCATCCGCTCGGTCCACGCCGGCGATGCGGTGGTCGCCCCGAGCACGACCCGTCGGCTGCTCGAGCACTTCGCCGGATCGCTGCCCGACCCGGGTGCCGCGGCGGCGCCGGGCCCGGCCGCACTGGACGCTCTGACCGAGCGTGAGCGGGAGGTGCTGGTGCTGGTCGGACGCGGCCTGTCCAACACCGAGATCGCCGGCGAGCTCGTCGTCGCCGAGGCCACCGTCAAGACCCACGTGAGCCGGCTGCTGGCCAAGACCGGCCGCCGCGACCGGGTCCAGCTGGTCGTGCTCGCCTACGACGCCGCGCTGGTCATCCCGGGGACGTAGGCCGGCGACCGGTCTCCACCCACCGTCGTAGCGCGGCTCCATCCCGTCGCCGGACGAGACCCTGCCCCGATCGGCGAAGACTCCTCGCCATGACCCACACCTCTGCACCGGTCGCGGCCACCGCCCGCGGCCTCACCCGCACCTACGGCCGCGACGCCGCCGCCGTGCACGCGCTGCGCGGCGTCGACCTGGACCTGCCCGCTGGGCGCTTCACCGCGATCATGGGGCCCTCCGGCTCGGGGAAGTCGACCCTCATGCACTGCCTGGCGGGCCTCGACGTGCCCACCTCCGGCACCGTCACCGTGGCCGGCACCGCGCTGGAGTCGCTCGACGACACCGCACTCACCCTCTTCCGGCGCGAGCACCTCGGCTTCGTGTTCCAGTCGTTCAACCTGCTGCCCATGCTCACCGCCGGACAGAACATCCTGCTCCCCCTGGAGCTCTCCGGGCGCCACGTCGACGCCGATGCGCGCGCCCGCTACGACCTGCTCGCGCGCACGCTGGGCCTCTCCGACCGGCTCCATCACCGTCCTGACGCGCTGTCGGGCGGCCAGCAGCAGCGCGTGGCGATCGCACGGGCGCTGGTGGCCCGGCCCGACCTGGTCTTCGCCGACGAGCCGACCGGCAACCTCGACAGCGAGGCCTCCGCCGAGGTCCTGGGCTTCCTGCGCCGCTCGGTGCGCGAGCTGGGTCAGACCGTCGTGATGGTGACCCACGAGCTGGACGCCGCGGCGTACGCCGATGACGTCGTCGTGATCGCCGACGGCGCCATCCGCGCGCATCTGGTGGACCCGAGCGCCGACGAGCTCGTGTCCGTGCTGCGTCCCGGGGCGGTCGCCCGATGAGGAGCGTGCTGATCGCATCCCTGCGCACCCACACCCGCCGCTACGTCGCCGCGGTGCTGGCCGTGCTGACCGGGGTGGCGTTCGTCGTCGTCACCGACGCCCTCGCCTCAGCAACCCGCAGCGGGCTCGTCGCCGGGATCGAGCTGCCCTACGAGGGCGCCGACGCCGTCGTCTCCGACCTCAGCGGCGAGGAGGCGGCGTCGCTGCTCACGCGGGCGCGCGCCGGCGGCGACCGGGCCGCCGTGCTGGGCTGGACGATCCTGCCCGTCGCCGAGGGCAGCCGTCTGCTCGGCGGCCAGGTGGACGTCGGCGCCGTCGCCGACGACGACTCGCTGCGCTGGCAGGAGGTCGTGACCGGCCGGTTGCCGACCGGGCGGGGGCAGGCCGTCGCCGACGCCAACGCCGCCAAGTCACACGAAGTCGCCGTGGGCGACCGCCTGCGGGTCGGCTCGGGCCCGCTGGCGACGGAGGTCACCGTGGTGGGCCTCGTCGACAGCCCGTCGGCGAGTGTCCGGGCGTCGCTCTACCTCACCTGGGCCGACCTCGAGCCGTGGGCACGCAGCCTTAACGTCGACAGCGTCGCCTACGCCGGCACCCCGGACCCGAGCGGGCTGGGAGACGCGACCGTGCAGCCGGTGGGGGACTTCGTGGACGAGCGCTCCACCGAGCTCAACTCGGGCGTCGACGTCCTCGCCTACCTCCTGCTGATCTTCGCCGCGATCGCACTGTTCGTCTCGGTCCTCGTCATCGCCAACACGTTCACCATCCTCTTCGCGCAGCGCAGCCGGGACTTCGCGCTGCTGCGCTGCGTCGGCGCCACCCGGCGCCAGGTGGTCGGCTCGGTGCGGGTGGAGGCGCTGCTGCTCGGCGTCACCGCCTCGCTCGCCGGGATCGCCGCCGGCGCGACGATCGGGCACGGCCTGGTCGCGCTGGCGCGCTCGCTGGAGCCGAACGCCGCCCTCGGCGAGGTGTCCCTGTCCTGGAGGTGGCTGGTGGGTGCCTTCGTCGTGGGGGTGGCCGTGACGCTCGTGGCGTCGTGGCTGCCGACCCGGCGCGTGGTCGCGCTCAGCCCGCTGGCCGCGCTACGCCCCGAGCAGGCGGTCGATGCCCGCAGCGCCGCGGGCCGGGTCCGGCTCGCGGCCGGCGGCGGCCTCGTGCTGGCGGGCGCCGGGCTGCTGAGCCTGGCGGTGACCGGCTCGTCCGCGGGCGCCATGGTCGCCGGCGGGGCGACCTCCTTCACCGGCGTGCTGCTGCTCGCCCCGGTGCTGGTGCCGGCGCTGATCCGGCTGGCCGGCCGGCCGGTGGGCCGCACCCTGGGCGCGGCCGGGCGCCTCGCCACGGGCAACGCCGTACGCAACCCCCGCCGGACGGCGGCCACCACGGCGTCGCTCCTCATCGGCGTGACGCTCACGACCGCCGTGCTGACCGGCCTCGCGACCTCGCGCAGCGCGGTCGACGAGGAGATGGCCGCCCAGCACCCGCTCGACCTGACCCTCACGGCCACCGCTGAGGCGCTGCCTGCCGGCCTGGTCGGGCAGGTCATGGGCACCGATGGGGTGGCCACGGCCCTCGCCGTTGACGGCACGACGGCGCGGGTCTCGCGCGGAGTCGGCGAGCTGACGGTGCTCGCGCCCCCCGCCGGCGTGGAGCGCGTGGCGCACGCGGATCTGCTCTCCCCCGGCCCGGACGAGATCCTGCTGCCCGACGACGTCGCGCCCGAGCAGGCGCGGGTGGCGGTGAGCGTCGGGGACCGGACCCGGACGCTCCGCGTCATCGCCGGCGAGGGCTGGGGCGGCTCGGCGGTGGTGGCCGCCTCCACCCTCGAGGCGCTCACCGACTCCGCCGCCACCCGTGCGATCTGGGTGCGTGCCGCCGACAAGGCGGACGCCGAGGACCTCGCCGGCGACCTGACGGCTCTGGCTGCCCCCCTCGACGCCGAGGTGGGCAACGGCCTGGCCAGCCGCGCCTACATGGACCTGCAGCTCGACATCCTCACTGCCGCCGTCGTCGCCCTGCTTGGCATCGCGGTGCTCATCGCGCTGATCGGGATCGGCAACACGCTCGGCCTCTCGGTGCTCGAGCGCGGCCGCGAGAACGCCCTGCTGCGGGCCCTGGGCCTGACCCGGGTTCAGCTGCGCCGGATGCTGGCCGCCGAAGCCGTCCTGCTCTCGGTCGTCGCCACGGTGCTCGGCACGGCGATCGGGGTGGTCTTCGCGTGGGTCGCCGTCGAGGCGCTGGTCAGCTCGGCGGTCGACGAGGCGCCGTTCGTGCTCCCTTGGGGCCAGCTCGCGCTGGTCGTCCTGGTCGCCGGCGCGGCCGGGCTGCTCGCCTGCGTGCTGCCCGCACGGCGCGCGGCGCGCGTCGCCCCGGCCGCGGGGCTCGGCATGGACTGACGTGGTCCATGCCCCGGGCCGACTTGTCCCTGCGCTCGACAATGGGACCCATGACCCTCAAGCTCGCCGTCCTCGGGGACTCGATCGCCTGGGGCCAGGGCGCCTCCCGCGAGCAGGACCGCCTGGCGCCTCGGCTGGTCGAGGGACTCGCGCGACACGGGTTCGACGCGCCCTTCCGGGTCTTCGCCGTGCCCGGCGCGCGCAGCACCGGGCTCGGCCCCCAGGTGGAGTCCTGCCTGCGTTGGGGCCCGGACCTGGCGGTCGTGGTGATCGGTGCCAACGACCTCACCCACCTCGAGCCGCTGGGCCGCGCCGTCGAGGCGCTGGCCGGCGCCGTACGACGCCTGCGCGCCGCCGACGCCCAGGTCGTCGTGGCGCCGGCTCCGGACCTGAGCGCGGTCCCCCACGTGCCCGCGTTCCTCCGCGACGCCGTCCGGGCCGCCGGCGAGGAGCTGCGGTCCCGACAGGCCGCGGTGGTGCGCATCGAGCGAGGGCTGGTGGCCGACGAGGACCAGCGCGCGTCGCGAGCCTTCGCCACCGACCGGTCGCTGTTCTCCAGCGACCGGTTCCACCCTTCCAGCGCGGGCTACGCCGTCATCGCCGACTCGCTCCTGCCGGCCGTGCTCCACGGCGCCCGGGCGGCGCAGGCCGCCGCGTAGATCGGGTCGTCCGGCGCGAGAGCCTCGAGACCCGGCGACCTCAACGACCCCGGCCCTCGCGCGCGGCGAGGGCGGCGTCCCAGCGGCCGTTGGCCTTGGCGACGTCGACGGCCGCCCATCCGGCCTCGTGCATGCGCCCCTCGGCGTCGAGCCGCTCCACGCGCTCGACGTTGCTGACCGACCAGTTACTGCGCCGACCGCGCGGGGTCATCCGGATGAAGGTGCCGCCGCCCTCGCGGCGTCGGGCCTGGCCGTCGATCCAGCCGAAGCAGACCGCCTCCTCGACGGCGGCGGCGTAGGTGAGCTCGGTGACGGAGTCCCCCTTCTTGTTCAGTACCAGCCACACCCCGGGGGCGTCGTCGTGGTGCGCCAGGAGCCAGGCGCGCCACGCGGCCGCGTCGGGGACCAGCAGCTCGTCCAGCTCCGGCTTCACCAGGTCGCCCTCCTCAGTCCACGAACGCGCAGAACTCGTTGCCCTCGGGGTCGGCGAGCACCGTCCACGAGATGTCGCCGTCCGGCTCGCGCAGCACCCGCGCGCCGTCCCCCGTCAGCAGCCGGACGTCGGGGGTGTCGACGTCCCAGTGGATGCGGTTCTTGACGGTCTTCGGCTCGGGCACCTGGCCGAAGACCAGGGCCTCGAACGGCGCCCCGGGCACCGGCACGGCCACCCAGCGGTCCCCCGGCTGCCCGCCGGTCTCCACCGTCGAGCCCAGCACGTCGGCCCACCAGGTCGCGATCCGCTCCGGGTCGGCGCTGTCGACGACGACCTCGTACAGCAGCTCGTCCGGCACCGTCTCCCGCTCGAAGACGCACAGCTCACCGCCCTCCGGGTCCCGCAGGACCCGCCAGGCGAACGACTCCAGGTCCAGCGGGGTCGCACCGGCGGCCAGGACGTCGCCCACCGACGCGGCGTGCACGTCGAGGTGCACCCGCTGCTTGGCCGTGACCGGCTCCGGCACCGGGTTGACCCACACGGTGTGCCGCTCCGTCGGCCCGGTCAGGGTCGCCAGCTCGTCGTCGCTGGAGCGCAGGTCACGGCCGAGCACCCGCGCCCAGAACGCCGCCATGCGGGGCACGTCGACGGCATCGATGCACAGGTCCTTGTACGTCGCAGCGCTCATGACCCAGGCCTACCAGAACGGCAGGTTCTCCTCCAGCACGTTGCGCAGCTCGTTGACCGCGAGCGCGAGGAACAGCACGGCGCACAACGACATGAAGCCGTTGGAGAGCCAGCCGTTGCGCCACTCGTCGGGCACCGCGGAGTGCGGCAGCGCGCCGGCACGTCGCTTGTTGAGCAGCACCAGCAGGGTGATCGCGAGGAACGGCATGAACAGCGCCCCCAGGGTGCCGTAGGCCAGGATCAGCCCGACCGGCTCGTCGAGCAGCAGGAGCAGCATCGGCGGGAAGGTCAGCCACAGCATGTACGCGCGGAAGTAGCGCCCACCGGTCCGGGTGTCCGGGTGACCCGACGGCAGGTCGCGCAGGTTGCCGACGTAGTCGGCGAACATCAGGCTCACCCCGCTCCACACCCCGATCAGCGACGAGAACGACGACGCGAAGAAGCCGACCAGGAAGACCTTGCCGAAGACCTCGCCGTAGCGGTCGTCGAGCACGTCGGAGAGCTGCACCAGCGCCTGGTCGCCGGTCTCGGCGGCGATCCCCGCGGAGTAGTAGAGCTCGGCACCCACGACCAGCATCGCGACGACGAAGATCCCCGTCACGGCGTACGCGACGCCGTTGTCGAGCCGCATGACCCGCATGAAGGCGGGCGTGGCCCAGCCCTTCTCCCGCAGCCAGTAGCCGTACGCCGCCAGCGTGATCGTGCCCCCGACGCCGCCGGCGATGGCCAGCACGTTGATGATCGAGTCGTCGGGGAAGATCGGGCGCAGGCCGAGCACGATCTCGCCGAGGTTGGGGGTCGTGAGCACCGCCGCGCCCACGACGGTCACGAACATGATCCCGACCAGGACCGCCATGACCTTCTCGAACGCCGCGTAGGTGCCGAACCACACGAGCACCAGCCCGACCAGCCCGATCACGATCGCGGTCCAGCGCAGCGACAGGTCGGGGAACAGGGCGACCAGCGGCAGCGCGGACGACGACATCGCGGTCGCGCCGTACACGAGCCCCCACACGACGATGTACGGCGCGAAGTACCAGGTCGTCCAGCGCCCGAGGCTGCGCCAGCCCTCGAAGATGGTGCGCCCGGTGGCGAGCGAGTAGCGCCCGGCGCCCTCGACGAGCACGACCTTGATGACCGCGCCGAGCACCGCCACCCACAGCAGCGTGTAGCCGAACTTGGCGCCGGCCACGAGCGTGGCCACCAGGTCGGCGGCGCCGACGCCGGTGGCCGCGACCACCAGGCCGGGCCCGACCACTCGCCACTTCGGGGGGCGGCCGGCCGAGTCGGTCGCCGCGGCGTCGGCGGCGGCGGTCACGGGACACGTCCTGGAAGGAGCATCGCGCCATCATCACCGACAACGGCCTTCGCCGCGAGTGTCCACGCGTTTCCGCTCAGGTCGCGGAGAGCCACTCCTCGAACGTCTGTCGTCCCCGCGGACCGCCTTCCGCGGGGAACAGCGCACCCGAGCGAATGGCCCTGCCGGCGCCCCCGGGCACCCGCAGCGGCACCACGAGGCGCCCCATCCCCCGCGCCCGCGAGACGCGCCGCGCCAGGTCGACCAGGTCCAGCCGCTCGGGGCCCCCGAGGTCCGGTACCCGGCCGGACGGACCGGCGTCGACCAGGTCCACCAGCGCCTCGGCTACCTCGCTCGCCGCCACCGGCTGGCTCGGCATCCGAGGGACCAGCGACACCGGGCCGAGGCGCATGAAGCCCAGGGACTGCTCGGCGAACTCGTGGAACTGGGTCGCCCGCAGGATGCTCCACGGCACCGCGCCCTCGGTGACGACGTACTCCTGGAACTGCTTGCCCTGGTAGTAGCCCAGCCCCACGTCGTCGATGCCGACGATCGAGAGCACCACGTGGTGGCCCACTCGGGCCCGCTTCTCCGCCGTCAGGAGGGTGCGGGTGACACTGCCGAAGAACGACTCGGAGGCCGCCCGCCGCTGGGTCGCGACGCTGGTGGTGTCGACCACCGCGGCGACCCCGTCGAGCCGCTCGGCCAGCCCGCCGCCGGTGGTGAGGTCGACACCGAGCGAGCGGGCGAGCTCCAGGACCTCGTGCCCCCGCGAGCGAGCGACCGCGACGACGTGGCGTCCGACGACACCGGTGGCTCCCGCGACCGCGACCTTCATGGGCTCATCCTGGCGTGGCGTCGACGCGAAGCGCCAGACTGTGCCCATGGCCTACGACGAGGAGCTGGCCGGCCGGGTCCGCGAGCTGGTGCAGGAGCACGGGGCGGCCGACGAGAAGCCGATGTTCGGCGGCCTGGCCTTCATGCTCGGCGGCCACATGGCGGTCTGCGTGAGCCACGACGGCGGGCTCCTGGTCCGCACCGACGGCTCGGAGTCCGACGACCTCCTCCTGCAGGAGCACGTCGGTCCCATGGTGATGGGCTCCCAGTCCTCGCGCACGTGGCTGCGCGTCGACGCGGCCGCGCTCGGCGCGGACGCCGAGCTGGCGACCTGGCTGGCGCGCGGGGTCGCGACCGCGCGCGCCCAGCCGCAGAGACCGGGGGTCAGATCAGGGCGGGCTCGGTCTTCTCGCGCACCTCGTCCTCGGTGACCCCGGGCGCGAGCTCCACGAGCCGCAGGCCCTCCGGCGTCACGTCGAGGACGCACAGGTCGGTGATGATCCGCTGGACCACGCCACGACCCGTGTAGGGCAGCGAGCACTCCTCCACGATCTTGTAGGAGTCGTCGCGCGCGACGTGCTCCATGAGCACGATCACCCGCTTGGCGCCGTGGACCAGGTCCATCGCGCCGCCCATGCCCTTGACCATCTTGCCGGGGATCATCCAGTTGGCGATGTCGCCACGGGCCGAGACCTGCATGGCGCCGAGGATCGCGGCGTCGATCTTGCCGCCGCGGATCATCCCGAACGACGTGGCGGAGTCGAAGAAGCTCGCGCCGCGGCGCAGGGTGACGGTCTCCTTGCCGGCGTTGATCAGGTCCGGGTCCTCCTCGCCCTCGACGGGGTAGGCGCCGACGCCCAGGATGCCGTTCTCGGACTGCAGCACCAGCTCGACGTCGTCGTCGACGTAGTTGGGCACCAGCGTCGGCAGGCCGATGCCGAGGTTGACGTAGGAGCCGTCGGTCAGCTCCGAGGCCGCGCGGGCGGCCATCTGCTCGCGGGTCCAGCTCATGCCCTGCTCCTGACCGTGCGCTTCTCGATCCGCTTGTCTGCGGCCTGCTCGGGGGTCAGCGCCACGACGCGCTGCACGAACACACCGGGCGTGTGCACGTGGTTGGGGTCGATCTCCCCCGGCTCGACGAGCTCCTCGACCTCCGCGATGGTCAGCCGCCCGCACATCGCCGCCAGCGGGTTGAAGTTGCGCGCGGAGTCGCGGTAGACGAGGTTGCCGTGCCGGTCGCCCTTCCACGCCCGCACGAGCCCGAAGTCCGCGACGATGGCGTGCTCCAGCACGAACTCCCGCGGCCCCTCGGCGGTCTCGAAGGACTGGGTCTGCTTCGGCGGCGACGCCACCACGACGTTGCCCGCGTCGTCGTAGCGCCACGGCAGCCCGCCGTCGGCCACCTGCGTGCCCGAGCCGGTCGCGGTGAAGAACGCCGGGATGCCTGACCCACCGGCGCGCATCCGCTCCGCGAGCGTGCCCTGTGGGGTCAGCTCGACCTCGAGCTCCCCGGAGAGGTACTGCCGCGCGAACTCCTTGTTCTCCCCGACGTAGGAGGAGATCATCCGCCGGATCCGCTTCGCGGCCAGCAGCCTGCCCAGGCCCCAGTCGTCCACGCCGCAGTTGTTCGAGACCGCCTCCAGGTCGCTCACCCCTGCGGCCAGGAGGGCGTCGATGAGGGTCGAGGGAATGCCGCACAGGCCGAACCCGCCCACCGAGAGGGTCGACCCGGACGGGATGTCGGCGACGGCCTCGGCCGCGGATGCCACCACTTTGTCCATGCGCCGATCCAACGCACCGCGGGCGTCGCCGTCAACGCACGCCCACCCACCAGACGCAGATCAATCGCAGAGTGGACCTACGGCTCGGCTACCGTTCATCCAGTGAGCGCTCCCGTCGACGTCCTGGGTCGGGCCGGCGCGCTGCTGCGGGCGGTGTCGGCCCACGAGCCTGCCGGCGCGACGACCTCCGTCCTGGCCCGCGCCAGCGACCTCGCCCGCCCCACGGCGCACCGGCTCCTGACGTCTCTGCTGACCGAAGGGCTCCTCGAGCGGGACGAGACGACCGGCCGCTGGCTGCTGGGGCCCGAGCTGTACCTCCTCGGCGCCGCCGCCGCCTCCCGCTACGACGTCACCGCGGTGGCCCAGCCCGTCGTACGCCGCCTGGCCCTCGCCACCGGCGAGAGCGCGTTCTTCTCCGCCCGCCGCGGGGACGAGACGATCTGCCTGGTGCGCGAGGACGGCAGCTTCCCGATCCGCTCCCACGTCCTCTCCGAGGGCACCCGGTTCCCCCTCGGCGTCGCCTCGGCCGGGATGGTCGTGCTGGCCTTCCTCCCCGACCCGGAGATCGAGGAGTACCTCGCGCGCGCCCACCTCGCCGCACAGTACGGCCCGGAGCACGCGGCCGACCGGGTGCAAGCGCGGGTCGCGACGACCCGCGCCGACGGCTACGCGGTCAACCCCGGCCTGATCGTCCCGGGCAGCTGGGGCATGGGGGCGGCGGTCTTCGACGACCGGGAGCGGCCCGCCTGGGCGCTGAGCCTGACCGGCATCGAGCAGCGCTTCGCCGCGGACCGCCGCCGCGAGCTCGGCGGCCTGCTGCTCCAGGCCGCGCACGACCTGTCACGCGCCCTGCGCCGACCGCGCACGTCCTAGGCTCTCCTCGTGAGCGATTGGCCGAAGGTGCGACTGCACGTGGTCACCGGCAAGGGCGGCACCGGCAAGTCGACGGTGGCGGCCGCCCTGGCGCTGGCCCTGGCCGAGGGCGGGAGGAACGTCCTCCTCTGCGAGGTCGAGGGACGGCAGGGCATCGCCCGGATGTTCGACGTCGACCCGCTGCCGCCGGAGGAGCGCCGGCTGACGACCGGTCTGCCCGGGGCCGACGGCACACCCGGGGTCGTGCACGCGCTCCACATCGACGCGGAGGCGGCGCTCCTGGAGTACCTCTCCCTGTACTACAAGCTCGGCCGCGCGGGCCGGGCGCTGGACCGCTTCGGGGTCATCGAGTTCGCCACCACGATCGCCCCCGGCGTGCGCGACGTGCTGCTCACCGGCAAGGTCTTCGAGGCGGTGCAGCGCAACAGCCGCAACAAGGGCGCCCAGCAGTACGACGCCGTCGTGCTCGACGCCCCGCCGACCGGACGGATCGTGCAGTTCCTCAACGTCAGCAACGAGCTGGCCGGGCTGGCGAAGGTGGGCCCGATCAAGTCGCAGTCCGACACCATGATGACGCTGTTCCGCTCCCCGCGGACCGCCGTGCACCTGGTCACCGTCCTGGAGGAGATGCCCGTGCAGGAGACCGCCGACGGGATCGCCGAGCTGCGCGCCGCCGACCTGCCGGTCGGCGGGGTCGTGGTCAACCTGGTCCGCCCGCAGGACCTGGCGCCCGCCGACCTGGCCCGCGCGCGGGCCGGCGCCCTCGACCGCGCCCGGCTGGAGGCCGACCTCACAAGCGCTGGGATCGACACCGAGCCGGCGCTGGTCGACGGCCTTCTGGCCGAGGCGCGCGACCACGCCGAGCGCCGCGCCCTCGAGGACTCCCAGCGGGTGATCGTCGGCGAGCTCGGCGTGCCGACCTACGAGCTCCCGCGCCTGCCCCAGGGCGTCGACCTCGGCGCGCTGTACGAGCTGGCCGCCGCCCTCCGCGAGCAGGGGATGGCCTAGATGAGCAAGGCACGCACGCGGGTGGGACCGACGGGCAAGCGCGCGCGGATGCTCGACGTCGACGCACTGCTGGACGACCCCGACACCGGCATCATCGTGTGCTGCGGCTCCGGGGGCGTCGGCAAGACCACGACGTCGGCGGCGCTGGCGCTGCGCGCCGCCGAGCGCGGGCGCAAGGTCGTGGTGCTGACGATCGACCCGGCCCGCCGCCTGGCGCAGTCGATGGGCATCGAGGAGCTCGACAACACGCCCCGACCGGTCGCGGCTGTGGACGGCACGGCCGGCGGGCACCTCGACGCGATGATGCTGGACATGAAGCGCACCTTCGACGAGGTGGTCGAGAGCCAGGCCAGCCCGGAGAAGGCGCAGCAGATCCTGCAGAACCCCTTCTACATCGCGCTGTCGAGCTCCTTCGCGGGCACGCAGGAGTACATGGCGATGGAGAAGCTCGGCCAGATCCACGGCACCTCGGTCGCCGACGGCACCTACGACCTGATCGTGGTCGACACCCCGCCCTCGCGCTCGGCGCTGGACTTCCTCGACGCCCCCGAGCGGCTGTCGAGCTTCCTCGACGGCCGCTTCATCCGGCTGATGCTGGCCCCGGCGCGCGGTCCGGCCAGGCTGATGTCGGCCGGTCTCGGCATCATCACCAACGCGTTGACCAGGATCCTCGGCGCCCAGGTGCTGCGCGACCTGCAGACCTTCGTCTCGGCGCTCGACACCGTGTTCGGGGGCTTCCGGCAGCGCGCCCAGAGGACCTACGCGCTGCTCCAGGCCGAGGGCACGGCGTTCCTGGTGGTCGCCGCGCCGGAGCCGGACGCGCTGCGCGAGGCCGCGTACTTCGTCGAGCGGCTCAGCGAGGACGAGATGCCGGTGGCGGGGCTGATCGTCAACCGGGCGAGCCCCGCGCCGCTCGGCCGGCTCTCCGCCGACGAGGCGATGGCCGCGGCCGAGCGACTGCGTCGACAGGACCCGGAGTCGCCGACGGCAGGCATGCTGCGCCTCCACGCCGACCAGAGCCGCCTCGTCGAGCGCGAGGCACGGCTGCGGCGGCGCTTCCACGCCGCGCACCCCCAGGTCGCCACCGCGGTCGTGCCGGCGCTCGCAGGCGACGTGCACGACCTCGAGGGACTGCGCAAGATCGGTGAGCTGCTCGCCCAGGGCGAGCAGCTCACCACGAGCGGCGCCTGAACCCTCCCTCCCGGGTCGGCTCAGGCGACGCGTCCGTGGTTCAGACCGAGACCGGCTCCTGGGCGGCACCCGCGCGGGCGGTCTCGAGGACCGTCCGCCAGGACGCCGCGGGACGGCGGCGCAGCAGCGCCCGGCGCTCGCGCTCGGTCATGCCTCCCCACACACCCCACTCGATCTGGTTGTCCAGGGCCTCAGCCAGGCACTCGGTGCGCACCGGGCACCCCGAGCACAGCTGCTTCGCCTTGTTCTGCTCAGCCCCACGGACGAACAGCTGGTCCGGCGTCGTGCTCCGGCACGCGGCGCGCGGCGCCCAGTCCTCTACCCACATGATGTCCCCACATCTTCTGAGCAAGAGCGGCGTCCCCATGACGCCTCTCCGAGCTCAGCCCATTGGATCCCAAGTTAAGGAACAATGCCGCACGGGCGGTAGGTCCTCTCGACCCAACTTGTCTAGTCCTAAATGACTAGTCCGTCTGGGCCATGCGCCCCCTCGGGGCCATCCGGGGGGCCATCCTGGGCGCACCGCGGCGAGGCGGCCCCACGCCCGCTTCTCACGTACGCTGGGCGCCATGTCGCGCCCCCGCTCCGAGCGTCTGCCCTTCGCCAAGGTGTTCTCCCACCTGGGCGTGATGGTGGCCGTGTCCGCCGTACTCGGCGTCGTCGTGGCCGGCCTGGCGATCCCGTTCGCCGCCGTCCTCGGCGTCGCGACCGACAACGTCGCCGACAGCATGGACCAGCTGCCGCAGGACCTCGAGGCCGACGCGCTTCCCCAGAAGACCCGGATCGTCGACGCCAAGGGCGAGACCATCGCGACGATCTTCGACGAGAACCGCGTCAACGTCTCGCTCGACCAGGTCTCGCGCACGATGGTCGAGGCGATCGTGGCCATCGAGGACTACCGCTTCTACGAGCACGGGGCGCTCGACCTCAAGGGCACGCTGCGCGCCCTGCTCACCAACTCCGCCTCCTCCAGCACGGTGCAGGGCGGCTCCTCGATCACCCAGCAGCTGGTCAAGCTCACGCTGCTCAGCCAGGCCGACACCCCCGAGGAGAAGAAGGCGGCGGTCGACCGGACCTACGCCCGCAAGCTCCGCGAGCTCCGCTACGCCATCGCGCTGGAGCAGCGCTACAACAAGGATTGGATCCTCGAGCGCTACCTCAACACCGCCTACTTCGGTGACGGCGCGCACGGCATCCAGGCGGCCGCGCGCCACTACTTCAACGTCAACGCCCGCAAGCTCAACCTCAACCAGTCGGCGATCCTGGCCGGTCTGGTGCAGAACCCCACCAAGTTCGACCCGACCAACTCCCCCGACCGCACCAAGGTGCGGCGCGACATCGTGCTGGACCGGATGGCCCAGCTCAACGTCATCACCCGCAAGCAGGCCGAGAAGACCAAGGAGCGCGGTCTCGCGCTCAAGGTGCGCAAGACGCGCAACGGCTGCGTCTACTCCCGGGCGCCGTTCTTCTGCGACTACGTCCTCAACTATCTGATGCGCGACCGCTCGCTGGGCAAGACCGCCGAGGAGCGCGACCGGCTGCTGAAGTCCGGCGGCCTCACCATCCGCACGACCATCGACCTGCGCTTCCAGGACGCGGCCGACAAGTCGGTACGCGCGCACGTCTACAAGGAGAACAACGCGATCGGCGCGCTCGCGATGGTCCAGCCGCGCACCGGAGAGGTGAAGGCGATCGCCCAGTCACGACCCATGGGTCGCCGCAAGAACGCGGGCGAGTCGTACCTCAACTACGTCGTGCCCTCCCAGTACGGCGACTCCAACGGCTTCCAGGCCGGGTCGACGTTCAAGGTCTTCGTCCTCGCCACCGCGATCAAGCAGGGGATCCCGCTGTCGGAGACCATCTCCTCCCCGCCCCAGGTGTTCTTGAACCAGGGTGACTTCGAGGTGTGCGACGGCCAGAACTACCCCAGCTCGCAGATCTGGGACCCCGAGAACTCCACCGACTCGGGGACCTTCAACCTCTACACCGGCACCCGGCTGTCGGTGAACACGTTCTTCGCCCAGCTCGAGCAGCGCACCGGCCTGTGCGAGCCCTACGAGCTCGCCAAGTCGATGGGCATCCAGCTGACCGACCCCGACCGCGAGCTCGTGCCGACCTTCACCCTCGGGGTCGCCGACGTGAGCCCGCTGGAGATGGCCGAGGCGTACGCGACCTTCGCCGGGCGCGGCCTGCACTGCGACGCCCGACCGGTGACGGCGATCGTGGACGCCAACCAGAACGTGCTGAAGAAGTACCCCGCCCGCTGCACCCAGGTGATGCCGAGCTCCGTGGCCGATGCCGTCAACGACGTCCTGCGCGGCCTCCTCGAGCCGGGCGGGTTCGGCTACGGCGCCAACATCCAGACCGTGCAGCCGGCGGCCGGCAAGACCGGGACGATCCAGGAGAACCGCGCGGTGTGGTTCGTCGGCTACACGCCCAACCTGGCCACGGCCTCGATGATCGCCGGTGCCAACAAGGAGGGGCAGCCCATCACGCTCAACGGGCAGACGATCGGCCCGTCGTACGTCTCGGCGGCGTTCGGCTCCACGCTCGCCGGCCCGATGTGGGGTGATGCGATGAAGGAGATCGAGCAGTGGCTCGACGACGAGGACTTCGTGCCGCCCAACAGCACCGACGTGCTCGGCGTCCTGACCGGCATCCCCGACGTCGGCGGGATGAGCGTCGACGACGCCACCCGTGAGCTGGAGGACCTCGGGTTCTCGGTCACCCTCGGCGGGCGCCGACCGTCCGGCTACCCGAGGGACACGGTCGCCTACAGCGAGCCCGGCGCCGGCGCCGAGCTCGCCAGCGGCGACACCGTGGTCATCTACACCTCCACCGGCAAGCCGCCCAAGGGCCGGCGCGGCGATCGCTGACCGGCTCAGCCGAGCTGGCGGCGTACCTCCGCGGCGACCGCGCCGCCGTCGGCGCGACCCTTGACCTGCGGGGTGACGACGCCCATGACCTTGCCCATGGCGCGCATCCCCTCACCGGCGGCACCCGTCTGCTCGATGGCCGCGGTGACCAGCGCGGAGATCTCGGCCTCGGTCAGGGCCTCGGGCAGGTAGTCGGCGAGCACCGCGGCCTCCGCCTGCTCCTTCGCGGCCATCTCGGCGCGCCCGCCGTCGGCGAAGGCGGTGGCGGCCTCGCGGCGCTTCTTGGCCTCGCTGGACAGCACGCCGATGATGTCGTCGTCGGAGAGCTCACGGGCCTCCTTGCCGGCCACCTCGGCGTTGGTGATGGCGGTCAGCACCATCCGCAGGGTGGAGGAGCGCACCTCGTCGCGACCCTTGATGGCGGTGGTGAGATCGGCGCGCAGGCGGTCCTTGAGAGCACTCATGAGGCCATTGTGGCAGCCTGGCCCGGTGCCCAGCCTCCCCCTTCTCCCCCGCCTCCTCCCCCGACTCCTGGGCGCCGGGGCCCTCGCCGGCGCCGGGCTGACGACGTACGCCGCCTGGGAGGCCCGCGCCTACACCCTGCGACGCGTCGAGCTGCCGGTGCTGCCCGCCGGCCAGCGTCCGCTGCGGGTGCTGCACCTCAGCGACATCCACATGACCCCGGGCCAGACCCGCAAGCAGGAGTGGCTGCGCGGCCTCGCCGAGCTCGAGCCCGACCTGGTCGTCGACACCGGCGACAACCTGGCCCACCGCGACTCCGTGCCGGTCGTGCGTGACGCCCTGGGTCGGCTGCTCGACGTCCCCGGGGTCTTCGTCCACGGCTCCAACGACTACTACGAGCCGTCCCTCCGCAACCCGTTGCGCTACCTGATGTCCGACGACGGGAAGCGGCACACCGACGTCGCCCAGCTGCCCTGGCCGCTGCTCACCCGCACGCTGTCCGACGCCGGCTGGCGGGACCTGACCAACCGCAAGGACACCGTCACGGTGGGCGAGACGACCTTCGCGTTCGCCGGCGTCGACGACCCGCACCTCGGCTACGACCGGCTCGACCTGGTCGCCGGTCCGGCCGACCCGACCGCCGACGTGCGGCTCGGCGTCGCCCATGCGCCGTACCTGCGGGTCCTGGACCAGTACGCCGCCGACGGCTACGACGCGATCCTCGCCGGCCACACCCACGGCGGGCAGGTGTGTCTGCCCGGCGGCCGGGCCCTGACGACCAACTGCGACCTCGAGCCGGCCCGCGCCCGCGGCCTGCACCGCCACCCCGCCGACTCCCGGCCCGGCGACCCGGGCTCCGCGTGGCTGCATGTCTGCGCCGGCCTGGGCACCAGCCCCTACGCCCGGATCCGGGTCGCCTGCCGGCCCGAGGCCACCCTCCTGACGCTGGTCGCCCGCCCCTGACCCGCACCCCCTACCGATTACGAACAGCGCTGGGCGCTCCGGTATGCTCCCGTGCTTGTGGGCTCACCTCCCTTCACCGGGAACGAGCCCATGATCGGGCTGTGGCGCAGCTTGGTAGCGCGCCTCGTTCGGGACGAGGAGGCCGCAGGTTCAAATCCTGTCAGCCCGACCAGATGAACGGCAGAACCCCGGACCTGATCAGGTCCGGGGTTCTGCCCGTTCTGGACGTTCGGCGGTGGCACACTGCCCGGCATGGCAGACGAGGACCAGCAGGACGCCGCCGCGAAGCTCGAGCCGCCCCGGCTCTTCGGGCGCAAGAAGCGCCGCACGGCACCTGCGCCTGTACCCCAGGACGCCACCCCGGAGCCGGAGCCGGAGCCCGAGCCGACGCCGATGCCGGAGCCGGAGCCGGAGCCGGAGCCGGAGCCGGACCCCGAGCCCGAGCCGACGCCGGAGCCCGAGCCCGAGCCGGCGGCGGCGGAGCCCGCCGACGTCGAGACGACCCAGGTCATCGAGACGGACGAGCCGACCGAGGTCGCCCTCGAGCCGGCGGCGCCCGCCGCGCCGGCCGAGGACGAGCCGACCCAGGTCGTCCAGCCCGATCCCGCGCCTCAGGTCGAAAGTGCTCCGCCGTTGTTCGCCGACGAGGTGGAGGACGAGCCGGCCGCCGAGGCCGAGCCAGCCGCCGTCGTACCGGAGACGCAGGCCGCCAAGGCCGAGGAGCCACAGGCGCCCCAGCCCGCCAAGGAGCCGAGGGCTCCGCGCGAGCCGCTGTCCGGGCGTGCCGCAACGGCGCTCACGGGCGTCGTGGTGGGGCTGGTGCTCGTGGGAGGCACCTACGGGGCGCTCCAGGGCTGCGAGGCGGTCCAGGGCACGTCGTCCTGCGGCCGCGCGGGCTTCCCGCTGCTCGCCCTCGTCTTCGTCGCGGGGATCGCCGTCGGGGCGCTCCTGCTCGGCCGGTTCGCGGTCCCCGACCCCACCAGCACCAGCTTCCTCGCCACCGGCATGACCAGCGTCGTGGCCCTGCTCTTCCTCATCGACGTGCTCGACCACTGGTCGATGATCCTGGTCATCCCCCTCGTCAGCGTGGCCACCCACCTGCTCTCCCACTGGGTCACCGCCACCTTCATCGAGCCCACCCCAGACTGACCCGTCACCAACTCACCCAAATCACCGCTGACCCGTCAGAAAGTTTGTGACGGGTCAGCGATGATTTCGTGCAGTTGGTGACGGGTCAGCGGTGGGCGAGGAGCTCCGCGATCTGGACGGTGTTGAGGGCGGCGCCCTTGCGCAGGTTGTCGTTGGAGATGAACAGGGCGAGGCCGCGGTTGTCGGGGACGCCGGGGTCCTGCCGCAGGCGACCGACGTACGACGGGTCCTTGCCGGCGGCCTGGAGCGGGGTGGGTACGTCGGACAGCTCGACGCCCGGCGCCGAGGCGAGGAGCTCGCGGGCGCGCTGGGGGGTCATGGGCGAGGAGAACTCGGCGTTGATCGCCAGCGAGTGGCCGGTGAAGACCGGCACCCGCACGCAGATCCCCGAAACCAGGAGGTCGGGCAGGCCCAGGATCTTGCGGGACTCGTTGCGGAGCTTCTGCTCCTCGTCGGTCTCGCCGAGGCCGTCGTCGACGATCGAGCCGGCCAGGGGCAGCACGTTGTAGGCGATCGTGCGCACGTACTTGTCCGGGTCGGGGAACGTCACGGCCTCCCCGTCGTAGGCGAGCTCGCGCGCCTTGTCGCCCGCGGCGGCGACCTGACCGGCCAGCTCCTCGACGCCGGCGACGCCCGAGCCGGAGACGGCCTGGTACGTCGACGCGATCAGCCGTACCAGCCCGGCCTCGTCGTGCAGGGGCTTGAGCACCGGCATCGCGGCCATCGTCGTGCAGTTGGGGTTGGCGATGATGCCCTTGCGGGCCTGGTCGATGTCCTGAGGGTTGACCTCGGAGACGACCAGCGGGACGTCGGGGTCCATGCGGAACGCCGAGGAGTTGTCCACGACGATCACGCCGGCGGCCGCGAACGCCGGAGCCAGCGCGCGCGACGTCGTCGCGCCCGCGGAGAAGAGCGCGATGTCCAGGCCCCTCGGGTCGGCCGTGGCGGCGTCCTCGACGGTGATCTCGCGGCCGGCGTACGGCAGCACCGTGCCGGCCGAGCGGGCCGAGGCGAAGAACCGGACCTCGTCGGCGGGGAAGTCCCGCTCCTCGAGGATCTGGCGCATGGCGACGCCGACCTGACCGGTCGCGCCGACGATGCCGAGTCGGACACCCATGACTACCTCCCGGTCCCGCCGTAGACGACGGCCTCGACCTCGGTGGCGTCCAGCTCGAACGCCGTGTGCGTGGCGCGGACGGCCTCGTCGACCTGGGCCTCGTCGACGATCACCGAGATCCGGATCTCGGAGGTGGAGATCATCTCGATGTTGACGCCGGCCGACGCCAGCGCGGCGAAGAACTTCGCCGTGATGCCCGGGTGCGCGCGCATGCCGGCGCCGATCAGCGACACCTTGCCGACCTGGTCGTCGTAGAGGAGCTTCTCGTAGCCGACCTCGTCCTGGATGCCGGCCAGTGCGCTCATCGCCTGTTGGCCGTCGGCGCGCGGCAGCGTGAAGGAGATGTCGGTCAGGCCGGTCGCGGCGGCGGAGACGTTCTGCACGACCATGTCGATGTTGACCTCGCTGGCGGCCAGCGCCTCGAAGATCCGGGCCGCCTCGCCGACCTTGTCGGGGACGCCGACGACGGTGATCTTGGCCTCGCTGCGGTCGTGGGCCACGCCCGCGATGATCGCCTGCTCCATGGCTTCTTCTTCTCCTGGTTGGCTGGGGGTGATCCAGGTCCCCTCCTTGTGCGAGAAGGAGGACCGGACGTGGACCGGCATGTCGTAGCGGCGGGCGTACTCGACGCACCGCAGGTGCAGGATCTTGGCGCCGGACGCCGCCATCTCCAGCATCTCCTCGTAGGAGACGCGCTCGAGGCGACGCGCGGTCGGGACGATCCGCGGGTCGGCGGTGAAGACGCCGTCGACGTCGGTGTAGATCTCGCAGTACGCCGCGCCGAGCGCGGCGGCCAGGGCGACGGCCGTGGTGTCGGTGCCGCCGCGGCCCAGGGTGGTGATCTCCTTGGTGTCCTGGCTCACGCCCTGGAAGCCGGCCACGATCACGATGTGACCGTCGGCGATGGCCGCGGAGATGCGCCCCGGCGTGACGTCGATGATCTTGGCCCGACCGTGCGTGGAGTCGGTGATGACGCCCGCCTGGGACCCGGTGAAGGAGCGCGCGGTGAACCCGAGGTCGGAGATCGCCATGGCGACGAGCGCCATCGAGATCCGCTCGCCCGCGGTCAGCAGCATGTCCAGCTCGCGGGCCGGCGGCAGCGGGCTCACGCCCTCGGCCAGCTCCAGGAGCTCGTCGGTGGAGTCGCCCATCGCCGAGACGGCCACCACGACGTCGTGGCCGGCCTTCTTGGACTCGACGATGCGGCGCGCGACCTCCTTGATGCGGCCTGCGTCGGCCAAGGACGAACCGCCGTACTTCTGCACGACAATGCCCAACGGGCTCACTCCTGCGATCGGGGAAGGACCCCCCGATCCTACCGAGTGCCGGGGCTCAGACCGGGTCGACGTCCAAGACCGCCTCGGCAGCCACGATCTGCTCGATCTCCGCGTCGTTGTCGACGTCGAGCCGGTCGTGCGAGACCACCGACAGCAGCGCGTTCAGCGCCGCCCCGGCGAGGTTGCCCCAGGAGGCGACGTAGGAGAACTGCCACCACCACAGCGCCTCCGCGATGTCGCCGGAGCGGTAGTGGCGCAGGCCGTTCTCGAGGTCGCTGGCGATCTGCGTCAGATCGTCGGAGAGCTGGCTCTCCACGACGTCCGGGACGTAGGGGTCGAAGACGAAGCTGTAGGTGTCGACGTTGCCGAGCAGCTCGGCCAGCCGCAACCGCATGGCGTCGAGGTCGGCCTCGGGCCCGACGTCGGGCTGGTAGTCGGCCGTCGGGGTGAAGTCCTGCTGCGCACCCAGCCGGGCGCCGGCCAGCAGCACCTGGCTGATCTCGAGGAGCAGCAGGGAGATCGCCTGGCCCGAGGTGGCCTCGCGGCTGATGGCGCGCAGCGCGAGCAGAAAGCTCTCGACGCTGTCGGCGATCTGCTGGGCGAAGTCCTCGGTGTCGTCCATGGTGGTGTCGCTCATTGTGCTGCCCGTCTTCCTACGAATGCTCGTCCCAGGGTGATCTCGTCGGCGTACTCCAGGTCGCCGCCCACCGGCAGTCCACTCGCCAGCCGCGTCACCTGCAGGCCCATCGGGCTCAGCAGGCGGGTGAGGTAGGTCGCGGTGGCCTCGCCCTCGAGGTTGGGGTCGGTGGCCAGGATCACCTCGGTGACCACCCCGTCGTTGAGCCGCGGCATCAGCTCCTTGATGCGCAGCTGGTCGGGCCCGATGCCGTCGATCGGCGAGATCGCCCCGCCGAGCACGTGGTAGCGGCCGCGGAACTCACGGGTGCGCTCGATCGCGACGACGTCCTTGTACTCCTCGACGACGCACAGCACCGTCGCGTCGCGTCGCGGGTCGCGGCAGATCCGGCACTGCTCGTCCTCGGAGACGTTGAAGCACACCGAGCAGAACCGCACCTTCGCCTTGACCTCCAGGAGCACGTCGGCCAGGCGGCGTACGTCGGTCGGCTCGGCCTGCAGCAGGTGGAACGCGATCCGCTGGGCGCTCTTGGGACCGATCCCCGGCAGCCGACCGAGCTCGTCGATCAGGTCCTGGACGACACCTTCGTACAAGGCGGCTCAGAACCCGAGCTGTCCCGAGGACGGCATGCCGGGGAGGCCGCCACCCTCGGCGAGCGGTCCGAGGGCCTCGGCGGCCAGCGCGTCGACCTGCGACTTGGCGTCGCGGTAGGCGGCGACGATCATGTCGCCGAGGTCCGTCAGGTCGTCGGCGTCGCTGCCGTCGAACCCGCCGGCCTTGATCTCGACACCGACGAGCTCGCCGACGCCGCTGACCTTGACGGTCACGGCACCGCCGGCGACGGTGCCGTCGACGACCGTGTCGGCGAGGCGCTGCTGCGCGGACTGGAGCTGCTCCTGCATCTGCTGGGCCTGCTGGAGGAGGGCGTTCATGTCGAAGCCACCGCCCCCCAGTGCGTCGAAGGGGTTCTGGGTCATCGGGTCACCTCATGGCTAGGGGAACGGTCGGTGGGAGGGATGAAGGTCATGAGTGGGGGATCTCCTCGATCACCTGGGCGCCGAGCTCGCGCGCCAGCAGGTCGGCACCCCCGAGCTCGTCGTGGTCGGCGTCGAGGTCGTCGGGGCGGGCGTCCGCGTCGGCCTCCGCGAGGTTCGACCCGCGGTCGGCCTCCCCGCCTGCGGGCCGGGTGGACTTGATGGCCTCGCGGGCCGCGTTGACCGCCTCGGGGCCGGGCCGTGCCGGGGCGGCCTCGTCGTCGCTCATCCAGGCGGGCGGCGCCTCCACCTCGTCGCGGGCCACCGGCGGGTCCGGGCGCACCGGCTCCGGCGCGGCCGGGACGGCGGCGGGCGGCGGCGCGGCGTCCGCGCTGGCCCCGGGGTCGACGATCGTCTCGACCTTCCAGTCGGCGCCGACCACGTCGATCGCGGCCTGGCGGACGATCTCGGCGCTGCCGCCGTTGTCGAACGACTCGCGGGCCCCGGCGTTGGAGAAGCCCAGCGTCAAGGTGCGGGCGTCGACGGCCACCACCTGCGCGTGCTGGGTCAGGTGGATCCAGGTGACCCGCCGGCGCTGCTTGGTGGCCTCGACGATGTCGGGCCACAGCCGGCGTACGTCGACCAGGGAGAGCGTGCTCGAGCCGACCGTGGCGGCCTCGGGCTCGGGCGCAGCCGCCGTCGGCGCGGTCCGCGCCAACGGGGCCGCCGGCTCGGGAGCGGCGGGCGGGCGCACCGGGAACACCTCGACCGGTCGGGCCGGGGCCGGCGACGTGGCTGTCACCGGGACCGGAGCGGGCGCCAGGGTCGCCGGGGGCGCAGGGGGTGCCGGCGCCGGCTCGCGGGGGGCCGGTCGCGCCTGGGCGGGGCGGTCCTGGGCGGGGGCCGGCGGCGCCGCGGCCTCGGCGGACGGCGTGCCGCTGATGGCCGCACGGCGCTCGAGCCGGTCGAGGCGGGCCAGGACGCCGTCGGTGGAGTGGTCGGCCCTGGGCAACAGCACCCGGGCGCAGATGAGCTCGAGCAGCAGCCGCGGCGCGGTGGCCCCGCGCATCTCGGTCAGCCCGGTCGCCACCAGGTCGGCCGCGCGCGTCAGCTCGGCGGCGCCGAAGCGCGCCGCCTGCGCGACCAGGCGCTCGCCCTGGTCCTCGGAGACGTCGATCAGGCCGCTCGCGGGGGCGTCGGGCACCGCCGAGACGATGACCAGGTCGCGCAGCCGGCGCAGCAGGTCCTCGGTGAAGCGGCGCGGGTCCTGCCCGGTCTCGATCACCTTGTCGACCACCCCGAAGACCGCGGACCCGTCGCCGGCGGCGAACGCGTCGACCACCTCGTCCAGCAGCGTGTCCGGCGTGTAGCCGAGCAGCCCGCTGGCCAGCGCGTAGGTCACGCCCTGCTCGCCCGCCCCGCCCAACAGCTGGTCGAGCACGGAGAGGGTGTCGCGTGCGGAGCCGGCACCGGCGCGCACGACCAGCGGCAGGGCGGCGGGCTCGATGCTGACGCCCTCCTGGGCGCAGAGCTCGGTGAGGTACGTCGACAGCAGCCGCGGCGGGATCAGCCGGAACGGGTAGTGGTGCGTGCGCGAGCGGATCGTCGGGATCACCTTGTCGGGCTCGGTGGTCGCGAAGATGAACCGCAGGTGCGGGGGCGGCTCCTCCACCAGCTTGAGCAGGGCGTTGAAGCCCTGCGTCGTCACCATGTGCGCCTCGTCGATGATGTAGACCTTGTAGCGGCTGCGCACCGGCGCGAAGAACGCCTTCTCCCGCAGGTCGCGGGCGTCGTCGACGCCGCCGTGGGAGGCGGCGTCGATCTCGATGACGTCGATCGAGCCCGGGCCGCCGCGCGCGAGGTCCCGGCAGCTGTCGCACTCGCCGCACGGGTCGGCGACGGGCGCCAGCTCGCAGTTGAGCGCCCGGGCCAGGATGCGGGCCGAGGTGGTCTTGCCGCAGCCGCGCGGACCGGAGAAGAGGTAGGCGTGGTTGACCCGGTTGTTGGCCAGCGCCGCCCGCAACGGCTCGGTCACGTGCTCCTGCCCGATGACCTCCTGGAAGGTCTCGGGGCGGTAGCGGCGGTACAGCGCCAGGGGGGACTCCACCTCTGAACCCTAACCACCGGGTCCGACAGCGGGTAGGTGGGCGGCGGCGAGGGGTGGGCGACCGACCTTCGACGCTGCGTATCGCCTCTGTCTCCCCATACCGACTCGGGTTTCGAGACGGGTCGCGCCTGACCTCGCTGCGCTCGGTCTGGCGCCGACCCTCCTCAACCTCCCGCCCGGGTCCGCGCCTTCGCAGGCTCAGGCGGCGGGGGCGTGACGTGAAAAGGCCCCCCGTGCACCCGGAAGAGCCCGCCGACCCTTGCTGCCTTCCGGCCCTGGGGGAGTTGAGCGAGATACCGCCGCACGGGGGGTTGCCCCGAGTCTAGGCGATCGCCCGTGGGCGGTGGACCGGGACCCCGGCCGGGCGGATTTCTCAGCCCGTCGCGCCCCCGGTAGGGTCTCCGGCGGAGGATTCGCCTAGTGGCCTATGGCGCTCGCTTGGAAAGCGGGTTGGGTTAATAGCCCTCAGGGGTTCGAATCCCCTATCCTCCGCCAGCCGAACGGCGCCGCGCTCACGTGCGGCGCCGTTCGCCGTTCGCGGGCCCTGCCGTCCTGGCTAGGTTGGAGGCGTGGAGGACGAGGGCGTGGCGCCGGAGGACAGTGCCGGGCGGCGGGTCGCCCGCGTCGCCGTGCGCGCGCTGGTCTCGGTGCTCCTGGCCGGGCTCGTCGGGTCGCCGCTGGCCGTCGCGTGGGCGCTCACCCACACGCAGGTCGAGTCGCACATCGGCACCTCCCCGACGACGTTCTCCCTGACGACCCGTGGCCACAGCGAGCTGCGCCTCGGCATCGCCGGGACCGTCTTCGTGCCCGAGTCCCGAGGCGGCGTGGGGGTCGTGGCGACCGTGGAGGGCCCGGGCGACCCAGGGGCCGGGAGCGGCGACCTGGCGGCGTACGTCCGTCCCGAGATGCTCGCCCTCTACACCGGCCTCTTCCACGACCCGGCGGCCGCGGTGCAGGAGTACGTCGACCTGGTGGAGCAGGAGTTCCGCCACCAGCTGCTCGTGGCGCTGGCCGTCGTCGCCGGCGGCGGCGGGGCACTGCTGCTGGCGCTCAGCCGGGTCCTGCCCGTGCGCCCCGCAGCGACCCGCGGCAAGCGGCTCGGCCGCGGCGCGGCGGTGCTGGTCCTCGCGCTGGCGACGAGCGGCGCCGGGGCGTGGCTCCAGCTCAGCACCTCCGAGACGGGGACGGCCGGCGTGGACGGTCGCTACGCGCTCCCCGCCCTCGACGGGTCGCTGGCCGAGGGGAGCACGACCAACAGCCCGGTGCTTCGCGCGCTCCTCGGCGGTGCCGTGGCCAAGGCGAAGGTCCTGGTCGAGCGGCAGGAGGAGAGCGTCGCGGCCTACCGCGAGCAGGCCCAGGACTCCCTGGACGACCAGGCCGATGCGATCGAGGGGCCCGAGGACGGCGAGCTGGCCGTGCTGATGCAGTCCGACATGCACTGCAACGCCACGATGATCGCGCTCCAGTCACGCGTGGCGTCCCTCGTACGTGAGGAGCACGGCGACGACGCGCTGCGGATGCTGGCCATCGCCGGCGACCTCACGACCAACGGCACGGCCGCGGAGGGCACCTGCATCCGGGACGAGGCTGCGATCGGCGGGGACCTGCCGGTCGTGGCGATCACCGGCAACCACGAGACCGAGCTGAGCGCGCAGCAGATGGCCGACGCCGGCATGACCGTCCTCGACGGCGACGCCGAGGACGTGGCGGACGTCCGCGTCCTCGGCGACGGCGACCCCAGCCGCACCGAGCTGTTCGGCGGCTCGTCCCTGCGCGGGGACGAGACGCAGCAGGACCAGGGCGCCCGGCTCCACGACGAGGCCACGAACGGCGACCGGCCCGACCTGGTCCTCATGCACGAGGGGTACGCCGCCGCGGCGTTCCTCGGCGTCGACGACGTCCGCGCGTTCTTCGAGGAGCCGAGCTCGCTGGTCGACCCGGTCGAGGACGACGTGCGCGACCTGCCGGCGGGCGCGGTGTTCTACAGCCACTGGCACCGCGACATCGAGCCGCGCGTGGTGTGGAACTCCGATGGCACCTGGACCTTCGTGATGGAGCTCAACACCTCCGGCGGGGCCGTGGCGGCCTCGACGATCAACAACTTCTCGACCCCGTGGTCGCCGCCCCAGCAGGAGGCGTCGTTCCCGGTCGTCTTCATGGACGCCGAGACCCGCCTCGTGACGGGCTACCAGCTCTACCGCTTCCTGGTCGACGGCACGGCCGTGGTCGAGCCCCGCGCGGACGTCGGCGCCGGCTGACGGTCCGTGCGGGTCACTCGCGGCGTCTGGCCAGCACCGGCCGGAGCATGGTCGCGACGATGAGGGCGCCGCCGGCGAGCAGCCCCCACCAGACCGCGTTGCGCTTCGTGCTGGCCAGTACGTCGGGCTGCTCGCGGGGAGCCGTGGCGCGCTCGTCGCCCCGGTCGTCGATCGTGGTGGCGGGCAGCTGGCCCTTCTTCCCCGGCCGCAGCGGCCGGGTGAGGGCCTCGACCGGTTGCACGATCCCGTGGCCGGTGAGCACGTTCCTCGTCTGCGGAGAGCCGGTCGCCGTGCGGGTCAGCCGGGCCACGACCTGCGCGGCCGTGTCGTCCGGGAAGGCGGAGCGCAGCAGGGCGACGACGCCCGAGACCTCCGCGGCGGCGTACTCGCTGGACACCTCGCCGAGCACGCAGGTGCTGCGCCCGTCCATGCCGAGCGACACCGCACCGCTCGAGGGTGCGGCGAGGTCCGTGTCGGAGCTGCGCAGCACGCTGTCCGCGGCGTCGCCGACCACCACCTCGTCCTCCACGAGCGCGGTCGCGGTCGCGTTGACCGCGACGACGTGCGGGGCGGCGGCCGGCCAGATCGCACCCCCCGCGTCCTCGCCGGGGGGAGGCGATCCCTCGTCCTCGCCGTCGCGCTCGGCGTAGCCGAACTCGGAGTAGAGGGCGTCGGACTCCTCGGGCCGGTCGCCCGTGGCCACGACGACCACGACGTCCTTGGCGGCGAGGTCGTCGAGCACGGCGCGCAGCGCGTCGCCCAGCTCCTCGCGTGCCGGCAGGGCCAGCGACACGTTCACGACGCCGACCCGGCCCCGGGGCAGGCCGGCGACGTGGCGCAGTCCCTGGATCAACAGGTCGAGGCTGGGCTCGGCCTCGGCGGCGGGGTCCTGGGCCTCGCGGCGGTCGTAGACCCGCACGTCCATGATCGTGGCCTCCGGAGCGATGCCGATCGGCTTGTCGGGCTCCCCACGTCCGGCGATCAGGCCGGCGATGGCGGTGCCCTGGTAGTCCAGGAGCTCCGGGCTGCGCCCGGACGAGGGCGCCGGCACGATCGGGTTCAGCCGGGTGGACGGGGCGACCCCCGAGTCGAGGACGGCGACCGTCACGCCCTGGCCCGGCCCGCTGCCGGAGCGCGCGGCCAGTCGCTGTGCCTGCGCGACCTGCATCAGCTGCGCGGGCGAGCTCGGCGAGGTCGCCTCGACGGTGTCGGTCACCTCCGCGTTGATGCTCGAGCAGTCCTGGTCCTCCGCGTACGCCGGAGCGGACGCGACGGCGAGCACGCCGAGCGCGAGCCCGGCCGCGAGCCCGCCCCGCAGGACGCCGCTCACTCGCACGAGCGGCCCTCCTCGGCCGACTCCTCCGTCGCCGCCTCCTCCGTCGCCGCCTCCTGTGCCGGGGCGTCGGGGCGCGACGGCGGGCACAGGGCGGCGTTGACCGAGAGCGCCACGCCGGACTCGAACAGCTCCAGCCAGCTCTCCGGAACGACCGGTGCGTCGTAGCCGGCGTACCCGAGGTTCTCCACCGCATCGGTGCCCAGCAGGGCGTAGCTGAAGCCCTTCGAGTCCACCACGAACGGCTCGCCGACGTCCGTCGCGTCCCAGCCGCCCGAGAGGACGTAGGCGCCCTGCCCGGCCTCGACCGTCACCTCGCGGCTCTTGTGCTCCACGTCCTCGGCGCTCGCGTCGCTGCCCGGCCCGTCCGCCAGCAGCACCCGCGGCTTCTCACCCTCCTGAGGCAGGAGCTGGGCGCACTCCGCGCTCGCCACGGTGGGCAGCTCATCGGGCCATCCGGCCGCCTGGTACGGCGGGTCCTCCAGCAACAGGTCCGGCGGCTCCTCGAGCCCCAGGTCCTTTGGCGGCTGGGGGAAGTCGACGTTGAGGAACACCGCGCTCGGGAACGCCGTGAACTGGGCCGGACCCTCCTTCGTGAGCACGTAGAGGACGCCCTCGATCTCGTAGTAGTCGCCCACGTTGGCGTCGGCCGGCAGCCCGCCCTTGCCGGCGGCGGCCGAGGGGGTGCCGAAGCCGTCGAGGCCGAGGCTCTCGGCCGCGAGGGCCCCACCGCGCGGGAAGAGGTCGAGCCAGTCGCTCGGGACCTTGGCGGCCGAGCCGGACTTCTCCAGGCCCAGGGCGCCGAGCAGGATGTCCATCCCCGGGGTCCGAGGCAGCTCGAAGCGGCGGGCGGTCGGCTCGTCGCCGTCCTCGGGGACGGACTCGGCGATGACGTGGACCGCCTTGCCGGCCCGGACGACGACGCCCCCCGAGGCGACGGGCGACGCGTCGGGCCGGGTGCGGACGTCGAGCTTGATCCCGAGCCCGTCGCCGGTGCACGCGGTCCAGCCGCTCTCGACGAGGTGGCCGGTGTCGGGGACCGTGACCGGCGCGCCGAGGATCCCGATGTCGGCGCCCGGCGTCTGGGTGTCGATCTCCTCCTGCGGCACGACCTCGGGCTCGATGTCCTCGCCGAGGATCAGCTGCGCCGAGGTGACGTTGATGACCGGGCGCACCCGCGCGTTGCCCTCCTCGTCCGGCTCGAGGATGACGTAGGCGGCGCCCTTCTCCTTGGAGAGGACGAAGCCGGGCTGCTCCCAGTCGACGTCGACGTTGGGCTTCAGGACTCCCGCGATCGCCGCACCGGCCAGGAGCAGGATCGCCAGGGCCAGGCCGCCGACGATCGTGCGCCCGGGCTTGGTGGGCTCGACCTCCCGACCTCCGGGCGCACCGGAGACGAACGCCGTGACGAGCCGGCGCCGGCTGAACGAGTAGGCCTCGACGAGGTCCTTCTTGGTGGCCATGCGACTAGCCGACCGACTGGGCGAAGTCGAAGATGCCGACCGCCAGGACCAGGAGCGGGAGCAGGGCCAGCAGCGCGATGCTCTCGACGATGTCGCCGAAGCGGCCCCGACGCACCGACGGCGTGCCCGGCACCAGCGTGGCGGCGAGGAGCACCGCGCCCGACGCGGCGAGCACCACGGCCGCCACCGGGTGCCAGTCGGGGTAGAGCACCAGCATCGACACGGCCGTCGAGACCAGCCCCGCGATGCCGGAGGCCAGGCCCACGAGGACCTCGGAGCCCGTGCGGTACTGGCGGGTGCGGAGCATGACGACCAGGGAGGCGTCGACGGCCAGCAGGGTGCCGAAGAGCCCCAGTGACACCGCGAGCGGAGCGATCGTCACCAGCAGCAGCCCGACGGTCCCGGAGATCGCGATCAGGATCTCGTGGGCCACCCTCGCGTCGGCGCCGACGCGGGCCGGGTCGACGTCGGTCGGGTCGGCGGTGATGTCGGCGTCGGAGTAGAGCTGGTCGACGGTGGTCCCGGTGACGCCGAGCGCCAGCCACGGGAAGATGCTGCCGATCATCACGACCACGGTCAGGACGACCGTCAGCAGGACGGCGGCGTCGAGGCCGTCGATCGCGTGCAGCAGGAGCCCCGCCGCCACGTAGACCGCGCCCGCGACGACTGGCGGCAGGACCAGGGGCCGGCCCTCGCCGAGACCCACGAGGCAGACGACGCCGGCGAGCAGCGCTCCGGCTCCGGCGTAGGCGACGGGGTAGTCGAAGAGCTCACCGTCCGGGGCCAGCATCAGCCCGGCGAGCGCGGCGTACCCGGCCGCCATCCAGGCCACGGCCACGGCGGCCTCGCGCTCACGCTGGGCTCGCGACAGCACGATCGCGCCCGCGGTGAGGGCGACGGCCACGGTCACCGCCGCGACGGAGGCCAGGGTCTTCTCGCGCTGGATCAGCAGGGCGACGGCGCCGAGGGCCATCAGCAGGCCGGCCGCCGTGAGCGCCGCGCGTCGGCCGGACGCCGGCTCCCAGGGCTTGAGGTCGCGCTCGACCACGTCGGTCATGGCCTCGACGACGTCGTCGTAGACCCGGGGCGGCGCCTCGTCGATGCCCGCGGTCACGGTCAGCGTCACGCCGTCCTCGATGCCCTGCAGGGTCAGGCCGGAGTCGGGGGCGAGCCGGCGCCCCTCGGAGGTGACGAGGCGGTAGCCGCCGTAGACGGTGCTGGCGTCGAGCAGTCCGACGCTGCGGGCCAGCTCCGGGACGAGCTCGGCCACCGGGACGGCACCCGGCAGCACCAGGTCGACGCGGCGCGTCCCCGACGTCACCGTCACCCGCACCAGTCCCGAGGCTCCGGCGGTGGCCTGGCTCATCGTCTCTCCCTCAGTGTTCGCAGCGGTCACAGTGCGAGCCGAGCGGGGGCAGCGACCACCGTCCGACCGTCGGGCGAGCCGCATGCTACCGGCCGGACCGCCTCCCGCGGGGGCGTCAGTCGATCACATCCGGCGCGGCCCCGTCGTCCTCGGTCCACCCCTGCTCGTCGGCGACGATCCGGCCGGTGTCGGACGACGTCGTCAGAGAGGGGGCCGACACCTCACGGTGTCGGCCCCCTCGGAGTCATCTGCATCGAGCGCTGGCTCAGATCTCGAACTGCGCGGCACCGCGCTTGTCGGCGGCGGCGTACTCGGCGTTGGACTGGTAGACCGTCTGGCTGCTCTTGTCGAGCAGGTCGCGCATCTCCTGGATCGCCATGTCCCACTTGGCCTTCGAGACCGTGTACTGGGACTGGGCCTGACCGATCCACTGGCTGCGCAGCGGCTCGAGCTCGGACTCCAGACGGTTCATGCGGTCGTCGATGTCCTTGACCTTCTGGTACATGTCGGCTGCGGCCTGGTCGACCGCACCGTGGTTGACGCGGATTCCGTCGAGGTTCATGACTGTTCTCCTTGGTCTGGTGGGGCGCTCAGCCGAGCTTGTGGGTGAGGTTGGCGAAGTTGGAGCCCTGCGTCTCGTCGGTGCTGATGTTGTCGCGCTCGGTGACCCCGAGGGAGTTCTCGAACTCGTTGAGTGCGTCGACGATGACCTGCTGCTTCTCCGTCCAGGCCTGCTGCAGGGCGAAGAACGCCGTGGCACCCTGGCCACCCCAGCGGCCCTGGACCGAGGAGATCTGGTCGGTCAGCTGCCGGCTGATGTTGTTGAAGTCGACCCGGGCGTCGGCCACCATTCCAGCGGCGCGGGTGAGTACACCTTCGCCTTGGCCGAACTCGTTGGAGTTTTCCGACATGTCGCCTGCTCCTTCATGTGTGGCGGCATGTCGCCGCGCATCGTGGTGGTGCTTCCTGACAAGTGGGTGGTGCGATGTCGTCCTGGTCCTTCTCGGCTGCCGATCCGGACACGCAGTCGTCTACCCGGGGGCAAACACGCTAAACATCACCCTGTCAATTCCCACAGGTGCCGGAAGAGCCCCACGGCGGGCACGAGCGCCCCCACGGCGAAGGATCCGCAGATCGCCTCGGCGACCTCGGCCTTGCGTGACCACCACGCCGAGCGCCAGCCGCGGCCGAGCGCGACGGCCACCAACAGCAACAGCGCGGCCACCGCGGTGGCGGCGATCCCGACCGCCATCAGGGACCCCGGCTCCATGCCGCGGAACAGCACGACGAGCAGGGCCGCCCAGCAGACGAGTCCCGCCGCGCGGAGCAGGGCGCGGGCGGCGGCGTGACGGTAGCTGCGGGCCACGAAGAGCAGCGACCCGCCGGCGAAGCCGACCACGCAGCGCGCGCCGATCCAGTCGGGCCGCTGGGTGGCCGTCTCCAGCAGCAACGGCGCGGCGACCACCACGACCGCGAGGATCGCGACCGACGAGGCGGTGATGATCCGGGTGCCGCGGGCGGCGACGATCTCCACCGCGCGGGGCGGTACGACGATCCGGCCACGGCGCCCGGTGGGACGATCCCGCGCCGACCACGCCGTCACGGCCAGCCGCTCGAGGTCGATGAGGAACTGGTCGGGGACGTCCACGGCGAGTGTGGGCACGAAGCGCGCCGCCAGCATCGCCGCGACCAGCAGGAGCGCCCAGGCCACCTGCGGGCGGAAGTCGAGCAGGGCCACCGCGCAGGTGACGACGAAGACGGCCACGCCCACGACCACCCAGACCCGCAGCGCCTCCTCGGAGTAGCGGTCGAGGGACCTGGCCACCGCGGCCGTGACGGCGGCGCTCAGCGCCGCGACGCCGAGGATGGTGGGGAGCCGCTCCGGGGCGGGGTCCCAGGCCACGACGAAGGCCGCCGACGCCGCGAACGCCGGGGCGGCGAGGATCCGGTGGGCGGCGTACCTGCCGACGGGCAGCACCCCGAGCAGAGCCGCGCCGCCGAGCAGCGCGACGGTCGCGGTGCGCAGGTCGGACGGCTCCTGCTGGGAGGCGAACCACCCGGCGAGCAGCGCGGCCGCGGCGCTGACGCAGAACCACAGCACGGACAGGGACCCGGGCTCCTCGACGCGCCGCGCGGGCCGGGAGTCGGCACGACCCCGGCGCCCGGCCACCGCCGGCGGGGCCGCGCCGTACGGCAGCGCGACCACCAGGGCGCCCGCGCCGATGCCGGCGCTCTCGAGCGCGGCGTCGGGGGCGAGCGGCCGGCCGACCCGGGTGTAGATGGTGGGCAGAGCGTCGACGCCGGCCTGAGCGGCGTACTCGACGGCCACGTCGTGGGCCGACGCCCCCGCCGGCACGAGCAGGTCCAGGGCACCCGAGGGCCCCAGCACGGTGAGCGCCACCGCATCGGTCGCGCCCCCGGCCGACCCGGCACCCGACCCGCTCACGTCGCCTCCCGCAGAACCCGGGCGGGACCGCCCGGTCGAGGGCAGCCTAATCGCTGTGGGTGTGCCTATCATCGTGCCACCGCAGCGGTGTGTCCGGACCTCTCGGACAACCGGCGGCTGACGGCGAGGGGACGAGTGAGCGTGAGCACGACGCTGCGCGGGGCGCGGGTGGACGAGCCGGAGATGCCCACCGGTCAGCTGGTGCTCCAGCCGCCACCGCAGATCCAGCCCGCCGAGGGCGCGGCCGGCGTGATGATGAACGCGATCCCGATGCTGGGCAGCCTGGGCTCGATCGTGCTCGTCGCCACCATGGGCGCCAAGACCGGCAACGGGTCCATCCGCTTCATCGCCGCCGGCATGTTCCTGTTCGCCACCATCGGGTTCATCCTGGTCCAGATCGACCGGCAGCGTAAGCAGCGCTCCCAGCAGGTCACCGGCTCGCGCACCGAGTACCTGCGCTATCTGAGCAACGTCCGCAAGGTCGCCCGCGAGTCCGCCGACCAGCAGCGCCGCGCGCTCACGTGGCACCACCCGGACCCTTCGTCGCTGCCCGCGATGGCCGAGGAGCGCTCCCGGATCTGGGAGCACACGTCGAGCGACCCGCAGTTCCTGCACGTGCGCTACGGGCTGTGCGCCCAGCCCCTCGCCCTCGAGCTGGTGCCGCCCGAGAGCGCCCCGATCGACGAGGTCGACCCCGCCGCCGCCTCGGCCCTGCACCGGCTGCTCGTCGTCCACCGGCTGCAGCCCGACCTGCCGGCCTCGATCGACCTCCGGGCCTTCGACCGGGTCGAGATCTGCGGCGACGAGGAGGAGGCGCGCAGCCTGGCGCGCGCGATCATCTGCTCCGCCACGGCGTTCCACTCCCCCGACAACCTGGTGGTCGCGGTCCTCTCCTCGGAGCTGCACCTGGCCCACTGGGACTGGATCAAGTGGCTGCCCCACGCGCTGAGCGCCCAGCAGAGCGACGCGGTCGGCCCGATGCGCATGGTCGTCACCTCCCTGGCCGACCTCGCCAACCTGCTCCCGCCCGACCTCAGCGACCGCCCGCGCTTCGGCGCCGACGAGCGGCCGGCGACCCCGCACATCCTGCTGGTCACCGACGGCGTCGAGCTGCCGCCCGGCAACCATGTGATCCCTCCCGACGGGCTGCACGGCGTGACGGTGCTCGACCTGCCGGCGCGCTGGGGCGAGCTCGACGACCTCAGCCGCCTGCGGATCCAGCTCGACGGCCCGGTGCTCGAGGACGAGCACAAGGTGCCGATGCTGGCGCTGCGGCTGCGCGAGGAGGGCATCGTGGCGAAGGGCGACCAGTGCGACCTGGCCACGGCCGAGGCGTTCGCCCGGCGCCTCACGCCGCTGCACACGGTCAACCCCGGCACAACCGAGACCGCCACCCCCGGCGAGATCACCGGCCCCACCGACTTCATGGACCTCCTGGGCCTGGGCGACGTACGCCGGTTCGACCCGACCGCCGCCTGGCGGCCCCGGCCCGCGCGCGACCGGCTGCGGGTGCCGATCGGGCTCGGCGAGGGCGGCGGCCTCGTCCACCTGGACATCAAGGAGTCCGCCCAGCAGGGCATGGGACCGCACGGGCTGGTGATCGGCGCGACCGGCTCCGGCAAGTCGGAGTTCCTGCGCACCCTCGTGCTCGGGCTCGCGATGACGCACTCCCCCGAGCAGCTCAACATGGTGCTCGTCGACTTCAAGGGCGGCGCGACGTTCGCCGGCATGTCGGAGATGCCGCACGTCTCGGCCGTCATCACCAACCTGGCCAACGAGCTCACCCTCGTGGACCGCATGCAGGACGCCCTGTCCGGCGAGATGGTGCGACGCCAGGAGCTGCTGCGCGATGCCGGCAACTTCGCCTCGATCCGCGACTACGAGAAGGCACGCGCCGCGGGCGAGGAGCTCGACCCGATGCCGTCGCTGTTCCTCGTGGTCGACGAGTTCTCCGAGATGCTGTCGGCCAAGCCGGAGTTCATCGACCTCTTCGTCGCCATCGGCCGCCTCGGCCGCTCGCTCGGGCTGCACCTGCTGCTCGCGTCGCAGCGCCTCGAGGAGGGCCGGCTGCGGGGCCTGGAGTCGCACCTGTCCTACCGCGTCGGGCTGCGCACCTTCAGCTCGCAGGAGTCGCGCGCGGTGCTCGGCGTGCCCGACGCCTACGAGCTGCCGGCCGTGCCGGGGCTGGGCTTCCTCAAGCCCGACCCGACGTCGATGACGCGGTTCAAGGCGGCGTACGTCTCGGGACCGCCGGCCACCGGCCGGGTGCGCGTCCGTCGCGACGAGGGCGGCCACCTGCAGGGGATCTTGCCGTTCACGATCTCCGAGGTGCACAAGCTCGAGATGAGCGACCCCGAGCCCGAGCCGGAGCCCCGGGTCGAACCGGAGTCCCAGGAGTCGCTGCTCGACGTCGCCGTGGGTCACATGGTCGGCCACGGCCCGGCCGCCCACCAGGTCTGGCTCCCGCCGCTGGACGTGCCGGACACCCTCGACGAGCTCATGAGCGACCTGGTCGAGGACGGCGAGCTCGGCCTGATCTCGCAGCAGTGGCGCGCTCTCGGCGGGCTGGTCGTGCCCCTCGGCACCGTGGACCGCCCGCGCGAGCAGCGCCGCGACACGCTCACCATCAACCTCAGCGGCGCGAGCGGTCACGTCGCCGTCGTCGGTGGCCCCCGCAGCGGCAAGAGCACGATGCTGCGCACGATCGTGACCAGCATGGCGCTGACCACGACCCCGCAGGAGTCGCAGTTCTTCGTCCTGGACTTCGGCGGCGGCACCTTCGCGCCGATGGCCCGGCTGCCCCACGTCTCCGGCGTCGGCACCCGCTCGGAGCCCGACGTCGTACGCCGGATCATGGCCGAGGTCTCCGGGGTCGTGGACCGCCGCGAGGCGTACTTCCGCGCCAATGGGATCGACTCGATCGAGACCTACCGGTCGCGTCGCGCCGAGGGCCGCGTCGACGACGGCTACGGCGACGTCTTCCTGGTCATCGACGGCTGGAGCACGCTGCGCTCGGACTTCGACGACCTGGAGATCGAGATCCAGCAGCTCGCCTCGCGCGGTCTCACCTTCGGGCTGCACATCGTCACCGGCGCCGCCCGCTGGGCCGACTTCCGCGCCGCCATGCGCGACCTGTTCGGCACTCGCCTCGAGCTGCGCCTGGGCGACGCCATGGACTCCGAGATCGACCGCAAGATCGCCCAGCTCGTTCCGACGGGCCGCCCCGGGCGCGGTCTGGTCCAGAGCAAGCTGCACTTCCTGGGCGCACTGCCGCGCATCGACGGCAACCCGGACCCGGGCAGCCTCGGCGACGGCGTCGACGAGCTGATCAGCCGCGTCGCCGCCGCCTGGCGCGGCCCGGCGGGACCGAAGCTGCGGCTGCTGCCCGAGCGGATCGAGCTCAAGCTGGTGCGCGAACAGGCCGAGGTCGCCGGCACCGACGACGCGCTCCTCGTGCTCGGCATCAACGAGAAGGAGCTCGCCCCGGTCACCCTGGACGCCGACGCCGAGCCGCACCTGCTGATCTTCGGCGACGGCCAGTCGGGCAAGAGCTCGGTCCTGCGCACCTACATCCACGAGGTGATGCGCACGCGCACGTCCAAGCAGGCCCAGGTCGTCGTCGTCGACTACCGGCGCTCCCTGCTCGGCGAGGTGCCCGAGGACTACCTGCTCAACTACCTCACCTCCGCGACCCAGGCCACGCCGGCGCTCAAGGACCTCGCGACGTACCTCGAGAGCCGGATCCCGGGCCCCGACGTCACGCCCGAGCAGCTGCGCAACCGGTCCTGGTGGACCGGGGCCGAGGTGTTCGTCGTCGTGGACGACTACGACCTGGTCGCGACCCAGCAGACCTCGCCGGTCGCCCTGCTGCAGCCGCTGCTCGCGCAGGCGCGCGACGTCGGCCTGCACGTCGTGGTGGCGCGCCGCTCCGGCGGCGCCTCGCGGGCGCTGTACGAGCCGGTCATCCAGTCGATGCGCGACCTGGCGATGCCCGGACTGATGCTCTCCGGGAGCCCCGACGAGGGCCCCCTGCTGGGCAACCTGCGCCCGGTCCCCCTGCCCCCCGGTCGGGGCCGCCTGATCACCCGCGACCGCGGCACCGAGGTCGTCCAGACGGCGTGGACCGACCCGACCCTCTGAGCTCGGCGTGGGGGCAGTCCCCCGTCACCCTCAGGAGTGGGTGTGGACGCCGGGGCCGGTGATCTTCAGCCCGGGCAGGTCCGCGAGGTCGTAGCTCAGCTCGAAGGTACGGCGGTAGCCGGTGTGGGCGACCCGCCAGCCGTCCGGCGTACGGACGTAGCGGTCGGTGTAGAACGCCGCCCCCTCGAGCATGAACCGGAAGGCCTCGACGATGACCCGGTCCTCCAGGTACCAGTGGGCCGCGGCCTCGTCGCCGTCGACGGTGATCTCGGGGTGGTGCACCTGGTGCATGGTGATCCGCCCCTCCCCGAGGTTCTCGCGCATGTAGGAGACCAACGCCGCCCGGTCCTCGAAGACCAGCCCGTCGTAGTCGCCGGTGGCGTCGGGCTGGAAGCACGCCTCGAAGGCGTCCCAGTCCTTGGTGTCCAGCGTGCGCAGGTAGCGGTACTTGAGCTGACAGATGTCGTCGTAGTCGGTCACAGCCAGCAATGTAAGCCGGATCACCTCTTCTCGGCGGAGTGAGACGTCGTTGTAACTCGCGCTCAACCTGTCGGGCATCTTCGCGGCTCAGGCTGGTCTCACACCGAGCACCCAGAGACAGAGGGAGACCCCCGATGGACGACAACATCGTCACCGAGCAGGAGACCGACGCGGCCCGGGAGCGGCGGGCCGCCTTGAAGCTGCGCCACGCGCGCGGGCTGACCACGCTGATGGGAGAGCGTGAGGACCTGCGGGGCGTCCACGCCCTGGCCGACCTGGTCGACGACGCGGTGCGCTGGACGGCCTAGCCGGCACGGGGGCGCCCTGACCGGCCCTGCCGGGCGTGACGGCGGGGTCGCGTGGCGCCCGCCGACATGGGGCGTGGGGCGGGGCCGTTTATAGTCGCGGCGTGATCTTCAAGCGAGTCGGAGACGGGAGGCCGTACCCCGACCACGGCCTCTCGGCCCGGGCCTGGGCGGCCGTGCCTCCGCGCCAGGTCCGCCTCGACGAGCTGGTCACGACCAAGGACACCCTGCAGTTGGCGGCGCTGCTCGACGAGGACTCCACCTTCTACGGCGACCTGTTCGCCCACGTCGTGGAGTGGCGCGAGGAGTACTACCTCGAGGACGGGCTGCACCGCGCGCTGCGGGCCGCCCTGCAGCAGCGCAACGTCCTGCACGCCCGCGTCCACCGGCTGGAGGCCTGAGATGCCCGGCTTCGCCGCCGCGCGGCTGCGCTCGGCGCTCACCCTGCTCGCGCTCGCCCTGTTGCTGCTGGTCGGCGTCGCCTGGGGCTGGGGCGCCGTCACCGAGCCGTTCCCCGAGGCCGACGAGGTGCCGATCTGCAGCGACACCGACGTGCCGGCGGGCACGAAGATCTATCCCGACCAGGTGACGGTGAGTGTGGCCAACGCGGGCACGCGCGAGGGCCTCGCCGGACGGACCATGCAGCTCCTGGTCGACGGCGGCTTCGGCCGGGGCGGGATCAACAACGCGCCCGAGGGCACCGACGTGAGGTTCGCCGAGATCTGGACCGACCAGCCGCAGAGCCCGGCGGTCAAGCTGGTCAAGAGCCGGCTGGGCAAGCGGGCCCAGGTGGTCCGCCGCGACACCAGCCTGCCCGGGGTCAACGTGATCGTCGGCGATGACTTCGTCGAGCTCGCCAAGGGCGGCCAATGGGCCAAGTCCAACCAGGACAGCGTGATCTGCAGCCCGCCGGCCGAGGCCGACGACGACCCCGGCGTCGTGGACTGAGCGGTCCTCGCCCGGCCTCCTCAGTCGTCGTCGAGCCACTGCGCGAGGCGACCACCACGGCTGACCTGCCGTAGCCGCTCCTCGGTCAGCTCGCGCAGCTTGCGGGGGGCCACGACGAGCAGCTCGTCGCCGTGGCGCAGGACCGAGCGCCGCTCGGGCACCTTGGCCTCGCCCTCGCGGATGATGAGCGAGACCGAGGCACCGGGCGGCAGCCGCAGCTCGCCGACCTCGACACCGTGCATGAGCGACCCCGGGGTGATGGTGATCTGGAGCAGATCGGCCGCGACTCGCTCCAGCGGGGCAGCCTCGAGCTCGAGGTCGCGCGGCTCGTAGCGCTGGGCCACCCCCAGGATCCGAGCGACGAGGGGCAGCGTCGGACCGGTCAGCAGGGTGTAGATGACGACCATCACGAACACGATGTCGAACAGCCGCTCCGCGTCGGCGACGCCCTCGGCCAGCGGGATGGTCGTGAACACGATCGGCACCGCGCCGCGCAACCCGGCCCAGGAGAGGAAGCCCAGCTCCCGCCAGGGCATCGGCTGCATCACCGAGCTCGCCAGCACCGACAGCGGCCGGGCGACATAGGTGAGGATCAACCCGGCCGCGATGGCGAGGCCCACGGTCTCCAGGGAGATCCGCGACGGCGAGAGGAGCAGGCCGAGCATCACGAAGAGCCCGATCTGGGCCAGCCAGGCGATCCCCTCGGAGAAGGACCGGGTGGCGCCACGGTGGGGGAGCTCGGAGTTGCCGAGCACCAGCGCGGCGACGTACACCGCGGCGAAGCCGGAGACGTGCAGGGCGGCGCCGCCGGCGTAGGCCAGCACGGTCAGGCAGATGACGGCGATCGGGTACAGCCCGGTCGACGGCAGGGCGGCGCGACGCATCATCCAGGCGCCGCCGAAGCCCACGGCGAGACCCAGGAGCACGCCGCCGGAGAGCTCGAAGAGGATCTGGAGGATCATCCGCAGGACGCCCTCCTCGGCGGCCGCTCCGGACGAGACCAGCACCACGAGGACGACGGTGGGGGCGTCGTTGAGGCCGGACTCGGCCTCGAGCGAGCCGGTCAGCCGGCGTGGCAACGGCACCGTGCGCAGCACCGAGAAGACCGCCGCCGCGTCGGTCGCCGAGGTGACGGCACCCAGCAGCACGGCCGTCTCCCAGGGCAGCCCCAGCACGTAGTGGGCGCCGAGCGCCACGACGGCCACCGACACGGTGACGCCGATGGTCGCCAGTGAGACCCCCAGCCGCATGGCGGGACGGATCTCGCGCCAGTTGGTCGTGAGACCGCCCTCGGCCAGGATCAGGACGAGGGCCGCGAAGCCGAGGGCGTGCGCGAGCTCGGCATCCTCGAAGGGGATGCCGAGGCCCTCCTCGCCCAGCGCGACGCCCATGAGCAGGTAGATCAGGAGGCTGGGGAGCCCCGCCCGCGACGAGACGCGCACCGCGAGGATGGCCAGCAGGGTGACGGCCGAGCCCACCAGGAGGACCGTGTCGAGCTGGTGGACGTCGAAGGACATGTCACCTCGCGTCTCTCGTGATCGGTCGCCGGGCGCAGTCTATCGGCAGCCGGAGGCAGGCTCCGATCGGGATGTGACGCACGAAACTGCAACATGTTCTACCTTTGCCCCATGAGCGCCCAGGGCACCGCGGTCCCCCACGTCCTCGCGCCGGCCGACCTGCCGGCCGACGCGCCGGCGTACGACGTGGTCGTGGTGGGGTTCGGGATCGCCGGCGGCTGCGCGGCCCTGGAGGCGGCCCGGGCCGGCGCCTCCGTACTGCTGCTCGAGAGGGCGGCCGTCCACGGCGGCACGTCGAGCATGTCGGGCGGGCACTTCTATCTCGGCGGCGGCACCGCGGTGCAGCGCGCGACCGGGCAGGAGGACTCGGTCGAGGCGATGTACGACTACCTGCTCGCCGTGTCGAAGGACCCCGAGCCGGACAAGATCCGCGCCTACTGCGACGACTCGGTCGCGCACTTCGAGTGGCTGGAGTCGCTGGGCTTCGAGTTCGAGCGCAGCTTCTACCCGGAGAAGGCGGTCATCCAGCCCGGCACGCAGGGGCTGATGTTCACCGGCAACGAGAAGGTGTGGCCGTTCCGGGAGCAGGCCAGGCCCGCACCGCGCGGTCACAAGGTGCCGGTGCCGGGAGACACGGAGGGCACCCGGATCGTGATGGACCTGCTGCGCGAGCGGGTCGAGGAGGCCGGGGTCACGGTCCGCTACGAGACCGGCGCGACCAACCTCGTCGCCTCGGCCAGCGGAGAGGTCGTCGGTGTCGCCTGGCGCTCGTTCGAGGAGACCGGGTACGTCGCCGCGCCCGCGGTGGTCCTCGCGGCCGGTGGGTTCGTCATGAACCCCGACATGGTCGCCGAGCACACGCCCGCCCTCGGGTCCAAGCTGTTCACGCTCGGCTCCACCTACGACGACGGCCTCGGGATCCGCCTGGGCCGGTCGATGGGCGCCGAGCTCAAGCACATGGACGAGCCGTTCATCACCGCTCCGTTCTACCCGCCGTCGGTGCTGGTGACGGGGGTGCTGGTCAACCAGGACGGCCGGCGCTTCGTCGCCGAGGACAGCTACCACTCGCGCACGTCGCAGTTCGTCATGGAGCAGCCCGGCTCGGCGGCGTACCTCATCGTCGACAGCGAGCACGTCGAGTACCCCGCGATGCCGCTCGTGCCGCTGCTGGACGGCTACGAGAGCGTCGCCGAGATGGCGCTGGGGCTGGGCGTCCCCGAGGCGGCCCTGCAGGAGACCCTCGACCGCTACAACGAGCACGCCGCCCACGGCGAGGATCCCGACTTCCACAAGGCCGCCGAGTGGCTCGCGCCGCAGTCGGTCGGCCCCTGGGCGGTCTTCGACGTCCGGCTCGGCCACGCCCTCTACGCCGGCTTCACCCTCGGCGGGATCCGGGTCAGCGTCGACGGCCAGGCGCAGCGCCCCGACGGCTCGGTCGTGCCCGGCCTGTACGCCGCCGGCGCGTGCGCCTCCAACCTGGCCCAGGACGGCAAGGGCTACTGCTCGGGCACCCAGTTGGGCGAGGGGTCCTACTTCGGCCGCCGGGCCGGCCGGCACGCCGCGCGAGTTTCACCGGCTACGCGGTGAAACACGTGCTTGCGTCATGCAGTTGCACCCCACCAGCACGAGTTTCATGACATAAGGGCGGCCGGCGCCACGGGCGCGAGTTTCACCGCCCCAGCGGTGAAACTCGCGTTTCCCACTCCCACCAATCCACCCCGTAGCCTCACCACCGTGACCAACCGCCTCCAGGTGGCGCAGCGCGCCAACGTGCCGCCGTTCCACGTGATGGACCTGCTGGAGGCGTCCGCGCAGCGCCAGCGCACGCACGGCGACGTGATCAACCTGCTCGCCGGCCAGCCGAGCAGCGGGGCGCCGGCCCCGGTGCGCGACGAGGCGGTGCGCCTGCTCGGGACCGGCGATCCGCTGGGTTACACCCCCGCCACCGGCATCCTCGAGCTGCGCGAGGCGATCGCGGGGCACCACCGGCGCACCCACGGCATCGAGGTGTCCGCCGACGACGTCGTGGTCACCACCGGCTCGAGCGGCGGATTCCTACTCGCGTTCCTGGCGGCGTTCGAGGTCGGCGACCGGGTGGCGATGGCGCGCCCCGGCTACCCCTGCTACCGCAACGTCCTGGCCGCCCTCGGCTGCGAGGTGGTGGAGGTGGAGACCGGCCCGGAGACCCGGTTCCAGCCCACGGTGGCGCAGCTGGCCGAGACCCACGAGCGCACCCCGCTCGCGGGCGTCGTCGTCGCCAGCCCGGCCAACCCGACCGGCACCATGCTGCTGCCGGCCGAGCTCGCCGCGATCGCCCGGTGGTGCGACGAGGCCGGGGTGCAGCTGATCTCCGACGAGATCTACCACGGCATCGAGTACGCCGGCCTCGACGGCGGCGCGAACCTCGCCCGGTCGGCGTGGGAGACCAGCCGCGAGGCGGTGGTGTTCTCCAGCTTCTCGAAGTACTTCTCCATGACCGGCTGGCGGATCGGCTGGATGCTGGTGCCCGAGCGACTCCGACGCGCGGTCGACGTGCTGACCGGCAACTTCACGATCTGCCCGCCCGTCATCGCCCAGCGGGCCTGCCTGGCCGCCTTCGACGACGCGGCGTACGCCGAGCTCGACGGCCATGTGCGCCGCTACGCGGAGAACCGCCGGCTGCTCCTGAAGTCCCTGCCCGAGCTCGGGATCACCCGGCTGGCTCCGGCCGACGGCGCGTTCTACGTGTACGCCGACGTGGGGCACCTGACCCAGGACTCGATGACCTTCACCCGCGAGCTCCTCGCCGAGACCGGCGTCGCCCTGGCCACCGGCGTCGACTTCGACACCGCCGAGGGCCACCACCACATCCGCCTCAGCTTCGCCGGCCCCCACACCGACATCGAAGAGGCCCTCGAGCGCCTGCGCCGCGCCTGGACCTGACGCCGCTCCGGTCGGATAGTCCCTCACAAAATCTGCGAATAGGAGGGCTCCTACTCGCAGATTTGTGAGGGACTACCCCGGCGGGGGCGCTCAGGAGGACGCCGGGCGCGCCAGGAAGGCCCGGCGGATCACGCCGTTGCGGACGCGCTGGGGGTGGTCGCCGACCTTGGTGGTCGAGACGATGCGCGCGGTGGCGTAGCTGATCCGCGAGACGGTGTCCGAGCCCGACCAGGAGACGTAGCAGTAGCGGCCGTCCCAGCTCGGCGTGGCCCAGTACGGCTTGAGCCCACCCTTGATCAGGCGGCTGTGCCGACCGCTCCGGGCGTCGACCACCGTGGCGTAGTCCGACATGGTGCCGGCGACGCACAGCTTGGTGCCGCGCGGGTTCATGGCGATGCCGTGGTGCGCCGAGTCCAGCAGGTAGGCCTCACGCGGGGTGTCGGGGACCAGGTTCGGCAGCCGGCGTACCCGCGTGATCCTGCCGGTACGCCGGTCCAGCTGGACGTAGCCGTGGAAGAACGACAGCTGGAAGTAGATCTTCTTCTCGTCCGGCGACAGCGTCATCGGTCGGACGGCGGTGCTGACGTCGTCGAGGCCGCGCTCGTCGAGCGCCTTGCGCAGGTGGTAGCGCCGAAGCACCCGGTAGGTGCGCGCATCGACGATCTGCAGGACCCGGTCGTCCTTGGTCGCGTCCAGCGCCGGGTCGTCGAGCGGGCTGTAGACCATGCCGATGCTCGCGTGCAGGATCCGGCGCCCGCCGTCGATGAACACGCTCTCGTGCGGTGACCCGCCGGAGGGAAAGCGGCCGAGCTCCTTGCCGTCACGCACGCGCAGGACGTGGACGACGTTGCCCGTGGAGGCGCTCACGACCACGCGCCGGCCGTCGGGCGACACGGCCATATGGTCCGAGCGCACCCCGTCGACCGCGAAGCGCCACACGATCTCGCGCGTGCGCAGGCTGATCGCGACCACGTCGCCAAAGGACGGCCGCGAGATCACCACCAGCCGGCCGTCGTTCGAGGAGTACATGTCGTCCACGAACTGGTCGTGTCCCTCGCCGATCAGCGCGCGGATCGCCAGGAAGTAGGCCAGCCGGTAGGGGTTGGTGGCGATCTCCTGCATGCGCGCGTCGTAGTCGGGGATCACGTTGATGCGCGCGAGCCGCTTGAACGTGCCCGGCGCGAGCAGGTCGGCGGTGCCGTCCCAGTTGTTGCCCACGAACACCACGCGGCGTACGCCGGGAGGGATCTTCGCCCGCTGCTCGTCCACGACGGGCGCCGCCGAGGACGCCTGGGCCGGCGCCGTGGCGGCGACCAGACCGGTCAAGGCGAGCGCGGCGCCCAGGGCCGCCACCGTCGCGCGGCGGGCTGCGGACCGGGTCATCGGCTGCTCCTTCGTGAGGGTGGCCACCATGATCGGGGCTGGGGAGGGCGTTTCGGCACTGTTCAACGAGGGAAAGCGCCTGACGACACGGGAACCGGGCGGAGGACGTGACCATGTACGGCGACACCGACGTGCTGCGCAGGCGCGCCGACCAGCTGCGCGAGCAGGGGGTCGACGTGCGGATGCTGGCCGAGCAGCTCATCGCGCAGACCGAGGGGCTCGGCTGGACCGGTCGCGCGGCGGAGAGCATGCGGCTGCGCGTGCAGGAGCGCGCCAACCACCTCCGCGCCGTGGCCGCCGCGCACGAGACGGCGGCCGACAGCCTGGACCGCCACACGCAGGAGGTCACGTCGCTGCAGGACGCGATCGCCGAGCGCGAGCGGACCGTGGCCTCCCTCGTGGCCGACGCCCGCACCCGCATCGCCCAGGTGGAGGCGGCCAACGAGGACGCCGACGCCGCCGTACGGCGGGTCCCGGACCCCGACGACACCGCGCTGGTGGCGTTCACGCCACCTCCGCCGGGCCACCTGGACTGGCTGAGTGTCGAGCTGCCGGGCCTTCGCGACGACTTGAGGACCTCATGACCACCATCGACCTGAGCACCCCGCCGCCGGCCCCGACCGGCACCCTCGAGTCGCTGCCCCGCAGGGCGAGTCTGACGCTGAAGGAGCTCCGGCTGGTCGCCGAGGCGGCCGGCGGCGCCCCCCTGCCCTTCGACCTCACCGCCCCACCCGAGGCCCCGCCCCTCGAGGGGCGGCTCGGCCAGACCAGGGGCACCTCGGAGGACCAGGCCTACGTCGCCGCGGTGGCCTCGCTCCATGACGGAGCCGACTCGCTGACCCGCCGCGGCCTCATGGTCGGTGGCACCGTCGACGAGGGCCTGGTCGGCGCCGTGGGACTGCTGGCCACCCCGACCCTCGCGCTGGACCTGGACGTGACCGCAGGCCACGTCCAGGCCAAGGCGTGGCACCGCCAGGATGCCGACGCCGTCGCCACCTTGGCCACCGTTGACGGCATCGTCTTCGAGCTTGCCTGGTTCGCCAACGGACACTGGCCCTCCGAGCTCGCCCGGGTCGCGGTCATCCCCGAGGACCTGGCGCTGCGCGACTCCGTCGTACCCGACGAGGTCGACCTCCCCTACGAGCTGGTGGACGCCGCGGTCGAGGCCGTCGCGGCCGCCCGCCACGACCTGCTGCCGGTCCTGGCCGCACAGCACGCCCAGTCCGCGCGCGACGCCCAGGGGCGCTCGCTCGGCGAGAGCGAGCTGGTCGCGATCCTCACCGCCCTGTCCGGCGAGGCGCAGGGACGCCTGCGCGGCCTGGTCGCCGACGTCTCGTCGGAGACCACCACCGTCGTGGGCGTCGTCTCCTGGGTGCTGCTGGCCGACGGCTGGCGAGCGCTCTGCCCCCACCTGGAGGACGACGTCCTCCGGGTCCTCGTACGGCGCATGGACGCGGCCGACCTGGCCCAGCACCTCGCCCCAGTGCTCGCGGAGGTGAGCCGATGAGCTCCGAGGAGACCAGCCAGGACTCCGTGGTCGGCGCCGCCGCGCGCGAGACGCGCGAGGCGCCCACGACCCAGGCGGAGGCCCGCGACCTGGCCGACAAGTACGACCGCATGATGCGTCTGGCCGACCTCTTCGACTCCGCCGGCGAGGAGATGCGGCAGCGGGCCAAGCTCGGCACCGATCTGGTCAACGACCCGGCATTCACCGAGTCGGCCGGGCTGTCGCCCGCTACGCACGCCCAGGCCGAGGAGGACGTGCGCGGCGCCACGACCGGCACCCACGGCCTGCTGACGCGCTCGATCGAGCTGGACGCCGACGCCCTCGTGCTGCGTGCGACCGTGCTGACCTACCGCTGGATCGACGAGCTGCAGGCCGCGGCGTACCAGACCCTCGGCTCCATCGCCGGACGCGCGATCGGGTACCTCGCCCCCGAGGTGGCGCTCGGCGGGGCCATCGTCTCCGCGGGGCTGATCGAGACCGACGCCCTCGACCGCGACGGCGTGGCGGCCTACCTCAACGAGCTGGCCGAGAAGAACCCCGAGCTCATGGAGCACGTCACCAGCGGCGGCGGCGGCCTCCTCGACGGCCTCCAGATGCGCTCGCTCCTGACCGCCGGCGTGCTGTCGGGCGACGAGGGCCGGCTGGCCGCGCGCGGCGGGCTGCGCGCCATGGGCGTGGCGCCCTTCCCCGCCGACTTCGGCGCAGCCCTGCGCGACACGGCCGGCGGCCTGATGGAGACCGCACCGCCCGTGGAGCCCTTGGTCGCCGACGCCGCCGCACCGCGCACCCTGGCCGACCTCATGTCCGCCCTGGAGAACGCCGCCACCAGCGTGGTCGTCCACAAGGTCACCGAGGGCCGCTACATCGCCTACCTGCCTGGTCCCTCGGTCGGCAACGGCCGGCGCCTGCGCCTGGTCGGCGGGGACGGCACGACGTACGCCGCCCAGGTGCTGCGCAGCATCGAGACGGCCGTCGAGGGCGACCCCGGCGCCCACGTGATGCTGGTCGGCTCGGCGCAGGGCGGGGTGACGGCCGCCGAGGTGGCCGCGCGGGCCCCCTCCGAGACGTTCGTGATCGACCAGGTGATCACCGCCGGCGCCCCGTCGGCGCATGTGCCGCGGATCCCCGAGGGGACGCGGGTGCTCTCGCTCGAGGACCGCTCCGACCCGGTCGCCGTGCTCGGCTCGCTCATGAGCGCCGGCGCGACCAACCGGCTGACGGTGGTCTTCGACAGCGCCGGCCGCGACGGGGAGAGCGTCTACGTCACCGGAGGGCGCGCCGCCGACGGCGCCAGCCACCCCGAGCTGCGCGAGGAGATCTCGCGCATCCAGTCCCTGGGCTACCTGGCCGGGTAACCCCGCCGCACGCCCGAGGGCCGGCACCACCCCTTGTGACGGTTGACACATCGCACGCGGGCGCTGACCCTTGGTCGGGCCGGGCGGACCGCCCGGGCAGGACGGACGGGGAGCTCGCCATGCGACGTAGGACCCTCAGGACGCCGGTCGCGGCCGCCGCGCTCGTGCTCGCCTTCGCCGGCTGCACCGGCCAGTCCGTCGACGACGGCGAGGGCGAGGGCGAGGGCGACGCGAAGTCCCTGGACTACCTCATCGAGGAGCCGGAGGACCCCGAGGCTCTCGACGCCCTGAAGAAGCACCTCGCGGACTTCGAGGAGGAGTCCGGGATCGAGGTCAACGTCGACACGCTGCCCTTCGACACCATGCGCACGGTCCTGCAGACCCAGCTGCGCTCGGGAGACGGCCCCGACGTCTTCAACTGGGGCTCGGGCCCCGGGTTCGGTGGCGCCCTGGCCGAGGCCGGCCTGCTCTACGACATGACCGACGCCTACGAGGACAACAGCTGGGAGGTCTACGACTTCGCCAAGGAGCGGGTCACCGTCGACGACAAGCTCTACGGGCTCCCCGGCGAGATGGAGACGATCGGGGTCTTCTACAACAAGGACCTCTTCGCCGAGCTCGGCCTCGAGGAACCTCAGAGCCTGGCCGACCTCGAGGCCGCGGCGAAGGCGGTGAAGGCCGCCGGCAAGATCCCGCTGTCGGTCGGCGACAAGGAGGGCTGGGAGGGCGGCCACCTGCTGAGCATGGCGCTCTCCAGCGCGGTCGGCTCCGAGGGCGTCAAGGCCCTCATCGACGGGGAGACCTCCTGGGACTCGCCGGAGGTCGTCGAGGCGCTCGAGGTCTGGCGCGATCTCAACGAGTCCGGCTACCTCGGGGAGTCGCCCACCTCCGTCGACTACGACAACTCGCTGGCGCCGTTCTACGCCGGCGAGGCGGCCATGGTCCCCACCGGCAGCTGGCTGGTCGGCGAGATCGACGACAACGCCGAGTTCGAGGCCGGCTACATCCCGTTCCCCGCACCCGACGGTCCGGGCATCTTCACCGGGGGGCTCGGCTCCGGCCCGTTCGTCTCGGCGCAGGCCACCAGCCCCGACGTCGCCCTGGAGCTCGTGGACTTCCTCGCCTCCCCCGAGCACGGCGAGTGGACCGTCGAGAACCTGCACACCATCCCGCCGATGCCGCTGGAGACCAGCGAGCTCGAGGTCTCCCCGCTGTTCGCCCAGGTCCTCGAGGACACCGCGACCCTGTCGACCACCGGCGACTTCGGCTACAACATCGACGTCCTGACCACCGACGCGTTCAACGAGGCGCTCTACGACGGCGTTCAGGCCGTCCTGACCGGCCAGCAGTCGCCCGAGGAGGTCGCCGCCGACCTCCAGGAGGCGGCGCAGAAGTGAGCCGGAGCTCGCGGGAGCCGTCGTGACGACCACGACCGCGGTGCCGACCCCGCCGGCCCGCCCACGAGACCCGGCCCGGCGAGGATCGCGGCCCGCGGCGTCCCACGCGCCGCCGGCGACCCGCAGGGCGCAGGCCAGGCTGGGCATGCTGATGGTGGCGCCGCTGGTGGCCGTGGTGGCCGTCTTCCTCCTGTTCCCCCTCGCCAACGCCGTCTACTACGTCTTCGTCGACTTCAACGGCATCGACGTCACGCCGCCCTGGGTGGGCACGGCCAACTTCACCGAGCTGGCACAGGACTCCGACGTCTGGGGCGCGTTCAAGAACAACGTCATCTGGATCGTCCTGGGCACCGTCGCCCCGCTCGTCATCGGCCTGGGCTACGCGCTGCTGGTCTGGACGGTCAAGCGGGGCAGCGTGCTCTACCGGACCGCGCTCTTCCTGCCCTACGTGCTGCCCCAGGTGGCCGTGGGCGTGGTGTGGAGCTGGATCTACGACCCGACCCGGGGCTGGCTCAACCGCGTGCTCGACGCCGTGGGGCTGGGCTCGCTCACCCGCGGCTGGCTCGGCGACCCGGACACCGCGCTCTACGCCGTGCTCGGCACCGCCGTCTGGGCGACCTCGGGCTTCGTCTTCATCATCGTCCTGTCGGCGTTGCGCAACGTCGACATCGAGCTGGTCGAGGCCTCGATGCTCGACGGGGCCAATCCGGCTCAGCGGCTGCGCTACGTGATCCTCCCGCAGATCATGCCGGTCTTCTTGATGGTCACGACGATCACCCTCATCGGCGGCTTCAGCGTCTTCGACATCGTCTTCGTCATGACCGGCGGCGGTCCCGCCGGCGCCACCGAGACGTTGGGGACCTACGCCTACAGCAGCGCCTTCCAGCTCAACCGCATCAGCTACGGGACGACCCTGGCATTGATCATCACCGTCATGGCGATCCCGTTCGCCGTCGGCCTCAACCGGCTGCAGCGCCGCCTGTCCCTCGAGGGCACGGGCGCATGAGCGAGCACGTCAACCGCACGACGCCGCGGCGGCGCGTGGCGATCGGCCTGCGCCATGTCGCGCTGGTCGCCCTGTGCCTGGTGATGGTCTTCCCCCTGGTGCTGACCGTCTCGACGGCGTTCAAGGACAGCAAGGACGTCACGACCAACCCCTTCGGACTGTTCTCGTCGTTCTCCACGGAGAACCTCGAGACGGCGTGGACGGTCGGACACTTCGGCGACTACCTGCTCAACAGCTTCCTGCTGACCGTGCCGAGCACGGCGCTCGTCGTGGTGCTGTCCACGATGGGGGGCTACGTCTTCGCGAGGCTGCCGTTCCCGGGCCGGACCATGGTGTTCTACCTGGTGATCCTCGGGCTGCTCGTGCCGTTCTTCGCCTACATGATCCCGCTGTACTACCAGCTGCGCAGCATGCAGCTGCTCGACAGCCTGGTTGGCATCAACCTGGTGCTCGCGAGCACCGGGCTGTCGTTCGGCACGTTCTTCATGCGGGCGTTCTTCTCCGACCTGCCCCAGGAGCTGGAGCAGGCCGCACGGATGGACGGCGCCTCGGAGTGGAAGATCTTCACGCGCATCATGCTGCCGCTCGTCAGCTCGGGGATCGGGGCCCTCACGGTGTTCACGTTCCTGCAGAACTGGAACAACTTCCTGGTGCCGCTGCTCTACATGCCCGGTGGGGAGTACCAGCCGCTCACGACCGGCCTCTACCTCTTCCTCGGCGGACGCTCGGTCGACATCGGGCCGCTGGCCGCCGGCGCGCTCATCACGATCCTGCCCGTCGTCGTCCTGTTCGTGGCCCTGCAGCGCCAGGTCACCCAGGGCTTCCTGTCGGGAGCCGTGAAGGGTTGAGCGCTAGACCGCGAGGTCGTGCACGAACTCGCCGAGCTGGGTGAGGTTGCGGCACTCGACCATCGGCACGATGTCGCCGTAGGTCCGGGCGGCCGAGTCGCCGGTGCCCCAGTGGCGCACCGCCTCGGGGTTGAGCCACCAGGCGTGGCGCGCCGAGCGCGCGAGCCGCACCAGCACGTCGGCGTTGAGGTCGCTGTAGTTGGAGCGCGCGTCGCCCAGGATCAGCAGCGAGGACTTGGGCCCGAGCGCGTCGGGATGCGCCTCCTCGAACTTCGCCAGCGCCCGCCCGTAGTTGGTCCGCCCCCAGAGCGCGGCGTGGGAGGTGCTCGCGGCGAGGTCGGCCATGACGTCCACGACGTCCGCGCCGGGCCGGAAGTGGTGGGTCACCTCGTGCACGTGGTCGATGAACGTGAAGGCCCGGACCTTCTGGAACTGGTCCTGCAGCGCGAAGACCAGCAGCAGCGTGAACTGGGCGAAGTTGGCCACCGAGCCGCTGACGTCGCAGAGCACGACCAGCTCGGTGCGGTGCGGCCGCTTGGGCCGGTGATGGGTGGTGAGGGGGACGCCGCCGGTGGACATCGAGGCCCGGACGGTACGTCGGAAGTCGAGCGGCCCGCGCCGGCGGGCGTGGTGCTCCTGGGTCAACCGGGTGGCCAGCCGGCGGGCCAGTGGGTAGATCTCGCGGCGCATCTCCTCGAGGTCCGACTTGCGCGCGGCGGTGAAGTCGACACGGTCGATGCTCGGCCTGGTCGCCACCTTGGCGACGTGGTCGGGGCCCTTCTCCTCGGCGATCCGGCGGCGGGCGTCGTCCTCCACCTGGCGGGTGAACGCCCCGACCCGGCGCCCGGACACCCGCTGGGCCTCCTCCTCGCTACGGCCCTGGGCCAGCAGCGCCGACACGATCTGGTCGACGAGCTGCTGCGGCGAGACCCGCTGCAGCGCGGTGTAGGCCGACCACGAGGACAGCCCCGGTCCGCGACCGGGCATCGCCCCGAAGCGGCCGACCATGTCGGCCGCGAGCCTGGCCAGCCGCTGCTCGTCGCCCTCGGTCAGCGCCTCCAGCAGCTCCTGCCGGAAACTCGCCAGCGCCTGCCCGTTGTCGCGCGCGCCGGACTCGTCAGGGCCCTGCTCCTCGCCGTACGGCGCCGCGCCCGCGCCGACCAGACGCGGGAAGTAGATGTCGAAGAGCGCCTCGAACGTCGGGCGCTGCGTGCGCCGCTTGACCAGGGTGGCGGCGTACGCGTCGCGGATGACGAGGCGCTCGGACCAGTCGAGGGCGGTGAGGGCCGCGACGGCGTCCAGGTCCTCGGCCAGGGACACCGGCAGCCCGGCCCCCCGCAGCGCCTCGAGGAAGGCGATGTGGCGGTCGACGAGACCCGAGCGGGGAGCGGCGGGAGTCATCTGTTCAGCCGGAGCTCGCGGACCGCGCGGTCGTGGTCGGAGGCGTGCTTGAGCACCACGCCGAGGGTGTCGTTGACGGCCTTGTCGTCGAGGTCGCGGATCTCCAGCGCGATCAGCGTGCGGGCCCAGTCCACGGACTCCGCGATGGACGGCGCCTTCTTCAGCTCCAGCTCGCGCAGGCGACCGATCGTGGCGACGAGCTGCTCGGCCACCCGGTCGTCGAGCTCCGGCACGTGCGAGGCGACGATCTCGCGCTCGCGCTCGGCGTCGGGGTAGTCGAGGTGCAGGTAGAGGCAGCGACGCTTGACGGCCTCGGACAGCTCTCGGGTCGCGTTGGAGGTCAGGAAGACGAGCGGCCGGCGTACGGCGGACACCGTGCCGAGCTCGGGGATGGTGACCTGGAAGTCCGAGAGCACCTCGAGCAGCAGCCCCTCGACCTCCACGTCGGTCTTGTCGACCTCGTCGATGAGCAGGACGGTGGGCTCCTCGCGGCGGATCGCCGTCAGGAGCGGCCGGGTCAGCAGGAACTCCTCGGTGAAGATGTCGTCGTGGGTCGCCGACCACTCCTGCTCGCCGTGCGAGGACTGGATGCGCAGCAGCTGCTTCTTGTAGTTCCACTCGTAGAGCGCACGCGCCTCGTCGAGGCCCTCGTAGCACTGCAGCCGCACCAGCTCGGAGCCCGTCGCACGCGCGACGGCCTTGGCCAGCTCGGTCTTGCCCACCCCGGCCGGCCCCTCGACCAGCATCGGCTTCTCGAGCGCCCCGGCGAGAAAGGTCGTCGTGGCAGTGGCCGCGTCGGCGAGGTAGCCGGCGGCGGTCAGACGCTCGGCGGCGTCGGCGGGCGAGGCGAACCAGGTCATGCCCCCATCCTGGCGCACCGCCCCCCTCCGCGGCGCGGCGTGACCCGCCCCACCGTGCCTCGTTGGGCAGACGAGGAGCTCGGCAGGAGGAGAACGACATGCGGCGCAGACCTCCCTCGAGTGCAGCCCTCGCGCTGTCCGTGGCCAAGTCGCTGGTGCTCGTGGCGGTGGTCGTGCTGGCCTTCGGCCTGGTCGGGAGCCCGAGCCCCCCTCCGTCCCGGCCCCAGCCGCCGCTCTCGACGGTGGACCTGCCGGACCCGCCGACGAGGCTGGCGCGGGCCCTCGAGCGCCACGACTGCGCGGAGGCCGGATTCGGCGCCGAGGTCCAGCCGAGATCGGCGCTGATCCGCCGGCACGGCCGGCTCCACCACGTCTCGTTCGAGGAGGGCTGGGCGGTCTTCACCGAGCGCCGCCCAGGCGTCCTGGTGGCGCTCTGCCTGGACGAGGACCGCCCTGGCGGCTGACCGTCGGATGTTTCGGGCGACCGCTGGCCGGGTAAGCGGCCGGGGTTGGCGCCCACCGCAGGGGCCACGGAAGAAGGAGCTCGCTATGGGATACGGACTCGGAGCTTTTCTCCTCGTCGTGGGACTCGTTCTGGCGCTCGCCGTCCAGGACAGCATCAACGAGGTCGACCTGCAGATGGTCGGCTGGATCTGCGCACTGGTCGGACTCGGCGTGATCATCCTGTCCGCCGTGACCATGAACGCCGGCCGTCGCGCCCGCAGCACTGCGACCACCGTCCACCCCGACGGCAGCCAGACGGTCAGCGAGCGCCGTACCGAGATCTGAGTCGGGTCGAGCTGACCGTCCACTCGGCGGTTGCTCCGCCACCGTGGGTGTGGTGGGCTCGTAGGACTGCCATCGCACTCGGGAAGGCCGCGCCGAGGCAGCGGCGCGCGGCACCATGAGCACAGAGACGAACCGCCACAGCCACCCGCACCGCCGGCCCCGGCGTTCGCGTCGGGGCAGCACGGTGCTTCCCGGCAGCCCCCATCTGCCGGATCACCCGGCCCTGGAGCCGCCCAGCACGGCCGCGAAGGACCCCGCCCACCCCCAGCTCGACCGGGTGGTCTTCGCCGTGACCGCGGTGATCGCGATCGCGTTCGTGATCTGGGGGCTGGTCAACACCGAGAGCCTCGCCACGGCCTCCGACAAGTCCCTGACCTGGACGGTGACCAACCTCGGGTGGCTGTTCACCATCCTGGCCTCTGGCTTCGTCGTGTTCGTGCTGTGGCTCGCGGCCAGTAAGTACGGCGACATCCCGCTCGGCGGTGACGACGAGGAGCCAGAGTTCCGGACGGTCTCCTGGGTGGCGATGATGTTCAGCGCCGGCATGGGCATCGGGCTGATGTTCTACGGCGTCAGCGAGCCGCTGTCGCACCTGGTCACGCCGCCGCCCGGGACGGGCGAGCTCGGCAACGACCAGGCGGTGCAGACCGCGATGGCCACGACGCTCTTCCACTGGAGCTTCCACCCGTGGGCCATGTACGCCGTCGTCGGGCTCGCCATCGCGTACGGCGTGTTCCGCAAGGGCCGCCGGCAGCTCATCAGCGCGGCGTTCGCCCCGCTGATCGGCGAGCGCCGCGCGGCCGGCCCCGCCGGGCGGGTGATCGACATCCTCGCGATCTTCGCGACGCTGTTCGGCTCCGCTGCCTCGCTCGGGCTCGGTGCGCTGCAGATCGGCAGCGGCCTGGAGATCGTGGCGGGCATCGGCACGGTCGGCAACGGCGTGCTGGTCGGCATCATCGTCGTCCTGACCATCTGCTTCATCGTCTCCGCGGTGTCCGGGGTCGCCAAGGGCATCCAGTGGCTGTCCAACACCAACATGGTCCTGGCCGTCGCGCTCGCGCTCTTCGTGTTCCTCGTCGGCCCGACGGTGTTCATCCTCGACCTGATCCCGACGACCTTCGGCAGCTACGTCTCCGACCTCGGCACCATGGCGGCCCGCACGGGCGCCTCCGGCGGCGACGGGATGTCGGAGTGGCTCTCGGCGTGGACGATCTTCTACTGGGCCTGGTGGATGTCCTGGACGCCGTTCGTCGGCATGTTCATCGCCCGCATCTCCCGTGGGCGCACGATCCGGCAGTTCGTGACCGGGGTGCTGCTGGTCCCCAGCCTGGTGAGCCTGGTCTGGTTCGCGGTGTTCGGCGGCGCGGCGATCCACGCGCAGGAGGCCGGCATCGACCTAGCCGGCGAGGCGACGCCGGAGGGCCAGCTGTTCGCCCTGCTCGAGACGATGCCCTGGGCCACCGTCACCAGCGTCCTGGTCATGGTGCTGGTCGCCATCTTCTTCGTCTCCGGCGCGGACGCGGCCTCGATCGTGATGGGCACGCTCTCCCAGAACGGCACCATCGAGCCCAGCCGCCTCAACGTCGTCTTCTGGGGCGTGGCCACCGGCGGCGTCGCCGCCGTCATGCTGCTCATCGACGAGGACGCGCTGACGGGCCTGCAGAACCTCACCATCGTCGCCGCCGTCCCCTTCGCTCTCGTGATGGTCGGCATCTGCTGGGCCCTCCTGCGCGACCTGCGCCGCGACCCGATGATGGTGCGCCGCGCGTACGGCGCCCAGGTCGTCGACGACGCGGTGGTCAGCGGGGTGATCATGCACGGCGACGACTTCGCGCTCACGGTCGAGCCGACCGAGCCCGACCAGCCGGAGCCGGACGACGAGCGCCGCTGAGCACTGGGCGACGCGGCGCTCAGGAGAGCGTGCGGCCGGTCCGGACCAGCTGTGGGTGGCGGATCTGACCGATGTCCGTACGCACGCCGATTGGACCTACGTCGCGTTCGTCACCGGAACGGCGACAGGAACACCATGTGCTGCTCCATGGCCACGTCGTCCACCTGCAGTCTGGGCCGTTCAGCCGCGTACTCAGCCGACCTCGCAAACACCTGGACCAGCTATCGCCGTTTTATGTCAATCATCGGGCTGTCGTTCGGGTCGAACTCCTTTGCCGCACGGCATGGTCACCGCTACTGTCGAATTCGTGGTGAGGAGCGGCTCGGGTCGCGATGCGAATGACGGTGAAGTGGGGGCCGCCTACCCGCCTCGTTCTGGGATTAGCACGGCATGGCTCAGCATCAACGCGACATCAGCCCAACTAAAGGCGTTCGACAAGGCCTGGCATCTGCTGAGGGTCGAGCCGGAGTGGGACAGATGGGTCACCGAGAACCTGGCGTCGGGGCCCTTCCTCTATCTCGCTGTCCGAGATGACCTGGAGAAGCAACGACTGCTGAAGACCAAGAATGGCGTCTCTTTGCACCTGCCACACGCCGAGGTGGTCGACGCTGAGGACGAGGGAACCTTGGTGATCTTCTTCCAAGGTGTCATCCGCAAGATCTACGAGAAGTGGTCTCGCGTAGACCAGCGCCCCGATCCGCCTGCTTTGCCGTAGGCCGATCGGGGCGCTGCGCACTCGGCGAGGAGAAGGACCCGGTGACGTCCGGGACGCCCGACTCGTCGACCCCGTGGCGGTAGGCCCGCTCGATCTGGCGCAGGAAGGCCTGGAACTCCTGGTGGCCGTGCCGTGGCTGCAACGCGGCGGTGACCTGGCCGGCGGCGATGTCGAGTGCGGCGAACAGGATGCTCGTGCCGTGGTGGTTAGTCGTGGGACCTGCGCTCGATACGTCTTCTTGCATGGGCAGGATCGGGCACGGTGCGTGTCTGGTTGCGGCAATCTGGCACGTATCTGGCACGCTGCCCAAGCAAAACAACCTCTGGCCCAAGGTTTCCCCAGGTCAGAGGCTGTTTTGTACTGGCGGCCCAACTGACACAACGTTGGACCCGTTCGATCTGGGGTCCAGCGGCTCGAGTGCTCGCGCATCCCCCAGACAGGGCAGTGGATCTGCCGGTGGGACGACGCCTGCAGCAGCTGCAGCGTCGGCTGGCTACTGCCGAGATGGATCAGGTGATCGCTGACTACCAGGCGGGGATGTCATCGAACGACGCGGTGAGAAGTACGGCATTGATGGAGAGACCGTGCTCAACAACTTGAAAGCTCGTGGGATCAAAGCTCGGCCCACCAACCAGGCGAGGGTGACTGGAGAGGCTCTGAATGCGCAGTTGTCCTACGACGTGACGGTTGGACCTACACAGCCATCGGCACGGAACTCGGGGTGAGCCGGGTGGTCTTGTCCAATGCGCTCAAGCGGGCGGATGATCTTGAGAGCGTCGTCGATGCGACGCTTAGCGCCGTCATACGGCGCGGGTGCGCATATCCCGATACATGGCACCAGAACTCCGACCTCCGCCACGGATGCAGGCAGGATCAGCAGACCTGCTTGATAATCGTGCCGGGCGAGGCGCTGGGGACATCCACTGGCGGGCAGTCCCCACCTTTCGGAGCTCCTGACATTGCGCCGCAGCCCAGCCCCTTAGTGACCGCCCACGCCTGGCCAACCCTGACCACCGTGTAGGTGCCAGGGCGACCTCGCCGATCGCTGACGTCGACCTCTCGCGTCTTGGCATTCGTGCTGCGCACAGCAAGCACATCGACACTGCTCGCAGTCAGGTCGATGACGGCCCCAGTTGGCGACTCGGCACGTTGGGTCTGATCGTCGATCACCTGCTCCCATATAGCGGGATCGATACAGTCGTTCTCGCCAGCCTCAGAGGCAATGGCGGTTGGGTCCGAGCCCGGTCGGGCGACTGCCACAACTCCACCGGCTACCGCCCCGAGCGAGACAGCAAGAACCGCGCCAACAGCAAGCCCTCGCCGGCGCGCTCGGTGCCGCCGCATCAGCTCTTGCCTACCAGGGGCGCGTCGCCAGTTCGGCTCAGACCGAGCCAGATCACGCAGACCGTTTCGCAGCTCCCGATCCGAGGAGTCGTTAGTCGACATCGTCCTTCCTTTCGGATGTGACAGCACGCAGGGTCTTCATGCCCCGGGCGACGTGCGTCTTGGCGGTGTTCGGACTGCAGCCCATGAATTCGGCCGCCTCGCTGAGGGTGAACTCCCAAACGTGAACCAAAGCGACTGCGGTTCGCTGACGCGCGGGAAGCGCGTGGAGTGCGGCCGCGAGCCAAGTCTGAGGGTCTGGTGGCTCCGCCGTCTGAGGCTGTCGCGTCGAGTCGTCCGTCTTGAACCTGACGTAGGCGCGGGTCTCGCGTCCGAGTCGACGAAGGCGGTTGAGGTTGAGCCTCACCAGGATCGTCCTCGCGTATGCGTCAGGGTTACGCGCGCAGTCGACGCGGTCCCATGCCACCGCCAGACGCATCAGGGCGTCTTGAACCAGGTCCCATGCCTCATGATGGTCGCCGGTGAGCGAAGCGGCGAAAGCATGGAGCGCTTGGATTCGCGCTTGGACAAACTCATCGAAGTCGTCCACCTCATCCCGCGCGGGTACGAGCTCAGACCGCTGGCTCACTGACGTCCTCACACACGTAATACACCGCTCGTCTCCTGATCGGGTGACACATGCCCGATCCTGTACAGCAACGGACGCCCCCAACCTTGTCACCGGAACGGCGACAAGAAGACCAGGTGTTGCTCCATGGCCACGTCGTCCACCTGCAGCTTGGGCCGCTGAGCGACGTACTCGACCGACCTCGCAAAAACCTGAACGAGGTACGGCCCAGGCTTGATGTCAACGATCGGGCTATCGTTCGGGTCGAACTCCATGTCGGTTACCCGGACCGGGCCGCTAAATTCCACCACCTTTTCCACCTTGGTGGGCCATCCGTCGCCCAGCCGAACCCGAACCGAATCCACTGCAAGATGGACGCGAACCGGTTCCCAGTTCGCCAGGGTAGAGACAATGGCGAGGTCCTTCGCGGCCGCAATTGAAATAGCCCCGTCTCCTATCAACGGGAGTGGTCCGTCGAAGAATTCATTCATGACGTAGTAAGCGCCATCAAGTGCATTAATAATCATTCGAACAACTTATGGATAGATCTTAACATAAAACTGGTCGTCCGATCGAGATCGCATTATTCTCTCACGCCTATAGAATGCGCCAAGCTTCCGGCCAGCCCTCACATTGTCTTGCAGGTCCACTGAGGCAGCGTTGCAACTTGACTCGCTCGCCCAGGTGAAACAACCCTGGAGCGTGCTTGCGAACGGGAATTCATCGCATGATTTACCCTGACGATCGAAACCTCTGCACGCCGCCTTTCTGTTCAGATCTCGATACTCAGGCGTCGTCCGAGTGAGCCAGTAGGGTTCTGCGACCCCCCACGGCGCCACAGTCTCCTGAACGCGCTTGATGAATTCTGCCGACTCGTCGACGTTCTCATTCGACATACTGAGCCCAAAGGTTGGCTCCGCCGCTGGCACCACACAACCAGGTGATTGATTGAAGTAAGTCATGGAATCGCAACGAATCTGATAACTGCTATCAAGACGGGCGGTGGTCACCTGGCGGATACAGGTCGGGCACGCGTCGTTATTGACAAGCGCAGCGTCAGTTCGGTAGTACTCGAAGTCGCCTACACCGCTCAAACTGGCGGCGAAATCAGCCTTCAAGATGGCGCCGTAGGGCTGGGCTGCACCCACGGTGGTGGGCGACGCCTGCGTACGAGATGTCGGCGTTGGTGGGGATCGACGAAGTGTTGAAGTCCAGCAGACCCCGGAACGTTGCCGGCGCGGTGCTCCGTCCGACCTTGATAAAGGTCGAGGCGTCGCCGCAGTTGCTGCCGGTCGGGGTGCTGTCGCGGATCCAGCAGTCCTTCGAGGGGGGCTCCTGAGCCAGCGAAGGGTCCACTGTGACGGGGTAGACCCGGGCGGGGTCGAGCAGCCAGTCCATGTCCGGGGTGACCGTCACCTCCCATCCGCTTCCAGTCGGGGCGAGGTCGTAGTCCACGTCGTAGCTGAACGCGGGGTCCGGGGCTGCGGAGTCGAACATGTACGCCACCGGCATCAGGACCTTGACGTCACCTGCGGCGTCGCGGAACTCGATCGAGCCCTCCTCCGCCATGACCGGTGTGATGCCGGCGCTGGCGTCGAGGCTGTAGGTGTACTCGAGGGCCGGGTCGGAAGTTGAGGGCGCACTTTCCAGAAGGATGTCCTCCTTGAGACCGCTGTTGGTCACGGCGTAGGTCACTTCGTCGGCGCCGTCAACATCGTCGAAGGTGGCCTCGGCTCCATCCACGGCAGGTGATGCGTCATCGAGGCCGTGCATGCGCATGGTGACCCACGCGCCCTCGGCCTCGAACCTCACCGGCGTGACCGAAGGATCACTGGGGATCTTGGTCTCGAAGCTGTTGGCGGCATTCATCACCTCATAGGCAGCACCAGGCGCCGATACCAGCTCGTTCTCGATGGGAACCCACGAGTCGTCCTCGTCCTGGTAGTTCACGCGCTCAGTGAACGACTGCAGCGTCAGGGAGCCATCAGCCTCGCGATACGTGTTGGTGGTAGCAGTGGCGAGGTCGGGAACGAGACCGACCTCGTCCTCGACAGGCACCGACTCTGAACTGCTCGGTAGGTGCGCTCCCGACGCGCGGGCGACTCCCGGCTGAGCGGAGACAGGCTGTGCCAGCGGCGAGGAGGCGAACAATGCCGCGCTGAGGCTCGCCCCCAAACCAACCTGGAAGCGACGCGATCGTTGTGTCGAAGTAGCCACAACTGAGCTCCTTGAGAGACCGGCGGCCCGTCTGGAGAGCCTCTCGGCATATCACGGCGGACTCTCTCAGGCAGACGGCTGCTACGGGCTGCTAAGGCATGATTTAGTCCCCACAGAACCTCAAATGACCCAAAAGGACTATGCAAGATTGACCGTTGGGACACGGATCCTGCGCGGCGGGTCACATACCCGGTAGGGGCCGTCGGGATGGGACAGCAGAGCGGCAACAGATGGCGGCTGCCAACGTCCTGCTGCTCGATCGGGCCCAGCCAACCGGATACTGGCTGGGTGACCTCTCGGGACTGGCTGACCACCACAGAAGCGGGCACCGTCCTGAACCGCACCCCGAAGTACGTCGGTCAATCGCCCGCACTGGTCAGCTAGCCTCTCGGAAGGAAGGCCAGCCCCTTCCTGTTGATGGCGACGCCGTTCGTGAACGCGCCGCTAGGGCTCCTCAATGGGTGTCCTACAACCGCGCCGCGAAGCTCGTCGGCTGCTCGCCGAACGCAATTGTGCGCGCGCCAATGACACCCGTGGTGGCCGTCCTCGCCTCTGGCGCGGGCAGTAACGCAAGAACCCCCGGCGAGCGTTCGCTCACTGAGGGTTCTCACGTGTCTCACTTGGCGGTGGCGGAGGGATTTGAACCCTCGGTCGGCTTGCACCGACAAACGCTTTCGAGGCGTTCTCCTTAGGCCGCTCGGACACGCCACCGCCGGGAAGGCTACCGGAGCGTGTGGGGGTCGGTGAAATCTGGGGCGGCCGCCCCCGGAGGTCACCGGGCGCGCGGGTCGCGGCCGGTGAGGGCGAGGAGCCGCTCCAGGTCGGTGGCGTCGGACGGAGGCGGGACCGGAGGCCCGAAGGGGCCGTCGCCGGCCTCGGGCGGCACGTCGAAGCCGGAGACGAACTCCAGGCAGGCCGCCACCGAGGCCGGGTGGGCGTCGAAGCGCTGGCCCGTCGCGCGCGCCAGGTCCCAGCCGTGGACGACGACCTCGTCGAGCGCGATCCGGGCGGCGACGGCGCCGGGCAGGGCCACGCCGGCCGCCGCGGTCATCCCGTCGTACGCCGCGGGACTGCGCCAGGCCTCGGCCAGGACGTCCAGGTCACGCACGATGCGGTGGCGCCAGCCCTCCTCCAGCCGGGACGCGTCCCCCTCGCCGCCTCCGTCCGCGCCGGGCACGGGTCGGCGGTGAGCCGCACCGGTGAAGGCGAGAGCCACGCCGCCGACGTGCTCGACGAGGTCGCCGACGGTGTACGCCGTGCACGGGGTGGGCAGGGCGAGCTGGTCGTCGCCGATGCCGAGCACCAGGCGTCGCATGGTCGCCGTGGCGGGGCCGAGGTCGAGGATGTCCATACCGGGCTGACTACCGCGACGTCGTCGACTCATCGGCCGATCGCGGAGAGCTCCCACTCGAGGCGGTGGCGGTAGGTCTCGCCGGGGCGCAGGACGGCGGAGGGCCAATCGGGCCGGTTCGGGGAGTCGGGGTGCAGCTGCGGCTCCAGGGCGATCCCGTCGCCCTGGCGGTAGAGCCCTCCCTCGGCGGTACGTCGGCTGCCGTCCAGGAAGTTCCCGGTGTAGACCTGCAGCCCCGGCTGATCGCTGCGCAGCGTCAGTCGGGTGCCCGACGCGGGCGACTCGAGCACGGCCGCGGTGCGCCAGCCCTTGCCGTCAACGACGTAGTTGTGGTCGATGCCGCGGGCCAGGACGATCTGCTCCTCGTCGCGCCGCACCCTCGGTCCGATCGCCGCTGGTCGCCGGAAGTCGAAGGCCGTGCCGGCCACCGGCGCGTGGTCGCCGAGCGGGATGCCGGTGGCGTCGACCGGGGTGTAGCGCTCGGCGGGCACCGTGAGGCGGTGCTCGTCGATGGTGCCCGCTCCTTCGCCGTCGAGGTTGAAGTAGGCATGGGAGGTGAGGTTCACGAGCGTCGGGGCATCGGTCGTCGCCGCCAGCTCCACGCCGACGGCGTGGCCGGTCACCGTGAAGGTGACCTGGGCCCGGACGGTGCCGGGGAAGCCCTGGTCGCCGTCGGGGCTCACCAGGCTCAGCACGGCGTGGTCCGCGCCGGCGTCGACGACCTCCCACACGCGCCGGTCGAAGCCGTCGGGGCCGCCGTGCAGGTGGTTGCCGCGGTCGTGTGCGCCGAGCGTGAGCTCGTCCTCGTCGAGCGTGGTGCGCCCGCCGGCGATCCGGTTGGCGTAGCGGCCGATCGTGCCGCCGATGTAGTCGCTGGAGCCGAGGTAGTCGGCGGGATCACGGTGGCCGAGGGCGATGTTGCGCCGCGGGCCCCCTGCCTCCACCTCCAGCCGGTGCACCGTGGCTCCGAGCGTCAGCACGTGCAGCACCGCACCGGGGGCGGAGCCGAGGACCAGGCGGTGCACCGTCTCGCCGGAGGGCGTCGTGCCCCACTCGCTGATCCGCATGACGCCGACGTTAGTCGGCGGGATGGAGGCGTGCTCCCTTCGTGACCTTGTCGACCGCGCTCTTGGGACCGTGCAGGGCCAGGCCGACGAGGTCGAGGCCGGCGCCGGCGACCGCGGCGACGGTGGCGCGGTTGGCCGCGTCGTGCCCGGTGCGGAACATGTCGCTCGTGTAGACCGCCAGCGGCAGCCCGCGCCGCAGCGCCCGCTCCCGGGCCGCGCGCAGGATGTCTCCGCCGGCCTGGAAGACCAGGACGGGCATCCCCAGCAGCGGCAGGTACGCCGTGCCGTCGGCGTCGGCGTACGGGTCGCCGACCAGGTGCGGGGACGCGGCCGTGATGCCGCTGGCGAGGAATGCGGTGACGTTGAGGCGCTGCCAGGCGACGAGGTCGTCGCGGACCAGGAGGGCGATCTTGGTGTCGAACGGCGGGGTGAGGGCCTCGTGCATGCCTCGATCGTGACCCGGCGGGGCGCGGCGGTCTTGTACGTTCGGCACATGGAGCGCGGGCCCTCGATCCGAGCCTGGCGGCCGCCGGTGCCGGGGGTCGCCGAGGTCCTGCATGCGCACTTCCCGCGCCACGCGTACCCGTCGCACACCCACGACACGTGGACGCTGCTCCTGGTCGACACCGGCACGGTCGTCTACGACCTGGGCGGCCACGAGCACGCCACCCGCCGGGCGTCGGTGACGCTGCTTCCGCCGCACGTGCCGCACGACGGGCGCGGGGCGACCGAGGAGGGCTTCCGCAAGCGGGTGGTCTACCTGGAGGCCGACGTCCTGGACCCCGGGCGCTCCGGGCGCGCCGTCGACGAGCCCACGAGCGGCGACCCGGCCCTGCTGCGGCGGGTGCGGGCCCTGCACGACGCGCTGGGCCGACCCGGCGACGAGCTCGAGGCGGCCTCCGACCTGGCACTGGTGGTCGAGCGGCTGGGAGCCCATCTGCGAGGAGCCCCGGTCGCGGACGCGGGGCGGGACGCGGTGCGGGACGCGGTGCGGGATCCTGGGCTCGCGGCGCGGCTGCGCGAGCTCCTGGACGCCCACCTGGTCGACGGCATCAGCCTGGCCGAGGCCGCGGCCGAGCTGGACGCCCCGCCCGTACGCCTGGTCCGCACCTTCCGTCGCGAGCTCGGCATCTCACCGCACCGCTACCTCACCGGCCGCCGGGTCGACGCGGCCCGGCGCCTGCTGCTCGACGGCGTCCCCGCCGCCCGCGTCGCCGCAGACGTCGGCTTCCACGACCAGTCCCACCTGACCCGCCACTTCAAGCGCGTCCTCGGCGTCCCCCCGGGCCGGTTCGCCGCCCGCTCATCCGGATCGACCCATGCGAGGTAGTCCCTGACGATCGTGTCGGTGGGAACGGCGTTTCAACAACACAAGCGTCCGGGACTACCCCGGCGGCGGGCTCAGGACGGGTCGGGACGCTGGGAGAGGCGGGCGTCGATGGCGGCGGGATTGAGGACCTGGTCGAGGGCCATGGACGCGCAGCCGACCAGGCCGGCGCGGTCGCCGAAGGTCGAGGGCAGGAACTGCAGCTCGCGGGTCGCCAGCGCCGAGGCGCGGGCGTAGACGCTCTCCCGTACGCCGGCGGCGTAGACGTCGAAGGCGGCCGCCATGTCGCCGCCGAGGACGACGGCCTCGGGGTTGAGCAGGTTGATCGCGACGGCGAGGACCTCGCCGAGCCGGCGTCCGCTCTCGCGCAGCAGCTGCTTGGCGTCCGCGTCGCCCGACAGGGCCAGGTCGACCAGGTCGCGGACGTGGCCGACGTGGCGGCCCTGCTCGGTGAGCCGCGCGACGAGGGCCCAGCCGCCGGCCAGGGTCTCCAGGCAGCCGGTGGCGCCGCAGCGGCAGGGACGGCCGTCGGCGGCGTCCACCTTGGTGTGCCCGATCTCGCCGGCGCCGCCGAGGTGCCCGGACACCACCCGGCCCTCGGCGATGATGCCGAGCCCCAGCCCGGTCGAGGCCTTGACGACGAGCAGGTCCTGGAAGCGGGCGGCGTGCCCGAGCCGCTCGGAGCGCGCCAGGACGTCCGCGTCGTTGCCGACGTAGAGCGGTGCGGCTCCGACCTCGGCGAGGTACGGCGCCAGGTCGGCGCCGTCCCAGCCACCCATGACCGGCGAGTCGACGCTGACGCCGCGGACCGGGTCGACGGTGCCCGGCAGGCTGACCCCGACGGCCAGCACGGCCCGACCGCCGGCGGTCTCGTCGAGGAGGCGGCACAGGTGTTGGGCCACCGGCGGCATCACCGCCTCGGGTCCGGCCCCCACCTCGTGGTCGAGGGACGACGAGCCCAGCTCCTCCCCCACGAGGTCGAAGACCGCGAGCTGGGAGCGGGAGCGGCCGATGGCGGCGGCGAGCACGACGCCCGCGTCCTGGTGGAACACGATGCTGCCGGGTGGCCGCCCGCCGGTCGAGGCGAGCTCCTCGCCCACCAGCAGCAGTCCGGCCTCGGCGAGGGCGGAGACCCGGGCGACCACCGCCGTGCGGGACAGCCCGGTCAGCCGGCGCAGCTCGGAGCGGGTGCTGGCCCGTCCCGACCGCACCAGGTCGAGTACGTCGCCGGCGGAGGTCACGCCCCGGATCCTAGGCGCTTTCGCCCTCCCTCGTAGGGCGGGCCGGTCACTTTGGTTTGCAAAATACCTAAGTAGTGCTTGTCGAGAGCGCCCTTCTCTCCCTACCGTGGCCAGGTGACCCTGCCCACGACCGAGCTCGCCGCCGACCTCCCGGCGTGCGACTTCACCGTGTTCGGCGGCACCGGCGACCTAGCGCTGCGCAAGCTCCTGCCGGCGCTCTACCAGCGCGAGCTGGAGGGCCGGCTCCCCGACGCCACGCGCATCGTCGGCGTCTCCCGCTCCGAGCTCGACGACGAGGGCTACCGCCAGGTCGTGCAGGAGGGCCTGCACCGCCACGTCGTCGCCGACGAGCTCGACGAGGGCGCGGTACGCCGCCTGCTGGGCCGGGTCCGGCACCTGACGCTGGACTCCCACGAGCCCGAGGGCTGGCACCTGCTGCACGACCTCCTCAAGGACCGGCCCACCGACGAGGAGGCGGTGCGGGTCTTCTACCTCGCCGTCGCGCCGTCGCTGTTCGGCCCCACCTGCGAGCGCCTCGGCGCCGCCGGCGTGGTCGAGGAGAGCTCGCGGGTGGTCCTGGAGAAGCCCGTGGGCCGCGACCTGGCCTCGGCGCTCGCCATCAACGACGAGGTCGGGCGGGTCTTCTCCGAGCGCCAGATCTTCCGCATCGACCACTACCTCGGCAAGGAGAGCGTGCAGAACCTCCTCGTCACGCGCTTCGCCAACACCTTCCTCGAGCCGCTGTGGAACTCGCGCTGGGTCGACCACGTCCAGATCACCGCCGCGGAGATCCTCGGCGTCGGGGACCGGGGCGGCTACTACGACACCTCCGGCGCGCTGCGCGACATGGTGCAGAACCACCTGCTGCAGCTGCTCTGCCTGGTCGCCATGGAGCCGCCGACGTACGTCGGTCGCGAGACGGTGCGCGACGAGAAGCTCAAGGTGCTGCAGGCGCTCAAGCCGATGTCGCCCCAGGACGTCGACCGCGACACCGTGCGCGGGCGCTACTGCGAGGGTCTGGTCGACGGGCTGCCGGCAGCGTCGTACGCCGACGACGTGGGCCACCCGACCAGCAGCACCGAGACCTATGTCGCCGTACGGGCCGAGGTGCAGAACTGGCGCTGGGCCGGGGTGCCGTTCTACCTGCGCACCGGCAAGCGCCTGGACCGGCGGATGTCGGAGATCGTGGTGGTGTTCAAGGAGCCCCCGCACGCGATGTTCCCGCACAGCGAGGGCGCCACCTCGCCCAACCGGCTGCACATCCAGGTCCAGCCCGACGAGGGCATGCGTCTGCACCTGACGGCCAAAGAGCCCGGGCCAGGCGGGATCCGGCTGCGGCCGGTGTCGCTGGACCTCAGCTACGCGACGACGTTCACCCAGCGCAGCCCCGACGCCTACGAGCGGCTGCTCATGGACGTCATGCGGGGCAACCCGACCCTGTTCATGCGCCGCGACGAGGTCGAGGCCGCGTGGACCTGGGTCGAGCCGATCCTGAGGCGGTGGGCGACGTCGCCCGAGCGCCCCAAGCGCTACCCGGCCGGCACCAGCGGGCCGACCGCCGCCGCCACGCTCCTCGAGCGCGACGGCCGACACTGGCAGGAGTCCGACGCATGAGCCCCACCACCCACCCCGTCGTGGCGGAGGTGACGGCGCGGATCGTGGCGCGCAGCGCCCCCGGCCGTCGCGCCTACCTCGCCCGCATCCGCGCGGCCGCCGACCAGCACCCCGCCCGGGGCCGGCTCGGCTGCGCCAACCTCGCGCACGGCCTCGCCGCCTCCGAGCCCGCCGAGAAGACCGCGCTGCGCGGGCGCACCAAGCCCAACCTGGCGATCGTCACCAGCTACAACGACATGCTCTCGGCGCACCAGCCGTACGGCGAGTACCCGCCGGTCCTCAAGCAGGCCACCGTCCGCGCCGGCGGGATCGCCCAGGTCGCCGGCGGCGTCCCCGCCATGTGCGACGGGATCACCCAGGGCCGCGACGGCATGCAGCTCTCGCTCTACAGCCGCGACGTGATCGCGATGTCGGCGGCGATCGCCCTCAGCCACGACATGTTCGACGGCGCCCTCATGCTCGGGGTCTGCGACAAGATCGTGCCGGGGCTGCTGATCGGCGCGCTGTCGTTCGGCCACCTGCCGACGGTGTTCGTGCCCGCCGGGCCCATGGCCTCCGGCCTGCCCAACGGCGAGAAGGCTCGGGTGCGCCAGCTCCACGCCGAGGGCAAGGTCGGCCGCGAGGAGCTGCTCGAGGCCGAGTCGGCGTCGTACCACTCGCGCGGCACCTGCACCTTCTACGGCACCGCCAACTCCAACCAGCTGCTGATGGAGGTGCTCGGCCTGCACCTGCCGGGCTCGTCGTTCGTCAACCCCGGCACCCCGCTGCGCGAGGCGCTGACCCGAGCGGCCGCGACCCGGGCGGTGGCCATCACCCGGCAGGGGGGCGAGCCCACGCCCGTCGGCGAGATCGTGAGCGAGCGGGCGATCGTCAACGCCTGCGTGGCGCTGCTGGCCAGCGGCGGGTCGACCAACCACACCCTGCACCTGGTCGCGATCGCGCGGGCTGCCGGCATCGCGCTGACCTGGCAGGACCTCTCGGACCTGTCGGCCGTCGTGCCGCTGCTCGCGCGGATCTACCCCAACGGCTCCGCGGACGTGAACCACTTCCACGCCGCCGGCGGCGTCGGCTTCCTGATCCACACGCTGCTGCGCGCCGGGCTGATGCACGAGGACGTCGAGACGATCATGGGCCACGGCCTGAGCCGCTACACGACCGAGCCGGTCCTGCGCGGTGCCGACCTCACCTGGGAGGAGGGCCCCAAGGCCAGCCTCGACCGCGACGTGCTGCGCCCGGCCACCGACCCGTTCGCGGCGGACGGCGGGCTCAAGGTCCTCACCGGCCCCCTCGGTACGGCGGTCGTCAAGACCTCCGCGGTCAGCCGGGAGCACCGCGTGGTCACCGCGCCGGCCCTGGTCTTCGACGACCAGGCCGACTTCCTGGCGGCGTTCGCCGAGGGGCGACTGGACGGCGTCGACCTGGTCGCGGTGATCCGCTACCAGGGCCCGGCCGCCAACGGCATGCCCGAGCTGCACAAGCTGACCCCGGCCCTGGGCGTACTCCAGGACCGCGGCCAGAGGGTCGCGATCGTGACCGACGGCCGGATGTCCGGCGCCTCCGGCAAGGTCCCGGCCGCCATCCACGTCACCCCCGAGGCGGCCCTCGGTGGCCCGCTCTCGCGAGTGCGCGACGGCGACCTCATCACCGTCGACGCGGTGACGGGCCGGCTGCTCGTGGACGACGTGTTCGCCCTGCAGCAGCGCGTCCCCACCGGCCGCGCCCCCGAGGGCGAGGAGTGGGCCGGCACCGGCCGCGAGCTGTTCTCGGCGTTCCGGGCGACGGTCGGCCCCGCCGACGCCGGCGCGAGCGTCTTCCCGGCGTACGGCTTCCCGGCCACGGAGGTGCCCCTTGCCCAGCCTGTCTGAGTCCCGGCATCCCTCACTGCTGGAGGTCGTCCCGGTCCTGCCGGTCGTCGTCCTCGAGCGCCTGTCCGACGCGGTGCCGGTGGCCCGCGCCCTGGTCGCCGGCGGGCTCCCGGCCATCGAGCTCACGCTGCGCACACCGGTCGCGCTCGACGCGATCCGCGCGATCGCGGACGAGGTGCCCGAGATCCTGGTCGGCGCCGGCACCGTCGTGGCGCCCGGGCAGGCCAAGGAGGCCGCCGACGCCGGCGCCGGCTTCCTGGTCTCGCCCGGCTGCACGCCCACGCTGCTCGGCGCCATGGCGGACACGGGCCTGCCGTTCCTGCCGGGCACGGCCACGGTGTCGGAGGCTCTCGCGGTGCTGGAGGCCGGTTACGCGTCGATGAAGTTCTTCCCCGCCGAGGCGTCGGGCGGCGTGGACTACCTGAGGTCGGTGGCCTCCCCCGTCCCGACCGCCCGCTTCTGCCCGACCGGCGGCATCACGGCGGCGAGCGCCCCGACGTACCTCGCCCTGCCCAACGTCGGCTGCGTCGGCGGCTCCTGGCTCACCCCCGCCGCCGTCCTCGACTCGGGCGACTGGTCGCGTGTCGAGGCGCTCGCTCGCGCCGCCGCGGGTCTGCGCTGACGCTGGTCGCCGCCGGGATGGATACCCGGTCAGCCGGGTATGCCTGCGCTTGTCAGGGGTTGCAACCCCTGACAAGCGCGCGAATCGCCCGCGAAGTACGGACGCGGGATGGATACCCGGTCAGCCGGGTATCCATCCACTCAGCCGACCGGCCCCAGCCGCCGCAGCGCGGTGACGTGGCGGGGCTCGAGCTCGTCGAGGGTGGTGACGCCGAGCAGGCGCAGGGTGCGCTCGAGCTGGCCGGCGAGGATCTCCAGGGTGCGGTCGACGCCGGGGCGACCGCCGGCCATGAGGCCGTAGAGGTAGGCGCGGCCGATCATCGTGAAGCGGGCCCCGTGGGCGAGGGCGGCCACGATGTCCTGGCCGGACATGATGCCGGTGTCGAGGTGGACCTCGAGGTCGTCGCCGACCTCGCGCACGACGTCGGGCAGCAGGTGGAACGGCACCGGCGCCCGGTCGAGCTGGCGGCCGCCGTGGTTGGACAGGACGATCGCGTCGACGCCCAGGTCCGCCAGCCGCCGCGCGTCGTCGACGCTCTGCACGCCCTTGACCGACACCTTGCCCGGCCACTGCGACCGGATCCACGCCAGGTCCTCGAAGGTCACGGTGGGGTCGAACATCGTGTCCAGCAGGTCGGCGACGGTGCCGGACCACGCGTCCAGCGAGGCGAAGGCGAGGGGCTCGGTGGTGAGGAAGTTCAGCCACCAGCCGGGACGCGGGATCGCGTTGAGCACCGTGCGCGGCGTCAGGGTCGGGGGGATCGTCATGCCGTTGCGTACGTCGCGCAGCCGGGCGCCGGCGACCGGGACGTCCACGGTGACCAGCAGCGTGTCGTAGCCAGCTGCGGCCGCGCGGTCGACGAGCGCCATGGACCGCTCCCGGTCCTTCCACATGTACAGCTGGAACCAGTGCCGTCCGCCGGGCGCAGCGGCCGCCACGTCCTCGATCGAGGTGGTGCCCATCGTGGACAGCGCGAACGGGATGCCGGCCGCCGCGGCGGCGGTCGCGCCGGCCACCTCCCCCTCGGCGTGCATCATCCGCGTGAAGCCCGTCGGCGCGATCCCGAACGGCAGCGCGGCCCGGGCCCCGAGCACCTCCCGCGACGTGTCGACCGAGGAGACGTCGCGCAGGATCGCGGGGTGGAACTCCACGTCCGCGAAGGCCTGGCGCGCCCGCGCCAGCGAGACCTCGCCGTCGGCGGCGCCGTCGGTGTAGTCGAACGCGGCCTTCGGCGTACGCCGCCGGGCGATCCGGCGCAGATCCTCGACCGTGAGGGCGCCGACGAGGCGCCGTTCGCGCGGGGACAGCACCGGCCGCCTGAACCTGATCAGCGGAGCCAGGTCGTGGCGCCGCGGCAGCTGGCGCCTCATCCCGTGGGGCCGGGCTCCTGGAGGAGCGTCGGCGAGGGCACCGACGACGGGGAGAGGGAGGGGGTGGGGGTGGGGGAGATCGACGGGACCGACGGGACCGACGGGGACGGCGCCGACGGGGACGGCGACGAGGGGGCCGGCGACGACGGGGACGAGGGGCTCGGGACGGGGGTCGCGGACGGGCTCGGCTTGGCGGACGGGCTCGGCTTCGCGGAGGGGCTCGGCTCGGCGGACGGGGTCGGGCTCGGCGCAGCCGCCGTGACCACGTCGATGAGGAGCGAGGGCGACTCACTGCCCTCGGCCAGGGGCCGGTCGACGAAGCGCCAGCGGTAGGAGGTCGGGGTCCGCGGCGTCACCCGCGCGTGGGCCAGTCCGTCGTCGCCGACGGCGACCACGGAGACGACCCGCCATCGCTTCGCGCCCGCCGCCAGCTCCTCGAGGACCAGCGTGGCGTGCGGTACGACGCCGCCGGGGACCACGAGGCGGCCGACGAGGTCGACGCTCTCGCCGGCCTCGACGCTGGAGCGCGCGCCCACCATCTCGGTGCTGGTCAGCAGCCCCTCCACGTCGTACGTCGTGACGTCACCGGCGGTGCCGGCGCGCACCGCGTCCATGCTGAACGGGCGGCCGTCGCAGCCGAAGCCGACCGTGAAGAGCCCGGGGCCGTCACCGCCGTGGGCGGCGGCGAACGCGGGCGCGGTGCTCGGTGCGGCGGCGGTGGGAGGCGCCACGACCTGACCGGTGCCGAGGTCGTACTTGGTCCAGGTGTAGGAGAGCCGGCTGGCGTCGACCTGCTGCCAGCCACCGGGGACCGCGGTCAGCGGTGCGCGGCCGAACCACACCAGGTTCGTGCCGGCGTCGGCGGGCGAGCGGTAGCCGGCGTAGGCGACGCCAGAGGCGCCGCCCGGCGCCTGCACGGCCATGCCGGCGACCGCGGTGCGGGTCACGGAGGGCACCGAGAACAGCGCTCCCATGGCGTTCCCGCCGGCGAGGTCGTAGCCGAGACTGCGCTGGCCGGCCACGGGGGCGCCGTTGCCGCGCCCGATGCGTGGCTGCATCGTCTCGGCGGTGCGGGCGAGCACGGACTCGCAGCCGACGGCCCCCAGCTGCACGGAGCTGTCGGGGAAGGCCACGCCTCGCACCGTCACGGTGGAGTCGGCCTGCGCCGGCGTGGCGGTCGCCGCGATGGCCGCAACCACCGCGACGATGGCCCCGAGGCCGGCGCGGATCAACACGGTAAAAGCCTAACCCGCGACCGGTGACCGCGTCTGCCCTAATCGGGTGACTCTCTGCCCCTCTGATGGGAGAAGAACGCCTCGAGCAGGGCCGCGGACTCCTCTGCGAGCACGCCCGACAGCACCTCCGGGCGATGGTTGAGGCGGCGGTCGCGCACGACGTCCCACAGGCTTCCGACCGCACCGGCCTTCTCGTCGTAGGCGCCGAACACGATCCGGTCGACCCGGCTCAGCACCGCGGCGCCGGCGCACATCGTGCACGGCTCGAGGGTCACGACCAGGGTGCAGCCCGTCAGCCGCCACTGCCCCAGCGCCGCCGCGGCCGAGCGCAGGGCGACCACCTCCGCGTGCCCGGTCGGGTCGCCCTCCGCCTCGCGCAGGTTGCGACCGCGGCCGACGAGCGAGCCGTCGGCCCCCACGACGACCGCTCCGATGGGGACGTCGTCGGTCGCCAGCGCGGCGCGCGCCTCGGCGAGGGCCGCGAGCATGGGCTCGCGCCAGCCGGCCCGGTCCGTCACGCGGAGGTGAGGCCGGCCGCGTCGTCGAACTCCGCGCCGAAGCCCAGGCGCCGAGCGACGTCGGAGAGGACCTCGTCGGGGTAGAGGTCGTCGTCGTCGAGCAGGATCGCCAGGTCCATCGCCGGCATGCCGAGGTCGCCGAGCAGGTCCAGGTCGCCGGCGGGGGCCTGCTCGTCGTCGTCCTCGGGCGGCGGCAGGTGCAGGAAGTCGACCGCGGAGCTGGCCAGCTCCCACTCGTCGGCGGCGGTGATGTCGGAGAGCAGCACCCGGGTGCGGGGGCCGGCGACGCGTACGACCAGGAAGAAGTCCTCGTCGACCGCGACCATCCCCACCGCACCGCCGTCACCGGGGAACCGGCGCAGCGCGTGGGCGAGGGTCTCGACGTCGAGCAGGGTCTCGTGCACCAGCTCCTGCACCGTCCAGACCCCCTCCTCGCGGTAGGCGGCGAGGGCGAAGTCGATGCCGTCCGTGCTCTCGGTCATCGCTGCTCCTCTCCACGTCGTCACGCGAGCCCCACGGTGCTGCCCGCAGGGTGCTGTCCAGGGTGGCACGGGAAGCCACCGGCGGCCAACCCTGTTCCCCGCGGCGACCACTAGGGTTTGGGCATGCGCACCCACGTCGTCGACCACCCGCTCGTCGCCCACAAGCTCACGACGCTGCGCGACGAGAACACCGACTCGCCGACGTTCCGCAGTCTCACCGACGAGCTCGTGACCCTACTGGCCTACGAGGCCACCCGCGACGTGCGCGTCGACCCCCACGACATCACCACGCCGGTCGCGCCGATGACCGGCGTCAAGCTCGCCACCCCCAAGCCCCTGGTGGTCCCGATCCTGCGGGCGGGGCTGGGCATGCTCGACGGGATGATGCGCCTGCTGCCGACCGCGGAGGTGGGCTTCCTCGGGATGATGCGCAACGAGGAGACCCTCGAGGTGTCGACGTACGCCGAGCGTCTCCCGGAGGACCTCTCGGGGCGCCAGTGCTACGTCCTCGACCCGATGCTGGCCACCGGCGGCACCCTGGCGGCGGCCGTCCGGTTCCTCACCGACCGCGGCGCCGACGACATCACCGCCATCTGCCTGCTCGCCGCGCCCGAGGGCTGCGCGCGCCTCGAGCAGGAGCTCGCCGACCTCGACGTCCCGGTCACGGTCGTCACCGCCGCGGTGGACGAGCGTCTCAACGAGAAGGGCTACATCGTGCCCGGGCTCGGGGACGCCGGCGACCGGCTGTACGGGCTCGCCCACTGACGCTCGCCGGACCGTGACCCCGGTCACGTGCCCGCCTGTGTAGGTTGACCTGCGGCTCAACCCACAGGAGGCATCGGTGCGCATCGGCATCCCGCGCGAGTCCAAGCCCGGCCAGACCCTGGTCGCCGCGACACCGACGACCGCATCCCAGCTCGCGACGCTGGGCTACGAGGTCGTCGTGGAGTCCGGGGCCGGGCTCCTGGCCGCCCAGCCGGACTCGGCCTACGAGGCGGCGGGCATCGCCGTCGTCGGCGCCGAGGAGGTCTGGGACTGCGACGTCGTCGTCAAGGTCGACGCGCCCACCACGGCCGAGATCCGCACGCTGCGACCGCGCGCGACCGTCGTCTCGCTCATGGCGCCGGCGCGCAGCCCCGAGCTCGTCGAGCGGCTGCACCAGGCCGGGGTCACCGCCCTGGCGATGGATGCGGTCCCGCGCATCTCGCGCGCCCAGTCGCTGGACGTGCTCTCCTCGATGGCCAACGTCGCGGGCTACCGCGCGGTCATCGAGGCCGCCCACGAGTTCGGCCGGCAGTTCACCGGCCAGGTCACGGCCGCCGGCAAGGTCCCCCCGGCCAAGGTGTTCGTGGTCGGCGCCGGGGTCGCCGGGCTGGCCGCGATCGGCGCCGCCAACGCGATGGGCGCGGTCGTGCGGGCGTTCGACGTACGGCCCGAGGTCGCCGAGCAGGTCCAGTCCATGGGGGCGCAGTTCGTCACCATTGACGACCCAGCCATGGAGGCCGCAGCTTCTTCCGACGGCTACGCCAAGGAGATGACCCCGGAGCAGGTCGCGGCGACCGCGGCGATGTACGACGAGGAGGCGCGCGACGCCGACATCGTCATCACGACCGCGCTGATCCCAGGGCGCCCGGCTCCGCTGCTGATCACGGCCGAGACGGTCGCCGGCATGCGCAGCGGCAGCGTCATCGTCGACATGGCCGCCGCCAACGGCGGCAACTGCGAGGTCACGGTGGCCGACGAGAAGGTCGTCACCGACAACCTGGTCACGGTGCTGGGCTACACTGACCTCGCCGGCCGGCTGGCCGCGCAGACCTCGCAGCTCTACGGCACCAACATCGTCAACCTGTTCAAGCTGCTGACCCCGGCCAAGGACGGGCAGCTGGTGCTCGACCTCGACGACGTCGTGCAGCGCGGCATCACGGTCACCCACGACGGCGAGCTGCTGTGGCCGCCGCCGCCGGTCCAGGTCTCCGCCGCCCCGGCCGCCGCGCCGGTGGCCGCGCCGGAGCCGGTGGCGCCCAAGCCACCGCCGGACCCTCGTCGCAAGGTGTACGCCGCCGGGCTCGGCGTCGTGCTGTTCGCCGTGCTGGCGGCGTACGCGCCCGCGGTGTTCCTCAACCACTTCACGGTCTTCGCGCTGGCGGTGTTCGTGGGGTACTACGTGATCTCCAACGTCGCGCACGCCCTGCACACGCCGCTGATGAGCGAGACCAACGCGATCAGCGGGATCATCCTGGTCGGCGGCATCCTGCAGGTCGGCTCCACCAACCCCGCGATCGCGATCCTGGCGACGATCGCGGTGCTGGTCGCGAGCATCAACATCTTCGGCGGGTTCCTCGTGACCCTCCGGATGCTCGAGATGTTCAGGAAGGACTGACATGAGCGACTTCCTGACCTCGGACGAGCTGCCGGGGCTGGTGCAGGCGGCCTACATCGTCGCCGCTGTGCTCTTCATCCTCGCCCTGGCGGGGCTGTCCAAGCACGAGAGCGCCAAGCGCGGCAACCTCGCCGGCATGGTGGGCATGGGCATCGCCCTGGTCGCCACCCTCGTGCTGGCCGCCCGCCAGGCCGAGCTGCCCGACCCGTTCGACCACTGGCGCGGCCTCGGGTCCACCCTCGGCGTGGTCCTGGTCGCGATGCTCGTCGGCGCCGTGATCGGGGCCTGGCGCGCCCGCACCGTGCAGATGACCGGGATGCCCGAGCTGGTCGCGATCCTGCACAGCTTCGTCGGCCTCGCCGCCGTGCTCGTCGGCATCAACTCCTTCCTCGACCCCGAGGCGCCCACCACCGGGTCCCTCGGCGCGATCCACGAGGTCGAGGTCTTCCTCGGCGTCTTCATCGGGGCGGTGACGCTCACCGGCTCCATCGTGGCCAACCTCAAGCTGAGCGCGAAGATGAAGTCCAGCCCGCTGGTGCTGCCCGCGCGCCACTGGCTCAACCTCGGCGTCATCGTGGCCTCGGTCGGCCTGCTGGTGTGGTTCATGAACGACCACGACCACGGCATCGTCCCGCTGCTGCTCATGACGGTCCTCGCCCTGGCGCTCGGCTTCCACCTGGTGGCCGCCATCGGCGGCGGCGACATGCCGGTCGTCGTCTCGATGCTCAACAGCTACTCCGGCTGGGCCGCCGCGGCCGCAGGGTTCCTGCTCGACAACGACCTGCTGATCATCACCGGGTCCCTGGTGGGCTCCTCCGGTGCGATCCTGAGCTACATCATGTGCAAGGCGATGAACCGCTCGTTCATCTCCGTCATCGCCGGCGGCTTCGGCTCCGACGGCGCCGTGTCCGGCGAGGCCCGCGACTACGGCGAGCACCGCGAGATCCAGGCCGACGAGGCCGCCGAGCTGCTGGCCGGGGCCTCCTCGGTCGTGATCACGCCGGGCTACGGGATGGCCGTCGCCCAGGCGCAGTACCCGGTCGCGGAGCTCACCGCCCGGTTGCGCGCGCGCGGCGTCGACGTACGGTTCGGCATCCACCCGGTCGCCGGGCGCCTGCCCGGCCACATGAACGTGCTGCTCGCCGAGGCCCGCGTGCCCTACGACATCGTCCTGGAGATGGACGAGATCAACCCGGACTTCCCCGGCACCGACGTGGTCCTGGTCATCGGCGCCAACGACACGGTCAACCCGGCCGCGCTCGACGAGCCGGGCTCGCCGATCGCCGGCATGCCGGTCCTCGAGGTCTGGAACGCGCGCGACGTCATCGTCTTCAAGCGGTCGATGGCCACCGGCTACGCCGGCGTGCAGAACCCGCTCTTCTTCAAGGACAACTCGCGCATGCTCTTCGGCGACGCCAAGGACCGGGTCGAGGAGATCGTGCGCGCCCTGCCCGACTAGCCGTCCGCACCCGCTCAGTAGGTTGGGACGCGTGGAGACCGACGACGTCCTGACCCTGCTCAAGGACGTGGCGGCGGAGATCATCGACCCCCGCTTCCGCGCCCTGGCCTCCGAGGAGATCTCGCACAAGGGGCCCGGCGACCTGGTGACGGTCGCGGACCGCGAGGCCGAGGTGCTCATCACCGACGCCCTCGTCGCGGCCTACCCCGATGCGGTGGTCCTGGGCGAGGAGGCGGCCTCGGCGGACGCGTCGGTGCTGCAGCGCTACGCCGGCGCCGAGCACGCGTTCACCGTCGACCCCGTCGACGGCACCAAGAACTTCGTCTCGGGCTCCCCCGACCACGCCGTCATGGTCGCCGAGCTGAGGGCCGGCGAGGTCGTGCGCAGCTGGATCTGGCAGCCCCAGCACCGGGTGGCCTACGTCGCCGAGCGCGGCGCCGGCGCGTGGCGCGACGGCGAGCGGCTGGTCCGGCCGCCGCTCGGCGACGCCGCACGCGGGGTCACCTCGCGTCGGACCTGGATCGGGCGGGCCCTCGGCACCCTCCAGGCCCTGGAGCTGACCTGGGTGTGCTGTGGCGTGGACTACCCGCGCCTGGTCGAGGGCGCCGCCGACTACGCCCTCTACGCCGGGACCAAGCCCTGGGACCACGCCCCGGGCTCCCTGCTGCTGACCGAGGCCGGGGGCTTCGTCGGCACCTTCGGCGGGGCGCCGTACCGGCCGCAGGAGCCGGAGCCGCGCGGGCTGATCGCGGCGGCCGACCGGGCGACGTACGACCTGGTGCAGGGGCTGATCCCCTCGCTGCCGGGTCTCTGAGCCCGCCTCTGTCTTAATACGATAGGGTTACTCCACTTAAATCACAGGAGGCGACCATGACCCAGCACCCGACCGACGACGCCCTGGCGAAGGCCCTTCGCCGCCGTGACGCGACGATCCGCCACCACAGCGGCGTCACCGTGCTGCTCGAGCGCCGCCCCGACCTCGAGGGCGTCGTGCCCATGGCGGACCTGATCCACGAGTCGGTGCGGTGGGCGGCCTGAAGGGCCTGCGGCGCGCACCTCAGCCGAGCGGGAAGGTGTCGACGATCTCGTAGCGCGGGCGACCGCGGGGGCCCTCGCCGAGGTGCGAGGCGACCAGGGAGACCCGGTCGACGGTGAAGGCGGGGCCCTCGTAGGCGTCGAGGAGGCGGACCCAGTTGCTGGTCTCCGTCGGCCGGCCGATGCGGGCCACGGTGACATGCGGGCGGAAGCGCCGCCCGTCGATCTCGATGCCCGAGGTGGCCGCGGCGGTGCGGGTGCCGGCGGCCAGGCGCTCGAGGGAGCTGCGCTCCTCCTCGCCCAGCGCCAGGCCCGCGTAGAGCACGCGCGACCGGGCGGCGTGGGGGAACGCCCCGCCCCCGGCGATCCGGGTCTCGAACGGCGTACGGCGCGAGGCGGCCGCGCCCAGGCGCTCGACGAGATCGTCGAGTCGGCGCTCCGGCACCGACTCGAGGAAGGCCAGCGTGACGTGCAGCTGGTCGACCGGCACCCAGCGGAAGGGCGCGGCCTCTCGACGCGGCTCCAAGAACGCGTCGAGATGCTCGGTCACGACGAGCGGTGGCACGACGGCCACGAACATGCGCTGCCCCATCGTGCCAGCCTCTCAGACCTGCGTGCCGAGCAGCGTCCCGATCAGGTAGGTGACCCCCATGGCGAACAGGCCGCCCGCGACGTTGCGCACCACCGCCCGGGCGGTCGGGCCGTAGCCGAAGCGAGCGCTCGCCCAGCCGGTGAGCGCGAGCGCGATGGTCACGGACGCGACTGTGACCCCGACGCGCAGGTCCCGGCTCACCAGCAGGATGGTGAGCAGCGGCAGCAGCGCACCGATGGTGAAGCTCACCATCGAGGCGAACGCCGCACTCCAGGCGCTGGTGATGTGGTCGGGGTCGATGCCCAGCTCGGCCTCGGCGTGCGCGCCGAGGGCGTCGTGCGCGGTGAGCTCACGGGCGACCTCGAGCGCCAGCTCCTCGCTCAGGCCCTTGTCGACGTACAGGCCGGCCAGCTCGTCGAGCTCGTCCTGCGGGTCCTCGCTCAGCTCGCGCCGCTCCTTGTCCAGCAGCGCGAGCTCGGAGTCACGCTGCGTGCTCACGGAGACGTACTCGCCGGCCGCCATGCTCATCGCACCCGCGACCAGGCCCGCCACGCCGGCGACCATGATCGAGCCGCGGTCGAGGGTGGCGCCGGCGACGCCCACGACGATCCCGGCCGTCGACACGATGCCGTCGTTGGCTCCCAGGACGCCGGCGCGCAGCCAGTTGAGCCGACTGCGCGAGGACTCCTGGTGCGGCTCGTCCTCGTGCCGCCCGGCCCCGATCCCTGCGGCGGTGCTCATGGCTCATGGTCCCGAGCGGCGCGGGTGCGCCGCAAGCAAGGCGACCCTGGGCTGGGCGAGCGGCGGGAGGCTCAGAGGCCGAGGTCGCGGCCGATGAGCTCCTTCATGATCTCGTTGGATCCGGCCCAGATCTTCGAGACCCGGGCGTCGCGCCAGGCGCGCGCCACGCGGTACTCGTTCATGAAGCCGTAGCCGCCGTGCAGCTGCACGCAGTGGTCGAGGATCTCGTTCTGCACCTGCGAGGTCCACCACTTGGCCTTCGCCGCGTCGACCGCGCTCAGCTCGCCCTTGGTGTGCGCGACGACGCACTGGTCGACGTAGGCCTGCGTAACGTCGACCTGCGTGAACAGCTCGGCGAGCAGGAACTTGTTGTGCTGGAAGGACCCGATGCCCTGGCCGAAGGCCTTGCGGTCCTTGGTGTACTGCAGCGTCTCGACCAGGATCTGCTGCGCGTGGGCGAGGTTGGAGATCGCGCAGCCCAGACGCTCCTGCGGGAGGTTCTGCATCATGTGGATGAAGCCCTGGTCCAGCTCGCCGACGATGTCGTCGTCGGTGACGCGCAGGTTCTCGAAGAAGAGCTCGGCGGTGTCGGACTCGTCCTGCCCGACCTTGTCGAGCTTGCGGCCGCGCGAGAAGCCCTCGGCGGAGGTCGGGACGCCGAACAGCGTGATCCCCTTGGCCTTCTTCTCGGGCGAGGTACGGGCGGCGACCACGACCAGGTCGGCGGAGTAGCCGTTGGTGATGAAGGTCTTGGAGCCGTTGATGACCCAACCGTCGCCGTCGCGCACGGCGGAGGTCTTCAGCGCCGCGAGGTCGGAGCCGCCCGAGGGCTCCGTCATCCCGATGGCGGTGAGCAGCTCGCCGGAGGCGACACCGGGCAGCCAGCGCCGGCGCTGCTCCTCGGTGGTGAGCTCGACGAGGTACGGCGTGACGATGTCGGCGTGGATGCCCACGCAGGAGGACAGCGCGGCGTTGACCTTGGACAGCTCCTCCAGGAGCACGGCGTTGAACCGGTAGTCCCCTGCGGCCGCGCCGCCGTACTCCTCGGGGATCTCGAGCCCGAGGAAGCCCTGCTTGCCGGCCTCCAGCCAGAACTCCCGCGGCAGCGCCTTGTCGGCGGCGTGCTGCTCGACGTGGGGGACGACCGACCGGTCCAGGAACTCGCGGACCGACGAGCGGAACGCCTCGTGGTCCTCGTCGTAGATCTCGCGCTTCATGCCCTCGATCCTACCGGCGGGTAGCCGCTGGCCGGCCGGGAGCCGGATCAGCCCAGGAGCTCCTCGACCCAGGCCGGGACGAGCAGCCCCGCGGGGCCGTGCCGGGCCTCGTCGAACAGGTCGGTGCCCTCGCTGGGCTGCAGGTTGAGCTCGAGGGTGCGGGCGCCGTACGCCGCCGCCTCCCGGACGAAGCCGGCGGCCGGGTAGACCGCCCCCGAGGTCCCGATGGACACGAACAGGTCCGTGGTGGCGAGCCGGTCGAGGATCCGGTCCATCTCGTAGGGCACCTCGCCGAACCACACCACGTCCGGACGGAGCTCGCTCACCCCGCATCGTGGGCAGGGCGGCAGGTGCTCCAGGTCGCCGTCCCAGGGCACCCGCTGACCGCAGCCGCGGCACAGCGCCGAGAGCAGCTCACCGTGCATGTGCACCACGCGCGTCGAGCCGGCCCGCTCGTGCAGGTCGTCGATGTTCTGGGTCACGACGAGCAGGTCGTCGCCGAGCGCCTGCTCCAGCCTGGCCAGCGCGTGGTGGGCCGGGTTGGGCCGGACGCCCGCGAGCGCCGCGCGGCGGGCGTCGTAGAAGCGGTGCACGCGGATCGGCGCGTGGTCGTAGGCCTCGGGGGTCGCGACCTCCTCGACCCGATGGCCCTCCCACAGCCCGTCGGCGTCGCGGAACGTCGGCACCCCGCTCTCGGCGGAGATGCCCGCGCCGGTCAGGACCACGATCCTCATGCGTCCCTCCGGTGCACGGTGACGACGTAGCCGCCGTCGTCGTACGGCGCCCGGTCCCACGTGGCGAAGCGCTCCTGCGCCACCAGGCCGGCGGCGGCGAAGGCCGCGTCGACGTCGGCAAGCGGGGTGACCGGGCAGTCCCCGGGCAGGTGGTCCGCGTCGAGGCCGAACCCGCACACGACCAGGCCTCCGGGCACTGCGTGCGCCGCCAAGCGCGCGGCGGCCGCCTGCAGCGTGGCCGGCTCCAGCAGCGGGATGACGTTGCCGGCCAACAGCACCAGGTCGAAGGTCTCACCGAGGTCGAGGGTGGCGAGGTCACCCTCGCGCCAGTCCAGCTCCGGCGCCGCGGCACGGGCCTGACCCAGCATGGTCGCGTCGACGTCGACCCCGACGACGACGTAGCCCAGCTCCTGGAGCCGTACGGCGATCCGGCCGGTGCCACACCCGGCGTCGAGCACCCGCGCAGGCGGCCGGACCAGCGCGCCGACCAGGCCGGCCTCGCCGTGGACGTCCTGGCCGCGGGCCGCAAGCGCGGCGAACCGGCGAGCGTACGCCGCGGCGTAGTCGTCGCCGGTCGTCTCGCGGGCGATGCGCTGCCAGAGGGTCACGGACCAGTAGTACCAGGCCGTCTCGAGGTCTGCTCCCACACCGGCGAGGCACGCGGGGCTAGGTCGCGGTGACCGGCGCCTGCAGCATGCCGGCGACCGCGTCGCACAGGAAGGCGCCGGCCTCGTTCCAGCGCGGCCGCTCGCCGGTGCGCTCGGCGTCCTCCTCGATCTGGGCGCAGGCGGTGCTCACCACGTGCGCGGTGAGCCTGGCCCGCCCCGCGATCACCTGGCGGTCCAGGCTCGCGAGCCGCTCGGCGGCCGAGGCGACGATGCGGGCGGAGGTGGAGAAGCGGTCCCGGTCCCGCATCAGCTCCGCGGTGGCCGGGTCGTGCATCGCCTGGCGCAGGAAGCGCGCCCGATACGACGGGAAGGGCAGTTCGTCCAGCGCGTCGGTCAGCGGGATCACGAGAGCGCGGACGTCCCCGAGCAGCGAGTCGGACTGCGCGAACATCCGCTGCTGCGCCGGCTCGACGGAGGCGGCGTGACGATCCAGCAGCGCCTCCAGCAGCCCGGTCCGGCCGCCGAAGTAGTAGCGGACGGCCGAGTGGTTGCTGTTGTGGGCCGCCTCCGCGACCTGACGGTCCGAGACCGTCGAGATCCCGCGCGCGGCGAAGAGCCGCTCGGCGGCGTCGAGGAGGGGCTGGCGGACGTCCGGCCGCGGCATGGCTCCCCCTCGGTGGCTGGCGACGCGGCCCTCACGGTACCGAGTCTTGGCGTTTTACGCCATGTGACTTAATATTTTGCCAGGCCCGGCACCGGGTCCTGCCACCGCGTGCGGCGCCCACCGAGGCGCCGCTGAGGAGAGACCCCCCGTGTCTACGACCACTGAGCCTGCCGGCGTGAAGTACCCGCCGCCGCCGCCGGAGACCCCGGCCGAGCGCAAGGGCCGCATGATCGCCCTCTTCGTGATGCCGTTCCTGATCGTCACGATGATGTACGCCACCTACATGGGCACCATGCACGACCCCCAGCCCCGCGACCTGCCCGTGGCCGTCGTCGGCCAGGGAGCCGCGGCCGAGCGCTTCGCCGAGCGGCTCGAGGACGGAGCGGACGGGGCGCTCGACGTACGCCTGGTCGAGGATCTGGCCGAGGCCGAGGAGCTGATCGGGGACCAGGACATCGCGGGCGCGATCACCCTCCCGGAGGGGAGCGGGGCCGCCACCGTCTACCGAGCGATGGCCGGCGGCGCCTCCCAGGCGACGCTGGTCGACCGCATGCTCGGCGGCGCCGCCGTCGCCGAGTCGTGGTCGGTCGAGACCGTCGACCTGGGCAAGCTCCCCGAGGGCGACGGCTCCGGGACCATGGTGCTCTTCGCCGCGATGGGCATGATGCTGGCGGGCTACGTGCCGCTGAGCTCCTTGCTGAGCGGTACGCCCAACCTGCTGCGGGTGCGTCGCTTCCTGCCCCTCGCCGTCGGCTGGGGTGTGCTCACGAGCTCGCTGATCTGGCTGATCCTCGGGCCGATCGTCGGGGCCGTGGAGGGGCACTACCCCCTCTTCCTCGGCGTCGGCACGCTGGCGGTCACCGCCGTCGCCACGGCCCAGCTGCTCTTCACCAAGGTGATGGGCCCGTTCGCCGTGCTGCTGGGCATGCTGCTGTGGGTCATCTTCGGGGTGCCGTCCTCCAACCTGGCCCTCTCGGTGCACTCGATGCCGGAGTTCTTGCAGTTCCTGCACAGCGTATTGCCGCTGCCCGCGGCGGGCGAGGCGCTGCGCTCGGCGATCTACTTCGACGGCTCGGGCCTCTGGGGCCACGTCCTCACCCTCGCCGTCTGGCTGGTCGTCGCCGCCGGCCTGGCCGCCCTCAAGGAGCGCCGCTCGGGCCACCTCATCGTCGGCGGACCCGTCTACACCGGCCCGGACGCACCCCTCGCGGCACTTCCCGGCGGGCCCGTGGCGCCGTACCGGACCCGTCTGGCCGCGACGGCGCTCTTCCCGCTCAGCATCATGATCACCGTCGTGACGCTGATGAGCCTGTCGATGCACCAGCCCGACGTGCACGACATGCCGGTCGCCGTGGTCGGCCCGGCCGCCCAGGCCGACAAGGCCGTCGCGGGCCTCGAGGCGGGTCTCGGCGACTACCTCGACCTGCGCGTGGTGGAGTCCACCGACGAGGCCGAGGAGCTGCTGCACAGCCAGGAGCTGGTCGCCGCGTACGTCCTGCCGACCTCCGCCGACGCCGACCCCACGCTGATCACCGCCGCCGGCGCGGGCCCCAGCCAGCAGTCGGTCGTGACCCAGATGTTCCAGGGCGTGGCGGCCGAGAGCGGCGGCGCACTGGCCATCGAGGATCTCGCCCCGCTGACCGACGACGACAGCAACGGCTCCAACAGCATGTATGTCGGCATGGGCTGGATCATGGCGGGCTTCCTCTTCTTCGCCGTGATGCGCGGGGGCGCGCCCGACCTCACCCGCACCCGTCAGCTCCTGCCTCTGGTCACCGGGTGGTCGATCGGCATCTCGGTCTGGCTGTGGTTCCTCTTCGACGTGCTGATCGGCGCGGTCAACGGTCACGCCCTCGAGCTGATCGGCTACGGATCCCTCACGGTCTTCGCGGTCGCCTGGGCCAGCGCCGTGCTGATCCGCATATGGGGGCTGGGCGCCCTGGTCCCGGTGATGATCGTGGTCATGCTGGCCGGCGTCCCCGCCTCCGGCGGCGGTCTGTCGCTCTACATGGTCCCCGAGTTCTTCCGGCCCCTCGCCGACCTCCTGCCACTCCCGGCGGCCGTGGACCTCGCCCGCTCGGCGGTCTACTTCGACGGCGAGGGGGTCGGCGGCAACCTGCTCGTCATCGGGATCTGGGGCGCTGTCGGTCTGCTGCTGAACCTGCTGGTGGCCGACCGGTGGTTGAACCGGGACAGCGCTCGGCCTCCCGCCCCGATGGGACCGCGCCACCGCCCCGAGCGCCCCTCGAAGTCCGCCGACGCGGACGACGACGGCGTGCTCGTCTCGGCCGGGGCCGACCCCGAGCCGACCGGCTGACGGCGGTCCGCAGGCCATGACTCCCGGCGACTCCCGTCGGCCGCGCCCCCTCCCGGGCGATCGGCCGCGGGAGCGCCCGGGAGCGCCTGCGCCAACGACGTCCCTGCGTCAGGCGGTGCTCGACGCCTGGTACGACGGCGTGTCGGCGGCGCGGGCCGGGCGCCCGCTCACCAGCTGCCCGCACCGACCGCCCTTCGACGCAGGTCAGCGCCTCCTGGCCCTGTGGTGGCTGCGCGGCCACCACGCCGTGGTGGGCAGTCCGGGCCGCGGAGGCCCGGCTCCGTCACCGAGCGACGGGGCTCAGTAGTACCAGGGGAACGGCGACCAGTCGGGCTCGCGCTTCTCGAGGAACTGGTCTCGTCCCTCGGCGGCCTCGTCGGTCATGTAGGCCAGGCGGGTGGTCTCGCCGGCGAAGAGCTGCTGGCCGACGAGCCCGTCGTCGATGAGGTTGAAGGAGTACTTGAGCATCCGCTGGGCGGTCGGGGACTTGCCGTTGATGAGCCGGCCCCACTCCAGCGCGGTCGCCTCGAGCTCGGCGTGGGGTACGGCCTTGTTGACCGCGCCCATGCGGACGCCGTCCTCGGCGTCGTACTCCTGGCCGAGGAAGAAGATCTCCCGAGCGAACTTCTGGCCGACCTGGCGCGCGAGGTAGGCCGAGCCGAAGCCGCCGTCGAAGGAGCCGACGTCGGCGTCGGTCTGCTTGAAGCGCGCCTCCTCCCTGCTCGCGATCGTCAGGTCGCACACGACGTGCAGGCTGTGCCCGCCGCCGGCGGTCCACCCCGGTACGACGCAGATGACGACCTTGGGCATGAACCGGATCAGCCGCTGGACCTCGAGGATGTGCAGCCTGCCGAGCTTGGCCTTGTCCACAGAGTCCGATGTCTCACCCGCTCTCCCGTCTGCTCCCTCCGGTCGCGTGTACTGGTAGCCGGCGCGGCCTCGGATGCGCTGGTCGCCCCCGGTGCAGAACGCCCACTTGCCGTGGCGCTCGCCGGGGCCGTTGCCCGTGAGCAGGACGCAGCCGACGTCGCTGCTGATGCGCGCGTGCTCCAGGACCCGCAGCAGCTCGTCGACGGTGTGCGGGCGGAAGGCGTTGAGGATGTCCGGCCGGTCGAAGGCCACCCGGACCGTTCCGTGCGCCTTGGCGCGGTGGTAGGTCAGGTCGGTGAGGTCCTCGAAGCCGGGCACGGCATCCCAGGCCTCGGGGTCGAAGGTCTCCGACACGCCGTCGATGGCACTCATGCCGGCGACTGTATCGGCGCTGGAACAGACGCCGACGCTGTGGTCTTCTGGAGGCATGACACTTGAAGGCGAGTACGAGCCCAGCCCCAGCGAATGGGTACGCGACCAGGTCGAGAAGTACGAGGCCAGCGGCGGCCGCGAGGCCAACACGCTGATGGGCAAGCCGGAGTGGCCGATCGTGGTGATCACGTCCCGAGGAGCGACCTCCGGCAAGCTGCGCAAGAACCCGGTCATGCGGGTCGAGAAGGACGGGGTCTACGCCGCGGTGGCGTCCAAGGGCGGCGATCCGGAGCACCCGTCCTGGTACCGCAACTTCCTGGCCCACCCCGAGGTCGACCTCCAGGACGGCCCCGAGCCGCACACCTACGTCGCCCGCGTCGCCGAGGGCGAGGAGCGCGCCGAGTGGTGGGAGCGCTGCGTCGCGCAGTACCCGCCGTACGCGGAGTACCAGGAGAAGACCGACCGCGAGATCCCGGTGTTCCTGCTGGAGCGCAAGGACTGAGCGCCTCCGGTGGGGTAGTCCCTGGCGTTTGTGTCGGTGAGAACACCGTTCCCACAGCACAAAAGTCCGGGACTATCCCGGCGGGCGAGCCTCAGCCGACGCGGGCGATGGACTGGGCCAGGCCGGCGAGGTGGCCGAGGCGGGCGATCTCGGAGTCGAGGTACTCCGGGCCGCCGTGGCGCCCGATGACCAGGATCTCGTTGCCGTCGAGTCGGGCGGCGGCGTACAGGGTGACCTCCTCGGCGAGGGACTCCAGGCGACCGGGGCGCTCGATCTCGACGAACGCGAGCTCCTCGGGAGCGGCGCCGGTGCCGTAGAGGATGCCCTTGGCGCGGTGCAGCCGGATGCCCCAGTCGGAGCGGAAGGTCATCGGCAGCAGGTCGACCAGGCGGTTAACGGCCTCGGCCGGGTGCGCGGTGAGGTCCTCGACCGCCTCCAGGTCGAGGAAGAGGTTGCCGCCGGCGGCGTACCGGCTGATCCAGACGACCTTGACCCCCTCGAGCAGGTGGCAGGCCGACACGATCGAGTCGGGCATGCTGCCGGGCTGCATCTCCAGCAGCACGTCGTCGACGGCCATGCCGTCGTGGCGCTTCTCGACGATCTCGATCGCCTCGATGTCGCCGCCCGCCTCACCGACGGCGCTGGCAAGGCGCCCCAGCGACCCGGGGACGTCGGGCAGCTCGACACGCAGCAGGTAGGGCACGCTCGACCCTAACCCGCCGGTGTTGCGGTGCGGTTTCGGTTTCTCAGTCCGCGGAGCGCGCCGCGAGGAGTCGCTGACGCAGCCCCGTGGCGCGCTGTGCCTGCGTCTCGACCGCGGCGCGTACGGCGGCCTCCGTGCCGACCACCCGCACCTGCCGCTGGGCCCGGGTCACCGCGGTGTAGAAGAGCTCGCGCGTCAGCAGCCGCGACCCGGCCTCGGGGAGCAGCACCGTGACCCGCTCGGCCTGGCTGCCCTGGCTCTTGTGGATCGTCATCGCGTGCATGGTCTCGATCGCCTCGAGTCGCCCCGGGGCCAGGTCGCGCACCGACTCCGACCCCGCGACCCACACCCGCAGCCGCCCGTCGGGCTGCGCCACCGCCACGCCGGTCTCGCCGTTGTAGACGCCCAGCGCGTAGTCGTTGGTCGTCACCAGCACCGGGCGCCCGACGTACCAGGCGGTGTAGATCGGCTGCCCGGTCTCCTCGGCGACCCAGCGCTCGACGGTGCGGTTCCAGTGGCGGACGCCGTAGGGGCCCTCGCGGTGCGCGCACAGCAGGCGGTGGCGGTCGAGCGCCGCCAGCGCCCGCTCGTGGTCGCCGGCCTCCGCGGCGGCGCGGATCTCCAGGGCCGCATCGAGCGCGTCGCCGCGCAGCGCCTCCGCCGGCTCGTCGGTCTCGACGAACTCCACCTCCTCGCTCGTACGGCGCAAGGTGGCGAGCACCTCGTCGGCGTCGCCCCCGCGCAGCGCCTCGGCGAGGTCCTTGATGTCCTCGGTGGAGCGGTAGTTCTCGGTCAGGGACACGACCGGCGAGGCGGGGTGGCCCTCGAAGCCGCGGACCACGTCGGCCAGCACCGCGCCGGCCCCGACCGAGGTGAGCTGGCGCGGGTCGCCCACCAGGACCAGCCGGGCCTGCGGGCGCACCGCCTCCAGCAGCCGGCCCATCATCGTGAGCTCGACCATCGAGCACTCGTCGACCACGACCACGTCGTACTTCAGCCGGTTGCCGCGGTCATGGCGGAAGCGCGTGGCGTTGTCGGGGCGCCAGCCCAGCAGCCGGTGCAGCGTCATCGCCTCGGGGCGACCGACGCGCTCGCGGTCCTGCGGGTCCAGCAAGGCGAGCTCGCCGAGCACCGCCTCCTGCAGCCGCGTCGCGGCCTTGCCGGTGGGGGCGGCGAGCGCCACCGAGAAGCGCTCGCCCAGAGCGGCGGCCTGGTCGGCGAGGAGCACCAGCATCCTGGCCACGGTGGTGGTCTTGCCGGTGCCGGGGCCGCCGGTGAGGACGGTCGTCCACTGCCGGACCGCGGCCACGGACGCGGCCTCCTGGGCAGCGCTGAGGTGCTCGCCCCGGACGCGCGCGAGCGCGGACGCCAGGGCCTCCTCCGCCACCGGCGGGGCGCTCGCGGCGACGCGGGCGAGCAGGTCCTCGCCGACCTGGGTCTCCAGGCGGTGGTAGCGGTCGAGGTAGACCAGCGCCTCCTCGAGCCGGAGCGCGCCGGCGGCCACCAGCGGCGAGGCAGCCACCGCCGCCGTCCAGTCCTGGGCCGTCGGCCAGGGGAGCTCGGGGGCCAGGGCGGCGACGGTGGTGAGGTCGACGCAGACGGAGCCGGAGCGCACGGCGCGTACGGCCAGGGCGACGGCGAGCAGCACCCGCTCGTCGGACTCGCCGCCGAGGTCGCCGACGCGCCGCGCGACGTGCACGTCGCCGGCCTCCAGGACCCCGGCCACGTTGAAGGAGGCCAGCAGCCCGGTCGCGGCGAGCGCGAGGCGCCGGTCGTAGGGGGCGGGCTCGAAGAGCTCGGTCATGGCCTCGCCCCCGGGGCGACGACGCCGTCGAGCAGGTCGGACAGCTCCTCGACCAGGGCGACCGGCGGGCGCCAGCTGAAGATCCCGCACGGCTCGCCGTCGACCAGCGGGGTGTCGGGGCCGCACATGCCGCGCAGGTAGAGGTAGAGGACACCGCCGAGATGGCGCTGCGGGTCGTAACCGGGCTGGCGCCAGCGCAGGAAGCGGTGCAGCACGGCGGCGTACAGCAGGGCCTGCAGGGGGTAGTCGGAGTGCGCCATCGCGGCGTCGAGCGCCTCGGGCCGGTAGGAGTGGGCGGTCAGCGGGAGGTCGCGGGGCCCGAGCCAGTTGGTCTTGTAGTCGACGATCAGGTAGCGCGGGTCCTCGGCGTCGCCGAGCCGGAGCACGACGTCGACGGAGCCCGTCAGGTAGCCGCGCAACGACTGCTCCCCCAGGGCCGGGACCTCCAGCGCTGCGGCGTAACCGCGCACCGGGTCACCCTCGGGCAGGTGGCGCAGCAGCAGCGGGGCGAGGTCGGCGAGCCGGGCCCCCCGCTCGCCCTGCGCCGCGAGGTCTCCCCCGGACAGCGGCAGCTCGAAGTCGAGCTCGCGCAGCCGGTCGCGCAGCGGGATCCGCCGCAGCGTCGCGCCGCCGGCCAGGGGCCCGAGCGGCGAGTCGCACACCGCGACGAGGGCGTCGGCGAGCTCGTCGCGGTCGAGCTCGACGGGCCACCACACGAGCTGCTCGTCGAGGTGCTCGAGGATCTCCGCGCGCAGGTCCGGCGCGTCGGGGTCGAGGTGCTCCAGTACGCCGTGCACCAACGACCCGAACGTCGCACCGACCGGCAGACCCGCCATCGGCGACGGCACCCCGCTCCCCGCCCCCGCGGCGGCCTCCGGGAGGGCCTCGACGTCCTCGTCGTCCTTGGCCGCCACCTCGGGCTCGCTGGCCACGCCCGCCGCCGGCGCCGCCTCGACGTGGCTCAGCGCGGAGTACGACGTGCGCCGCCACTCGGTGTCGACCTCGCGGTCGAACGTGCGCACGGCCAGGTCGCCGAGTGCCGGAAGCACCGGGTCGGGTCCGGGGTCGGCGTGCAGGGCGGCCTCCGGCACCGGCCCACCGCGGTCCCGCCACGCCGAGAACAGCCCGACGACGGCCTCGTCGGACGGCACCGGCGGCGCCTCCGGCACCAGCCCGGCTCCGAGGTCGGCGCCCGGGTCGCGCATCAGCAGCCGGTGCAGCGGCGACGCGACGGCGTTCTTGGTCGGCGCCCACCAGCACACGACCTGCGACTGCGCGCGGGTGAGGGCGACGTAGAGCAGCCGGAGCCACTCGCCGGCCTCCTCGTCGGCCCAGCGGCGCACGTGCTCGCTCCACCCGGAGCCACCGGCCCCGACGTCGAGGCAGCGCCGGCCGTCGGGGTCGTGGAACAGCGGCCGGGTGGGCTTGGGCACGAACCGGTCGGCCAGGGAGGGCAGGTAGACGACGGGGTACTCCAGGCCCTTGCTCGCGTGGATCGTCACCAGCTGCACGGCCGCGGCGTCGGAGTCCAGGCGACGGGTGCGCTCCTGTCCCCGACCCGCACGGCCCTCGGCCACCCGCGCCCGGAGCCAGGCCAGCAGCGAGACCACGCCGAGGCGCTCGGTGGTGGCGACCTCGTGCAGGGCCTCGCCGAGGTGGCGCAGGTCGGTGAGCCGCCGCTCGCCGCCGACCTCGGCGAGCACGCGCGCGGGCAGCCCCCCGGCGTAGGCGGCCTCCATGACCGCGGCGATGCCACGGCGCGGGACCAGCTCCACCCAGCCGCGCAGGATCTCGCTGAGCTCGTCGGTGAGGGTGTCCCCGCCCCGGTCGAGCTCGGCGGCGGTGCGGCCCAGGAAGCAGGTGAGCGCGGCGGCGCGCACCCGCGGCGAGCGGTGCGGCTGCTCGAGCGCCTCCAGGAGGGTCAGCCACTCCACGGCGGCCGGCGTCGCGAAGACGCTGCCGCCGCCGGCGATCACGGCCGGGACGCCGGCCGCGTGCAGCGCCCGCTGGGACTCGGCCAGGTCGGCATGGCGGTAGCAGATGACCGCGACGTCCGCGGGCTCGAGCCGGCGGCCCTCGAAGGTGGCTCCGGCGGCGAGCAGGCGGCGTACGTCGAGGGCCAGGTCGCGGGCGATGTGCGGCCGGACGTCGGCGACCGCGAGCGTGGCGTTGGCGCCGCGCCCGAAGGTGTCGCGGCGCACGACGCGCAGCCGGAACGGGGAGGACGAGGGCGCGCCGGCCAGCCGGCTCTCGTCGTGGTGGGCCTCGACCGGGCGCACCACGATCCGGTCGTCGCCGAGCTCGGCACCGAGCAGCAGCCGCTGGGACGCGGTCAGCAGGCCGGCGTCGGTGCGGCGGTTGACCCCGAGCGTCTGCCGGGCGGTAGCGGTCGCGGCCGCGGCGAGGTACGTCGTGACGTCGCCGCCGCGGAACGCGTAGATCGCCTGCTTGGGGTCGCCGATCAGCACCATCGTGGCGACGCCGGTGAACGCGCGGTCGAGGACCTGCCACTGGACCGGGTCGGTGTCCTGGAACTCGTCGACCAGCACGACCCGCCAGCGCTCCCGCATGCGCACGCGGGCGGGAGAGCCGGCCGGCTCGAGCGCCTGGGCCAGCTGCTCGAGCAGGTCGTCGTAGGAGAGGACGCCGAGCCGCCGCTTGCGCACCTCGAGCTCCTCGCGCACCTTAAGCGCGAACGAGACGCGCCGACCGGCGGGGGTGGCGCGGTCGTCGGCAGCGGGCTCGAGGTGGGCCTGCGGGTCCCGCACGACCGCGCGCGCGATCGCCATCGCCTCGGTGTGGGTGAAGGCCGGACGGTCCTCGGAGAACGCGAAGGCTCGCAGGTACAGGTCGTCGACGACCTCGGACACCACGTCGTCGAGGTCCTCCACCAGGCGGGCGCGGGCGTCGGTGTCGCCGGCGACGCCGAGCGAGCTCAGCACCATCGAGCAGAACTGGTGGGTGGTGGCGATGGTCGCGGCGTCGAAGCCGACCAGGGCGTCGACGACGCGCTGGTGGCGCCGCGCGCGCTCGGCGTCGTCGCAGTCGAGGATCAGCCGGAGCAGGTCGGAGCTCGACGGGTCGACCGCGGGGTCGCCGTCGAGGGCTAGCTCGGCCTCGACGAGCTGGGCCCGCACGCGCTCGCGCAGCTCCTGGCTGGCGGCGCGACCGAAGGTCACGACGAGCATCTCGTCCAGTCCGGCGACCCCCTCGGCGACGTAGCGGGTGACCAGGGCGCCGATCGTCCAGGTCTTGCCGGTGCCGGCGCTGGCCTCGAGCAGCGTGGTGCCGACCCCCGGCAGGTCCGCGGTGATGTGGAACGGCGCCAGCTGCTCGCTCACAGCGGCCCCACCCTCTCGCCACCGGTGAGGAGCGGCTCCCAGACCTGCCAGGCGTAGGTCGCCAGGCCGGCCTCGAGCAGCACCTCCAGCGGCGCGTCGCGGCCGTAGGTGCGCACGTGGTGCGGGTCGGCGTCCTCGCCCTCGATGCCGAAGGAGTTGTGGGGGTCGGTCTCCCACGACCTGCGCGCCAGCGACTCCGGCGCGACGTCGTCGCCCTGGAGCTGACGGGCATGACCCTCGGCCCAGGCGGCGCCGGTGGCGATGGGCAGCGGCAGCGGGGAGCGCAGGCCGAGGTCGCGCAGCGCGACGAGGGTGCGCAGATGCTCGGCCGCCCGGTGGTCGAGCGGTCCGGCGAGGGCTCGGCGCGGCCCGGCCCGCTCGCGGCCGACGGCGTGGGCGGTGTAGCTCTCGTCGGGGCGCGCGGCGCTCAGCGCCAGCAGGTCGATCCAGGAGAGCAGCCGCTGGCGGGGCTTGAGGCGGGAGTAGCCCAGGGAGACCAGCTTGGCGCCGTAGACGCCCGACACCGTGCCGGACAGCCGCCGGCCGCCGCCGAGCTCCACGTCGACGTCGACGGAGCGGAGCGTGCCGGCGCGCAGGTCGGCGGTGCGGGTGAACAGCTTCTGGGACTCCTCGACGACCTTCCGCAGCTCGCCCGAGCCGAGCACACCGGGCGGAAGGGTGCCGCGCAGCTGCTCGGCGGTCATGACGGCGGTCGGGTCCTGGCCGGCCAGCACCTCCCGCAGGAGGTGGTCGCCGACCTGCCAGAGCTCGAGGTTGTCGAGCTCGACCGGGATCGCGTCGCTGAGCTCGTCGGGCTCCAGCGGCGTCGAGATCTCCAGGCGCTGGCGCAGGAAGGAGCGCACGGGATGGGTGAAGAAGGCCTTGAGGTCGGCCAGCGACACGTCCTCGGCCGGCCGCTCGGCGAGGGGGGCGTCGAGCAGCGGCGGCACCGGCCGGCGCTCGGTGACCAGCGCCCGGGCACCGCCCAGGGCGGCCCGGTCGAAGCTGAACGGACGGGCGTCGTCGCCGACGGCCAGGCCCCCGGGCTGGAGGTTGCGCGGGTCGTAGGGCTGCAGCGGGTGGACCCTGAGGATCCGGTCGCGGACGGGCGCGGACGTCGTACGGTCGGCGGCGTCGAGGATCTCGCCGAGGGGGACGGCGGGCGGGCGCTCGGCGCCGGAGTGCTCGTTGGCGCCGGAGTAGGTGATGACGACGGTCTCGGTGGCGGCGAGCAGCGCGTCGAGCAGCAGCTGGCGGTCCTCGCTGCGCGCGTCGCGCTCGCCGGTGAGCGGCCGACGGGCCAGGGCGTCGTCGCCGTCGTCGACGGTGACCCGCGGGAAGACGCCGTCGTCGAGCCCGACCAGGCAGACGACCCGGTGGGGCACCGAGCGCATCGGCACCATCGTGCAGACGGTGAGCGTGCCGGTGCGGAAGTTGGCGCGCGTGGGCCGCCCACCCAGGCGCGACTGCAGCAGCGCGCGTACGTCGGCCAGGCGCAGCGCCACGGCACGCCCCTCATCGCTGGACGCGGCGGCGCGGGCCAGCTCCCGCTCCAGCTGCGGCACCTGCCAGCCGTCGTCGTCGTCGACGTCGGTGAGCCCGCGCACGCCGTCGGCGAGCACCCGCATCCAGGTGTCGACGTCCGTGGCCCGTCCGAGCTCCGTGACGCAGGCGGCGAGCCGGTCGACCATCTCGGTGAGGCGGCCGACGAGGTCGATGTCGCCGCTGCCGACGTCGTCGACCGGCAGCCCGCGGCCGAGGTGACGGTGGTCGTCACCGCTCATGGCGACGCCGAGCAGCACCCGGTCGAGCCCGGCGCGCCAGGTGTTGTGGGCGAAGCCCTGCATGGCGAAGCGCCCGCGCTGCTCGGCGTCCAGGCCCCAGCGGATGCCGGCCTGGCCGACCCAGCGGGTGATCCGGTCCAGGTCGTCGTCGCTGAACCCGAACCGCACCCGCACCGCCGGAGTGCTGGCCAGGTCGAGCACCTCCGAGGCGCGCATCCGGCCGTCGGCCAGGTCCACCAGGGTGGCGGCGACCGCCAGGAGCGGGTTGGTGCTGGTGAGCGCGCGGTCGGCCAGCCGGACCCGGAGCCGGTGGGCCGGGTGTCCGCCGCCGTCCCCGTCGTCGACCACGTCGGCCAGCCCGAACCCGGCCGAGATCAGCGGCGCGTAGGTCTCGATGTCGGGGCACATCACGAGGATGTCGCGCGGCTCGAGCGTCGGGTCGTCGGCGAGCAGCCCGACCAGCACCTCGCGCAGCACGTCGACCTGGCGCGCCGCGCCGTGGCAGGAGTGCACCTGCAGGCTGCGGTCGGCGGGGTCGTGGCTGCGGTGGGCACGCTCGGCCGGCGTCGGCGCGTGGTTGGCGCGCAGGTCGTGCTGCAGATGAGCGAGCAGCGTGGTCGGCGCCCGCGCGCTCGTGGCGATCGGGTGGTCCTCGGTGTCGACCTCGGCGAGCGTGCGGTGCAGCTCACGGGTGTCGCGGCCCAGCGAGGCCAGCAGCGGGTGACCCACGAGCTCGGCCGAGGTGTCGTCGTCGCGCGCGGTCACCCCGCCCGCCCCCGCGAGCGCGTCCCAGAGCACGGGCGAGGGCTGGGGCAGCCAAAGGTGGACGTCGCGGTGCTCGCCCAGCGCGCCGAGCAGCGCCACCTCGGTCACCGGCAGCCGGGTGTGGCCGAAGAGGCTCAGCCGGGCGGGCAGGTCGAGCCCGTCGCCGCCGGCGCGCAGCAGGCCGAGCGCCCGCGCGTGGCGGAGGTCGGGCGGCTCGACGCCGGTGCGCTCGAGCAGCGCGCGCCACAGGTGCGCCTGCCAGGCGAGGTCGCTCGGGAGCGGGCCGCCGGCCCCGTCGGTGTCGCGGCCCTCGCGCCAGTCGGTGACGAGCGTGGGCCGCTGGACGGCGTACGACGCGAAGAGGCCGGCGAGCCGGCGGGCCACCGAGTAGCGGCGGTTGCGTCGCAGCAGCACCTCGTCGCCGTCGAGACCGTGTCCGAGGTGGGCGGCGAGAGTGGCGCACCAGGGCTGGTCGAGGCTGTCGTCGATCGTGGCCAGCAGCGGCCAGACCAGGCGGTCGGGGTCCCACAGGTCGTCGCGCTCCCGGTCGAGCAGCAGGCTCACCAGCGAGCGCGGGTTGAGGAACCGCACCCCGGCGCAGACGCCGTCACCGCCGCGGGGCCCGGCCCCGAGACGATGGCTGAGGCGCTGCGTCAGCCACCGCTCCACGCCCTTCGCCGGCACCACCACGACCTCCTGCGCGAACGGGTCGGGCAGCGGCGCGGCCAGCAGCCCGCCGAGCGCGTCGGCGAGCTCGTCGGTGCGCGGCGCGCGGTGCAGGTGGAGCGTCATCGTCGCCGACCCTAGTGCGGCGCGCCGACGGGGGTCGGGCGGCGGGGTGGATGGATACCCGGCTGACCGGGTATCCCTGCGCTTGTCAGGGGTTGCAACACCTGACAAGCGACAGGAACACCCGACAAGTACGGCGCTCGGCGACCGCGACCGTCCCCGGATGACCCATCGGGGCCATGGCGCACGGCGCCCGCGGGTGGCAGCGTGATGAGACCCGAGGCCACCCTCAGGGCAGCGGGACCCGGCCCAGGAGAGCGCCATGCCCCGATCCCGCCTCACCCGACCCGTCCTCGCCATGCTGCTCGCCGTCGGTACGGCGCTCGCCGCGCCCGCCGCGCCGGCCCGCGCGGGGACGGCGAGCATCGCCGCGGCGGAGCACACCTTCCTGCTGGCCTATCCGACCCTGGCGCGCGAGGACTTCGAGGGCTCCAAGGTCGCCTCCGGGGTCAAGGACTGCGGCACCGACGTCCTCTCCTCGGCGACCACGGACGAGTGCTACGCGGCCGGGACGCTCACCCCCGGGGTGCGCTACCGCGTCGTCGACGGCGATGGCGCCAACTTCACCATGGCCCTCGGGGCGGCGGGCTACCAGAGCCTCTCCTCGACGGCCGTGCTGGCCAACGCCACCGACGACGAGCTGGTTCTCGACTTCACCAGCCCGGTGGACACCGTGGGGTTCCGGCTCGGCACCCTCGCGGGCGGGACCTGTGTCGTCACGGTGAGCTACGTCGACCTCAGTGCGGCGACGCAGCTGACCGTCGACTGCCCGGCGCTGAGCGCGATGCGGTTCGTGGGGATCACCGCGGACCGGCTCATCGACCACGTCCAGATCATGGCCAACGGATCCGCCGCCAACGAGGCGGTCGACGACGTCCGGTTCGGGCTCCGTGCGCCGCCCAACACGCTGCGCCTGGGCGCCGCCAGGGGCAACCGTGCCGCGGGTACCGCCGTGCTCCCGGCCACCGTCCCGGGCGTGGGTACGACGACCCTCGCCGGCCGCGGCGTCGCGCCGGTCTCCCTGGACTCCGCGAGAGCCCGCACGCTCTCGCTACCCGTCGTCGCCCGAGGCGCGGCTCGCCGCACCCTGCTGCGCAAGGGACGCGTCACCGTGCGGGTCACGGTCACCTACCGTCCCAACGGCGGCGCCGCCCGCTCCGTGACGACGTCGGTCACCCTGCGCAAGCGGCGCTGACCCGGCTCCTCCTAGCCACTGCGACGAGCGCGGCGGGGCCAGCCACCGCCCTGCCAAGGTGGGAGCATGACCACACCCAGCAGCGCGCCCGTCGTCGTCACTGGAGCCAACGGCCTGGTCGGGTCCCGCGTGGTCGCGGCCCTCGTCGAGCGCGGTGCCACCGTCCGGGCCGTCGTACGGCGCGCGAGTGCGGCGCCGGAGCGGGCCGGGGTGGAGGAGTGGGTCGGCGAGTTCGACGAGCCGGCCTTCGCGGCCTCGGTGGTCGAGGGCGCGGCCGCGGTCATCTCCACCGTGCACCCGATGGGCAGTGACCTCGAGACCCAGCGGCGGATCGGGGTCGAGGGGACCGCGACGCTCGCGCGGGCCGCCGCCGACGCCGGCGTCGAGCTCTTCGTGCACGTCTCGACCGCCGCCGTCTACGACCGCTCGCCCGGCGACTTCGTCGTCGACGAGTCCGCACCGCTGGTCCCGGACACCGCCGGGGCGTACCCGCTGACCAAGCGCGACGCGGACGCCGCCCTGGCCGGCATCGAGGGGATCACCCGGGTCGTCCTGCGGCCCCCGCAGGTCTTCGGCGCCGGGGAGACCTCGACCTGGAACACCAAGCGCCCGGCGGCGATCCGCAGCGATGAGCGGGCGCGCCGCACCGTGCCCGAGGCGACCCTGTCGTGGGTGCACGTCGACGACCTCGCCGCCTTCGCCGCCGACCTCGCCACGGGCGCGGTCGCCACGGCCGCCGACCCGGAGGCCGGGCCGGTCGCGGGCGGCTTCACGGCCGTCAACGTCGCCGCAGAGCCCGCGCAGCAGCGCGAGTACTACGAGACCGTCACCCGTGCCGTCGGCGTGGACCCGGTCTGGGACGACGCCCCGGCCTGGACCGGCCACATCGCCACCGAACGCGCCCGTGCCTGGGGCTGGCGGCCGACCGTCGCACTGGCCACCGCGCTCGCCGAGATCGAGGCGGGCCTGCGCGCCTGAGCGATCCGTGCGAAGCGCCACGACCGAGCGCCGTACGGCGCTAGGTTGCGACGCATGACCCTCACCAGGACCCTGCTCGTCCCCGCCGCCGCGGTCGCCCTCGTCGCCTCCGGGGTGGGCGTCGGCTGGAGCGCCTCCGCCGACCAGGCCAACCAGACCGGCGCAGCAGCCCGGGCCGCCGCCCCGGTCGTCGTCGTACGCGAGCTGCTCGCCGAGGACCGGGCACCGCGCGGCGCGGCCGACCGCACCCTGGGGCTCAACCGGGTCACCGTCATGCCGGGCGCCGAGCTCGCCAGCCACCACCACCCCGGCACCCAGATCTCCTACGTCGAGTCCGGGGTCCTGACCTACACGGTCGAGACCTCGTCGACCGCCGTGCGCACCGGTCCGTCCGACGACCCCCGGGTCGTACGGCAGGTCAGGGCCGGCCAGACCGCGCGCCTGCGCGCCGGCCAGTGGATCGTCGAGCAGCCGAACATGACCCACCACGCCGCCAACCGCGGCACGACCCCGGTCGTCCTCTACATCTCCACGCTGTTCCGCACCGGCACTCCCGCCGCCATCCCCGACTGATCCCACCGCGGCTGCCGGGACCTGGCAGTCTGGGCCCATGCCAGTGACACGCGGCTTCGGAGGCGGCAACCGGCGCGGGCGACCGGAGCGGCTGCCGCCCGGTCAGTACGACACCGGGCGCGACTGGCCGGTGCTCACCGCGGAGGCCCAGCCGGTGATCGCGGCCGCGGACTGGACGATCACCGTCGACGGCGCCGTGGAGCGCCCGCACACGTGGAGCTGGCGCGAGGCCCACGCGCTGCCCGGCTCGTCGTACTTCGGCGACATCCACTGCGTCACCACCTGGTCGATGCTCGACACCACCTTCACCGGCGCCAGTGTCGACACCCTGCTGGACATCACGGGCCCGACGCCGGAGGCGGGCTACGTCATGGCCCACTCCTCGACCGGCTACACCACCAACCTGCCGCTCGCCGACGTCACCGGCGGCAGGGCGTGGCTGGTCTGGGAGTACGACGGTCGCCCGCTGGCCGCCGAGCACGGCGGGCCGGTGCGGTTGCTCGTGCCGCACCTGTACTTCTGGAAGTCCGCCAAGTGGGTCGACCGGCTGGAGCTGATGACCCACGACCGGCCGGGCTTCTGGGAGCAGAACGGCTACCACGACCGGGGCGACCCGTGGCTGGAGCAGCGCTACCAGGGCGACCCGTGAGCACCGCTCCCCTGCCCACCGGCCCCGCGCCGGTGGGCCACTGGACGACGGGCGCGGTCGTCGAGCTCGAGCGGATCGGCGACCGGCTGGTCCGACTGCGCCTGGAGGTGGCGGACCGGATCGACCACCTCCCCGGCCAGCACTACGTGCTGCGGCTGCGGGCGCCCGACGGCTACACCGCGCAGCGCTCGTACTCGGTGGCGTCCGCGCCCGGCGACCCGCTCCTGGAGCTGATGGTCGAGTGCCTGCCCGGCGGCGAGGTCTCCGGGCACCTGCACGACGTGGCGGAGGTGGGCGACGTCTTCGAGCTGCGCGGCCCGATCGGCGGCTGGTTCACGTGGGCCGGCGAGGCGACCGCGTTGTGCGTCGTCGGCGGCACCGGCGTGGTGCCGGTCGTCGCGATGCTGCGCCATGCGCGGGCCCAGGGACTCGCCGACCGGCTCCGGGTGGTCGCCGTGGGGCGCACCCTGGCCGAACTCCCCTACGCCGCCGAGCTGCTGGAGGCGGGCGCGTTCGTCGCGCTGACCCGTGAGAACCTCGGCGACCGGGTGGCCGCCCCGCCGTACCCCGAGGAGGTCGCGCCCCTCGCCGAGGGCGTGGAGCGGGCCTACGTCTGCGGCTCGGTCGGCTTCGCGTCCTTCGCCACCCGGCTGCTCGGCGAGGTCGGGGTCCGCGCCGACACGATCCGGGTGGAGCAGTTCGGCGCTACCGGCTGAGGCTCACCGCGCCAGCGCCTCACGCTGGGAGGCGACGATCGCGGCCATGGCCGGCTTCGCCCCGCGGCTGAAGTACGGAAAGCCGAGGAAGCCGTGCGGCATCACGTGGAAGTCCTCCACCCGGGCGGGCACCCCGGCCGCCACGAGCGCCTCGGCGTAGCGGACTCCGGCGTCGTGCAGCGGGTCCAGCCCCGCGACCACCACGACGGCCGGGGGCAGTCCGGAGAGGTCCTCGGAGTGCAGCGGCGAGAGGCGCCAGTCGGAGGGGTCGTCGTCCTCGGTGAGGTAGAACCCGCGGAAGATCTCCAGGTCGGCGTTGCTCAGGACGATGCCGCGCGTGTTGGCGAGGTACGACTCGTGCTCGCGCAGCCCTTCGGTGAGGTCGGTCGCGGGGTAGATCAGGCTCTGGTGCAGGACCCGCGGCCCGCCCTCGTCTCGGGCCATGATCGCCACGACGGCGGCCAGGTTTCCGCCGGCACTGTCGCCCATGAGCCCGATCCGCTCGGGGTCGCCGCCCAGCTCGTCGGCGTGCGCGGCGGTCCACACCAGGGCGTCGTAGCAGTCCTCGACGGCGGCCGGGAAGCGGTGGGTGGGCGCGAGCCGGTAGTCGACGGACACCACGACGGCGTCCAGGTCGGCGGCGACGGTCGAGCAGATCCAGTCGCCCTGCCGCGAGCTGCCGAGCGCGAACCCGCCACCGTGGAAGTTCACCACCACCGGGCGGGGACCGCCGGGGGCGTCGGGGGTGTAGATCCGCAAGGGCACCTCGCCGTGCTCGGCCGGGAACGAGCTGGTGGCGATCGTGACCCCCGCCCGCGCGCGCCCGATGATCAGGCCGGCGAGGATCGCACCGAGGCCGGCGTCGGGGATGACCGCCGTCTGGGCACGCTCCAGCGCGCGCTGGTCCATGCGCTCGATCGAGAAGATCTTGTTGGCCTTCATCAGCCGGTCGATGGCACGCACGCCCGGCGGCAACCTGAGCCTGGTCGTCATACGACCATTGTCTCAGCGCCCTGGTAGCCGGGTCAGTCTTCGCTCCACCGGGCGTCGGCATCGGCTCGCTCCAGGTCCTCCTCGAGCCGGGCGACGGCGTCGGGGTCGCCGTGGAAGCGGCGGTAGCTGTAGACGATGAGCCCCATCGCGATGAACGCCGACGCGATCTGGGTGACCGCGGTGGCCAAGCCGCCCGGCAGCCACCAGGTGTCGCTCAGCGGCCACCACTCGGGGGAGGGCGGGCTCGCGATCCACAGCCCGCCGGCGGCGAGCAGGACCAGGACTCCGATGATCGAGATGACGATCCGCGGGAGGGTCTCCACGCTCTCCGCGGCGCCCTTGAGCGCGCGGAACTTGATCGGCGCGAGGCGCCGCTCGGCCCACTCGTACTGCTGGGAGAGGATCGCCAGACCACCGAAGACCATGAGCAGGCCGGGGCCCGGCAGCACCAGCGCGGCGATGCCGGCCACGACCAACACCCAGCCGACCGTCTCCAGCCCGATCCGCTTCGCCGCCGTTCTCATGCACTGAGCATCCCAGACGCGGCCAACGCGGCGTCCGGGATGCCCCGATCCGCGTCGTGCTCGGGATCAGCCGTACGTCGCGACGTACGAGCGGCCCTGCTCCGACAGGGTGCCGTGAGCCTCGGCGACCTCGGCCCAGCGCAGGGTCATCCGTAGGAAGCGCAGCGGGTTGTAGACGTCCTCCTCGCGGCAGAACAGGCCGTCGCCGGCGTAGGTCATGATCGTCAGGTTGGAGGCCTCGTGGTGCGAGCCGTCGCCCGGGTCGGGCATCAGGTTGCGCACCTCGCAGAGCAGACGCGAGGTCGCGACGTCGACGACCTGCCATGCCAGCGGGAAGGCGGTCATCACGCCGCCCGGGAACGACGTCATCGTGGCCACCGACCACGACCGGATCGCGTCGCGGCCGCGGAAGGTGCCGTAGGCGTGCTCGACGTACTCGGCGTCCTCGGTGAAGCTCAGCGCGAAGTCGCCCCAGTCGCCGGTGCGCGTGTGCTCCTGCACGCGGGCGTGCATGGCGGCGTACGCCTCGGTGATCTCGTCGGCGGTGAAGGTCCCCGTGCGCTTGGTGGTCACGCGCTCATCCAACCAAGGAACAAGAACAGGTTCTAGTCCCTGGCCTGCGGCCGGCACGCCGGGACTGGACGATCGAGTCGCGTCACTGCATAATCTCTAGTAATTCAGTCCATTACTGGATCACAGTCGACTACGTCGGGCCCGGTGCAGGGTCCGAACAGCCGGAAGGTGCACCGCATGCGCAAGCTCATCGTCCTCGGGTTCGTCGGACTCCTGGCCCAGCTCATCGACGGCTCGCTGGGGATGGCGTACGGCGTCACCTCCTCGACGCTGCTGCTCGCGGCGGGCCTCGCTCCGGCCTCCGCCTCCGCCGCCGTCCACTTCTCCGAGATCGGGACCTCCCTGGTCTCCGGCTTCTCCCACCACAAGCTCGGCAACGTCGACTGGCGCACCGTCTCGATCCTGGCCGTGCCCGGCTTCGTCGGCGCCTTCGCCGGCGCGACGCTCCTGTCCAACCTCGACGGCGACGCCGCGAAGCCGTGGGTCGCCGGGATCCTGCTCTGCCTGGGTCTCTACGTCATCTGGCGCTTCCTGGTCCTCGGCGGCCGACGGCCCACGTTCAAGAGCCGGCCGTCGGCCCGCATGCTGGCCCCCATGGGCCTGGTCGGCGGCGCGCTGGACGCCATCGGCGGCGGCGGCTGGGGCCCGGTCGGGACCACGACGCTGCTCTCTTCCGGCCGGCTCGAGCCGCGCAAGGTCGTCGGCTCCATCGACACCTCGGAGTTCGTGGTGGCCGTGGGCGGATCGCTGGGCTTCCTGTTCGCGCTGGCCTCCGAGGACATCCCCTGGTCCTACGCGCTGGCCCTGCTGGCCGGCGGCGTCATCGCCGCCCCGATCGCGGCCTGGCTGGTCAAGAAGCTCGCCGCCCGCGTCCTCGGCGTCGCGGCGGGCGGCCTGATCGTGCTCACCAACTCCAAGACCATCGTGGAGACGCTCGGCGCCGACACCACCACGGTCGTCCTCGTCGCCGCGACCATCGCGGTGCTCTGGGTCAGCGGCATCGTGTGGGCCGTCCGCCAGGAGCGCCTCGCCCGCGCCCTCGAGCGGGAGACGGCTGCGGCCGAGCGCGTCCCCGCCTGACACCGACCCGTCACCAACTGCACCGAATCCCCGCTGACCCGTCAGAAAGTTTGTGACGGGTCAGCGGGGATTTGCGTGAGTTGGTGACGGGTCAGCTGGTGCGGGAGGCGTAGGAGGTGGCCGCGGCGTAGACGGAGTCGACGTAGGCCTGGGCGTGGTTGTAGGAGAAGACGCCGCTGGCCCAGCCGGTGCCGGTGGTGAGGTCGGCGTCGTCGTGGCACAGGTAGCGGGCGGCGGCGTAGGCCGCGTCGTCGATGTCATTCGGATCGGTCCGACCGTCGCCGTCGCCGTCGGAGGCCCAGTCGTCCCAGGTCGACGGGATGAACTGCAGCGGCCCGACGGCGTGGTCCCAGTCGGGGTCGCCGTGCCACTGCGTCGACTCGGCGGTCGCCGGGATCGCGGCGAACCCGCCGTCACCGTCGAGCGCCGGACCGAGGATCTTGCGGGAGGAGGTGCCGTCCGCCCGCAGCCGCCGGCCCCCGATGGCGCCGTGCTGCGACTCGACCCAGCCGATGCCGGCCAGGGTCGTCCAGCCGAGCCCGCAGTCGGCATCGATGCGGACGGTGGCGCGCGCGTAGGCGAGGACGGCCGGCTCGGGGATCCCGGCACGGGCCGCCGTGGCGCTCACCCAGGCCGCATCGATCAGCGGCACCGTGCTCGCCGGAGCCGCTGGGGCCGTGGCCGGCGGCGGCGCCTCGTCGAGTACGGCGCCCGGGGTCAGGTCGAGCGGCTCGCGACCGGCGTACAGGGACTGCTGGACGGCGTACCCGCCGGCGCCCACGGTCCCCAGCGCCACCAGGAGGAGCAGGGCGCTGCGCAGTGGGTGGCCGGACATGACGCCGACCAGTATGCGTGGCCTTGCCGGGACCACGACATCCCGGCCCGCGGCGGCACTAGGCTCCGCCCCATGCCGCTGCGCCGCACCGACGCCCGCCGGCGCAACCCGTTCGGCTCGCGGCTCCTGGGAGCGGCCGACCAGTCCGCCCGGGCGCTGCGGATCCGGGTGCAGGTCCTGCTGACCGCCCTGCTGGTCACCACCAACCTCGTCGGCGCGGCGCTGGTCTTCGTGATCTCCTACTTCGTGGTCCCCGCCCCCGAGCCCACCCGCGCGACGGTGGTGTCGCTGGCGATCGCCGTGCCTGTCTACGTCGCGGCGGCGGTGCTGGTCGGCGCGGCGGTCGGTACGGCGACGACGCTGCGGGCCCTGCGGTGGGCCACCACCGACAGCACCCCCGACTACGAGGACCGCCGCAAGGCGCTGCGCGTGCCGCTGCGGCTGACGCTGATGCAGGCACTCATGTGGCTGGTGGCCACCGTGCTGTTCACCGGACTGTCCCTGCTCCTGCAGCCCAGCAGGGCGCTGAGCACCGGCCTGACCGTGGGCATCGCGGGGCTGGTGTCGTGCGGGGTGGCCTACCTGCTGACGGAGTTCACCCTGCGCCCCCTGGCCGCCCGGGCCCTCGCCGGCGCGTCGCTGAGCCGGCGCCGCCCTCGGGGCGCGGGGGTCGGGGGCCGGATGGTGCTCTTCTGGTGGCTCGGCACCGGCGCCCCGGTGGTGGGGCTGGTCGTCGCGGCCGTGGTCGCGCTCACCGACGACGCCACGTCGTTGACCCGCCTGGCGGTGACGGCGCTCGTGCTGGCCGGCGTCATCCTGGTCTTCGGGTTCTTCCTCACGGTGCTCAACGCGCGCTCGGTCGTCGCCCCGATCCTGTCCGTGCGCGACGCCCTGCTCGACGTCGAGCGCGGCGACCTCGACCGCGAGGTGCCGGTCTACGACGGCACCGAGCTCGGGCTGCTGCAGGCCGGCTTCAACGAGATGGTCCACGGACTGCGCGAGCGCGAGCACCTGCGCGACATGTTCGGCCGACACGTCGGTCGCGAGGTCGCGGACGCCGCAGCGAACGGCGAGGTCGAGCTGGGCGGCGAGACCCGGGTGGTGACCGTGGTCTTCGTCGACCTGGTCGGCTCCACGACGTACGCCACCGAACACTCGCCCGCCGAGGTCGTGCAGGTGCTCAACCGCTTCTTCGGCGTCGTCGTGGACGAGGTCGACCGCCACGGCGGGCTCGTCAACAAGTTCATCGGCGACGCGGTGCTCGCGATCTTCGGCGCGCCGGTCGAGCTGGACGACCACGCCGGCGCCGCACTGGCCTCGGCGCGCGCGATGGCGGCCCGGCTGGCGGCCGAGGTGCCGGAGATCGGGGCCGGGATCGGCGTCGCGACGGGGGAGGTCGTCGCCGGCAACGTCGGACACCGCGAGCGGTTCGAGTACACCGTCATCGGCGACGCGGTGAACTCCGCCGCCCGCCTGACCGACCTCGCCAAGGGCGTCGACGGACGGCTGCTCGCCACCTGGGCCACCGTCGAGGCGGCGGGCGAGGAGGCCGCCCAGGAGGGGGCGCAGTGGAGCCGCCAGGGCAGCGCGCTGCTGCGCGGGCGACCCCAAGAGACGGAGCTGGCGGTGCCCTGCCCGCGCTCCTGAGCCCGATCCGGCTCAGCGCTGCGGCCGGACCAGCGGGAAGAGGATGGTGTCGCGGATGCTGAGCCCGGTGAGGTTCATGACCAGCCGGTCGATGCCCAGGCCCATGCCCCCGGTCGGCGGCATGCCGTACTCCAGGGCCTGGAGGAAGTCCTCGTCCACCTGCATCGCCTCGGCGTCACCGGCGGCCGCCAGCAGGGACTGGGCGACCAGCCGCTCGCGCTGGTCCACGGGGTCGATCAGCTCCGAGTACGCCGTCCCCTGCTCGGCGCCGAACATGACCAGGTCCCACTTCTCGGTGAGCCGGGGCTGGCGCCGGTGCGGGCGGGTCAGCGGCGCGTTCTCCTTGGGGAAGTCGGTGTAGAAGACCGGCGTGGTGGTCCGGCTCTCGCACAGCTCGCCGTAGATCTCCTCGAGCACGAAGCCCCACGACGGGTCGAGGTCCAGCTCGAGGCCGATCTTCTCGGCGTAGGCGAGCAGCGTGGGCAGCGGGGTCTCGGTGCTGATCTCCTCGCCCAGCGCCTCCGAGACCGCCTGGCAGATGGTCTTCACCGGCCACTGCCCCGACAGGTCGAACTCGACGACCCGGCCCTCGGCGTCCGCCCGGCGGGCGACCGGCGCGCCGTGGACCGCGATGGCCGCCTCCTGGATGAGCTCCTGTGTCAGCACCCGCATGGTGTCGTAGTCGCCGTAGGTCTCGTAGACCTCCAGCGAGGTGAACTCCGGGTTGTGCTTGAAGTCGGCGCCCTCGTTGCGGAACTGCCGCCCCACCTCGAAGACCTTCTCCATCCCGCCGACCAGCAGCCGCTTGAGGTGCAGCTCGGTCGCGATCCGCAGGTAGAGGTCCATGTCGTAGGCGTTGATGTGGGTCTCGAAGGGCCGGGCGTTGGCGCCCCCGTGCACGGTCTGCAGGACCGGGGTCTCGACCTCGGTGAAGCCGCGCGCCTGCAGCGAGTCCCGCACGCTGCGGACGGCCGCCGCGCGCTGGTAGGCGATCGCGCGCGACTCGGGACGCACGATCAGGTCGACGTAGCGCATCCGGACCCGGGCCTCGGGGTCGGTGAGGCCCCGGTGCTTGTCGGGCAGCGGGCGCAGCGCCTTGCTGGCGAGCAGCACCGACTCGGCCCGCACTGAGAGCTCCCCCTTCTCGGTCGTGATGACCCGCCCGGTGACGCTCACGTGGTCGCCAAGGTCGATCGAGTGCCGCCAGAAGTCCAGGTCGGAGGCCGACACGTGTGTGGCGTCCACCATCACCTGCAGGTCCCCGCTGCCGTCGCGCAACGTGGCGAAGCCCAGTCGGCCCAGGTCCCGCTTGAGCAGGACCCGGCCGACCACGCTGACCGTGGCCGGGGTCTCGGTGCCGGGCGGGAGGTCGGGGGCCACCAGGGCACGCACCTCGGCCAGCGTGTGGGTCCGGGGCGCGGTGACGGGGTACGGGTCGATCCCACGAGCGCGGATCCGGTCCAGCTTGGCGCGACGGACCCGCATCTGGTCTGGCAGGTGGTCGGGAGAGATCGCTTCGGCGACGACGTCGGGCGCGGGCGGGATGAGCGCCAGCACCGCCGCGGCGTGGTCGGGGCCGCCGGTCTCCAACCCTTCCTCGGCCTTGGCCTTGCGGCGCAGCAGCGCGATCGAGGGCGCGGTGAGGAAGCCCTCGGCGTTGCCGGCCGCCATGCCGACCCGGGGCAGGTCGGAGGTGAACTCGAAGCCCAGGTAGCGCGGCTGCCAGCGCGGGAGGTACTTGGCGTTCGAGCGGTAGAGCGACTCCAGCTGCCAGGTCCGGCTGGCCACCAGCAGGCCCTGGCGCCAGAGCCGGGCGACCGGGCCGGCGCCGATCTCGGCCCCACGCTCGAACGCCTCGCGGAACATCGCGAAGTTCAGCGAGACCGGCCCGATCCCGAACGTCGCCGCCTGGTCGGCCAGGCTGGCGATCATCAGCTCCACCAGCCCGTTGTCGGACGTCGGGTCGCGGCGCATCAGGTCCAGCGAGAGTCCGGTGCGGCCCCAGGGGACGAAGCTCAGGAAGCCGCGCAGGCCCCCCTCGGCGTCGTACGCCGCCACCAGCATGCAGGCCCCGTCCAGCGGGTCCGCGAGCCGGCCGAGCGCCATCGAGAAGCCGCGCTCGTCGCCGCCGTCCCCCCGCCACGACTCGGCGGCGGTGTCCAGGGCGGCGAAGTCGGCCTCGGTCAGCGTCGCGTGGCGCGCCACGCGGGTGGTGTAGCCGCGGCGGTGGAGGCGGGAGACGGACTGGCGCACCGACTTCATCCCCGGCCCGTTGAGCGAGAAGTCGGCCATGTCGACGATCGCCTCGTCGCCGAGGTCGAGCAGCGAGAGGCCGGCGTCGGCGTAGGCCACCGCGCCTTCGTGGCCGGCCCCCATGACCGCCAGCGACCAGCCGTTCGCCCGGGCCTGCTCGCGCCACCGGCCGATCGCGTCGGGCCAGTGCGCCGGGTCGCCGACCGGGTTGCCGCTGGCCAGGCTCACCGAGCCGACCGTGCGGTAGGAGACGCCCGCCCGCGCGGTGGCGGGCTCGCCGGTGTCCCACACCACCGCCTTGTCGCGCCTGGTCGCGAAGTAGCCGAGCGAGTCGTGGTCCCCGAAGTCACGCAGCAGTGCCCGCACCCGCGCCTCGTCGGCGACCGAGAGGGTGCGGGTGTCACGAGAGGGCCGGAACAGGACCAGCGCGGCACCGAGCACCACGACGGCGCCGAGCACCCCGATGACCAGCCGGACCCACCACGGCGCGGCGACCGACGGCTCGGGACTGATCCGGCCGAGGTCGAACAGGATCGCGTCGAGGACGTAGTCGAGCGAAGCCGAGTAGCTCGTGGAGCTGCCGAAGGCGCCGACGAGGCCGCCCCCCACCAGCAGGGTCGCCACCCCACCGAGGACGAACAGCACGAGCGCCGTCCAGACGCTGCCCGGCGCGCGGCGGGCCACGAACTGGTGCCGCACGCGCACCGCCAGGACCATCACCGCGGCGACGAGCACCAGCCCGACGGCCGAGAGCGCCACGTCCTTCCCCTCGACGATCGAGAGCACGCGACCGACCTGAGGCAGGCCCAGCCACCACAGCAGCACCACCCACCACGCCGCGAGCAGCCGGCGGCGCAGCGCGACGCCGGTGACCAGGAGCAGCGCGGCGTACACCAGGCTCGGGACGACCGGGATCGTCAGCAGAGAGAGCGGGTCGGTCGAGCGCTCGAAGTAGCGGTGCCACGGCGGCACCACCGAGACGACGGCGACCAGCGTGCCGAAGAGGAACATCGTGCCCGCGAAGCGGTCCGGCCACCGGTCGTCGGTGGGCAGGTGCAGGCGCGGGCGCCGCTCGGTGCTCGGGTCGCTCATGTGCGTCGTCCTGTCACGAGGTGGGAGACAGCCGGCACGGCCTCATGGGGCGCCTCTCGTGGGACGGCCCTTGCTGCGAGGACGCCGAGGCAGCACAGCCAGGCGCTCACCGTGACGATGTCGAGCCGCTGGCTGACACCCGCCACGAGGCGCAGGTCCGCGGAGGGGCGCGCGCGGAGGTACGCCGCGCTGGTGCCCGCCCCCACCCACGCGACCCGGCGGGCCGCGCGGTGGAGCCACCGGGGGCCGCGGCGGCGCGTGCTCGCCCAGGTCGCCACCACGCCGGTGTAGAGCGCCGCATCGGCGGCGATGCTGGCGCGGTCGTGCAGGTCGCTGCGGGGTCGCCGGTCGACCTTCTCGTGGCCTTCACCCGGCCCGCACGGGGTGGGCACGACGGCCGCCACCGTGGCTGCCAGCGCGAAGAGGGCGGTGGCGGCGGTGACGACCTCACGCCCCGGGCCGGGCGGCAGTGCGGCGCGCACCGAGGGCAGCAGCGGCAGCACCAGCGCCGCGCTGGCGACCTCGCCGCCGCGGTAGACCCAGGCGAGCGGCTCGCCCGGAGCCGCCAGCTCGCTCACCGCGTGGGACAGGCTCTCGGGGCCTCGGCGTACCCAGTCGAGCACGAAGTTCGAGTAGAGCAGGCCGGCGCCGACGCCCAGGGCGGCCGGCCGCAGCGGCCTGGGTCGGGGCGTCATCGCCGCACCTCCGGCCGGGTCTCGCCGGGCGAGGGCGCCGGCGCCGGATTCGTCTCCAACGGGGCCGCGCCCGAGGCCGCGCCGTACGCCCGGCCCGTCGCGTACTCGCGTGCCTGCTGGCTCGAGAGCGCCATCAGCACCAGGATGCTGCCGCCAGCCGTGAGGAGCTGGCCGATTCCCACCGGCGGCGTGTGGCCCACGACGGAGCCGACCATGGAGACCACGGCGGTCACCGAGCAGCCCGCGGTCAGCAGCAGCCGCGCCCAGTTGTGCCCCGCCAGCACGGTCAGTGCCAGCGTCGCCTCGCACACGGCGAGCGCGATGACCGCCACCACGAGCGGGGTCACGCGCTCCTGCACGGCGTACAGCGTCGCGCCCACGCCGTACGTCGTCGCGCGGGCGAGCGCGATCCCGCCGCCGACGAGCACCGTCTCGGGGGCGCTCCTCACCCGCGCCAGGAGCGTCGCCGCGGCGGTCTGCGCCGGAGTGCTGGTCGCCACGGCGGCGCCGGGGCCGGGAGACGTGGCGCGCAGGTCCAGGATCGGCAGGTCGCCGTCGGTGCGGATCCGGTCGCCGCCGCCGTTGCGGTGGTGGTAGCCGGAGGAGAACTTCTCGATCACGCCGACGCGCACCCCGGGCACCGCCGCGCACACCCGGGCGACGACGAAGTCGCGCTCGACGTCGGTGTCCTCCTCGATGCGATGGGTGAACTGGAGGGTGAACAGCGACAGGCCCACGCGCCGGTCGAAGGTCGCCGCGCCCAGCCAGTCGGCCCGGAAGCCCCCCGGCAGCAGCCACCCGTCCGGGCACCGCCAGAACCTGATGTGGTGGCGCCGCGTGGGGCTGCCCGCGACCTCCTGCTCGTAGGCGAAGTCCTGCTTGCGGTCGAAGAGGTGCAGCGGGCTCACCGGGGCGCCGACGTAGCTGCGCCCCCGAAGCACGCCGCGGACGATGCCCCAGGCGCTGCGCACGTCGAGCTCGTCGGCCAGCGTCCAGCCGGCGCGCATCATCGCGCCGTGGACCTGGGCGGCGTCCCCCAGGAAGCCGAGGTTCACCGGGTCACCCAGCAGCCCGTCGCTGGTGCGGGTGCGCCCGACGAAGTAGCCGGGCAGGTAGATCGAGGTGAGGATCCGGTGCAGGCGCGGCAGGACCAGGTAGCTGAGGAACAGCCAGAAGACGACCAGCAGCAGCGTCGGCCAGCCGGGACGGACCCCGTCGCGCAGCAGCACGAAGGCGAACCAGAGCCCCGTCACGCACGAGAGCGCGTAGAACCAGCCGTCGAGCAGAGCGCTCCACGAGAGAACTCGGTCGTGCCGGCTGGTGCTCGGCATCACACCAGTGTGCCCGACGCGCACGAGGACCCCTCCGCGCACGTCTAGCCTGGGTGGATGCTTCTCGGGTTGCTGGCGGCAGCGGGGGCGGCGCTGTGCTACGGCGTCAGCTCCCTGCTCGAGGCGGTCGCGGCCCGCCGGGCCGACCGGGTGCAGGGCCTCGACCCGCGGCTCCTGACCCGCCTGCTCCGCTCCGGGACCTACCTCGGCGGCGTCGGCCTCGACGGCCTGGGGTTCCTCCTAAGCCTGGTCGCGGTCCGCAGCCTGCCGCTCTTCGTGGTGCAGTCGGTGGTGGCCAGCTTCCTGGCCGTCACGGCCGTCCTGGGCGCCCTCTTCCTGCGGATGCCGCTGAGCCGCTCCGACCGGATCGGGATCGCCGTGGTGGTCGGCGGCCTGGTGCTGGTCGGGCTCTCCGCCACCGAGGACCGCAGCGTCGATGTCAGCGACGCCGAGCAGTGGGGCGTCCTCGGGGCGGCCGTGCTCCTGGCCGTGGCGGCCATCCCGCTGGCCCGGCTCCCCGGGGCGTCCGGGGCCCGGGCGCTGGGCACCGTCGCGGGGCTCGCGTTCGGGGCGACGGCGGTCGCCTCGCGGATGCTGCCGGGCGACCTCTCGCCCCAGCACCTGCTCGACGAGGTCGGCCCGCTGCTGAGGAGTCCGGCCACCTACGCCCTCGCCGTCGCCGGGGTGGTCGCGCTGCTCACCTACTCCATCGCCCTCCAGCGCGGCAGCGTCACCCAGGCCACCGCCCCCCTGGTCGTCGGCGAGACCGTGGCGCCGGCCCTGGTGGGGCTGCTGCTGCTCGGCGACCAGCCGCGGCCCGGGTGGGGGCTCGTCGCCGGCGCCGGGTTCGTCCTCGCGGTCGCCGGCGCGGTCGCGCTCGCCCGCCACGGCGAGGTCGCCCCTCCCGAGGAGGGGCACCCCGAGGACGCGACGCGGAGTGGGAATTACTAGGACGTCCTACTATATTGGGTGACGCCCCAGCTGTGAGCCTCCGGAGGACCCATGTCCGACCTGTACCGCCCCACCCATCCCGTGCGCCTCGTGACCGCGTCGGCCCTCTTCGACGGCCACGACGCCTCGATCAACATCATGCGGCGGATCCTGCAGAGCCAGGGCGCGGAGGTCGTGCACCTGGGTCACAACCGCTCCGTTCAGGAGGTAGTCGACGCGGCGATCGAGGAGGACGTGCAGGGCGTCGCGGTGTCGTCGTACCAGGGCGGCCACGTCGAGTACTTCGAGTACCTCGTCGAGTCGCTGCGCGCCCAGGGCGCCGACCACGTCAAGGTCGTCGGGGGCGGCGGCGGCGTCATCGTGCCCGCAGAGATCGAGCGTCTGCGCGGGTCGGGCGTGACCATCTTCTCCCCCGAGGACGGCCAGCGGCTGGGCCTGGTCGGCATGATCAGCCAGGTCGTGCAGGAGTGCGACTTCGACCTCTGGGCCGGCCGTCAGGTCACCGCGGACCAGGTCCTCAGCGGGGACCGGTTCGCCATCGCCAGAGCGATCACCGCCGCCGAGCGTGGCCAGCTGCCCGCCGACGTCCTCGACCAGCTGCGGGCGGCGGGGGCGCGCACCAGCACCCCGGTCCTCGGCATCACCGGCACCGGAGGCTCCGGCAAGTCGTCGCTGACCGACGAGGTCGTACGCCGCTTCCGGCTCGACCAGCAGGACAAGCTGCGCATCGCGGTGCTCGCCGTCGACCCGACCCGGCGGCGCGGTGGCGGCGCGCTGCTGGGCGACCGGATCCGGATGAACTCGCTGGACGGGGACCGGATCTTCTTCCGCTCGCTCGCCACCCGGGGCGCCCACGAGCTGCCCGAGCACCTGGCCGACGTCATCGACGTCATCAAGGGCGCCGGCTTCGACCTGGTCGTCGTCGAGACCCCCGGCATCGGCCAGGGCGACGCTGCCATCGTGCCGTTCGTCGACACCTCCATGTACGTGATGACGCCGGAGTTCGGCGCCGCCTCCCAGCTCGAGAAGATCGACATGCTCGACTTCGCCGACCTCGTGGCGATCAACAAGTTCGAGCGCCGTGGCGCCAAGGACGCGCTGCGCGACGTCGGGCGCCAGCTCGTGCGCAACCGTGAGGCCTTCGGCCAGCAGCCGGACGAGATGCCGGTGTTCGGCACCTCGGCCGCCACCTTCAACGACGACGGGGTCACCGCGCTCTACCAGCACCTGCGCGGCCTGCTGGGCGAGCGCGGGCTGCCGGTGACCGAGGGGACGCTGCCACCGGTCGACGTGCGGCACTCCTCGGGCATCCGCCAGGTCGTGCCGTCGGAGCGCGTGCGCTACCTCGCCGAGATCACCGAGACCGTGCGCGGCTACCACGCGCGCACCGCCGAGCTCGCCGAGGCGGCCCGTCGGGTGCAGCGCCTCCAGCTGGTCGCCGGCGAGCTGGCGAGCGACGAGGGCCTGGACGCCGGCGGCGTACCGGCACTGCTGGAGAAGGCCCGCCAGGCCCTGCCTGCCGAGGTCGCCCAGCAGATCGAGCGGTGGCCGGCGGTCGTGGAGTCCTACTCCGGCGACGAGCAGGTGGTGAAGGTCCGCGACCGGGAGATCCACACCGCCCTGACCCGCGAGTCGCTCAGCGGCACCAAGATCCCGCGGGTCTCGCTGCCGCGCTACGCCGACCACGGCGAGCTGGTCCGCTTCTGGCGGAGCGAGAACCTGCCCGGCTTCTTCCCGTTCACCGCCGGCGTGTTCCCGTTCAAGCGCGACGGCGAGGACCCCGCGCGGATGTTCGCCGGCGAGGGCGACCCCGCACGCACCAACCGACGGTTCAAGATCCTCTCGGCCGAAGGGGACGCCAAGCGGCTGTCGACGGCGTTCGACTCCGTGACGCTCTACGGCCGTGACCCGGACCCGCGCCCCGACGTCTACGGCAAGGTCGGCACGTCCGGGGTCTCGGTCGCGACGCTCGACGACATGAAGGTGCTCTACGACGGCTTCGACCTGGTGGCGCCGTCGACGTCGGTGTCGATGACGATCAACGGGCCGGCGCCGACGGTGCTGGCGTTCTTCCTCAACACCGTGATCGACCAGCAGGTCGACGCGTTCCGCGAGAAGGAGGGCCGCGAGCCGTCCGAGGAGGAGCGCGCGATGCTCGCGGCGCACGCGGTCGCGAACGTCCGCGGCACCGTGCAGGCCGACATCCTCAAGGAGGACCAGGGCCAGAACACCTGCCTGTTCTCCACCGAGTTCTCGCTGCGGATGATGGCCGACATCCAGGAGTGGTTCATCGCCCACCAGGTGCGCAACTTCTACTCGGTCTCCATCTCCGGCTACCACATCGCCGAGGCCGGGGCGAACCCCATCAGCCAGCTGGCGTTCACGCTCGCCAACGGGTTCACCTACGTCGAGGCCTACCTCGCGCGCGGCATGGACATCGACGACTTCGCGCCCAACCTGTCGTTCTTCTTCTCCAACGGCATGGACCCCGAGTACTCCGTCATCGGCCGAGTCGCCCGCCGCATCTGGGCGGTCGCCATGAAGGAGAGGTACGGCGCCGGCGAGCGCTCGCAGAAGCTGAAGTACCACGTCCAGACCTCCGGGCGCTCGCTGCACGCGCAGGAGATGGACTTCAACGACATCCGCACGACGCTGCAGGCGCTGATCGCGATCTACGACAACGCCAACTCGCTGCACACCAACGCCTACGACGAGGCCGTCACCACGCCGTCGGAGGACTCGGTGCGCCGGGCGCTCGCGATCCAGATGATCATCAACCGCGAGTGGGGCCTGGCGATGAACGAGAACCCGCTCCAGGGCTCGTTCGTCATCGACGAGCTCACCGACCTCGTGGAGGCCGCCGTCCTCGCCGAGTTCGACGCGATCAACGAGCGCGGCGGGGTGCTCGGAGCGATGGAGACCGGCTACCAGCGCGGTCGGATCCAGGACGAGTCGATGCTCTACGAGCACCGCAAGCACGACGGCTCGCTGCCGATCATCGGCGTCAACACCTTCCGCAAGGCCGAGTCCGGCGCGGCCCCGCAGGAGATCGAGCTCGCGCGCGCGACCGACGCCGAGAAGGAGTCCCAGCTCGCCGGGGTGCGTCGCTTCCAGTCCGAGCGCACCGACGAGGCCGCCGCGGCCCTCGCCCGCCTGCGCGAGGCGGCGGTCTCGGGCGAGAACGTCTTCGCCGTCCTCATGGACGCCGCCCGCGTCTGCTCCCTGGGCCAGGTCACCGAGGCGTTCTTCGAGGTCGGCGGCCAGTACCGCCGGAATGTCTGAGCGCGGGCACGGCGAAGCCGGGCCCGATCAGCGAGGAGGTTGAGGAGCCGTGCTCCGACCGAGCCCGCGAGGGCGGAGCACGGCGTCTCGAAACCCAGTGAGGATCAAGGAATGACCAAGCAGGCACCGCGAGCGGAGCGAGTCGTCTCCCTCGTCCCCTCCATCACCGAGGCACTCGCGCAGGCCCGACCGGACGCCCTCGTCGGCGCGACCGACTGGTGCACCCACCCGGCCGGCCTCGACGTCACCCGCGTGCGCGGCACCAAGAACCCCGACCTCGCCGCGATCCGCGCGCTCGAGCCCGACGTGGTCATCGTCAACAAGGAGGAGAACCGCGAGCTCGACGTGCGCCGGCTGCGTGAGGCCGGCGTCCGCGTGCACGTCACGGTGATCGAGACCGTCCCCGACGCGCTCTCGGCGTACGACGAGCTCTTCGACGACGTCCTCGGCTGGCCCCGCCCCGACTGGCTCGCCGAGGCGCGGGAGCTGTGGTGCGGTGCGCTGCCGCCGGAGAGCAGCACGGCGGCCGTGCCGATCTGGCGCGACCCCTGGATGGTTGTCGGCAGCTCCACCTTCACCGGCGACCTGCTGGGCCGCCTCGGCATCGGCAACGCGTTCGGCGAACATCCCGACCGCTACCCGAAGGTCCCGCTGGAGGAGATCGACGCGGCCGGTGCGGACGTGGTGCTGCTGCCCGACGAGCCCTATGTCTTCACCAGCGCCGACGGCCCCGAGGCCTTCACCCGAACCCCCACCCGGCTGGTCAGCGGCCGCCTGCTCACCTGGTACGGCCCGTCGCTGCCGGAGGCGCACCGGGTGCTCGGCTCCGTACTATCCGGCCCATGGACCTGAACGAGCACCATCCGGTCGGCGTCGACTTCGGCGGCTCCGGCATCAAGGGAGCGGCGGTGGACCTGCAGGCCGGCGACTTCGCCGGCGAGCGGGTGCGCATCGCGACCCCCTCGCCGTCGACGCCGGAGCGGGTGGCGCAGGTGCTGGTCGACCTGCTGGCCCAGCTGCCCGAGGCCGACGGCCCGGTGGGCGTGACCGTGCCGGGCGTCGTACGGCACGGCGTGGTCGGCAGCGCCGCCAACATCGACGCCTCCTGGATCGGCACCGACGCCGACGCGCTGTTCTCCGAGGCGACCGGCCGGACGGTGCGCACGGTCAACGACGCCGACGCGGCCGGCCTCGCCGAGGTCCGCTTCGGCGCCGCCCGGGGCGAGTCCGGACTGGTCATCGTCACCACGCTCGGCACCGGCATCGGCAGCGCCTTCCTGTACGACGGCGTCCTGGTCCCCAACTCCGAGCTCGGCCATCTGGAGCTGGACGGGGCCGTGGCCGAGAGCCGCGCGGCCAACAGCGCCCGCGAGCGCGAGTCGCTGTCCTGGGAGCAGTGGGCCGAGCGGCTCACCCGCTACTACCGCGCCCTGGAGCAGCTCTTCTCCCCCGACCTGCTCGTCGTCGGCGGCGGCGTCAGCAAGCACGCCGCGAGCTTCCTGCCCCTGCTCGACCTCGACACCCCGATCGTCCCCGCCACCCTGCGCAACCGGGCCGGCATCATCGGCGCCGCCCTCAACGTGTCCTGACCGCTGACCCGTCAGAAACTTTCTGACGGGTCAGCGGGAGGATGGAGGCATGGCCCACGGACACTCGCACCGCGCCGGCACCGTCGGGCCCGAGGTCGAGGTCGACTGGGTGCCACGCGTTTCGCTGCTGGGGATCCTGGCCGGGATCGGCGTCGCCACCCTGATCGGCCTGCTGCTGCTGTGGCCGGACCGGGCGGCCGCCGACGACCTGCAGGGGTCGGTGGGGTTCGCCGCGGACGGGGTGACCTTCCCGAAGGCCGTCGTCGAGGAGGTCGAGCCCGCCTGCGAGTCCGCCGAGGTGTCGCCGGCCGAGGAGCAGTGCGGGCGGGTGCGGGCGACGGTCGACGAGGGGCCCGACGCCGGCGTCGAGGTTCTGGTCGAGGTCCCTCCCCAGGTGACCGGCTCGGGGCTCGACCCGGGTGACCGGCTGGAGCTGGTGCGCCAGCCCCCGGAGGGAGACGCCGACGCGCGGTTCGCCTACTTCGGCACCGACCGCTCCGGGACCCTGTGGCTGCTGGGGATCGCGTTCGTCGTCGTGGTCGTCGCGATCGCCCGGCTGCGCGGGGTGATGGCCCTCCTGGGCCTGGGCTTCGCGAGCGCCGTGATGTTCGTCTTCGCCCTGCCGGCGCTGCTCACCGGCGAGTCGGCGATCCCCGTCGCGCTGGTGGCCGCCACCGTGATCATGTACGTCGTCCTCTACACGACCCACGGGTTCTCGGTCCGCACGAGCACGGCACTGGCCGGCACGCTGGCCGGACTGGCCATCACGGCATTCGTCGGCTGGTGGGCGGTCCGCTCCACGCACCTGGCCGGCGTCGCGGGCGAGGAGGGCGGGCTGCTGGCGGCGTTCACCCCCGAGGTCAGCTTCCAGGGCCTGCTCATCGCGGCCGTCATCATCGCCGGGCTGGGCGTGCTCAACGATGTCACGATCACCCAGTCGTCGGCGGTGTGGGAGCTGCGCGCCGCCTCGCCGACCATGACCCGCACCCAGATCTTCCACAGCGGCATGCGCATCGGTCGCGATCACATCGCCTCGACGATCTACACGATCGTGTTCGCATACGCCGGCACGGCGCTCACGCTGCTCCTCGTGCTGCAGCTCTACGACCGGCCGGTGGTCGACCTGCTCGGCACCGAGGAGATCACCGCCGAGATCGTGCGCTCGTTGGTGAGCAGCATCGGTCTGGTGCTCGCGGTCCCGCTCACGACGGCGATCGCGGCGCTCACCGTGCCGGCCGCCGCCCCGACCGGCGGCGCCTGAGGGCCTACTCGGGCCTACTCGGGGGCGACGAGCTGCTGCAGGGCCCACCGGTTGCCGTCGGGGTCGTCGAACCTGACGAAACGGCCCCAGGGCTGGTCGTCCACGCCCTGGCACTCGACCCCGCGGTCGCGCAGGTAGGCCAGGGCCGCGTCGGCGTCCTCGACGACGACCTGGATGAACTGCGCCGAGCCCGAGGGCATCATGTCCAGGCCGACACCGAAACAGATCGAGCAGGCCGACCCCGGCGGGGTCACCTGCACGAAGCGCAGCTCGGGAGAGATCACCTGGTCGTGGTCGACGTTCCAGCCCAGCCCTTCGCCGTAGAACGCGACCGACCGGTCGACGTCTCGCACCGCGAGGGGGATCAGCTCGATCCTGAAGTCCATGTCTGCTCCTTGCTTCCCGCCCCGCTGTTCGGGGCTCTGAGCCACGCTAGGCGGGGTTCAGGTCAGGTTCTGTCCGCATGCGAGCCCACCTGTACCGATGAGTCCGGCCCGGCCGGGAGGTCGTAGCCGGCATGGACGTCACGAACCTCGCCGCCCACTACGACCTCGCACCCCTCGACCTGGACGCGGTCACGGCCCGGCTCGACGCCGGGCTCTCGCAGGCGCCGGGCTCGGGGGGCCCCGATCGCCATACCTGCTGGCTCACCACCGTCGGCGCCGACGGAGCCCCGCACGTCACCGGCATCGGCGCGCTCTGGGCGGAGGGGGCGGTCTGGTTCGAGACGGGTCCCGCCACCCGCAAGGCGCGCAACCTCGCGCGCGACGCGCGCTGCGCCCTGGCGGTCGCCACGCACGACTTCGACCTGGTGATGGACGGGACCGCGGCGCGGGTGAGCGACCCCGAGGCGGTGGCGAGGCGAGCAGCGGAGTGGGCCGCGGGCGGCTGGCCGTGCCGCGTCGACGAGACCGGCACGTCGCTCACCGCTGACTTCAGCGCCCCCTCGGCCGGCCCACCGCCGTGGCACGTCTACCGCGTCGAGGTCCGCTCGATGACGGCGGTGGCCACCGTCGAGCCGGGCGGCGCGACCAGGTGGGCGCTCTGAGCCACGACGTAGGCTCGTTCGCGTGAGCCTCGCCCCCGCCCAGACCGTCGTCCTCGGCGACCGCTTCGCGCGCGAGCTGCCCGAGCTCGCCCTGGAGTGGCAGGCCGAGGAGGCGCCCTCCCCCACCCTGCTCGCGCTCAACGAGCCGCTTGCCGCCGAGCTCGGTCTGGACCCCGCCTCGCTGCGGACCGACCAGGGAGTGCGCCTGCTCGTCGGCAACCACGTGCCCGAGGGCGCGCGGCCGGTCGCCCAGGCCTACGCCGGCCACCAGTTCGGCGGCTTCAGCCCCCGCCTGGGCGACGGGCGCGCGCTGCTGCTCGGCGAGCTCACCGCCGCCGACGGCACCCTGCGCGACCTGCACCTCAAGGGCTCGGGCCGTACGCCGTTCGCGCGCGGCGGCGACGGGCTGGCGGCGGTCGGCCCGATGCTGCGCGAGTACGTCGTCAGCGAGGCCATGCACGGCCTCGGCATCCCCACCACCCGATCGCTGGCCGTGGTCGCGACCGGTCGCCCGGTGCGCCGCGAGACCGTCCTGCCCGGCGCGGTGCTGGCGCGGGTCGCGAGCAGCCATCTGCGCGTGGGCAGCTTCCAGTACGCCGCCGCGCAGGGCGACATCGACCTGCTCCGCCGGCTCGCGGACCACGCGATCGCGCGCCACCACCCGGGCGCCGCCGACGCCGAGTCGCCGTACCGGGCGCTCTTCGAGGCCGTCGTCGCTGCCCAGGCCTCGCTCGTCGCGCAGTGGATGCTGGTCGGCTTCGTCCACGGCGTCATGAACACCGACAACATGACGATCTCCGGCGAGACCATCGACTACGGGCCCTGCGCCTTCCTGGAGGCCTTCGACCCCGCCACGGTCTTCAGCTCGATCGACGAGACCGGCCGCTACGCCTACGGCAACCAGCCCTTCGTCGCGGAGTGGAACCTCGCCCGCCTCGCTGAGGCCCTCCTCCCGCTGATCCACGACGACCAGGAGCAGGCCGTCGCGCTGGCGGTCGAGTCGCTGGGCACCTTCCGCCCGGCGTACTCCGAGGCCTGGAGTCGCGGGATGCGGGCCAAGCTGGGCCTGCCGGACGGCCTCGCCGACGAGGTCGCCACGCCCTTGATCGGCGACCTGGTGGAGCTGATGAAGACCGACCGCGTCGACCACACCGGCTTCCTCCGGGCGCTGGGCCACGCGGCCCGGGGCGACGTCGCGCCGGCCCGCGACCAGGTGCTCGACCTCGCGGGCTTCGACGCCTGGGTGGAGCGCTGGCGGGCGCTCGGCCCCGACGCCGAGAGGATGGACCGCGCCAACCCGGTCTACGTCGCCCGCAACCACCTGGTCGAGGAGGCGCTCGTGGCCGGCACCGAGGGCGACCTCGACCCGCTCCAGCGGCTGCTCGAGGCCCTCTCCGCGCCGTACGACGAGCGGCCGGGGCTCGAGCGCTACGCCGAGCCCGCGCCCGAGGACTTCGGCCACTACACGACGTACTGCGGCACCTGAGGCCTGTCCCCGCGACCCTCTAGCCTGGGCGTCGATGAGCACGATCGCCGACTTCCTCGACCTCGTCGGCCAGCTGCCCGGCGTCCGAGGCAGCGACCACGGCCGCTACCACCGCTTCCAGGTCGGCGCCCACACCTTCGGCTACCTGTGGGAGCCCACCGCGACGGTCGGGCTCAAGCAGACCCTCGACGAGCAGCTCGCGCTGGTGGCCGAGCGACCGGAGGTCTTCGAGGTGCAGTTCACGGCCGGCGCCTTCGGCTGGGTCGTCGTCCACCTGGACGGCGTCGCCCGCGACGAGCTGGCCGAGCTCACCTTCGAGGCCTGGCGCCTCACCGCGCCGGCCGCGCTCGTCTCCGAGCGCGCCGACCGGCTGCCGAGCTGAGGCGCCTCAGCGCAGCGGACCGCCCGGGACCGGCGGGCGGGGGGCCTCGACGACCTGGTCCTCGGACGGCATCAGGATCCACAGGATCGGGTAGACCAGGATCTGGCTCCCGGGCAGGACCATCAGGACCAGCACGAACAGCAGCCGGGCCGTCCACTCGCCCATCCCCAGCCGCCGGGCGATGCCGGCGCAGACGCCGCCCAGGATGCGGCTGCCGCGGGGTCGGACCAGGCCCTGTCGGGCGAAGGCTCTGCTGACGGTGTTCATGGCGGGGGGTGCTCCTTCGGATCGCGGCCGGGGTGTCTCCCCGACGACCCCAGTCTTGCTCGCACCGCCGCCGCATCCCATCGGGTGCGACCCTGGTCCGACCCCCAGATCCGGGGGCCGGACCCGGGGTCACAGCGAGGGTCGCGTGCGCAGCGTCGTGCGCGTCGGCACCCAGACCGAGACCACCCCCAGGACCACAACCCCGACCGCGATGGCGGCGTAGGCGAGTGGCTCGATCGTCGGCAGCGGCCGGCCCGAGACGCCGAGCGCGATGCCGATCAGGGGCGGTACGGCGACCACGGTGCCGAGGACGACGGCCAGGGCGCCGGTGGCCAGCGACTCCAGGAGCGTCATGGTCCGGACCTGCCGGTCGCGGGCGCCCACCAGGCGCAGCAGCGTGAGCTCACGCCGCCGGCCGAGGGTGGCCATGACCAGGCCGTTGACCACCGAGAGCGCCACGTAGCCGAGGATCACGATCAGCGCGATCCGGTTGACCCAGGCCTGGGAGTCCCGGGCGTCCGAGCCGTCCTCGGCCAGCGCGTCCGGGGTCTCGGCGACCAGGCCGAGCTCCCCGAGCTCCTGCTCGACGCTGGCGCCGGGCTCGGTCGTCACGAGCAGATAGTCGTCCAGGCCGGCGCTGGTGTGCTCGCGCAGGGTGGCCCCGTCCATCGTGACGTCGCCGAAGCCCAGGCCACGGTCGTAGACCGCGACCACGTCGGCGTCGGCCTCGATGCCGTCGCCCAGGTGGAAGCCGATCGTCTCGCCGACCTCGGCGCCCAGGAAGTGCGCCGCATCACTGCTCAGGGCGATCGTGTCCGGATCACCGAGCCGCTCCAGCGAGCCGTCCTGCACGTCCAGGTCGAGGGTGCCCGGGGCCGTCGCGGGGTCGACCCCCTGCGCCGCGAAGGGCTCCACGGTCGGGTCGCCGAACGTGGTGCCGGACAGCAGCACGCCACTGCGCACGACCGGGTTGACGCTCTCCACACCGTCCATGCCGGCGACCTGCTCCACCGTGCCGGGCGAGATGCCCGCGGGGGCGGCGACGACGAGGTCGGCGCTGAGCCCGTCGCGCGACTGGGCCGAGGCCTCCGCGTCCACGGTCGTGGGGAGGAACAGCTGGACGCACGCGAACGACATCGCGAGTGCCAGCGGCACGACGGCCGACGCCGTACGACGGCTGTAGCCGCGCAGGTTCGACATCGCGAGCGTGACCCCCGGCGACGAGCTGCGCCCGGTGACGCGGTGGGCGACGTCGAGGAGGCGCTGGACCAGGAGCGGACCGAGCAGGCCGACCCCGAAGAGCAGCAGCAGCGAGGAGCTGGCCGCGGCCACGAGGCCCGCCGCCCCGGCGAACAGGAACGGCGCGCCTGCGGCCGCCAGTCCGCCGGCGATGAGCACCACGCCGCCGATGATGCGCGACCGGGACAGCCCGGGCGTCTCCACGTCGGCCTCCGCGAGAGCCTCGACGGGGGAGATCCGCGCAGTACGACGTCCGGCCACCCAGGCCGCCGCGACCGCGGCGCCCACGCTGAGCAGCACCGCACCGAGAGCCGGCAGCGGGCTGTAGGCCAGGGCGAAGTCCTCCGACATCACGCCGGCCTTGGTGAACTGCGCGCCGAGCACGCGAGCCGCCCAGTACCCGGGCGCGGCGCCCAGCAGCGCGGCCACCCCGGCGACGACCAGGACCTCGCGCCGGATCAGCCCCTGGACCTGGCCGGGCAGGGCACCGACGGCGCGCAGCAGCGCGAACTGGCGGCGCCGCTGCGCGACGGCGAGCGACAGGGTGCCGGCCACCACGAACAGCGCGATCATCAGCGCGACGCCGGTGAACGAGCTGCTCAGCAGCATCAGCTGGCCGCGCGCCGACAGCGCCTCGAGCGACTCGAGGTCGCCCCGCTCGCGTCCGGTGTAGGCCTGCGTGCCGTCCACCTCGCGCTCGACGGTCTCCGCCAGGTCCTCGGCGTCGGTGCCGGGCTCGGCGACCAGGCCGACGGTGGCCACCTGGCCGGAGTGCGGCCAGAGCTCCTCGACCCGACTGTCGCTGAGGAACACGGTGGCATCGTCGGCGCGCACCGTGCCGCTCACCGTGTACGTCGTCGTCTCGCCTCCGTGGCTGAGCACGACCTCATCTCCGGGCTGCTGCCCGGACCCGCTGGCGACCACGACCTCGCGGTCGTCCGCCGGAGCGTCCCCGGCGACCAGCTCGTCCGAGCCGAGCGTCGCCGACGCCCAGCCGTGGGCGTCGACCTCCGCGCCGTCGACGGTCGCGAGCGGCACGCTCATGTCCGCCACGGCGTCCGCGACGCCGGGCAGGGCGGCGAGCTCCTCGACGCTGGTGCTCGGCAGGGTCACCCGCTCGGGGAACGGCACCTCGAGGTCCTCGGGGAGCGGGAGCGACTGGCGGCCGCCGACCATGACGTCGGCGGACTCGTAGCGCTCGGGCGGCACGCCGCCCCGGAGCCCGGACTCCAGGAGGACGCCCAGGCCGGTCATCAGCGTCGAGGCCAGGAGCACCGCGACGAACACGCCCGCGAACCCGCCGCGGTGGCGGCGGATCCCGGCCAGAGCCAGGCCCCACATCTCAGTGACCGCCCATCGTGGTCATGTGCTCGGCCACGCGACGCGCGTCGGGCTTGTCCATGGCACCGACGATCTCGCCGTCGGCGAGGAACAGCACCCGGTCGGCGTACCCGGCGGCGATCGGGTCGTGCGTGACCATGACGACGGTCTGGCCCAGCTCGGTGGCGGTCTGGCGCAGCAGCTCGAGCACCTGGTGGCCGGTCGTGGAGTCGAGGGCGCCGGTTGGCTCGTCGGCGAAGACCGCCGCGGGCCGGGTGACCAGCGCACGGGCGATCGCGGCCCGCTGCTGCTGGCCGCCGGAGAGCTCCGCCGGCATCCGCCGGGTCAGGTCGGCGAGACCGACCGCCTCGAGGATGTGGCCGAGCCACGCCCGGTCGACGTCGTGGCCGCTGAGGAGCAGCGGCAGGGTGACGTTCTGCTCCACCGAGAGGTGGGGCAGCAGGTTGTAGGCCTGGAAGACGAAGCCGACGTGGTCGCGACGGAAGACCGTCAGCGCCTTGGTCCGCATCGCGGAGATCTCGGTGCCGCCGACGACGACGGTGCCGCTGTCGGGGCGGTCCAGGCCGGCCGCGCACTGCAGCAGCGTGCTCTTGCCGGAGCCCGAGGGGCCCATCACGGCGGTGAAGGACTGGGTGGGGATCTCCACGGAGACACCGCGCAGCGCGGTCACGGGACGGTGCCCCGAGCCGTAGGTCTTGGTGACGCCGCGCAGCGACAGCGCCGTGGTCGGTGGGGACATCAGGTCCTGGGTCAACATGGTCTTTTCCTTCGTCGTGGGAGGTCTACGACGCTAGGTTTCGGGGACGCTCGTCTCGACCGTGCTGACCACCCTCTTGATGGTGTAGCCAGCCCTACCGACAAAGGCCCCCCGCGGCCGGGAGGATGGACAGGTGACCGAGTCGAGGAGGCCCGGCCCGTCGCGGCGGGCCCTGCGCGAGCGCCTGCGCGACCTGCGCTACCTCGCCCTCGAGGTCGTCGGGTGGCCCGCCTCGATCGCGGTCCTGCTCGTCGCGCTCCTCTCGCTGCCGCTCGCGGCCCTGCTGAGCGGTCGCACCGGCGGCGCCCCCACGCTCGACCTCGTGCACCGGCTCGCGACCCGCGCCCACGCGGCCGCGGCGCGGTTCGCCGCCGCGCCCGACCGCCGTACGACGGACCTGGGCGAGGCCGAGCACGACCTGCGGGCACCGCAGACCCGCCGCAACCTGCGCTGGCTGCTGCTGCACGCGACGCTGGTCTTCGTCGTGTCGATCCTGCTGGTGTCGATGAGCTTCGCGGCGGTCCTGTACGTCGTGGGCGCTCCGTGGTGGTGGCTGTTCCCCGACGACCTGCCGCTGTCGCTCGCCTTCCCGATCGAGAGCTGGCGCGACGCGTGGCTGACCATCGGCCTCGGCCTGCTGTACGGGACCGCGGCCTGGCTCCTCACCCCGTGGGCCGCGCGGCGCATCGCGCGCGGGACCCTCGCCGTCCTCGAGCGGCCCCGCTCGGAGGTGCTCGCGCAGCGAGTGGACGCCCTGTCCGCGAGCCGGGCCGCCGCCCTGGACGCGCACTCCGCCGAGCTGCGGCGCATCGAGCGCGAGCTGCACGACGGCGCCCAGAACCGCTTGGTGTCGGTGGTGATGATGCTGGGCATGGCCCGCCGCGCGCTCGAGACCGACGCCACGACGGCGCTGCCGCTGCTCGAACGCGCCCAGGAGGCCGCGGGCGACGCCCTGGCCGGGCTGCGCACCGCCGTCCACGACATCTACCCGCCCGTGCTCGACGAGCTCGGCCTGGGCGACGCCGCGTCGTCGCTCACCAGCCGGGCCACGATCCCCTGCACGCTCGACGTCAGCGGCCTGCGCCGCGCGCCGGCCGCCGTCGAGTCGGCGGCGTACTTCGTCCTCGCCGAGGCGCTGACCAACGCGATGAAGCACTCCGGCGCCTCCCGTGTCGGCGTCTCGCTGCGCACCGAGGTGCGCGACGACGAGCAGGTCCTGGTCGTGGAGGTCCGCGACGACGGCGTCGGGGGCGCGTCCGCCGAGGCGGGCAGCGGCCTGGCCGGGATCGCGCGGCGGGCCTCGGCGTTCGAGGGCACCCTGCACCTCACCAGCCCGGTGGGTGGACCGACGACCGTGAAGGTGGAGCTGCCGTGCGGATCCTGATCGCCGAGGACGACGCCCTGCTGCGCGCCGGCCTGACCCTGCTCGTCGAGAGCGAGGGGTTCATCGTCGTCGAGGCCGTCGACAACGCCGACGACCTGCTCGCCGCCTTCGACGCGCATCGCGACGAGGGCATCGACGGCGCCGTGCTCGACGTACGAATGCCGCCGACGTTCACCAACGAGGGGCTGCGGGCCGCGCTAGAGCTGCGCGAGCGGGTGCCGGACTTCCCGGTGCTCGTGCTCTCGGCCCACGTGGAGGACCAGTACGCCGGGCGGCTGCTGTCCGGTGGCTCCGGTGGGGTCGGCTACCTGCTCAAGGACCGCGTCGGCGACGTCGGCCAGTTCGTCGACGCGCTGCGCCGGGTGCTCGGCGGCGGCACCGCCATGGACCCCGAGGTGATCGCCCAGCTGCTTAGCCGGCGCTCCAGCAACGACCCGATCCGCTCGCTCACGCCACGCGAGCGCGAGGTGCTCTCGCTGGTCGCGGAGGGCAAGTCCAACAACGACATCGCCGAGGAGCTCGTGCTGTCGGAGACCGGCGTCAGCAAGCACATCGGCAACATTTTCGCCAAGCTCGGCCTGTCCACCTCCGACAGCGGCCACCGCCGGGTCCTGGCGACCCTGACCTACCTGCGGTCCTAGTCAGGCCGCGCCTGAGCGGCTAGCGTGCCGTGTGACCGGGATCACCCGGTCGACCCTCCACTATGGATCGTCCGGCACGTACCTGCCGGTGAAGGGATGGCTCCGCCATGGCCTCAGTGAGCTTCGAGCACGCACAACGCATCTACCCGGGGTCCGAGACCCCCGCCGTGGACGACCTCAACCTCGAGATCGAGGACGGGGAGTTCATGGTCCTCGTCGGCCCCTCGGGGTGCGGCAAGTCCACCTCGCTCCGCATGCTCGCGGGACTCGAGGAGGTGACGGCGGGCACGATCAGGATCGGCGATCGCGACATCACCCACGTCCCTCCCAAGGACCGCGACATCGCGATGGTGTTCCAGAACTACGCCCTCTACCCGCACATGAGCGTCGCCGAGAACATGGGCTTCGCGCTCAAGATGGCCGGGATCGGCAAGGCCGAGCGCACCACCCGCGTCCAGGAGGCGGCCAAGCTGCTCGACCTGGAGGAGTACCTCTCGCGCAAGCCGAAGGCGCTCTCCGGCGGCCAGCGCCAGCGCGTGGCCATGGGCCGCGCCATCGTGCGCCAGCCGCAGGTGTTCTGCATGGACGAGCCGCTGTCGAACCTCGACGCCAAGCTGCGCGTCTCCACCCGCACGCAGATCGCGGCGCTCCAGCAGCGGCTGGGGATCACGACCGTCTACGTCACCCACGACCAGGTCGAGGCGATGACGATGGGTGACCGGGTCGCCGTACTGAAGGACGGCATCCTGCAGCAGGTCGACACCCCGCTCGCGCTCTACGACCGGCCGGCCAACCTGTTCGTCGCCGGGTTCATCGGCTCCCCCGCCATGAACCTGCTCACCGGCAAGGTCAACGCCAACGGCCGGGTGGAGGTGGACGGGCACGAGCTGCTGGTCGACCGCGAGGCCCTCGGTCGCGCCGACGGCGAGGTGACCCTCGGCGTCCGCCCCGAGTCCTGGCGCGTGGTCGGCGACGAGGAGGACGGCTACCCGGTCAAGGTCGCGGTGATCGAGGAGCTGGGCGCCGACGCCTTCCTCTACGGCACCCCCGCCGTCGAGGGCTCCGACATGCTGCACCAGATGGTCGTCCGCGTCGAGGCGCGTCGCGACCTGGTCAAGGGCGCGACCGTCAAGCTGGCCACCACCCCCGACAAGGTGCACGTCTTCGACACCGCCAGCGGGGCCCGGCTCAGCGCCTGAGCGCGGCTGTCCGGCTGCGCGAGGCTGCGCGAGATTCACCGGGCACCCGGTGAATCTCGCGCTTCCGGCATGAAGTTTCGTACGGGAGCCGCCAGTTTCACCGGGCACCCGGTGAAACTCGCTGCCGGCTACCCCGCGTACTCGACCGCCACGTCGAGCACCCAGTTGACCCCGAACCGGTCGCGCACCATCCCGTAGAGCGGCGCCCAGGCCGCGGGCGCGAGCGGCACGAGCACGTCGGCGCCGTCGCTGAGGCGCTCCCAGTAGCGGGTGATCTCCTCGACGTCCTGGCCCCGCACGGACACGAAGAACGGGTCCTCGCCCCGACTCCAGGACCGCGAGGAGGGAACGTCGTAGGCCATGACGTGGAAGCCCTCGGCCGAGGCGACCTGGCCCCACATGACCCAGTCGGCCTCGGCCGGGTCCGAGATAGCCTGGGCGTCGGCGTACGTTACCGCGACCAGCTCGCCGCCGAAGACGGCGCGGTAGTGCTCCAGCGCGGCGCGGGCCTCGCCGCGGAGGTTCAGGTGGGTGACGGTCGTGATGCTCATCGGTGCTCCTCGTGTTCGGCCCGGTCGATCCGGGACACGGGGAGGAGCATCTGCGAGGTAGCGGTCAGATCGTGACCGCTACTTCGGCGAGACTGCGGTCATGACCCACGGACCTTCCGCCCGGTTGCTGGCGCTGCTCTCACTGCTGCAGGTACGCCGCGACTGGCCCGGCCAGGTCCTGGCCGAGCGGCTGGAGGTCAGCCCGCGCACCGTACGGCGCGACGTCGACAGCCTGCGCGAGCTCGGCTACCGGGTCCGCACCGTGAAGGGTCCCGACGGCGGGTACCGCCTCGACGCCGGCAGCGACCTGCCACCGCTGCTGTTCGACGACGACCAGGCCGTGGCGCTCGCGGTGGCGCTGCGGACCGCCGCTGCCAGCGGGGCGGGCGTGGCTGAGGGGGCGGCCCGGGCCCTCACCACGCTGCGCCAGGTGATGCCAGCGCGGCTGCGGCACCGCATCGACGCGGTGCAGGTCACGCCGATGCCGGGGCACACCGGCGGCGAGGTCGACCCCGAGGTGCTCGTCGCGGTGAGCAGCGCGGTGCGCGCGCGCGAGGTGCTGCGGTTCGACTACGGCGACGCCGACGCCCCACCCCGTCAGGCCGAGCCGCACCACCTGCTGGTCCGTGGTGGTCGCTGGTATCTCCTGGCGTGGGACCTCGACCGCGACGACTGGCGCACCTTCCGCGTCGACCGGCTCAACCCGCGCACGCCGACGGGCCCGCGCTTCGTGCCGCGGGAGGTGCCTGGCGGCGACACCGGCGCGTTCGTCGCCGGCCGATTCCGGGGCTCCGACACCCCCGAGTGGCCCTGCACCGGCGAGGTGGTCCTCACGCTGCCCGCCCACGACGTGGCGCCGTACTCGATGGACGGGGTGGTCGAGGAGCTCGGTCCCGACCACTGCCGGCTCGTTCTCGGCTCATGGTCGTGGGCGGGGCTGGCCGGGGCGGTGGCGCGCTACGACGCCGAGGTCACCGTCGTCGGTCCGCCCGAGCTCCGCGACGCGATGGCGCGCCTGGGCGAGCGGCTGGTGCGGGCCGCGGAGGGTAGGTAACACGTCGTTCGACGGTCTACCGGGTCGATATTTCAGCGAGGGTAGAGGCGAAAGCGGCGGCCTACATGCGGCTGGTGGGCTGCGCGGGAGCGAGCATGCCGCCGGTGACCGCTGGGTACCAGCGCTGCCCCCCGACCGTCTCAGGAGCACGCCATGACCTCCCTCGCCCACCAGACCGTCGACCAGCTCGGCGGCCCCTGGAGCGTCCTCACCCGGCAGAAGCGCGACCACGAACGCCTCGACCGGCTGCTGCACCAGCTCGAGGGCACCTCGGGCGTCGAGCAGGAGCGGGTGCTGCACCGCATCGCCCGGCTGGTGTTCCCGCACGCGTTCGCCGAGGAGTCGGTGCTGTGGCCCGAACTGCGACGACTGCTGCCCGAGGGACATCAGCTGACCCTGCAGGTCGAGCTGGAGCACCAGGAGGTCAACGAGCTCTGGGTACGTCTCGAGGACGGCTCCCTCTCGCCGAGCGAGCGGCGCGAGGTGCTCGGGCGCCTGGTCGAGGTCCTGCGCGAGGACGTGCGTGACGAGGAGGACGAGCTGCTGCCGCGCCTGCAGGAAGCCGTCGGACCCGCCCGGCTGCGTCAGCTCGGCGTCGCCTGGGAGGCCGTACGTCGCACCGCGCCCACCCGGCCGCACCCTGTCGTTGCCCGCCGTCCCCCCGGCAACGCCCTGGCCGCGCTGCCGCTGACGGTCATCGACCACACGCGGGACCTCGTCGACGCGGCCGCCCGCCGTACCTCGAACGGCACCGCCACCCGGCTGCGCACCACCAGCCAGGCCATGGCGCGCGCCGCCGGCCGCGTCGAGCGGGTCGGCGTACTGCGCCGCGGCGAGCACCGCAGCACGCACCGGGGCTAGCTGCGTGCGGTGCTGTGAGATTCACCGGGTGCCCGGTGAAACTCATGCCTCCCGCATGAAGTTTCGTACCGGAAGCGCGAGTTTCACCGGGTACCCGGTGAAACTGGACGACGCCAACTCGGCGCGCACCCAGACGCGCAACGCGACGACGACCACGACGACGGCGGCGACGAGCACGCCGGAGGTGGTGCCGGTGAGGGTGCCGGTGAGGGCGGCGGCGAGGGCGAGGGCCAGGTGGAGCCGGGTGGTGCCGAGGATGCGGGGCATGGGGACCTCCAGGGGGTTCAGGTGAGGACGAGCAGTGCCGCGCCGACCAGGAGGGCCGGCACGGTGGTGAGGACGGTGGCGAGCAGCGCGGAGCGGTGCTCCAGGGCGAGCAGCGGCAGCAGGGCGTCGCCGTCCTGGCTCACCGTGTTGGCGACCAGGGTCGACAGCGGCATCCCGCCGGCCAGGAAGATCCCGGCGAAGACGATCTGGACCGCGCAGCCGGGGATCAGGCCCACGAGCGCCCCGACCACGACGCCGGCGACCCCGAACAGCGGCAGCTGGGAGCCGTCGAAGCCGGTCAGGTGCGTGACCATCGACCAGGCCAGGTAGGCGACGGCCACCCAGACGGTGACGAACGCGATCTCGTGGCCGCCGTGGCGCAGCACCTGGGTCATCGAGGTCGGGTGAGCGGTCCGGTCGTCGTCGTCGGCGAGCTTGCAGCCCCCGCGGACGAAGGCCACGACGGCGACGGCCGTGCCCGCCACCCCCAGCACCAGGTAGAGGTTGTCCGGCCGGAGCAGCTGGAAGGTCACCGGCAGGCTCACCGTCGCACCGGTGCCGAGGGTCAGCCACAACAGCGCCGGCAGCACGCCCAGCTCGTGGAGCCGGACCGCGGCCGGCACGTGCCCCGCGGCCACGAGCACGCGCTCGCGCGGCGCCGGATCCACCGGCAGCGGCCGGGCGGTCGGTACGACGGCGTCCACCCGCCGCCGCGGCGCGATGCCCAGGGCGTCGACCGCGTACCCGGACAGCGCGCCCACGGTGACGAGCAGGACCTTCAGCTGCAAGGTCAGCACCGGGTCGGCGGCGAGCAGGACCCAGGACGCGTCCCCCATCGTGGCGACCAGCGCCGCGATCGCCGCGCCGTACGACACCCCGCCCCGGGCGTAGACCGCCATGACGACGATCGCCCCGCCGCACCCGGGCGGCACCGTCAGCGCCGCGGCCACGAGGGGGCCGAGGCGGCGGTGCCGCACGAGCGCGTCGTCGAGCCGGTGGCCCCAGCGGAAGCGGGCCCAGCCGAAGGGCGCCACGAGCAGCGCCACGAAGACGCCCACCTGCATGAAGGCGTCGGCGAGGGGCCGCAGCAGCACGTCGACCATCACGATCTCCTGGGTGGTGGAGGCGTCACTCGCCGGGCGTGAGCTTCTCCTTGGCCTTGGAGAGCAGGTTCTCCGCGCCCTGCATGAAGGCGCCGCCCGCATTGCCGGGCTTGCCCGGGCCCTTGTGCCCGTCGTACGTCGCGAACAGCAGCGGGTCGGGCGCCGGGACGTCGTTGATGTCGTCGCCCAGGGGACGTCCCTCCTCGAAGCGGATCTCCTCGTCCCCGATGAGCGTGGTGCCCTGGGCCCAGCGCCCCTCGTGGGCGGTGCTCCCGTCGTGGAAGCTGTAGAACGTCCGCGCCGCCTCGTGGTGCTCCTCCTCCTTGAGCGAGTCCTCGATGCCGTCGGTGTAGCCGTCCTCGATCAGCTGCTCGATGCCCAGCAGCCACTGCTGCTGGTGGAAGGTGTCGCGCGCCAGGTTGAACTGCAGCGTCTCCTTCACGCCCGGGTCGTCGGTCATGTTGTAGACCCGGGCGGTCTGCAGCCGGCTCTGCGCCTCGGCGGCGACGTTGTGGCGGAAGTCGGCGAGCAGGTTGCCGCTGGCGACGATGTAGCCGCCGTTCCACGGGACGCCCTGGCTGTTGGTCGGCATCGCGGCCCCGCCGGTGACGATCGCATGCTGGACGTTCTGGCCACCGAGCACGGCCGCCAGGGCGGGGTTGGCGGCCGCCGCGTCGGCCTGGGTCTCCGACGGCGCACCCTCGAGGAGGCGGGCCATCATGGTCACCAGCATCTCGACGTGGCCGATCTCCTCGGTGCCGATGTCGAGGATCATGTCCTTGTACTTGCCGGGGATGCGGCAGTTCCAGCCCTGCCAGAGGTACTGCATCATCACGGTCATCTCCCCGAACTGGCCGCCGACCAGCTCCTGGAGCTTGGCCGCGAAGAGCGCGTCGGGGCGCTCGGGCTTGACGTCGAACTGCAGGTTGATGCTGTGCCGGTACATGAGGGTCCTTCCGCAGTGGGGGCGCCGGTCGCTCCCGATGACCTCGACCCTTCCGGCGCGCCGTGTCCCGCGCGTGGTGCCACCGGTGACCACCCGCGTACGCCGGTCCGTCGCGACGCCGTCACCGGGGAATCACCCCGCCGGGTGAGAGAGGCCGGCGCGCGGCGAGGGCACCTGCTGCCCTAGGGCTCGACACCGCGACGGGAGGCGACAAGTGGCAGAGCATCCGCAACTGCGTCTCGGGCTGCTCGAGGACTTCGAGGTCTCCTTCGCCGGCGACGTGCTCCGGACGTCGCTGCCGGCCCAGCGGCTGCTCGCCCGGCTCGCGGTGCTCCAGCGCGGGCGCCCCATCCAGCGCGCCACCCTGGCGGAGCGGCTCTGGCCGCAGGCGGCTCCCGGCCGGGCGGCGTCGAGCCTGCGCTCGGTGCTGTGGCGCCTGCCCCGGCCGCGCGGACGGACGCTCGTCACCTGCACCACCACCACGGTGCGTCTCGCCGGCGACGTCCACGTCGACCTGTGGGCCGTGGAGGCGCAGGCCCATGCCCTCTGCACGGCGGACCAGCCGCCGCCCGCCGCCCTCGACGACCTGGCCCCCCTGACCCGCGACCTGCTGCCCGCCTGGGACGAGGAGTGGCTGCAGGTGGAGCAGGAGAGCTTCCGACAGAAGCGGCTGCACGCCCTCGAGCGCTCCTCGGACGCGCTGCGCCGTCGCGGGCGGTTCACCGACGCCCTCTGCGCCGGGCTCGGGGCGGTGCAGGCCGAGCCCCTGCGCGAGAGCGCGCACCGCAGCGTGATCGCGGTCCACCTGGAGGAGGGCAACCACGCGGAGGCACTGCGTCAGTACGACGCCTACCGGACCCTGCTGGCCCATGACCTGGGGTTGCGTCCGTCGCCCGCGATCGCACCATGGTGGCGCCGCTGCTCGGCCGCCCGGTCGACCTGCCCGCGGTGTGAGGCGCAGGGCCGCGTGACCTTCCAGCCGCCGGTATCCGACCGGCGGCGGAATCCCATAGATCGGACCCGCTCGTGACGAACACCACCCGCCCGCTCCGGCTGGCGATCGTCAACGACTACGAGATCGTCGTTCAGGGCCTCGCGTCCATGTTCGCGGCGCACTCCGACCGGGTGCACGTGGTCGAGCTCGACAACCGTGAGCCGGTCGTCTCCGACGTGGACGTGGTGCTGCTGGACGCCTTCGGCTACGTGCCGGGCGACGGCATGGACGTCGCCGACCTGGTGCGGCCAGGAGGCCCCAAGGTCGTGGTCTTCAGCGTCACCCCGGACCCGCGGGCCGTCGAGCGCGCCAGGGCCGACGGCGCGGCCGGCTACGTCTCCAAGTCGTTGTCGGCCGAGGAGCTCATCGAGACGCTCGAGGCCATCCACGCCGGCGAACAGGTGTTCCCCGACCCGGAGCTGGCAGCGGAGGAGAACATCCCGACCGACGGCGCCGGCGCGACCTGGCCCGGCGCCGAGCTCGGGCTGAGCGCGCGGGAGTCGGAGATGATGGCCCTGATCGCCAAGGGCATGAGCAACCAGGAGATCGCCTCCACGGTCTACCTGAGCATCAACTCGGTGAAGACCTACATCCGCACGGCGTACGCCAAGATCGGCGTCAACCGGCGCAGCCAGGCCACCCGCTGGGCCCTGGAGCACGGCTTCGGCGTGACCGAGAAGCGCGTCTTCACCGAGGAGTAGCCGCGGGGCGCATCGCGGCCGCCCGGTCCGGGTACCACTCCTGCTGCCCGAGACTCGGGCCAGGAGAGGAGAAGACCGTGACATCTGGGCGCGAGGCGCTCGTCCTGATCGACCTGCAGCGTGACTACTTCGCCGACGACGAGCTGGAGCGCTGTCGCGAGGACCTGGTCGCGGCGTGCAACGACCTCGTCCGGGCGGCGCGCGCGAGCGGCGTACCCGTCATCGAGGTGCGCACCGTCCACGACCCGGGCGGCAGCACCTGGACGATGAGCATGCGCGAGGACGGCCAGGGCATGGCCCTCGACGGCACCTCCGGCGCGGAGCCGGTCGAGGGACTCCAGACCGAGGGCGCGAGGCTGGTGACGAAGACCCGCGACAGCGCCTTCTTCGGCACCGACCTGCTCGACGTCCTGGGCGAGGAGTCCGTCGACCACCTGGTCCTGTGCGGGGTGTCCACCGAGTCCTGCGTGGCCGCCACCGCGATCGAGGCGTTCGCCCACGACCTCGCGGTGACCTTCGTGAGCGACGCCACGGCCTCGGTGGACCGCGACCTGCACGACGACACGCTCGCCCAGCTCGCCGACCGCTACCGCCAGCAGGTCCGTACCGCCGCCGAGGTCGAGAAGCGCTGGGCGAACCGCTGACCCGTCACCAACTTCACCGAATCCCCGCTGACCCGTCATAAAGTTTGTGACGGGTCAGCGGTGAAACGGTGCCGGGTGGTTACCGGCGCGAGATGACCAACGACACCGCAGCACCTCTCGCCGTCGTGACCGGCGCCTCCACGGGGATCGGCCGCGCGATCGCCGCGGAGCTCGTCGAGCGCGGGTACGACGTCGTCATCGCCGCCGAGGAGCCGGCCATCCACGAGGCGGCCGCCGAGCTCGCCCGCGACGGGCGGACGGTGACCCCCGTCCAGGTGGACCTCGCGACCGCCCAGGGGGTGGAGCAGCTGGCGCGCACCGCGCGGGAGCAGGGCGCGCCCCTGGACGCGGTGATCCTCAACGCCGGCGTCGGCGTCAACGGCCGCTTCGACCAGACCCCGCTCGAGGACGAGCTCAACCTGGTCGACCTCAACGTGCGCTCCACGGTCCACCTGGCCAAGCTGCTGCTGCCCGACCTGGTCGCGCGCGGTGACGGCCGGGTCCTGGTGACGTCGTCGATCGCCGCCGTCGCGCCCGGGCCGTACCACGCGACGTACGCCGCCTCGAAGGCGTTCGTGCACTCCTTCGCGGAGGGCATCCGCGAGGAGCTCAAGGACACGGGGGTCAGCGTGACCTCGTTGATGCCGGGCCCCACCGAGACCGAGTTCTTCTCGCGCGCCGACATGGAGGACACGAAGATCGGCCAGATGGACGACAAGGACGACCCGGCCGACGTCGCGCGCGAGGGGGTCGAGGCCATGCTGAAGGGCCGCTCCAGCGTCGTGGGCGGCTCCTTCGCCAACCGCGTCCAGGCCGAGCTCGGCACGCACCTGCCGGACGCCCTGGCCACCCCGCTCATGGCGCGGATGACCAAGCCCCAGGACTGAGCGCCGTACGCTCGCCGGATGAGGTCCCGCCGGCTCGCGAGCTCGCTCGTCGCCGGCGGGCTGGCCCTCGCCCTGGTCGCCTGTACGCAGGTGACCTCAGGCGACCCGCCCACCGGTGCCCGCACGCCGCCGTCTCCCATCCCCGAGCCGGAGCCGGGTCCCACGGGAGCATCCACGGGAACATCCACGGGGACCCCCGACACGCGCGCCCGGCCGGTGACCATCGCGCTGGCCGGTGACGTGCACTTCGAGGGTGCGCTGCGCCGCAGGCTGGCCGACCCGGCGACGGCGTTGGCGCCGGCGACGCGGGCTCTCGCGGCGGCGGACGTCGCGATCCTCAACCTGGAGACCTCGCTCGGCTCCGGCGGGCGTCCCGAGCCGGGCAAGCGCTACACCTTCCAGGCGCCGCCCTCGGCGCTCAGGGCGCTGACCGCGGCCGGCGTGGACGTGGCGAGCCAGGCCAACAACCACGCGCTGGACTTCGGCCGCGCCCCGCTGCCGGGGGCCTTGGCGGCGATCGCGGCGGCCCGCTCGGCCGACCCGCCGCTGGCGGTCGTGGGGCTGGGCCGCGACGCCGACGAGGCCTTCCGCCCCGCGCGCACCCTCGTGGGCGACACGGTCGTCGCCACGATCGCCGCCACCGTCGCAGGCGAGGACCCCACCGCCGATCCCACGGGACAGTGGGCGGCGACCGCCTCCTCCCCCGGCACCGCCGACGCGGTCGACCCGGCCCGGCTGCTGCGCGCCGTCGGGGCCGCCGACCGCACCGCCGACGTGGTCGTCGCCTACCTGCACTGGGGCATCCAGGGCGACAGTTGCCCGACCGACGACCAGCGCTCGCTGGCCGCCGACCTGGTCGCCGCCGGCGCCGACGTCGTCGCCGGCAGCCACGCCCATCGCCTCCAGGGCGACGGCCGCCTGGGGGCGGGCTACGTGGCCTACGGGCTGGGCAACTACGCCTGGTACACCCAGGACGCCGAGCCGACCGGCGTACTCACCCTGACCGTGCGTCCGGGCCGCACCCGCGCCGGTCGCGCCAGGGTCGTCTCCGCGCAGTGGCAGCCCGCCCGCATCGGCCCCGACGGCCTCCCAGCCGCCCTCGCCCCGTCGGACCGCCCGGCCTTCGAGGCCGACCGTGAGGCGCTGCGCAGGTGCGCCGGCCTGACGCCGTAGCGGCGACCGCCGTGCGTGCGCGACGCTGGCAGTTCAGCCCGGCGCTCCCGGTCACGCGACCGGATCGGGCGACCGGATCAGGCGGCCGGCTCGTCCTGCACCTGGCGGGTCGAGCTCGGCTCGACCTCCGGCGGGTCCAGGCCGTGCTTGCGCCCGACGTCGTTGCCGGTCCACCGCGCCCCCAGGTAGAACGCGATGACCGCGATCGCCACGCCGCCGATGTCGTCGGCTACGTAGTGCCAGCCGAAGTAGAGCGTGGCGACGACGGTGGCGAAGAAGTTGACCCAGAACAGGATCCGCAGCCCCCGGTGGCGCACGGTGTGCTGGACCATCAGGGCCCACAGCAGCGAGATCGCCGTGTGCAGGCTCGCGAATCCGGCAACCCCCTGGTGGTCGTGCTCGCCCCACAGGAAGCCGTGGCGCGCGTTGACCAGGGAGTCCATGAGGTCGGTGGTCCCGGTGTGGGCCAGGTCGGCGACCAGCGGCGGGTACGCCAAGCCCGGACCCACCGTGGGCAGCGCGTAGTAGCAGAGCACCCCCAGCGTCCACGCGATCCCTTGCGACGTGACGAACCACCAGCCGAAGCCGGTGTTGCGCGACCACACCAGCCAGATCGTCACCAGGATCGCGACGAGCGGGATGTAGGCGAGGTAGACGCTGGAGAGCAGGTGCGCGGCGATGTTGGTGCCGAGCAGGTCGTGCAGCACCGGGGCGGGGTCGTGGCCGAAGAAGAGCGCCCGGTCCAGCAGATGCAGCTCGCGGTCGTACTTCTCGGACCTGATCACGGGCAGCAGGGACTTGAGGTTGCGGTAAGAGACGTAGACGACGTAGAAGCACGAGATCCCGACGACGACCAGCTTCAGGCGCTCGCGCGTCCAATGGGAGGTGAGGCGCTCGCGCACGGCCGCCTTGGTCCGCCCCGGGTGGAGCCGGCCCACCCACAGCGCGCGCGGCAGGAGGTCGGCCAGGACCGCGGCGCCACACAGGACCGGCAGGCGCACCCACGACGGCCCCAGGAAGCTGCCCTCCGGGTCCGCGATCGGCTCGCCGGTCACGGCGCTGCCCACGGCCGCCGCCGTGCCGATCGCCAGGGCGATCACGGCGAGCGGGAGCCACACCGGACGCCGTCGGCCTCCTGTGGGCCCAGGGCGGATGCCCGTCGAGGTCCCCTCGGTCACGTTCGTTGGCTCCTCGGTCGCAGACGGCTCGTACGCAACCACGATATTCGCCGCCCCCACCACGGCCGACGGCGAGGCGACGCCCAGGCGTCCGAGCCTACGTGGGGACGGCGACGCAGCTGACCAGGCGCCCGACGACGAGGCCCTCCCCGATCAGGCCGACGATGGTGTCCTGCTGCTCCTGCGCGCGCTGCCAGCGCTCGTCGTCGCTGTGCCGGTCCCGGATCAGGTCCTCCACGCGGTCCGCGGCCTCCTGCCAGTCGTCGGGTGTGCCGGGGAGGTCGGTCAGCAGCGTCTGCCCGACCACCAGGAGGCCGCTCGCCCCCAGCTCGTCGAGGAGCTCCTGGTGGCTGGGGAAGTGGTTGCCCTCCGCCTGGTCGGGCAGCGAGTCCACCGCTCGTTCGTAGACGAGCAGACCGACGGCGCCCCCCGCCACCACGACGCGCCGTAGCTCGGCGAGGTAGGGGCGCTTGTCCGCCAGGGTGCAGAGCACGCCCAGCGACCAGGCCGCCTCGACGCTGCCGTCGCGAAACGGCAGGGCGGCGCCGTCGGCCACCACGACGGGGCGGCCGAACAGCGAGCGCGAGGCGCGGCACGCCCCCTCCATCGGCTCGGCGAGGAGCGGTCGGACCCGCCACGACCGTGCGGCGTACTCGGAGGGGCCGCCCACGCCGGCCCCGGAGTCCAGCAGTCGCGCGCCCTCGCCGAGCCCCATCGCGGTGCCCAGCCAGTCGAGGGCGTCCGGGCTGCCGCTCCCCCGGCACGCGGCCGGCAGGGCGTGGTCCTCGCCCAGCGCCCGTACCGCGGACGCCGTCCAGGACGCCACGGTGTCGAACTCGTCGATCATCGGCTCAGCCTCGATCATCGCCCCTCCTTGATCCGGCGGCCGATCTCGGCCTTGACGTGGGCGCCGGCCAGCGCGCCGTCCTCCGACGCGAGCCCGGACAGGTTGACGCCCGAGACCCCCGCGACGGCCAGCAGCGCCCTGGCCTCCCGCACCGCGGTCTCGATACCCGCCTCGCGGACATCGGATGCACCCAGCACCCGTTCGACCTGCGCCGGGTCGACGTCCAGGCCGGGGAAGCGCTGCAGGACCCTCGCCGACCTCTCGTCGGTGTAGACGGCCACGCCCGCGATCACCGGGATCGTGAGCCCTTCGGCACGGGCCGCCGCGACGAAGCCAGCGACCTGCGCCGGGCTGCCCACGTGGTTGAGGACCGCCAGGTGCGCCCCGGCCGCCTGCTTCTGGAACAGGCGGGCCGGACGAAGCTGGCGGGGGGCGGCGGACGGCGCCTCGGGCACGGCGACCGCGTGACCGGTCTGGGACGCAAGGGCCGCCAGCTGGGTGCCGTCGAGGTCGAAGACCTGGGTGACCTCCGGCCGCATCCCGGCGGCGCGTGCGTCGCCGGTCACGCACAGCACCCCGTCGACGCCTGCCACGGCAAGACCGGCCAGCTCCTGCTCCAGGACCACCCGGTTGCGGTCCCGGCAGGCCAGGGTCACCCAGGGCACCCCGCCGGCCTGCGTCACGAGCGCGGCCATCAGGGAGGGCGGGAAGTCCGGCCGGTTCTGATGCTCGCCGACGAGGACGGCGTCGCAGGACCCGCTCAGCGCCTCGACGACGTCCCCCAGCCCGGCGGCGTCGAAGGGCGGGATCGTCAGGTCGGTCACCACGGCGGCGCCGGCTCGCGCCGCCGCGAGCAGCGTGCTCTCCGGAGCCGGGCGCACGGGCGCCTCCCGGTCCCAGCGCACCACGGCGGCGCCCGGGGCTGCGAACGGGCACGGCCGCGAGTCCACCTCACAGGAGCCGTCGTCGTGCACTCCCCCGCAGGGGCCGAACACCATGCGCTTGGGGCACGAGGGGACCTCACGCTCGACGTGACCGCCAGCCATGCGACGTGCCTCCCGGGGATCGAAGCGCCGCGGGCACTGCCGCGGCCGGTGCTCGCACGTTACGTGACGCCGGCTCAGCCCCCCGAGGCCGACGCCGCTACGGCTCCAGGATGTAGCCCAGCCCCGAGCTCGTCAGGAGGTAGCGAGGATGCGCCGGGTCGTCCTCCAGCTTGCGGCGCAGCTGGGCGATGTAGACGCGCAGATAGTGGCCCTCTCGCTCGTAGGTGGGCCCCCACACCTCGCGCAGGATCTGCTGGCGCGGCACCAGCATCCCGACGTTGCGCGCCAGGAGCTCCAGGAAGGCCCACTCGGTCGGGCTGAGCCGGACGTCGACCCCGTGCTTGGCCACCTTCTTGCGCCCCATGTCGATGACGAGCGGACCGACCTCGAGCACGGCGGGGGTCGGCGTCCCGCCCTCGGCGCGTCGCACGGCGGCGCGCAGGCGGGCGAGGAGCTCGCCGATGGCGAACGGCTTGGTGACGTAGTCGTCCGCGCCCAGGTCGAGCGCCTCCACCTTGTCCTCGCCTCCCTGGCGCGCGGACAGCACCACGACCGGCACCGCACTCCACTCCCGCAGCGAGGCCAGGACCGTGGTGCCGTCCAGGTCGGGCAGACCGAGGTCGAGCAGGACCACGTCGGGGCGGACCTCCGCCACCGCCTGGAGGGCGCCGGTGCCGTCGCCGGCGGTGTGCACCTGCCAGCCCGCGGCTCTCAGGTTGATGCTCAGGGCACGGACCAGGGCCGGCTCATCGTCGACGATCAGGACGCTGGGGCTCATGACGCGGATCCCTCCACTTCCGGCGCTGGGAGCGGTGCCGGGCCCGGGGAGGGCGCCCTCGGCAGCGACAGCACCATCGTCAAGCCGCCACCGGGAGTCTCCTCCGCGGAGAGCACGCCGTCGATGGCCTCGGCGAGCCCCCGGGCGACCGCCAGGCCCAGCCCCAGTCCACCGGGCGCGGAGTCCGAGAGCCGCTGGAAGGGCTCGAACATGCGCTCGCGCTGGTCCGGAGCGACCCCCGGCCCGCGGTCGACGACCAGGATGTCGACGGTGTCGGGCAGGGCGTGGGCGAGCACCCGCACGGGGCCGCCGTCGGCGGCGCGCACGGCGTTGGTCACCAGGTTGGCCACCACCCGCTCGAGCAGCCCGGCGTCGGTGAGGACGAGCGGGGTCGACTCCGCGAAGTCGAGGCGCACCGAGCCGGGAGCGCTCCCCGCGACGGCCAGGGGGATGACCTCGTCGAGGCTACGGGCCCTCATGACCGGCCGGATGAGCCCGCTCTGCAGCCGGGAGAGGTCCAGCAGGTTGTCGATGAGCCCCTCGAGCTGCGCGGTGGACCCGTCCACGGCGGTGGTGAGCTCATGACGGTCGGTGTCGCTCAGCTGCGAGGTCATCAGCGCGTCGACCGAGGCCCGCACGATCGCCAGCGGCGTACGCAGGTCGTGCGAGACCGCGCGCAGCAACGCGGTCGAGGTGGCGTCGGCACGCTCCAGCGTGGCGGCCCGCTCGTCGCGGTCGCGCAGGCGCCGGTACTCCAGCACCAGGCTGGTCTGGACCGCGAAGGCCTCGAGGACCCGCTGATCGGTGGCCCTGAGGGCCTGCCCGCACAGGACGAGGACGTGGTCCTCGTCGACCTTGACGCGGGTGTCGCCGTCCTCCGGCCGCTCGGCGCCACCGGGTCCGGCGGACGCCAGGACGCGCCAGCCGGCGTCGGCCCGCTCCAGGAGAGCGACGCAGGTCTGGCCGAAGGTCTCACGCAGCCGCTCGACGATGGCCTCGGCCGTGTCCTGTCCCGTGAGCACCGAGCGCGAGAGCGAGCCCATGGTCGCGGCCTCGGTGCGGGCCCGCAGGGCGTCCGCCGTACGCCGCGAGGCGCGGTCGACGACCGTGGCGACGGCGGCCGCAACCGCCACGAACACCAGCAGCCCGAGGACGTCGGCCGGACGCGAGATCGCCAGGTCCCCGACCGGGGGCGTGAACCAGTAGTTGAGGCTCAGGAAGCCCACGAACGCTGCCAGCAGCGCCGGCAGCAGCCCGCCGACGAAGGCGACCAGCACCGCCGCCCCGAGCAGCAGGAGGCTGGCCAGGGTCAGCTGGTCGGTGTCCTCGAAGCCGTGGAGGACCAGTGCGAGGCCCAGCGGCAGGAGGACCGCGCTTGCCCACCCGACCAGCTGACGCGCCCGCGACAGCGGCGAGAGCGTACGCGGCCGCGCCAGGGCGCCGGCGACCTCCTCGTGCGTCACGAGGTGGACGTCCACGGCGCCCGCCAGCCGGGCGATCCGGTCCCCGGTCGACCCGGTGAAGAGCCGCCGGAGCCCGCCGTGTCGCGACACCCCGACCACGATCATGGTGGCGTTGGCACCGGTGGCGAAGTCGACCACCGCCTGCGAGACGTCCTCCCCCACGACCGAGTGGAAGGAGCCGTCCAGCGAGGCCACCAGCTGCTGGGCGCGCAGGATCCTCGCCTCGTCGGGGTTGCGCAGCCCGTCGGAGCTGAGGACGTGCACCGCGAGCAGCTCCGAGCCCGCGGAGCGCTGCGCCATGCGGGCCCCCCGGCGGATGAGGGTCTCGCTCTCGGGACCGCCGGTGACAGCGACGACGATGCGCTCCTTGGTCGGCCAGGGCGACTCGATCCGGTGGGCCCTGCGGTAGTCGTCGAGGGCGTCGTCGACCCGGTCCGCGAGCCACAGCAGGGCCAGCTCGCGCAGGGCGGTGAGGTTGCCGACGCGGAAGTACGACGTCAGGGACGCGTCGATGTTGTCGGCCTGGTAGATGTTGCCGTGCGCCATGCGCCGGCGCAGCGCATCGGGCGCCATGTCGACGAGCTGGATCGAGTCGGCGGTGCGGACGACGACGTCCGGCACCGTCTCTCGCTGCCGCACGCCGGTGATGCGCTCGACCTCGTCGTTGAGCGACTCCAGGTGCTGGATGTTCACGGTCGTGATGACGTCGATGCCCGCCGCGCGGAGCTCGGCCACGTCCTCGGCCCGCTTGCGGTGCCGGCTCCCGGGGACGTTCGTGTGCGCCAGCTCGTCGACCAGCACGACGGCCGGCCGGCGGGCGAGGATGGCCGCGACGTCCATCTCGGAGAACGTCGTGCCCCGGTAGGAGATCTCGGCCCGGGGCAGGACCTCGAGGCCGTCCACCTGCGCCGCGGTGTGCGCGCGCCCGTGGGTCTCGACGAAGCCGACAACGACGTCGGTGCCGCGCTCGCGGCGGCGCCGCGCCTCCCCCAGCATCGCGAACGTCTTGCCGACCCCCGGGGCGGCGCCCAGGTAGACCGTCAGCCGGCCGCGCCGCGGATCATCGCCCATGGGCGTGATTCTCGTCGTCGCCGCAGGTGTGCGTCACCCGGCTCCACCCCCGGAGGCCGCGAGGACGTCGATGTTGAGCCGCAGGACGTTCACCCTCGTCTCCCCGAGCACGCCCCAGGTCCGCCCTTCGGTGTGGGCCAGCACGAGTCGCCGTATCTCGTCCTCGCTCAGCCCGGTGCTCGCCGCCACGCGCGAGACCTGGAGGTCGGCGTAGGCCTCGGAGATGTGCGGGTCGATGCCCGAGCCGGAGGCGGTGAGGGCGTCGACCGGCACCTGCGCGGGCTCCACCCCCTCCCGGGCGGCCACCTCGGAGCGGCGCTCCTCGATGGCCTCGACGAGCTCGGCGCTCTCGGGTCCGTGGTTCGAGCCGTAGGTCGAGAGCAGGTCGTAGCCGTCCCCCGCCGCCGAGGGCCGGGGATGGAACAGCCCGTCGGACTCGGTGAGCTGGCCGATGAGGCTCGCGCCGACGGCCTCGTCGGCGGAGTCCGCGTGCTCACCGCCCTCGGTGACCAGGGAGCCGTCCGCCTGCCAGGGGAACACCACCTGGGCGACACCGGTCACGAGCAGGGGGTAGGCGACGCCGCACACCACCGTGGCGGCGAGAAGCATCCGCAGGCCGGCCAGGCTGTGGCGGAACAGTGCGTAGAGATCCTTCATGATGAGACGTCTTCCAATCGGGTTTCGTCAGAGGCCGGGGATGAGTGAGACGACCAGGTCGAGGAGCTTGATGCCGACGAACGGCGCGACCAGCCCTCCGAGCCCGTAGATCAGCAGGTTGCGGCGCAGCAGGTCCGAGGCCGACGCCGGCCGGTAGGCCACCCCCCGCAGCGCCAGCGGGATGAGCGCGACGATGACGAGCGCGTTGAAGATGACCGCCGACACGATCGCCGACTCCGGCGAGGACAGCCGCATGACGTTGAGGACGTCGAGCTGCGGGAAGGCCACCACGAACATGGCGGGCAGGATCGCGAAGTACTTCGCGACGTCGTTGGCGACCGAGAACGTCGTCAGGGCGCCGCGGGTGATCAGGAGCTGCTTGCCGATCTCGACGATGTCGATGAGCTTCGTGGGGTCCGAGTCGAGGTCGACCATGTTGCCGGCCTCCTTGGCCGCGGTCGTGCCCGTGTTCATGGCCACGCCGACGTCGGCCTGGGCCAGGGCGGGGGCGTCGTTCGTGCCGTCGCCGCACATGGCGACCATCCGCCCGCCCTGCTGCTCCCGGCGGATCAGCGCCAGCTTGTCCTCGGGAGTGGCCTCGGCGAGGAAGTCGTCGACACCGGCCTCCGCGGCGATCGCCTTCGCCGTGAGCGCGTTGTCCCCGGTGATCATCACCGTGCGGATGCCCATGGCGCGCAGCTCCTCGAAGCGCTCGCGCATGCCCTCCTTGACCACGTCCTTGAGGTGGATCACGCCCAGCAGGCGGGCGGGGGCGTCCCCGCGCTGCTCCGCGACCACCAGCGGGGTCCCGCCGCCGGCGCTGATGCGGTTGACGTGGTCGTCGATCTCCGACGAGAGCTCACCGCCGGAGTCGCGCACCCACCGGGTCGCGGCCGAGGCCGCACCCTTGCGGACTCGTCGGCCGTCGGCGTCCAGACCGCTCATCCGGGTGGTGGCCGAGAACTCCACCATCACGGCGCCCGCCGGCACCGGCCGTCCCTCCCCGGTGAGCGCCACGATGCTGCGCCCCTCCGGCGTCTCGTCGGCCAGGGAGGAGAGGAGCGCGGCGTCGACGAGCTCCTCGCGGGACACCCCGGGGACGGTGAGCAGCTCGGAGGCCTGGCGGTTGCCGTAGGTGATGGTGCCGGTCTTGTCCAGCAGCAGGACGTCGACGTCACCGGCCGCCTCGACGGCACGGCCCGACATCGCCAGCACGTTGCGGCGTACGAGCCGGTCCATGCCCGCGATGCCGATCGCGGAGAGCAGGGCCCCGATGGTGGTGGGGATGAGGCAGACGAGCAGGGCGGTCAGGACGATCAGCGACTGGTGCGCGCCGCTGTAGTCGGCCACGAACCACAGGGAGACGCAGACCACGACGAAGATGGCGGTCAGCGAGGTGAGGAGCACGTTGAGGGCGACCTCGTTGGGGGTGCGCTGCCGTTCGGAGCCCTCGACCAGGGCGATCATCCGGTCGACGAAGGACTGGCCCGGGTCGGAGGTGATCTTGACCGCGATCTCGTCGGAGAGGACGACGGTGCCGCCCGTGACCGCGCTGCGGTCGCCCCCGGACTCCCGGATGACCGGTGCCGACTCCCCGGTCACGGCCGACTCGTCGACGCTCGCGACGCCCTCGACGACATCGCCGTCGCCCGGGATCCGCTCCCCGGCGCGCACCAGGACCACGTCGCCGGCGCGCAGCGACGTGCTGGGCACCTCCTCGACGGCCAGCGAGAGGAAGGCACCCGGGCCGCGCCGGCCCTCCGCGGAGCCCGTGACGCGCCGTGCCGACGTCTCCTGCTGCAGGGCGCGCAGGCTCGCGGCCTGCGCCTTGCCCCGCCCCTCGGCGACGGACTCGGCGAGCGCCCCGAAGAGGACCGTCAGCCACAACCAGACGGTGACCAGCCAGCCGAGCGTGCTGGGGTCGAGCACCGACATCACGGTCGTGCCGGCGGCGCCGGCCTCGACGACGAGCATGACCGGGGTCGCCAGGAGCTGGCGCGGGTCCATCTTGCGCAGCGCCCCCGGGAGGGCCTCGCGCAGCAGCGCCGGGCTGAGGCTCAGGGCCGGCATCGGCGCCTTGGGCGCGGTGGGGGTGTGGCCGACCTCGTCGGGCCTGGGCTGGACATTGACGTTCACGACAGGGACTCCACGATCGGACCGAGGGCGAGCACCGGCACGTAGGTCAGACCGACCACGACCAGGGCGACGCCCGAGAGGAGGACCGCGAAGAGCGGTCGGTGGGTGGGGAGGGTGCCGGCACCCGGTGGCAGCCGCTGCTGGGCGGCGAAGCGCCCCGCCAGGGCCAGCACGAAGATCATCGGCAGGAACCGCCCGAGGAGCATCAGCATCCCGAGCAGCGAGTTCCAGAACGGGGTGCCCGAGGTCAGTCCGCCGAACGCGCTGCCGTTGTTGTTGGAGGCCGACGTGACGGCGTACAAGGCCTCGGAGAGCCCGTGCGGCCCCGACGCCTGCAGCCCGGCGAGCCCGTCCTTGGCGGTGATGGCGATGGCGATGCCGCTCAGGACCAGGACCGGCGTGGCGAGGACGTAGAGGGCCACCAGGACGATCTCGCGCTGGCCGATCTTCTTGCCCAGGTACTCCGGGGTCCGCCCCACCATCAGGCCGGCCAGGAAGACGGTGACGATGGCCAGCATGAGCATGCCGTAGAGACCGGAGCCGACGCCTCCCGGAGCGATCTCGCCCAGCATCATGTTGAACATCGCGACCCCGCCACCGGGCGCCGTGAACGAGTCGTGCATGGAGTTGACGGCACCGGTGGAGGTCCCGGTCGTCGCCGCGCCGAAGAGCGCGGAGCCCGCCTCGCCGAAGCGCGTCTCCTTACCCTCCATGGCGCCGCCCGCCAGCCCGGGCGCCGTCCCCGGGGCCGCCATCTCGGCCCAGGTGAGCAGCCCCACGGAGACGGTGAGCAGGAGCGCCATCACGCCGAGGATGGCGACGCCCTGGCGCCGGTCCTTGACGATCAGCCCGAAGGCCCAGGCCATGGCGAAGGGGATGAGCAGCATCAAGAAGATCTGCAGCAGGTTGGTCAGCGGGGTGGGGTTCTCGAAGGGGTGGGCGGAGTTGACGTTGTAGAAGCCGCCGCCGTTCGTGCCGAGCTGCTTGATGACCTCCTGGCTGGCCACCGGGCCGCCCGTGATCTGCTGGGTCCCGCCGCTCAGCGTGGTCACCGACCGGGCGCCGCTGAGGTTCTGGACCACGCCGAGGGCGACCAGGAGCAGCGCCGAGACGACCGCGAACGGCAGCAGGACCCGGACGACCGAGCGCACCAGGTCGGACCAGAAGTTGCCGACGCGACCGTCCCGCCTCTGACCGGCCAGCCCCCGCGCGAAGGCGGCGGCGACCGCGATGCCGACGGCGGCGCTCACGAAGTTCTGGACCGCGAGGCCCGACATCTGGAAGAGATGCCCCGCGGCCGCCTCGCCCGAGTACCACTGCCAGTTGGTGTTGGTGACGAAGGAGACCGCCGTGTTCCACGCGCCGTCACTGGGCAGGCCCGGGAAGCCGAGGCTCAGCGGCAGGTGGGCCTGCAGGCGCCCAAGGCCGAACAGGAAGAGGATGCCGACCAGCGAGAAGCCCAGGACCGACATCGCGTAGGTCCGCCAGTGCTGCTGGGCGTCGGGGTCGACGCGCAGCAGGCGGTAGGACACCCGCTCCACCGCGAGATGCCGATCACTGGTGAGCACGTGGGCGAGGTAGCGGCCCAGGAGCGGCACGGTGATCGCGAGCGCGACGACGAGGACCAGGATCTGGCCGATCGCCGGACCGACGGCGCTCACGTGGCGCCGCCCTCGGCGACGAGGTCGCGGCGTGGCTCAGCGGGCCCACCGGCCTCGCGGGGTGGTGACTCCGACGCGCCCGAGCGGTCGAGGACGCCGACGAGCAGCGCGAGAAGGACGAAGACCCCCAGGGTCACGAGGACGTAGATGAGATCGAGCACGGAGCCATTCCTAGACCTCGGATCTCGCCGCCTGCGCGCTCTTGACGCTTCCCTGACGCCTCCCGGGCCCGGTCTTGACGCATCGTTTGCGGCGACGTGATCCGGACCACGTCGACGGGGGCCGGCCGAGTCAGGCTGCGGGCGGCGGCCGGTAGTCGTCGGCGTCGGTGGAGAAGGCGAGGTCTCGTTGCTCCTCGAGGCGGGCGAGCCGGGTCTGCAGGGCCTCGCGGATCATCGTGTAGGCGTCCGAGCCGAGCGAGAGCCTGGCCGGCAGCTGGTCACGCTCGGCGGCCGCGATCATCGCCCTCGCCATCTTGCGGGGGTCTCCCGGCATGGCCTCGCGCGCCACCGAGTCGACCCGGAGGACACCCCCGTCGTAGCGGGTGTGAGGGGCGCCGATCCTGGCCGACGAGCCGGCGAACTCGGTCCGGGACATGCCGGGCTCGACCAGCATCGTCTGGATCCCGAACGGCGCCACCTCGGGGCCGAACGCCTCGAAGAAGCCCTCGATCGCCCACTTCGAGGCGTGGTAGACCGACAGGCCCGGGAACCCGACCTGCCCGCCGAGGCTGGAGAGCTGGAGGATGCGGCCGCCGCCCTGGCCCCTGAGGTGCGGCACCAGGGCACGGGCCAGCTGGATGGAGGCGACGACGTTGGTGTCGAGCTGCCGCAGGATCTCGGCGTCGTCGAGCTCCTCCGCCGCGCCGAAGAGCCCATAGCCGGCGTTGGAGACGGCGACGTCGACGGTGCCGAGCTCAGCGAACGCCTCGTCGACGACCCGGCGCAGCGCCGGCGTGTCGGTCACGTCGAGGGTGCGCACCCACAGCCGCGTGCCGTGCCGGGACTGCAGGTCGGCGAGAGCGTCGGGCCGGCGCAGGGTGGCCGCGACGGTGTCGCCGCGCTCGAGAAGCAGCTCGGTCAGGCTGCGTCCGAAGCCGCTGGAGGTTCCGGTGATGAGCCAGGTGGTCATGGTGATCTCCTTGATCGGCGGTGTGCTGAGGGGTCAGGCGACGGGCCCGAGGGCGAAGCCGCCATCGGCGATGAACTCGGAGCCGGTCGAGAACGCGGCATCCTCGGAGGCGACGAACAGGACGTACTGCGCGATCTCGGCCGTGCTCGCCTGTCGGGGGATCGCGAAGCCGTCGACGGGGACCAGCTCCTGGTGGGTGGCCGGGTCGTAGGCCAGCGGGGTGTCGATGATCCCGGGATGGACCGCGTTGACGCGGATGCTCTTGCGCGCCAGCTCCGCGGCTGCGGTCCGGGTGAGACCCCGCAGAGCCCACTTGCTGGCGGAGTAGGCCACGAGGCCGGGCGCGGCGTGCAGCCCGGCGATCGAGGAGATGTTGACGATCGAGCCGGCGCCCGCCCTCACCATGCTCGGCACGACGGCGCGGATCCCCAGGAACGAGCCCGTGAGGTTGGTGTCGATGACCGCTCGCCAGGCGTCCACCGGGACCGACTCGACGGTGCCGACCTGGAGGTTGGCCGCGTTGTTGACCAGGACCGAGACCGGCCCGGCGACCTCCTCGGCATGCCGGACGGCGGCCTGCCACTGCTCCTCGCTGGTCACGTCGAGGCCGACCGCGTTCGCGCGGGCGCCGAGGTCGCGGGCCAGGCGCTCGCCGGCCACGCGGTCGCGCGCCGCGACGACCACGTGGGCGCCCTCGGCGTGGAAGGCCCTCGCCAGCGCCTCTCCCAGGGCGCCGGTGGCGCCGGTGACGAGCACGGTCCGTGCCGTGAATCGTGAGCTCATGATCTGCCTCCTGTAACTATCTGGTTAGTTAGAAGGTAACCCACTAACCAGTTGGTGACAAGGGTCCGAGCCGCGCTAGGTTGGGCGGGTGACCCCCTCGGCGTCGACGACCACCCGTGACAAGGCAGCGACGCAGCGGCGTCTGCTCGACGCGGCGACGGCCGAGTTCGCGGAGTTCGGGCTCAGCGGGGCCCGGGTCGACCGGATCGCCGCGGCTGCCGAGGCCAACAAGCGGATGATCTACCTCTACTTCGGCAACAAGGAGACGCTCTTCGACCTCGTGGTCGCGGGCGCCCTCCAGCGCCTCATCGCCGCGGTGCCGCTCGACCCCGACGACCTGCCGGGCTACGCCGGCTCGATGTTCGACGCCCTCATGGACGACCCGGCGGTCTTCCGGCTCAGCATGTGGCGACAGCTCGAGCGGCCCGAGGCGACCGCGGCCGAGGTGGACTCCTACGCCGAGAAGGAGGCGGTCCTGAAGGACCGGGGCCTCGGCCGGACGGGCTCGCTGTCACCCCGCACGTACCTCGCCATCGTGCTGTCCGTCGCGCAGACCTGGCATCTCACCTCCCCCGCGCTCCAGCCCTCGCTGCCACCCCGCGCCGAGCTGCGCAGCGCCATCGTGGAGGTGGTGCGCCGCATGACCGACGATGCGGCAGCCACCGCAGGCGCCGGCTAGGGGCCCGCGCCCCCAGAGCGCGCTCGCCTGGACCCGAAGGCCGTGGGCCCACCCAGCGACCACCTCCCGGTGAGTGAGACCGCATCGGAGAGCGAAGTACGGCCACTCCTAGCGTGACGCATCACACACGATCCGGGCGTCCCGAGACGCCAGGACGACCCACTGGAGGATCAGTGAACCGCTTCACGACACGGGGCCGCATCGCCACCGCACTCCTCGCGGGCTCGCTGCTCGTGGCCGGATGCGCCAGCTCGGACAGCGAGGACGACGACGGGGACGGGGACGGTGGATCGTCCGCGCTGAGCAAGGAGGAGATCTACGCCGCCGGCGTCGTCGGCGTCACCGACGACCCGGGCGAGCCGCAGCAGGGCGGCACGCTCACGCTGGCCGACTACTCCGAGGCCCGCAGCCTCGACCCCACCAAGACCATCCCCAACGGCGCGGCCGGCGGCAACGCCCTCGCGGCGGTCTACGACGTCCTGATGCGCTACGACCAGGCCAGCGACAGCTTCGAGCCCTGGCTCGCCGAGTCGCTGACGACCGAGGACAACGTCACCTGGACGCTCACGCTTCGCGACGGCGTGATGTTCTCCGACGGCACCCCGCTCGACGCGGCCGCCGTGGTCGGCAGCCTCGGCTACTACATGGAGAACGCCGGCTACAACACGCTCCTGCTCGCCACCAACATCAAGGACATGCGGCCCGAGGGCGACTCGACGGTGGTGTTCACGCTCAACCAGCCGTGGATCACCTTCCCCAACATGCTGGCCAGCGGCCCCGGCATGGTCGTGGCGCCGGCAGCGTACGCCGGCGGGCCCGACGCCTTCGAGCCCATCGGTGCCGGGCCGTTCGTCATGGACAGCTACCAGCCGGCCGAGGAGCTCGTGCTCGCCGCCAACCCCGACTACTGGGGCGGGGCGCCGCACCTCGACGAGCTGCGCTTCGTATGGCTGGGCAGCGACGACGCCCGACTCGAGTCGCTCACCGACGGCACCGTCGACGCGGCCAACATCCGCGCCCCGCAGACCCTGGAGAAGGCCCGCAACGACGGCTTCGCGGGGATCATGTCGCCCAGCGGCCTGGCCACGATGTTCTGGCTCAACAACCGCGAGGGGCGCGCCGCGTCCGACGTACGGGTCCGCCAGGCCATCAACCACGCCATCGACCCGGTCGTCTACGCCGAGCGGGTGAGCGGCGGCGCCGGCCTGCCGGGCCGCAACATCTACTCGCCGAGCGCGCCCTACTTCGCCGAGGTCGAGACGTCGGACTACGACCTGGAGAAGGCCAAGTCGCTGCTGGCGGAGGCCAAGGCCGACGGGTACGACGGCACCCTGACCTACGTCGGCCAGTCCGACCAGGCCTCGCAGACCGGCGCGGTGACGATCCAGGCGATGCTCGAAGCGGCGGGATTCACCGTCAAGACCGACCTGCTGCGCAACATCGCCGACCAGACCCAGCGGATCTACGTCACCCACGACTACGACCTGGCGGTCTCGGCGATGAGCATCCCCGACGAGGACCCCTACTCCCGCCTGGCCACCAACCTGATCGGCGCCTCGCCGCAGAACCCCTCGGGCTACGCCAACCCCGAGATGGACGAGCTGATCGCCCAGCTGCAGGCGGCCGAGGGCGACGAGGCCACCGCGCTGCTGACGCAGATCAACGAGCTATGGCAGGAGACCGTGCCCGGCGTCGCGATGGGCGCAGGCGCGTTCTTCCAGCCCTGGAACGACGACGTCCACGGGATCACCTCGACCTCGGAGACGATGCTGCTGTTCGGCGACGCCTGGAAGGGCTGAGCCCGCATCGACGAAGCCCCCGCCCGGTCTCCGGGTGGGGGCTTCGTGGTCTCGGCGCGGTCGGGCCGCGGGCGTCAGCCGGCGTACGCCGGAGCGACGAGCGGCCAGGGCCGGGCCTGCTCGAGCTGGGCGGCGAGGGCGAGGAGGGTGCCCTCGGCGCCGAGGTCGCCCATCAGGTGTGCGCCCAGCGGCAGGCCGTCGCGGTCGAGGCCGCAGGGCAGGGAGAGCGCGGGCATGCCGGTCGCGTTGGCGACCGCGGTGAACGACGAGTAGTCGCCGGCGACCTGCCACATCACCTCCGGCCGCCTGGTGTCGAGGACACCGAGCTCGGGCACGGGCAGCGGCAGCGTCGGGGTGAGCAGCAGGTCGACGCGCTCGAAGATCGCGCCCAGCTGCCAGCCGACCTCCTGGACCGCGACGTGGGCGTCGTGCACCTCGACCGCGGTCATGGTGGCGCGATAGTGGTCGTGCAGCATCCGGGTGAACGGCTCGAGGTCGTCCTCGCGCAGCTCGCGGCCGAGCTCGCCGAGCCGGTGCCCGACCTCGGCCAGCAGCGAGACGCCCATGAGCGTGGCGAACCCCGCGGTCGCCAGCCCGGCGTCGTACGCCGGCGAGACCTCGTCGACCACGTGGCCCAGGTCCTCGCACAGGGTTGCCGTGGTGCGGACCGCCTCGACCACCTGCGGGTCGACGGCGCCGCCGTCGGCGCGCCGGGTGACCAGCCCGATGCGCAGCCGGGCCGGGGGCCGGGCCGCCTGCTCGGCGAACGGCGTCGCGGGCGTGGGGGCGGCGAACGCGTCGCCGCGCACCGGCGCGCTGGTGAGGTCGAGCAGCAGGGCGCTGTCGCGCACCGAGCGCGTGAGCACGTGGTTGGCTGTCAGCGGGGCGGCGAGACTGCTGGCCGCCGGGAAGGTCGTGACGCGCCCGCGGCTCGGCTTCAGACCGAACAGCCCGCACATCGACGCGGGGATCCGCAGCGAGCCGCCGCCGTCGTTGCCGTGGGCGAGCGGCACCAGGTCGGCGGCGACGGCGGCCGCGGAGCCGCCAGAGGACCCGCCGGCCGAGCGGCCGGTCGACCACGGGTTGCGGGTCGGGCCGTGCAGGAGCGGCTCGGTGCTGGCGCTCTTCCCGAGCTCCGGGCTGTTGCTGGTGCCGAGCACGACCATGCCGGCCGCGCGGTAGCGGCGCACCAGCTCGCTGTCGACGGTCGCGACGTCGTCGACCCACAACCGGCTGCCGCGGGTGGCCGGCAGACCGGCCACCCGCATGCCGAGGTCCTTCACCAGCAGCGGCACCCCGTGCAGCGGCCCGGGTGGCAGGACCGCGTCGACCTCGGCGAGGGCCCGCTCGAACCGCTCGGAGACCACGCAGCCGAGGACCGCGTCGTGCTCCTCGATGCGGGCGATGGCGCGCTCGACGACCTCGCGGGCCGACACCTCGCCGGACCGGATCGCGGCGGCGGTCGCGGTGGCGTCCGCGTACGTGGTCACGCAGGCCCCTGGCGCTCGGCGTGGTGGCAGGCGACGAACTGTCCCGGCGCAAGCTCCCGCAGCACCGGCTCCTCGACGGCGCAGCGCTCGGTGGCCAGCGGGCAGCGGGTGCGGAAGCGGCACCCGGACGGCGGGTCGAGGGGCGAGGGCAGCTCGATCGCGCGGGCCGGCTGGGGCACCCGGTCGGCGTCGACGGCGCTCGGCACCGAGTCGAGCAGGAGCCGGGTGTAGGGGTGCCGCGCCGAGGTCTCGAGAGCGGCCGAGGGCAGCACCTCGCAGGTCTTGCCGAGGTACATCACCAGGACCCGGTCGCTGATGTTCTTGACCACGGCGACATCGTGCGCGATGAACACCATGCTGAGCTCGAAGCGCTCGCGGGCCCGCTCGAGGAGGTTGAGGATCTGCGCCTGCACCGACACGTCGAGGCTGGACACCGGCTCGTCGCAGATGAGCACGTCGGGGTCGAGCGCGAGCGAGCGGGCGATGGCCACGCGCTGGCACTGGCCCCCCGACAGCTCGTGCGGTCGGCGGTCGCGCACGGTCTCGGGGTCCAGGCCCACGGAGGTCAGCAGCTCGTCGACGACGCGGGCGCGGTCACGATCGCCCCAGCCCCAGATCTCGAGCCCCTCGACGACGATGTCGCCGACCCGGCGGCGCGGGTTGAGCGCGGACACCGGGTCCTGCAGCACCAGCTGCATCCGAGCCCGCGCCCGCCGCATGTCGCGCGGCGAGAGGGCGGTCAGCTCGGTGTCGCCGAGCCGTACGGTGCCCGACGTGGGCGGCGGCAGCTGCATGAGGGCACGCCCGGCGCTGGACTTTCCGCAGCCGGACTCCCCCAGGATGCCGAGGGTCTCGCCCGGCAGCAGGTCGAGGTGCAGGCCGGAGACGGCGTGCACCGTGCCGCCCGCGACCCGGAACTCGACGACGAGGTCGTCGACGGCCAGCGCCAGGTCGCGGTCGGGGCGCAGGTGGGCGGTTCCGCTACCGGCCATGTCCGGCTCCTGACGACTCGTGGACCGGGTGGTGGCAGGCGACCAGGCGGTCGTCGGCGCCGAGCACCAGCTCCGGGAGGTCCTCGAGGCACCGGTCCGTGGCCCGGGGACACCGCGGCGCGAAGCGGCAGCCCGCGGGGGGTCGGGCCATGTCGGGCGGGCTCCCCTCGATCGAGCGCAGCACGGTGTGCGGTGGGTCGCCCAGCCGTGGGATCGAGCCGAGCAGCGCGTCCGTGTAGGGGTGCTGGGCGGCGCCGAAGACGTCGCGGGTCGTGCCGGACTCGACGGTGCGGCCGGCGTACATCACCTGGATGCGGTCGGTGCGGCCGACGACCGCGCCGAGGTCGTGGCTGACCAGGATCATGGCCATCGTCCGGTCGCGCACGAGCGAGGCGAGCAGGTCGAGGATCTGCTGCTGGACGGTCACGTCGAGGGCGGTGGTGGGCTCGTCGGCGATGAGCAGCCGCGGGTCGCAGGCCAGCGCGGCGGCGATCACGACGCGCTGGCGCATGCCGCCGGAGAGCTCGTGCGGGTACTGCCGGGCCCGGCGGGCCGGATCGGGGATGCCGACCTGGCGCAGCAGGTCGACCGCTCGGTCGGCGGCCTCGGCGCGCGAGCAGCGCAGGTGGCGGCGCAGCGTCTCAGTGAGATGGGTGCCGACCCGCTTGACCGGGTTGAGCGAGGTCATCGGGTCCTGGAAGACCATCGCCACCTCGGGTCCCCACAGCCGGCGGCGGTGCCGCGGGTGCAGCGCATGCACGTCCTGGCCTCCGATGCGAACGCGGCCGCTCACCGTGGTGGTCGGGCCGCTGGCGACCAGACCCATCACGGTGCGCCCGAGCACCGACTTGCCGGAGCCCGACTCACCGACCAGGCCGAGGGTCTCGCCCGGCGCGAGGGTGAGGGAGACGCCGTCGACGGCGCGGACATCGCCGCGGGCGGTGTGGAAGACGGTGCGCACGTCCTCGACGACGAGGAGGGGGTCGGTGGTGGTCACAGCTTCGCGCTCCTCGGGTCCCAGGCCTTCTGCGCCCTCTCGCCGAGCAGGTTGAAGGAGAAGACGGTGAGGAAGAGGCAGACGGCCGGGACCACGACCAGGTACGGATGCTCCTCCATGACGCCTCCCTGGCCCTCGGCGATCATGTTGCCCCAGGTGGGCGCCGGCTGCTCGATACCGATGCCGAGGAACGACAGCGACGCCTCGGCCACGACCAGGACCGAGATCATCACGACCGCGAGGGAGAGCACCGGCAGGACGACGTTGGGCAGCACCTCACGGCGCAGCAGCCGCCAACGGCTGGCCCCCATCGCGCGGGCGGCCAGCACGAACTCGCGCTCGGCGACGGCGATCGTGCTGGCCCGAGCCAGGCGCACCATGCTCGGGATCGTCAGCAGCGACAGCGCGAACGCGATGCTGCGCACGCTGGGCTCGAGCACCGCCCCGAGGGCGATGAGCAGGATCAGCGGGGGCACGGCGAGCAGCGCGTTGGAGAGCACGCCGACCACCCGGTCGGTCGTGCCGCGCAGGAAGCCCGAGACCATCCCGACCAGGCCGCCGACCGTGGTGCCGACGAGCACCGCGAGCAGGGCGACGAGGATCGACGTACGAGCTCCGTGGATGGCGCGCGAGAGCACGTCGAGGCCGTAGTTGTTGGTGCCGAGCGGGTGCTCCGAGCCGAGGTCGGGCGCGGCGAAGATCGGCTCGCTCAGCCCGGCGACGGAGTCGTCGTGGTTGCCCAGCGGGAGCCAGGGCGCCAGGGCGGCCGCCCCGAGCACCAGCACCAGCCAGGCGACGCCCAGCCACAGGACGACGTCCACCGGACGCCCGAGCAGGCCGCGCGCGAGGCGGCTCAGCCCGGCGACCACGACGAGCAGGCCGGCGACGACCAGCACCGCGCGAGCGGCGGTGACCACGGCATCGCTGCCGACCGACCAGGCGGCGAGGCCGGCGCCGGCCACGACGAGCGCAGCGCCGGTGGCCACGAGCCGGCCACGACGCTGGCGCGGACCGAGGGCTGCGCCGGCGACGGGCTCGACGGGCGCGACGTCGGGCAGCACCGGGTCAGACGCGAGCACGACGGGTCCGGGGGTCGAGGAGGCCGTAGGACCAGTCGATGAGCGTGTTGCTGCCGACGTAGACCACGGCGACGACGAGCACCGCCCCCTGCACCACGGGGTAGTTGCCCTGGTTGGCGGCGTCGATGACGAGCTTGCCCATCCCGGGCAGGGCGAAGAGGTACTCCACGATGACAGTGCTCCCGACGAGGCGACCGATGCTGAGGCCGAGGATCGTGACCAGCGAGAACGACGAGGGCCGCAGGGCGTCGCTCAGCAGGATCCGCAGCGGGGTCATGCCGCGCGCCCGGGCCGAGAGGATGAAGTCCTCGCGCAGCGTGGTCACGAGGTCGTTGCGCAGGATCCGAGTGAACATCGCCGCCTCCATCAGCGCGATGGTGAGGGCGGGCAGGAACGCGTGGTGCAGGTTGCCGGTGACGCTCTCGCCCAGGCGCACCCACTCGTTGCGCGGGAACAGGTCGAGGGTGTTGACCAGAAGCGCTATCAGCAGCAGCCCCACGAGGAACGACGGCATCGACAGCAGCCCGAACGTCGCCGCACTGATCGACCGGTCGGCGCGGCCTCCGGGGTGGGAGGCCGACCACATGGCCAGTGGCACGGCGATCGCCAGGGCCATCACCAGCCCGAGCAGGGCCAGCTCGAGGCTGACCGGAAGGGCGGAGACGATGCGGTCGAGCACCGGCCCCTGCGGTGGCACCAGCGAGGTGCCGAGGTCACCGGTGACGGCACCGCCGAGCCAGTCGAGGTAGCGGCTCCAGAACGGCTCGTCCAGGCCGAGCTGGCGGCGCAGGGCGTCGTACTCCTCGGGGGCCCGGCCCTCGCCCAGCACGGCCACGGCCGGGTCGCCGGGGACCAGCGCCAGCAGCCCGAACACGCCGACGCTCACCAGCAGCAGGACGGCGACCAGCTCCAGGAGGGGAAGCAGGAGACGCCGGATCACCGACCGAACCTCGCACCGGCCCCGCGGCGCCGCCGAGATCAGTCCCACTCACCGGAAGCGACCGGCGGGGGCGGCGCGGCGTACCCCTCGGTCGTGCCCCAGAGCGCTCCGCGGCTGGTCCGGCGCTCGACCAGGACGCAGCGGACGCCGGTGTAGTTGGTCGGCATGCACTTGTTGCAGTGCACGCACAGCGAGCGGGCCCCGGCGTCGCGCTGCAGCCGGTCGACCAGGTCGGGCTCGCGGAGGAGCGCGCGCGCCATGGCGACGAACTCGAAGCCCTCCGCCATCGCGGTGTCCATCACCGCCCGGTCGGTCACGCCGCCCAGCAGCACCATCGGAAGGTCGACGGCGGCGCGCACCTGGCGGGCGTCCTCGAGCAGGAACGCGTCGCGGTAGGGGTAGCTCTTGAGCAGCCGGTGGCCGACGAGGTGGACACCGGCGCGGATCGGCTGCGGCATGATCCCGGCGAACTCGGCCAGCGGCACGTCGCCCTTGAAGAGGTACATCGGGTTGAGCAGCGAGCTGCCCGCGGTCAGCTCGAGAGCGTCGAGCGTGCCGTCGGCCTCGAGCCACTGCGCGACCGGGATGGCCTCGTCGAGCCAGAAGCCTCCGGGCACGCCGTCGTCCATGCCGAGCTTGGCGATGACGGCGATCCGGTCTCCGACCGCGTCGCGCACCGCCCGCATCACGTCGCGGGCCAGGCGGGCACGGTTGCCCAGGCTGCCGCCGTAGTCGTCGGTGCGGCGGTTGAGCTTGGGGCTGAGGAACGCGCTGGCCAGGTAGTTGTGGCCCAGGTGCACCTCCACGGCGTCGAAGCCCGCGTCGACGGCCATCGCGGCGGCTCGGCCGTGGGCGGCCACGATCCGCTCGAGGTCGGCGACCTTGGCGGCCCGGGAGGTGCTCATCGCGAGGATGTTGGCGCGGCGGCTCGGCCCGAGGGCCGGCGACCGGTTGCTGCGTGACTCGGCGACCGGGCCGCCGTGGCCGATCTGCGCCGAGACCGCGGCTCCGGCGTCGTGCACGGCCTCGGTCAGCGCTCGCAGGCCGGGCATCGCCTCGTCGGTCCACACCACCTGGTGGCGATCCGTGCGCCCGTCCTTCGCGACGGCGCAGTAGGCGACGGTGGTCATCCCGACGCCGCCGCGGGCGTAGGCGACGTGGAAGTCGACGAGGTCCTGGGTGACCTGCCCGCGGTGGCTCAGCCCCTCGTACGTCGCGGCCTTGATCGTGCGGTTGCGCAGGCGCAACGGACCGATCCGGCCCGGGGTGAAGACCTCCGGCACGGCGGGCTGGCCCACGGGACCCCTGGTGGTGCTCATGTGGTGACGGTGACGTCGGGGCGGCGGACCTTGCCCGTCGCATTGCGCGGCAGCGGCTCGGCGGTGATCCGCCACCGGGTCGGCACCTTGTAGTGCGCGAGCTCGGCGGCGACGTGGGCCTGCAGCGCCTGCTCGAGTCCGTCGGTGGCGGCGCCATCGCGGGTCACCACGACGGCGGCGACCTGCTGACCGAGGTCGTCGTCGGGGACCCCCAGCACCACGCACTCCGCCACCGCAGGGTGCTCGGCGAGCACGGCCTCGGTCTCGGCGGGGTAGACGTTCTCGCCGCCGCGGATGATCAGGTCGGAGCGGCGGGCCGACAGCCGGACCCTGCCCTTCTCGTCCAGGGTGCCGATGTCGCCGGTACGCAGCCAGCGCTGGTCGTCGAACGCCGCCCGGGTCGCCGCGTCGTCGGCCCAGTAGCCGAGCATGTTGTAGGCGCTGCGCACGCAGATGTCGCCCTCGACGCCGGCGGTCACCCGCTCGCCGAGGGCGTCGCGCACCTCCATCTCGACGCCGATGATGGGCGCGCCCAGGGTGCCGGGCGACTCCAGGAGGTCCGCCGGGGTCGCGACGGCGACCGCCGTGCACGACTCGGTCAGCCCGTAGCTGTCGACCAGCGCGCCCGCGAACGGCAGGTGCTCGCGCAGCCGGTCCTGGAAGGCCACCGACGAGGGTGCCGAGGCCAGCGAGAAGGCGTAGAGCGACGAGGTGTCGTAGTCGCGCACCCGCTCGAAGGCGAGCAGCCGGTTGGCCATGGTGGGCACGGCCCCCCAGTGGGTCACTCCGGCCTCCTGCACCAGCTGGAGCACCCGCGCCGGATCGAAGGCTCCGAGGTGCAGGGCGACGGTGCTGCCGCCGGCCAGACGAGGCACGGTCAGGTTGTGCAGGCTGCCGATGTGGAACAGCGGCATCGCCAGCAGGTAGACCTTGTCCTCGGGGGCCACCGGGTCGCCGAACATCGCGCTCAGCACGTCGTTGTGACGGTGGAACCCGAGCACCGCGCAGAGGTTGCGGTGGGTGTGGACCGCGCCCTTCGGGCGGCCCGAGGTGCCCGAGGTGAAGAGGATGACGCACGGGTCGTCCTCGTCGACGTCGGCCGAGGGCAGCGGCGCCTCGGGGTGAGCGGTGCAGCGCCGCTCGTGACCGGACTCGAGGTCGAGCACCGGCACGCCGGTCGACCCTGACGCCTCGCGCCGGCGCTCGTCGGCCAGCACCAGCACGGGGCTGGTGAGCTCCAGCGCCTGGGCCACCTCGCGCGGGGACCACCAGGCGTTGCAGCCGACCGCGATCGCACCGATCGACACCACGGCCCAGAACGACTCGATCCATGCCGGAGAGTTGGCGGCCGCGATCGCGACCCGGTCACCGCTGCGCACCCCGTGCTCCTCGCGCAGCACCTGCGCGAGCGAGGAGACCCGGCGGGCATGCTCGGCGAAGGTGAGCGTGGCCTCCAGGGACACGACGTACGGCCGGTCGCCGTGGCGCACGGAGTCGGCGAGCACCTCGTGCAGCGCGCGGTAACGCTCGACGAACACCGCGACCGGGGCGCCGAGGACCTGCTCGGTGCGCATCTCGCTGGGCCCGCCCGGGCCGGTGATCGCGGCGATCGCGGCGCGCGCCGCGGCGCCTTGCTCGGTCACGGCGTCCGCGTCAGTGGTCTGGCTCACAGCCAGAGGATGAGCCGACCGCGCCAGGTCGGCCCACGGCCCTCCCGGTGACCGGGACCGGAGCGGCCTCCGGGCCGGAGCGGCCTCCGGGCCGGAGCGCCCAGGCACGACGGGTCAGGGGCGGGCGAGGGCCTCGGCGCCGCCGTCGACGTAGACGACCTGGCCGGCCATGTGGGAGTTCTCCACCGACAGCAGCCAGGCGAGCGCATACGCGATGGTCTCGGGCGAGGCGTAGCCGTTGAGCGGCATCGGGACGGCGCGATCCATGACCTGCCTCCACTGCGGGTCGGAGACGAGCTCCTCGGTCATCGGGGTGAGCACGACCCCGGGAGCGATCGCGTTGAGCGCGATCCCGGCACCGGCGAAGTCGGCCGTGACGCTGACCCGCCGCAGCCAGCGCGCCAGCGCCGCCTTGGTCGAGGAGTAGATCTCGTGCGGCCGACCGTCGGCGAGCGCCGACTCGGCCAGGGCCAGAGCGGCGGGCTCGTCGCCGACGAGGCAGGCGTCGACCAGCGCGGCGTCGTGCGGCTGGATGGCCGAGATGGAGCCGACCAGAGCGACCCGGGGGGCGCTGGACGCGGCCAGGGCCGGACGTAGCCCGTCGACCAGCTCGGTGGTGCCGAAGTAGTTGACGCTGACCTGCGGGGCGCCGGCGCGGCTCAGGCCGGCGCAGGTGACCAGGCCGTCGAGGACTCCGCCGGTCAGCTCGGTGACCGCCGCGACTGCCTCGGCGCGGCCCTGCGCCGTGGAGAGATCGGCGACGACCTCGACGCCGGCGTCGGCCCGGTCGACCCCGATCACCCGGTCGCCGCGCTGGCGCAGCAAGGCGGCGGTGGCCGCGCCGATACCGGATGCGGAGCCGGTGACCGCGACGACGCGGCTCACGGCCGCGTCGCGTCGTAGCGAGGGCCGAGGAGCAGCCGGGCGGCCAGTCGAGTGTCGTGCTCGGCCTGCGGCAGGTCGATGACGCCGTTCAGGGTCGACACCAGGACGCCGTACCAGGTCTGCTCGACGATGCGGACCATCCGCAGGTCCTCGTCCTCCGGCTCGTCGCCGACCCCGAGCGCGGTGAGGAGCATGCGGTGGAAGGCCGCGTTGGCCTCGGTGTACTCCCGAGCGCCCTGCAGCTGCGCGGCGTTGTTGGCCTGGAGCATGGCGGTGGCCAGCTGCGGGCGGTGGAGCATCCGGCGGCTCGCGGCGACCAGCACGTCGGCCACCGCGTCGGCGCGCGAGCCCGAGCTCGCACCACCACGCTGCGCCAGGACGTCGTCCTGGCCGAGCTGGTCGACGTGACGGTGCAGCACCGCGACGAACAGGTCCGTCTTGGACGGGAAGTAGCGGTAGAGGGTCGCGATCGCCACGCCGGCCTCCTTGGCCACGTCATGCATCTGCATCCGCTCGAGCCCGTGCTCCGCGCCGAGCCGGCTGGCCGCGCGCAGCATTCGCCGATAGCGGTCCTTCTGCTCCGCCGAGCTCGGCTCGGCGGGCTGCCGGGCTTCGGTGATGCGGGGCACGGTCACCTCCTGGTCTGGTCGCGGCGCAGTCGCCGCACCACACCCATCCTGCGCGCCGGACCTTCCGGGCCCGTCCCCGACTACCGGTGAGTGGGACCTCGCCGAGCAGCCTTCGCCGACCGCACCGAGAGTCGTCGTGCGGTCGCAGCAGCCGGCCCGCCCGGTCCCCCGCGGGGCCCCACCACCAGCCGTACGGAGGCGACATGACCCAGCACGACCAGGCGGTGCGACACATCGAGGTCGACCCCACGCCGCGACGCTTCGCCCGGGGCTGGCACTGCCTGGGCCTGACCCGCGACCTTGCCGACGGCCGACCGCACCGGGTCGACGCCTTCGGGCAGAAACTCGTGGTCTTCGCCGGCTCCGACGGCGCGCTGCACGTCCTCGACGCCTACTGCCGCCACATGGGCGGGGACCTGTCGCAAGGCACGGTGAAGGGCGACGAGATCGCCTGCCCCTTCCATGACTGGCGGTGGGGAGGTGACGGGCGCTGCAAGCAGATCCCCTACGCCCGCCGGGTCCCGCTGCGCGCCCGGACAGCGGCGTGGCCGACCCTGGTCCAGGACGGGATGCTGTTCGTCTGGAACGACCCCGAGGGCAATCCGCCACCGGCCGACGTGACGATCCCGCGGATCCCGCAGGTCGGCGACGACCGGTGGACCGAGTGGCTCTGGTACGAGACGGTCATCGACGGCGCCAACTGCCGCGAGATCGTGGACAACGTCGTCGACATGGCGCACTTCTTCTACGTGCACTACTCGTTCCCGACCTACTTCAAGAACGTCTTCGAGGGCACGACGGCGCACCAGTACATGGACGGGGCCGGCCGCGAGGACGTGCGCCCCGCACGTCCGTCTGCCCGCAACCCCGTCGTGCTCGGCACGTCGTCGGTCGCCGCCTACCACGGCCCGTCGTTCATGATCGACGAGGTGACCTACCACTACGAGGACCTCGACGTGGACACGATCCTGATCAACTGTCACTACCCGATCGACGAGAGCTCGTTCGTGCTCCAGTACGGGATCATGGTGGAGAAGAAGGAGGGCATCTCCGACGAGGACGCCGAGGCGATGGCGGCGACCACCGGCAAGTTCATCCGCTACGGGTTCGAGCAGGATGTCGCGATCTGGAAGAGCAAGGCCCGCATCGACAACCCGCTGCTCTGCGAGGAGGACGGGCCGGTCTACCAGCTGCGCCGCTGGTACCAGCAGTTCTACGTCGACGCCGCCGCCGTCGCCCCCGAGATGACCGACCGCTTCGAGTTCGAGATCGACACCACCCACGCCAACGAGGCCTGGCAGCTCGAGGTCCAGGACAACCTCGCCGCCCGCGACGCGGTCCCGGGCTGATGTCCGAGCGCACCCCGACCGATCCCACGCCCCCGGCCCTGCGCGAGGACGTGCGCCTGCAGGACCGGCCGATGCGCCCGGTCGCCTGCTCGGCCTGCGGCGCCGAGGTCGCCGTGCGCAAGAGCAGCCCCGAGCAGACCTCGATCCAGTGGAGCGCCCCGGCCCTGCGGCGCTGCCACGAGCGCTCCGCGCTCCGACCGACCAGCGACCGGCCCAACCGGCAGGCGTTCGACGGGTGCTCGGCGCTGCGCGACACCGTGCTCGAGGCGGCGGCCCGCGGTCAGCTCGAGGTGCTCGCCGACGCCGCCCCCACGACTCCCCCGGCGCGACCTCGATGACCGACGTGCTCCGCTACGGGCCGTGGGCCGTGGTCGCCGGAGGCTCCGAGGGCGTGGGCGCCGAGATGGCGCGGCAGCTCGCCGCCGACGGCTTCCACCTGCTGCTCGTCGCGCGGCGGCCCGAGCCGCTGGAGGCGACGGCCGAGAGCGCCCGCGCGCTCGGCGCCGAGGTGCGCACCGTGGCCGTCGACCTGACCGACCCGGACGCGGTCGGGGCCGTCGTCGCGGCGGTGGCCGACGTCGAGGTCGGCCTGCTGGTCTACAACGCGGGCGCCAACACCAGCGCGGAGCCGTTCTCCGGCGGCGACCTCGGCGCGGCGATGGGCGTGGTCGACCTCAACGTCATCGCGATGCTCAGGCTGACCTACGGCCTCCTGGACCCGATGAAGACCCGCGGCCGAGGTGGCGTGCTGCTCGTCGGGTCACTGGCCGGCTATGTCGGCACCTCGACCGAGAGCGTGTACGGCGCCGCGAAGGCGTTCGGACGGATCTTCGCCGAGGGGCTGTGGGCCGAGCTGCGCGGCGACGGCATCGACGTGCTCCATCTGGTCCTCGGGCTCACGCGCACCCCGGCGATGCAACGGGCAGGCCTCGACTTCGACCTGCCCGGTCTGCACGTCGCCGACCCGGCCGCCGTGGCCGCCGAGGGCCTGGCGGCCCTGGGCAGCGGCCCGGTGCACGTGGTCGCCGGCAACGAGGCGAGCGTCGAGCGGCGCAGCGGGCCGGACCGGGCCCGGCTGGTGCTCGGGACCGAGAAGATCATGCGCCTGCTGGTGCCGCGCACCTGACCCGACCGCGGTCCGAGTCCGACAGGTCGGGGTAGATGTCGGCCGCGATGCGCTGGGCGGCGTCGATGACCAGCGGCGCGACGCGCTCGAGCGGGGTGCCGGCCGAGGTCACGACCGAGACGGCGCCGATCGGACCACGGGGCCCGCGCACGGCGGCCGCGGCGCAGGCGATGCCGGGGAAGCACTCCTCCCGCTCGAGGGCGAGCCCGCCGCGGGACCGGATCCGCGCGAGCTCGTGGTGCAGGGAGCCGACCTCGCCGATGGTGGCCGGGGTGCGCAGCGGCAGGTGGTCGCCGACGAGCCCGTCCACGGTCTCGGCGTCGAGCCAGGCCAGCATCGCCCTGCCGAGGCCGGTGCAGTACGCCGGCGCCGAGCCGCCCACGCGGGAGGGGACGCTGGTGGCGAACCGGCCACCGAGCTTGTCGAGGTAGACCACCCGGGCGCCGTCGAGGACGCCGAGGTGCACCACGGCGCCGGTACGCAGCAACAGGTCGTGCAGGTAGGGCGAGGCGACCGAGCGGAGCTCGCCGTGCTCCCCGGACCCACCGCCGAGCACGAGCGAGCGGCGCCCCAGTCCGTAGCCGCCGGTGCTCGAGTGCTCGAGCCACTCCAGGCGCACGAGCTGATCGAGGATGCGATGCGCCGTCGAGCGAGGCAGCCGGGTGGCGCCGGCGATCTCCTCGAGGCTGAGCCGGCTCTCGCGCTCGGTGAAACGGTCGAGGATCAGGGTCATCCGCTCGACCATCGAGGGCGGCAGCCCGCTCTCGGGCCGCTCCGACGTCATCGTCGCCACGGGCACCTCCACGAGACTAGAATGAATTCTAGTTTTGACCGTAGCAGCGACCGCTCCGGATCGGAACGCATTTCTAGAATTCGTTCTAGTTCCGCTCACTGGGAGTGCTCCGGCCGCCCGGCGGGCCACCCCGGCTTGGATGCCGACATGCGCCTCGGTCTCACCAGTCCCGTCGTCACGGCGCTGCCCGGGTTCAACTCCGCGTGGGAGCGCACCGCCGGCATCGCCGAGCTCTCCCGGATCGCCGAGGCCGCCGACCGGCTCGGCTTCGACCACCTCACCTGCTCCGAGCACGTCGCGGTGCCGGTCGAGGTCGCCGAGCAGCGCGGCGGCACGTACTGGGACCCCCTCGCCACCCTGTCCTACCTCGCCGCGCGCACCAGCCGGATCCGGCTCGTCACCCAGGTGCTCGTGCTCGGCTACCACCACCCGCTCGAGGTCGCCAAGCGCTACGGCACCCTCGATCTGGTCAGCGGCGGCCGGGTCGTGCTGGGGGTCGGGGTCGGCTCTGTCGAGGAGGAGTTCGCGCTCGTCGGCGCCGACTTCCCCGCCCGTGGCGCCGTCGCTGACGACGCCATGCGCGCCCTGAGGGGCTCGCTCGGGCAGCGGCTTCCGGAGCACGACGGCCCCCACTTCTCCTACTCCGGACTGGTCGTCGAGCCGCACGCCGTGCAGGACCGCGTATCGCTGTGGGTGGGCGGATACACGCCGCGCAGCCTGCGCCGCGCCGTCACGCTCGGCGACGGCTGGATGCCGTTCGGGCTCGGCCACGACCGGTTGCGCGAGCTGCTCGCCGCCACCGACCTGCCCGACGGCTTCGAGGTCGTCCTGGGCGCCGGACGCCCCGTCGACCCGATCGGCGAGCCCGACCGCACCCGACGCGCCCTCGACCGCACCCGCGCCGCAGGCGCCACCCTGGTCACCGCGCACGTCGCCGCGACGTCCGCCGACCACTACGTCGAGCAGCTGGAGGCCCTGGCCGGGCTGGAGGAGAGTCAGTGACCGAGGATCAGCAGACCGGATCGACCGACGTGCGCCTGGCCGCCGTCGAGGCGCGGTTGCGGGCGCTGGAGGACGAGCTCGAGATCGCACGGCTCGTCGCGTCGTACGGGCCGCTGGTCGACGCCGGCGAGGCCGAGCGCGTCGCGGCGCTGTGGACCGAGGACGGTGTCTACGACGTCGACGAGTGGTTCATGGGCGACCGCCCCCAGATCGAGGCGATGGTGCGCTCCGACGCTCACCAGGAGCTGATCTCGCGAGGCTGCAGCCACTTTCTCGGCCCCGCCCACGTGGTCGTCGACGGGGACCGGGCCGTCGCGGTCTGCGAGTCGGTCCTGCTCGTGCGACACGAGGGCCGCACCCACGTGGCCCGCATCGGGGCCAACCGCTGGGAGCTCGTGCGGACCGAAGGGGCGTGGCGCACCACGCGGCGCACCACCCGCGGCCTGGACGGTACGCCGGCGGCGCGGGCGCTGCTCGCCGCCACCACGCCCGGGCCCTAGCCGCGCGCTCGCGCCTCCGGGCCGGCCACCTTGACCCGCGCCGGGTCGTCGAGGTCCCAGGTGAGCTCGAAGGTGCGCCGGTAGCCGGTGTGCTGGATCAGCCAGCCGCCGTTGGCGCCGCGCACGTAGCGGTCGGCGTAGAACGCCCCGCCCTCCAGCGCGAACCGGTGCGCGTCGACGATCACCTTGTCGTGCAGGTACCACGTGCCGGTCGCGGTGCCCGCATCATCGGCGTCGTCGGGTGCGACGTCGATCTCGGGGTGGTGCGCCTGGTGCATGGTCAGCACGCCCTCGCCCATGTTCGTGCGCATGAAGTCGACCAGCGCCGTCGGATCGGAGAAGACCAGGCCGTTGTAGTCCGCGGTGGCGTCGGGGGCGAAGCAGGCCGCGAAGTCGTCCCACTGCTTGGTGTCGAGGCAGCGCAGGTAGCGGTACTTCAGCCGGCTGATCGCAGCGATGTCGTCGTGGTGAGCCATGCACGGGACCGTAGGCAGCGACTCACTCCCCCGGCTGGGCAGTGACCGTTCAGTGGGACCTGGCGGGCCGGCATGACCAGACGCCCACCAGCGGGGCGGATCGGCGTGCGGAGGAAGCTTCGCCGAGAACGCATGCGGGCTGCTCGGGAGGTAGATTCCACAGGATGACTGCTCCGGGCCCGCGCCAGAAGCGCCCGTCGCGTGGGCGGCCGGTGGCGACCACGCATGCCGAGATCGAGCAGGCCGCGTTCCGCCTCTTCGCGGAGCGCGGGTTCGAGGCCACGACGCTGGAGGACATCGCGCGCGAGGTCGGGGTGAGCCGGCGCACGCTGTTTGGCTACTTCGACTCCAAGAACGACATCCCGTGGGGACAGTTCGACCGGACGCTCGAGAGCTTCCGGGCGCTGCTGGAGGCGATGCCCGAGGACCTGCCGCTGCACGAGGCGGTCTTTCAGGGGATCGTGGGCTTCAACGAGTTCCCCGGTGACGCCGAGCCGCCGCACCTCGACCGGATGCGGCTGATCCTCCAGACGCCCGCCCTGCAGGCGCACTCGGTGCTGCGCTACCGCGAGTGGCGCCAGGTGATCAGCGAGTACGTCGCCCGGCGACTCGCGGTCGATCCGGGCGACCTGCTGCCGCAGACGGTCGGGCACGTGAGCCTGGCGCTGGCGCTCACGGCGTACGAGCGCTGGCTCTCCGACCCGGACAGCACCGTGCCGCAGCTCCTGGCCGAGACCCGGGAGGCGCTCGGCGACTTCCTCGAGCGATTCTGAGGGAACCCTTCCATTGTTGCACCGGGTGCACTTAAAGTGTGGGCTTCCTCACTCCCGCACCGGAAGGTCCACCATGACCGAGCCCACCCAGACCCAGACCTCCGCCGTCGCCGACGCCAGTACGGACCAGGACCTGGTCACCGAAGACCTCATCGAGGAGGTCTCGATCGACGGCATGTGCGGCGTGTACTGAGCCATGGACGACCTCCTCGACCAGGCCTGGGGGCTGTCGCCCTCGGTGGCGCTGAGACCCGAGCCGTTCGGCGCCCTGGCCTACCACTTCGGCAACCGCAAGCTCACGTTCCTCAAGCGTCCTGAGCTCGTGGCCGTGGTCCGTGCCCTGGCCGAGCAGCCGGACGTGCGCTCGGCCCTGGCCGCCGCGGGCGTCCCGGACACCCAGCACCAGGCCTACGTCAAGGCACTGCGCGGGCTCGCTGCCACCGACATGATCCGCCCCCGAGAGGCAGTCACCGCATGACCACCCTGCAAGAGCGCCCGACCACGGGATCCCTCGTCGAGCAGTTCGAGTACGGCCTCGACGCGCCGATCTGCCTGACCTGGGAGCTGACCTACGCCTGCAACCTGGAGTGCGCGCACTGCCTGTCCTCCTCCGGCCGCCGCGACCCGCGCGAGCTGACGACCGAGCAGTGCGAGGCGGTGATCGACGAGCTCCAGCGGATGCAGGTCTTCTACGTCAACATCGGTGGCGGCGAGCCGACGATCCGGCCCGACTTCTGGCACCTGCTGCAGTACGCCGTGGACCACCAGGTCGGCGTGAAGTTCTCCACCAACGGCGTACGTCTGACTCCCGAGCGCGCGGCGTTCCTGGCCTCGCCCGCGTGCAACGGCTACGTCGACGTGCAGATCTCGCTCGACGGCGCGACCGCCGAGGTCAACGACTACGTGCGCGGCCCGGGCTCGTACGACACGGCGCTCACGGCCCTGAAGAACCTCCAGGACGCCGGATTCTCCGATGCCAAGATCTCGGTCGTCTGCACCCGGCAGAACATCGGCCAGCTCGACGAGTTCCAGGCCCTCGCCGACCGGTTCGGCGCCACCCTGCGCCTGACCCGGCTGCGCCCGAGCGGCCGCGGCGCGGACGTGTGGGACGAGCTGCACCCACTGCCGGAGCAGCAGAAGGTGCTCTACGACTGGCTGATGGCCCGCGGCGACAACGTGCTCACGGGCGACTCCTTCTTCCACCTCGCCGCGTTCGGCGAGGCGCTGCCCGGCCTCAACCTCTGCGGCGCGGGGCGGGTGGTCTGCCTGATCGACCCGATCGGCGACGTCTACGCCTGCCCGTTCGCCATCCACGACAACTTCCTGGCCGGCAACCTGCTCGACGAGGGTGGCTTCAAGAAGGTCTGGCAGGAGTCCGATCTCTTCACCGAGCTGCGCTCGCCGCAGACCGGCGGCGCCTGCGCGAAGTGCGACTTCTACGACTCCTGCCGCGGCGGCTGCATGGCGGCCAAGTTCTTCACCGGCCTCCCGCTCGACGGGCCCGACCCCGAGTGCGTGCAGGGGTATGGCGAGCAGGCCCTCGCCGGAGATCGGGCGGTCCCCGCCGCGAGCCAGGACCACTCCAAGGCCAGCCCCACGCGCAACCAGCCGGTGATGCTCAAGCTCCTGACGCGCCCGCCCGTCTCGGCGTGCGCGGAGAGCCCCCTCGCGGGCTTCGACCCCACTCACCAGAACGGCTGCTGCTCGTGAAGCTCGAGAACCCCTGGAAGCCGAACCCCTGGTTCGAGTCGGTGGCCGTGGCCCAGGCCCGGGCGAAGAAGCGCCTTCCCGCGCCCGTGTACGGCGCTCTGGTCGCCGGCTCCGAGCGCGGCCAGAGCGTGGCCGACAACCAGGCGGCCTTCGCCGAGATCGGCCTCGCGCCCCACGTCGCCGGCCAGCACGCCGAGCGGGCCCAGGCCACCACGGTCATGGGCCAGGACATCTCGCTGCCGGTGGTGATCAGCCCGACCGGCGTACAGGCGGTGCACCCCGACGGCGAGGTGGCCGTCGCCCGCGCCGCCGCGGCCCGCGGGACCGTCATGGGCCTGTCCAACTTCGCCTCCAAGTCGGTCGAGGAGGTCACCGCGACCGGCGCTCCGACGTTCTTCCAGATGTACTGGACCGGCGACCGCGACGTCGTCGTCCAGCGCATGCAGCGCGCCCATGACGCAGGCGCGCTCGGCCTGATCGCCACCCTGGACTGGTCGTTCTCGATGGGGCGCGACTGGGGCAGCCCCGAGATCCCGGAGCGGGTCGACCTCAAGACGATGGTGCGGCTCGCCCCGCAGGTCGTCACCAGGCCGCGCTGGCTCTACCAGTTCGGCAGGACCGGCCAGATCCCCGACCTCACCGCTCCCAACCTGACCCCGCCGGGTGGCCAGGCGCCGACCTTCTTCGCCGCCTACTACGAATGGATGACCACCCCGCCCCCGTCGTGGGACGACGTGTCCTGGATGCGCGAGCAGTGGCAGCAGATCAGCGGCGGCCGGCCGTTCATGCTCAAGGGCGTCTGCCGCATCGACGACGCCCGCCGCGCCGTGGACGCCGGTGCCTCCGCGATCTCGGTGTCCAACCACGGCGGCAACAACCTCGACGGCACCCCTGCGGCGATCCGGATGGTCAAGCCGATCTCCGACGCCGTCGGGTCCCAGATCGAGGTCGTCATGGACGGCGGCATCCGCCGCGGCTCCGACGTCGTGAAGGCCGTCGCCCTGGGGGCCCGTGCCGTGATGATCGGCCGCGCCTACCTGTGGGGCCTCGCGGCCAACGGCCAGACGGGCGTCGAGAACGTCCTGGACATCCTGCGCGGCGGGATCGACTCCGCCCTCATGGGGATCGGCGTCGCCTCGATCCACGACGTGACCCCGGACGACCTCGTCCTGCCGGCGGACTTCCACCGGGCGCTCGGCTCGGACCACCCGGTGCGGGCGTGACATGACCGAGCTGGCCGAGGCGACCTCGCCTCAGACGTCGGGCGCGACGCTGGTGATCGTGCCGGTGGGCTCGATCGAGCAGCACGGGCCGCATCTGCCGCTCGAGACCGACACGCTCATCGCCCGGGCGGTCGCGGACCGGATGGCGCTCGAGCTCGGCGACGCCTGGGTCGCCCCGGCCGTCTCCTACGGATCCAGCGGCGAGCACCAGGCGTTCCCGGGGACCTGCTCCATCGGGACCGAGGCCCTGCGCCTCCTGGTCGTCGAGCTGGTGCGGTCCATCCGCTGCTGGGCCGACCGGGTCGTGCTCGTCAACGCCCACGGCGGCAACCTGACCGCCGTACACGAGGCCGTCGAGCAGCTGCGCGCCGAGGGACACGACGTCACCTGGGTGCCGTGCGCCACCGAGGACGTCGACCTGCACGCCGGGCACACCGAGACCTCGCTGATGCTGCACCTGGCGCCGTGGTCCGTACGCCGCCACCGGGCCGAGGCCGGCAACACCCGGCCCCTGGACGAGATCCTCCCCGCGATGCGGACCGGTGGGGTGGCCGCGGTCTCGGCCAACGGCGTGCTCGGCGACCCGACCGGCGCCTCCGCCCACCACGGCGCCCGGATCCTCGAGCAGATCGTCGGGAACGCCCTCCGCGCCCTCCGCGAGGAGAGGGTGGCCCGGTGAGCCGGGTCGCCCTGGTCACCGGGGCGGCCCGCGGCATCGGCGCCGCCACCGTCGCCACGCTCTGCCGCCAGGGCTACTCCGTCACCGCCCTGGACATCTGCAGCGGTGGACTGGTGTCACCTGGGGTCGGCTACCCGATGGCCAACCGCGAGCAGCTCGACGCGGTCGCGCGAGCCTTCCCCGACCAGGTGCTCACCGCCGAGGCCGACGTACGAGACCGCGAGGCGCTGGAGTCGGCCGTCAACGCCACCCTGGTGAGGTTCGGTCGGCTGGACGCCGTGGTCGCGGCCGCGGGCGTCGTGGTCGGCGGGCAGTCCCTGTGGGAGACGCCGGACGAGCACCTGCAGACCCTCTTCGACGTCAACGTCCACGGGGTCTGGAACACCGCGGCCGTCACCGTGCCGGTGATGCTCGCCGGTGCGGACCCCAGCGGGTGTCGCTTCGTCGCGGTCGCCTCCGCCGCCGGTGAGCGTGGCCTCTTCAAGCTCGCCGGCTACGTCGCCAGCAAGCACGCCGTCATCGGCATCGTGCGCGGCCTCGCCGCCGACCTCGTCGGCACCGGTCTGACCGCCGTGGCCGTCGCGCCCGGGTCCACGGACACCCCGATGCTCGCGGCCACCGCCGACCTCTACGACAGCACCCCGCACGGCCTCGCCGAGCACCAGGGCATCCGACGGCTGATCGCACCCGAGGAGATCGCGGCGACCATCGCCCTGTGCTGCTCCCCCGCCGGCGCCGCGCTCAACGCCTCGGTCATCCGGGCCGACGGCGGCTTCGGCGGGTGAGCCTGCCCGACGGCTTCCGGGTCCGGCTCGCCCCACGCGTCCGGACCGTCGACCAGGGGCGGCTGCTCGTCGGTGGCTCCCCGCTCACCGCGATGCGGCTGTCCCCGCGCGCCCTCGCTCTGCTCGCGCCGCAATCGGTCACCGTCGAGGATGCCGACAGCCGACACCTCGCCGAGCGCCTCCTCGCCACCAACCTCGGCCTGCCCGACCTCGACGGGGTCGACCCCGTGCCCGTCGCCGAGCTGACCGTCATCATCCCGGTCCGAGACCGTCCCGAGCAGCTCGACCAGGCCCTCGGCGCGCTCGCACCGCTGCGGTGCGTCGTCGTCGACGACGCGTCACACGCGCCGGCCGAGGTCGCCCGGGTCGCCGCCCGCCACGGCGCTCAGCTCGTCGCCCTGACCACCAACGTCGGCCCCGCCGGAGCGCGCAACGCCGGGCTCGCCACCGTCACCACCCCCTACGTCGCGTTCGTCGACTCCGACGTCACGGTGTCGGCCGCCGACCTGCTGCGCCTGACCCGGCACTTCGCCGACCCCGCCGTCGCTCTCGTCGGGCCGCGCGTGGGTGCGGTGTCGCGCTCGGCCCGGCCCCGCTGGTTCGAGCGGTACGACGCCGCCGCCTCGTCCCTCGCGCTCGGTCGGACACCGGGAGTCGTGCGGCCGGGGGCGGCGGTCGCCTGGCTCCCCAGCGCCTGCCTCGTCGCCCGCGCCGAGACCCTGTCGGAGGAGACCTGCGGCTTCGACGAGACGATGCGCGTCGGCGAGGACGTCGACCTCGTCTGGCGCCTGGTCGGCGCCGGCCACCGGGTCCGCTACGACCCCGCGGTCGAGGCCGCCCACGATGCCCGCCCGACCATCCGCGGCTGGCTCGGCCGCAAGCTCGTCTACGGCAGCGGCGGCGCCGGTCTCGCCGCCCGCCACGGCGACCGGCTCGCCCCCGCCGTGCTCACCCCGTCGTACGCCGCCGCCGGCGCCGCGCTCCTGCTGCGCCGCCGGTGGTCGCTCCCGCTCGCCCTCGCCCTGGCCGCACCAGGAGCGCGAGGCCTCGCCCGCAGGCTGCCGGCCGCCGTCGCGGCCCGCACGGCCGCCCAGGGCCTCGGCTGGGCCGTCCGTCAGGAGTCCGCCCTCCTGCTCCGCCACTGGTGGCCCCTCACCGCGCTCGGGCTGGTCGGGTCGCGGTCGGTCCGCCGCGCTCTCGGCACGGCGCTCCTCGTCGACCTCGCGGTGGCGCTCGCCGAGCACCGCGACGACCCCCTCGACCTCCCCACGCTGATCGCCGGCCGTCGCCTCGACGACCTCGCCTACGGCAGCGGTCTCTGGTGGGGTGCCCTGCGGGCTCGATCGCCGCGGGTGCTGCTGCCGAGGCGCCCATGACCGCGGCGGCCTCAGTGATGGGCCACCACTGCGTCGCTGGGGGGCGACAGCACGGTCTTGGGTCCGCGGATCAGAGCGAAAGAGGTGACGGCACCAAGCGTCATCACCCAGGCCGCGGCGAAGAAGACGTCGCCGTGGGCGCCGGCCAGCGCGGGCAGCTTGCCCGCGCCCTGCGTGAGCGACTCGGTCAGCGACGAGGTGTAGAGCGCGGTGAACACGGCTACCGCGATCGAGCCGCCGACGTGCATGGAGGCGTTGGCCAGCGCGGAGGCGACCCCGGCATCGTGCGGATCGACCCCGGCCAGGGCCAGGTTCTGCAGTGGCACGAGGATCAGGGAGAAGCCGAGCCCCATCACGACCAGGCCGGGCAGCACTTCGGACCAGTAGCTGCCCTCGGCGGTGATGCCGCTGAGGAGGAAGAGTCCGGCCGCGGTGAGGAGCGGACCAACGGTGAGCACCGCGCGGGGGCCGAAGGTGGTGAAGAGACTGGTGGACACCGGCGCGGTCGCCATGATGACCCCGGTCATCGCGACGTTTCCGAAGCCGGCGGCCAGCGGGCTCATCCCGAGGACCAGCTGGAAGTGGAAGGTGAGGTAGAGCATCGCGCCGACCATGACGACGCCGACGACGCCCTGGAGCAGGAAGGCTCCGCCGCGCACCCGGTCGCGAATCACGCGCAGGGGCAGTAGCGGGTGGGAGGTGCGACCCTGCCACCACACGAAGATGCCCATCAGGATGGCGCCGGCGGTCAGGAAGCCGATCGTGTCGGGCTCGCTCCAGCCGTGCTCGGCCAGGGCGAAGCCGTAGATCAGCGCGCCGAGGGACAGCGCGACGGTGACGGTGCCGAGGATGTCATAGCGGGTGTCGCCTTCGGCCTTGCTCTCGGTGAGCAGGATCTTGCCGCCGATCAGCCCGGCGATGACGAAGAAGAGGTTCACCAACAGGCACCAGCGCCAGTCGGCGTACTGGGTCAGCACGCCGCCGAGCAGGAAGCCGAAGGCGGCGCCGGTGCCGGCGATGATGCCGAACACAGCAAAGGCCACGTTGCGGTCACGGCCGCTGGGGAACAACACGGCCACCATCGCCAGGGCAGCGGGAGCCAGCAGCGCCGCGAACACGCCCTGGAGTCCGCGTGCGGCGATCAGTTCGCCGCCTGACTGCGCAAGCCCGCCCCACGCCGAGGCTGCCCCGAACCCGGCCATGCCGACCATGAAGGTGCGCTTGCGGCCCCAGTAATCGGCGATCCGGCCGCCGAGCAGGAGCAGGGCGGAGAAGGTGACGGCGTAGGCGGTGACGACCCACTGACGCTGCCCGTCGGCGATGCCGAGGTCGGCCTGCGCGGCTGGCAGGGCGATGGCAACGATGGTGCCGTCGAGGACCACCATCAACTGGGTGAGGCCGAGGACGACGAGCGCCCACCAGCGCGTGTGGGAAGACGGCAGGGACGAGGACATACTGAAGCTCCAGAGCTTTCGAGACTGACTCTGGAGGTTTCCAGCCTCGGACCGCCGGCGCAGAAGCGCACGTTCGCCTCACCCGGTCCGTGCCGGGTCAGGGCGCAAAAGTAGCGCACCCGCCGCGCGTTTCGCCCCTCGTCACACGCGTGAGGTACGCAACACCACAGTGACGCCGTGGGTGGCCTTCTCGTTTCGGAGCCAGGCACTCCGACTCGGGACGGAGGGAGTCAGCCACGGCTGATCAGCCCGCCCGGACGAGCAGGTCGTGGAGACAGGGGCCGCAGGGCTCGCGGCTCGAAGTGCGGCAAGGGAGCGATCTGGGAGAGCCCCGACGAGCTTGGCTCGGTCAGGCTCCCTACGTGTCGGCTGCGGTCGCGGTCAGGGGGCTCGGGTGGGTGGTGGACGTGGACTCCATGTGACACCCAGGTGCGGAGACCCATTCCCGGCGATCACGAAACCGGGGGGACGCTGCCAGCTCTTGGGGGGACGCAGCGGGGGACGCGACCTGAGTCGCCCCGGCGCGACGCGAGGCCGGCGCAGAGCTTTCGAGCCGGTTTGGAGACGGAGAAGGCCCACCCCCCTGTCCGGGAAGCGGGCCTCTCAACCTGTTTGCGCAGGTCTTGCGGTGGATCCGATCTGTGCGCCTGTAGGGATTCGAACCCCAAACCTTCTGATCCGTAGTCAGATGCTCTATCCGTTGAGCTACAGGCGCAGGCCGCTCACCGAGGTGAACGACGGGAAGAGGATAGCCGACCACCGGGAGCATCCCGAAATCCCCCAGCACCGACCACTGTGGAAGGCGTTCCACCGCGTGTGGGACAGTGCGGGACATCGAGCAGGCGGGACCACCCCGCAGGCGACGGCAGATCCACGAGAGGGAGCCAGGCAGAGATGGCAGATGTTGAGGCGGCCCTGGAGGCCGCCGGACTGACCAACCCCCACGTCCTCGAGTACGTCCGGTACTACGCGGACCTCACCGGCGCCGAGCGCATCGAGGTCGTCAGCGCCGCCGACGACGCGCGCCTCATCCAGGAGTCGCTGGACGCCGGCGAGCTGGAGCCGGCCGGCGAGGGTCGCTACTACTCGCGCAGCTACCACAAGGACACCGCGCGCTCCGAGGAGCGCACGATCGTGGCGACCAACGACGAGAAGGACAAGGGCGTCTACAACAACTGGCGCCCCGCCGCGGAGATGAAGCCGCTGCTGCACGACCTCATGCGCGGCGAGTCGGCCGGCAAGACCATGTACGTGATCCCGTACCTGATGTCGCCTCCGGGCAACGAGCTCGCCCCCTGGGCGGCCGGCGTCCAGCTCACCGACACCCGCACCGTCGTGCTGCACATCATCCGCATGGCTCGGGTCGGGGCGCAGTTCCTCAACGACCTCGAGGACCCGTCGCACTTCGTCCGCGCCGTGCACGTGACCGGCGACCTGGAGAACCTCGGCCAGGGCACCCCCGACGACAAGCGCTACTTCGTGACGGTGGCCGACGAGCGCACCATCCTGCACTTCGGCTCGTCCTACGGCGGCAACGCGCTGCTCGGCAAGATCGCGCACGGCCTGCGCCAGGGCGCCTACGACGGCTGGGCGTCGAAGAAGTTCCTCGCCGAGCAGTACATGCTCATCGGCATCAAGGACAAGCAGGCCGGCAAGACGTACCACATCTGCGGCGGCTTCCCGAGTGCCTCGGGCAAGACCAACCTGGCGATGATGCTGGCCCCCGACGCCCTCGGCGACCGCTACCACGTGTCCTTCTACGGCGACGACATCGCGTGGCTGTGGGTCGACGAGACCACCGGCCGGCTCATGGGCATGAACCCCGAGTACGGCGTGTTCGGCGTCGCCAAGGACACCAACGAGAACACCAACCCGACGGCGCTCGCCTCCATCGAGGAGGGGACGAAGGCGATCTTCACCAACGTCGCCTACAACCCGCAGACCGGCGAGGTCTGGTGGGAGGGCCGCACCAAGGAGCCGCCCGCCGACGTCACGGGCTGGCTCGACTGGACCGGTGCCCCGATCGCGGACCGCAAGGACGACGACCCGTCGCCCTGGGCGCACCCCAACAGCCGCTTCACCACGACGCTGGACAACGTCCCCAACATCGCCGAGGACTACAACGCCGCGACCGGGGTGCCGATCGACGCGATCATCTTCGGCGGCCGCACCCGCGACCGCGAGCCGCTGATCCGCGCGATCCACGACCTGGCCGAGGGCGTCTACGACGGCCTGACGCTGGGCGCCGAGGCCACCGCGGCCGCGGAGGGCAAGGAGGGCGTGCTGCGCTACGACCCCATGTCCAACCGCCCGTTCATGGCCTACGGCGAGGGCGACTACGCCCAGCACTACCTCGACGTCGTCGGCGCGGCCACGGACCAGCCGATCTTCGCCCACGTCAACTGGTTCCAGCGCGACCCCGAGGACGGCCACTTCCTGTGGCCCGGCTACCGCGACAACCTGCGCCCGCTGCTGTGGCTGCTCCAGTTGCGCAACGGCGAGGTCACCGGTCGCCAGACCGCGGTCGGCATCATCCCGACCGAGGACGAGCTCAACCTCGAGGGCGTCGAGATCACCCCGGAGGACCTGCAGACGATCCTCACCATCGACAAGGCCCGCTGGCAGCAGGAGATGGAGCACCGCGCGGAGCACCTCGAGCTCTTCGACAACATGCCCGAGGCGATCTGGGAGGCCCACCGGCGCGTGGCCGAGGCCCTGGAGAACGAGGCGGGCTGACCGCACCGCACCACCCGATCGACACCGGCGGCCCGGGTCCCCACGAGGGGACCCGGGCCGCCGTCGTACGCGCCGTCGAGGCGTTGATCGTTCCAATATGTGAACCGCGGAGGGCGGGCTAGCCTCGGCCCACCCATCTCGTCGGGCAATGGAGCCGGACGACCCAGCAGCACGTTCCAGGCGCGAGAGGGACACCACGCATGACCGCCACGCAGGCCCCGACCCAGACCCCCACGACCCACCAGGGCATCCTCGACTTCGTCGCCGAGGTGGCTGCCATGACGCAGCCCGACCGCATCCACTGGTGCACCGGCTCCGACGAGGAGTGGACCGAGCTGACCGACGCGCTGGTCTCGACCGGCACGTTCACCCGGCTCAACCCCGAGCTCAAACCCAACTCCTTCCACGCCGCCTCCGACCCGACCGACGTGGCCCGCGTCGAGGACCGGACCTACATCTGCTCCGTCGACGAGTCGGACTGCGGGCCCACCAACAACTGGATGGCGCCCGAGGAGATGAAGGGCATCATGCGTGGCCTCTACGAGGGCTGCATGAAGGGCCGGACGATGTACGTCATCCCCTTCGTCATGGGCCACCTCGAGGCCGAGCGGCCGATGTTCGGCGTCGAGCTCACCGACTCCGCCTACGTCACCGCCTCGATGCGCGTCATGTCCCGCATGGGCGCGAACGTGCTGGCCCGCATGGAGGAGCTGGACGCCTCGTTCGTGCAGGCCGTGCACTCGGTGGGTCACCCGCTCGCCGACGGCGAGGCCGACGTCAGGTGGCCCTGCAACGACACCAAGTACATCGTGCAGTTCCCCGAGGAGCGCGCGATCTGGTCCTACGGCTCCGGGTACGGCGGCAACGCGCTGCTCGGCAAGAAGTGCTACGCGCTGCGCATCGCCTCGGTCATGGCCCGCGACGAGGGCTGGCTCGCCGAGCACATGCTGATCCTCAAGCTCACCGGACCGTCGGGGGTGCGCAAGTACCTCGCGGCCGCCTTCCCGAGCGCCTGCGGCAAGACCAACCTGGCGATGCTGAAGCCCACGGTGCCGGGCTGGAAGGTCGAGACCCTGGGCGACGACATCGCCTGGATGCGGATCGGGGAGGACGGCCGGCTGTGGGCGGTCAACCCGGAGTTCGGCCTGTTCGGCGTGGCCCCGGGCACCAACGAGCACACCAACCCGCACGCCATGCGCACTATCGACAAGGGCAACTCGGTCTTCACCAACGTCGCGCTCACCGAGGACGGCGACATCTGGTGGGAGGGCCTGGAGAACCCGCCCGCCAAGGCGACGTCGTGGAAGGGCGAGCCCTGGACGCCCGAGAGCGAGGAGCTCTCCAGCCACCCCAACAGCCGCTACTGCACCCCGATCAAGCAGTGCGACATCCTCGCGCCCGAGTACGACGACCCGCGCGGCGTCCCGATCGACGCGATCCTCTTCGGCGGTCGTCGCAAGACCACCATCCCCCTGGTCTTCGAGGCCCGCGACTGGACCCACGGCACCTTCCTCGGCGCGACGCTGTCGTCGGAGACCACCGCGGCCGCGGTGGGCCAGGTCGGCGTCGTACGCCGCGACCCGATGGCGATGCTGCCGTTCATCGGCTACAACGCCGGCGACTACTTCGGCCACTGGATCAACGTCGGCAAGGACAACGACGCCGCGAAGCTGCCGCGGATCTTCTACGTCAACTGGTTCCGCCGCGACGAAACGGGCGGCTTCCTGTGGCCCGGGTTCGGCGAGAACAGCCGCGTGCTCAAGTGGATCGTCGAGCGCATCGACGGCCAGGCCGCGGCGGTCGAGACCCCGATCGGCCACGTGCCGGCCCCGGGCTCGCTCGACGTCGACGGGCTGGACCTGAGCGACGCCGCCCTCGAGCAGGCCCTCGAGGTCGACCCCGAGGAGTGGAAGGCCGAGATCCCGCAGATCGAGGAGTGGTTCGCGAAGTTCGGCGACGACCTGCCCACCGTGCTGTGGACCGAGCTGGACGGTCTCAAGGCTCGCCTGGGCGTCTGAGACCGCCGTACCTCGCGTGATCGGGGGGAGCCCCGCCCCTTTCCAGGGACGGGGCTCCTGCTGGTTGTGGGAGCATGCTGTGCCTCGGGGTTCCAAAGCCGAAGGGGGAGCACGTGGCTGGCTACGGTCCCGACGAGCGCGCGGTCTTCGAGACCGCATCCGCGGAGCTGTTCAAGGCGATCGTCGCGCAGGGCGGCATGCCCGCGGACGATCCGCGCATCGCGGAGGGCTCCGCCGAGCGCCACGCCTTCGACCTGCTCGTCGAGCTCGGGCTCGTCCAGCTCGACAAGGCGTCCGGCACCTGGGTCCCGGAGGACCCCAGCAGCGTCCAGTCGCGCGTCGTCTCGCCGCTGAGCCAGGAGGGATCCAAGCTCCTCGAGGAGTCCTCGCACTGGGCGAAGGCCTTCGGGGGACTCGCCCAGACCTGGCGTCGATCCCCGATGTCGTCGGCCCGCGGCCCCTTCACCCACATCCACGACGAGGCCATCGGCCCCTTCCTCACCGGCCTCGTGGCCGAGTGCGAGGAGGAGATGCTCACCGCCCAGCCGCAGACCGGTCGGGACGCGCAGTCGCTGGCCGCCGCAGCCCTGCGCGACACGCAGATGCTCGAGCGCGGCACCAGGATGCGCACGCTGTACCAGCACAGCGCGCGGCGCAGCTCGATCACCCACAAGTACGTCTCCGCCGTCACTGCCCGCGGGGCCGAGGTCCGCACCCTCGACGAGTTCTTCAACCGGATGCTGGTCTTCGACCGGCGGATCGCGGTCATCCCGGGCCACGACGACCTGCGCACGGCGATCGCGATCCGCGAGCCGTCGGTGGTGGCGTACCTGGTGGACGTGTTCGAGCGTGCCTGGGAGCGCGCCCGGCCCTTCACCAACCGTGACACCTCGATGATGAGGGACATCGCCGAGGAGCAGCGGGCGATGACGATCAGGATGCTGATCGAGGGTCACTCGGACCCCGTGAGCGCCAAGAGGCTGGGCGTGAGCCCCCGGACCTACGCCGGGTACGTGGCCGACCTCAAGGGGGAGTACGAGGCGGAGACGCGCTTCCAGCTGGGTTACACGATGGGCCAGCGGGGGGTCTCCGGCAGCGAGAGCACCGCCTGATCTGCGGTGAAGTGCCGTCCGGACAGCAGGGATTGTGGTCAAATGCAGCGAGGGCGGTGACTCGAGTCTGGATCGAGTCACCGCCCTCACCTCGATGAGACCGGCCTGGGGGTGGCACTGGGGCCCAACAAGTGGGGGGGAGGTTGGGCCCGGGTCTCAAGCTTCGAGGGTGTCGCGCAGGTCAGCGCACGGTGCGGCAGTAGCCTCCGCAGCCCCAGCTGCTGTCCTTGGCCTGAGCCGGCGCGGAGACGCCGAGCAGCCCGACGGACAGGGCGGAAGCGGCGATCAGGATGCCGAGCTTGCGAGTAGTCTTCATGAGGGTCACCTTCGGTTCGAGGGGCCCACGGAATGGCCCTGCCATGAGTCTGGGGCGTCGCGCGCGCGCGCGTCAGTCGAACCTTGCTTCATATATCTGCATTGCAGAAGGCTGCAACTGGGCCGCTCGGCGAGGCTGCGGGCGGGGCGCGGGGCTGCGGTGCTGACGCAACGCCGGGAGACCCTCCGTCGTACGACGAAAGGTGACCCGAACTGGCGGAGGCGGAGGGATTTGAACCCTCGATGGGGTTGTAGCCCCAAACCCGCTTAGCAGGCGGGCGCCATAGACCGGACTAGGCGACGCCTCCTCCGCGTCCCAGGCGGACCTGGAACAGCGAGCACAGGCTACAAGGAGCCAAGGGGCGAGGACGAATCACCCCGCCGCTCGGCTTCTGACGGAGGCGGCCCGGAGCCGGCTCAGAGCGGGCGCAGGCCCTCGCCGCGCTCGAGGCGACGGGCCAGGTCGCGGACGAACTGCTCGCGGTCGGTCTCGAGCGCCTGCACGGGGATGGTGGTGGAGCGGCCGTCTCGCAGCCGGATGACCACGCACGGCACGCCGCGCGGCGAGGCGGTCCCGGCCTCGGCGACCTCGGTCCAGGCGGCCTGCTTCACACCCGCCCCGCGGACCATGCGGACCCGGTAGCCCTCGGCGTCGAAGCTCACGACGTACGCCGAGCGCAGGCGGGCCCCGAGGACGGCGAGGCCGACCAGGCCCAGCACGAGGAGCACCACGAGAGCGTCGGGCGGCAGGAACTGGGTGACGGCGACGGCCGCCGTGGCCGCGAACATGACGATCGCGAGCAGGAGCAGGTAGGCGCCCACGAACCGGGCGGCGAACGAGCGGGCCAGCCGATAGTCGGTCGTCTCGGGAGAGGACATGGAGATGATTGAACAAGACACCGCATTTGGGGGCGCACCCGGTCTTGCCGGGGCCGGGTCCGGCAGTCATGCTCGAAGTCCCCTGCTCGAGCTCCGGCGCGGGCCGGACACCGGGAGGCATCCGTGGCCATCGTCACCCCTGGCATGGCGAGCGCGCTGCGCGCCCTCGACGCCGCCCTCGACGCCCCCCGGCGCGACGGTGCCGCGCTCGGCAACTGGCGCTGGGTCGTGCGCCAGCGCCTGGCCGTCGTGCGCGATGCCCTCGTCGGGGAGACGAGCTCTCCCGACGACGGCTGGCTGGCGGCCCGGGGCGGCACCGCGTTCCGCGAGCGCAACACCCTGCTGGCCCGGCTCGGTGTGCTCGGGCCGCGGGTCCTGGACAGCTCGGACGTCGAGGCGGTGCGGCTGGAGGCCAAGCGGCTGCTGGTCGACATCGCCCGTCATGTGCAGCGGGTCAACGACATCGCCTACGACGATGTCGAGCTCGAGCTGGGCGGCTCGGAGTAGGCCGGGCCCCCGGCGGCCTAGACTGGCCCGCCGTACGCCTCGGCGTGCACGGAGGGGTGCCGGAGTGGCCGATCGGAACCGCCTTGAAAGCGGTCGTAGGGAGACCTACCGCGGGTTCGAATCCCGCCCCCTCTGCTGAGCAGCCTGCGGGTGGATGGATACCCGGCTGACCGGGTATCCCTGCACTTGTCAGGTGTTGCAACCCCTGACAAGTGCGCGACACGCCCGCGCAGTCCGGCGGTGGCGGGTCAGGTGGCGGGGGTGAGCTCGACCAGGATGTCGCCCTCCTGGACGACGTCGCCGGGGGCGACCTTGACGGCGCGCACGGTGCCGGCGATGTCGACCAGCACCGGGATCTCCATCTTCATCGACTCCAGCAGCACCACGGTGTCACCGGGGGCGACGGAGTCGCCGGGTTCGACGGACAGCGACAGCACGTTGGCCACCATCTCGGCGAGGATCTCGGTCACCTGTTCACGGGCCATGTCGGCACGCTAGCCGTTACCGGCAGGTACGCCCCAAGCGCGGACGGCGATCACGGGCCGGCTCAGAGCAGCGCGCTGGTGCGCGCCGGCTCGGGGCGGATGGCCGCCGCCTCCTCGGCCCGGCGGCTGCGGCGTCCGCCGGAGCCGGTGACCTGCAGGTCGACGCGGATCACCAGATAGCCCAGGGCCAGGCCGACGACCAGGCCGTAGAGCACCGACAGGCCGCTCTCGCGCAGGGTGATCGCCGGGTTGGCCAGCGAGTTGGCGACCGCGGAGGTGGCGGCGACGCCGAAGGCGCAGACCCACCAGCCCTGGCGGCGACGCGCGCGCATGTGGCAGCCCCAGGCGAGCGCCGGGATGCCGAGCACGGTCTCGATCGGGCGCGGGAACGCGCCGAGGTGCTCGCGGCTCCAGCGCACGACGTCCAGCAGCGACTCCACCAGACCGGGCGTGCCGTAGCGGCGCAGGAGCTCGGCGTAGAGCAGCGTGACGGCGAGCACCACCATCCCGACGAGCACGATCGCCGCGCCGCGGCGCCCGAGCCCGTGCAGACCGGCACCGAGGCGGTAGACCACCGCGAACGCCGCGAGCAGGGCCAGCCCGAACGTCGCATACTCGAACTCCACCACCGAGATCCGCGGCTCGAAGGCCACGGTCGCCAGCGCGCCGATGCAAGCGATGAGGATGGCGATGACGCACTCGCGCGCCGCCTGGAGGAACGTCACCGCGGGGACCGTGGCCATGACCCCCAGCACGGAGGAGATCACGCAGGTCATGACGGCGGCACCTGTGCGCAGGTAGTCCTCGTCGCTGACCAGCACGACGACGCCGATCGCGACCGCGAGCGTGCCGTAGACCACCGGTCGGCCGCCGGTGCGCGCGGCGAGCGCCCAGGAGTAGGTGCTGGCCACGACGACGGCGCCCACGCCGGGCAGCCACTCCGGCCCGAGGCTCAGCACCCCCGCCACGAGCGCGGCGAGCCCGAGGGCCACCAGGGCCAGGAACGCGACGACCGGGAGCCGGCTCTCGCCGATACCGACGATCCGGCCTCGCCAACCGGTGCGCGGGTCGGGCTCGCGACGACGGGTGGCGGATCTGGACACGGGGGAACAGGCTACAGACGGCGGTTGGCCAGCGACGGGTTGGTACGGCGGGCCTGGTCGAGCACCTCGCGGCGCAGCGTCGCGCTCAGCACGGCCGGGCCGTCCTGCGCCTCGGCCAGCACGTCGCCGAGCGGGTCGACGACGAGCGAGTGGCCGCTGTAGCGCGGCCCGGGCTGGCCGGCGGCGGCCACGAAGACGGTGTTCTCGATGGCCCGGGCGCGCACGAGCGTGCGCCAGTGGTCGACCTTGCGGGGCCCGGCCACCCACGCGGCCGGGACCACGAGCACCTCGGCCCCGCGGTCCACCAGCGCCCGCGCGAGCTCCGGGAACCGCAGGTCGTAGCAGGTCAGCAGCCCCACCACGAAGCCACCGACCTCCACCACGACCGGCTCGAGCGGACCGGCCCGCAGCCGGTCGGACTCGCGGTAGCCGAAGGAGTCGTACAGATGCACCTTGCGGTACGCCGCCACGGCGGCCCCGCGGACCAGCAGCGTGTTCCACGGCCGCGCCGGGTCGTCGCTCGCCTCGAACATCCCCGCGACCACGGTGGTCCCCCGCAACGCTGCGACCCGGGCCAGCTCCCGGCCGAACGGGCCGTCCACCGGCTCCGCGAACGGCGCGACGTCGGAGCCGGCCTCACCGAAGTCGCGGGCGAAGGCCTCGGGCAGGACCACCAGGTCCGCACCCGGGGGCACCAGCTCCTCCAGCCGGGCGCGGTTGGCGGCGGGGTCGAGGACGGAGGCCTCCTGCACGAGCGCGACGCGCAGCTCGTCGGCGGTGGTCGGGGTCACCGCCACAGACTGCCACGCGGCCGCCCGGCCGGTGGCACACTCCCAGGGTGGACGTGGACCCCGGGCCGGCCCCCTTCGCCGCGGTGATCCTGGCCGGCGGCCGCGCCGCCCGGCTGGGAGGCGTGGACAAGGCGTCGGTCGAGATCGGCGGGCGGACCCTGCTCGCGCGCGCGATCGACGCCGTGGTCGACGCCTCCGAGGTGGTCGCGGTCGGCGAGCCGGTGCCCACCGAGCGGCCCGTGACCTTCACCTACGAGTCCCCGCGGTACGGCGGTCCGGTCGCCGCCCTGCTCACCGGGCGCGACGCCCTGCTGCACCGCACGCCGTACCTCGTGGTGCTGGCGGTCGACATGCCGCGGGTGGACGCGCACACCGTGCGCCGCCTCCTCGAGGCGGCCCCCACGGCCGAGGGCGCGGCCCTGGTCGGCCCCGACGGGCGCCGCCAGCTGGCGCTCGCGCTCGCCACCGAGCGGCTCGACGCGGTGCGACCCGGGCAGGAGGAGCAGCACGACCTGGCGCTGCACCGGCTGCTCTCCCGGCTGCACCTCGCGGCCGTGCCGGCCGTGGGCGAGGAGCACCGCGACATCGACACCTGGGCGGACCTGCGCGACTTCGCGTGAACCGCACAGGGGTTGCGGCGCCGCCCCAGTCTGGACACTCTGGGATGGTGAACCTTCACGACTGGATCGACGAGCTGTGCGACGCGCTCGACATCGAGACCGAGGTCGACGAGGGACTGCTCAACGACCTGAGCGACCTCGCGATCGAGAACGTCGAGCGCGTGGCCGGCCCCGTGACGACGTACCTGCTGGGCTACGCCGCCGGCACGCAGTCCGCCGGCCCGGAGGCGGTCGAGCGGCTGGCCGCGCTGGCCCAGTCGCTGGCCGAGGGATGGGACCGGCCGGCCGGTTTCGTGGACCCGCTCGACGTGGACCAGCCGGTGCCCGACGACACCGGCGTGGACCACTCGGGCGAGCGGTTCGAGGCCTAGCCGGGACCGGCCGACGGTCCTGACAGACTGACGCCATGCGAGCCGTGATCGCCGCCGACGCAGGCGGCCCCGAGGTCCTGTCCGTATCCGAGGTGCCCGACGTCGAGCCCGGTCCCGGCGAGGTGGCCATCGCGGTCGCCGCCACCGCGATCAACCGCGCCGACCTGCTGCAGCGCCAGGGCCACTACCCGCCGCCCCCGGGAGCCTCCGACGTCATCGGCCTGGAGTGCAGCGGCACCGTCGTCGCGCTCGGCGAGGGCGTGGAGGGCTGGACCGTCGGAGACGAGGTCTGCGCCCTGCTGGCGGGCGGCGGCTACGCCTCGCGCGTCGTCGTACCCGCCGGCCAGGTCATGCCGGTCCCCGACGGCGTCGACCTGGTCACCGCCGCGGCGATCCCCGAGGTCGCGGCGACCGTGTGGTCCAACGTCTTCATGGTGGCCGGCCTGAAGCCGAGCGAGAGCTTCCTGGTGCACGGCGGTGCCGGCGGCATCGGGACCTTTGCGATCCAGCTGGCCCACCAGCTCGGCGCCCGCGTGCTCACCACCGCCGGTACGCCGGACAAGCTCGCCGCCTGCGCGGCCCTCGGCGCGGATGTGACGATCAACTACCGCGAGCAGGACTTCGTCGAGGTCGTGAAGTCGTCCACCGACGGGGCCGGCGTGGACGTCATCCTCGACAACATGGGCGCCAAGTACCTCGGCCGCAACGTCACGGCGCTGGCCACCGAGGGCCGGCTGGTGATCATCGGCATGCAGGGCGGCAGCAAGGGCGAGCTCGACATCAACGCCCTGCTGCGCAAGCGCGGCGCGGTCATCGCCACCTCGCTGCGCGCCCGGCCGGTGGGCGAGAAGGCCGCCATCTGTGCGGCGCTGGTCGAGCACGTCTGGCCGCTGGTGGCCGAGGGCCTGGTCCGCCCGGTCGTCCACGGCACGATGCCCCTCGAGGAGGCCGCCGCCGCACACGCGCTCATGGAGTCCGGAGAGCACACCGGGAAGATCGTCCTCACCGTGTGACGCACCTCTCCCACCCGCGACCTAGGCTGTGGGGCATGAGCGAGCCCGAGCAGGAGCAGCAGGTCGTCATCGTGGGCCCCGATGGGAGGCCGGTGGGGACCGTTCCCGCCTCCGCCCTGACCCAGGGCGGCGACCAAGGGGAGCAGGAGGAGGGCCAGCGCCAGGAGCGCGCCCTCACCGATCTCGTGGAGCAGCCGGCCAAGGTCCTGCGCATCGGCGGCATGATCCGCCAGCTGCTGGAGGAGGTGAAGTCCGCGCCGCTCGACGAGGCGAGCCGCAGCCGCCTCAAGGACATTCACCAGTCCTCGATCAAGGAGCTGGAGGCGGGGCTGGCCCCGGAGCTCGTCGAGGAGCTCGAGCGGCTGGCGCTGCCGTTCACCGACGAGGCCACGCCCTCCGAGAGCGAGCTGCGCATCGCCCAGGCCCAGCTGGTCGGCTGGCTGGAGGGCCTCTTCCACGGCATCCAGACGGCGATGTACGCCCAGCAGCTCGCCGCGCGGGCCCAGTTCGAGGAGATGCGCCGCGCGCTGCCACCCGGCATGGGCGGCCAGCAGCCGCACGCCCCGCAGACGCCCGGTCAGGGCGACGAGGACCGGCGCCCTGGCGGCGCCGGTGGGATGTACCTCTAGCCGTCGCTCAGCCGCGACGCGAGCCGAGGCGCCCGACGAGGACCAGGCCGAGCAGGCCGACGAGCACCAGCGCGAGGCCGGGCGCGACGGCGCGGCTCAGCGGGGTCGGCTCGGAGGTGTCGACGTCGGTGAGCACGGCCGCAGGAGGCGGGGGCGGCGGCGTGGCCGGCTCGCCCTTGCCCAGCACGTCCTCCACCTGGGTCACCAGGGCCGCGGTCGCCACGCGGGTGCCGGAGCACCCGTTGTCGGTCCACACGGGCTCGGCGGCCGCGCCGCCGGCCTGGACCATGAAGACGTAGCGCCGGTCCGTGGCCAGCTGGCCCAGGCCGCAGGTGGCCCGGTTGCGGGGCGTGGTGGTGACCGTCTGCTCGGGGGTGTCGACGCGGCCCCTGTAGACGGTCTCGGCCGTGACCTCGTGCTCGATCGCCTGCTCCGTGGCGCCGAGCCCGCCGCTGGGGCTCGCCATCGGGGCGGTGCCGTCGGGGCGGGACACCGCCGTGACGGTGCCGGTGAAGACCGCGTCGGCTGCCTTGATCCGCTGCAGGAGCGTCGACTGGGGGCCCGAGCACGCGCAGGCGGCCTGGGCCGGGGCGGCGCCGACGGTCACGAACGCGCCGACGAGAAGGGCGGCGGTCAGCAGGCGGCGTACGAGGGCGGACACGGTGCCCATCTCAACAGATCGATGGTGACGGGCACCAGTCGAGGTCGGTGCCCTCACAGCCCGTAGATCCCTTCCAGGATCCGGGCCACGCCGTCCTCGTCGTTGCTCGGCGCCACCCGGCCGGCCGCGCGCAGCACGTCGGGGTGGGCGTTGGCGACGGCGTACGGCGTGCCGGCCCAGGCGAGCATCGGCAGGTCGTTGGGCATGTCCCCGAACGCGACCACGTCGCGCGCCGCCACCCCCAGCTCGGCGGCCACCCGGGCCAGGGTGGCGGCCTTGGTGACGCCGGGGGCGCTGATCTCGATCAGGTGGTCGACCGACCAGGTCGGCACGGCGGCCTCGCCGACGGCGTCGCCCACGAGGCGACGCAGCTCGGCCGGATCGGCGTCGAGCTCGCGCACCAGCAGCTTCACGGCCGGGGCTGTCCAGAGCTCCGCGAGGGGTCCGCGCGCGGTCTCCTCCCCCGCTCCGTCGACGTCCACGAACCGCTCGTCCACCCGCAGCCCGTCGACGCACTCGATCGCGAACGTCGCCGACGGCACCGCCGCCGCGATCGCCTGCACGACGGCCAGCCCCTCGCGCGCGCCCAGCCCGCGTACCTCGCGCACCTCGCGGTGGGTCACGTCGTACAGCACCGCGCCGTTGGAGACCACCGCGATCCCGTGAGCCCCCACCATCGGCCAGATCTGCTCCATCCAGCGCAGCGGCCGGGCCGTCACGAACACGACCGGTACGCCGCTCGCGTCCAGCGCGGCCAGCACCTCGGCCGTGCGCGGCGACACGGTGCCGTCGGAGCGCACCAGCGTGCCGTCGAGGTCGGTGGCGACCAGCCGCGGCCGGCTTGTGGGCTGGGTCGTGGGCTGGGTCATGGGAGGGTCGCGGGCAGCGGCCGGGCCATCACCAGGTTGCCGTCCTCGTCGCCACCGCGCAGCTCGGTGAAGCCGCAGGCGGCGAGGACCCGCAGGCTGGCCCGGTTCTGCGGCGCGACCGCGGCCCGCAGCCGGACCCCGGCCCGGTCGGTCTCGGCCACCAGCGCGCGCAGCGCCTCGGTGGCGACCCCCGCCCCGCGGGCGGCCTCGACCAGGCCGTAGCCGACCTCGGTCTCGCCGTCGACCGGCGGCCCGAAGCAGCCGATGCTCCCCACCGCCTGCACGCCCAGCACGACGTGCCGGGGCCCCCAGGTGTCGCCCTCGCGCACCATCGCCGCCGCGTCGAGGTCGTCACGGCGGGGGTAGTCGGGGTGCCAGCGGTCCTGGTGCCGCCCGGCGCGCATGTCGGCGGCGTCGGCCGGCGTGACGAGGACCAGACGCAGCCGCGCCGAGCTGATCAGCACCGGCAGCGACGGCGGCTCGCTCACGCGAAGTACCGGTCGAGCTCGGTGGCGGCGCCGTCCTCGTAGACCGAGCCGGTCACGGCGTCGGCGACGTCGATGACCTCCTGCACGGACTGACCCATGGCGACCCCGCGCCCGGCCCACTGCAGCATCTCGATGTCGTTGCGGCCGTCGCCGATGGCGAGCACGTCGGCGCGGGTCAGGCCCAGCTCGCGGGCGACGTACTCCAGCCCGGAGGCCTTGGAGACCCCGACCGGGGACAGGTCGAGCCAGGCGGTCCAGCCGACCACGTAGTTGGTGCCGTGCAGGCCCAGGTCCGCGGCCAGGGCGACGAACTCGTCGGCGCTGGACTCGGGGTCGCGGATGATCACCCGGCTCACCGGCCCGGCCACCAGGTCCTCGATCGGCGTCACGATCATGTCGCCGGAGAGCTCACCGTCGGGGAACGGCGTGCTCACGCGGTAGCCGATGCCGCGCTCCTCGACCGCCACGATGGCGTTGGGCTGCCGCTCCAGGACGGCTCGGACCGCGGGACCGGCGTCGAAGGTCTCCTCGCGGACGACGTCCATGGGCGGGTAGCGGAAGATCACCGCGCCGTTGCTGGCCACGACCCACACCCGCTGCCCGTCCTGCCCCCGCAGGTCGAGTAGGTCCGCGATCGGCGTCATGCCGTGCGGCGAGCGGCCGCTGGCGAGCACCACGTGGGCGCCCGCGTCGAGCACGCGGTGCACGGCGTCGTAGACCGCCGGCTCGATCTGCTCGTGGGTCATGCCGGCGCCGTCGACCCACTTGAGCAGCGTGCCGTCGATGTCCAGCGCGACGATCTTGGGCTGCCAGCCCTCCTGCGTACTCACGTGGTGACCGGCTCGAGGACCTCGCGCCCGCCGAGCCAGGCCTGCAGCGCCTGGGGCACCCGCACCGAGCCGTCCGCCTGCTGGTGGGTCTCCAGGATGGCGACGATCGCGCGGGTGATGGCGCACAGGGTGCCGTTGAGCGTCGAGATCGCCTTGATCTCCTCGCCGGGTCCCGAGCCTGTGGAAGGGAAACGGCCGCGGGTGTCCAGGCGGCGCGTCTGGAACTCCGTGCAGTTGGAGGTCGAGGTGAGCTCGCGGTACTTGCCCTGGGTCGGGATCCACGCCTCGCAGTCGAACTTGCGCTGCGCGGACAGCCCGAGGTCGCCGGCGGCGACGTCGATGACGCGGTAGGCCAGCTCGAGCTTGTCGAGGAAGGCCTTCTCGATCTCGAGCAGGCGGCGGTGCTCGGCGTAGGAGTCCTCGGTGGTCGAGTAGACGAACATCTCCACCTTGTCGAACCAGTGGACCCGGATGATCCCCTTGGTGTCCTTGCCGTGCGAGCCGGCCTCCTTGCGGAAGCAAGGGCTGAACGCGGCGTAGCGCAGCGGCAGCGAGCTGCCGTCGAGGATCTCGTCGGAGTGGTACGCCGCCATGGGGACCTCCGAGGTGCCCACGAGGTACATGTCCTGCCCCTCGATGCGGTAGACGTCGTCGGCGGCCTGGCCGAGGAAGCCGGTGCCGTCCATCGCGCGGGGCTTCACCATCGACGGCGCGATGACCTGGGTGAACCCGAACTCGCGCGCGGTCTCGTTGGCGAGGTTGATGAGCGCGAACTCCAGCTCGGCCCCCACGCCGGTGAGGAAGTAGAAGCGCGAGCCCGACACCTTGGCGCCGCGCTCGAGGTCGATGGCGCCGAGCAGGCGGCCGAGCTCGATGTGGTCGCGGGGCTCGAAGTCGAACTCGGCCGGGGTGCCCACCGTCTCCAGCAGGACGAAGTCGTCCTCGCCACCGGCGGGGACGTCGGCCTCGGCGAGGTTCGGGATCGACAGCAGCGCCTGCTGCCACTCCTCCTCCGCGGCCGCCTGGGCGGCCTCGGCCTGCTTCACCTGCGCCGAGAGGGTCTTGGTCTGCGCCAGCAGCGCCTGCTTCTCCTCGCCCTGGGCCTGGGGGATGAGCTTGCCGAGCCGCTTCTGCTCGCCCCGCTTGGTCTCGAAGGCCACGATCGCCTCGCGCCGCGCGGAGTCGGCGGCGAGCGCGCGGTCGACCACGTCATCGGACAGCCCTCGCTTGGCCTGAGCGGCTCGTACGCGGTCGGGGTCGTCTCGGAGAATGCGTGGGTCGATCATGCGCTCAGGCTATCCGGCAGAGGTGACCCGGCTCATCCGAGTTGCCCCTGGCCGGACGCCGGCGCGGCCCCGTCGCCCATACTGGGCGCCGTGCTCGACCGAACCCGCGCCTACCTGCTCACCTGGAGCGCGGTGTGCCTCGCCCTGCTGGCGGTCCTCGCCGTGGCGGTGAGCCAGGGCTGGGGGTGGGTGGCCGACTTCGACGACCGCGGCGACACCGTGCGGGGCTGGGCCGTCGACGACACCACGCTGCGACAGGTGCTGCGGTGGGTGGAGCTCGCGTTCAGCACCATCGCCATGACGGCGTACACGGCGGTGCTCGCGGTCGTCATGTTCGTCAAGAGCCACCGCCGGGCGGCGTACTACACGGTCGCGGTGATGGCCGCGACCTCGGTGGCCACGACCCTGATCAAGCTCGCGGTCGGCCGGGACCGGCCCGAGTGGCAGGAGGCGGAGTGGCTCCTGAGCAACCATGCGTTCCCCTCCGGGCACGCCTCCTCCGTCGCGGCGTTCGGCGGCGTCGTCGTGGTGCTGGCGACCATGCTGCTGCGCCGCTCGAACATGCGCCGGCTGATCTCGCTGCTCGTCGCCGTGGTGGTCGTCGCGGTGTGCCTGGACCGGGTGCTGCTGGGTCGCCACTTCCCCACCGACGTGATCGGCGGGGTCCTGCTGGGCGCCGGACTCGTCCTCCTCGGACTGGTCGTCCTGAGCCCGATCCCCCGCAGCCACGCCGAGAAGATCGCCCCTCTCCCCGACGTACTGCCGCCTCGGCGCCGGCTCGCCGTGATCCTCAACCCGATCAAGGTGGAGGACGTCGGCCAGTTCCAGTCGATCGTGGAGGCGATGGCCGTCGAGGCCGGCTGGTCCACGCCGACGTGGCACCTCACCACCGTCGAGGACTCCGGCACCGGCCAGGCCGAGCGCGCCGCCATGGAAGGTCCCGGCCTGGTGATCGTCTGCGGCGGCGACGGCACCGTGCGCGAGGTGTGCGCCGAGCTCGCCGGCACCGGCATCCCGGTCGGGATCGTGCCGGCCGGCACCGGCAACCTGCTGGCCCGCAACCTCGACATCCCGCTCTACATCCGGGCCGCGATCGACATCGCCCTCACCGGCCAGGACCGCGCCATCGACATGGTGAAGGTCACCGGCGACCACCTCGAGGACAGCCACTTCATGGTGATGGCCGGGATGGGCTTCGACGCGGCGATCATGGAGGGCGTCAACGAGGACCTCAAGAAGCGCGTCGGCTGGGTGGCCTACGTCGTCTCCGGGCTCAAGTCGCTGATGTTCCCCGCGATCCGGGTCGACATCTCGGTGGACGGCGGCGAGCCCACCACGCACCGCGCCCGCACGATCGTGGTCGGCAACGTCGGGTTCCTGCAAGCCGGGATGCCGCTGCTGCCGGACGCGGCGATCGACGACGGTGTGCTGGACGTCGTCATCCTGCACCCGCGCAACTTCTTCTCCTGGATCCCCCTGGCCGTCCGGGTGATGTCGCGTGGCGCCCGCACCGACGACACCATCAACCGCATGACCGGCCAGCGGGTCTCCATCACCGCCAGCATCGACGCCCCCCGCCAGCTCGACGGCGACTCCGTCGGCCCCGGCCGCGAGCTCCACATGGAGTGCATCCACGGCCGGCTGCTCGTCCGCGTCCCCCGCTGACCCGTCACTAACTTCGCGGTTCCACCGCTGACCCGTCTGAAAGTTTCTGACGGGTCAGCGGATTTCGCGTTAGCCGGCGCAGGTGGGGGTCTCGCCGGGCGGGGTCTGGTCGTCGAGGACGAAGCAGCCCTCCGCTGCCGGCTGGAGGGTCGGCGGACCGTCGACCGACACGCTGCCGCCCAGAGACCAGGACCAGACGTCGTACTCGTCGGACCCGGCCTGCTGCAGCCGGGTGAACAGCCGGCCGTCGGGACCGATCCAGGTCTGGAAGCTACGCGCGTCCGGCTCCTGGAAGCCGCCGCCGAACGGGACCGGGCCCGAGGTCAGGGCCACGACGAGCCGGCCGTCGCGCACCGTCACCAGCGTCATGGCGGTGCTGTCGCCGCTCTCCTGGGCGACCAGCACGCTCAGCTCCACATCCGACATCCGCACCGGCGTCGTGAAGACCGTCGGCGTCCCGCTGCCCGGCAGGGGGAGGCGCTGCTCGCCGCTGCCCGGGATGTCGACGACGAGCGAGGTGCTGTCGTCGGCCCCCTCGAGGGCGACGGTGAAGGTGGCCGAGCCGAGCGGGACCTCGAAGGACTCCCCCGGGCCGATCGTGTCCTCCGCCGCCGGGAACAGGGCCGGGGTTGCCCCGCCGTCCGCGCACGGCGCGGGGATCGACATGCCCTCGGGCGTCGTCGGGCCGTCCACCGCGTCGAGGCACTGCTCGCCCAGGCTCGTCGGCACCAGCGTGCCGTCGTCGAGCGACCACCGGGTGACGTCGACGGCGTACTCCGGGGGCAGGCTGAGCGGCTCGCCGCCGGAGAAGGTGTCGACGGTGAGGTAGGTCAGGAGCGTCTCGCCCTCCACCCAGAGGGCCGACTCGCGGCCCCGGCCGTCGTCCGCGGGGACGATCCCGTTGAGCAGCGGCGGCTGCTCGGGCCGGCTCGGCTCCGCGAGCCGACCGTCGACCAGGTCGAGCACGGCGAAGGGCAGCTCGTCGCGGTAGAGGATCAGCTCGCGCCCGGGGTCGTCGTCGAGCTGGACGCCCTCGGGGACGCCGTAGCCGACCTCGCCGCTGGGGATGACCCCGAAGACGCGCTCGCCGTCGGCCAGGTCGGCCTCCACGCGCAGGCGGGGCCCGATCAGCTCCTGGCCCGGCTCCTGGCGCACGCGCACCCGGTCGGCGGTGCCGTCGCCGTCGACGTCGACGCGCACCGCCTCCTCGACGACCTCCCAGCCGCCGCCGATGTCCGGCTGCGGCGACACCGCCGGCGGGTTCGGCGCCGGCTCACCGTCGCCGAGGTCCACGAGGAACGGCGCGGCGACGGCCGCGGCGCAGGCGGCGGCCGCCACGGCGTACGTCGCCGGGTGGCGCAGCCAGGAGACCCTCGCCTGGGGCACCTGCGCCGGACGCAGGTCCTCCGGGCCGACCTGGTCGGCGCGGGCCGCGAGGGTGCGGGTGAGTCGGTCTTCGATCGTGCTCATCGGTGACCCTCCTTGGCGAGGATGCTCTCGAGCGCGTCGAGCGCGCGGCTGGCGGTGGACTTGACGGCGCCGCGGGAGATGCCGAGAGCCTCGGCGATCTCGACCTCGGACAGGTTGGACCAGTACCGCAGGACGAGGACCTCGCGCTGGCGCGGGGCGAGGCGTTCGAGCGCGGCGTAGACCTCGCGGTGCTCCTCGGCGAGGACCGCCTTGCCCTCGGGACCGTCGGGCGGTGCCTCGTGCGGGGCGACGTAGCCGCGCGCCGTACGCCGGCGGCGCAGCGCCGAGCGGCTGCCGTTGACGACGGAGGTCCGCAGGTAGGCCAGCGCGGCCGCGCCGTTGTCGAGGCGGCCGCGGCGGCCGGCCATGGCGGCGAAGGCGTCCTGCACGACGTCCTCGGCGGAGGCCAGGTCGTCGACCAGGAGGATGGCCAGGCGGACCAGGGAGAGCCGGTGGGCGGCGTACAGCTCGCTCAGCTCCGCGTCGCCGAAGGTGGGGTGTGCGCCCGAGCGCAGTCTGGCCACGGGTCCGCCTCTCGCCGTCACGTTGGTGGTCATGCTGATAGGACGCCCGACGGCGCCCGGGGTTGCCCGGCGGCGCCACCGGTCTCGAAGTGCGAAGCAGACCTCCTCTGGTCTGTGGTGTCTCCTATCCTCTCCGCCATGAGCTGGTGGCAGGAGTACCAAGGATTCTTGGTCGTCGGCGCCTTCGTGGCCCTGCTCTACCTCCGGGCGCGGGTGCGGCGGTGGCAACGTCGCAACGTCGAGCGCGCCGCCCAGAACGCAGCGGCCGGGGTGACCTGGGACCAGACCGGGGACCCGGTCATCGAGAAGGCCCTCGACTCCCTGGCGACCGTCGTCCACCTCCCGGTGGATCTGGAGCGTGCCGTGGCGCTGCTCGACGGCGTCAAGACCGGCCTGTGGTGGAAGCGGCGCGGGCCCGCCGAGCTGTACGCCGAGCCCAACACGGTCGCGGTCCTCGAGCCCGACGGCGACGGGACCCGTCTGGCGCTGACGAAGGCCGACGACAGGGGCGGGATCCCGCCCAGCGAGCCCGACTGGCGCAAGCTGCGCCGCCGGGTCGTGGCCGCGGCCCAGCAGGCAGGCATCGAGGCCTCCGAGGTCCCCGGCCCGCGCCTGGTCCGGACGCCGGTGAGCGACCTCACCGGCCTCAGCCCGGCGGAGGCCGCCCAGCGTGCGCACCTGTGGCGGCGCCAGGAGAGCTGAGCAGCAGCCGGCTCAGGGGCGAGCGTGCCCGATCGCCTCTTCCTCCTCGGGCGAGAGCGGCTGGTCGCAGCTCCAGGCCGAGATGTTCTTGGCGTACCCGCGGGCGTCGGAGCGGCCGTGGATCGAGGTGAGGACCACGCCGTCCCCACTGTCGTCGAGCAGGGCGAGCGACCAGGACAGGTGACCGCCCATGTCGCCGAAGGCGTCGTAGCGCACGACCGCCACGTGTCGCAGCGATCCGCGTGCCTCCGCGCGCAGCGCCGCAACCTCCTGACGCAGCCCCTGCACGTCCTCGGGCAGCGCCTCGGCGCCCATGGTGTCGCGGCTGCGGCGCAGCTGACGCAGGAGCAGCGCCGAGACCACCAGGGAGGCGAGCGCGACCACCAGGCTGAGCACGACGAGGAAGACCACGCCCTCGACCCTAAACTCTCGACGTGACTTCCCCTCGACGCATCGCCTACCAGGGCGAGCCCGGCGCCAACTCCCACCAGGTGTGCGCGCAGCACTACCCCGACTGGGAGCCGCTGCCGTGCGCGTCGTTCGAGGACGTCTTCGCCGCCGTCGAGGGCGGTGAGGCCGATCTGGCGATGATCCCGATCGACAACTCCATCGCCGGACGCGTCGCCGACATCCACCACTTCCTGCCGGGCTCGGGGCTGCACATCGTCGCCGAGCACTTCCTGCGGATCCGGTTCCACCTGATGGGGGTGCCGGGGGCCACGCTGGACCAGGTGCGGACGGTGCACAGCCACGTCCACGCGCTCGGCCAGTGCCGCAAGATCATCCGCGAGCACGGACTGGTGCCGCTGATCTCCGGCGACACCGCCGGTGCCGCCCGGGAGGTCGCCGAGGCCGGCGACCCGACCCAGGCCGCGATCTCGCCGCCGATGGCGGCCGCGATCTACGGGCTGGAGGTCCTCGCCGAGGACATCGAGGACGAGGAGCACAACACCACACGGTTCGTCGTACTGTCGCGGGACCTGGTCCAGGCCCCGGCGGGCAACGGCCCGGTCGTCACCAGCTTCATCTTCAACGTCCGCAACCTGCCCGCCGCGCTCTACAAGGCCCTCGGCGGCTTCGCCACCAACGGCGTCAACATGACCAAGCTGGAGAGCTACATGGTCGGCGGCCACTTCGCCGCAACCCAGTTCCTCGCCGAGGTCGACGGCCACCCCGACGACCCGGGCCTGGCCCGCGCCCTCGAGGAGCTCGCCTTCTTCACCACCGAGATCAAGATCCTGGGCGTCTACCCGGCGGACGCGTTCCGCTCCTGATCGTCCCCGTGGGGGATAGTCCCTGACGTTTGTGTCGTTTCCGGCGCCTGAAAGTGACACATACGTCCGGGACTATCCCCGGGTGCCCCCGACGGGTGGGGCGGGTCGGGGTCGGCGACAATGGGTACCGCAGGTCGCGCCCCACCGCGAGGAGTTCTCTTGACTGCGCTCGAACGACAGGCCCACAGCCAGGTGCGCCACCTCACGCCGTACGACGTCGTGCAGATCGGCGAGGAGCTGGACCGGATTCGCCAGGACGTGCTCGACTCGCGCGGCGCGCGCGATGCGGCCTACATCCGCCGGGTGATCGCGGTGCAGCGCCGCCTCGAGCTCGCCAGCCGGGTCGTCCTGCTGGCCGGGCGCTTCCCCCCGGCCTGGGTCGCCGGCACCACGATGCTGAGCCTGGCCAAGATCCTCGACAACATGGAGATCGGCCACAACGTCCTGCACGGGCAGTGGGACTGGATGCGCGACCCCAAGATCCACTCGACGACCTGGGACTGGGACCACGCCTCGCCGCCCGCGCAGTGGAAGCGCGCCCACAACGAGACCCACCACACCTACACGAACATCCTCGGCAAGGACAACGACCTCGGCTACGGCATCATGCGCGTCGACGAGGACCAGGAGTGGCGGGCCCGCCACCTGGCGCAGCCGCTGTGGAACTTCGTCAACGCGTGCATCTTCGAGTACGGCATCGCGATGTACGACATCGAGTTCGGCGAGCACCTGCGCCAGGGCAAGGGCATCACCCCCGAGCTGCGCACCCGGATCCGGGCGGCCGCGGCCAAGGCGTCCAAGCAGGTCACCAAGGACTACGTCGTCCACCCGCTGCTCGCCGGACCCGGCTGGCTGGCGACGTTGACGGCCAACGCGACCGCCAACCTCGTGCGCAACCTGTGGAGCCACTCGATCATCATGTGCGGCCACTTCCCCGAGGGCGTGGAGACCTTCGAGATGCGCGAGCTGGACACCCGCGAGACCAAGGGCGAGTGGTACCTGCGCCAGATGCTCGGCTCGGCCAACATCTCCGGCCCGCCGCTCATGCACCTGCTCTCGGGCAACCTCTCGCACCAGATCGAGCACCACCTGTTCCCCGACCTGCCCAGCAACCGGTACGCCGAGATCGCACCGCGGGTGCGCGAGCTGTTCGAGCGCTACGGGCTCTCCTACAACGCCCGGCCGCTGCCGCAGCAGGTCGCGAGCGCCTGGCACCGCGTCCTGCGGCTCTCGCTGCCCAACGACTGGCTGGCCGAGACCGACCGCCGCAACCTGCCCCGCCAGCTCTCCAAGCTGCTGCGCCAGGCCAAGGCCTCGCTGTCCGAGGGACGCCGAGCCGGCGCGCCGGCGCTCGCCTGAGACGACCCCACCCGAGCGCCGTACGGCGGTCGGTTGAGAATGTCCGGCATGGACCTCGCCGCCGTCGCCCTCACCTTCGGCGCGATCTTCCTCGTCGAGCTGCCCGACAAGACCTTCCTGGCGACCCTGGTGCTGGCCACCAAGTACCGCCCGATCCTGGTGTGGGTCGGGGTCGGGCTGGCGTTCACCGTGCAGACCGGGGTCGCGGTGCTGCTGGGGCACGCGGCGTCCCTGCTCCCGCCGGACGTCGTGAGAACGGCGGCGGTCGTGCTCTTCCTGGTCGGCGCGGTCATCCTGTTCCGCGAGGGACGCAGCCACCAGGAGGCCGACGGCGAGGAGTTCGCCGAGAAGGCCAAGCCCGTCCACGGCTGGCGCGCGGTGCTGGCGTCGTTCCTGGTCCTGTTCGCGGCCGAGTGGGGCGACCTCTCGCAGCTGCTGACGCTCTCGCTGGTGGCGAAGTACGAGGCGCCGCTCAGCGTCTTCGTCGGCGCGCTGGGGGCACTGCTGACGGTGAGCGCCCTCGCGGTGATCGTCGGGCGCAGCCTGCTGCGCTTCGTCTCGATCCACGTCCTGCACTACCTGGGCGCGACCGTGTGCGTCGCGCTCGCCGCGCTCACCATCTATGAGCTGCTGAGCTGACCCGGGCCGCCCCCTAGGCTGGCCGCCATGACTGCGACCCACGGCGCCGACAGCGAGGTCGGCCGGCTGCGGACGGTGATGCTGCACCGGCCGGGCAACGAGCTGAAGCGCCTGACGCCCCGCAACAACGACAAGCTGCTCTTCGACGGGATCCCGTGGGTCGCCCGGGCGCAGGACGAGCACGACGAGTTCGCCGCGGCACTGCGCGCGCGCGACGTCGAGGTGCTCTACCTCACCGATCTGCTGACCGAGACGCTCGAGACCCAGGAGGCCCGCGACAGCGCTATCGCTACCGCCCTGGCCGGCCTCGACCTCGGCGAGACCATGCGCGGCTACCTCAAGGGGGCGCTGCACGACGCGACCGCCGAGGACCTGACCGGCTACCTCACCGCCGGCATCCGCAACGACGAGGTCCGCGGCGGCTTCGGGCTGGTCACGTCCCTGCTGGCGCACGACGACTTCCTCGTCGACCCGCTGCCCAACCTGCTGTTCACGCGCGACTCCTCGGTGTGGGTGCACGACCGGATCGCGATCACCTCGCTGGCGATGCCGGCGCGCAAGCGCGAGTCGCAGCTCACCGAGCTCATCTACGGCCTGCACCCGCGCTTCGCCGACACCCCGCGCATCCTCGGCCACGAGTTCGAGCACGTCGAGGGCGGCGACGTGCTGCTCCTGGCGCCGCGCGTGATCGCGGTCGGCGTCGGCGAGCGGACGACGCCCGCCGGCGTGGAGCGGCTGGCCCGCCAGGTGTTCGAGGCGTCGCTGGCCGACACCGTGCTCGCCGTCCCCATCGCGCAGGAGCGCGCGACGATGCACCTCGACACCGTCTGCACGATGGTCGACGTCGACAAGGTCGTGATGTACCCCAACATCGCGCACTCGCTGACGGCGTACGCCGTCACGGCCGACGGGCGCACCGACGACGGCGCCCTGCTGCTGCAGGTGGCCGACGCCGAGCCGTTCCTCATCGCCGCCGCGAAGGCGATGGGCATCGACGAGCTGCACCAGATCGACACCGGCCTGGACCCCGTGACCGCCGAGCGCGAGCAGTGGGACGACGGCAACAACACCCTGGCCCTGGCGCCGCGGGTGGCCGTGGCCTACGAGCGCAACGACGAGACCAACGCCCGCCTGGAGGACGCCGGCATCGAGGTCGTCCGGATCGCCGGCTCCGAGCTCGGCTCCGGTCGCGGCGGGCCGCGGTGCATGAGCTGTCCCGTCGCCCGCGACCCGCTCGGCTGAGGTCGGCCCGAGTCGGCTCGGGTCGGCTGTCCCGTCGGTGCGGCGCGCTGGACAGGCGACCCGGTGCTCGGGGATCATCCCCTCCGGGGAGGGCCCCACATCGGAAGGGTCGGTCAGATGGCATCGTTCTTCGACACGTTCACGCCGCAGGAAGTGGCCAGGATCAGCGCGCGGGGGCGGCACGTGCGGCTGCCCGAGGGGTGGTCGCCGATCTGGGAGCGGACGCCCGCCGACAAGGCCTACATCCTGATCGACGGCACCGTGTCGGTGCGCCGGGGCGGCGAGGAGATCGCCCAGCTCGGCCCCGGCGACGTCATGGGCGAGCAGGCGATCATCGGCCACAAGCTCCGCAACGCCTCGATCGTGGCGCTCACGCCGCTCGAGGCCATCCACTTCACCGACGAGACGGTCCGCGAGCTGTGCGAGGAGATGCCGTCGTTCAAGGACGCCCTCGCCGCGGTGGCCGAGTCGCGCCTGGGGTGAGCGCGCCTGGGCTGACGCTCAGCGGATCGTGACCTGACGGTTGGCCAGGCCCGAGCGCGCGGCGCGCTGCGCGGTGGTGAGGTCCGAGGTGTCGGCGAGCGCCTCGGCGAGGTCCTTGGCGAAAGCGGCGGCGCTGTCCTCGAGCACCTCCGGGCCGGTGCCGACCGGCAGGTCCCAGACCGGGGCGAGCAGTCCGTGGGCCCGGAACATGCCCACGAGGCGCGAGTCCGTCGCGATGCTGTCCTGGCCGGCGGCGTGCAGGCGCGCGAGCGCGTCGAGGAGCTGGTCCTCGGGCTCCGGCATCACCCAGCGCAGGTGCTCCTTGGTGCCCACGTTGGTCCAGTACGCAGCCTCGACCGACGACAGCCGCGCGGTCGGCGTGGCCTGCTGGTTGGCCTGCTCGAGGGCGGACTCCATGCCGGTGGTGTCCTCGACGTCGGCAACCCAGAACTCGAAGCCATCGTGGACGGTGACGTCCAGCGAGTCGCCCGTGACCAGGTCCTGCAGGCGCGGGCCCTCGCCCGGCGCCTCGGTGAGCCCCACGATGCCGGGCTCGGCCTCCAGCGCGCGGGTGAGCACGGCGGCCAGGTCGCGCGAGGGGTCGCCGTAGTTGTGCTGCACCTGCAGGCCCAGCCACACCTCGCCGCTGTCGCGCGACATCGCGGGGACGGCCATCGGCAGCAGCGAGCAGAGCAGGACCTTGCGGTCGCCGGCGGACGGCACGCTCAGCGGCGCGGTGGCGGCGGGCACCAGCTCGCGCATCGCGACCACGTCGCACTCCGACGGCAGGCCCTCGAACGGGCGGCCCACGAAGACGTCCGAGGCGCCGCCCTTGGCGCCGTGGCAGGCCTTGTAGCGCTTGCCCGAGCCGCACGGGCACGGCTCGCGGGGGCCGACCTCGCCGGCGGGGAGGTTCTCACGTCGGATGCTGCGGTTGCGCTTGGCCATGCCCCCGAACCTACTGGGCGAGCAGCTCCAGCATGTACGCCGGGCGGTCGCTGATGACCGCCGAGGCCCCCAGGCTCTGGCAGAGCTCGAGATCCTCCTGCGTGTTGACGGTCCACACGTGCACCTCATGACCGCTGCGCGCGATGCGGCGGGCGAAGCGGGGGCTGTCGCGCAGCTCCTCGATCCCCGGACCGACGATCCAGTCCTTGCCGATGACCCGGCGCAGCATCGGCCAGCTCACGGCGTGCTCGATGAGCTGCACCAACGGGATGTCCGGTGCCATCCGCTCGACCCGCTGGAGGGCCGTGAACGAGAAGCTCATCACCCGCACCGGCGACCCCGCCCGGTCCCAGCCGAAGTCCTGGAGCATCTCCACGAGCCGCTTCTCGACCAGACCGCCGTACCGGGTGGGGTGCTTGGTCTCGATCGCCACCTCGATGCGCCGGTCGTAGTCGGCGACGGTCTCCAGAAGCTTGCGCAGCGTCAGGACCCGGCCGAGCTCGTCGTCGCGGTCCGGCGCCTCGTCGTCCAGCTCCGACCAGGGGTTCTTCCAGGAGGCGAAGTCGAGCTCGGAGAGGTCGGCCAGGTCGAGCGTGGAGATCGCGCCCTTGCGGCTCGCCGTACGCCGCAGGTCGCGGTCGTGCACGCACACGAGATGCCCGTCGGCGGTGAGCCGGACGTCGCACTCCAGGCCCTCCGCGCCGCCGTCGAGCGCCGCCAGGTAGGCGCCGAGGGTGTGTTCGGCGATCTCGTGGCTCGCCCCGCGATGAGCGACGACCTGCGGCCTCATGTCACCAGTGTTGCCTGAATCGGGCGTCGTTGCCGCATCGGCCTCGCGGTCCGCCGCCTGGACGTCAGCGCGAGCGCAGGAACCTGCCGAAGTGCGGCACCGTGAACGCGATCCGGCCGCGCTCTCCGGAGTAGATCAGGCCCTTCTTGAGCAGCGAGTCGCGCGCCGGCGAGAGCGACTGCGGCTTCTTGCCGAGCACCGCCGCGACGTCGGCCGTGGGGACCGACCCCACGGCGTCGGCGTCCTCGGCGGCGGCGTCGGCCATCGCCCGCAGGTAGTCGCGCTCGCCGGGCGTGGCCCGGTCGTAGCGGCTGCCGAAGAACCCCACGGCCAGCTCCCGCTCGGCCTCCGGCGCGGCGACCGCGACGTCCTGGGCGGTGATCGGCGAGCGGGGCGCGAGGTCCCACACCGTCTTGCCGTAGGCCTGGATGAAGTACGGGTAGCCGCCCGTGGCGTCGTACATCGTCGAGAGCGCATCATCGGTGAACGTCGCGTCCTCGCCCGCGGCCGGGGCGGTGAGCGCACGGTCGGCCTCGGCCCGGTCGAGCCGGTCGATGCGCTGGTAGGAGAAGAGCCGCTCGGAGTAGGACTTGCTCGCCGACAGTACGGCGGGCAGGTGCGGCAGGCCGGCGCCGACGACGATGACCGGCAGGCCCGACTGGCTGATCTCGTGGCAGGCGGCACACAGGGCCGAGACGTCGTCGGGGCCGAGGTCCTGCATCTCGTCGAGGAACACCGCGACCCCCTTGCCGAGGTCAGCCGCCAGTCCCCCGACGTCGGTGAGCAGCTCGACGAGGTCGATCTCGATGTCACCGGAGTCGGCACGGCCGCGCACGGCGGGGACGTCGATGCCGGGACTCCACTGGTCGCGCAGCTTGGCCTGCGGCCCCGCCTCGCGCTGGGCGAAGCCCCGCAGGACCCCGAGCACGTGGTCGGCCTGGTCCGGCGCCGGGTGACCGAGCTCGCGGACGGCCTGGTGCAGCGCGCTGCTCAGCGGCCGGCGAAGGTGCTGCTCGGGGCGCGCCTCGAGCTTGCCGGTGCCCCACCCCTTGCGGACCGCCTGCGAGCGCAGCGCGTTGAGCAGCACGGTCTTGCCGACCCCGCGCAGGCCGGTCAGCACCAGCGACCGCTCCGGTCGCCCCCTCGCCACCCGCTCCAGGACCACGTCGAACGCCGCCAGCTGCTCGTCACGCCCCGCGAGCTCCGGCGGTCGCTGGCCGGCCCCCGGCGCGTACGGGTTGCGGATCGGGTCCATGTCGAGGACGGTATCCGGCTGTCTAGGGAAATCCTTAGAGTGACGCGCCGGAGGGGTAGTCCCTGACGTTTGTGCTGTGGAGATCCCGTTTCGGCGACACGAACGTCCGGGACTACCCCGGGCCGGTCGAGGCAGCAGGGTTACCAGCATCTGCTGATAACCCGGCGCTTCTGGGCCAGAAACACCCGCCAGAAGCGACAGCAAATCGCCGGAACCCTCCGACCGGAGCGGCCCGGTGCCGCGCGGGGTGCTCCTAGACTCGGGGCCGTGCCCGAGTTGCCCGAGGTGGAAGCGCTGGCCCTGGACCTGCGGGGTCGGCTGGAGGGGCGTGCGATCACGAAGGTGCACGTCGCGGCGTTCAGCGCGCTCAAGACCTACGACCCGCCGCTCAGCGCCCTGGAGGGCACGCTGGTCGACGACGTGACCCGGCACGGCAAGTTCCTCGACATCGACGCCTCGGGGGTGCACCTGGTCTTCCACCTCGCGCGCGCGGGCTGGGTGCGCTGGCGCGACGAGGTGCCGTCGCTGCCGCCCAAGCCCAGCAACAAGTCGCCGCTCGCCGTACGCATCGTGCTCGACGACGACTCCGGGCTCGACGTCACCGAGGCCGGCACGAAGAAGAGCCTGGCCATGTACGTCGTGCGCGCCCCCGCCGACGTCCCCGGCATCGCCCGGCTGGGGCCGGACCCGCTCGCCGACGAGTTCACCATCGAGGTGCTGAGCGAGATCCTGCAGCGCGAGGGGCGCAAGCAGCTCAAGGGCGTGCTGCGCCACCAGGGCACCATCGCCGGCATCGGCAATGCCTACTCCGACGAGCTGCTGCACGCCGCGCGGATGTCGCCGTTCAAGCCGGCCAACAGCCTCGACGACGAGGAGCTGCACACGCTGTACGCCGCCGTCCGCGGCGTCCTCGGGGAGGCCGTCGACCGCTCCCGCGGCCTCGCCGCGAGCGAGCTCAAGGGCGAGAAGAAGTCCCACCTGGCGGTGCACGGCCAGACCGGCAAGCCGTGCCCGGTGTGCGGCGACACCGTGCGCGAGGTGTCCTTCGCCGACTCGAGCCTGCAGTACTGCCCCACCTGCCAGACCGGCGGCAAACCGCTGGCCGACCGCCGGATGAGCAGGCTGTTGAAATAGGTTGGACCCATGACCGCGATCCCCACCGTGTCCATCGACGGCGTCCCCGACCCCCTGCCCGAGGGCCTCGCCGTCCTCGACGTCCGTGAGCCCGTCGAGTGGGCGCACGGCCACATCGAGGGCGCCGTGCACGTCCCGCTGATGGAGCTGCCGCAGCGACTGCCCGACCTGCCACGCGAGCAGACGCTCGTGGTCTGCAAGGTGGGCGGGCGCTCCGCGCAGGCGGTGGGCTACCTCGTCGAGCAGGGGTACGACGTCGTCAACCTCGACGGCGGGATGCTGGACTGGGAGGCCGCCGGGCGTCCCATGGTCAGCGAGACCGGGCAGCCCCCTCAGGTCGTCTGACCCGGCGCCCGAGCGCCCGGGAGCGCCGCGGGGCCGGGACCGGCTCGTGGTCCCGGCCCCGCGGCGGGGGTGTCACTCCGTGCAGGTCTTCGCGACGTACTCGCCGAAGGCGTCGAACTTCTTCTTGTCGTCGCCGCTGATGTCGTCGATCTCGTCGAGGTCCTTGGCGGCGGCGTCGTCGTCGATGTCCGAGATGGCCTCGGTGAAGATCTCGAAGCCCTCGCGGGCGTCGTCGGGGATGTCCTCGGGGGTGCCGGTCTCCTCGAAGTCCTTCACCGCGTCCTTGACCTTCTTGATGTCGTCCTTGGTCGGCTCCTCACCAGGGCTGAACGACGCCGACTCGTTGATCTTGGTGAACGAGGCGCAGAAGTCCTCCTTCGACGCGTCCGTCGGGGCCCCACCACACGCGGTGGCGGTGCCACCGACGAGGACGAGGCTGGCGGCGATCAGGGCGATTCTCATGCGGTGGATCTCCTCGGGTTCGTGGGATGAAGGCGGTACCTACCCCGTACGGGCCACCTTCACTCCTCCCGCGCCTCACGAGGTGAGACGCCGAGGCGGCGGCACGGTGAGCAGCGCGGGCAGCCGGGCGAGGTACTCCTCGCGCGGCATCGCGCGCACGCCCAGCGAGGCGAGGTGCGGCGTCACCCACTGGGTGTCGATCAGCCGGTCGTCGGCGTGCTCGTCGCGCAGCAGGTCGACCAGTCCGACGAGGGCCACCTTGGAGGCGTCGCGCGCCCGATGGAACATCGACTCCCCGGCGAACAGCCCGCCGATCGCCACGCCGTACAGCCCGCCCTCCAGGACGCCGTCGCGCCAGGCCTCCACCGAGTGCACCCACCCGAGGTCCTGCAGCCGCAGGTACGCCGACCGGATGTCCCGGTCGATCCAGCCCGACGGACGCCGCGGGTCGGCGCAGGCGTCGATCACCTCCGGCAGCGCGGTGTCGACCCGGATCTCGAAGTCCCGCACGGCCCGGCGCAGCGACCGGGACACGACGAGTCCGTCGAGCGGCAGCACGCCGCGCTCCACCGGGCTGAACCAGTACATCGGCCCGCCCCGGTCGTCGACCGGCATCGGGAACATGCCGCGCCGGTAGGCCGCCAGGAGCGTGCCCGGCTCGAGATCGGCCCCGATGCCCACCAGGTCGTCGTCCGGGTCGAAGCGCCCGGGGTCGCCGAAGACCCACCGGGTGGGCGGCGGCTCGACGGGCTCGAAGGGCACGGCGACGACCGTAGCCCTTTCCCCCGACTCCTAGGATCGACGGCATGGGACTCACCGCTCGCGTCGGCAAGCAGCTCGCCCCCAAGATGGCCGGATTCGCCCCGGGGCTAACCGGGTCGTTCGTGCGCGAGGCGCTGCACCGCGCGATCGTCGGCATCGGCCCGCTGCCTCCCGCGGCCGTGGCCGCCGACCGGCAGCTCGCCGAGCAGCGCGGCGACGTCGACAAGGCCGTCCACGAGGTGATCGAGAACCATGTCCGCTACGCCGGCGCGCAGGGCTTCGTCACCAACATCGGCGGACTGGTCACGGCCGCGCTGACGATCCCCACCAACATCACCGGACTGGCGCTGATCCAGTGCCGGATGATCGCCGGCATCGCCCACCTGCGCGGCTACGACCTCGACGACCCGCGCGTGCGCAACGGGCTCCTGGTGGCGATGCTCGGCGAGGACTCGGTGAGCTCCCTGGTCAAGAAGAGGAAGCTGCCCGCGCCGCCGATGGGGCTGGCCACCGCCCCGCAGCACGACCCCTCCCTGGACCTGCTGATCTCCACCGAGGTCGCCTCGGACCTGATCGCCAAGGTCGCCGGCAAGCGCCTGGCGGTCACCGTGGGACGCCGGGTGCCGGTCGTGGGCGGGGTCGTCGGCATGGGCGCCGACGGCTACCTCACCTGGAAGGTCGGCCGCTACGCCGACCGCGAGTTCCTGCCCCGCGCCAAGCGGTAGACCCGCAGCGCCTGGCGGCCGACGGTGGAGGCCTGCAGGCGGCGTACCGCCTTCTCGCGCAGCCGGTACGTCGGTCGCAGGTAGGACCGCTCGAGCGCCGCATGGGCCTCGTCGAGCTGGCCGCGCAGGGCGCCAGCCTCCTGCTGGAGCCGGGCGTTCTCGAGCAGCAGCGCCTTGATCGCGTCCACGGCCGCGCCCGCGACCTGCTTCTCCGAGGGCGCGTCGGGGTCGGCCCACCGCGCCGAGGGCGGAGCACCGCGCAGGTCCTCGAGGTCACCCACCACGTCGTAGCGGCGCGCCCGGATCTCCGCGACCCACGCGTCCTCGAGCTCGCGCACCCACGGGTGCACGTCGGGCGGCAGGCCCAGCCGGGGCGAGCGGGTGCGGGCCGACAGGGTCCGGTGGGCGAGCAGCTCGCGCACCAGCGGCCGGTAGTCGGCCGGTGCGAGGACCCGGGTGGCCGAGCGGTTGATGCGGCGGATCAGCGCCGTCTCCGGCACCCCCAGTGAGGGGTTGACCCGCTCGGCCTCGAGGTCGAGGTCGAGGCCGTCGAGGCCCAGCACCTGGCTGAACCTCTTCCACAGCAGCACCCGGTCGCCACCGGACGGCGGCACCGTGACCAGGTGCACCCGCTCGGGCGGCAGGTCGTGGCCCCAGCGGTTGAGGATGTCCGGGATCTCCTGGACGCTCCAGAACCAGCTCGCGATCCGGCTGCCGCGCTCGGGGTCTCGGATCTGCTCCAGGAACCGGGCGTAGCTGATGCTGCTGCGGTGCTTGACGTTCTCCTGCCACTCGGCCGGGATCTGGCGCACCAGGTCACGCACGGACAGCACCAGGTGGACCTCGGTGCCGCTGCCGTGACCCAGCGACTCCAGGGCGTGGCCCACCTGCGAGCGGGACGCCGCGGCGAGGATCTCGTGGCTGATGATCGTGGTGCCGTCGTGCTCGCGGACCTGCTCGGCCAGCCGGTCCCAGGCGCCGATCGCCTCACTCTGCAGCCCTCCCCACGGCAGCCGCATCAGGTCGAGCGCGGCCAGGAAGTGCGCGTCGAAGCGATCCGCGGGGTAGAGGATCCCGGCCGACGCCAGGGTGCGGCGGTTGCGGAAGAGCACGTCCTGGAGGTACGACGTGCCGGTCTTGGGGGTGCCGACATGGAGCAGCACGCGCCGCGTCATCGTTGCTCCTCCCTGTCCGCCGGCCGGTCCCAGCCGAGCAGCAGCCGGACCGCGAGACCCAGCACTCCCGCCTCGGTCGGCTCAGCACCCGCCGCCGTGAGGTCCGCACGGCGTGGCACGAGCAGATCCGGGTCCCCGTGGACAGCGTAGCCAGCGCGCAACAGCACGTCGCGCAGGCGGGTGGCCCGCTCCACGACCCAGTCGGCGTGCTCGGCCGGTACGGCGAGCGGGCGGCCGGGCGCGTCGAGCAGCCGCGGCAGCAGCGTGTGGCGCAGCAGCTCGGCCCGGCGAGGCGGGAGGACCAGGATGCCGAGGACCGCGGCGACGCGCCGGGCGAGGTCGACGGCGTCGGCGGGCGGACGGGGCGCGGCCGGCAGCGGGCGTCGTAGGCCGACCAGGCGGGGCAGCCGGGCGGGGTCGACGACGATGCCGACGCGCGCGGCGCCGACGCGCTCGGTCCAGGTGGCGGCGGCGCGCTCCAGGTCGACCCGCCGGGGCAGCCCGCGAGCGGCGGCCAGCGGGTCCAGCCACTCCCGCCACGCCGGGCCACCGTCGTCGAAGGCGCGGGAAGTCCAGGCGTCGGTGAGCATCGTGGCCAGGTCGGTGCCGAGGACGAGGATCGTGCTGCCGCGTCCCCCGGGCGGGCGGCCGCGCGCGATCAGGGCGTCGCGCACCGGATCGGCCAGCCACGGGTCGCCGACGAGGCGGTAGCGGATGCGCCACGGCCGCACGAAGGCCGGCGAGCGCCGCGGCGGAGTGCCCGCGGCCACCAGGTCGTCGGCGAGCAGACTGCTCGCCACCCGGGTCAGCTCGGCGTCGGGCAGCGCGGCCGGGTCGACCGGGCGAGGACCGAAGGCGGAGCCGCCGTCGGCACCGAGCAGCTCCAGGTCGGGGCTGCCCCGCCCCGGGGCGCTGGCCGCGAGCACCCGCTCGACCAGCTCGGGCCCGGGCGAGCCGGCCAGGTTGAGCCGGCGCAGCAGCTCCAGCTGCTGGGCGCCGGGCAGGTAGGCGCCGCGGCGCTCGCCCTGCCCTGCCCAGCCCGACCAGGGGGTGGTGCCGCCGCCGCGCAGGTGGGCGACCCAGCCCCACGCGCGGCGGTGTCCGTCGACGCCGTCCACTACTCGCGGATCCGCTTCGCCTGGTTGCGGACCTTGCGCAGCAGCGCCTGGTCCGGGTCGCGCCGCCGGGCGGCCTCGCGAGTCATGGCCGCGAGCGCGTCCATCGAGACCCGCAGCTGCTGCTTGACCGAGACCTTGTCGGGGTCGACGAACGTCTCGTCCTCGCCCAGGGGCAGCGGGGTCAGGTCGGCGACGTCGCCGACGACGTCGACGCCGCTCTGCTCGATCCACTCCACCCAGCGCCCGGTCTCGTCCTGGGCCCAGGGCAGCAGCCGCGGCGGCATCCGCACCGACGGCGAGATGCGGCCGACCAGCTCGTTCTGCGCCAGCATCTCGCGGATGAGCTCGTCGAACGTCGACTCGCGCCGGGTCGCCCGGTCCATGCGCCGGTTGAGCTGGCGGATGACCTGGGTCTCGGCGACCCCGAGGGACTCGTTGACCCGGTCGCTGTCCTCCGGCGTCCACGCCGGGTCGATGCCCAGCACCCGGCAGAAGCGCAGCCAGAGCTCGTCGGCGGGCGCTCCCGACGGCGGCACGGTCACGATGTGGACGTGTGCGGGGTCCAGGCCCGCACCCCAGGCGCTCAGCACGTTCGGCAGGTCGAAGGCGCGGTAGAACCACGGCTTCCCGTGCTCGATGCGGTCCAGGTAGCGGCGGTAGGTCCACTTGCGGCCCTGCTTCACCGACTCCTGCCACGCGGCCGGGATCTGGCGGGCCAGGTCCCTGGCGCTGTAGACGATGTGGATCTCGGACCCGGCCAGGTCGCGCTTGGCCCGCCGGATGGCGTCGACCGGCGCGGGCGCCAGGATCTCGTGGCTGATGACGACCGTGCCGCTGCGGCGACGGACCCGTCGTACGAGCGCGTCCCAGTTGCCCTTGGCGTGGCCCGGAGGCCCACCCCAGTCCTGGTCGAGCAGGTCGAGCGCGGCGCGGAAGTGGAACAGCGAGGCGTCGACGCGGGGCATGCGCGCCGGGAAGTGCACGTCGTGCTCGGCGAGCGAGCGCGCGTTGAGCATGAGGCGGTTCTGGACGTACGTCGTGCCGGTCTTGGGCGCACCGACGTGCAGGAAGACGCGTCTGGTCGCAGTCACTCTGATGATTGTGCCGCACCCGGCGACAGCGCCCGCACCACGGCCGAGGGGCTGGGCCGCCCGAGCTGACGGGCCATCCACGCACTGGTGGCGACCAGGCTGTCCAGGTCGACTCCATGGTCGATGCCGAGGCCGGTGAGCAGCCACACCAGGTCCTCGGTGGCCAGATTGCCGGTAGCGCTCTTGGCGTACGGGCAGCCGCCCAGGCCGCCCGCGCTGGCGTCGTAGGTGGTGATGCCGGCCTGCAGCCCCGCGTAGGCGTTGGCGAGGGCCTGGCCGTAGGTGTCATGGAAGTGCAGGGCGAGCTGGTCGGTGGTCATGCCGGCGGCCACGAACGCCTCGACCAGGGCGGTGACCTGGTTGGCGGTGCCGACGCCGATCGTGTCGCCGAGGCTGAGCTGGCTGGCGCCGAGGTCGAAGAGCCGCTTGCCGACCCCCACGACCTGCTCGACCGGCACCGACCCCTCCCAGGGGTCGCCGAAGCACATCGACACGTAGGCGCGGACGTCGAGCCCGGCGTCGCGGGCGCGGCGCACGGTCGGCTCGAACATCGCGAACTGCTCGTCCAGGCTGCGGTTGAGGTTCTTCTGCGCAAACGTCTCGGTCGCCGAGCCGAAGATCGCGATGTGGCGTACCCCGAGCTCGAGCGCGCGGTCCAGGCCGCGCTCGTTGGGCACGAGCACCGGGTGGTCGCGGCCCTCCTCGCCCAGGAGCTCCATCAGGTCCGCGGCGTCGGCCAGCTGGGGGACCCATCGGGGGTGGACGAAGCTCGTCGCCTCGACGACCGGCAGGCCGGCGGCCACCAGGCGGCGTACGAACTGCGCCTTGACGTCGGTGGGCACGAGCGCCGACTCGTTCTGCAGGCCGTCGCGGGGCCCGACCTCGTAGATGGTGACCCGGTCGGGCAGCGTCACGACTCCTCCTCCACGACGAACAGCCGGGCGCCGAGCGCGACCTGCTGGCCGACGGCGGCCCCGACGGTCGTGACCGTGCCGGCGAACGGCGCCTTGAGCGTGAGCTCCATCTTCATGGCCTCCATCATGCCCAGCACGTCGCCCTCGGCCACCACCTCGCCCTCGACCACGCGGACCTCGAGGACGGTGCCGGGCATCGGCGCGACCAGGATGCCGTCACCGGCCGCGACCGTGTCGGCGAGGCGGTCGGGCGGGGTCAGCACGAAGCGCTGGCCGCGGAAGGACACGTCGACGACGTCGGGCTGCACGTTGACGACCGCGTGCTGGCGACGGCCGTCGATGATCGCCTCGATGACGTGGTCCGCGGCGCTGAGCATCACGAACGGCACGCCGTCGACGGTGCCGGCATGGCGGTCGACGAAGACGTCCCGGTCGAGCTCGACCAGCGTGGGCGCCGCGGGGGCGCCGAGCCGGAAGCCGTCGGCCTGGAAGGGGTGCCCGTCGGACGCCCCGGCCGTGAGCATGGCCGAGACCCAGGCCGCCATCATCCGCGGCACGTCGGCGCTCGGCGCCGGGACGTCGGCGTGGTCGAGCCAGGCCGTGTCGATCGTGGCGTCGCGGAACGCCTCGCCGGCGGCCAGCGCGCGCAGGAAGCCGGTGTTGGTCGTCAGCCCAAGGACGGCGGTGTCGTCCAGCGCCTCGACGAGCGCGAGGCGGGCGCTCTCGCGGTCGGGGCCGCGGGCGATGACCTTGCCCAGCATCGGGTCGTACGACGTGCTGACGACCTGACCGCTCTCGAGCGCGTGGTCGACGCGGACCCCCGGACCCGACGGCCAGCGCACGATGCTCGCCGTACCGGCCTGGGGCAGGAAGCCGCCGAAGGAGTCCTCGGCGTAGACGCGGGCCTCGATCGCGTGGCCGCTGACGGTGACGTCGGCCTGGGTGAAGGGCAGCGGCTCGCCAGCGGCGACGCGGAGCTGGAGCTCCACCAGGTCCAGGGCCTGCCCCTCGACCAGCACCGTGGCCTCCGTGACGGGGTGCTCGACCTGAAGCCGGGTGTTCATCTCCAAGAAGTACGCCTCGCCCGTGTCACTGTCGAGCAGGAACTCCACCGTGCCGGCGTTCTCGTAGCCGACGTGGCGGGCCAGCGCGACCGCGCTCGTCGTGACGAGCTCGCGCACCTGCGGCGTGATCGTCGGCGCGGGCGCCTCCTCCAGCACCTTCTGGTGGCGGCGCTGCGTCGAGCAGTCGCGCTCGAAGAGGTGGACGACGTGGCCGTGGGCGTCGGCGAGGACCTGGACCTCGATGTGGCGACCGTGCTCGACGTACTTCTCCACGAGCATGGTGTCGTCGCCGAACGCCGAGAGCGCCTCCCGGCGCGCGGCCGCGACCGCCTCGTCGTACTCGTCGGCAGACCGGACGATGCGCATGCCCTTGCCGCCGCCGCCGGCAGCGGCCTTGACCAGCACGGGGTAGCCGGCGTCCTCGCCACGCGGGACGACCGGAACGCCGGCCGCGACCGCGATCTCGCGGGCGGCGTCCTTGCGGCCCATCTGCTCCATGACCGCCGCCGAGGGGCCCACGAGCGTGATGCCGGCGGCCTCCAGGGCGGCGGCGAACGGCGCCCGCTCGGACAGGAAGCCGTAGCCGGGGTGCACCGCGTCAGCGCCCGACTGGCGGGCGGCGGCGAGGACCGCGTCGATGCCGAGGTAGCTCTCGACGCGCACCGCCTCGTCGGCGGCACGCACGTGCGGTGCGGCGTGGTCGAGGTCGGTGAACAGCGCGACCGTGCGGATGCCCATGGCGCGTGCCGTCCGCATGACGCGGACCGCGATCTCGCCGCGGTTGGCGATGAGGAGGGTCTTCATCAAATCTCCTTGGTCAGGTCACTGTGGTTTCGACGCGCCCGATGCGACCTCGTCCCTCGGTCGCAGGGCTTGCTCAACCTGGTCTCGCCCACGCGCGAGCCTCACATCCTCCAGACGCCGTAGGAGGGCTCGGGGACCGGCGCGTTGGCGGCCGCCGCGAGGCCCATGCCGAGGACCCGGCGGGTCTCGGCTGGGTCGATGATCCCGTCGTCCCAGAGCCGGGCGGTGGAGTAGTACGGCGAGCCCTGGGTCTCGTACTGGTCGCGGATCGGGGCCTTGAAGTCCTCGTCGTCCGGTCGCCCGGCGACGGTCGCGAGGACCGAGGCGGCCTGCTCGCCGCCCATCACCGAGATCCGCGCGTTCGGCCACATCCACAAGAAGCGCGGGTCGTAGGCGCGCCCGCACATCCCGTAGTTGCCGGCGCCGAACGAGCCGCCGATGACCACGGTGAACTTCGGCACGACGCTGCAGGCGACCGCGGTGACGAGCTTGGCGCCGTCGCGGGCGATGCCCTTGTTCTCGTACTCGCGACCGACCATGAAGCCGGTGATGTTCTGCAGGAAGACCAGCGGGATCCCGCGCTGGTTGCACAGCTCGATGAAGTGCGCGCCCTTGAGCGCCGACTCGCTGAAGAGGATGCCGTTGTTGGCCACGATCCCGACCGGCATCCCCCAGATCCGGGCGAACCCGCAGACGAGGGTCTCGCCGTAGAGCTTCTTGAACTCGTGCAGCCGGCTGCCGTCGACCACGCGGCGGATCACCTCGCGCACGTCGTACGGCGTGCGGGTGTCGGCGGGGACGACGTCGTAGAGCGTCGCGGGGTCCTCGGCCGGCTCCTCGACGTCGTGGACCTGGATCGAGGAGGTCCGGGGGCGCTCGAAGGTGTCGACGATGCCGCGCACGATCGCGAGCGCGTGCCGGTCGTCGTCGGCAAGGTGGTCGACGACCCCCGAGGTGCGGGCGTGGACGTCGCCGCCGCCGAGGTCCTCGGCCGTCACGACCTCCCCGGTCGCGGCCTTCACCAGCGGCGGGCCGCCGAGGAAGATCGTGCCCTGGTTCCTGACGATGACGCTCTCGTCGGACATCGCCGGGACGTAGGCGCCGCCGGCGGTGCACGACCCCATGACGCTGGCGATCTGCGGAATGCCGCGCGCCGAGAGGTTGGCCTGGTTGAAGAAGATCCGGCCGAAGTGCTCGCGGTCGGGGAACACCTCGTCCTGCATCGGCAGGAACGCGCCCCCGGAGTCGACCAGGTACAGGCAGGGCAGCCGGTTGTCGGACGCGACGGCCTGCGCGCGCAGGTGCTTCTTGACCGTGATCGGGTAGTAGGTACCGCCCTTGACCGTCGCGTCGTTGGCCACGATCACGCACTCGCGCCCGCTGACCCGGCCGATGCCGGTCACGATGCCGGCGCTGGGGACGGCGTCGTCGTACATCCCGGTCGCGGCGAGCGGGCTGAGCTCGAGGAACGGGCTCCCGGGGTCGAGCAGCGCATCCACTCGGTCGCGCACCAGCAGCTTGCCGCGCCCGGTGTGCTTGGCACGCGCCGACTCGCTGCCACCCAGCCGGGCGGTCGCGAGCCGCTCGCGGAGGTCCGCGACGAGGTCTCTCAGGTCCGTGGTCACCGGTCCAGGTTAGCGATCATTAACCTGCGCGTCCACGGGTGGGCGTCAGGCAGCTTGTAACTCACCGTTACTGCATCCACCGCACCCTTGTAAGGGCATGACAGAGGTCGTAACAGTGAGTTACAAGTTCCGCAACGCCGCCGCCGTGAACGACCGCTAACCTCGTCGGGTGGCCAGGGAGGAGGCGCCGACGCGGCGGGAGCAGATCCTGGCGACGGCGGCGGACCTGTTCGCGGCGCGGGGGTTCCACGGCGTCTCGGTCGCCGACCTCGGCTCGGCCTGCGGGATCTCGGGGCCGGCGCTCTACAAGCACTTCGCGTCCAAGGACGCCGTGCTGGCCGAGATGCTGGTCGACATCAGCGTGCGGCTGCTGGACGTCGGACGGGCCCGGGTGGAGGCGGCGGACGGCCCGCAGGACGCGCTGCGCGGTCTCGTCGACTGGCACGTCGACTTCGCGCTGCACCACCGCGCGCTGATCATCGTCCAGGACCGCGACTGGGAGTCGCTGCCGGCCGACGCGCGGGCGCGGGTCCGCGACCTGCAGCGCGCGTACGTCGACCTGTGGGCCGACCAGCTGCGCCTGCTGCACCGCGACCTCGACCTGACCACTGCCCGGGCGATGGCGCACGCGGCCTTCGGGCTGATCAACTCCACCCCCCGCACCGGGGCCCTGCCCGACCCGTCGCTGCATGACCTGCTGATCGAGATGGCACTGCGCGCCCTGCTGCCCCCCGGCTGACGCGCCTGCTGACGCCCCCGGCTGTCGCGCCCGGGGATCAGGGGGCCGGGCCGACGGCGGGCGGCTCGGCGTCGATGAGCGAGGGGGGTCCGATGGCGGCGCCCTCCTCGGCCTCCGGCGCCGAGGCACGGGCGGAGGCGAGTACGTCGGCGGGGACGTGCCGCTCGAGGAAGCGCTGCGCCATCCGGGTCGAGGGGTGGATGCCGACGGTGGCCACCAGGATGATCCCGGCGATGACCAGCCAGCCGCCGGCCCCCCAGTTCATGGCGAGGAAGGTGTAGACCGCCGGCGCCCACACCCGTCCCAACGTGCTGCTGAGCTCTTGGGCTCCCTGGTAGGCGCCGCGCTGGCGCGGGTCCATCAGCTCGGCCTCGAAGGACCAGCTGGCCGCGGAGAGGTAGAGCTCGGCCCCGGTCACGGTGACGTGGCCGAGCCACACCAGCGCGATCGTGGTCCAGCCGACGGTGTCGTGGGTCGCGAGGGTGATCAGGCACGAGATCACGAAGAACGTCGAGGAGAGCCGGACCGCCTTGAGCGCGGTCGGGACGTCGCGCACGCCTCGCGAGGCGGCCATGGGCAGGAAGATGCACATCACCGTGTTGGTCCCGAACAGGAAGGCCAGCAGCACCCGGGGGGCGTCGGTCTGCTCGATCAGCCACAGCGGGATCACGATGTTGAGCAGCACCTGGTTGGTCCAGAAGACGCCGCCGAAGAAGCTGGTGAGCAGCCAGCCGGGATTGCGCAATGGCCCCGGCCCGGGGATCCGCACCTTCCGGTCCTCGGCGGTGCGCAGGTCGTGCGGCGCCCGCGGCAGCCGGAGGATCGCCGCCGCGTTGACCAGGAAGACCGCCGCGGTGAACCACGGCAGCGCGTGCAGGACGGTGTTGGAGTGGAAGGCCAGGGCGATGCCGCCGAGCAGCGAGCCGAGGGTGAAGCCGACGTTGAGCGCGGAGTACATGTAGGCGCGCGACCGCACGCGCTCGCCCGGCGGCAGTACGTCGATCGTGTACGCGCCGTGCGCGGCGCCGCCGAGGGAGCCGATGACCTCCATGCCGACGGCCATCAGGACGTAGCCCTTGAAGTCGGTGATGAACGGCCACACGGAGAACATCGCCGCCTGTCCCACGGCACTGACGGCCCACATCCGCTTCGGCCCGAAGCGGTCCACGAGCTTGCCCATCGGCAGCGCGGAGAGGAAGGCGGCGGCCCCGGCGATGGTGAGTCCGAGCCCGACCTGCGCCGCGGAGAGCCCCACGATCTGGGTGAAGAACACCGCCGAGCCGGTCATGAACGTGCCGTCGCCGAGCGCGAAGAGCAGCGACTGTCCGGCCAGCCGGCCCGCCAGGGGCGAGGGTGGGCGGGCGTGGCGCGCCAGGGCAGTGAGCATCCCCGAGATCCTTCCTGCGCACCGGTCCTGCTGTCGCGGCATTTTAGGTCTCAGAAGAGGTGGTCGACCGCCCGGGTCGGATCGTCGAGGAGCTCGAGGATCCGGGCCGCGCGGACGGCGGCGTCGAGGGCGGTGTCGACGTCGTCGGCATGACCTGTGGCCGCGCCCTCCTCCGGCGAGGCCGTGACCGTCCGGGCGTGCAGGTCCGCCAGCAGCTGCTCGCGGGGCAGGCCACGCAGGTGGAGCAGGACGAACGGGTCGGCCTCGACGAGCCAGGTGAGCTGGTAGAGCACGGCGAGGGCGTGGGGGCACGGGTCGGCCCAGAAGTCGCAGGTGCAGGTGGTGGCCAGCTCGGCGCCGTACGGCAGCAGCTCGACGCCCATCTGGTCGGCGTGCTCCACCAGCGAGTGGGGCAGGTCGCCGGCCAGCAGCGCGGCCACCCGACCGGACTCGGCGGCGACGGTCTCGACCAGCGCGTCGCGTCCGGCCTGGTCCAGGACCGGGACGGTGCCGGACGCCGTGACCAGGCTGCCGTCGTCCTCGACGCTGGCGACGAAGCCCCCGACGTCGACGGTGATGCCGCCGACGCGGCCGGCGCGCGCCAGTGCACGCCCGGCGCGCAGGTCGGTCTCGGTGTAGGCCGCCTCCTCGACCGCGCGCACCCATGCCTTGCCCCACCAGCGCGTGGCGCGGGCGGCGCCCCGCCTGGGCGCCAGGCGGGCGTGCACGGTACGGCGGTCGGCGGTGTCCATCCTCGTCACCGGGCCGTCACGTCGGCCGGCGCAGGGTGACCAGGTTGCGGAGCTCGTCGTTGCCCAGCTCGGTCAGCGCGGCCTCACCCCGCCCGAGGACGGAGTCGGCCAGCGAGCGCTTGCGGGCCAGGAGCTCGGCGATCTTCTCCTCGATGGTGCCCTGCGTGATCATCCGGTGCACCTGCACCGGCCGGGTCTGGCCGATGCGGTAGGCCCGGTCGGTGGCCTGCTCCTCGACCGCGGGGTTCCACCAGCGGTCGACGTGGACGACGTGGTCGGCGCGGGTGAGGTTGAGGCCGGTGCCGCCGGCCTTGAGCGAGAGCAGGAACACCGGCACCTCGCCGGCCTGGAACCGCTTGACCATCGCCTCGCGCTCGCGCACGGGGGTGCCGCCGTGCAGGAACTGGTGCGGCACACCGGCCTTGGCGAGGTGGGTCTCGAGCAGGCGGGCCATGGCGACGTACTGGGTGAAGACCAGCACCGCGCCGTCCTCGGCGAGGACGGTGCCGAGCAGCTCGTCGAGCAGCTCGAGCTTCTCGGAGCGGCCCGCGAGCCGGCCGGTGGACTGCTTGAGGAAGTGGGCGGGGTGGTTGCAGATCTGCTTGAGCCCGGTCAGCAGCGCCAGGACCAGTCCGCGGCGGGCCTCCTCGTCGGCGCGCTCGATGCGCTCCATCGAGTCGCGGACGAACGCCTCGTAGAGCACGACCTGCTCCTGGGTCAGCCCCAGCAGGTGGTCGGTCTCGGTCTTCGGCGGCAGCTCCGGTGCGATGCCGGGGTCCGACTTGCGCCGGCGCAGCAGGAACGGCTCGATCAGGTCGGCGAACTGCCGGGCCTTGGTGGGCTCCAGCCCGGACTCGATCGGCCCGGCCCACACCTTGCGGAAGGCGTTGCGGCTGCCGAGCAGGCCCGGGGTCGCCCAGTCGAGGATCGCCCAGAGCTCGGTCAGGTTGTTCTCGACCGGGGTGCCGGTGAGCGCCACGCGCGCGCGGCTCGAGATCGTGCGCATCGCCCGGGCGGTGGAGGACTGGGGGTTCTTGACGTGCTGGGCCTCGTCGGCGACGACCAGGTCCCAGTCGACCTCGCAGAGCGCGGTGTGGTCGACGCGCATGGTGCCGTACGTCGTCAGCACGAACCCGCTGTCCTCGCCGAGCCCGTCCAGCGAGCGCTCGCCGCCGTGGAAGCGGCGGGTCGGGGTGCCGGGGGCGAAGCGCTCGATCTCGGCCTCCCAGTTGCCCAGCAGGCTGGCCGGGCAGACCACGAGCGTCGGGCCGGTCGCACCGGCCTCCCGCCGGTGCAGGTGCAGCGCGATCAGGGTGACGGTCTTGCCGAGCCCCATGTCGTCGGCGAGACAGGCGCCCAGGCCGAGGTCGGTCAGGTCGGCGAGCCAGGTGAGGCCGTGGCGCTGGTAGTCGCGCAGCGTCGCCCGCAGCCCGGCCGGCACCGTCACCGGGTCACGGGTGGCGGCGTGGCGCAGCTGGTCGCGGACCTTCAGCAGCGAGGCCCCCACGACGACCTGGGTCTCGCTCGCGGTGCCCGACGCGTCGGCCGGCTCCAGCTGGACGACCCCGGTCAGGGCCGCCGCGACCGCCTGCACCGGCTTGACCGTGCGGACCAGGCGCTTGCGGGCCCGCTTGGCCATCGCCGGGTCGACGACGGTCCAGCTGCCCCGCAGCTTGAGGACCGGCGCCGCCGCGTGTGCGAGCTCGTCCATCTCCGCCTCGCTGAGCGGCTCGCCGTGCAGGGCGAGCTGCCACTTGAAGGCGAACATCGCCTCGGAGGAGAGCAGCCCCTGCTGCAGCGGCTCCTCGCGCGGACCCGACGGCGCCCGGTCGAGCACCGCCGTCGCGGTAAGGTCGCGACCCAGGCTGCGCGGCCACAGCACGTCGACGCCGCGCTCCTTCAGCGCCCCCACCCCGTGCTCGAGCAGGCTGACCAGCTCGTCGGCGTCGAGGGTGATCTGGTCGGGCACCCGCAGGGCCAGCAGCCGGTCGAGCACCGGCCACGCGTCCGCCGCGGCGCGCAGCGCGATGCTGGCGTGGGTGCGCGCCCGCTCGCCGAACCCGTGGCTGGCGTCGGGGCCGTACTCGGTGAACAGCGTCGCCGCGTCGCACAGGTGGAGCTGGTTCTGCTCGTCGTGGACCTGCAGGACCAGCCGCACGGCCCCCGCCACGAGCTCCTCCTCGTCGGCCTCCACCCGCAGCGAGATGGTGACCAGCTGGGGCAGGTCGAGGTCCGCCGTACGCCGGTGCCGCGCGAGGCGGGCCTGCAGCCGGCTCTCGAAGTCCGAGCCACCGGCCGCCCGGTCGGTCGTGGTGACCGTCGAGGAGCTGGGGGTACGAGCCCGGCGCGCGGTGGCGAGCGGCGCCGCGCGCGGCATGGCGTCGCTCACCGCATCGAGCACCTGGCGCACCAGCGCCTCGGCGTCGTCGGCGACGAGCCCGTCGTAGGAGCGCGAGCGGGCGAGCATCTGCACGCGGTCGGCGTCGTCGGCGTCCAGCGGCCCCGCGCGCCAGCTGCGGCCGGTGTCGGACGGCTCGAAGCGGCCCGCCGCCACGAGCCGCATCCCGAGCAGGACCGCGCCGCTCAGCAGCCCGACGCTGGGATGGAGGTCGTCGCGGGCGTGCGCCTTGGTGAGCACCGGCAGCGCGGCGCGGATCGGCAGCGCGACCGTGCGCCGGTCGTCGCTGAACTCGACCACGCCCTCGCGCGGAGGTTCGGCCGGGCGGAAGGTGGCCGGTCCGGTGACGGGGACGAAGCTCAAGCGCAGACCTCAGCAAGGGCGGGTGGCCGGGTGGGACTCTGACGCTAACGCGCGGCGGGGACGGTGCGTTCCCCGGAACGGGTCCGGCTCCCGCCCCGGCGGGCCCTAGAGTCGTGGGCATGAGCATCCTCGACGCCCCCCTCGCCCGCCTCGACGGGTCCCCCGGCACCCTGCGCGACCTGACCGGCGGCCGCCCCGCGCTGCTGGTCAACGTCGCGAGCAAGTGCGGCCTGACCCCGCAGTACACCGGCCTGGAGGAGCTGCAGCAGACCTACGCCGAGCGCGGCTTCACCGTCGTCGGCGTGCCGTGCAACCAGTTCGGCGGCCAGGAGCCGGGCACGTCCGAGGAGATCGCGGAGTTCTGCTCGGCGACGTACGGCGTGAGCTTCCCGATGGCCGAGAAGGTCGAGGTCAACGGCGAGGGCCGGCACGAGGTCTACCGCTCCCTGGTCGAGGTCCCCAACGAGTCGGGCGAGGCCGGCGACATCCAGTGGAACTTCGAGAAGTTCCTCGTCGACGGCTCCGGTGAGGTGGTCGCCCGGTTCTCCCCCCGCGTCGAGCCCCAGGACGAGCAGGTCATCAGCGCCATCGAGTCGACCCTGAAGTAGCCGCCGACCGGCGTACCCGCTCGGCGCCTCCGCCGGGGTAGTCCCTCACGAAATCGCGAGTGAGAGGGCTCTCATCTCGCCATTTCGTTGGGACTATCCCGGGGCTGCTCCTAGGCTCGTGCGGTGAGCATCGACCCCGCCCCCACGACCGCCGTACCGCACGACTCGCCTGAGGGCGGGAGCGACCGCCTGGACCGCCGGGTCCTGCTGGTGGCCGGCGTGGTGGTGCTGGGCGGGATCATGTCGATCCTCGACATCACGGTGGTGTCGGTCGCGCTCGAGACCTTCCAGCGCGAGTTCGACGCGACGTCGGCGCAGGTCGCGTGGACGATGACCGGCTACACGCTGGCGCTGGCCAGCGTCATCCCGCTGACCGGCTGGGCGGCCGACCGGTTCGGGACCAAGCGCCTGTACCTGCTGGCCGTCCTGCTCTTCACGCTCGGCTCCATGCTCTGCGCCGCGGCGTCCTCCCTGGAGATGCTGGTCGGCTTCCGGGTCCTGCAGGGGCTGGGCGGCGGGATGCTGATGCCGCTCGGCATGACCATCCTGACCCGCGCCGCCGGCCCCGCGCGGGTCGGCCGGGTCATGGCCGTGCTCGGCATCCCGATGCTGCTCGGGCCGATCTTCGGCCCGATCCTCGGCGGCGCGCTCATCGACTCCGCCAGCTGGCACTGGATCTTTCTGATCAACCTGCCCATCGGCATCATCGCCCTGGCGTACGCCTGGAAGGTGCTGCCGGCCGACCGGGTCGAGCCGTCGGAGACCTTCGACTGGCTGGGCATGCTGCTGCTCTCGCCGGGCCTCGCCGCGTTCCTGTACGGCATCTCCTCGATCCCCGAGGCCAAGCAGTCCGAGGGCACGATCTGGACGCTCCAGGTCGTCGCTCCTGCGGTGGCCGGGGCGCTGTTGATCGCGGCGTTCGTGCCGTGGGCGCTCAGCCGCCGCAACCGGCACCCGCTGATCGACCTGCGGCTCTTCCAGAGCCGCACGCTGACGGTCGCGGTGATCGCGATGGCGCTGTTCGCGATCGCGTTCTTCGGGGCCAGCCTGCTCTTCCCCCTGTACTTCCAGCAGGTCCGCGGCGAGGACGCCCTCGGCGCCGGGCTGCTGCTCGCCCCGCAGGGCATCGGCGCGATGCTGACCATGCCGATCGCGGGCATCCTGGCCGACCGCATCGGACCGGGCAAGATCGTGCTGACCGGCATCGCCGTGATCACCGCGGGCATGGCGATGTTCACCCAGCTCACCGCCGACACGTCGTACGCCTTCATCCTCGGCGCGCTGTTCGTCATGGGTCTGGGCATGGGCGCCACGATGATGCCGATCATGTCGTCGGCGCTCGGGACCCTCGAGCCGCACACCATCGCGCGCGGCTCGACGCTGATGAACATCGTCCAGCAGGTCGCCGCCTCCGTCGGTACGGCGGTCTTCGCCGTGCTCCTCACCAACGGCATCCTCGACATCGGCGTGAACCCCGCCACCGACCCGGCCGGCTACGTCGCCGGCCTGGCCGACTCCTTCGCCACGGTCTTCCTCGTCGCCACGGTCATGGTCGGCCTGGTGCTCGTGCCGGCGTACCTGCTCCCCCGCCGGCGCCCCGCCGCCCCGGTGGACCCGACCGCGATGGTGGGGCACTGAGGCCGGCGGGGCAGGTCACGCGTCGTTCGTAGGCCTACCGCCGGGACGCGGCGAGCGCGCGCACCCCGGCGAAGGCAAGGAGTCCGCCCCCGGCCGCGCCGAGGACGAGGCCCCACCAGGAGGGGTGGTCGACGGTCAGCACGGCGGTGACGAGCGGGATGACCGAGACCGCCATGGCGACCATGAGGATCCGGAAGACGACGTGGCGAGTCAGGGCCGCGAGCACGGCCCAGCCCCCGATCAGCAGCAGGGCGAGCACGAGGATCACCCACGCGTCGTTGTCGTAGGCGTCGAAGCGCGGAGCAGGCTCCTCGGACGGGTCGAACACGCTGAGCGCCGCCTGGAACGCCTGGGCCAGCGCCAGGGCTCCGGTGAGCGTGGCGAACCCCACCACGGTGATGGCGCCGACCACCGCCGCCGCGAGGACCCGGGTCTCGGGCAGGAGCCAGCCCAGCGCGGTGACGAGCGCGGCGAAGATCGCGAGCCCCAGCGCGATCGGGATGCCCCCGACCTCCTCGTCGCCGTCGAAGCCGACGATGTCCTCGGTCGCCTGCAGGTAGACGGCGTACAGGCCGAGGATCCCGGTCACGACGAACGGGCCACGTCGCGTGCGCAGGAGGCCGCCGAGGGAGAGCACGACCACGGCGAGGCCGGCGACGTACGCCGTGGCGTCGCTGTCGTCCATCGCCACGCCGATCATCAGGCCGACACCGCCGATGCCGAAGGCCGCCGGCCAGGTGACCAGGTCGGTCGCGGGATCGGTCTCCGGAGCCAGCACGTAGCTCGTCACCGCGATGCCGAGCAGCCCGAGCGTGGCCAGCAGCCCCACTGCGTAGTTGGACCAGTCCAGCTGCCCGTCGGCGCGCGAGTAGGCCGCGGAGAGGACCACGGCGGTCGCCAGCAGCGCGACGCCGGCGGCGACCAGGGGCCGCTCGCGGTCAAGCGTCAGGGGCGGAGCGGGCAGTGGTACCGGCGGCGGGGTGGTGGAGTGTCCCGGAGGGGGCGTGTGCGTCATGGCTGGGATGGTAAGTGGCGTGCGCCCGGAAACGACGCAGGCGCGACCTCAGCTCTGCAGCGCGAGCGCGAGGGGAAGCACGCTGGTGGCGCCGGCCTCGCGAAGGGCATGCGCGGCGCGCGTCATCGTCCAGCCGGTGACGACGAGGTCGTCGACGAGGAGCACCGCACCGGCCGGGACGTCGCCCTGCAGGTCGAAGCGACGCCCGACCGCGGCGACGCGCTGCGCGGAGTTCATCGCGCCCTGGCCCGGGGCGACGTCGGGGTCGACGATCGCGTAGCGGGCGACGACCGGCACCTTGAGGTAGCGCGATAGCCCCTCGGCGAGATCGGCGGTGAGGGTCGGCCGGGTCGCCGACTCGACGTAGGCGATCGCCTCGACCTGCGGGCGCCAGTCGCCGAGGACCTCGACGACGGCCCTCACCAGGGGGACCGGCACCGGTCCCTCCCCGGCACCGGGTCGGAACAGCTCGCGCAGCACCTGGCCGTAGCCCAGGTCGGTCAGCCGCGCCACGGCCCGGCCCTCCGCGGCGCCCGCGGCGATCTTGCCCTTGAGGTCGATGCCCATCGAGGCGAGCCCGGTGGGCCACATCTTGCGGGGCTCCAGCACCACTCCCGGGCGGGAGAGCCGCTCCTCCGCCTCGGCCACCGCGGCGCTCGACACGTCGAGCGAGAGGGCGAGCCCCCCGCAGTTGTCGCAGCGGCCGCAGGGCTCGGCCTGCGGGTCGTCGAGCTGGTTGCGCAGGAACCACATCCGGCACTCGCTCGTGCGCAGGTAGTCGATCATCGCCTGCTGCTCGCGCTCACGGGCCTCGGCGACGCGCCGGTAGCGCTCCTCGTCGTAGGACCACGGCTGCCCGGTCGACTCCCACCCACCGCGCACCCGGCGTACGGCGCCGTCGACGTCGAGCACCTTGAGCATGGTCTCGAGCCGGTTGCGGCTGAGCTCGACGTGGGTCTCCAGGGCGGCGGTGCTGAGCGGACGCCCCTCCTCGGCCAGCACCTCGAGCGTGCGGCGGACGAGCTCCTCGCGCGGGAAGGCGAGCGAGGCGAAGTAGGCCCAGATGTCGCGGTCCTCGATGGCCGGCAGCAGCACGACCGTGGCCTCGTCCGTGCCGCGCCCGGCACGGCCGACCTGCTGGTAGTAGGCGACGGGCGAGGACGGCGCGCCCAGGTTGACCACGAAGCCCAGCGTCGCGTCGAAGCCCATGCCGAGGGCGCTGGTGGCGACGAGCGCCTTGACCCGCCCCGCGATCAGGTCGGCCTCGAGCGCGAGCCGCTCGGTCTGCTCGGTCTGGCCGGAGTAGGCGGCGACATTGTGGCCGCGCGAGCGGAGGTAGTCGGCGACCTCCTGAGTGGCGGCGACGGTCAGGCAGTAGACGATCCCGGAGCCGGGCTGCTCGGCCAGGTGGTCGGCCAGCCAGGCCAGCCGCTGCTGGGCGGTCTTGAGGTGGACGACGCCGAGCCGCAGCGACTCGCGGTCCAGCGAGCCGCGCAGCACCAGCACGCCCTCGCCGAGCTGCTCGCCGACGTCGGAGGTCACGCGGGCGTTGGCGGTCGCGGTCGTCGCGAGCACCGGGATGCCGACGGGCAGGTCGTCGAGGAGCGTGCGAATCCGGCGGTAGTCGGGGCGGAAGTCGTGGCCCCAGTCGGAGATGCAGTGTGCCTCGTCGACCACCAGCAGCCCGCACGTCGCGGCCAGGCGCGGCAGCACCTCGTCGCGGAACCCGGGGTTGTTGAGCCGCTCGGGGCTCACGAGCAGGACGTCGACCTCGCCGGCCCGGATCGCGTCGTGCGTGGCCTCCCAGTCCTCGAGGTTGGTGGAGTTGATCGTGACCGCGCGGATGCCGGCCCGCTCGGCCGCGGCGATCTGGTTGCGCATCAGCGCGAGCAGCGGCGAGACGATCACCGTGGGGCCGGCCCCCTCAGCGCGCAGCAGCAGGGTGGCCACGAAGTAGACCGCCGACTTGCCCCACCCGGTGCGCTGGACGACCAGCGCGCGACGCTTGTCGACGGCCAGCGCCTCGATCGCCGTCCACTGGTCCTCGCGCAGCGTGACGTCGTCGCGGCCGACCAGCGCGCGCAGGTGCGCCTCGGCGCTCTCGCGGACGCGCAGCCGGTCGGGGGCGACGTCGGTCGTGGTCATGCTTCATGTCTACCAGCGGCCGCCGACGTCGGACACTTTGCCTATCCCTATTAATCCAGTACGGTTAGGGTTCTTAATGGCCTTCTCGAGGAGCCCTCATGACGCCCGCCCCGACCTCGCCTCGCAAGGTCGCCGCCGCATCCGCGGTCGGCGCCACGATCGAGTGGTACGACTTCTTCCTCTACGGCACCGCGGCGGGCCTGGTCTTCGACCAGCTGTTCTTCAACGGCCTCGACGGCCCCGCCGCGCAGTTCGCGGCCTTCGGCACCTTCGCGGTCGGCTTCGTCGCCCGCCCCGTCGGCGGGCTGATCTTCGGCCACTTCGGGGACCGCATCGGCCGCAAGACCATGCTGATCTGGACGCTGCTGATCATGGGCGTCGGCACCGCCGCCATCGGGCTGCTGCCGACCTACGACGAGATCGGCGTCTGGGCGCCGATCCTCCTGGTCGTGCTGCGGATCCTCCAGGGCATCGGCGTCGGCGGGGAGTACGGCGGCGCCGTACTGCTGGCGGTCGAGTTCGCGCCGGCACAGCGCCGGGGCTTCTTCGGCAGCTTCGCCCACATCGGCGTCCCCGGCGGGCTCTTCCTCGCCTCCGGCGCGTTCGCCCTCGCCAGCCAGCTGCCCGACGAGCAGTTCCTCGCGTGGGGCTGGCGCGCCTGCTTCCTGGTGAGCATCGTGCTGCTGGCGATCGGCGCCTGGATCCGGCTCTCGGTCATGGAGACGCCGGCGTTCCAGCAGGTGCAGGCCACCAAGGAGATCTCGCCCAACCCGGTCGCCGAGCTCGTGCGGCGCCAGCCGCGCACGCTGCTGCTCGGCATGGGCACCCGCTTCATCGAGGGCTTCACGTTCAACCTGTTCTCGGTCTACCTGCTCGCCTACACCGTGAAGAACGTGGGCATCCCCAAGTCCACGGCCCTCAACGCGATCATGGTGGGCGCGCTGCTCGGCGTCGCGCTGGTGCTCGTCTCCGGACGGCTGAGCGACACCTTCGGCCGCAAGCGCGTCTACAACACCGGCGTGGTGATCGCGCTGCTGTTCGCGTTCCCGGCGGCCTGGCTGGTCCAGGGCGGGACCACCCTCGGCGTCGCGGTCACATTCATCGGCGGGCTCGGGGTCATCTACGGCATCGTCTACGGCCCGCTGGCGTCGTTCTGGAGCGAGCTCTTCGACACCCGCTACCGCTACTCGGCGCTCAGCACGCTCTACCAGGTCTCCGGCATCCTCGCCTCGGGCCTCACCCCGCTCATTGCGGCCTGGTTGGTGACCAAGGGGGACGGCACGCTCTGGCTGGTCGCGGGCTACAACGTCGTCATCGCGTTGATCAGCCTCGGCTGCGCCGCGCTCCTGCCCGAGACCCGCGGCCGCGACCTGCACGACGACCTCGCGCCCGTCGCCGAGCCGGTCCGCGAGCCGGCGGTGGCGGTGCCGTAGCCGCGGGATGGGATACCCGGCTGACCGGTCCCACCGCGGGCTTGTCAGGGGTTGCAACCCCTGACAAGCGACCGAAACGCCCGCGAAGTATCGCGGAGAACGAGCAGCCGCGCCGGCTCAGGCAGCCGGGCCCTTGGCGCGTACATCGTCCACGTGCGTCATCGCGTCGCGCAGCTCGGCGAGCCAGTCGGCCTCGTGCTGGCCGACCAGGCGCACGCACCACGCCAGCGCCTCCGAGCGCGAGCGGGCGACGCCGGAGTCGACCAACGTGTCGAGCACCTGGCGCTGGGGCTGGCGCAGCCGGGTCATCACCGGTGCGGACACGTGGGTCCACAGCTCCTCGCGCCCGCCGACCACCACGCCCCACGACACCTTGCGCTCGAAGCGGTGCTCCGCCTCGCGCGCGATCGCCATGCGGGCCTCGCGGGTCTCCTCGCGGAAGGCGCGGGCGCGGCCCGCGCGCGCCTCGGCCTGCTCGACCTCCGACTCCCCGGCCGCGACGTCCGCCACGGTGAGGACCACGGTGATCTCCTCGCGGTCGACCGCCACCCGCGGCGCCTCGACCTGCCACTCCTGGGGCAGCCGGCCGGTGAACCAGCCGCGCACCCTCTCCTGCGTCTCGTTGCTCATGCTTACATGATTACACCGTTACCCAAGCGCTGACCCGTCACAAACTTTCTGACGGCTCAGCGGGAAATCCGTGCAGTTTCTGACGGGTCAGCGGTGACGGCGGCGGATCTCGGCGTTGATGGCGGGGACGACCTCGTGCAGGTCGCCGATGACGGCGTACGTCGCCTTGGTCACCATGGGGGCCTCGGGGTCGGTGTTGATCGCCAGGATGCTCTTCGCCGTGGAGCAGCCGGCCCAGTGCTGAATCGCGCCGCTGATGCCGCAGGGGATGTAGAGCTCCGGCGAGATCCGGCTGCCGGTCTGGCCGACCTGCTCGTGGTGGGGGCGCCAGCCGAGCGAGGTCACGACGCGCGAGACCCCGAGCGAGCCGCCGAGCAGCTCGGTCAGCTCGACCAGCTCCGCGAAGCCCTCCGCGCTGCCCGCACCGCGGCCGGCTCCGACGACCACCCGCGCCGACTTCAGCGTGCCCGACAGGTCCGGCTCCGGCTCCTCGCTCGACACCACCCGCGCGACCAGGTCGGCCTCGGCCACCGCCGGGGCGCGCACCACGACCTCAGCGGAGCCCGGCACGTCCGCCGGCGCCGCCTCGACGGCGTGGCCGGCGACGGTGAACACCGCGGGCCGGTCCGCGAGCCGCATCTCCTCCAGCGCGGCCCCGCCGACGACCTGGCGGGTCACCACGAACGGCGACAGCCCGCTGAACGACAGCACGTTGGCCGCCATCGCCACGCCCTCGCGGGCCGCGACGTGCGCCATCACCTCGTTGCCGCGCGGGGTCCCGGCGGCCATCACGACCACCGAGGTCTCGCGCGCGTCCTGCACGCCGGCGGCCCAGGCCGCGCCGGCGTACGACGCGAACGCCTCGCCGGTCAGCGCGTGCACCCTCCGCACGCCGTACGCCGCCAGCGTCGCGGCCAGCTCCGCGGACGGCTCGCCCACGAGCACCGCGTCGACCGGGACGCCGCCGCCCTCGGCGGCCAGCGACCGCGCGAAGGTGAGCGCCTCGCGCGAGACCTCGACCGCCTCGCCCGCGGGCGTGCTCTCCACCAGCACCAGGATCATCGGGAGAGCACCCCCAGCTGCTCGAAGAGGTCGACGACGGCGGGCGCCGCGTCGGCGCCCTTGCCGAGGACCTGCACGTTCGACGGCGCCGGCGGCGGCAGCAGCAGGCGCACCCGTGACGGCCCCACCGGTGAGGCAACGGGCGACCGCTCCTCGATCGGCACCTTCTTGGCCTTCATCCGACCGGGCACGGTCGGGTAGCGCGGCTCGACCCCGCCCTCCAGCACGGTGACGACGGCGGGCAGCGGCACCCGATAGGTCTCGTGGCCGTCGGTCCCGGCGCCGCTCGCCGTGACGATCCCGTCGGCCACCGACACGTTCGTGACCCCGTTGACCACCGGCCGGCCCAGCTCGTAGGCCAGCCGGATGCCGACCTGGAAGTCACCGCTGTCGGCGGCGTCGTTGCCCAGCAGGACCAGGTCGAAGTCGCCCGCGACGGCCGCGATCTCGCGCGCCACGTCGGCCGGGCCGTACGTCGAGGAGTCGGCCAGCACGTGCACCGCCTCGGTGCAGCCGACGGCCAGCGCGGCGCGCAGCTGCTCCACCGCGTCGGCGTCGCCCAGCGTGAGCACGGTGGCGCTCCCGCCGGTCGCGGCCGCCACCTGGACCGCCAGCTCGACGGCGCACTCCTCGTGCGCGCTCATCGTGAAGCCGGCGTACCGACCGTCGACCGCCTGCGCGTCGTCGGTCAGCACCACCTCGCTGGAGGAGTCGACGACGCGCTTGACGCAGACCAGGACCTTCACTTCAGACGCTCGTTGGCCGGGTCGAACAGCGGTGTCGCGTCGACCGAGCCGACGGTGACCGGATAGAGCTCCTCCATGTAGGAGACCGCGAGCTCCTGCCCGACGACGGCGACGTCCGGCGGCAGGTAGGCCATCAGCACGTGCTTCCCGAGCGACGGCGCCGAGCCGGCCGAGGTGACGTAGGGGTGGTGCCCGTGCCCGTCGGTCAGGGTGGCGCCGTGGCGGGTGAGGATCGGCTCGCCGCCGAGCATGTAGCGCTTCACCCCCGACGCCGAGGTGTGGTCGTCGACGGTCATCGTGCAGAGCACGGCCCGCGGCGGCACCTCACGCTGCGCCAGGTACGCCGCCCGGCCGACGAAGTCGGCCGCCTTGACCTTGGGCCGCTGCATGCCCGCCTCGACGATCGTGCGCTCGCTGTCGAGCTCGGCGCCGTAGGCCCGGTAGCCCTTCTCCAAGCGCCCGGTGGTGCCGTAGACGCCGATCCCGACCGGCACGGCGCCGTGCGGCTCGCCGGCCTCGAGCAGCGCGTCCCACAGCTCCGCGGCCGAGCCCATGTCGACGTAGAGCTCCCAGCCCAGCTCGCCGACGTAGGAGATCCGCGAGGCCAGGACCGTGGTCCCGCCCACCTGCACCGACCGGCACGTCAGGAAGCCGAACCCCTCGTCGGACAGGTCGTCGGAGGTCAGCGAGGCGAGGATGTCGCGTGCCCGCGGACCCCACAGCCCGATCGTGGACACCTCGTCGGTCACGTCGCTCAGCGTGGTCGCGCCGTCGGATGGCAGCTGGTCGGCGAACGTCTTGCGGTCGACGGGGCCATGCGCGCCGCCCGTGACCACGCGGAAGTGCTCGTCGCCGAGCCGCATCACCGTGAGGTCGGAGAGGAAGCCGCCCTTGGCATCGAGCACCGGGGTGTAGACGACCTTGCCCACCGCGACGTCGCACTGCGCGGCGCAGGTCCGCTGCACGGTCTCCAGCGCGCCGGGCCCCACGATGTCGAGGACCTGGAACGCCGTCAGGTCGATGACCCCGGCCGCCTCGCGCATGCGCAGGTGCTCGGCGTTGATGATCGGGCTCCACCAGCGCGCGTCCCACTCGTGCTCGCGCGGCATGACGGCCGCGCCGTACTCCGCCACCAGCCCGGCGTTGGACTCGTACCAGTGCGGGCGCTCCCAGCCGGCGGTCTCGAAGAACACGGCGCCGAGCTTCTGCTGCGACTCGTGCATCGGCGAGACCCGCTGGTCGCGGTCGGACTCGTACTGCTCGGCGGGGTGGACGATCCCGTAGGTCTTGATGAACGACTCGGTCGTGCGCAGCCGGGTGTGCTCGCGGCGCATCTGGTGCGGGTGGAAGCGCGCGATGTCGCTGTGGTGGACGTCGATCTCGGAGTGCCCGTCGGTCATCCACTCCGCGACCGCGCGGCCGACGCCGGGGCCCTCCTTGATCCACACCGCCGACGCGGTCCACAGGCCCTTGACCAGGCTCTCGCCCAGGATCGGGTTGCCGTCGCAGGTCAGGGAAAGCAGGCCGTTGATCGCATAGCGCATCTCCGCGCCCTCGGCGCCCAGCAGCTCGGGCATCAGCTCGTAGGCCTGCTCGAGCTGGGGGTCGAAGTCGTCGGAGGTGAACGGCATCTCGGTCGGCGAGAGCTTGGCCTGCTCGATCGAGGGGATGTCCTCCGGCTCGTGCAGGATCGCGCGGTGGGCGTAGGACCCGACCTCCATGTCGGCGCCGTGCTGGCGCTCGTAGCAGAAGGTGTCCATGTCGCGGATGATCGGGAAGCTGATCTCGCCCTCGCGCTCGGCCAGCTGCGGGCACGGCCCGACGCTGATCATCTGGTGCACGGCAGGGGTCAGCGGGATGCTGATCCCGGCCATGTCGCCGAGCTTGGGGCTCCACACGCCCGCCGCGATCACGGCGTACTCGGTCTCGATGTCGCCGCCGCTGGTCCGCACTCGCCGGATGCGCCCGTCCTGCACGTCCATCCCGGTCACCTCGACCGTCGGTACGACGGTCAGCGCGCCGGTGGCCAGCGCGCTCTCGCGCATGATCGTGCCGGCGCGCAGCGAGTCGACCACCCCGACGCTCGGGGTCCAGAACGCCCCGAGGATGGCGTCGGTCTCGATGAACGGCACCTTCTCCTTCACGAAGTCGGCGTCGACCAGCTCCGCCTCGATGCCCCACGCCCTGGCCGACGACATCCGTCGGCGCAGCTCCTCCATGCGCTCCTCGGTGCGCGCGATCTCGAAGCCGCCGGACTGCGTGAAGACGCCCATCTCCTGGTACTGCCGCACCGAGTCCAGCGTCAGGTCCGTGATCTCCCGGGAGTGGTCCACCGGGAAGATGAAGTTGGACGCGTGGCCGGTCGAGCCGCCGGGGTTGGGCAGCGCCCCCTTGTCGAGCTGCACGATGTCGCGCCAGCCCAGCCGGGCGAGGTGGTGCACGAGGCTGTTGCCGACGATGCCGGCGCCGATGACGACGACCTGCGCCGAGGTGGGGACGGTGACCATGAGGGCTCCCGGTTCAGAGTGTTGCGTGATGCGCAACCTGATGCGTCATATGAAACGAACTCCAGGATCACCCGTCCCCGGCCGGGAGGTCAAGACCTCCCGGCCGGAGTTCGGCTCCGGACTCAGCCCAGCCAGGCGTCGACCTTGTCCTGGTTCTCCTCGACCCACTTCGCGGCCGCGTCCTCGGCGGACAGGCCCTCGTCGGAGATGTACTTGGCCACGAGGTTCTGGTCCTCGTTGGTCCACTGGAAGTTCTGGACCAGCTCGACCGCCGGCCCGCCCTCGGCGACCCACTCGGTCGAGAGGATCTTCTTCAGCTCCGTCTCGGGGTAGTCGCAGGCGACCTTGGCCGGGTCGTCCTGGCACCCCTCCTCGTACGGCGGCAGCGCCACCTTCGCCAGCGGGACGTCGGCGAAGAGCCACTGCGGCTCGTAGAAGTAGCCGATCAGGAACTCCTTGTTCTCCTCGGCCTGCTGGAACGCCGTGATGCTGGCGGCCTCGCTGCCGGAGAAGACGACCTTGAAGTCGAGGTCGAGGTTGGCCACGATCGCCTCGTCGAACTGGACGTAGGAGGGGTCGGCGCCGAGGAACTGACCCTTGCCTCCGGACTCGGAGGTCGCGAAGTCCTTGGCGTACTTGTTGAGGTTCTCGTACTCGAGGATGTCCGGGTGCTCCTCCGCGAGCCACGGCGGGACGTACCAGCCGATGATCCCGACGTTGCCGGTCGGGCCGCCGTCCATCGCGCTGCCGTCGCCGGTGCCCTCGAAGAACTTCTTCTCCAGGTCCGGGTGGCCCCAGTCCTCGATCACGACGTCGACCTCGCCGGTGCCGAAGCCTTGCCAGGCGACGTCCTCCTTGAGCTCCTTGTAGTTGACCTTGCAGCCGAGCTGCTCGCTCGCGATCTGTCCCACGACGTAGGCGTCCGCCTCGTAGCCGACCCAGGGGTTGACCGCCATGTTGACCTCGCCGCAGTCGCCGGCCTCGGCCGCCTGGGACTCGTTCTCCTTGGTCTCCTCGTCGATGGACCCCTCGCCGCAGCCGGCGAGCGTGAGAGCAGCCACCGCCGCAACCGAGACGAGGCCTGCTACTCGCTTCCTTGAGTGTCGCAATTTCTTCTCCTTGGTTGGGTGGTGCCGGGTGTTGTCCTGCCGAGAGCTATCGGGTGGCTCGAAGCGAGCCGGTCCACCGCACGCCGGCCCAGCGGGACGGCTGCGCAGGGTCGCGGACTGGACGGTCCTTGCCGGCAGCGCCGCGCATGATCCGGTCGAGCATGATGCCGAGCAGCACGATGCTGATGCCGCCGGCCGCCCCCTTGCCCCACTCCTCGGAGCGGGCGAAGCCGAGCACCACGTCGTATCCGAGCGCTCCGGCGCCCACCAGACCGCCGATCACGACCATGGCGAGGACGTAGAGCAGGCCCTGGTTGGCCGCCAGCACGAGCGAGCCGCGCGCCATCGGCAGCTGGACCTTGGTGATCTCCTGCCACGTCGTCGAGCCGGTCGATCGAGCCGCCTCCAGAGTCGTCGGCGAGACGCCCTGGATGCCGTCGGCGACGAGCTTGATCGCGACCGGCGCGGCGTAGACGACACCGGCGACGATCGCCGTGAAGCGGGTCGGGCCGAAGAGCGCGAGCACCGGGATGAGGTAGACGAACGGCGGGATCGTCTGCCCGGCGTCCAGGAGGGGTCGCAGCACCAGGTCGGTGCGCCGGCTGCGTGCCATCGCCACGCCGAGCACCACGGCAAGGACCATCACCAGGAGCGTGCCGACCAGCACCATCGTGAGAGTGACCATCGCGTCGTGCCACAGGTCGACGAAGAGGAGGCCCGCCAGGCAGAGCACGGTGGGCACGACCGCGCGGACCCCGCCGAAGACGACCGCCAGCGCCAGGATGGCCGCGGCGGCGAGCCACCACGGCGACTCCGACAGCAGCGCCTGCAGCGGGTTGAGCAGCAGCGAGCTGATCGCGTCCTTGAACGCCTGGGTGACGTCGCGGAAGGTGTCGGTGAACCACTCGAAGAACCGGTCCACCGCGTCGGCCAGCTGGGGACCCCACGACAGCTCGCGGAACTCCGCGAGCGAGGAGTAGGTGCGGGAGAGGTAGACCGCGACCAGCGCGCCGATGCCGGCCACCGCGAGGACGATGCGCCGCAGCCTGAGGTCCACCCGGCCGCGCGCGGTCTTCTCGCCGTACTCGCTCGCGGCCGTGGTGGCGCGGTCGAGCATCACGGCCATGACCACGATCAGCAGGCCCGGCACGAACGCGCCGCCCACGTCGTTGCGCGTCAGCGCGCGGTAGACCGGCAGGCCGAGGCCGGGGCCGTTGACCAGCGCGGCGATCGTCGCCATCGACAGCGCCGCCATGATCGTCTGGTTCAGGCCCACCACGATCGTGCGACGGGCCATGGGCAGCTGCACCTTGGTCAGCCGCTGCCACCGGGTCTGGCCGGCCGAGTCGGTGGCCTCGATGGTCGTGGACGAGACGGTGCGGATGCCGTGCCCGGCGATCCGGATGAGCGGCGGCAGCGCGTAGATGAGCGTGCAGATCACCGCCGCCGAGGGACCGATGCCGAAGAACAGCGCGATGGGTGCCAGGTAGACGAACGCGGGCAGGGTCTGCAGCACGTCGAGCATGGTGGTGACGACCGCCGTGGTCGCCCGGCCGGAGGTCCCGAGAAGCACCGCGAGCGGGATGCCCACCACGACGACGACCGCGACGGAGACGAAGGTGACGATCAAGGAGTCCATGGCGTCGGACCAGAAGCCGAAGGCCCCGAAGGAGACGAACGACAACGCCACGAGGATGGCGATCCGCCATCCCGCGACGGCCAGGCCGACCCAGGCCGCGACCGCGGTGATGCCGAGCCAGCCGACCTGGGGCACCGGGCGCGGGAAGTCGGGGATCGACAGCATCCGCTGGAGCCAGTCGACGACTCCGCCGAACCAGTCCCCGAGCCCGTAGGTGAACTGGATGACCGGGTTGGTGTCGCGGTTCGCGAGCACGTCGTCGCGAAAGCCGGTCAGCGAGTCGTGCAGGTCGGTGTTCTCGCGGCCGGCGAGGGCGAGCGTGTCCTGGCCCTTGGTGAGGGCCCACACCGCGACCCACAGCCCGATCACCCCCAGCGCCCACACCCAGCGCGGCACCGTACGGCGCTCACGCGTCTCCGGGGGCTCCGGGCTCCGGGGGCCCGCGGCCGGCGGGGCGAGGGTGGCGGTCACGATCGCGCCTCCTCCTCCGCCACGACCACCCGCAGGATCGCGTCGTCGTCGACGATGCCGACCAGCCGGTCCCCGTCGACGACGCGGACCGGGTGTGCGGCGGCGAGGGCGGCCTGGGCGGCCTTGCGCACGATCGTGTCCGACGACATCACCGGGCCCTCCATGGAGTCGTCGGGGCGGGGGTCGCGCATCACCCACTTCAGAGTCAGCACGTGCGAGCGGGGCACCTCGGAGACGAAGTCCTTGACGTAGTCGTCGGCAGGGGCGCCGACCACCTCGGCCGGTGCGCCGATCTGCACGATCTCGCCGTCACGCAGGATCAGGATCCGGTCGCCGAGCTTGAGCGCCTCCTGAAGGTCGTGGGTGATGAAGACCATGGTCTTGCCGAGCTCGTGGTGGAGGCGGATCACCTCGTTCTGCATGTCGCGGCGGATCAGCGGGTCGAGCGCCGAGAACGGCTCGTCGAACAGCAGCAGCGAGGGGTCGCCGGCCAGCGCCCGAGCCAGGCCGACGCGCTGCTGCATGCCGCCGGAGAGCTGGTCGGGGTAGGAGTGCTCATAGCCGGACAGGCCGACCAGGTCGACCACCTCACCGGCCTTCGCGCGCCGCTCCTTCTTGCCCAGCCCGCGGATCTCGAGACCGTAGGCGACGTTGTCGATCACCTGCTTGTGCGGCAGGAGACCGAAGTGCTGGAAGACCATCGAGGCATGGTGCCGGCGGAGCTCTCGCAGCTGGGCCGGCGAGGACTTGTTGACGTCCTGCCCGGCGATGATCGTCTGCCCCGACGTGGGCTCGATCAGCCGGGTCAGGCACCGGATGAGGGTCGACTTGCCGGAGCCGGAGAGCCCCATCACCACGAACACCTCGCCGGGCGCGACGTCGAAGGACACGTCCTTGACGCCGACGACGCAGCCGGTCTTCTCCTTGAGCTCGGCGCGCGACAGGTCGGCGTCCGGCGTGCCGATGATGGCACTGCTGCCCTTGCCGAAGATCTTCCAGAGGTGGCGCACCGAGAGGGCGCTCTCCTCCGCGGCGGTCCCGGGCTCGGCGGCGTGCTCGGTTGCGACGCTCATGCGTGCTCCTCATGGTTGCGGGGGTCGCCCGGCGGGTAGAGCGGGGTCGCGTCCCGATAGCGGTAGTAGGACACGTCCGCGGGCGGGAGGGGCGTGTTTCCGGCGATCAGGTCGGCCGCCTTCTCGGCGACCATCATCACGGGGGCGTAGATGTTGCCGTTGGTGACGTAGGGAAAGACCGAGGCGTCGACGACGCGCAGCGACTCGGTCCCGTGCACCCGCATCGTGGTCGGGTCGGTCACCGACATCTCGTCGACGCCCATCTTGGCCGTGCACGAGGGGTGCAGGGCGGTCTCGGCGTCGGCGCGCACCCAGTCGAGGATCTCCTCGTCGGTGCGGACCGTCGGTCCCGGCGACAGCTCGCCGGCGTTGAAGGCGTCGAACGCCGGCTGGTTGAGGATGTCGCGCGCGACCCGGATCGCCTCGACCCACTCCTTGCGGTCGGTGGGCGTCGAGAGGTAGTTGAACTGCATCGAGGGGTGCTCGCGCGGGTCGGCCGAGCGGATCCGCACCCAGCCGCGGGTGTCGGCGTACATGGGTCCGATGTGGACCTGGTAGCCGTGCCCCTTGGTGGGCGCCGAGCCGTCGTAGCGGATGGCCACCGGCAGGAAGTGGAACATCAGGTTGGGCCAGTCGACCTGGTCGTTGCCGCGCGCGAAGCCACCGCCCTCGAAGTGGTTGGTCGCGCCGAGTCCCTTGCGCTGCAGGAGCCACTGCAGCGCGATCTTCGGGCGGTGGCGGTAGCGCAGGCCCGGCGCGATCGAGACCGGCTGCTTGGAGGCGTACTGGACGTAGACCTCCAGGTGGTCCTGGAGGTTCTCCCCGACGCCGGGCAGGTCGTGCACGACGTCGATGCCGTGGCGCTCGAGCAGCCCTCGCTCGCCGACGCCGGAGAGCTGGAGCAGCTGCGGGGTGTTGATGGCGCCGCCGCAGAGGATCACCTCGCCGGCCCGCACCGAGCGCCGTGAGCGGCCGCGGCGATAGTCGACGCCGACCGCGCGGGTGCCGTCGAAGAGCACCCTGGTGACGAAGGAATGGGTCCGGATCGTGAGGTTGCGCCGGTCGCGGACCGGGTCGAGGTAGGCGCGGGAGGCCGACCAGCGTCGGCCGCGGTAGATGTTGCGGTCGAAGCGCCCGAAGCCCTCCTGGCGGTAGCCGTTGACGTCGTCGGTCAGCGGGTATCCCGCCTCCTGCGCGGCCGCGAAGAACGCGCCGAACAACGGGTTGGTCGCCGGCCCGCGCTCGAGCTTGAGCGGGCCGTCGCCGCCGCGCCAGTCGTCGGCGCCGGCCAGGCACGTCTCCATGCGCTTGAAGTACGGCAGGCAGTGCCGGTAGTCCCAGGACTCCAGGCCCGGGTCGCCCGCCCAGCGCTCGTAGTCCAGCGGGTTGCCCCGCTGGAAGATCATCCCGTTGATGCTGCTGGAGCCACCCAGCACCTTGCCGCGGGCGTGGTAGATCCGCCGGCCGTTCATATGCGGCTCCGGGTCGGTCTCGTACTTCCAGTCCCACAGCCGGTTGCCGATCGGGATCGGCAGCGCCGCCGGCATGTTGATGAACGGGTCGGCCTGGTAGTCGCGGCGCCCGGCCTCCAGCACCAGCACCGACGTGGCCGGGTCGGCGCTGAGCCGGTGCGCGATGGCCGCGCCCGCGGAGCCCCCTCCCACGATCACGTAGTCGTAGCGCTCCTCGGTCACGTCGCCCCCCTCAGACCGAGAACCAGTGCTGCGGGGCCGGGCTGATGTTCTGCCAGACGTGCTTGGTCTCGCGGTACTCCTCGAGACCGGCGCGACCCAGCTCGCGACCGGTGCCGGACTGCTTGTAGCCGCCCCACTCCGCCTGCGGCACGTACGGGTGGTAGTCGTTGATCCAGACCGTGCCCATGCGCAGCCGGGCCGCGACGCGCTGGCCCTTGCCCGCGTCCTGCGTCCACACCGCGCCGGCCAGGCCGTAGATGCTGTCGTTGGCCGTGGCCACCGCCTCGTCCTCGCTGGTGAAGGTCTCCACGGTCAGCACCGGCCCGAACGACTCGTCCTGCGTGACCGACATCCCGGTGGTGCACGCGTCCAGGATCGTGGGCAGGTAGTAGAAGCCGTCGGCGAGCGCCGGATCGGTGGGGCGGGCCCCGCCGCAGCGCAGCACGGCGCCCTCGGCGAGGCCGGCGGCGACGTACGCCTCGACCTTGTCGCGGTGCTGGGCGCTGGTGAGCGGCCCGGTCTCGGCCCGGTCGTCGAAGGGGCCGCCCAGCCGGATCCGCTGCGCCCGCTCGACGAGCGCGTCGACGAACTCGTCGTGGATCGACTCCTCGACCAGCAGCCGGGCGCCGGCCGAGCAGACCTGGCCGGAGTGCAGGAACACCGCGGTGAGCGCGTAGTCGAGCGCCGTCTCGAGGTCGGCGTCGGCGAAGACGATGTTGGGGTTCTTGCCGCCGAGCTCGAGCGCCACCTTCTTCACGGTGCCGGCCGCGGCCGCCATGAGCCCCTTGCCGGTGGCGAGGCTGCCGGTGAACGAGACCAGGTCGACGCGAGGGTCCTCCGCGAGCAGGGCCCCCGCCTCCCGGCCCGCGCCGAGCACCAGGTTTCCCACGCCTGCGGGCAGTCCGGCCTCCTCCAGGAGGCGCATCAGGTGCACGGCGCTGTGCGGGGTGAGCTCGCTGGGCTTGAGCACGAAGGTGTTGCCGGCCGCCAGGCACGGGGCGACCTTCCACGAGGTCTGGAGCAGCGGGTAGTTCCAGGGCGTCACCAGTCCGCACACGCCGATCGGCTCGTGCACGATCCGGCTCACCACGCCGGGGTTGCCGGTGTCGACCATCCGGCCGGGGTCGTCATCGGCCACCCGGCCGTAGTGGCGGAAGACCGACACCACGTCGGCGACGTCGTAGGCGCTCTCGACGAGGCGCTTGCCGGTGTCGAGCGACTCCATGCGCGCGACGGCGTCCGTGTCGCGCGCGAGCAGGTCGGCCAGGCGCAGGAGAAGGTCCCCGCGCTCGCGAGCCGACGTGTCGCGCCAGGGGCCCTCGTGGAAGGCGCGGTGGGCGGCGTCGATCGCGTCGGCGGTGTCCTCGGGGCCGGCCTCGTCGACCTCCGCGACCAGGCTGCCGTCGGCGGGACAGCGGATCTCGCGGCGCCCGTGGGCGCGCGCACTCACCCATCGCCCGTCGATGTACAGCTCCGCCACGACCGCCCCCCCTACGCCTCGTGTTGCGTATGCCGCAACGTGCTCGCTCTAGGCGCAACTATGCGGTGTTCCCGAGAATGGAGCGCACCGCCCGTCACGTCAAGGACCGTCACCGCTCCGTGACCTGACGTTGACCCCAGCCGAGACGGTGCGAGACCTCGAGCGCCGCCGCGACCAGGAGGTCGACGACCTCCGCCAGTCGCTGGTCGGGCAGCCGGAAGGTCGGCCCCGAGACGCTCAGCGAGGCCACGACGTCGCCGTGGGCGTTGCGGATGGGCGCCGCGGCCGCGGTCAGCCCGACCTCGAGCTCGTCCACCGCGACGGCGTACCCCTGGGCGCGCACCGCCTCGAGCTCCTCGCGCAGGCGCGCCTTCGAGGTGATGGTCAGGTCGGTGTACGGCGCCAGCCGACCGACGAGCGCGTCGAGCCCCGGCCGGTCCAGTCCGCTGAGCAGCACCTTGCCGTTGCTCGTGGCGTGCAGCGGGATGTGCTGGCCCACCCAGTTGTGCGGCTGGAGCGCCGAGGAGCCGGCGACCTGGTCGAGGTAGAGCGCGGAGCTCTCGGAGAGCACCGCGATGTTGACCGTCTCGCCGGTCGCGGCGGCCAGCTGCCGGCACAGCGGGCGGGCCTCCTGCACCAGGTCGAGCCGGGCGGTGGTGGCGCCGGCGAGGCGGAGGACGCCCACGCCCAGGCGGTACTTGCCGCGGTCCTCGGTCTGCTCGACGAGCCGGTGCTGCTCCAGGGTGGCGACCAGGCGGAAGGCGGTGCTCTTGTGCACCTCGAGCTCGGCGGCGATCTCGGTCACCCCGGCCTCGCCCACCCGGGCCAGTACCTCCAGAATGGTCAGGGCCCGGTCCACCGACTGCACCCCGCCGGTCGCGCCGGTCGCCTCGGCCCGCGTCCCGGTCTCGTTGCGCATGGCGCGACCATAGTGGCCGGACGGTCGCTCGACTAGTATCGCCGCTGTTGCGTATCGCAGACTGCGTCTCGTCCACCGCAACTCCGACTTCCCCGCGAGGACCGAACCATGGTGCTTCCCGCCTCCCAGCACGCCCACAGCGCGAGCGCGCCCGCCGGCGACTTCATCCTCGTCCTGTCCTGCCCCGACCGGCCCGGCATCGTGCACGCCGTCAGCGGCTTCCTGGTGCGTCACGGCGGCAACATCCTGGAGAGCCAGCAGTTCGGCGACCAGCTCACCGACCGGTTCTTCATGCGCATCGACTTCACCGTGGCGGCGCGCGACGGCGTCGTGGTCTCGGCGGAGGCCCTGCGCCGCGACTTCGCGTCGGTCGCCGCGGAGTTCGCGATGGCCTTCGAGCTGTGGGACGCCGCCGCGCCGTACCGGACCCTGATCATGGTGTCCAAGCACCTGCACTGCCTCAACGACCTGCTCTTCCGCGCCAGCACCCGCTCGCTGCAGATCGACATCCCCGCCGTGGTGTCGAACCACCCCGACGCCGAGCCGCTGGTGCGCTCCTACGGCCTGGACTTCCACCACATCCCGGTCACCCCGGAGACCAAGCCGCGTGCCGAGGCCCAGCTGATGGAGCTCGTCGACGGGCTGGACGTGCACCTGGTCGTGCTGGCTCGCTACATGCAGGTGCTCTCCGACGACCTGTGCCGCTCCCTGTCGGGCCGGGCGATCAACATCCACCACTCGTTCCTGCCGAGCTTCAAGGGCGCCCGCCCCTACCACCAGGCCTTCGACCGCGGGGTCAAGCTGGTCGGCGCCACCGCCCACTACGTCACCGGCGAGCTCGACGAGGGCCCGATCATCGAGCAGGACGTCATGCGCGTCGACCACGGCTACGACCAGGACCAGCTCGTCTCCGCCGGCCGCGACGTCGAGGCCCAGGTCCTCTCCCGCGCCGTCCGCTGGCACTCGCAGTCGCGGGTGCTGCTCAACGGGCACCGCACCGTCGTCTTTCGGTGAGGTGAGCGCGTCAGCGGATCGCCTCGATGGTGGTCGAGCAGCGCGCGCGACTGACGAAGGAAGTCGCGACCGCGCGTGTCGAGACCCGGTGAGGCGCCCCGCGCGAGTTTCACCGGCTACCCGGTGAAACTCGTGCTTCCGGCATGCAGTTGCGTACCAGGAGCGCGAGTTTCACCGCCTAAGCGGTGAAACTCGCGCAGACGGCCTCAGTCCCCGAGCTCGGCCCGCCGGCGGATGACGTACTCCTGCAGCTCCTGGGCGATGGCGGGGTCGAGGTCGGGGGCGACGTACTCCTCGAGCTTCTTGCGGTAGATGCCCTCGGCGCGGGCGTTGGCGTCGTTGCCGCCGTTGCGCATCCAGCGCTCGTAGTTCTCCGAGCTCGACAGCAGGGGGCGGTAGAAGCAGGTGCGGAAGCGCTCCATCGTGTGCGCGGCGCCGAGGAAGTGGCCGCCGTGCCCGACCTCCTCGTGGGCGCCGAACGCCATCGACGCCTCGTCGATCTCCAGCGGGGTGAACTCCGCCTGCATCATCTGCAGGATCTCGATGTCGACGACGAACTTCTCGTAGCCGGCGACCAGGCCGCCCTCGAGCCAGCCGGCGGAGTGCATGACCCAGTTGGCGCCGGCGAGGAAGGTCGGCATCATCGTCATGAGCGCCTCGTAGCCGGCCTGCGCGTCGGCGACCTGCGAGGAGGTGAGGCCGCCGCCGGTGCGGAACGGCAGCCCGAAGTGGCGCGCGATCTGGCCCGTGCACAGCAGCCCGATGCCCGACTCCGGGGTGCCGAAGGTCGGCGAGCCCGACTGCATGTCGATGTTGGACAGGAACGAGCCGAAGATCACCGGGGTCCCGGGGCGGATCAGCTGCGAGAGCGCGATGCCCGACAGGGCCTCGACGATCTGCTGGACGAGCGCGGCCGGGATGGTCACCGGCGACATGGCGCCCATGAGGATGAACGGCGTGAGGACCACCGGCTGCCCGGCGGCGGAGTACTCGAACTGCGCCTCGAGCATCCGGTCGTCCCAGCGCAGCGGGGAGTTGCAGTTGATCAGCGAGATCGTCGCGGGCGTCGCCTCGATCGCCTCGCGCGAGCCGAAGAGGATCTCGGTCATGGCCAGGGTGTCGCGGGCGTTGACGCCCGAGACGACGTTGCCCATGTAGACCTTGTCGGTGAGGCTCTGCAGCGCGTAGGTCATGTCCAGGTGGCGGCTGTCGAGCGGGGTGTCGTTGGGCTCGCAGATGATGCCCCCGGCCGAGTCCAGCACGGAGAACGACTGGGCGAGCTTGGTGAAGTCGGTGAAGTCGGCCATCGTCGCGTCGCGGCGCACGTCGCCCTGGCGTACGAACGGCGGGCCGTAGACGGCGCCGAAGGCCATGGAGTCGCCGCCGATGTGGATGCTGTGGGCGGGGTTGCGCGCCTGTACGTCGAACTCGCGCGGCGCCTTGGCCACCTGGGCGAGCACGAAGTCGGGGTCCAGGAAGACGGTGTGGTCCTCGACGCGCTGCCCGGCCTGGCGGAACAGCTCGAGGGCCCGGTCGTCCATGAACTCGACACCGATCTCGGTCATGAGCCGGCGCCAGCCGCGGTCGAGCGTGGCCATGGCCTCCTGCGACAACACGTCGTATCGGGGCATCCGGTTGTGGAACATCGGTCCTCCTGCGCGGCGGGTGCGGGCGGGCTGGGTCGCTTGACCCGACCCTGCGCGGCATCCTAGCCTCATCATGTGGGACATCGGTTCCACATCATGGAACTAGCGAGAGTGGCTGATGACGAGCACCGCGACCGGCACGCAGGCGATCGACCGCGCTGCCCTCCTCGTGGCGACCGTCGTACGCGCCGACGAGCCGCTGTCGTTCCTGGAGCTGCACGACGAGTGCGGGCTGCCCAAGTCCACGACCTCGCGGCTGCTGACGGCCCTGGAGCGCACGGAGCTGCTGGAGCGCAACGCCTCGGGCTCCTACGTCGCCGGGCCGTTGTTCTGGCTCTATGCCACGCGCCACGACCCGTGGGACGAGCTGGTCCGGCTGGCCCGGCCCACCCTGGAGCGCATCGGCGCCGACACCCGGGAGACCGTCAACCTCTCGGTGGCCCGCGGCGACCGGGTGGTGCAGGTGGCGCAGGTCGACTCGACGTACATGCTCGGCACCCGCGACTGGACCGAGGTCGAGGTCCCGGCGCACGCCTCCTCGCTGGGCAAGGTGCTGCTGGCCCACGGCCTCCTCGACGTGCCGAGCGACGGCCTGGAGCAGGTCACCCCGCGCACCGTCACCGACCCCGCGGCCCTGTCCCGCGAGCTCGCCCAGGTGGCGCGGCGCGGGTGGGCCAGCACCGTCGACGAGCTCGAGATCGGGCTGACCGGCATCGGCGCGCCGGTCCGCGGCAGCGGCGGCGAGGTCATCGCGGCCCTGGGCATCTCGGGGCCCAGCCCCCGGCTGGAGGACCGGCTCGACGAGATCGGCCGGCTGTTGAACGACCGGGCCGAGCAGCTCTCCGCGCTGCTTCGCCGGCGAACCCGCAAGGAGGGCGTGGCATGACCGTGACACCCGAGGAGATCCTGCAGGCGCTCTACGACGAGACTCTCGTCGGCAACGCCCCCCGGGTCCTGGAGCTGACCAACGAGGGGCTGGCGCTCGACATGGAGCCGCAGACGCTGCTCTTCGACGCGCTGATCCCCTCGCTCGAGGAGGTCGGCGCCCGCTTCGAGCGCGGCGACTTCTTCGTCCCCGAGATGCTCATCGCCGGGCGCGCGATGGCCGGCGCGATGGAGCGCCTGCGCCCGCTGCTGGCCGAGACCGGCGTCCAGACCATCGGCAAGTTCCTGATGGGCACGGTCAAGGGCGACGTCCACGACATCGGCAAGAACCTCGTCAACATCATGCTCGAGGGCGCCGGCTTCGAGGTGATCGACCTCGGCGTGCAGGTGGCCCCCGAGAAGTTCGTGGCCGCCATCGAGGAGCACCAGCCCGACATCGTCGGCTTCTCGGCGTTCCTCACCACCACGATGCCGATGTTCAAGGCCAACATGAACGCTCTGGAGAAGGCCGGCATCCGCGGCGAGGTGATCGTCATGGTCGGCGGCGCCCCGGTCACCCAGGAGTACGCCGACGCGGTCGGCGCCGACGGCTACGCGGCCGACGCCTCCCAGACGGTCAAGCGGGCGAAGGCGCTGCTGCACGAGAAGCGCGCCACGGTCCCGGCATGACCCGCACCCACGAGACCGTCCTGCGCGGCGCCGGCGCGGAGGTGGTGCTCGGCCACGGGCGCCGGTTCACCCTCATCGGCGAGCGGATCAACCCCACCGGACGCCGGATCTTCCAGGAGCAGCTGCGCGCCGGCGACCTCTCGGCCATCGAGCGCGACGTCAAGGCGCAGGTCGAGGGCGGCGCCGACGTCCTCGACGTCAACATGGGCGTGCCGCTGACCGACGAGGCGGACCTGCTGGCCCGCGCGATCACGCTGGTGCAGGGGCTGACCGACAAGCCCATCTGCATCGACTCCTCGGTCGTCGAGGCGCTCGAGGCCGGGCTGGCGGCGTACCAGGGTCGGGCCCTGGTCAACTCGATCACCGCCGAGGACGAGCGGATGGAGCAGATCCTGCCGCTGGTCAAGAAGTACGACGCCGCGGTCATCGCCCTGCCCAACGACTCCGACGAGATCCCGATGGACACCGAGAAGCGGATCCTGCTGACCCGCAAGATCATCGAGGTGGCGACGACCGAGTACGGCATCGCCGCCGCCGACATCGTGATCGACCCGCTGGCCATGCCGATCGGGGCCGACACCACCACGTCGCTGGTGACGCTGGAGACGATGCGGCGGATCCGCGACGAGTTCGGGGTCAACATGACCTGCGGGGCGTCCAACACCTCCTTCGGGATGCCGGCGCGGCACACGCTGGGGGCCGCCTGGTTGCCGATGGCGATGACCGCGGGCCTCACCAGCGCCATCATGGACACGCGCACGCCGCAGATCGTCGAGGCGGTCAAGGCCGCCGACGTCTTCCTCGACCACGACGAGTGGGGGATGGCCTGGATCGCGGCCCACCGGGCGCGCCAGGCCGCGCAGGCGGCGCAGGCGACGTGACGGAGCCCTCCGAGGTCGAGCTGGGCGCGCTGGGCCGCGAGGGCCTCGTCGCCGCCCCGGGCGCCCCCGCCGCCGCCCACGACGGCACGGGCCGGGTGGACCTGTCGTTCACGATCCACTCCTCGACCGACACGGGGGCCGACGTCGCGCCCACGCAGCGCGGGGTCCGGGTCCCCCCGGGGGTGACCGTCTTCGACTCGGCGTCCTGGAACGGCATCGCCATCGACTCGACCTGCGGCGGGCACGGCACCTGCCACAAGTGCCGGGTCCGGGTGGGCGGCGGGGACGTCCCGGTGACCCGGTACGACGAGCGCACCTTCTCGCCCGACCAGCTCGAGGAGGGCTGGCGACTGGCCTGCCTGGTCCAGGCGACGCGCTCGCTCGCCGTCGAGGTCCCCCCGCTCACCACCCGGCCGAAGGCCGCGACGGTCGGCGTCGGGCGCCAGGTGATCCTCCGCCCCGCGCTGCAGAAGCGCTACGTCGAGCTCGACGAGGCCACCCTGTCCGACCAGCGCACCGACCTGGCCCGGCTCACCGACGCCATCGACGACCTGGAGCTCACCGCCGACCTGCACGTCCTGCGACGGCTCTCGAGCGTGCTCCGCGAGGCCGACTTCAAGGTCACCGCGGTGATCGTCGACGAGGCGCTGATCGACGTCGAGGCCGGCGACACGACCGCCGCCCGCTACGCGATCGCCTTCGACCTCGGCACCACGACGGTCGTCGCGACGCTGCTGGACGTCAGCACCGGCACGCCGGTCGCGGTGGCCTCCATGCTCAACCGGCAGCAGCCGTTCGGCGGGGACGTCATCACCCGGATCAGCGCGACGATGATGGACCCCGACGCGCTCGGGAGGCTCCAGGAGGCCGCCGGCGCGACGCTGTCGGAGCTCGCCGACCAGGTGTGCCGTGAGGGCGGCGTGGAGCCGAGTCAGGTCTACGAGGTCGCGGTCGCCGGCAACGCCACCATGACCGCGCTGGTGCTCGGAATCGACCCCGAGCCGCTCGGGGTCGCGCCGTTCGTCATGTCCACCACCCAGCCGCCGACGGTCGCCGCGTCCGAGATCGGCCTGACCCTGCACCCCCGGGCGCGCGCGTTCTTCTTCCCGGCCCTCGGTGCCTACGTCGGCGGCGACATCGTCGCCGGGATGCTGGCCACCGGCATGGACCGCGACAAGCGCACCCGGCTGTTCATCGACGTCGGCACCAACTGCGAGATCGTGCTCAGCGACGGCGACACCATCCTGTCGACCGCGGCGCCGGCCGGCCCGGCGTTCGAGGGCGGCGCCATCCGCTGCGGCATGCGCGCGGCCGACGGCGCGATCGAGGTCGTCCGGCTGGGCGAGGACGTCGAGCTGGGCGTCATCGGGGACGTCGAGCCGCGCGGCCTGTGCGGGTCCGGCCTCGTCGACGCCGTGGCCGAGCTCGTGCGCGTCGGCCTGCTCGACGCGTCGGGGCGCTTCGTGCCGGACGCGGACGCCCCGGGGATCGCGCCGACCCTGGCCGACCGGCTGACCAAGATCGGCGAGGAGCGGGTCTTCGTGCTGCACCGGCCCGCGCCCGACACGGTGCCCGCCGAGTGCGTCTACCTCTCCCAGCGCGACGTGCGCGAGCTGCAGTTCGCGAAGGCCGCGATCTCCACCGGCTGGACGCTGCTGCTCGAGCAGCTCGGCCTGGAGCACCGCGACGTCCAGCAGGTGCTGCTCGCCGGCTCCTTCGGCAGCTACCTGTCGCCCGCTTCCGCCGTACGCATCGGGCTGGTGCCGAAGCTGCCGGTGTTGCGCATCGTCGCTGCCGGCAACGTCGCCGGCGAGGGTGCCAAGATGGCGTTGCTGTCGGTGCGCGAGCGCGCCGGCGCCGCCGCGCTGCTCGAGGAGGTGACCTATGTCGAGCTCAGCGACCGCCCCGACTTCAACGACAAGTTCGTCGAGCAGCTCTCGTTTGGTTCCTGAGGAGCCGAGGGACGAGGTGTCTCGAAGGGCTGACATCGCCGTCATCGCCTGCGGAGCGATCGCCCAGCCCGCGGCCGCGATCGTGGCCCGCCGCGGCTGGCCGGTGGACGTGCACCCGCTGCCGCCGCTGCTGCACAACCAGCCGCAGCTCATCGCCGGGGAGGTCCGCGCCCTGGCCGCCCGGCTGCGACCGGCGTACGAGCGGGTGGTGGTGGGGTACGCCGACTGCGGCACCTACGGCGCGCTCGACGCGGTCTGTGCCGACGAGGGGCTGGAGCGGCTGCCGGGGCTGCACTGCTACGACCTGTACGCCGGTCCGTCGCGGGTGGAGCGCCTCTTCGCCGACCAGCCGGGGACGTACCTGCTGACGGACTTCCTGGTGCGCTCGTTCGCGCGGACGGTCCTGCAGGAGCTCGGCCTGGACCGCCACCCCGACCTGCGCGACACCTACTTCGGCCACTACACGCGGGCCGTCTGGCTCGCCCAGCACCCCGACGACCCCGAGCTCCGGGCCCTCGCCCACCAGGCCGCGACCCAGCTCGGCCTCCCCCTCACCGTCCTCGCCACCGGCGACTCCGGCCTGGAGCGCGCGCTGGCGGATGTCGTCGGTCCGGATAGTCCCTAACGAATCTGCGAGATTTCGGGCCGAAAGTCGCACATTCGTTAGGGACTACCCCAGCGGACCGGGCCTATACCCCCACCCGCAGACGGTCGAGGAGGGTCTGGCGCCAGGCCTCGGTCTCGGCGATCTGGTTGAAGGTGAAGACGTGCAGGCCCTCGACGATTGCCTCGGGCGGGGCGAGGGCGGGGGCGCACTGCTCGAGGAAGCGCTCGCCGGTGAAGCCGCCAGGGGCGGCGAGGCGCGCGAACGTGCCCTTGTGCTTGGCGAGGAACCGCGTGGACTCCCCGACGCCGATCCGGGTCGCCATGGCGAGCAGCTTGGTGCGCTCGACCGGCCCCGGGATGCCCAGCAGCAGCGGCATCGTGATGCCGCGCGCGCGCATCCGCCCGACCCAGCCCCGGATCACCCCGGGGTCGAAGGTCAGGTTGCTGACGACGTGGGTGGCGTGGCGGCGCTTGTCCCACATGGCCTGGATGGTCAGGTCGTCGGCGATGGTCGGGTGCGACTCCGGGTAGCCGGTGATGCCGACCTGCGCGAACGGGCGGCCGAGGGCGCTCAGGTCCTCGAGCAGCCCCACCGCGTCGTGGTAGTCGCCGGCCGGCTCAGCGTCGCCGCCCGGCACGAACACCCGGGAGATCCCCTGGCCGGTGAGCCGCTCGCAGATCTCGGCCAGCTCGGTGCGGCCGGTGACCATGCGCGCCGCGAGGTGGGGTACGACGGCGTACCCCCGCCCGGTCAGCCGCTCGGCCAGGTCGAGCGTGGCCTCCAGCCCCTTGCTCGGCGACGCGGTGACCGTGACCACGCGGTCGAGGGGGACGTGCTCGAGCACCTTGTCCTCGGTGCTCGACGTCGGCAGCACCTCGTAGCGGGCGTTCTCCAGCAGCCGAACGACCGTGTCACGTGAGCGTTTGTTGCGCATGGTGCAACTCATTTCGTGATGCGCATCAGAGGCTCCGAGTGTAGCGCCGGGTGCGGGTGCCGCGACAGGGTCGCGGCAGCCCTGGCTCAGGCGGTGGCCCGGTGTCGGCGCGCACGGCGCACCACCGCGCCCACGGCAGCGCCGGGCACAGCCGGGACCGCGACCAGGAGCGCGAAGAAGAGCCAGCTGTCGCGCAGCTCGGCACCCAGGTCGCCGGACTCGCGCAGCACGTAGGCCGCGACCAGGCTAGCGCCGCTAGCGGCGGCCGTGAGCGCCCAGGTCAGCAGGGCCGCGCCCACGCCGCGCCGCAGCCCGTCGTACGCGGACCAGACCAGCACCAGGACCAGCACGAGCAGGAAGAACAGCAGGCCCGCCCCCAGCGCGTCGGTGCTGTCGCTGTGGGACAGGACCTCGGCGAAGGCCACGTAGCCGAGGGTGAGGACCGCGGTCCTGGCGAGGACCGCGGTCAGCAGACGGAGGAACGACATCGCGCGAGCATCCCGCACCCTCGGGGGCCGGCGCACGAGAACGCCGGAACGCTCACGCGACCCGCGATCACCAGATCCGCACGCGCTCCGCGGGGTCCAGCCACATGCCGTCGCCCGCGACGGTGCCGAAGACCTCGTGGAACTCCTCGAGGTTGCGCGCGATGTTGGCGCGGAACTCCGGCGGGCTGTGCGGGTCGACGGTGAGGTACTGGCGCGCCAGCTCCTCGCGACGCTTGGTGCGCCACACGTAGGCCCAGTTGAGGAACAGCCGGCGCCGGTCGTCCTCGGAGGCCGACCCGCCCTGCGAGATCACGAACGCCTTGTGGGCGATGGTCAGGCCGCCGAGGTCGCCGATGTTCTCACCGACCGTCAGCGCGCCGTTGACCTTCTCCCCCGGCAGGTCGCGCGGCTCGAGGCCGTCGTACTGGGCGATGAGCGCCTTCGACTTCACCTCGAAGGCGGCCTTGTCGTCCGCGGTCCACCAGTCGTTGAGGTTGCCGGCGCCGTCGTACTGCGCCCCCTGGTCGTCGAAGCCGTGGCCGATCTCGTGGCCGATGACCGCGCCGATGCCGCCGTAGTTCTCGGCCGGGTGGGCCTCCGGGGAGAAGAACGGCTTCTGCAGGATGCCGGCGGGGAAGCAGATCTCGTTGGTGCCCGGGTTGTAGTAGGCGTTGACGGTCTGCGGCAGCATGAACCACTCGTCCGGGTCGACCGGCGAGCCGATCTTGGCCAGCTGGCGGTCGGTCTCGAACGCCGAGGCGGCCGCGACGTTGCCGAGCAGGTCGGTGGCGCTGATCCGCAGCGCGGAGTAGTCGCGGAACTTCTCGGGGTAGCCGATCTTGGGGCGGAAGGTGTCGAGCTTCTCGTAGGCGCGCTGCTTGGTCTCCTCGGTCATCCAGTCCAGCGCGGCGATCGACTCGCGGTAGGCCGCGAGCAGGTTCGCGACCAGATCGTCCATCAGCTCCTTGGACCGCGGCGGGAAGTGGCGGGCGACGTACTCCTTGCCGACGGCCTCGCCGAGCGCACCCTCGACCAGCGCCACGCCCCGCTTCCAGCGCGCCCGCAGCTCGGGGGTGCCGCTGAGGGTGCGGCCGTAGAAGTCGAAGTTGGTCTCGACGAAGTCGTCGGTGAGGTACGGCGCCGCCGAGCGCAGCACGTGCGCCAGCAGCCAGGCCTTCCAGTCCGCGAGCGGCACCTCGTCGAGCACGGTGGAGAGGTGGGCGAAGTACGACGGCTGCCGCACGCACACCTCGGCGATCGTCTCGTCGCTGCCGCCCAGGTTGGTGACGTAGGCGTCCCAGTCGAAGGCCGGACACAGCTCCTTGAGCTCCGCGGCCGTCATCAGGTTGTAGGTCTTCTGCACGTCGCGGGTCTCGGCGCGCTCCCAGTGCCCGGCGGCGAGTCGGGTGTCCAGCTCCAGGATCGTGGCCGCGGCGGCAGGGGCGTCCTCGTGGCGGCCGAGGGCGAGCAGCCGGGTGAGGTAGGCGACGTAGGCCTCGCGCTGCTCGGCGAACTTCTCGTCGCGGTAGTAGGACTCGTCGGGCAGGCCGAGCCCGCCCTGGGCCAGGTGGAAGAGGTAGCGGTCGGACTGGCGGTCGTCGGTGTCGACGTAGGAGCCGAACACGCCATGACCGCCGACCCGCTCGAACTCACCCAGGAACGCCGCCAGGTCGCGCACGTCGCGCAGCGCGCCGACGGCCTCGACCAGCGGGCGCAGCGGGCGGGTGCCGAGCTTGTCGATCGCCGCGGTGTCCATGAACGAGGCGAACAGGTCGCCGATCTTGCGCGCGTCGTCGTCGCGCGGCTCACCGGCGGCGAGGTCCTCGATGATCGTGCGGACGTGCTCCTCCGCGGCGTCGGCGAGCTGGACGAACGGCCCCCAGCTCGAGCGGTCCGAGGGGATCTCGACCTCGTCCAGCCAGCGGCCGTTCACGTGGCCGAAGAGGTCGTCCTGCGGACGGATGTCGAGGTTCATGCCGTCCCTGGCGTCGTCGAGGGTGCTCACCCCCCGACAGTATCCGGCGCGCGGAAGGGGGGCCGCCACTGCGTGAGATTCACCGGGTGCCCGGTGAATCTCACGGCTCCCGCATGAAGCTTCGCACCACAAGCACCAGGTTCACACCCGCCGTGTGACGGCTGTGACGACCGATCAACGGGCGGCGCGGAAGGCCCCGTCCTCGCCCAGCACCGGTACGACGTCGCTGACGTCCAGACCGGCCGCGACCTCGACGTCCTCGGCGAAGCCGGCGGCGACGAGCTCCTTGCCGCTCGCGCAGGCGAGCAGCCCGTCGCGCAGCGTGGCCTGCGCCGCCCGGAAGGCGTCGCGGGCGTGGGTCGCCTCGAGGCTCAGGCCGGTGGCTCCCAGCCGGACCATCGCGTCGACCACCGCACCGGCCCCCCACAGGTCCTCGGCGCCCGGGCGCATGGACCCGTCGGGCCAGCGCTCCCCGGCCGGTACGACCGCGACCACCGCGCCGTCGGCGACCCGCGGCGCCAGCCAGTGCGCGACGGCGGTGCGGTTGCGCAGGCAGGCGCCCACGACCGCCACGCCCGATCCCGCCAGCGCGGCGCAGATCGCGGAGCCGTTGGGCGAGGGCAGGACGATCCGGTCGACCCCCTCGACCCGACTCATCGCCACGGCCGAGAGGCTGACGGCCGGGAGTCCCGCCGCGGGCTCCTCGAACCGCCCGACCGCCAGCACCGCACCGAGGTCGGCGGCGTGCTCGCCGGCGCGCTCGTCCTTCCAGGCGAAGGGATGCACCGCCATGCCCCGCTCGACGGCCACCGTCAGGGTCGTCGTGAACGACAGCACGTCGACCACCACGGCCACGTCGGCGCCGGCGGCGACCGCCGTACCGCCCGTGGGCCCCCACTCGAGCCGTACGGCGTGCTCCTGCTGCCCGTGGGGATCAGTCACGGACCCGCACGACCCCCTTGCCGAGGGTGCGCCGCTCGTCCATGTCGACCAAGGCCTGGCCGAAGTCCTCGAAGTCGTAGACCTTGCCGACCGGCGGCTTGACGACTCCGCTCTCCATCATCGGCAGCAGCGCGGCCCACTGGTCCTGCATGAAGCCGGGGCGGGCCATCGCGTAGGCCCCCCAGCCGACGCCGCGGACGTCGACGTTGTTGAGCAGCAGCCGGTTGACCTTGACCTGGGGGATGCCCTGCCCGGAGGCGAAACCGACGACGAGGAGCCGGCCCAGCGGGGCGAGCACGCGCAAGGAGTCGGTGAACGCGTCGCCGCCGACGACATCGAGCACGACGTCGACACCACGACCCTCGGTCAGCCCGAGAACGGCGTCCTTGAAGCCGGCCACGAGCACGGCCTCGTCGGCTCCGGCCGCCCGCGCGACCTCGGCCTTCTCCTCGGTGCTGACCACGGCGATGGTGCGGGCGCCGTACCCCTTGGCCACCTGGATGGTCGCGGTGCCGACGCCGCCGGCCGCGCCGTGGACCAGCACGGTCTCCCCGGCCTTGAGGCCACCCCGCTCGGCTAGGGCGAACTGGGCGGTGAGGTAGTTCATCGGCAGGGCCGCGCCCTCGTCGAAGGTGATCGAGTCGGGCAGCCCGAAGGTGAACATCGCCGGTACGACGGCGCGCTCCCCGGCGCCGCCGTAGGGCCCCACGGCCGCGACCCGCTGCCCGGGCTCGAAGCCGGGACCGCTGACCACGGTGCCCGCGACGTCGACACCGAGGGTGAAGGGCACCTCGGGCTTGAGCTGGTACTCACCGCGGCTGAGCAGCAGGTCCGGGAACGACGTCCCGACCCGGTGCACCTCGATGAGCACGTCGCCGGGTCCCGGCGTCGGCTCGGGCACCTCGCGGATCTGGATGTCGCTGGGTCCGGTGGTGGTGACGACCTGGGCTGCACGCATGGTCGGAGGCTACCGACCGGCGCGTCGAAGCCGACGCCAGCGACGCACCACGAACCACACCACCGCGGCGGCGATGACCACGTAGACGACGTTGGAGATCTCGCCCGCCCGGCTCTCGACGAGGTGCCACTGCTCTCCGAGCTCGTAGCCGGCGCCGATGAGCAGCCCGTTCCACAGGAGGCTGCCGGCCGTGGTGTAGCCCGCGAACTGCAGCAGCGGCATCCGGCTGACGCCGGCGGGGACGGAGATCAGGCTGCGTACGCCGGGGACCAGCCGCCCCACGAGGACCGCCGTACGCCCGTGCCGGTCGAACCAGCCCATCGCCCGCTCCACGTCGCGCGCATGCACCAGCGGAATCCGCTCGGCGAGCCCGGCCAGCCGCTCGGCGCCCAGCCGCGCGCCGGCGTAGTAGAGCACGAGGGCGCCCACGAGCGATCCCGCCGTCGCCCAGGTGATCGCGGCGACGAGGCCGTAGTGCCCCTGGCTGGCGGTGTAGCCCGCCAGCGGCAGCACCGCCTCCGAGGGCACCGGCGGGAACACCGTCTCGAGGGCGGTCGCGAAGCCGACCCCGGGCGCGCCGATCGTGCGCATCAGGCCGACCAGCCAGTCGAGCACGGACGACATGGGTCTCCTCCCGAGGCGGACGATGGAGCCGCCACCCTAATGGGGGTGCATCGCTCGGCTTCTCGGCGAGCGGTCGAAGGGCAGCGCGGGCGCCGTACTCCGCAGGCGCTGCTGTCGCTTCGCCTCAGCCCGGCTTCACCAGCCGGTTCATCTCGAAGTGCATGGGGTCGGTGTAGTTCCAGTCGCCGCCCCACGCGAAGCCCCACTTCTTGAAGATCGAGACGACGACGGGGTGCATCTCGCCGACCGTGCCGCGCTGGTTGCCGGGGGTGTTGAGGTCGAGGGCCAGGCCGAAGGAGTGGTTGGACAGCGTGGTCGAGCCGGCGATGAACCGCGGGTAGTAGCAGCCGGCGTACTCGCCGGGGTGGATCTCGTCGGCCAGGCCGGTGGCCTGGATCTCGAGCAGCGCCTCGCGCAGCTGCGGGATCACGAAGCGGTTGCAGGTGATGGTGCCGAGGATCGGCACCTGCTCGGTGGCGATGTGCGAGGCGACCCACGCCGGGTCGGGGGCGATCCGGCCGCCGCCGAGGACGGTGTAGGTGAAGGTCCCGACGGCCTCGGCCACGGTCCCGATCGGCACCGCGATCTGCTTCGCGCCCGGGTCGAGACCCTGCTGCGCGACGATGTCGGTCATCTGGGCGGAGACCCCGGCCGCCTGCTCGACCGCCTGCCGCACCGAGTACGGCGACGTCACCCCGGTGCCGACCAGGAGCGCGTTGCCCGGCTTCATGCCCAGGGGCTCGACCCACTTCTCGTTGACGACGACGTCGACGAACGGTGCCTGGTCGATGGTGGCGCCGAGGTGGATCAGCGGGTCCCCCTCCTTGGCCCCGAACCTCAGGAAGCCGCTCTCGTCGGTGGGCAGCCGCTTCGCGAGGCTGCGGTCCACGGCGAACTCACCGCCCGCCACCCGGTCCCAGACGTCCTGGAGGTCCGCGGAGCCAAGCGGCGTGTAGTTGCGGTACGCCGCGGGGTCGACCGCGGCGACGTTGAGCAGCCGGTTCTCGATCGGCACCTGCGAGTGGGAGAACTGCACCACCCGCTGGACGCCCTCGACCGCACTGATGGCGGCCACGTCCTCCTCGGAGAAGGGCTCACGGTCCAGCAGGATCATGTCCGAGGACTCCAGCGCCCCCTCGCGCGGCCCCGGCGGGTCCATCGCCATCGCCGGGTCGATCGCGGGCGCCTCGGGTCGGCCGGGGCTCGGGTCCGGGTCCGGGTCCGCCGAGGCCGGCGTCGACGGGTCGGCCGTCGGCTCGTCACCCCCCGAGGCGCCGCACCCGGGCGCGACCGCGAGGACGACGACCGTCGCCGTCGCTGCCAGCGCCCGCGTGACCCGCATCCTGCCCTCCTTGCGACGAGGGTAGGCCGCGACGGAAGGTCCCACCCGCGAAGCCCTACTCCGCGCTCAGCACGCGGTTGCGGATCGTCAGCCACGACAGCACCCCGCCGGCCGCGAGCAGCGCGGCGCACGCCGGCAGCGCGGAGCGGTACGCCGCGTCGAAGGCCGCCGGGTCGGCGTACTCCTCGCCCCCGAGCCCGACCGCCACCGGCAGCGCCGCCACCGCGAGCAGCGATCCGGCGCGGGCCACGGCGTTGTTGACCCCGCTGGCGATGCCCGCGTGCTCGTCGGGGGCGGCCGCGAGCACCGTCGCGGTCAGCGGCGCGACCATGAGCGCGAGCCCGAGGCCGAACACGGTGATGCCGGGCAGGACGTGGCTCCAGTAGGCGCCCTCGCCGTCGACGAGCAGGAGCAGGAGCGTGCCGCCGGCCATCACGAGCGGCCCGACCGTCATCGGCAGGCGCGGGCCGATGCGCGCGCTGAGCTCGCCGCCCTTGCCCGCCAGGAAGAGCATGCACAGCGTCATGGGCAGCGACGCCAGCCCGGCCGCCAGTGCGGTGTAGCCGCTGACGGTCTGCAGCTGCAGGGTCAGGAAGAACAGCACCGCTCCGAGCGCGGCGTAGACGAGCAGCGTCATCGCGTTGGCCGCGCTGAAGGTCCGGTCGGCGAAGATCCCCAGCGCCAGCATCGGCTCGCGCGCCCGGCGCTCGACGAGGACGAAGCCCGCCGCGCTCAGCACCGCCACGGCCGCCGCGTACGGCGCAAGCTCACCGCCCCACTCGATCAGCGCGTACGTCGTACCGCCCAGCGCGAGCGTCGCCAGCAGCGCCCCGGGCAGGTCGAAGCGGGTCGAGGCGTGCGGGTCGCGCGTCTCGGGGACCCAGTGCCGAGCGATGACGACGGTGAGCACGGCGAGGGGCAGGTTGATCAGGAAGATCCAGCGCCAGTGGGCGTAGTCGATCAGCAGGCCCCCGACCAGCGGGCCGAGGGCGGCCGCGATGCTCCCCAGCCCGGACCAGGCGCCGATGGCCGCCGGCCGGTCGTCGTGCGCGAACGCACCCTGGATCATCGCCAGGCTCCCCGGGGTGAGCAGCGCCCCGCCGACGCCCTGCAGGATCCGGGCCGCGATCAGCACCTCGGGGCTGGGCGCCACCCCGCACAGCAGCGAGGCGGCCGCGAACCACACCGTCCCGAGGACGAACACCCGCCGCCGCCCGAACCGGTCGCCCAGCGAGCCGCCCAGCAGGATCAGGCTGGCCAGCGAGACCAGGTAGCCGTTGCTCACCCACTGCAGCTGGGCCAGGCTGGCATCGAGGTCCTCGCCGATGGTCTTCAGCGCGACGTTGACGACCGTGCCGTCGAGCATCGTCAGCCCGGAGCCCAGCACCGCCGCCGCGATGACCGCGCGGCCCGTCGTGGTGCCCAGCCGCACCTCCGACGCCTCCGACGCGCTCACAGATGAACACTAGAGCCGTCGCGAGCACCGGGATCCGGCTCGCCCCCGCTGACCCGTCACAAACTTTCTGACGGGTCAGCGGGGAATCCGCGCAGTTGGTGACGGGTCAGCGCAGGACGCGGCCGGCGATCCAGGCGATGTCGGCGGCGGTGGCGGCGGGGGTGTCGCTGGGCTGCATGACGTGGCTGAGGACGACCCGGACGACCATGTCGATGGCGGCCTCGAGGCGGTCGGCCTCGAGCGCGACGTCGTACGGCGTGACGCGCTCGGCGATCACCAGCTTGGCCGCCGTGAGCAGCGACTGGGCGTGCGTGGTCAGCAGCGGCAGCAGCTCGGTGTCGGCGCCGTGCGTGGCGGAGACGACGGCGTGCAGCAGCCGGTTGTCCTGGGCGAGCTCGAGCACGCTGGTCGCGGCGGCGTTGATCGCCTCCACCAGATCGGTCGGGTGCTCGTCGAAGGCGACGGTGACGACGCCGAGGAAGCGCTCCAGCTCGCGCAGGATCATCGCCTCCGCGAGGCCGGCCTTGGAGCCCATCTCGTTGTAGACGGTCTGCCGGCTCACCCCCACCTGGTCGGCGAGCCGAGCCATCGTGACCTGCGACCAGCCGATGTCGGCCGTCAGGCGCACCGCGGCGTCGACGACGCGCGCGCGCATGGTCTCGGCGGGCAGGCTCACGCCGAGAAGCCTAGGTCGTCAGGCGTCGACCGAGCTGAGCAGGAGGAAGTCGACCTTGTCGCGCACGCCGCAGTCGGGGCAGCACCAGTCGTCGGGGATCTGCGACCAGGCGGTCCCGGCCGCGAAGCCCTCGAGCTCGTGGCCGGCCTCCACCTCGTAGGTGTAGCCGCAGCCCGGGCAGCGCGCCGCCACGACCTCGTCGGCGGGGACGGCGGCCGCCTCCGCGGCGACCCGCGCGGCCTCCACGCGCTCCGCCTCGACCACGGCGGCCGGCCGCGGCCAGCGGGCGAGCAGCCTGGCCTCCTTGCCCGGCTGCAGGTTGGCGCGGGTGATGTCGCCGTCGAAGTGGCGCGCGACACGCGGGTCCATGACCCGGCGCCACAGCGGGGGCACCAGCGCGAGCACGATCATCCCGGCGTACCCAGTCGGCAGCACCGGCGACTCCTCGAAGTCGCGCAGGGTCTGGTAGCGCCGGGTGGGGTTGGCGTGGTGGTCGCTGTGGCGCTGCAGGTGGTAGAGCAGCACGTTGGTGGCGATGTTGTTGGAGTTCCACGAGTGCGACGGGTCGACCCGCTCGTAGCGCTGCCGGTCGCCGACGCCGACCTTGCGGCGCAGCATCCCGTAGTGCTCCATGTAGTTGACGACCTCGAGCAGCGAGAAGCCGACGACCGCCTGCAGCACGAGGTACGGCGTGAGGCCGACGCCCAGCCACGCGACGAGCGCGCCGAAGAGCACCGCCGACATCAGCCAGGCGTTGAGCACGTCGTTGCCCAGGCGCCACGGGTGCTGCTTGCGGCGGGCGTAGCGACGCTTCTCGACGCGCCACGCGCTCTTCAGCGACCCGCCCACGGTGCGGGGCCAGAACGCGTAGAACGTCTCGCCCAGCCGCGAGGACGCCGGGTCCTCGGGGGTGGCGACCCGGACGTGGTGGCCGCGGTTGTGCTCGATGTAGAAGTGGCCGTAGAAGCTCTGGGCCAGCGCGATCTTGGACAGCCAGCGCTCGTTGGCCTCGCGCTTGTGGCCCAGCTCGTGGGCGGTGTTGATACCGATGCCGCCGATGCAGCCGATCGAGATCGCGAGCCCCACCTTGTCCACCACGCTCAGGTCACCCCCGATGCCGAGGGGGTCGCCGCGCGCGATGAGGTACATCGCGCCGACGAAGCCGGCGTACTGCACGGGCAGGAAGAGGTAGGTGATCCAGCGGTAGTAGCGGTCCTGCTCCAACGCCTCGATCGCGTCGTCGGGCGGGTTGGAGCGGTCCAGGCCGGTCACCAGGTCGATCGCCGGGACGATCACCAGGATCACGACCGGGCCCACCCAGAACCACACGCCGAGGCCGGTGGCCAGCCACAGCCCGTAGCCGAGGAACGCCAACGACGGGACGACCAGGCCGATCAGCCACAGGTAGCGCTTGCGGTCGCGCCACTGCTCGGTCGAGCCGGCGGGGACGGTGCTGTTGGCGATCTGGTCCATGGGGCCTGCCTTCCGTGCGGTTTACAAGACCGTAGTGGTTGTAAACCTGCTTGACAAGACCCCCCGCTTTGTAAACTCAGCTCTGCGCTCGGCGCGCAGCGGCGACCAGCCCGGCGACCTCCTCCGCCCCGGCGACCCCCACGGACTCCAGCGCCGCCACCCGCTCGGCGACGTCGTCGAGGGTGACCGGCCGGCCGTCGTACGGCGCGGCCCGCTTGAGCAGCTGCGCCAGGTCGGCCACCGCCGCCGCCAGCTCCAGTGACGGCGCCACGGGGGCCTCCGGGTCGGCGGCTCGTAGCTGTGTGAGCGCCTCTGCCGGGCCGGCGTCCGGGGAGCGCCAGCGGACGGTGGCGGTGCCGATCGGGTCGCCCGGCTCGACTCCCGCGGCCAGGCGCACCTCGTAGAGGGCGCTCGCGCGGTGGCCGGCGCCGAGCTCGCCGGCGTCGACGTCCAGGTCCTCGAAGTCCTCGTCGGCGATCGCCCGGTTGTCGTAGCCGACCAGGCGGTACGCCGCCACGCGCTCGGGGTCGAAGCTCACCTGGGTCCGCGCCTCGGCGGCCACCGGCGTGAGCGTGGTCGTCAGCGCGCTGCCGAAGAGCTCCTCGGCCTCCTCGAAGGTGTCGACGTAGGAGTAGAAGCCGTCGCCGAGGTCGGCCAGCTGCTCCATCAGGTGGTCGTTGTAGTTGCCCATGCCGTAGCCGACCGTCACCAGGCTGATCCCGTCGCGGCCCTCCTCGGCGATCCGCTCGCTGATCGAGCCGGGGCCGGTCGCCCCGACGTTGGCGACGCCGTCGGAGCAGAGGACGACCAGGTTGACCGCGTCCTCGTCGTACCCCTCGCGCGCCTGCTCGTAGCCCAGCGCTAGCCCGGCCTCGAGGTTGGTGCTGCCGCCCGGCGCGAGCTCCTCGACCGCGTCCAGGATGACCTGCGTCTGGCGCACCGGCGTGGGCTCGAGCACCGGGCGGGCCTGGTCCTCGAACGTCACCACCGACACCGTGTCGTCGTCGCGCAGCCGGTCGGCCAGCAGGGCCAGCGACGAGCGCACGAGCCCGAGCCGGGAGCGGATGTCCATGCTGCCCGAGGTGTCCACCACGAGGGTGACGTTGACCCGCGGCCGCTCGGCCGGCGTCACCTCGCGCGCCGCGACCGCCACCCGCACCAGCTGGGTGCCGTCGTCGAGGCTGGGCGCCGGCCCGGAGTCGCTGGTCACCGCCAGGTCGCCCTCCCCTGCGGCCGGCGCGGCCGCGTCGCTCGGCAGGGCGTTGACCCACTCCTCGACCCGGATCGACTCCGGCGGCGGGAGCACCCCCTCGGCGAGCAGCGTGCGGGCGACGCCGTACGAGCCGGTGTCGACGTCCAGCGCGAACGTCGACTCCGCATCCTCGCCCGGGTCCACGAACCCGGCCGTCCCGGCGTCGACGAAGGTGTTGTCGTCGAGCAGCCCCGGCACCTGCGGCTCCGGCACCGGCGGCCCGCCTGTCTCGGAGTCACCGGGCAGGCTCTGGGAGTAGTTCACCGAGCCGTCGCCCTGCGTCTCCTCGTACTCCTCCACGTACGCCGCCGCGTCGATCCCGCGGGTCACCGTCCCGGGCTCCGGCCCGGGCTCCGGCTCACCCGGGCCGGGGCCGCCCGAGCAGCCGGCGAGGGTGAGGGCGAGCGAGCCGGCGAGCGCGGCGACGGTGAGGGTGCGCGAGCGGGGGCGGAGGCGAGACAGCGGACCGAGAGTCATGGGTCCTGGGACGGGCGGGGCCGTCGAGCGGTTCCCGGGCCGCTCCACCGGGTGCGACACGCCGGAACCGGACGGGGTCGCTCACCCTGACCGGCCCGCCGTAGGCCGCCCTACGCGTCGTCGCGGCGGAACACCGAGGTGCCCCACCACAGGCCCACCACGAACAGTCCGGCGGCCCAGGTGGTGCCCCACAGGACGCCGCTGGTGCCGAGGTCGCCGGTGAAGGCGTCGCGCACCCCGTCGACGATCCACCGGAACGGCATGAAGTCGCTGGTGTTCTGCAGCCAGGCGGGGCCCAGCGTCATCGGCAGCAGGATCCCGCTGAGCAGCAGCACCGGCATCATCACCATGTTGATCAGCGGCGCCATGACGTCCTCGGACTTGGTCGTGAGCGCCAGGGCGTTGGACGCGGCCGCGCAGGCGCCGCCGATGAGCAGCGTCAGCAGGATGCCCAGCAGGATCCCGCCGGCCGAGCCGCGCATGCCCATCCAGTAGCCGAGCGCGACCAGGATCACCGCCTGGACGAGCAGCTGCGCCAGGTCGCGCAGCAGCCGCCCGCACAGCAGCGCCGTTCGGTTGGCGGGGGTGACCCGCTCGGCCTCGACCACGCCCTCGCGCCACTCCGCGATCAGCCCGAAGCCGGCGAAGAACGCGCCGAACAGGCCGAGCTGCACGAGCAGGCCCGGCACCAGGAACGTGAACTCGTTGCCGTCGAAGCCGGGGAACGTGCGCACGACGGGCTCGAGCAGCGGGCCGAAGAGGAGCAGGTAGAGCACCGGCTGCATGACGCCGATCAGGACCCACGCGGGGTTGCGCAGGTTCATCCGGATCTGGCGGCGGAAGACGATGAGGGAGTCGCGGGCGAAGGTGTTGCCGGCGTTCATGCGGAGGCTCCTTCGAGCTGGGGGTCGGCGGTGCCGTCGGACGCCGCCTCCGCGTCGCGCAGGGACCGGCCGGTGAGGGTGAGGAAGACGTCGTCGAGCGTCGGGCGCGCCACCTCGATCGAGTCGAGGGAGACGGCCGCGTTGTCCAGGTCCCGCAGGAGCGCGGGGATCGCACGGCCGGCGCGCGGTACGCGGCCGCGCACATGCCGGCCGTCGACCTCGACCTGGGTGCCGATCGAGGCCAGCTTGTCCCGGGCCACGACGACGTGGTGCTCGTCGGCGACCTCGAGATCGACCAGGTCGCCGGAGACCTGCGCCTTGAGGTTGTCGGCGGTGTCGCTGGCCACGATGCGCCCCTGGTCGATGATGACGATCCGGTCGCTCAGGGCGTCGGCCTCGTCGAGGTAGTGCGTCGTCAGGAACACGGTCGCCCCGCGGTCGGTGCGCAGCCGGGCGATGTGCTCCCAGAGGTTGGCGCGCGCCTGGGGGTCCAGGCCGGTGGTCGGCTCGTCGAGGAAGACCAGGGTCGGGTCGTGGATCAGCCCGGCCACGATGTCGAGGCGGCGCTTCTGGCCGCCGGACATGTTCTTGGGCATGCGTTCCCACAGCCCGTCGAGCTGCAGCTGCTCGAACAGCTCCCTGCCGCGGGCCTCCACCTGCTGGCGGCTCAGGCCGTAGAGCATGCCGTGGTCCATCACCTCCTCGCCGGCGCGGGCGCTGCTGAACACGCCCCCGGTCTGCGAGACGTAGCCGATGCTGCGGCGCACCTGGTTGGCCTCGCGTACGACGTCGTACCCGGCGACGCGCGCCGTGCCGGCCGTCGGCCTCAGCAGGGTCACCAGCATGCGTAGGGTCGTGGTCTTGCCGGCCCCGTTGGGGCCGAGGAAGCCGACGACCTCGCCCTCGGCGACGTCCAGGTCCACCCCCGCCACGGCGTGGACCGGCTTCTTCTTCCTGCCCTGGCCGGTGGAGAAGGTCTGCACGAGACCTCGTGCTTCGATCATGCGGGGAGCTCCTTCGGGGTCGACCCGGGAGACTAGCCGCGGCCACCCTCGGGCCGCCTCAGGTTTATCCCGGAGCGGCTCTGACCGGGCGCGCGCCCCGGACTCATCGCCCTCAGGACTCGCAGGCGACCTCGTTCTCGGCCTCGCAGCTGTCCTCGCCGCCGCGGCCGTCGGCGGTGTCCGTGCCCGGACCGCCCACGAGGACATCGTCGAGGTACCAGCTGACGAGGAGGTCGTCACCGTCCTCACCGTTCAGCTCCCACCCGGAGGGCCGGTTGTCGCACGACACACCGGCCATGGAGTCGCCGGTTTCGCGATACTCCTTGAAGGAGACGGTGTCGTCGCCGCCACCCGCATTCACCTCGACCGAGCACCCGCCGACGTAGATCACGTTCGGGCCGGTGGTCCCGGTGATGGTCGCGCTCGTGGACCCCAGGGCCTCGATGTTCTCGAACCCGCCGAAGAACCACTCAGAGCGGTCGGGGCCCGCGTCCCGGCTCGCCGTCCCGGACGTGAGGTCGGCAGTGATCGCCCCGTACTCCGGGAGCCGGAGCAGGTCGGAGCCCGGGCCGCCTTCCAGGGTGTCGCCCAGCTTGTTGCCATGAGGCGGGAACACCTCGTCGTCTCCTCCGCCCAGCACGACGGAGGAGAAGTCTCCCGACAGGTAGGCGAACCGGTCGTCGCCCTCGGTGCCTCGATAGCTGCCCACCACGTCGTCGCTACGCGACGAGAAGCTGGTGTCCTCGATGCCGGGGACGTGGATCGTCCCGAGGTTCGACGTCACCGCCGCGGCCGCCATATCGAACCGGACCCGGGACAGGGCGCCGGGACCGTCCTCCAGGTCGAGGGAGTCGCGACCGGGGCCGCCCGCGAAGCGCGCGCCGCCCGCCGGGAAAGGGCAGGTCAGCATGCAGAACGCCTGGTCCGCACCGGGACCCAGGTAGATCGCGTCCCTCGAGCGCGCACTCGTGCGGTAGTCGACGACGTCGTTGCCCGCACCCAGCCGCAGGACGTCGCGCCCGAGCTGCGCGCCCCACTGGAGGATCCGCTCGGGGCCGGCCCCGCCTCTGACGACGTCGTTGCCGGGACCTGGCCAGATGTGGAGGTGTGCGCGCCTCTGGTTCACCAGGATGCGGTCCTTGCCGACACCGCCGGAGACGAGGCGCTCCGACCACCGGCCGCCCGCCACGCAGATGAGGTCGTTGCCGCCCCGACCCCGCGTGATCCGCGCCCCGTCGGTCACGATGACGTCGCGACCCGCGGTGCCCTCCAGGACACCGTCGCCCCTGTTCTTGCCGACGATCGTGGCGCGCTCTCCCGCACACCAGCGGGCGCCTGGTCGCTCACTGCCGGGCCGCTCACTGCCTCCCCCGGGCGCGGCGTCGGCGACCGGGCCCCAGGCGAGGGGAGTGAGTGCCATCAGCAGGACCAGCCACACAGTGCGCACAAGAGCCTCCCAAGGGGCGGAGCGGGGAGCCCAGGCTCACACGGAACGCCCGCAGGCAACACCCCACCGCGAGAAACCCCCGGAAACCTGTCCACCGCCCCGCAACGGGTTCACAATGACGCGAGCGAGCGAGACGAGGTGGGCGATGACCGAGGAGCCAGGCGACCGGACTCTGCGCCGACTCGCGCGCGGGCGCACCTCGCTCGTGGTCCTGCCGCTGGCGGTCGCCCTCGTCGTGACCGCCGCCCTGGGCGCCCAGCTGCTCTGGGCCGAGCTGCCCGACACCGACGCTGCCGAGGCGTCCACCCTCTGCTGGGACGGCGCGCAGGTCGACGACGCGGGCGACTGCGGCATGCCGACGGGGCCGCGCGGGCTGCGCTGGGTGTTCCCCTCGTTCCGTCCCGGGAGCGACGACTGCCGCGACGTCCGCGCCCAGCACCGCGAGCTGGGCCGCCGGACGATGTGGGAGTGCGAGTTCGAGATCACCGGCTCCCCGATCGTCATCACCTACAGCGAGCTGGCCTCGGGCAAGGTCGGGCGCGCGGCCCTCGAGCTCGAGTACGCCGATGGGCAGCGGCGGACGGTGAAGGCGAAGGACGGCACCCCGCTGCGCCACGAGTGGCGGCGCGAGCTGCCGTCGGGCGGGTTCGAGGTCACGGTCGTGTACGCCGCCCACCCGTACGCGGTGCAGGTGCGCGCCGAGGAGCGCGCGCTGCGCGAGGCGGCGCTGCGGTCCACCGTGCGCTACCGCGACCCCGAGACGATGTCGTCGCGCTGAGCCCTAGCGGTGGTCGCCGCGGATCGCCGCGGCCACGGCGCTGGGGACCTCGGGGTCGAAGACGCTCGGGATGATGAAGTTGGAGTTGAGCTCCTCGTCGCGCACCACGTGAGCGATCGCGTCGGCCGCGCGCAGCAGCATGTCGACGGTGATCTCCGAGGCCCGGGCATCGAGCAGCCCCCGGAAGACCCCGGGGAACGCGAGCACGTTGTTGATCTGGTTGGGGTAGTCGGAGCGGCCGCTGGCCACGACCGCGGCGTACCGATCGGCCTCGGCCGGATCGACCTCCGGGTCGGGGTTGGCGAGGGCGAACACGACGGCGTCGGGTGCCATGTCCTTGATCCACTCGGCCCGCAGGACGCCCGGCGCGCTCACGCCGATGAAGACGTCCGCGCCGGCCAGGCCGGCGCGCAGGTCGCCGGTCACCCGGCGGGGGTTGGTGCTCTCGGCGAGCCGCTGCTTGGCTGGTGAGAGCCCCTCCATCCCGGCCACGAGACAGCCCTCCCGGTCCCAGACCACCACGTCGGTGACCCCCGCGGCCAGGAGCAGGGTGACGATCGCGCTGCCGGCCGCGCCGCCGCCGGAGACCACCACGCGGGCGCTCGCCAGCTCCTTGCGCACTACCCGCAGCGCGTTGGTGAGCGCGGCGAGCACGACGATCGCGGTGCCGTGCTGGTCGTCGTGGAAGACCGGGATGCCCAGGCTCGCGCGCAGGCGGCGCTCGATCTCGAAGCAGCGGGGCGCGGCGATGTCCTCGAGGTTGATGCCGCCGAAGCCGGGCGCGATCAGCTCGACCGCGCGGACGATCTCGTCGGTGTCCTGGGTGTCCAGGCAGATCGGCCAGGCGTCGATCCCGGCGAACCGCTTGAACAGCGCGGCCTTGCCCTCCATCACCGGCAGCGCCGCGCCGGGGCCGATGTTGCCCAGGCCGAGCACCGCGGAGCCGTCGGTGACGACCGCGACGGTGTTGCCCTTGGAGGTCAGCCGCCAGACGTCCTCGGGGTGGTCGGCGATCGCCATGCTGACCCGTCCCACGCCCGGGGTGTAGGCCATCGACAGGTCGTCGCGGTTGCGCAGCGGCACCTTCGAGGAGACCTCGATCTTGCCGCCGATGTGCAGCAGAAAGGTCCGGTCGCTGACCTTGTGGACCTCGACGCCGGGCACGGCGTCGACGGCCGCCTCGAGCTCCGTGGCGTGGTCGGCGTCGCCGGCCGAGCAGGTGACGTCGAGGACCAGCCGGGTCCCGCTCGACTCCGCCACGTCGATGGCCGTGACGATCCCCCCGGCCTGGGAGATGGCCGTGGCCACCTGGCCCACCACCCCGTGGTCGGGCGCGGTGTGCAGGCGCATCGTGATCGAGTACGACGAGGTGGTGGCGGAGTTCCGGGACACCTCGTCACCCTGCTCCCCCGCGCCGGTTACGGGCAAGTCACAAGGCGCGCCCCCGCGCCGGACGTGACGGGCACCACATTTGTGCACTATTGGGACCGGAGTGCAAGAATGCACTCCGTGGAAGAAAGTGCAACGCTGCGGGAGAGGCGGCGCCTCGAGACCGAGCGCCGCATCACGGCGTGCGCGCAGCGGCTCACCAACGAGCGCGGCCTGGACGGCTTCACGATGGACGAGCTCGCGGAGGCCGCCGAGCTGTCGCGCCGGACCCTGTTCAACTACTTCCCCAGCAAGATCGACGCCGTGCTGGGCAAGCCGCCGGAGATCCCGCCGGCGGTCGTGGCGACCTTCCTCAGCGGGGGGCCGCACGGCCAGCTCGTCGAGGACCTGGGCGAGCTGGTCCGGGTGATTCTCGACGACACCGAGATCGATCGGGAGCGGATGGAGGCCGGCCGCCAGGTCGTCCTCGCCAACCCGCGGCTGATCCTCGCCGTCCACGAGCGTTTCGAGGAGATCACCTCGGACTTCGTCGACATGATCCTGGCCCGCGAGGGCGTCGGCTTCGGGGCCGAGCGCGCGCGGCTGGTCATCCGGCTGCTCGTGACGATCTTCGACTGCTGCCTTCCCTTCACCGAGATCGACCCCGCCCGCTCGCTGCCCGACGACTTCACCGCGAACCTGCGCGCGGCGCGCGAGCTCTTCGCCTGACCGCCGTACCCAGACCACTTCCTCCTTCCCCCTTCCCCGCCTCGAACCAGGAGTCCCCCCATGGCCACCGTGCTGTACCGCCTCGGCAAGACGGCCTTCCGCCGCTGGCCGCTCTTCCTCACCGGCTGGATCATCGCCGTGCTTGCCGTCGGCGCGTTCGCCACGACGATGTCGAAGCCGATGACCGACGCGTTCTCGATCCCCGGCATCCCTTCTGAGAAGGCCGCGGACCTCCAGGCCGAGCTGTTCCCCGACGCAGTCGACGCCTTCGACCAGGCGACCGTGAAGGTCGTCGTGGCGGCGCCCGAGGGCAGCACGCTGTCCGACCCGGAGTACGCCGAGCAGGTCCAGGCCCTCGTCGCGGACCTCGGCAAGCTGCCGCAGATGCCCGACGCCCCGCTGGCCGGGCCGGTCGAGGCCGCGCAGGCGCAGGAGGACGCGCTGGTGAAGGCCGCGAAGGAGGCCGGCTCCCCGGTGGCGGACGCCCGCGCCAACGCCGCCGCCCTCTCGCCGCTGAGCGAGGACGGCCGGGTCGGCATCATCACCTGGGACTTCGACGTCGACGCGGTGACCGACGTGAAGCCCGCCACGATCGACGCGCTCATGGACGTCATGGACGAGGCCGACGACGATGGCCTGACCGTCGAGGCCAACGGCTCCGGCACCACCGGCTTCCCCGAGATCGGCGGCACGTCTGAGCTGATCGGCATCGCGGTCGCACTGCTCGTGCTGATCCTCACGTTCGGCTCGCTCGTTGCGGCGGGCCTGCCGATCCTCACCGCCCTGATCGGCGTCGGGCTCGGGATCATGGGCGTCACGGCCATGACGGCGTTCACCGACATCGGCTCGACCACGCCCATGCTCGCCACCATGATCGGGCTCGCGGTGGGGATCGACTACGCGCTGTTCATCCTGGCGCGCTACCGCAGCGAGCTGCACCACACCGACGACCGCGAGGAGGCGGTCGGCATCGCGGTGGGCACGGCCGGGTCCGCGGTGGTCTTCGCCGGGCTGACCGTGATCATCGCGCTGGCCGCGCTGCTCGTCGTCCGCATCCCCTTCCTGGCGAGCATGGGTCTCGCCGCAGCGGCCACCGTCCTCATCTCGGTGCTCGTCGCGCTCACGCTGCTGCCGGCTCTGCTGGGCATGACCAAGGCGAAGGCGTTCGGCGGCCGGGTCCGCCACTACCGCCCGAAGCGCGACGAGGACGGCCTGATCCTCAACAACGGCGTCCGCTGGGCGCGCCTCATCGCGCGCGCCCCGATCGCGGTCGTGGTCCTGGTCGTCGTCGGCCTCGGCGTGCTCGCCGTACCCCTGAGCAACCTGCACCTCGCCTTCCCGAGCGACAGCACGGCGTCCACCGACTCCACGCAGCGCCAGGCCTCCGACCTGGTCGCCGACGCGTTCGGCCCGGGTCGCGACGCCCCAATGATCATGGTGGTCGACGCCCGCGACGTACCTGAGGCGGACCGTCCGGCGGCGTTCGGCGAGGTCGCCGGATGGGCCGCCGGCCTGGACGACGTCCAGAACGCCCAGGTGGTCGGGATGAACAAGCAGGGCACCGGCGCCTCGGTTCTGATCACCCCCGAGTCGGGTCCCGAGGACACCGCCACCGAGGACCTGCTCACCGCCCTGCGCGACGGGCAGGGCGACATCGAGGAGCAGACCGGTACGACGACCGGGGTGACCGGCCTGACCGCCATCACCACCGACGTCTCCGAGCGGCTCAGCGACGCGCTGCCGGTCTACCTCGCGGTCGTCGTCGGGCTCGCGTTCCTGCTGCTGACCCTGGTCTTCCGCTCGCTGCTCGTGCCGCTGACCGCCACGCTGGGCTTCCTGCTCTCGGTGCTGGCGACGCTCGGGGTCACCGTGGCGGTGTTCCAGGACGGCATGTTCGGGATCGTGGAGGGGCAGCCGATCGTCAGCTTCATGCCGATCTTCCTGATCGGTCTGGTGTTCGGCCTCGCGATGGACTACCAGGTCTTCCTGGTCACCCGGATGCGCGAGGCGCACGTGCACGGCATGTCGACCCACGACGCGGTCGTCGACGGCTTCCGCAACAGCGCCCGTGTGGTCGCGGCGGCCGGCGTCATCATGATCTCGGTGTTCGCGGCGTTCATCCTGATCGACGAGCCGATCATCAAGTCGATGGGCTTCGCGCTCGCGGTCGCGGTCCTGTTCGACGCGTTCATCGTGCGGATGACCCTGATCCCGGCGCTGATGTACCTCCTGCACGAGAAGGCCTGGTGGCTGCCGGCCTGGCTCGACCGCCTGCTGCCCAACGTCGACGTCGAGGGCGAGCAGTTGGTCCGCCCGCACCTCAACGGCGGCAGCACCGAGGACGAGGTCGGCGAGCTCGGCGGACGCGGCGGACTCGGCGGACGCGGCGGACTCGACAGCGAGAGCACCACGCGCGTCTGAGGCGGAGCGACCCTCGAGCGGGCGGACCTCAGCGGATGCTGGGGCCCGCCCGCTCGGCGTACCGGGTGCTTCTGGCGATTTCCCTGACGTTCTGGGCCGGTTTTCTGGGCCGGAACGGCAGGGTTATCAGCATCTGCTGATAACCCTGCTGCAGCTCAGCCCCGAGGCGAGCTCGCCGGCGAGACCACCGTGCGCGCTCGGCGTACCCCGCGCTTCTGGCGATTTCCCTGACCTTCTGGGCCGCTTTTCTGCCCCAGAACGGCAGGGATATCAGCATCTGCTGATAACCCTGCTGCAGCCTCAGCCCTTCGCCAGATGCTCGAGCAGGTTCTTCGCGAACCGATCGCCCATGGTGGCCATGACGCCCTTCATGGCGGTACGGACGGCGGGGCCGGCGGCGCGGGGCAGCGGCAGGCTGACGCAGATCTCCATGCTGGTCTCGAGGCGGGTGCCGCCGTCGACCTCGCGCAAGTCGTACCAGCCCGTCACGCCGGCGCGCTCCTTGGCGCCGGCAGCCGGGTCGTGGTGGAACTCGATGCGCTCCTGCTCCTTGAGCGTCATCCGCTCGGTGAACGTCGGCGAGAAGCCGGCGCCGAGCACCTCGAGACCGGCCATCGACCACACCCAGTGTTCGCCGCGGTCCTCGATCCGCTTGACGAACGGCGTCATCCGCCCGACCAGCGCCGGGTCGATGAGCGCGTCCCAGATCGACGAGCGCTGGTGGGGCACGACGGCCTCGGCCGTGGTCGTCGCGGAGAAGACGGCCATCAGGCGGCCAGCGCCTTCTCGATGTCGCCGCTGATCTTCTCCGGCGCGGTGGTCGGCGAGTAGCGGCCGATGACCCGGCCGTCGCGACCGACCAGGAACTTGGTGAAGTTCCACTTGATCCTGCTGCCGAGCAACCCGCCCTTCTCCGCGCGCAGCCACTGGAAGACGGGGTGGGCGTCGTCGCCGTTGACCTCCACCTTGCTGAAGAGCGGGAAGGTGACCCCGAAGTTGCGCTCGCAGAACCCGGCGATCTCCGCGTCGTCGCCCGGCTCCTGGTGGCGGAACTGGTCGCACGGGAAGCCGAGGACCGCGAAGCCCTGAGCGCCGTAGCGGATGTGCAGCTCCTGCAGCCCCTGGTACTGCGGGGTGAAGCCGCACTGCGAGGCGGTGTTGACGACCAGCACGACCTGCCCTGCGTACGCCGCGAGGTCGACGTCCTGACCGTCGATCCCCGTGGCGGAGAAGTCCTGGAGAGTGCCCATGCTCCCCGATTCCCCAACCACGGGTCACTCAACCCACGAGGTGACCGGTGGCACGCGCGGGCTGCTGGTAGCCGACCGGGTTGCGATGCCCCTCGAGCAGCACGGTCACCTCGCGCCCCTCCACGTCGAGCACGATCCGGTCGGCCTCCAGCGAGACGACGTCGCCGCTCACGACGTACTGCCCGTCGTGCTGCTTCTCGATCCCGGGGCCGGGCCGGGTGCGCTCCACGTCGGCGGTCGCCCTCAGCACCAGCGCGTGCCCCGCGCGGCCGCGTCCGCGCCACAGCAGGACGGCGGCCAGGATCAGCAGCAGGTCCACCAGGCCCATGACCACCAGCCCGACCCGCGAGGTCACCTGCCCCTCCACGGTGTACGCCGACGGGTCGTCGCGCAGCACGCGGACGCCGATCTGCGCGCTCGCGATCGCCTCGTCGTACGTCGCCCGGTCGACCTGGGCGACCCACACGGACTCGTCGGGGTCGATGTCCTCCGGCATCTGGAACTCCACGAGGTAGCCGCCGTCGTCGGCGACGAGCTGGGTGCCGGTGACCGTCGCGCGCACGTCCTCGCCGTCGCGGTCCACGCGCCACCCCGTCCAGGTGCTGTGGGCGATCGGCAGGTTGACCAGCAGTGCCACCACCGCCAGCAGCAGGAGGCTCTTGGTGCGCCGGCTCACGAGCCGCTCCACGGCCGGCCCCAATGCGAGCCCCACGCGAACGTGTCGAGCTCGCGGCGGCGGCGCACCTTCTGCTCCCGGTCGCGGTCGCGCTCGGGGACCTCCGCGGGCTCGCCGCGCACGCCGACCGCGATCCCGGTCAGGACGCGGTACCAGGCGGGGACCCCCAGCTCGTCGTGCACCGCCGCCCGGTCGAAGCCCGCGAACTGGTGCGCGTGCAGCCCCATCGCCTGTGCCTGGAGCGTGAGGTGGGCGGCGGCCTGGCCGAGGTCGTGGCAGGCGTGGTCCGGGCTGTCGCCGCCGTGCCCGTCGGGGTCGGGGGCGACCTGGCTGGCCGTCACGAACACGGCGCTCGCGCGAGGCACCCAGCCGGAGTTGCCGCGGCTGAGGTGGCGCACCAGAACGGCGTGGCCGGCCGAGCCCCGCTCCGCGACCAGGAGCGCCCACGGCTGGCGGTTGCCCCAGCTGGGCGCCCACTGCGCGGCGTGGAGCAGCGTCTCGATGTCGCCGGCGCCCAGGCGGTGGTGCGCGTCGAAGATGCTGGGGCTCCAGCGCGAGCGCATCGGCTCGGCCAGGCCCTCGGCCCCGGGCATGGGTGCGTGCGGCTCCTCCATGCCGGCCAGTATCGCCGCCGGGCGGGTGGTCCCGGGTGGCGGCGCCCACCAGGGTCGGATCGTGTGGCGGGCCGAACACTGCGGGCACCGCCCGGTGCATCCCCACCTCGGCGACGCCGGCGACCTGCAATGCTGCCCGCATGCCGCCCAGCGCTCTCGGACGCCTGGGGCTGCTCCTGCGCGATCGAGGGCTCCAGGCCGGCTTCGGGGTGCTCGCCCTGCTCGTCCTCGTGGACCTGCGCCGCGACCTGCTGCTCACCGCGACGTACTCGGCCAGCGCGATCATCGCCTCGATGCTCACCACCGCCCGGCGCACCGCCGCGGTCGCGGCCGCGAGCGTGGTGATGGCGTTCGTGGTCGGCTACCTCGACGAGGGCACCGAGGGCACCGAGTGGCTGCTGCGCGCCTGGCTCGGGGTGGCGCTCGCGATCCTGGCCGTCGTCTCGGCCGTCGTGCGCGACCGGCGCGAGGAGCGGCTGCGCCGGATGACGGTCATCGCAGCCACCGCCCAGCAGGCGCTCCTGAGCTCGCTGCCCGCGCGCCTGGGCGAGGTCGGCCTCGCGGCTCGCTACGTCTCGGCCACCGCCGCCGCGCAGATCGGCGGGGACCTCTACGAGGCGAGCTTCACGCCGTACGGCGTGCGGATGATCGTCGGCGACGTGAAGGGCAAGGGCCTCGAGGCGGTGCAGGTCGCCGCCTCGGTGCTGAGCGCGTTCCGGCACGCCGCGGTGACCGAGACCGACATCGGCGCGGTGGCCCGCGCGCTGGACGCCACCGTCGGAGGGATGGTCTCCGACGAGGACTTCGTAACCGCGATCGTCGCGGAGTTCACCACCGACCGGGTCACGCTCGCCAACTGCGGACACCCCTCGCCCATGCTGGTGGCCGGACGCGCCGCGTCGAGTCTGGAGCCCAGCGAGCACACCCTGCCGCTCGGGCTGGGCGCCGACCCGGTCCTCACCACCCACGACTGGCCGGAGGGCGCACGGATGCTCCTCTACACCGACGGCCTGGTCGAGGCGCGCGACGACCGCGGACGCTTCTTCTCCCTCGACGAGCACGCCAATCTCCTCTCGCGCGGCTCGCTCGAGCAGGCCCTCGACCACCTCGTCGACCAGCTGCTCCAGCACGCCGGCACCCAGGTCGACGACGACCTCGCGCTGGTCCTCACCGAGCATCACCCGTGAGCCGCCGGACGGACGCCTCACCTCGTTGTGGACCGGTTGGAATAGAAACCTAGGATCGGGTCATGGCCGGCTCCTCCACCGCCCCCATCGGCAGACCTCGAGAGTTCGACCTCGACGAGGCCCTCGACCGCGCCGTCGAGGTCTTCTGGCGGCAGGGCTACGAAGCCACCAGCCTCACGGACCTGACGAGCGCGATGAAGATCGGCAAGCCCAGCCTCTATGCCGCCTTCGGCAGCAAGGAGGAGCTGTTCCGCAAGGCGCTTGACCGCTACACCGCGGGCCCCGGCTCCTACGCGCTGCGGGCCGCGCTGGAGCCGACGGCGAAGCGGGTCGCCGAGGCCTTCCTCCTCGGCACCATCGCGGCCACCACCCGGCCCGGCTCGCCGCACGGCTGCCTGGGAGTCCAGGCAGCCTTGGCGGCCAGCGACGAAGGGCTGGTCGTCCACGACCTTCTCGCCGAGTGGCGCGACGGCGCGCGCGCCGGACTCGAGGCCCGCTTCCGCCGGGCTCGCGAGGAAGGCGACCTGGCCGACGGCTCCGACCCGGCGCGCCTGGCCCGCTACATCCTGACCGTCTCGAACGGTCTCGCCGTCCAAGCGGCCGGCGGCGTCGCACCCGAGGAGCTTCGTGGCGTGGTCGAAGAGGCGCTGAGCACGCCCAGCCTGGGCTAGAGATCACCCGTGCGCCGACGGCCAACAGAAGACCTCGCACTTATTTTGTACCGATCGGAATAGAAAGCCGTGAGGCGCCGGTTCTCCTCCCGACGACGAGCGTCGTCCCCGAACGCGAGGAGCACGCCATGACGCCGAGGAGCCCCCTGGGTGCCGTCCGGACCGGGACCCGACCCAGCCTTGCCGGTCGAGCGGCACGCGAGCCGGTCGGCGTCGGTGTCGTCGGGCTGAGCGCGAGCGGCGGCTGGGGCGCCACCGCACACCTGCCGGCGATGAGCGCGGCAGGCGGGTTCGAGCTGCGCGGCCTGGTGGCCGGCTCTCCCGCGTCCTCGCGGGCCGCCGGTGACCGGTACGGCGCCCCGGCGTACCCCACGGTCGTGGATCTCGCCGCCGCGGACGACATCGACCTCGTGGTCCTCACCGTCAAGACGCCGCGCCATCGCGAGCTGGTGCTGCCCGCCGCCGACACAGGCAAGCCGATCTTCTGCGAGTGGCCGTTCGCGGTCAGCCATCCCGAGGCGGTGGAGATGTCCGGACGGGCCGCGGGGCTCGACACGTTCGTGGGCCTCCACGGACGCTCGTCGCCGCAGTTCCGCCTGCTGGCCGACCTCGTCGGCGACGGGTACGTCGGACGGGTGCTGTCGGCGACCGTGCTCTCGCGGGTCTCGGAGTGGGGCTCACCGGTCTCCGAGGACACCGAGTACCTGCTCGACCGCGAGCAGGGCGCCACGATGATCAGCATCGGGCTGGGCCACGCGATCGACCCCGTGCTGAGCGTGCTCGGCGAGCTGAGCGACGTCGTGGCGACCGCGGCGACGCACCACCGGCAGGTCCCCGTCGCCCCGACGGGGCGGCTGGCACCCATGACCGGCGACGACCAGATCGCGATCTCGGGCACCCTCGCAGGCGGTGCGGTCCTCTCTGCCCACCAACGGGGAGGCACGGCCTCTCGGCCCGGCTTCTCCCTCGTGATCGACGGCACGGAGGGCACCCTCGAGGCCTCGGCGGGCAACCACCCGCACATCGCCCCGTTGACCATCCGCGGCGGACGGCGAGGGCGACCCCTCGAGTCCATGGCCCTGCCCGAGGGGTACGACGCCTTCCCCGAGCTGAAGGGGACCGCGATCCACTCCCTCGCGCACGCCTACGCCGGCATCCGGCAGCGGCTCGGCGCAGGCACGTCGGTGGTTCCTGACTTCTCGGCCGCGGTGGTCCGCCACCGACTCCTGGACGCCATCTCCCAGTCCGCCCGGACCGGGCTGCGCATCGCTCTCTGAGCCACCCGCTCACCCCTCCCAGCGGCAGTACTGCCGCGCACCCACCCCACCCTGCGAAGGAAGCACCATGACCACCCAGACAGCCCCCACCGGACCGACGACCAAGGCGGAGAACTGGCCGGGGGTCCTCGCCCTCGGCCTCGGCATCTTCGCGCTGATCATGGCCGAGTTCCTGCCGGCGAGCCTGCTGCCGCGGATGGCGGAAGACCTCGACGTCTCGGCCGGCGCGGCCGGTCAGGCCGTGAGCGTCACCGCGTTCGCTGGTGCCGCCTCGGCGCTGCTCATCTCGGTGCTCCTCCCCCGCGCCGACCGTCGGCGCGTCATGATCGGACTGACATTGCTCGCCGTCGTGTCCAACGTGGTCGTCGCCGTGGCACCCAACCTCACCGTGCTGCTCCTCGCTCGGCTCCTCCTCGGCGTCGCGATCGGTGGCTTCTGGGCCATGGCGACCGCCGTGGCCGCCCGACTCGTCCACGAGAATCACCTCGGGCGGGCACTCACCGTCATCAGCTCCGGCGTCGCCCTCGCGACCGTCGCCGCCGTACCCCTCGGCGCCTACCTCGGGGACGTCTGGGGCTGGCGAGCGGTCTTCGTCATCGGCGCCGCCGCCGCCGCGCTCGCACTGGTCGCCCAGGCCGCGACCCTTCCCCACGTCGCGCCCGGCACGACCAGCAGCGTCCGAGCCCTCATCGACGTGCTCCGCTCGGCCATCGTCCTGGCCGGCCTGCTCGGGATCCTGCTGGTCTTCGGCGGACACTTCAGCGGCTTCACCTACATCCGTCCCGCCACGGACGCCGTCGCGGACCTGGATGGCGGGTCGTTCGCGGCTCTCCTGCTCGCCTTCGGGGTCGCCAACTTCCTGGGCTCCCTGCTGGCCGGACCGCTCGCCGACCGCTCCCCGCGCACCGGCCTCTTCCTGTTCCCCGTCGTGCTGGCGACCGGCATGCTCGCCACCAGCCTGTCGGGCGGAGCAGCGGCAGTCCTCTTCGTCGCGGCCGCCCTGTGGGGCTTCGGCTTCGGCGGCATGCCGACCACCGTGCTCAGCTGGGGAGCCCGGACCCAGCCGACCCGCATCGAGCAGGTCAGCGGGGTCGTGGTCACGGTCTGCAACCTCGCCATCGCCATCGGGGCCGCCGCAGGCGGGCTCTTCGTCGACGGGGTCTCCGCGACCGCCCCGCTGATCGCCGGCGCGGTCGCCGTCTACTCGGGCGGGGTGCTCCTGACCTACCTGAACCGCGCCAAGGGCACCGACCGCGCCTGACCAGCGCAGACCACTCGCGTCTCAGTCGAGGTGACGGCCTACCCGAGGCGGCCCCGGAGACGACGAAGCCCCGGATCCGAGGATCCGGGGCTTCTTCATGTGCGCGAGGGGGGATTTGAACCCCCACGCCCTTTCGGACACTGGCACCTGAAGCCAGCGCGTCTGCCGTTCCGCCACTCGCGCAAGTAGGCCGGGCAAGGCTATCCCAGGGGTGCTTTGGACCCCAAACCGGGCCGGAGGGTGCACCGGGGAGGGGTGTCGCACCGATACGATCGATCGGACCCCGTCTCGAGGACGGGACGTTCGCCATGTCTGGCGTGTCGGCGGAAGGAGGGGGACGTGGGGGGCCTGCAACGGTTCGAGCGACGACTCGAGCAGATGATCTCCGGCGCGTTCGCCCGGGCCTTCCGGTCCGCGGTGCAGCCGGTGGAGATCGCGGCCGCGCTCCAGCGCGAGTGCGACAACAACGCCCAGATCCTGTCCCGCGACCGGCGGCTGGTGCCCAACGACTTCCACGTGGAGCTGTCCCAGAGCGACCTGGACCGGCTCTCGACGTACGAGGACGCGATGGCCAAGGAGCTCATCGGCCAGCTCAAGGAGCACGCCGACGCGCAGGGCTACGTCTTCACCGGGCCGGTGCACCTGGACTTCGAGGCCGCCGAGGACCTCACGACCGGCCGGTTCCGGATCCGCAGCTCGGCCCAGGCCTCGGTCACGGGCAACGCCTCCTACACCCAGGTACGCCGGGCGCGGGCGGTGCTCGACGTCAACGGCACCCAGCACCCGCTCCAGCCTCCCGGCCTGGTCATCGGGCGCGGCACGGAGGCCGACGTCCGGATCAACGACCCGGGCGTGAGTCGCCGCCACGTCGAGTTCACCGTCTCCGGGATCGGCGACGGCCTGGAGATCGAGGTCCACGACCTCGGGTCGACCAACGGCATGCTGGTCGACGACCGCAAGGTGCCGCACGCGACCCTGCGCGACGGCTCCCGGGTGAAGGTGGGGCACACGACCATGACCGTGCGCGTGCTCCGGGAGGACGTCGATGTCTGAGCTGACGCTGTTCCTCGTCCGCATCGCCTACCTGGCGATCCTGTGGATCTTCGTGCTGTCGGCGATCTCGGTGATCCGCTCCGACATGTTCGGCGCGCGGGTCCCTGAGGGGGCGCGCACGACCGGGCGCGGCAGCCAGCCCAAGCAGACCAAGCCGCCCAAGAAGCGGCGCGGCGCACCGACGCAGGTGGTCGTCACCTCGGGCACCAACAGCGGTGCCACGGCCGCCCTGGCCGACGCGCCGATCCTCATCGGCCGCGGCTCCGACGCCGCGATCCGCCTCGAGGACGACTACGTGTCCACGCGACACGCCCGGATCGCCGCGTCGGGGGACCAGTGGTTCGTCGAGGACCTCGGCTCCACCAACGGCACCTACATCGGGTCCGTGCGCATCACCCAGCCCACCACGATCACGCTCGGCACCCAGGTCCGGATCGGCAAGACGATCCTGGAGCTGCGCAAGTGACCTCGTCCTCCCTGCGCCTGCACTACTCCGCGATCTCCGACGTCGGTCGGGTCCGCAAGGACAACCAGGACTCCGGGTACGCCGGCCCCTGGCTGCTCGCGGTCTGCGACGGCGTCGGCGGCGCCGCACGCGGCGACATCGCGTCCGCCACCGCGATCTCGACCCTGCGCGAGCTGGACCAGCCGCCCGCCGACGACACCGGCTCGACGCTGCTGGACCGGGTCGCTGCGTCCCTACACGAGGCGCACCTGCGCATCGGCCAGCTCGTCGACGCCGACCCCGCCATCGACGGCACCAGCACCACCGCGACGGTCGCGCTCTTCGACGGCGCCCGGGTCGGCATGGGCCACGTCGGCGACAGCCGGGCCTACCTGTTCCGTGACCGGGAGCTCTCCCAGCTCACCAAGGACCACACGTTCGTGCAGTCGCTCATCGACGAGGGGCGCATCACCGAGGCCGAGTCGCGGGTCCATCCGCACCGCAACCTGATCCTCAAGGCGCTCGACGGGATGCAGGAGGCCGACCCCGACCTGTTCATGATCGAGCTCGTCGAGGGCGACCGCCTGCTGCTGTGCAGCGACGGCGCGTCCGGCGTGCTGGACGACGGCCGCCTCGCCGACATCCTCTCCATGGGCACCCCCGACTTCGCCGCCGTCGAGCTGGTCCGCGCCAGCCTCGAGGCCGGCAGCTCCGACAACGTGACCTGCCTGGTCGCCGACGTGGTCACCGACGAGGCGGCCACGGCCGACCCGTCCTACGAGGCCCTGGAGCCGCTGCTCGTGGGCGCGGCGGCCGAGCTGCGCCGCCGAGCCCCGCGGGGCAAGGCAGGCGGCAGCCTCTTCCGCGGCCACCGCGCCGGCGACACCGGCGAGCTGGACCCGATCGACGAGGAGATCCCCGGCGGCTCGCGCCCGGTCGACCCGGAGGCGGCTCGCTACGCCCCGATCCCGCCCTCGCGCTTCCAGTGGCTCAAGCGCCTGCTGGCGCTCGTCGTCGTGGTCGGCATCGTGTGGGTCGCGGTCGCCGCGGCGTACTCCTGGAGCCAGGACCAGTACTTCGTCGGCGAGCACGACGGCAGCGTGGTCATCTACCGCGGCGTCGACACCGACCTGCCCGGTCTGGACCTCTACGACCTCTACCAGACCAGCGACGTCGAGCTCGACCGGTTGAGCGAGTACGACGCCCGGCGGGTCCGCGAGGGCATCGAGGTCGGCGACCTCGAGGCGGCGCGGGCGACCGTGCAGAACCTCTCCTCCGAGATGACGCCGGCCGACAGCACCGACAGCACCGACGGGGCGGGCTGAGCCGATGTCCCAGTCGTCGCAGCAGTCCGCCCTGATGGGGTTCGTCCACCGCCGCCGCCGGGGAGCAGAGCTCTTCCTGCTCGTCCTCGCGCTCGGCGTCGGCATCGGCGCCTACGCCGCGGTCGGGATCGGCGTCGAGGGCAAGGTGCCGGTCGACATCCTCGGCTACGGCGGCTGGCTGGCCGCCCTGCTGATCGGCGCCCACGTCGCGGTCCGCCTGGTCGCGCCGTACGCCGACCCGGTGCTGCTGCCCGTGGTGGCGGCGCTCAACGGCCTCGGCCTGGCGGTGATCCACCGCCTCGACCTCGCCGACGGCACGACGTTCGCGCGCCAGCAGCTGACCTGGATGACGCTCGGCGTCCTGCTCTTCGTGGCGACCCTGGTGCTGCTGCGCGACCACCGCGTCCTGACCCGGTTCACCTACACCTTCGGGATGCTGGCGATCCTGCTGCTGCTCCTGCCCTTGGTCCCGGGCGTGGGCAAGACCATCAACGGCGCCAAGATCTGGATCGGCGTCGGCCCGTTCAGCTTCCAGCCCGGCGAGGTCGCCAAGGTGCTGCTGGTCGTCGCCTTCGCCGGCTACCTCGTCCTGCACCGCGACGCGCTCGCGCTCGCGGGGCGGCGGGTGCTCTTCGTCGACCTGCCGCGCGGTCGCGACCTCGGGCCGATCCTCGTGATGTGGCTGGTCAGCCTCGGCATCCTGGTCTTCCAGAGGGACCTCGGCTCCAGCCTGCTCTTCTTCGGGCTGTTCCTGATCATGCTCTACGTCGCCACCGAGCGGCCGGGGTGGCTGCTGGTCGGCGGCAGCCTGTTCCTGGTGGGCGCGTTCGCCGCGTCGCGGATCTTCGCCCACGTCCAGAGTCGGGTCGACCTGTGGATCAGCCCGTTCTCCCACTACGGCGAGGGCACCGACGACCGCGGCCGGCAGATCGTCGAGACCATGTTCGGCATGGCGTGGGGCGGCCTGATCGGGCGCGGCTTCGGCGAGGGCGACCCGACCCGCATCAGCTACGCGGAGTCCGACTTCATCATGGGCGCGATCGGCGAGGAGCTGGGCCTGACCGGGATCATCGCGGTCCTGCTCATGTACGGCCTGATCGTCGAGCGCGCGTTGCGCAGCGCCCTGATCTCGCGCGACGGCTTCGGCAAGCTGGTGGCGACCGGCCTGGCCGGCGTCTTCGCGCTGCAGGTCTTCGTCGTCGTCGGCGGGGTCACCCGGCTGATCCCGCTCACCGGCCTCACCACCCCGTTCCTGTCCTACGGCGGCTCGTCCCTGGTGGCCAACTGGGTGATCATCGCGCTGCTCCTGCGCATCTCCGACCAGGCCCGGCGCCCCATCCCGGACCTGTCCGGTGCGGACGACGTCCCCGACGAGCAGTCCACCCAGGTGATCAAGCTATGAGCGGCACCACCCTCCCGCTGACCCACCGCGCGGCGCCCCGCGGGCGCCTCGCTGCGTTGCCGTCGATCGCGGATACCCCACATCGCCTCACTCCGGCGCCTGGCGAGGCATCCCGCAGAGCACCGCGCGCCACGGCCATCGGGAGGGGGTACCGCTCGTGAACAAACCGATCCGCACGATCTCGATCTTCTGCCTCTTCCTGTTCGTCGCCTTGATGCTCAACGCGACCTACCTGCAGTTCTGGAAGGCCGACGAGCTCAACGAGGACGCGCGCAACCGCCGGGTGATCGAGGCGTCGTACTCACGCGAGCGCGGCGCGATCCTGGTCGGGCGCGAGCCGGTCGCCGAGAGCGTGCCGAGCGACGATCGCTTCGAGTTCCAGCGCGTCTACCCCGAGCCGTTCCGCTACGCCCCCGTCACCGGGTACTTCTCCTTCTTCAGCCAGACCGGCATCGAGCGCTCCGAGAACGAGGTGCTCTCCGGCGAGGACCCGCGCCTGTTCGTCACCAAGCTGGTCGACCTGCTGACCAACAAGGCCAACAAGGGCGGCAGCGTCCAGCTCACGCTCGACCCCGAGGCCCAGACCGCCGCCTACGACGGCCTCAACGCGCTGCCCGGCAACGTCGAGGGATCGGTCGTGGCGCTCGACCCCGGCACCGGCAAGATCCTCGCGATGGTGTCGCTGCCGACCTACGACCCCAACCGGCTCGCCTCCCACGACCTGGAGGAGGTGACCCGGACCTACGACCGGCTGCTCGCCGACGAGTCCGAGCCGCTGCTCAACCGCGGCATCCAGAAGACGCTCCCGCCGGGCTCGACGTTCAAGCTCGTCACCGCGGCGGCCGCGATCGAGAGCGGCGGCTACACCGCCGACGACCTGGTGCCGGGCGGAGCCACCTACCAGCTGCCCCAGACCTCCGGCGAGAGCGGCCTCATCGACAACGAGGGACGCGACTGCGGCAGCGGTCGCATCCCGTTCGAGCAGGCGATGGAGAACTCCTGCAACACCACCTTCGCGGCGCTCGCCGTCGAGGTGGGCGCGGAGGCGATGGCCAAGCAGGCGGAGGCGTTCGGCTTCAACAGCGTCTACCTCGAGGACCTGAACCCCCAGGCGAAGTCCGACTTCCCGACCGAGATGAATCCGCCGCAGACCGGGCAGGCCGGGATCGGGCAGTTCGAGGTGCGGTCCACCCCGCTGCAGATGGCCATGGTGGCGGCCGGGATCGCCAACAACGGCGTGGTCATGCGGCCCTACGTCGTCGACGAGGTCCAGTCGGCCGAGTACGACGTCCTCGAGAAGACCGAGAGCAGCGAGCTGTCCCAGGCGGTGTCGTCGGCCACGGCCGCGGACCTGACCCAGCTGCTGGTCGCCACCGTCGACAGCGGCACCGCGTCGCCGGCGGCCATCGACGGGGTCTCCGTCGCAGGCAAGACCGGCACGGCCCAGAGCGGCCAGGACGACGTGCCGCCGTACGCCTGGTTCGTGTCCTTCGCACCCGCCGAGGACCCCGAGGTCGCGGTCGCGGTGATGATCGAGTCGGCCGACATCCCGCGCGGCGAGATCGCGGGCGGCCAGCTCGGCGGGCCGATCGCCAAGGCCGTGATGGAGGCGATCATCGATGACTGACAGCGACGGCACCACGGGCACCCCCCAGACGCCGGAGCGGTTCGCCGACGACGCGCGCCGCTACCGCCTCGACTCCCGCATCGCGACGGGCGGCATGGGCGAGGTGTGGCGCGCGACCGACACCACGCTGGGCCGCGAGGTCGCGGTCAAGCTGCTCAAGCACGAGTACGCCGACGACCCGACGTTCCGCTCCCGCTTCGAGGCCGAGGCGCAGCATGCCGCGGCCCTGCACCACCCGGGGATCGCCGGGGTCTACGACTTCGGCGAGGCCATGCTGCCGGGCGACGCCGACGGCTCCGGCTCCCCGCGGCCCTACCTGGTGATGGAGCTCGTCGACGGCAAGCCGCTCTCCGACCTGCTGCGCGGTGGCCGCCCGCTCGACCCCGAGGTGGCCCGCGACCTGCTGGCGCAGGCCGCCGACGCGGTCGCGGTCGCCCACCGGGCCGGGATCGTCCATCGCGACATCAAGCCGGCCAACCTGCTGGTGACCCCGGACCGGACGATCAAGATCACCGACTTCGGCATCGCCCGCGCCGCCGACGGCGTCGGCATCACCCAGACCGGCCAGGTGATGGGCACGCCGCAGTACATCTCGCCGGAGCAGGCGCGCGGCAACCCCGCGACGCCGGCCTCCGACGTCTACTCGCTCGGGGTCGTCGCGTTCGAGTGCCTCGCCGGCCACCGGCCGTTCGAGGCGGAGTCGCCCATCGCGACCGCCCTGGCCCACCTGCAGCAGCCGGTGCCCGACCTGCCCGACGACGTGCCGGCCGACCTCGCCGCCGTCGTACGCCGGGCGCTCAGCAAGGACCCCGAGCAGCGCTACCCCGACGCGGCGGCGTTCGCAGCGGCGCTGCGCGATCCGGCCACCGAGCTGCTGGCCGCGCCGGCCACGCAGAGCACCCAGGTGCTGGCCCCGGTGGCAGCCGGGCCGGAGCCCACGGTCGCGACGCCGGTGCCGCCGCCCTCTCCCGACGACCGCCGCCGGCCGTGGGGGATCATCCTGGCGGTGCTGCTGCTCGTGGCGGCCGCGGCGGCGGTGTTCCTGCTGGTCACCGGTGGAGACGACGAGCCCGACGACACGCCGCCGTCCCAGGCGCCCACGTCCGAGCCCACCGCCGACCGGACGCCGTCGCGGGAGCCGAGCGAGAGCGAGCCCGAGTCGGAGGAGCCCGAGCCGACCCCCACGCGCGAGACGCCGTCCGAGACCCCGTCGCCGACTCCCACCGAGACCCCCTCGCCGACCCCGAGCGAGACCCCGTCCCCGACGCCGTCGCCGACGCCGTCCGAGACCCCGAGCGAGACGCCGTCGGAGACCGCGACCAGCGAGCCCGCCACGTCCCCGTCCTCGGCGAACGCCTCGCAGTCGTCCGCCGACCAGCGCGAGCAGAACCCCGAGGGAGACTCCACCCGATGAGCAACTCACAGCCGACAGTGGTCGGCGGCCGGTACGAGCTCGGTGAGCTCCTCGGCCGCGGCGGCATGGCTGAGGTCCGCAAGGGCATCGACACGCGGCTGGGCCGCGTGGTCGCGGTCAAGCGGCTGCGGACCGACCTGGCGAGCGACGCGACGTTCCAGGCGCGCTTCCGCCGGGAGGCGCAGTCCTCCGCGTCGCTCAACCACCCCTCCATCGTCGCGGTCTACGACACCGGCGAGGAGCCGGCGAGCGACGGCTCCGGCGTGGCGCAGCCCTACATCGTCATGGAGTTCGTCGCCGGCCGCACGCTGCGCGACATCCTGCGCGAGGGGCGCAAGATCCTGCCCGAGCGGGCGCTGGAGATCACCAGCGGCGTGCTCTCCGCCCTGGACTACAGCCACCGCGCGGGGATCATCCACCGCGACATCAAGCCCGGCAACGTCATGCTCACCCCGAGCGGCGACGTGAAGGTGATGGACTTCGGCATCGCGCGGGCGATCAGCGACGCCTCCTCCACGATGACCCAGACCGCGGCCGTGGTCGGCACCGCGCAGTACCTCTCCCCCGAGCAGGCCCGCGGCGAGACCGTCGACTCCCGCTCCGACGTCTACTCCACCGGCTGCCTGCTCTACGAGCTCCTCACCGGGCGGCCGCCGTTCGTCGGCGACAGCCCGGTCGCCGTGGCCTACCAGCACGTGCGGGAGCAGGCGGCCCCGCCGTCGGACCACGACACCGAGCTGCCGCCCGAGGTCGACGCGATCGTCATGAAGGCGCTCGCCAAGCGGCTCGAGGACCGCTACCAGTCGGCCGCCGAGATGCGCGCCGACATCGAGCGCTACCTCGCCGGCGTGCCGGTCCAGGCGACGGCCCCACCGCCGCCGGACCACACCATGGTCGCCGGCACGGCGGTCGCGCCGACGACGACGCTCCCCACCGCGGTCGCGCCGCGCCCGCCGCTGCCCGCGGACAGCGACGAGGAGCGCGGCAGCAGCACGGGCCTGCTGTGGCTCCTCGGCATCCTCGCCCTGGTCCTCATCGTCGCCGGAGCGGCCTTCATCCCGCGACTCTTCGAGAGCCCGCCGGAGCAGACCCAGGTGCCGCGACTGGTCGGGCTCACCTACGACGAGGCGCTCCTCGAGATCGCCGACGCCGGCCTGGCCAAGGGCGACGTGTCGTACGCGCCGGACGACACGGTGCGCGAGAACCACGTCATCAGCCAGGACCCCAACACCGACCAGTTCGTCGACCCCGGGACCGCGGTGGACCTGGTGATCTCCAACGGCAAGCCGCTGGTGGGCGTCCCCTCGGTCGTCGGCCAGCTGCGCAAGGACGCCGTCGCCCAGCTCAAGGCGCTCAAGCTCAACGTCCGCCAGGTCGAACGCGACTCCGACGAGGACCGCAACGAGGTGCTCGAGACCGACCCGCCGGCCGGCCAGGAGGTCCCGGTCGGCAGCACCGTCACGATCTACTACTCCGACGGCCAGGAGAAGGTGCCGGACGTGGTGGGCGACTCGCAGGCGGTGGCCGAGGAGAAGATCCGCCAGGCCGGCTTCAACCCGGTCGTGCGCGAGGACCCCACGTCGACCGAGCCGGCCGGCACCGTGGTCGAGCAGATCCCCGGCAAGGGCACGCTCGCCGACGACGGCGCCGACGTGATCATCTTCGTCTCGACCTACGTGGAGCCGACCCCCACGCTGCCCACGGAGCCGACGGAGCCGACCGAGGCACCACCGACCGACCTCCCCACCGACCCGACGATCCCGCTGCCCAGCCGCGGGGGGCGTCGCTAGGAGTCCTCCTGCTTGCGCAGCACCTCGGCGTGCTGCAGGTCGAGCAGGCCGTCGTAGGCCGGCGCCGCGACCGCGTCCTCGGTCTCGAGGTCCCAGCCGACGGAGATGTCGGGCAGCTCGGCGCGCTGCAGGTAGTAGTCGACGTCGACGTCGCCGAGCACGGTGTCGCTGAGCGTGCTCGGGTCGCCGACGGCCTGGATGACGTAGGGCTGGGCGTAGGGCACGCCCTGGAGGAGCACGGCGTTGCCGTGGCACTTGATGCCGGTGGTGCTGACCACCCGCTGCCCCTGGATCGTCACGGCACTCGCACCGCCGCGCCACATCGCGTTGACGACGGCCTGGATGTCCTGCTGGTGCACGACGAGCAGGTTCAGCGCGCGGCTCGTCGAGTTGATGACGTCCTCGGGGGCGTCGGAGAGGGTGACGGTGATGCCCTGCCCGCTGCGCGGCTCCAGGCCGGCGGGGTCCTCGAGGGTCTCGATCTGGCGGCGCAGCTTGTTGACCGTACGGTCGTTGACGCCCGCGCTGAGCGACTCCACCTCCGCGTTGAGCCGGTCGAGGCGGCCCTTGAGCGTGTCGTACTGCGTGGCCTGGGTCTGCACGAGCGCCGCCAGGTCGGTGTAGCGGCCGGGGCGCAGGTCGGTGCCCTCGCTGTTGTACGCGCTGACGGCGAACAGGCAGCCGCTGAGCAGGACGACGACCGGCGTGCCGATGCGCCACAGGCCGCGCCGAGGGCGTGGCTGCGGCTCCTCGGGGCCCGAGGGGCTCGCGTGGGAACCGGGCGTCATGGCGACTAAGGTAGCCCGCGACCCGTGGCGAGACGTCATGGAGGCGCCACCCGACGAGGAGCAGAACGTGCCCAAGCTCAAGGCCACCGATCCCTTCGCGGACCCGAGGGGCAAGCTGCTCACGCCGCGCTTCGTGGTCTCCGTGCTGCTGATGCTCCTCGGCATCGCGTGGATCGCGTACTACTACACGGCCGTCCGCGCCGAGCCGCCCCTTCCCCCGGACGGGAAGCCGAAGTTCATGGCCGACCTGGAGGACTGGAACTACCTGATCGGCTTCGGCGCGTTCTTCCTCGGCCTGATCCTCGCCGCGCACCCCTCCACCCCGCTCGGTCGTGGGCGTGGCGTCGTCGTCGGCATGCTGGGCTGCTTCCTGCTCGGCCTGCTGTGGATCTGCACCTTCTACGTCATCAGCGACGACCCCTCGCGCGTCTGGGTCTTCAACGACCTGGGCCAGAAGAACCTCTTCGTCGGCATCGCGTTCATGGCCGTCGGCTTCACCTACGCCACGCGCTGGGAGTGACCTCCCGGGCCTGCCCTCCGGGCGGGTCGGGCCCTCTTACGGAGCCTCGGGGAGCAGGCTGTCGGCGCACCGGTCGCCGAGCGCCTGGCGCGCGACCGACACGCCGACATCACGCAGGACAGCGAGCTGCTCGGGGGTACGCCCGTCGATCAGCAGCCGGCGTACCTCGGCGATGTGGCCCGGCGCGGCGGCCACCACCTTGTCCCAGCCCGCCTCGGTGAGCGTCGCGATGGTGCTGCGCCGGTCGTGCTCGTCCGGACGCCGGGTCACCCAGCCCCGCCCCTCCAGCCTGGCCACGACGTTGGAGACCCGCGACGGGCTGGCGCTCGACTGGGCGGCTATCTCGCTCATCCGACGCTGCCTTCCAGGGGACATCGACAGGGAGCCGAGCACGAAGTACTCGAACAGGTTGAGGCCGCTGTCGCGCTCCAGTTGAGCATCCAGCGGTCCGGGCAGCGACCACATGATCGCCGTCACCCCGAACCACGCGTGCTGCTCCTCCTGCGACAGCCAGCGCGGCTCCGCCTGGTCCGTCATCGCACCTCCCGGCTCGTGGTGACGCCATCCTACCTGGAAGTCATTTCAAGGTTGAAATACTCGTGGTAACTTATTTCAAGGTTGAACAACTACCAAGGAGCTCCTGATGACCCTGTTCCGTCTCGACGCCAGCATCCGCGTGGAGGGCTCGCACAGCCGCGCCCTCGGCGACCTCGTGGAGCGTGAGTGGTCGCGCGTCCACCCCGGCAGCGACGTCGTACGCCGCCACCTCGGCACCGAGCCCCTCCCCGCGACGGCGTGGGCAGACGCGGTCGCGGGAGGTGTCCTGCCCGCAGGCGACCGGACGGCCGCGCAGGCCGACGCGACCGCGCTGGCGGCGCGGCTGGTCGACGAGCTGGTCGGCGCGGACGCGCTGCTCTTCGCCGTGCCGCTGTACAACTTCGGGGTGTCCCAGCACTTCAAGACCTACGTGGACCTGGTGATCACCGACCCCCGCATGGCGGCGGGGAGCACCACGGCCGTCGCCGGCAAGCCGGCCGTCCTCGCGACGGTGCGGGGCGGTGCCTACGGCGCCGGCACCCCGCGCGAGGGGTGGGACCACGCCACCGGCTGGATGCGCCGCATCCTCGAGGACGTGTGGGGGCTGGACCTGCGCTCGGTCGAGGAGGAGTTCTCCCTCGTGGGCGAGAACCCGGCGCTGGACGAGTTCGCCGGACTCGCCGACGACATGCGCGCCGCCGCGGCGGCCCTGGCCACCGAGCACGGGCGCGACCTCGCCGCGCTGCGCCCGCACGCCGCGTGACCCACGCCCCGAGCCCGCCCTCTCCACAAGTATCTCCACAAGTGTGGACGAGTTACACCCGTGTGGTTCTACACAGCTGTGGAGAACCCTGTGGAGAGCGGGCCGGGGAGCGGCGCGGACAGCAGGGCGCGGGGCTCAGGCGGTGAGGACGGCGGTGCGGACGACGACCGCGACCGCGAGCAGCGCGGCCAGGACGACCAGCGCCCCGACCTGGAACTGGGTGCGGTTCTGGCGCGGCGCGTAGACCAGGGCCGCCGCGATGACGACGCCGCCGACCAGCCCGCCGAGGTGCGCCTGCCAGGAGATGAACTGCGCGCCGATGACGGTGATCACGACGTTGATGCCGATCCAGGTGAGCAGCGACTGCAGGTTGCCGCCCACCTTGAACGCCACCACCAGCAGCGCGCCCATGAGCCCGAAGACGGCGCCGGAGGCACCGAGCGTGGCGCTGTGCTCGCCTGCGAGCCAGTAGACGAGGGTCGAGCCGGCGAGGCCGGAGAGCAGGTAGAGCGCGAGGAAGCGGGCCCGGCCCAGCACCAGCTCCAGCTGGGGGCCGAGCGCGTAGAGCGCGACCATGTTGAACGCGATGTGCCACATCTCGACATGCGCGAACATGCTGGTGACGAGCTGCCAGTAGGAGCCGTCGGCGACGCCGGGCACGAACTCCATGCCCGGGGCGGTGCACGTCGCCTCGGTCAGGTCGGGCCAGTAGCCGCCGCCGTCGGCGGTGAAGCAGGTGCCCAGGGGGCTGAGCGCCAGCCAGTCGATCAGCTGGCTGCCCTTCCACCCCGTGGCCACGATCGTGACCCACACGAACACGTTGATCGCGATCAGCGTGATCGTGGTCGCGCCGGGGTTGCTGGAGCGCAGACCGCCGTACGCCGTGCGGGCACTGCGGGTGCCCTTGGCGCCCTCGGCCACGCACTCGGGGCACTGGAAGCCGACCGAGGCCTGGTGCATGCAGTCGGGGCAGATGATCCTGCCGCAGCGCTGGCAGTGGACGTAGGACTCCCGCCCGGGGTGCCGGTAGCACGTGGATACCGGCGCCCCGGGGACGGGCGCGGGGCGCTCGCTCAGGAGCCCACGACCTCGACCGACTCGATGACGACCGCGTCGAGCGGGCGGTCGCCAGCACCGGTGGGGGTGGACCCGATGGCGTCCACGACGTCGCGGGAGGCCTGGTCGGCCACCTCGCCGAAGATCGTGTGCTTGCCGTTGAGCCACGGCGTGGCGCCGAGGGTGATGAAGAACTGCGAGCCGTTGGTGCCGGGCCCGGCGTTGGCCATCGCAAGCAGGTAGGGCTTGTCGAAGACGAGCTCGGGGTGGATCTCGTCCTTGAACGTGTAGCCGGGTCCGCCGGTGCCGGTGCCGAGGGGGCAGCCGCCCTGGATCATGAAGCCCTCGATGACGCGGTGGAAGCCGAGCCCGTCGTAGAACTTGCCCGTGCGGCCGTTGCCGGCGTCGTAGTCCTTCTCACCGGTCGCCAGCCCGACGAAGTTCTCGACCGTGGCGGGCGCGTGGTTCGGGAACAGGTTGACGGTGATGTCGCCCCGGTTGGTCTTGAGGATGGCCTGCTGCTCAGCCATGACTGCCTTTCGCCTGGAGTGTGCCGGCGCGTGGAGGTGCGGGTACGCCGGTTTGCGGGATCGATCCTCGCACGCGTCGCAAGGCGGGGTGGAGCAGGTCACCCCCCTGGGGGTGGCTTCGTCACCACCGGCATGGTGGGATGGCAACACCCCACAGAAGGAGCGCTCGATGGGACTGCGCAAGAAGAAGACGTTGATGGACCAGGCCAACGAGTACGTCGAGGCGGCCAAGCCCCACGTGGAGGCGGCCTACGAGTCGGCGCGCGAGTTCGTGCAGGACACCGCCGTACCCGCGCTCCTGGACGCCCGCGACAAGGCGGCTCCGGTGATCGCCGACGCTCGCGAGAAGGCCGCCCCGGTCCTCGCCGACGCCCGCGAGAAGGCCTCGGCCGCCGCCAGCGAGGCACGCGACAAGGCGGCCCCGCTGATCGCCACGGGCGCGGCGCTGGCGAGCGAGAAGGCGGCGAGCGCCAAGGCGGCCGCCGACGCGAAGGTGGCTCAGCTCAAGGGCGAGCCGGAGCCCAAGAAGGGCGGCAAGCTGAAGAAGTTCGTGCTCTTCGCCGCGATCGCCGGCGCGGTCGCGTTCGTCGCGAAGAAGCTGCAGGGCAGCGACTCCGCGGCCGACAACTGGCAGTCGTCGTACGTGCCGACTCCTCCGCCGGCCCCGACCGAGGCTCCCGCCGACGAGGCCCCCGCCACGGACCCGATCCCCACCGACGACCCGGGCGGCTCCTCGCCCGACGAGGCTCTGGCCGACGCCGCCGAGGCCCCGCACCCCGTCACCACCCCCGACGACCCGGCCGAGGTCGTGGAGGTGCAGGACCCCAAGTCCTGACCTGACCCGCACCACGCTGACCCGTCACGAGCTTCGTGACGGGTCAGCGTCATTTCGGTGACGTTGCTGACGGGTCGGCGGGGGCGGCGGCGTAGGCCTCGATCCAGTCGTCGATGCGCTGCCACCAGTCGAAGAGCCACTCGATGCGCTCCTCGCGGCCGGCGGGGATCTCGTCGCGCGGCACGGTCCACCACCGCATCACGATCCGCTTGTCCATCGGCAGCTCGCGCCACAGGTCGCCGACGGTGAGCAGGTGGTCGAGCCCGGTGTGGGCCACCAGCACCACATCGGCCTCGGGCGCGGCGTCCAGCGCGGCGAGGAAGCCGCCGGGCCGGGGCGCCAGGACGTTCGTCATCGCCTCTGCTCGCTGGGCCATCCGCTCCATCCCGATCCGGCGGAGCCGGTCGATCGCGCGCTGCCGCCGCGCCGGGGTGAAGTTGCCTCCCTCGGGGAAGATCACGAAGGCGTCGTTCTCGTCCAGGTCGCTGGCCAGGGTGGCGATCTGGCTCTCGAGGTCCTCACCGGCGCCGGGGCTGGGCGAGATGAAGCGGGCCGGGATCCGGCGCAGCACCACGTCGATCATCGGGTCCCACGCCAGCGTGTCCTTGAGCACGACCCGCGGCTCGCGGCCGTACCAGTGCATCAGCGCGTGCACCAGCGTGAACGAGTCGCCCGGCCCGGCGTGCCGGCACGCGACCAGGATCGGCCGCCCGGGGTGCGCGTCCGGGGTCGGGCCGTCGGTCTCGATGCTCAGCTTGAGGACCCGCTTCGCCTCGCGGAAGAACACCCACATCACGCCCTGCACCAGGTCGTAGTGGATCCCCTCGAAGTACGGCGTGCGGAGGCGGCGCCCGAACCCGCTGGCCAGCCACAGCCCCAGCAGGACCGCCAGCATCAACGCCTCGATGCTCAGGTAGAGGACGACCACCCAGGCCAGCCGCAGCGCCCGCCACCGGCCAGGCAGCCGCAGTGACACGGCGGCCGCGACGACCAGCCACCAGGGCAGCGTCAGCCACAGCAGGACGGCGAGCAGCACCACGGCGGGCGCGACCACCACCCGCCGTACGACGCGGATCATGCGGCGCTCACAGGTGCTCGTCCAGGTAGTCGCGGGCGGCCTCGTAGGTCCGCTCGATCCGGGCCTCGACGGTGCGGAAGTCGCGGGTGCCGAAGAGGGTGTCGTCGCGGGCGGACGTGCCTCGCGCCGGCAGGACGTGGCACTCGACGCCGTCGGGCAGCTCGGCGAGCTCGCGTACGAAGCGGTGCCGCCGCGCGATCTCAAAGGACACCCGGGCCACCTCCCACGGTCGGCGCGGCACCGCGAGCGGCCGGTCGATGCGGCCCACCTGCAGCACGAAGACCCGGGTCGCGCCGAGCTGGACGGCCCGGCCGAGCGGGATGGAGTTGACGATCCCGCCGTCGAGGAAGTGCTCGTCGCCGACCCGGGCAGGCGGCAGCAGGCCGGGTACGGCGGCGCTCGCGACCACGGCGTCGACCACCGGGCCGGAGTCGAACCAGTGCTCGGCTGCGCGCTCGATGCTGGCCGCGACCACCTGGAGCCGCACCGGCAGCTCCTCGAAGGTGACGTCCCCGAGCTCGTCGCGCAGCCGCTGGGTCAGCGGCTCGGCGGAGAAGATGTGGGTGCCGGTGGCCACCGCCCGCCGTACCGTGCGCAGCGGCTTGTCGCCGTAGACCTCGCGACCCGACTCGCTCGCCCCGCGCCAGAGCTCGAGCAGGCGGGGCACCACGTCCAGCGTGGGCTCGCGCGCGACCAGGGCGCCGTTGAGGGCGCCGACGCTGGTGCCCAGGACCAGCTCGGGCGCGACGTCGTGCTCGAACAGCGCCCTGAGCATGCCCACCTCGACCGCGCCCAGCACCCCGCCCCCACCGAGGACGAACGCGGTCGTCACGGGCTAGACCGCGCTGGTGTGCGCGGTGAGCTCGTCAGCGTGCTCGGCGCGCACCCGGGCGGTCGCGCGGTGCTCGGCCCAGAAGCTCAGCACCGGGACCGTGCCGCACAGCAGCGTCACGATCGTGAAGCCGAGGTCCCAGCCGGCTCTGCGGGAGAGCAGGAACGCCGTCACGAGGAAGATCATGTAGAGCCAGCCGTGGGCCACGCCGAGGTTGGTGGTGATCCAGGCGCCGAGCTCCTGGGCGCCGGAGCCGTCCTCGAAGAGGTACTTCAGAGGCATCCCCACCAGGATCAGCACGATCAGCAGGATCCCCACGATCGTGGCCATCACGCGGTAGCGGGTCAGAGTGCCGTTCACACCTCCGAACGTACCCGGTCCTCTGCGATTTCCGGCTCCGGGGTGAGCGACTCCTCACGCACGTAACGCCACCAGATGAAGGCCGCGAACGCGCCGAAGACCCACCACTCCAGGGCGTACAGGAAGTTGCGCAGGCCGGTGAGGCTGCCCGGGGAGGGCAGCTGCTCGAGGGTCCCGGGCTCGAGGCCGTCGAGCGGCTCGGTGGCGACGCCGTAGGCGCCGTAGAGGTCCTGGTCGACGTGCTGCACCAGGTCACCCGTGCGCATCTGCGGCAGTACGTCGTCGCGCGGGTCGTCGTCGACCTGCCCGGTGCCCTCGGTCGGCTGCAGCCAGGCGACGAGGTCGGCGGTGCCGGTCGGCGGCGCGGGGACGTCCTCGGTCGTCGGCGACCAGCCGCGTACGACGGGCAGGGCCGGGGCGTCCGCGTCGCCGACGGCGAGCGGCGTCACCACCCAGAATCCCTCCACCCCGTCGACCTCGCGACCGGAGACGAACACCGTCGAGTCCGGCAGCCAGGTGCCGGACACCTCCACCGGGTGCCCGACGTAGCCAGGTGGGAAGGGGTCGTCGCTGCCCATCACGTCGGTCAGGGGCACCGGCTCGACCTGGGTCAGGTCCTTGGCCTCGGCGGCCCGCGTGCGCTGCCAGGCGTCGAACTGCCACACGCCCAGCCCACCGGCGATCCCCACGCACACCAGCGCGAGCAGGTGGGCGCCGATCATCCGGGGGGTGAGGAAGGCACGCACCCCTCCAGGGTACGGAGGCGGGATGAGCACCCGGCCGGCCGGGGATCCGGCCGAGAGCCCGCCCCAGGTGAGCCGACGACCGGTAGCCTCCCGCCATGACGTTGAGCACCGAGCAGGCGCACTGGTTCCGCGCGGGGTTCACCGACATGGCCGACAACATGGGCCAGGCCCTGCTGGGCAAGGACCACGTGATCAGGCTCTCCCTCACCTGCCTGCTGTCCGAGGGCCACCTGCTGCTGGAGGACCTGCCCGGCACCGGCAAGACGATGCTCGCGCGGGCGCTGGCCAACACCGTGGAGGGCAGCCACGCGCGGATCCAGTTCACGCCGGACCTGCTCCCGACCGACGTCACCGGGGTGACGGTCTACGACCAGCAGAAGGGGACCTTCGAGTTCCACCCGGGCCCGATCTTCCACGACATCGTCCTGGCCGACGAGATCAACCGGGCCTCCCCCAAGACCCAGTCGGCGCTGCTCGAGGTGATGGAGGAGGGGCACGTCACGGTCGACGGCGTCACCCACGACGTGCCGCGGCCCTTCATGGTGATCGCCACCCAGAACCCCATCGAGCAGGCCGGCACCTACCGGCTGCCCGAGGCCCAGCTCGACCGGTTCCTGATGAAGAGCTCGGTGGGCTACCCCGACGCCGAGTCCACCGAGGAGCTGCTGCTCTCCTCCCACATCCGCGACCGCGCCGAGCTGGTCAAGCCGATCGCGACCACCGCGATGGTCGCCGAGATGGCGGCGCTGGCCGCCCAGGTGCACATCGACCGGTCGCTGGTGACCTACATCCGCCAGCTCGCCGAGGCGTCGCGCGACCTGCGCCACGTGCGCATGGGGCTCTCGGCACGCGGCTGCCTCGCGCTGGTGCGCGTGGTCAAGACCTGGGCGGCGGCCGACGGCCGTACGGCGGTCGTGCCCGAGGACATCAACACCCTCGCCGAGCCGGTGCTGTGCCACCGGCTGCTGCTGGACCCGCAGTCGCAGTTCAGCGGGGTGAGCGTCGCGGACGTCGTCGGCCAGCTGCTGGCCGCGGTGCCTCCGCCCCTCGACCGTGCCTGACCTGCGCCGCGCGGCGCGCCTCGCCCTCGCGACGACCACCCCGGCCGGCCGGTCCGTGATCGCACTCGGGGTCGTGAGCACGGTCGTCGCCGGCCAGGCCGGCTACGAGGAGTTCCGGCTGATCGCGATCATGTGCGGGCTCCTGGTCCTGGTCGCCCTGCTGCTCTTCGCCCTCCCCACCCGGGTGCGTGCGCGACTCGAGCTGCGCCCCGCGCACACGACCGCCGGCGAGACCGGCGCCGGCGAGCTGCGGGTCACCAACCTGCGGCTCACGCCGCTCTACCACCCGCTGGTCACGATCCCGCTCGACGCGGACCGCGACGAGCGCAGGGGCGCGCAGCGGGTCCACGTGCGGCTGCCGGTGCTGCGGCGCAACCAGCCGGTGACCGAGCAGTTCGAGGTGCCGGCCGTACGCCGGGGGGTCCTCCGGGTCGGGCCCGCGGGCGCCCGCCGTACCGACCCGCTGGGGTTCTTCCAGCGCCACGCCGCCTGGTCGGAGCCCGCCGAGCTGCTCGTGCGTCCGCGGATGGTCTCGGTCGAGGGGCTCGGCCCCGGCTCGGTGAAGGACCTCGAGGGCACCCCCAGCGACCAGGTCTCGATGAGCGACCTGGCCTTCCACGCCCTGCGCGAGTACGTGCGCGGGGACGACCTGCGCCACGTCCACTGGCGCTCGTCGGCGCGAGCCGGGCGCCTGTACGTCCGGCAGTACCACGACACCCGGCGCACCCACGCCGTCGTCCTGGTCGACGACACCCGCTCCGCCTACGCCGACCCCGAGGACTTCGAGCTGGCGCTGCAGATCGCGGCCTCGGTGGTCATGAGGGTGGCGCTCGACGAGTTCGACCTCAGCCTGGTCTGTGGTCCCCAGCAGCTCTCGGGCGCGGCCCAGCACGTGCTGGACGCGTTCTGCTTCTCCGAGCTCGCCGCGGGGGACCTGGTGGTCTCGGCGCGTACGGCGGCGCACCTCGCGCCCGACGCCAGCCAGCTCATCGTGGTGTCCGGCGGCCGGCTGGACACCGAGCTGCTACCCGCGGTGCGCGACGCCTTCCCCGACGACGTGCGGTTCCTGGGCTTGCGCGCAGACCCGCGCGCCGACCCGGACGCCCCCGGCGCCCAGGGCCCACAGCTCGTCACCGTCGACGCGCTGGAGCGGCTGCCCGGCCTGCTGGCCTCGCACGTGCGCGGGATCGTGCTGTGAGCGCCCCCGACCTGACGCCGCACCTGCGGCCCGCACCCCGGCCGCGGACCCCGCCGCGCGAGCCGGCCGTGCAGCCCTTCCACGTCTGGGACCTGGTGCTGGTCTTCGGCCTCACCGCGATCGCGCTGGTCGGCTGGGAGTCGACCTTCCGCGGGCCCGGCTGGTGGGTCGCGGGCGGGCTGGCGGCGCTGACCGGCATCCTCGTCGCGGTCACGGTGGTCTCCGCCCGCGGCGGCGTGGAGATCGTGACCCTGGTGCTGTTGATCGGCTACTACCTGGCCTCCGGGCCGATCGTCGACGGCACCCTGCGCCTGGACGGCCTGCGGACACTGGAGTCCGGGGTCCGCGCCAACGCCGAGGGCTGGCCGATCCTGCTCGGCACGCACCCCCCGATCGACGGCTCCGGCGCGGTGCTGATCGCGCCGGTGCTGCTCAGCCTCACCTCGGCCGGTGTCGGCGCCGCCCTCGCCCTGCGCAGCACCCGCGCCGCGCTGCCGCTCGTGCCCCCGACGCTCATGCTGGGCGCGGTGCTCCTGCTGGCCCAGCCGGAGCCGGTGTCGGTGCTGCTCCAAGGAGTCGGCTACGGCACCTTGGCCATGTGGTGGATGCGCCTGCGCGGCCTGCGCGTGGACGAGGCGGCCCACGGGCCCGACCCCGCGCGGGCCTGGCGGCTGGTCGGCAGCGTCGCACTGGTGGTGGTCGTGGCCCTGGTCGCCGGACTCCTGGCCAGTACGTCGCAGCCCGACGAGCGGCTGCTGCTCAGCCGCCGCCTCGCGCCGTACCAGGTGGAGAAGCTCTCGACCCCGCTCGACGAGTTCCGCCACTACACCCGGCAGCGAGGCAGGAAGGAGGGCAACGTCTTCAACGCCAAGCTGTTCGAGGTCGAGGGTGCCCCGACGGGGGCCCGCCTGCGGCTGGCCGCCCTCGACACCTACGACGGGTCCAGCTGGCAGGCCGACAACGACACCGACCCGGAGCGCGAGGACGACCGCTTCCTGCGGCTCTCGACGACGATCGAGAACCCCTCCTCGGGCAAGGAGCGCCGGGTCACGGTCCGACCGACGGCCAACTACACGATGCCGTGGGTGCCCACCCTCGGGGCGGTGCGGGCCTTCCAGTTCCTGGGCAGCGCGCGCGAGGACGCCCAGTCGCACCTGCGCTACAACCCCGCCACCCAGACCGCGGTGATGGACGACGGTCTGGAGAAGAGTGACGCCTACCTGTTCGCCACCGGGGTCACCGGAGGCCCGCTCAAGCAGTGGATGTCGCCGTCGGAGCAGCTCGACCCCGAGCTCTACGACCAGGCGGCGTTCCTCCAGCCCGCCGTCGACGCCTGGGCCGTCGGTACGACGTACCCCATGCAGGCGCTCTTCCAGGTGGCCGCTCGGCTGAAGAAGGTCGGGCGCTACAGCTCCGGCTTCGCGTCCTGGGAGGCGATCTACCGACCCGGCCACGCCAAGGAGCGGCTGGGCGACGACTTCGTGCTCGGGGTCCCGACCGTCGGCGACGACGAGCAGTACGCCGCCGCGATGGCCCTCCTCGCGACTCGGCTCGGGGTGCCGGCCCGGGTGGTCGTCGGGGCCGTCGTGCCCAGGTCGGGCACCGTCCGCGGCAAGGACATCCAGGCGTGGGTGGAGGTGCGCATCGAGGACGGCAGCTGGCGCACCCTGCCGACGGAGGCCTTCATGGGGCACAAGCCACCCGAGCGGTCCGAGGTCGGGCGCCCGAAGCTGCGGTCCTTCCCACCGCTGCAGCCCCAGAGCCCCGAGGCGCAGGAGCCCGAGGCCGAGGAGCCGCAGGCCGAGGAGCAGGAGGAGGACCTGTCCCCGGACGCAGGCGCCGGCTCCGGCGGCGTGCCGTGGCGCTGGATGGTGCTGCTGGTGATCGTGCTCCTCCTGTCCGCCGTACCGCTCGCGAAGGTCGTACGCCGCCGGCGCCGCCTCGCCGCACGCCGGGTCAGCGCGCGCTACGCCGGCGCCTGGCTCGAGCTGGTCGACCGCGCGCGCGACCTCGGCCACCCGGTCCCCGCCGGCCTGACCCGTCCCGCCGAGGCGCGCGTCGTGGGTGGGGCCACCGGCGACGGCTCGCTCCTGACCCTGGCCGCCGAGGCCGACTCCCGGATCTTCGGCGCCGACGAGCCGCCCGCGGCCGACGCGGCGGCGTTCTGGGCGCTCGTGCGCGACCACCGCTCCGGCCTCGCCGCCGGCGTCTCCCTCCGCCGGCGGATCTGGGCGCTCTTCAGCCCCTCATCGCTGCGTCCGCCGCCGGGTGACGCGGAGGGCAGGTAACGGCCGACCGGCCGCTAGGGCGCACACGCCGCGAACGGCGCGTCGCGCGCGAGGATGCGGCGCGCGGCCAGGGCGGGGTCGGTCATCGCGTAGCCCAGCCGCCCGCTCACCGGGTCGGCCACCCCCTGGGCGAACGGCGGCTCCGCCAGCCGCACCCGGGCGAACGCGTCGCCGCGATCCGCCCCGAGCCGCACCGTCGCCAGCAGGGCGCCCAGCGACACCGACCACGCCTCGAGCTCGTCCAGCTCGTCGAGCTCGTCGAGCGCCGGATCGGCCGGCGACACGCAGCCCCGCTCGACGTACGTCGACATCGCCGCGCCGCCGACCAGCTCGACGAGCACCGGCTCCGCCCCCCAGCTCGCGCCCTCGTCGGGAGCGGCCCCCACGGCCAGCACCCGGGCCTCCTCGTCCAGCACGCCGCCCGCCAGCGGCCCGACGCCGTCCGCGACCGCGCGCCGTACGCCGGTCAGGTCGAGGCCCTCGCGCAGTCCGGCCAGCCAGCCCTCGCCCGACGGGCCGGTGAAGCTCGCCTCCCAGGCGACGTCGTCCTGCGCGAACCCGTAGTCGCGCAGCAGCCGCGCGTCCGACGGGCGCAGGACCCCCGTCGAGAGCAGCGGAGCCTGCGCGATCGCCCTGCGCCAGAAGGCCTCCCGCTCCGCGGGCGCCGAGGCCCCGGTCAGCAGTGCCGCGCCGAGCTCGAGGCGGACCTGGTCGAAGTCGGTGACCGCCAGCGTCGTGGCGTCGTCGGGCACCAGCGCCAGCGCCGCACGCGCCGGGTCCGGGTCGGCCTCCGGGTCGTCGGCCGTCGCGCCGGCTGAGGACGACGGGGGCGCCGGCGCCGGCTCGACCTCGCCTGCGGAGCAGCCGCTCAGCGCAGCCGCCGCGACCGCGAGGGCGGCACCCCAGTACCTCACCGGGGCAGTGTGCCACCGCCGAACCGGCGCGCGGGTAGGTTCCCGGCATGAGCCCGACCCACCGCGCCGCCCGGATCGAGGACGGGATCCACGCTGCCGTCGAGCGCCGGCTCGCCGCGCGCGGCTGGTCGCCGCACCTCACGCCGTACGTGGGGTACGGCGCTCCGGGCTGGGTGCGGGTCCTCGCCCGGGTCCTGCTCGCCCCGCCGGGGACCCCGCGCGACGAGCGACCCGAGCGGCGCGGGTGGCGCCGCTTCACCACGGTGTCGGCCGACGGCATCGACGTGACGGTGCGGCTCGGGGGAGAGACCCACGTCGTGACGAGCGGGCGCGACGGCTACGTCGACGTCCGGCTGCCGGCCGACCTGCCCTCGGGCTGGGCCACCGCCCTGCTCTCGGTGGGCGACACGACACCCGTCGAGACCCGGCTGCGCATCGTCGGCCCGGAGACGACGTACGGGGTGGTGAGCGACGTGGACGACACCGTGATCGTGACGATGCTGCCCCGTCCCCTCGTGGCCTTCCGCAACGCGTTCCTGGTGCGCGAGAGCGCCCGCACGCCCGTGCCGGGCATGGCCGGTCTCTACGCCGACATCGTCAGGGCGCACCCCGACGTCGTCTTCTGCTACCTCTCCACCGGCGCCTGGAACACCGCGGCCGCGCTCGGCGACTTCCTTGCCCGCCACGGCTACCCGCCCGGCCCGCTGCTCCTCACCGACTGGGGTCCGACGAGCACCGGGTGGTTCCGCTCCGGGCCGGCCCACAAGCATGCCCAGCTCGAGCGGCTCTTCGCGGACCTGCCCCAGGTGCGGTGGCTGCTGGTCGGGGACGACGGCCAGCACGACCCCACCATCTACGCCGAGGCCGCGGTCGCCCATCCCGACCGGGTCCGCGCGATCGCGATCCGCCAGCTCAGCGTCGGCGAGCAGCTCGCCCAGCACGGTGTCCCCACCGGCCCCGACCCCCTCACCAGCGCCGCCACCGAGGGCGGCACCCCCGCCGTCTGGGCCCCCGACGGCTCCGGGCTGGCGGTGGCCATGCGGCGCCGCAACCTCCTCCCTGGGCGGTAGTCCCTGACACATGTGTGGTGAGAACGCTGTTCCCACCGACACAAACGTCCGGGACTATCCCCGCCGAGGGCGCCGCGGCCGGTGACCCCTCCGGTGCGGGTGTCCGGCAGTCGGGACTCGGCCGGGCAGGTCCCGGCGCCTGCCTACGGTGGCTGCAACGACCACGGCACCACCGATCACCGCAGGAGCGCAGATGACCTACCGTCCCGAGACCCTGGCCGTGCATGCCGGCCAGGAGCACGACCCCGCGACGAACGCCCGGGCGGTGCCGATCTACCAGACCACCTCCTACGTCTTCAACGACACCGAGCACGCCGCCAACCTCTTCAGCCTCGCCGAGCCGGGCAACATCTACACCCGGATCATGAACCCGACCCAGGACGTCTTCGAGCAGCGGATGACCCAGCTCGAGGGCGGCGTGGGCGCGCTCGCCGTCGCGAGCGGCTCCACCGCCACGACGTACGCGGTGCTCAACCTGACCTACGCCGGCGACAACATCGTGGCGCTCTCGACCCTGTACGGCGGCACCTACGCGCTGTTCGCGCACACGCTGCCGCAGTTCGGCATCGAGGTGCGCTTCGTCGACCCCGAGAAGCCCGAGGACCTCGCGAACGCCGTCGACGACAAGACCCGCCTGGTGTTCGGCGAGACGGTCGGCAACCCCAAGATCAACGTCATCGACATCCCGGCCTGGTCCGAGGCCGCGCACGCCCTGGGGCTGCCGCTGATCATCGACAACACCGCCCCGACGCCGTACCTCGTGCGCGCGCTGGAGCAGGGCGCCGACGTGGTCGTGCACGCCGCGACCAAGTTCATCGGCGGCCACGGCACCTCGATCGGCGGCGTCATCGTGGACTCCGGGCGCTTCGACTGGGCCGCCCACGCCGACCGGTTCCCGGGCCTGACCAAGCCCGACCCGGCCTACCACGGCGTCGTGTGGACCGACGCGGTCGGGCCGGCGGCCTACATCATCCGGGCGCGCACGGTGCTGCTGCGCAACACCGGCGGGGCGATCACGCCCATGAACTCCTGGCTGTTCCTCCAGGGCCTCGAGACGCTGCACCTGCGCATGGAGCGCCACAGCGCCAACGCGCTGCAGGTCGCGCAGTACCTCGCCGCGCACGACTCGGTGTCGTGGGTGAGCTACCCCGGCCTGGCCGACAGCCCCTACAAGGAGGTCCACGACCGCATCGGCACCGGCAAGGGCTACGGCGGCATCCTGAGCTTCGGCGTGAAGTCCGGCCGCGACGGGGGCAAGCGCTTCATCGAGTCGCTGGGCCTGTTCAGCCACCTGGCCAACATCGGCGACGCCAAGTCGCTGGCGATCCACAACGCCACCACGACCCACAGCCAGCTGACCCCCGAGGAGCTCGTCGCCGCCGGCGTGCCCGAGGACATGGTCCGCCTGTCGATCGGCATCGAGAACGTCGAGGACCTCATCGCCGACCTGGACCAGGCGCTGGCCGCCAGCAAGTGACGGGCGCGCTCGGCTACGTCGAGACGCAGCGGGTCGTCCTGGCGGACGCCGACGACCCGCTGCTCCTGCGTGGCGGAGGTCGCCTCGACCACGTCGAGGTCGCCTATGAGACCTACGGGGAGTTGTCGCCTGCGCGCGACAACGCGGTCTTCGTTTGCCACGCGCTCACCGGCGACGCCCACGCCGCCGGGCTGCACGTCGGGGCCAAGCGGCGCGGCTGGTGGGACAACCTCATCGGCCCGGGCAAACCGGTCGACACCGACCGGTTCTTCGTGATCTCCGCGAACCTGCTCGGCGGCTGCTCGGGGACGACCGGGCCGCTCTCGGTGGACCCCGCCACCGGGGCGCCGTACTGCCTCGACTTCCCGATGCTGCACATGAGCGACCTGGTCGCCGTGCACCGGCGGCTGGTCGCGCACCTGGGGGTGGAGCGCCTGCACGCCGCGGTCGGGGGGTCCCTGGGCGGCATGCAGGTGCTGCAGTGGGCGATCGACGACCCCCAGGCGATCGACCGGGCGGTGCTCGTGGCCGCGTCCTCGCGGCTGACGGCGGAGAACATCGCGTTCTCCGCCACGGGGCGCCAGGCGATCATGTCCGACCCCGACTTCTGCGGTGGCCGCTACGTCGAGCAGGGCGTGTTCCCGTGGCGCGGGCAGAAGATCGCCCGGATGATGGCCCACATCACCTACGTGTCGGCGCAGTCGCTGGACACCAAGTTCGCGCACCGCCGCCGCCGGCACGGCGACGACTGGACATTCGAGCCGGACTTCGAGGTCGAGCACTACCTCCAGCACCAGGGCGACGTCTTCCTCGACCGGTTCGACGCGCTGTCCTACCTCTACCTCACCCGGCTGCTCGACTACTTCGACCCGTTCGGGGACGAGGTCACCGCCGAGGCGCTGCGCCGTACGACCGCCCGCTTCCAGCTCACGTCCTTTGACTCCGACTGGCGCTTCGACTCACGGCAGTCCGAGGTGCTCGCCGGACACCTGGCGGCGCTGGGCGTCGAGGTCGACTGGGCCGAGCTCGCCTCCCCCTTCGGTCACGACTCGTTCCTCCTCGAGCCCCCCGGCTACCACGAGCGGATCGCCGCCTTCCTCGCCTGAGGCGCCGAGCTCGGCGGGGCTGACCCGCAAGAAGGTCCAGATCAGCACCGACGCGACCAGCATCAGCAGCGAGGCGCCGAGGAAGGCGTGGGTCGCGCCGTCGGTGTAGGTCGCGGTGTAGAGGGCGGAGTCGAGGTAGGACATGGCGCCGCCGGGCACGGCGGCGTCCGGGTCCAGGCCGGAGGCGCTCAAGCCCTCGCGCAGCGGACCGGCCACGTCCTCGGTGCGCGCGTTGACGGCGTGCAACGACACGGTCCCCAGGATCGCCAGGCCGAGGGCGCCCCCGACCTGCTGCACGGTGTTGAGGACACCGGAGCCGACGCCGGAGTCCTCGCGGCCCACGCGGTGGACCGCGGTCAGCGTCATCGGCACGAACGTCATCCCCATCCCGACGCCCATGAGGACCAGGTAGGGCAGGACCGAGGTCGAGTACGACACGTCGGCGCCGAGGGCCTCGCCCGCCGGGCCCATGCTGCGCAGCACCGCCGTGACCGAGTCGTCGACGTCGTACCGGGAGAACCCGAAGAGCGCGACGGCAGCCAGCAGCGTGCCGGTGCCGGTGATCACCCGCACCCCGAGCCGGCTCACCAGCGCGGCGGACAGCCCGGCGCCCAGCATCACGCTGGCGGAGAACGGCAGGAACGCGACCCCGGCGTGCAGCGGCTCGTAGCCCATGATCCGCTGCACGAACTGGCCGTTGAAGTAGAACATCGAGATCAGCGCCGACGCGGCGAACAGCATCGCGGCGAAGCTGGTCCCGCGGGTGCGGTCCACGACGATCCGCAGCGGCAGCAGAGGGCTCGCCACCCGGGTCTCGATCAGCACGAACGCCACCGCCAGCACCACGCCACCCACGAGCGCGACCAGCGTCAGCGGGTCGTCCCACCCGTGGTCGGCCTCCCCGCCGCGGGAGAGCCCGAAGACCAGGCCGAGCAGCGCGAGGGTGCCGGTCACGGCGCCCGGCACGTCGAGCCGGTCCGGGCTGCGCGGGGCCTCGGAGAGCCAGCGCGGGGCGAGCAGGGCGGCGGCCAGGCCGATCGGGGCGTTGATCCACAAGGTGAGGCGCCACCCGGTCACCTCCATGCCGAGGATGCCGTCGAGCCCGGTGAGGAAGCCGCCCAGGAGCAGCCCGGTCGCCGCGCCGATGCCGGACATCGCGGCGAACACCCCCATGGCCCGGTTGCGTGGCCGACCCGCCGGGAAGTTGGTGGTGATCAGGGCCAGCGCCGCGGGCGAGGCCAGCGCGGCACCCGCCCCCTGCAGGGCACGCGCCGCCAGCAGCATCCACCCCTCGGTCGCCGCCCCGCCGAGCAGGGATGCGGTGGCGAAGACCAGCAGGCCGACGGTGAAGGTGCGCCGCCGACCCAACAGGTCGCCGAGGCGACCGCCCAGCAGCAGCAGTCCGCCGAAGGCCAGGGCGTAGATCGTCACCACCCAGGTCAGCGCCGCCGCCGACATCGCGAGGTCGCGGGCCACGTGGGGCAAGGCGATGTTGGTGATGGTGCCGTCCAGGACCAGCATCAGCTGAGCCACGGAGATGAGGACGAGCGCGCGGCCCCGGCGGGCGCCGAGGGCGGACCCGGCGGCGGCACCGGACCTGGTCGGGTCGTTCACGGGACTCCTACGCGGTCAACGGATGATCGTATATTCTATCGTTCTTCTCCTTCTCCCGCTGGAGGTGACCTTCCCCGATGACTTCGCGGGGCCCGCGGGGTCACACTCGACGAACACGCCGGGCGTCGACAGAGGGAGCAACCGTGAGCCAGCTGGTGCGCGCACACAACATCGTGGTGTCCAGTGACGGGTACGCCGCGGGCGAGGGGCAGAGCCTCGAGCGCCCGTTCGGGCACGCCGACCCCCAGGTCATGATGGCGTGGGCCGGGGCCACCGCGAGCTGGCCGAACCGCACCGACCCCGGCGGCAGCCAGGGCCTCGACGACTATCTCGTCCGCGAGTTCCACCGCAACATCGGCGCCGAGATCATGGGCCGCAACAAGTTCGGGCCCCAGCGCGGCCCCTGGACCGACCACGAGTGGCAGGGCTGGTGGGGCGACGAGCCGCCGTTCCACACCCCGGTGTTCGTCATGACCCACCACGAGCGGCCGTCGTTCACGCTCGGCGACACGACGTTCCACTTCGTCTCCGGCTCCCCCGCCGAGGTGCTCGAGCCGGCCTTGGCCGCCGCCGACGGCAAGGACGTGCGCCTCGGCGGCGGCGCCCAGTCGCTGCGCCAGTTCCTGGACGCGGGCCTGGTCGACACCCTCCACGTCGCCGTCTCTCCCGTGGAGCTGGGCGGGGGCTCGCGGCTGTGGAGCTCACCCGAGGAGCTGCTGGACCGCTACCACCGCGACGTCGTGCCCAGCCCGAGCGGAGCGGTCGTGCACCACCTCTTCTGGCGGCGCTAGGACCGCTGCCCGGGCAGCTACCTCAGGCGGGCTCGGTCGGCGGGTCGTCGGAGCGCTCCCAGGAGTAGAGCGAGATGAGCGTCTTGGTGGCCGTCAGCTTGCCCGTACGCCGCATCGCGTTGACCACGCGCTGCAGGTGGTCCACGTCGTCGACGCGGATGCGCACCAGGCCGTCCGGGTCGCCGGCGATGGTGTAGAACGCCTGGATCTCGGGCACGTCTTTGAGGATCTCGGCGAGCTCGCCGGTCTCGGTGGAGCCCGCGAGCCGGATCTCGGTGAACGCCTCGAGCGAGCCGCCGCGCTTGTCGTCGATGATCGCGCGGTAGCCGCGGATCACGCCGCTTTGCTCCAGCCGCGCGATCCGGCGGGCCACCGGAGCCGGGGAGAGACGGACCGTACGCGCGATCTCGGCCACCGTGGTGCGCGCGTCGCGACGCAGCAGGTCGAGGATCGCGCGGTCTACCTCATCCACGGCCATGCGAGTCAGATCCTGCGCTGCACTGATGACTTCGCCCACATATCGAGCTTGAGTTTGCCATGAATACTGCGAATCGAGCGCGAAACGATCAACACCGATAGTCAGGGCCGCCGGTCGCTGAGACCGTGTGCGCGTGACCGACCCGATCGACCTCGCCGTCCTGCGCACCATCTCCCAGCGCGTGCTGTGGCTCTCCGCCGCCATCGTCGACGCCGCCAACCGCGGGCGCCCCAACACCAGCGGGGTCAAGGTGGGCGGCCACCAGGCCTCGTCGGCCTCGATCGTCGACATCATGGTGGCCCTGTGGTTCCAGAGCCTGACCGACGCGGACCGGGTGTCGGTGAAGCCGCACGCCTCCCCCGTCCTGCACGCGCTGAACCACCTGCTCGGCGACCTGGATCCGGCCTACCTGACGACGCTGCGCGAGAAGGGCGGCCTGCAGTCGTACCCGAGCCGGCTCAAGGACCCCGACACGGTCGACTTCTCGACCGGCTCGGTGGGCATCGGCGCCACCGCCGCACTGTGGGCGGCGGTCGCGCACCGCTACGCGAGCTCGCACTTCCCCGACACCCCGCACGCGGGCCGCTTCGTGAGCCTGCTCGGCGACGCCGAGCTCGACGAGGGGGCGATCTGGGAGGCGGTGGCGGACCCGATGGTCGCGTCCCTCGGCGAGGTCCTGTGGGTCGTGGACCTGAACCGGCAGTCGCTGGACCGGGTCGTGCCCGACATCCAGATCCAGCGGCTCCAGGGGATGTTCGAGGCCGCCGGCTGGGAGGTGCTGACGCTGAAGTGGGGCCGTACGATCTCGCGGATCTTCGAGCGTCCCGGCGGTGCCGATCTCCGGGAGCGCCTGGAGTCCATGCCGAACGAGGAGTACCAGCGGATGCTTCGCGTGGCTCCGGACCAGGTCGCCGCGCGGATCCTCCTCGACCGGGCCTCACCGGAGCTCCAGGCCCTCGTGAGCGCGCTCCCGGCCGAGGAGCTGGCGAGCGCAGTCCGGGATCTGGGGGGACACGACCTGGGGCTGCTGGTCGACACCTTCGACAAGATCGCCGACGACCGGCCGACCGTCGTGTTCGCCTACACGATCAAGGGTCGCGGACTGGCCACCGAGGGCCACCCGAACAACCACTCCGCACTGCTCGGCGAGGAGCAGATGCGCGAGCTCGCCGCGGCGACCGGCGCCAGCCTGGACGACTCCTGGCGCACCTTCGACGAGGGCACGCCCGCGGCCGTCCTGTGCGCGCAGCGCGGCCGGGCCCTGCGCAGGACTCCCGTCGGGGCGCCGGCGGCGCTCCAGGTCCCCACCACGCTCGGCCACCCGCATCGCAAGCCCGGCTCCACGCAGGCGGCCCTGGGCCGGCTGCTCGCCGACCTGGTCCGCGACGCCCCCGCGGCGGCCGCCCGCGTGGTCACGTGCTCGCCCGACGTCGCGTCCTCGACCAACCTGGGGGGCTGGATCAACAAGACCGGCGTGTGGAGCGTCAAGGACCGCCACGACTGGTTCGCCGACGACCGCGAGCGGGTCCTGCGGTGGTCCGAGGCGACCAACGGACAGCACGTCGAGCTCGGCATCGCCGAGGTGAACCTGGTCGGACTGCTCGGGGAGCTCGGCACCACGTGGAGCCGGTGGGGCGAGCGCCTGATCCCGGTGGCCACGCTCTACGACCCCTTCGTCTCGCGCGCGCTGGAGCCGTGGTCCTACGGCATGTACGCCGGAGGCCAGTCCATCCTGGTCGGCACCCCGTCGGGGGTGACCCTGGCCCCGGAGGGCGGGGCGCACCAGTCGATCACCACGCCGTCGATCGGGTTGGAGCAGCCGAGCTGCATCGCCTGGGAGCCGGCCTTCGCGCAGGACCTCGAGTGGACGTTCCTGCACGCCATGAGCCGAGTCGGCGTGCCGGGCGGCACGTCGTCGTACTTCCGGCTCTCGACCCGGCCGCTGGACCCCGCGCTCGCCGAGCTGCCCGAGGACGAAGGCCTCCTGGAGCGGCGCCGCCGTCAGGCGGTGGCCGGCGGCTACCGCCTGCGCTCGTCGCCGGCGGACGAGGTCACGCTGGTGGGCGCCGGGGCGATCATGCCCGAGGTCATCGCGGCTGCCGACGCGCTCGCCGGGCATGGCATCAGCGCGGGCGTGGTCTGCCTGACCAGCGCCGACCTGGTGTTCCGCTCCTTCCAGCAGCGCGGACGGCGCAGCGCCGGTGACGGCGGCGCCATCGTGGACGAGCTGTTCCCCGCGGACCAGGCGACCCCGCTGGTGACCGTGCTGGACGGCCATCCGCACACGCTCTCGTTCCTCGCCGGCGTACGCGGCGACCGCATCCGCAACCTCGGGGTCACTGAGTTCGGCCAGTCCAGCACCGTGGACGAGGCCTACCGCCTGCACGGGATCGACACCACCTCGATCGTGGACGCCGCCTACGGCGTGCTCGGCCGCTGAGTGGGTGAGGCGCCCGAGGTGGGCGCACTCGACACCTTCGCGACCCGCAGCCACACGCGCTTGCGGAGGCATCCACTCCGCGACGGTACGAGCCGCCGCCAGCTTTACCGCACGTGCCCGGGAAAGCGCCCCAGCGGTGCCGTCAGCGCAAGGCGAACAGGTCTGCTGCCCGGCCGGGGCCGGCCGCCTTCTTCGCAGTCAAGCCGACCTTCGCGATCGTGACCTTGACGCCGTGGGCGCGTAGGTACGAGACGACCGCCCGAGCCCGTGCCCCCGCCAGCGCCGACGACTCGCCCGCGCTGCGGTTGCCGTAGACCACCACGAGCTTCGCACCTCGCAGGGACCGGGCTTGGACGCGCAGGGAGGACTTGGCACGGGGAGACAGCGTGGCAGAGCCCTTCGCGAAGGAGAGCTTCCCCGCCCGCGCAAGGTGGCTGGCCGACGTCGCGGCGTAAGCCGCGGAGACCTTGGAGACGACCACACGCACAACCCGGCTCCCGGCGCCCATCACGCGGACACGGCAGACACCGGGCGACACGAAGACCAGACGGCCACCGCTGACGCGGCAGGCGGGAGTGGAAGCGACGACCCGAAGGTCGGACTCTCCCTGTCCCAGCACCGTCACGATCTGCGTCAGGCGGCCGGTCTTCGGCGCAGCCGGCGTGCCCCACACCGGGAACGACGCGGTCACGGCGGGCGCGGGACGCACCGTCGAGGTGCCGTCCTGGGTTGCTCGAACGGTGCACGTCCCGGCCTTGAGGAGCGCGACGGCGACACCGGAGACCGAGCACACGGCCGGCGTCGTCGAGGTGAGCGTGACCGGGAGCCCCAGGCTGGACGTTGCGGAAGCGGTGACGGAGCGGCTGGACAGCGCAGTGCCGACGAGTCCGCCCAGGTGGATCGTCTGGTCGTGCGCGGAGACAGCGAACGAACGCTCCTCGAACGTGTGGGCCCACACCTGGTCGCCGGCCTCGGCGCGCACCGTGCAGATGCCGTGGGTGAGAAGCGAGACCACGTCGCCGTTCACCGCGCACACCCCCGGTGTCGCGCTCGTGAACCTCACAGGTGCCCCCGAGCTGGTCGAGGCGGCCAGCGTGAACGGCCCGTCGGCGAGCATGCGGTCAGCGGGCGCCGAGAAGCTGAGGATCTGCTGGCCGGCGGCGACCTCGAAGGAGCGGTCCTGGGAGACAGGCGCCCAGACGTCGTTGCCCGCCGCGGAGGACCGCACCGTGCAGGTCCCCGAACGGTGCAGGGTGACCAGGCCACCAGCCAGGCTGCACACCTGCGGGGTCAGGCTGCTGAATGTCACAGGCGCCCCCGAGGCGGACGACGCGGCCAGGGTGAACGGGTCGTCGGTGGCCACACGGTCGGCGGGGGCGGGGAAGTCGAGGGTCTGCGGGGCCGCGGCGACCTCGAAGGACCGCTCCGCAGAGACAGGCGCCCAGACGTCGTTGCCGGCCTCGGCACGCACGGCGCAGGTCCCCGCACCGTGCAGGGAGACCCGGTCACCAGTAAGGGTGCACACCGCCGGACTGGTGCTGGTGAACGTCACAGGCACCCCCGAGCTGGTCGAAGCGGCCAGCGTGAACGGGTCGTCGGTGGCCACACGGTCCGCGGGGGCGGGGAAGTCCAGGGTCTGCGGGGCCGCGGTGACCTCGAAGGACCGCTCCGCAGAGACAGGCGCCCAGACGTCGTTGCCCGCCGCGGAGGACCGCACCGTGCAGGTCCCCGAGCGGTGCAGGGTGACCAGGCCACCAGCCAGGGTGCACACCTGCGGGGTCAGGCTGCTGAATGTCACAGGCGCCCCCGAGGCGGACGACGCGGCCAGGGTGAACGGGTCGTCGGTGGCCACACGGTCGGCGGGGGCGGGGAAGTCGAGGGTCTGCGCGGCGGCGGTGACCTCGAAGGACCGCTCCGCAGAGACAGGCGCCCACACGTGGTCGCCGGCCTCGGCGCGCACCGTGCAGGTCCCGTGGGTGAGAAGCGAGACCACGTCGCCATCCACCGCGCACACCCCAGGAGTCGCGCTCGTGAACCTCACAGGCACCCCCGAGCTGGTCGAAGCAGCCAGCGTGAACGGGTCGTCGGTGGCCACACGGTCCGCGAGGACCGGGAAGTCGAGGGTCTGCGGGGCCGCGGTGACCTCGAAGGACCGCTCCGCAGAGACAGGCGCCCACACCTGGTCGCCGGCCTCGGCGCGCACCGTGCAGGTCCCGTGGGTGAGAAGCGAGACCACGTCGCCATCCACCGCGCACACCCCAGGAGTCGCGCTCGTGAACCTCACAGGCACCCCCGAGCTGGTCGAAGCAGCCAGCGCGAACGGCCCGTCGGTGGCCACACGGTCGGCGGGGGCGGGGAAGTCGAGGGTCTGCGGGGCGGCGGTGACCTCGAAGGAGCGGTCCTGGGAGACGGCCGCCCACAGGGCGTTGCCGGCCTCGGCGCGCACCGTGCAGGTCCCAGCACCGTGCAGGATGAGGCTGCCACCTGACAGGGTGCACACCTGCTGGGTCAGGCTGGCGAACTCGACCGCCAGACCCGACGACGTGCGAGCGGTCAGCGTGAACGGGTCGTCGGTGGCCACACGGTCAGCGAGCGCCGGGAAGTCGAGGTTCTGGTGTCCCGCAGCGATCTGGAAGGACTGCTCCTTCACGACCGCCTGCTGGTACTGGTTCTGGCTCTGGATCGCGCGCAGCGTGCACGTGCCGACCGTGAGCGGTGTGACCGTCCTGCCCGAGACCGTGCAGACCCCGGCGCTCAGGGTGTACACGGTGACGGGCAACGCACCTTTGGCCTCAATGTCGAAAGGTCCGGCGACGATCTCGCGGCTGGAGATCTGAGGGAAGACCAGCTGGTTGGTGTAGAACTCCGGGGGCCGGGTGGACGCCATCACCGGGATGCCGATGTCGGCGCTGGCGCTCTCCCAGGAGCCGTAGGCGCCAGCGGCAGTCGCGCGGATTCGGCAGGTGTCGCGGACATAGGTGACGCTGCTCGTGACCACGTTGCCGGACACGGTGCACACGTGAGGCGTCAGGCTCTGGTAGCTCAGCGACCGGCCCGAGTCGACAGAGGCCTGCACGACGAGCGTGTCGCCGCCCGCAGGGCCCAGTCGCTGATACGGGTCGTAAGGCCAGGTCACCGTCTGGGTGCGCTCCCGGGGAGTCAGCTTGATGGTGCGCGTCAGCGGCGCGGCCGGGTACCACTGGGCGTTGCCGGGCTGGGAGGCCGTGACGGTGCAGTAGCCGTAGAGGTTCGGCAGCAGCCCGACACCGTCCACCACGTGCAGGGTGTTTCCTTCAACGGTGCACAGATTCGGCGTCGTCGACGTGTAGGTGATCGGCAAGCCGGAGGTCGCGGTGCCATCCAGCGTCACTGGCGTGTCAGCCCACGACGGTGCGGTGGCAACGGGAGACCAGAGGAGGCTCTGGTCTGACTGCGGGTCGTCGATGTTGAACTGGAAGTACCGCTCTGAGGCGTGGTAGACGGCGGTCTCGTTTCGGGCCAGACGGATGTTGCACACCACGCCACGCAACAGGGCCACGGTGACCCGGTAGGTGCTGCGGTTGTAGCCGGTCACCCGACAGGTCTCGATCCCGTTGCCGGGGACGACGGCCTGCACGACGTCGAGCGCCCCGTGGTCACCGTCGGAGTAGGCGGTGAAGGCGACCTGCCCGGCGCCGAGCGGGACGGTGGTGGGGGCGCCCTCGACAGTCACGCCTTGGCGCACGTGAGGGTCGACCGGGATGTCGGAACGAGCGCGCACGCTGGGAGTCGTGTACTCGTACCAGATGGTGCACGTGCCGCCTTTGAGCATGTGCACCGTCAGGAGCCAGGTGCTGCGGTCGTAGCCGGTGATCTGACACACCGACGCCGAAGCGGGGTCCACGAAGATCTTCGGGACGGGGGTGAAGTCGTCCATGTACGCCCGATACGTCAGCGACTCCCCGGCGCTCACCTTCGCGAAGGCGCCGGGGATGTAGAACCCGCGACCGCCGGCGTCCGCGGAAGCCGGCGCCGGCGAGATCACGGCCCCCACGCCCACCAGCACAAGCGCCACCAAGACACGGAGGAACGTGCGGGAGAGACGGGCGGGGGAGAAGATCACCCTGGTGATGGTGCCGCAGGCCGCACCCCATAGCAGGTGTTGTCGAAGTATTGGCACCTTTCGGACACAGCGCCTTGCACAGGCGCCGGTCCTGGACACGTCAGAGGTCCGGCGGCACGACCCATCGCCCCCCGAGGCAAGGAGTTGCGCACATCTCGCGTCGCTCGGAGACCCGGCGACGCCACCAGCCGGGCCGCAGAGCCGAGCCAGTTCGCCGAGCCGGACCGCGCGACTAGGCGCCGAAGAACGACGTGGCCACAGTCCCTCACCGACCGGCTCTCGCTCGAAGCCCGCTACCAGGCATTCCTCGACGCAAGCTGACTCAACACCTCGCGGCGACGGATCGAGCTCTCCCCACCAGCCCCTAGAAGCCAATCTGGAAGTCGACCGGAACACTTCAGAAAAGAAGAAGATCCCAGGCTGCCGGGATTTCGCTGGTGGAGCCTAGGGGACTCGAACCCCTAACCCCCTGCTTGCAAATCGACCCGGAGCAGGCGCAATATGGCTGTGACCTGCGGAAACGTCGGACATAGGTGGACAAGATTCCCCTATTGGGGACATTCTTTCCCCCACCAGTCCCCCACAGGGACTCCTGCTGCTAACCAAGCAGGGGGTTAGGAATCGGGATCGAAGGGCGGCTGCCGGATGGCCAGGCGACGGGGCTTCGGCGAGGTCGAGCGGCGGGTCAGCGCGACCGGCAAGGTGACCCACCGAGCTCGCTATTCCATGCCCGACGGCACCCGCTACTCGCGCACCCTCGCCACCAAGATGGACGCCGAAGCGTGGCTCGCGGCCGAGCGGGCGTTGGTGGACCGAGAGGAGTGGACTCCGCCCAGGGCACGCCAGGTGGCGGAGTCCAAGCGGCAGTCCGCCGCGGCCTGGAACACGGTCGGCTCGTTCGCCGAGCGCTTCCTGGTCGAGCGCGGCCTGCGGCCGACCACACAGCGCAACTACCGGCAGCTGCTGAGGTCGCGGATCCTCCCCTACTTCGGTGAGATGCCGCTGACCGAGGTCACCCTGTCGGAGATCAAGCAGTGGCGCGCCTCGCTCGATCCCGCCACCGAGTCGAGCAACGCCGCGGCGTACCGGCTCCTGCGATCGATCCTCCAGTCGGCCGAGGAGGAGGAGCTCATCTTCCGAGCGCCACCGAAGATCCGCGGCGCCGGCTCTGCTCGCGTGAAGCGAGTCGCCGTGCCGGCGACCCTCGACGAGCTTGCGGTCATCATCGAGACGATGCCCGAGCGGCTGCGACTGCTCATCGTGCTCGCCGCGTTCGTGGGCCTCCGCGAGGGCGAGCTGTTGGAGCTGCGACGCTCCGACATCGACGGCGTTAGCGGTCGAATCAGGGTCACGCGCAAGGTCGACAAGGACGTCATCCCCGGGACCAAGGACGCCTGCCCCAATTGCGGACGCGTCATCAGCGCACCGAAGACGGCCAGCGGAGTCCGTACCGTGCACGTCCCGCCGCCGTTCCTTCCGATGCTGCCGAAGCACCTGCTCGAGCACACCGCTCCCGGCCCGGCTGGACTGCTGTTCGCCGGCGATCGGACCGACCACATGAGCGTGCGGTACCTGATGGACCGCTACCGCCCAGCGCGCGAAGCCGCCGGTCGACCGGACCTGACGATTCACCACCTCCGGCACACCGCCCTGACCCTCGCCGGCCAGCAGGGCGCCACCGCCGCCGAGCTCCAGGCACGCGCCGGGCACGCGTCCCAAGCAGCGATGGCGATCTACCAACACGCCACGCTGGACCGTGACAAGACACTGGCGGAGAAGATCGGCGATACGTACGACGCGTGGAGCGCCAGGCGTGATCGTTGACTTCCCTCAGGCGGCCGTGGCCTTTGGAAGCCAGTCCTGCCTGCGCAATGCCTCGAGCGCCGTGCGCACATGGTCAGCAGTGAACATCCGCGCCTTGCGCGGTGACCATTCCCATACCTTCTCCATGAGCGCGTCATCGTCCACTGTCACGTCTTGTGTCGCCAACCAGTGCACCGTCGCAAGAAGTTCAAGACCGTAGGCCGACTCGAATCCGGCAGCCAGGTCGAGGACGCGGTCGATGCGCTCCCGGGTCTCGTCGGCACTCTCGAGTGTTTGCTCCGCTTCCTCCGCAGCGCCGGGCATCACCACCAACGGTTCTGCTTCCGCAACGGTCGCGCTACCGTCGCCGTAGCCGCTGAGGAAGTGCCCTTCGACGACATTGAGAACGTGACGAAGGTTGTCGGCATACGGGCCGTACCGGTTGGCGGCGAACTTCAACCTGAGTGGCTCACCAGCGGTCTGGAGGAAGTACATGAGTTTCTGCGACTCGATGAGCCCGGGTGCCATGAACGACTGGCCCGTGTAGCGATGAATGAGCTCGACCAAGGCCGCCCGTCCCGGCGTCATCTCGGGACGCTTCGCCGCCGTTGCGATCTCGGCAGCGGCCGGAGCACCTTCCGGTGCGAACAATTGAACGTCGACGTCCGGAACGTGCTCGAAGGCTGCAACGATCCGAGGCTCGACGTAGCGCCAGTCAAGGCCACCGTTACCGCATCCCAGCGGCGGGACAGCGATCGACTGGATGCCAAACTCTTGGATCACGTCAATCAGAGAGACGAGTCCCGCCTCGATGTCCTTGAGCTTAGACCGCGACTTCCAGTGGCCCTTGGTCGGGAAGTTGATGACGTATTTGGGGCCAGTCATCTGTCCGGTCGGCCAGACTTGAACGTGGCCGAGGCAGATCTCGCCAGCCTTCGCCGCCTTGCGGTAGGCGTCGTACATCGCTGGGTAGGCCTTCTTGAACTGCAACGCGATGCCTTTGCCCATCACACCCTCGGTGTTGACGGTGTTGACGAGCGCCTCGACGTCGGCGAGCAGCAGGTTCCCGGCTGTTTCCTTAATCATCTCACCTCCAGCATGCCTCAGAAGTACCAGTTGGTCCGCACTGCCACGCGCGGTATCCACTCAGCGGCGCCAACGATCTGGTCCACTTGGTCGGCCACAGTCTGACTCCTTGCACCGACAAAGAGCACCGACTCCCAGGGAACCGACCGGTGTACGAGGCACTCGGCCATCCGGCGCTCTCGCCGATCCGGGTACTCATTGGTGTTGTTCCAGTACCGCGCCTCCATGAGCGGCCAGTCGATGAAGTCCTCAGCGGGCTCACCGTCAGCCAAGCGGTGGAACTCCGTGAAGGCCAGCGCGGCATTCCGGTCGGTCAGCACGATCTCGGCACTCCCTGCCGTAAGGGCCTCGAGCGTCGTGGCGAGGTAGATGAGGCGATCCGAGCCGTCCGTGTACTCGGGGACCCGACCGTTGTCGATGGCCGACATCATCGGGCTCCGGGTAGCGAAGTAGAAGGGAACGTAGTCCCCCACCAACCCGTGCGGCGCCACGGGCACCTGACGCGAGGCTCGACTCGCCTTAATCGCGCGGTTGCCGATGTCCACCGCGGTCAGTCCGCTGGCTCCGGCCTGGGCGTGACACTGGATCCCCTCCCGCAGGATCGTCGACAGATTATCAACATGCGTGAAGTGGTAGACACGCGTGGGAACTGGTCGAACCACGCTACCTCCTCATTCTTCAACAGGATGATTGCAGAGAATCTCAGGCGACTGTGCGCGACCACGAAGGCGCCGGCTCCCAGGTGGGAGCCGGCGCCCCTGTCGGGTCAGGCTGCGGCGCTACCCGCCCCACCCGCGTTGTCACGGACGCGGTTGGCCGCCTCCTGGGCCGCGTGCCGACTCGAGAACGACTCACCGGACGCCGCGACCTTGTCGGAGCCGCGCCACGCTCGCCATCGCCAGGAGCCGCCGGCGTCCTGGTAGACGTCGTACCGGGCGGTCTTCGCTCCCGCCTTGAAGGCCGACGCGGCCCGGCTGGCGTTGTAGGTCGACGCGAACGTCTCACCGGCCCACGCCACCATCTCGTTGTTGCCGGCGTAGAGCCACCACGTGGGGTTTCCGGCCTGGTTGTTTGCTACGACGAACCGCCACATTGGCGATCCCTCCCGTCTCGCACCTCAGTGCGTGTCTTGCGCGAGCTCGGGACCGGTGATGTCATTGCAGTTCAACCCGTGCGGCGACATCTCATGTCCCGTGCACCTCAGCGCCCGGCCTCCCAGCCGGGCGCTTTGGCATTTGCGCGCTTTCTGCGCCACCTGGGTTCAGGTGACGACGCCAGTCCAGCAGCGGTGCTGCCCCGCCGCGGCGCAACACGCCGACGAGGCGGGGGCTATTTCGTCGGTGAATTGCGCGAATAAACACCGTTGTAGTTCGGCGCTTCTGCGGCCCCTGGCGACGATCTGCCGCGACACTAGACGCCTACGAGCCCCCATAGCGCGCGAATAGGCGGACATCATGAATGCAGACGACCCGAGCATTGGCCAGATTGCCCCCCCTTGCGGGCGGCTCACCTGCAAGAAGCCCGTTGTTCAGGAGCTTGGGCCCGGTCGTCGCAAGGAGTACTGCTCAGACACCTGCCGGCGAGGAGCTGACCGCGACTACAAGCGGGCGAAGGCTCACGTCGACACGTTCGAGGAGTACCTGCGTCGCTCCCAGCACGAGGTCGCCTCCTACGGTCGCAAGGCAGAGGCCGACGCGCTCAGCCCAGAGCAACTCGGCCGCTTCGAGACCGCCGCTCGCGTCGCCTTCGCTCGGGCCGAGACCCTGGTGGAGGTTGGCGTGCCTGGCAACCTCGCCGCGGCTGAGCTTGCGGCTTTGGTCCAGGCACTCCGTCCCCTCATGACCGCGGGAGTGGGCTTCACTGCGAGATCGGCCTAGTTGCTGCGGCGCGAATCTCAGCAGGTCTCACCAGCGAGCGGACGGGATCTGCCGGGGAGTTGCTTCGAGGTCTTCGAGTTTGATCCGGATGGCGCGTTTGCCGCAGCGGTATGCGGGGAGGGTGCCGGCGGCGATCCAGCGCCGGATGGTCTTGACCGAGACCGACATGGCTTCGGCGGCTTCCTCGAGGCTGAGGTAGACCGGGATGGGGCGTCGCTCAGCCATCGGAGCGCACCTCCGCTCGTGTGGCGGTGGCTGAGGCGAGGAAGCGTCGGGCCTCGGCGACGGTGATGTAGAGCCGGCCGACGCCTTGGAAGCGTGTCCAGCGTGGTCCGACGCCGCGTCGGCGCCAGTCGCGAACGGTGCGCTGAGGTGTGCGGATGAGTTCGCAGAACTCCTCGAACAGGATCAGGTTGTCGTCGTCCCAGTCGTCCGGGATGCCGATGGGTGTCACCATCACTTCGCCTCTCGCCGTGGCCGCCGACGGATTCGGCGACTCCTGCCTGGAGAAGCAACATCGCGCTCTGCGGATCGGACATCTGTGACCGGTGCTGTCGAGACCCGAGCCTCTCCTGGTCACCTATGTCATCCAGACCGCTCCGGGCGATCACTCGGCGAGAGGGAGTTGGTCAGCGGCCGATCCCACGGGAGCTCGGTCGAGGAGCCGGGATCGGCTGGGGTGGCCGACGTGGGCCGTCGCGCAACCCCTCAGCGTGGAGTCCCGCGGCGGTCGGCTGCGCGTTCGGTCCGTACCGGTCGATGTCGTCCGCGGCTCTGTCGGCGGCGTGCGTTGGGCCGAGGTCGGCGCGGTCGCGGTTGAAGACGTCGACCCATTGGCTGCGGGCGTCGTCGACCGTCTCGGCGACGAGGTGGGCGACGTTGCGGTGGCGGCCGCGGGTCATGCCGACGTACGCCGAGGCGGCCCCGGTCGCGTCGCCGAGTGCCAGGTGGGCGGAGTCGACGGTCTCTCCCTGGGCTCCATAGGCGGTGGTGGTGAAGGCGAGCTCGACGTGATCGTGGACGTACGCGGCAGGCAGGGTGCGTCGGCCGGCGCGGCCGGTGACGAGGAGGCTGCCGTCGACGCCGATGCCTGCGACGGTCCAGGTGTCGCGGTTGGCGACTGCGAGGTCGCGGTCGTTGCGTCGGGTGGCCACCCGGTCGCCGAGACCGATCCGCTCACCACGACACGTGGTGAGTTCGCCAGACTGTTCACCAACGGAGTGTCGGCGGTCGCGGATCGCTGCGTTGAGCGCACCGACCTGGTCGCGGGTATCGGTGATGACGAGCTGATCGCCGTCGGCACCGATCGCGGCCAGGGCGGCCGTGCGTTCGACCTCGCTGGCGTGGACGACGACCTCGCCGCGTTCGAGAAGGGCGTCGAAGACCTCACCAGCACGCTCGCCGGTTCGCATGAGCAGGCTGAGGTCGGCGTACGCGGGATCGCTGAATCGGTGGACCGACTCGAGCTCGTGGTGCGCTTCGGGTCGCACCCAGCGTGCGGCGAGGTCGAGGACACCGCCGCGGCCAACGGCCGGCAGCTGGTGGCGATCGCCGAGGAGCGCGACGACTGCGTGCGCCCGGTCGGCGATGGCGAACAGCGCGCGAGCGGTGTCCTGGTCGAGCATGCCGGCCTCGTCGACGAGGAGGACATCGCCGGGGAGCAGACGGGCGCGGGCCTCGGGCGCGGCGTCGGTCCGCGACCAGTGGCCGTCCTGGTCCCAGCGGTAGCCGTGCTGGTGAATGAGCCACGCGGCGGAGAAGGCGTCGGTACCGACCTGCTGCTGCGCCGCTTGGGCTGCCTTGAGCGTGGGTGTGACGACCACGAGTCGACGATCGGCGTCGTCCAGTACGTCGCGCGCGGCAGCCAGGGTGGTGGTCTTGCCAGTGCCGGCGGCGCCTTCGATCACCAGAAGGCCGGCGTCACCGGCGAGAGCCGCGACGACGCGTCGTTGCGCGGGGTCGAGGTGCGCGACGCCGCGGAGCCGGACCGCGTCAGTGACCGGCCGCGCAGAGCGTGCAGCGATGCTGTCGACCAGGTCGGCTTCGACATCGAGGACTCGCTCGGACGTCAGACTGCGGACATGCTCCGGGACGTCATCACGTTCCAACAGCGGCACACATCGTGTTCGGGCACGATCGGCGACGTCCTCCACCAGCTCGTGCCGGACGGGTCGCTCGGCGACCACGCCGACGGAGGCAATCAGTCGTTCGGCCTCGCCGCGGATGTCGGCTGCGTTCCACGCCGACCGCTTGCCGCCGAGCCGGCTGAGCACAAGGTCGGCGGCGACGTCGCGGTTGATCCGACCGATCTGAAGACCCGGCTCTGGCGCGCGGATGGTCGGTGGCGTGAAGCCGAGGTCGCGCAGTTCGCTGTTCCATGCGGCGACGAGGTCGGCGCCGCCCTGGGGCACGACCTTGTCGGGTCGCGCGTCCGCCCACGCGCGACGGTCCCAGGTACGGCGCAGTCGCGGCCCGGGCTCCTGGTCGGGGTGCTCGGCCCGCCAGGCGGCCTCGTACCGGTCGACGTTGCGGTTGATCTGTGCGGCGCGCTGGCTGAACCCGCCGGCGTACGGCGCGAGCTGCTGGATCTCGCCGTCGTCGTCGAGGCTGTAGCCCCGCTCAGCGAGCGCGGCCCGGAAGTCGGGGTCGCACATCACGGCGGCGTGACCGATCCCGTTGAGTGCCTCGATGCTGTCGACGACGCCGACCGAGTGCAGTCCACGCCACGCGCCGCGAGCGAAGACGCGTGCGTTGATCTGCACGTGGAGGTGACGGTGCGGGTCGCCGGCTCGCGAGGTGTAGTGACGTACGACGGCCGCCTCGACCATCTCCACCGGCACCTGCACCTGACGCCCGCGCGGCCCGACCCGGGTGGTGGCGTGCTCGGCCACCCACCCGATCACCTCACCAGCTGCTCTGCTCATCGCCGCGTCGTACGCCGCCGCGATGTCGGGGTGGAGTGCGGCGGCGAGCGACCAGGACTTCGGCCCGTTGACGATGACCTCGACGAACCGCAGCGCGCGTGCGTCGTCGCGCAGGCGCCCCTTGGCAGCGCCGGTTAGCACGTCGTACCCGCCGACCCAGCGCTCGTATGTCGGGCCGTCGAGGTCGCCGACGCGGTGCACAGCTCCGGCGCCGGCGATGTAGTGCTCGGCCAGGCCGCTGCCTTCGGCCAGGTAGTAGTCGTCGGCGCGTGAGTGGTCGGCCTCGACGTAGGAGCGCGCGGCGGCCGCAGAGCCTCGGTAGAACTTCACGCCACCGTGCATCTGCCTCGTCACCGCCCGTCAACACTCGTCACCTAGCCTTGAAATGACGCTCGGCCCACCCCGAGGGGTGGACCGATCTACGGACCTTCGTAGCATGCGTGCCGCTCGGTTTGGTGGCGTGAAGGCGGGTGACGGGGCCGCGACTTCAGGACTCGTTCGAGCTCGTCAAAGCTCGGTATCGGCGTTGGGCCGGGGAGACTAGAAGTGATCCAGTTCTAGAGTTGTATGAGCACATGGCTCGCAAGCTGGTTCACGGACTCGAGGGTGTCGGTCATGTTGAAGGTCTGGACGAGGAGCTAAGCGCAGCGTTCCTCCGGCTTGACGAACGCGGAGGAGTGATCAGCCTTCCTCGGGTCGACTCGACAGGCGGCCTCTTCGTGGGATTCCTCGATCGTGATGCTGACGGCGTTCCGACGACGCTTCGGTATCACGACACAAAGGGCTCGTACGTCCTCGGCGGCTGTCGTGACGTTGGCGGTTCGGTCTCCACGCTGGGGACCGGATTGACTCGGCTTCGGGCTCAACGGGTGATCGCTGCCGGTGATAGCGACGTGGATTACGTCGAGGTTGACGGCATGGCCAGCGAGATCGACGGACTCTCCAATTGGACAGGAATGTCGACCGTCACACAGACAACCGACTTCGGATCGTGGGTCAATTTGCATGCCGAGAACCAGCAATCGATCCTGCTCGGTGGAGATGCCGAGGCCACAGTCGAGTCGTCCTTCACTTACAACCCGAGCCCCAAGGGCAATGTCTTCGGCATCACCGATCTGGCGCTACTTCGCACCCGCACAGCCGACCTCCGATCGTGGCAGGAGCATGCTGCTGTCCACCACATGCTGCAGGACCTGATGTGCCTCGTCTTCGGCAAGCCGTGCCTCGCGGGCATCGTGTCCGTGAAACGAGAAGACGATCAGCCCTACGCCGCGGACGATGACGATCGCCGCCTGTGGCGCGAGGTCTACGAGCCGACCTTCGGGAGGTCGGCGACGTGGATCGAGCCCCTCGACCGCGCTAAGGCAAACCCGTTGTTCCGGCTCGCGGACGTCGAGCGGAGAGCACTTGAAGAATGGATCAACAACTGGGCCCTGTGGTCGCGGCCGACGTGGATCGCGGTGACGACGATGTTCCAGCGCGGTACGACGATCGAGTCTCACCTGCTCCAGATCGGCGTCGCCCTCGAAGCATTGGGGTACGCCCTGTGGACGGCAGCAGGAGGGCTCGGGCGTACTCCCCAGTACCTGGAACTGCTGGAGTTGGTGACGGACTCCGTATACGTAGAGCATCCGCGGATCTACGCCGGGCAGCCCGTGGAGGCATGGCGCAATGGCTTCAATGCCGCTTTCAAGGGCACGAAGCACGCCGACAATCCACTCCCGACCGCGATGGCCGCTCGCGACTTCGCCGCGCAGGGCATGAACCTGATCCGAGCCTGGCTCGGCACCAAACTGGGCGTCCATGACGCCACCTTGGCAGCCGGATTCGACCGGCGCGGATGAGCTAACCCATCAGCCGGTGCTCACGTCAGCGAACAGTCCCGCCTGTTCGAGAATCAACTCGATGGCCCTTTCCTCGAGATCGGGCGGGTAGCCGTTGATGGCGAGCAGCCGACGGACCTTCGATCGCATTCCGGCCTTGACCGACTCCTTGTAGTTCCAGTCGATCGTCACGGAGTTGCGGACCGACCAGACGAGGTCGACGGAGATCTTCTTCAGCTTCTCGTCGCCGAGCTCAAGAACTGCTGCTTCGTTCTGGACGATGGCGTCGTAGAAAGCTGCTTCGGCCTCAGTCAGTCCGAGTTGCTCGTGGCGGTTGGCCTGGTCGCGCATTTCCTTGGCGAGCTTGACCAGCTCGGCGATGATCTCGGCCGTCGTCAGCGCCCGATTGGTGTACTTGTTGATCGCCTCCTCCAGCTGCTCCGAGAACTTCCGCGACTGCACGAGGTTCGATCGGGAGACTGTCCGGATCCGGTCGCTGAGGATTCTGCGTAGCAGCCCGAGCTGGAGGTTCGGCTTGTCCTTGTGGGCCAAGGAGTCGAGAAACTCGTCGGAGAGAATGGAGATCTCGGGTGTCTCAACACCGGCGAGCTTGTAGATGTCCACCACCTCGTCCGCGGAAACGGCCTCATTTACGAGCTGGCCGATAGCGGTGTCGACCTCCACGGCGCCTGATCCCCCGCGCCCGGAGTCGGGGTTGAGGATCTTCAGGATCGCTGCGCGTACGTCGGTGAAGAGTCGTACGTCGTTTCGGATGGTCGCCGCTTCCTCCCGGGCGCCGGCGAGTGCGTAGGTCTTGGCCAGAGCGAGGACCTGGTCGAGGAAGCGGCCCTGTCGGTCAGGGTCGGCCATGACGAAGTCGAGCACCTTCGCATGCTCGGCAAGTCGCGGACCAGCGGCGAGGTTGGGCGATGAATCGAAGTCGCAGCCGTGCAGGAGGCCCCGGACGATGTCGTGCTTTTCGAGCATGGCGTCGACGAGTTCTTCGATCGGCACGCCGGCCTGGTCACGGTCGGACGGGGAGTACTCGACGAGTGCCTTCTGGAGATTGGCGAAGACGCCGATGTAGTCGACGATCAACCCGCCGGGCTTGTCGCGAAACGTTCGGTTCACGCGTGCGATTGCCTGCATAAGGCCGGCGCCCTGCATCGTCTTGTCGACATACATCGTGTGCATCGACGGAGCGTCGAAGCCGGTCAGCCACATGTCGCGGACGATGACGATCTCGAGGGGGTCGTCGGGGTTCTTGGCCCGTGCCTTGATGTCGCGCCGTACGTCCTTGGAATGCAGGTGAGGCTGGAACGCCGGGGGGTCGGCAGCAGAGCCGGTCATGACGACCTTGATGCCGCCGGCCATCGGGTCGTCATCGTGCCAGTCGGGACGGAGAGCCACGATCTTCTCGTAGAGGCGTGCGGCGATACGGCGCGACATCGTCACGATCATCGCCTTGCCGAGCATCGCCTCCCGGCGCTTCTCCCAGTGCTGCACGATGTCGGCTGCGATGAGGTCGAGACGATCTTCAGCGCCCACGATGGCTTCGAGCCGTGCCCACTTGGACTTCGTCTTCCGCGCCTCATCCTCTTCGATCTCGCTCGTGATCTCGTCGGCCAGCTCGTCGAGGGCGCTCATGTCCGAATCGGAGAGCGCGATCTTGGCGAGTCTGGACTCGTAGTAGATCTTGACCGTCGCGCCGTCCTCGACGGCGCGCGTGAGGTCGTAGACGTCGATGTAGTCGCCGAAGACCGAGCGGGTGGACTTATCGCCGGACTCGATGGGCGTTCCGGTGAACCCGAGGAAGGTCGCTCCTGGGAGCGCGTCACGCATGTGCTTCGCGAGGCCCGCCTTGAGTGTGCCGTCAGCTGCCAGGGTCTCGCCGAAACCGTACTGCGAGCGGTGGGCTTCGTCGGCCACGACTATGACGTTGCGTCGATCCGTCAGCACCGGGTTGATGTCGTCGCCGGCCAGCGGCGCGAACTTCTGAAGGGTGGTGAAGACGATGCCGCCCGAAGCCCGTTGCAGCAGCGAGCGCAAATCGGCTCTGGACGCCGCTTGTACGGGCTTCTCGGGCAGGATCGCCGCGGGTGCGAAGACTTCGCCGAAGAGTTGGTCGTCGAGGTCGTTGCGATCGGTGAGGAACACGAGCGTCGGGTTGCCCATCCGCTGATCCCGCATCAGCTTGGCGGCATATAGCAGCATCTCGATGCTCTTGCCCGAGCCCTGGGTGTGCCAGACGACGCCCCCGCGGCGATCGCCGCCCGGCCCGGCAGCCTCTACCGTGGACTCGACCGCGGCATTGACCGCCCAGTACTGGTGGTACTTCGCGACGCGCTTGACCAACCCATTGGCTTCGTCGGAAAAGATGATGAAGTTCTTCAGCAGGTCAAGGAACCGTGCCGGCTCGAACACCCCCTTGAGCAGGACTTCCAGGGCGGACTTGTTGGTGACGACGTCTCGGCCGTCGATGGTCTTCCACGGTGCGTAGTGCTCGAAGGCGCCGGTGAAGGAACTCATCGCTGCGGAAGTGCCGTCTGAGATCACGGTCATCGCATTGGGCGTGAACAGTGCAGGGGTATCCGCGCGGTAGGTCTGAACCTGATTCCAGGCGGTGCGGAGCGTCGCGTGCTCGTTGGCCGAGTTCTTCAACTCCAGGAGCGCGAACGGGATGCCGTTGATGTAGACGATTACGTCGGGTCGACGGTTCTTCGTGCCCACGACGGTGACCTGATTGACCGCGAGCCAGTCATTGTTGGCGGGTTCGTCGAAGTCGACCAGCCGAACGTACGCCGTGCGCACCTGACCGTCTGTGCCGCGGTGCTCGACGGGCACTCCATCGATCAGCAGTTGGTGGACGCGGAGGTTCTCGGCGAGTTCGGACTGCGACTCCGCGCGGCGCAGCCGCTTGATCGCTTCGTCCACGAGGCCCGTGTGATCGGGGTTGAGTCGTTGACCGGCGGCCTGCAGCCGGGCGAGTAGGTAGACCTCGTCCCACGACCGACGCTCGTCGGCAAGTCCTCCCGGCGCGATGTTCGGGCCGAACTCGGTCGAGTAGCCGATCTCGCGAAGGTAGTCGAGCGCGGCGGCCTCGATCACCGACTCGTCGAATCCGGTCACGGGCCTACTCCGCTTCGTCCGGGAGCTCTTCGATCTCAGTGATCTCGAACTGCGCGGAGTCTTCCTCCGACTCACCTCGATCGACATCGCGTGGCACGCCCTTGCCCATCGCCGCCTCGACCAGTTGGCACAGCCGCTCCCTGCGGGCAACGAAGTAGCCGTCAAAGGCGTCCGCGCGCAGCAACTCGGCTGGCACCAGATGTGCTTCGAGCAACCCGTCGAGGTGCTCGGGGGAGATCTGCGCCTTCTTCTCGATGACCTGCAGGTAGGCCGACGGGGCAGCGCCTCCGATGGTTCTGTTCGTGACAGCCGAAATCGCCGTCTTGTTGACGATGCTCTCCCGGTGCTCATCGTCGATCCCGTTCTCGTTGCACCACTTCTGCGGGAAGATGTGGTGGATGTCGACAGCGAGGTTGACGTACTGGACCTTGTCGAGGGCCTTGTCCTCCATCCAGTCGCGCGCCTTGTGATCGAGCAGAAGGGCGTAGATGCCCTTGTACGCAGCAGCCAGCCGAGTCCGCAGGGAGTGCAGCCGAGACTCGACGAAGGTGGCGTCGTTGATCGTGTTGGGCGTCGGAGCATCGACATCGCCGCGTGCCCATGCCGGCACCTGCTCCAAGTCACGGACGAAGCGGGTCTCGATGGCCGAGCCGTAGAGCTCGCCCAGGATGCCGCACCAGAACCAGCGAACGATTCTCTTGCGCGGGCCGAGCAGGTCAGCGTCATGCCCCATCACGACCCGGATGGCTGCAAGCGGCACGAGTTGCTTTGCATAGGGAAGGAACCGCGTGTCAAAGATGTGTCGGTCGGCGAGGAAGTCCGAAGCCCAGATGAACGCTTCGCGCAGCGGCCCTACCCACTCGAGGTAGTCATCGAGAGTGAGCTTGAGAACATCCTCACGCTTCGCGCTGATTGCCGGAGGGCGGGACCCGGTGTCGGCAAGGTTGCGCTTCCTGGTGGCGAGCAACGTGAGGGCTTGGAGGAAGTCGGTGTTCTCCAGGCCCGCGAGAACCGGGTACGACGCGAACTTCGCCTGGGTCTCCTTCCAGTCGTCGTTGAGCCGGAAGTCGGTGCCATGCTTATCGAAGTAGGTCTTGTCGCCGGCAAAGGTGGCGGTGAGCAGCTCGAAGACGTTGAGCGAGAGTCCGCCGGTGTTGACCTTCTCGAAGACGGTCGCGACCGCTGACTTGCTCGTCGAGTTGTCGAGTTCGATCGCAGGGATGTTGTAGGTGTTCGCCGGCTGGATCACCTGGGCGTGGAACTGGCTCGCCTCCTCCTTGTCCTCCAGGGCGAAGAGCCACGTCACCGTGTCGGCGCCTCCGAACAGCAGCCGGAACGGGAAGAGCCCTTGTTCTCGCTCCTTCTCTGAAGTGGAGACGTCGCGCACGATGTCTTTGCCGAAGTTGGTCCGCTCCACTCCGTCTCCAGGCAGGGACAGCACCGCTTCGTCCATGCGGTCCTCGCCTTCTAGGGCGAGATCGATGTCAACGTAGTAGCGGCGGCTCATCCGCTTGCCGCGACTGTCCATCGTGTCCACCACGCCATCGGCCGTCAGTGCCTGGGTGAGTGACGTGAGTCGCTGCTGACCGTCAAGCAACAGTGACTCAGCGACTGCACCGTCGGGGACCTTCGCGCCCTCGACAGGACGGGGCTTGAACCGAATTTGGTCGTTGCCGGCCTTGAGGAGCATGACCACTCCAAGGGGATGACCCCGCAGGATCGTGACCAGCAGCTGCCGTATCCGCTCGTCCTCCCACTTGTATCCCCGCTGGAAGTCGGGGAGCTGGATCTTGCCGCTCGTCGTCCACTTCAGGTAGTCGCTCAACTCGTAGAGCGGCGTCTGGAAGCCCATCAGGCACTCTCACTTTCGTTGAGCACATCTTGTACGACGTCGACGGTCTCCGGCACGCGGATTCGACCAGAAAGGAGTTCGGGAAGGAGTGTGTCGCGTAGTGCGGAGAGGTGCTCAGATTCGGTCTCTAGTGCCCAGGCCCGGCGGACCATCGCATCTGCAGCGGCTATGGCAGAAGATTCCCGACTCGGGACGGTGAAGGACAGATCGCTCAACGCTCCAGCCGGAAGCGTGGCAACGGTCGTGCCGTGGATCGTGCTCTCCAACTTGGCGCGCGCTGCCGGCGAGTACAGGTGCGCCCAGAGCGGTAGCCGCATCCAGTCGTGCTCCGGAGCGAACGTCACCAGCAGCATGTGGTGGGTGAACAGCACGTCACCGACATCGGATGGTACGAGAAGAGGCCATCCGATGATCTCGTGCCGCCAGGTCTGCTCGACACCGGTGACGACAAGAGAGCCGGCTGGCGCAATGTGCCGCGGCTTGTATTCGCCCTTGTAGTACTTGAAACCCGTTCGCTTCAGCCAGCCGAAGTTTGCAGCGCTGCCCATATTGACCATTGGCAACCCTGACACCGAATCGGTCAGGCCCGCGCCCTTGTACGAAAGGCCCTTACGTACCTCCGCCACGTCGCTCACGCGTCGTTGCTCTCGTGCGGCCCCACGAAGACTCGCGACAGCCAGTCGGCGGAGGAGGTCGATCGCGCGGCGGTTGGACTCGACCTTGTCATCGAGGGCGCCGAGGGTGGCGGCGATGGCGCGCTGTTCTTTGAGAGTTGGCAATGACGGAAGCGTAAAGTCCGCGATCTGCCCACCACTGATGTGTGGCACGGCCGAACCGGTCTGCACCCCGACGACGTAGTCGGTGAAGGCCCTGCTTCCGATGAGGGCCACCAGGTAGCCCTGATCAAGGGCCCCCTTTGCTCGAAGACGCGCTACTCGCTGAACCAGAAGACATGGGAGATCACTTTCGCGGACAACGGCGTACTTGAGCCCAGCCGCGATCCATGGGCGGTCCATTGCGATGACAACGTCGCCCGCGCGTAGCTCGTAGCGCACTACCTCAGCAAGTCTCGTCGCGGGGAATCGCTTGGCCCCATCCCAGCGGAGCCGACCTTGTGCGACGTTGTCGCCTCGCAGTAGGCGAATGTCCGACGCGCGAGTACTGAAATCGGTGCTCTTGAATGCGTTTCCGAAGGTCATGTCGACGAGCTCGCCTAGATACGTCATGGCAACTCGTCCAGTCGCGCGCGGATCTCCGTCTCGAGTTCCCGCCCATGGTCAAACTCGGCGAACAACTCCTTGGTAAGCCGCTCGATCTTCTCCGCGATAGGTTCGTCGTCGACCTCCGCTTCCGCGGCGCCGACGTACCGGCCTGGGGTCAGGACGAAGCCGTGATTCTTGATCTCGTCGAGAGTCGCCGCCTTGACGAATCCGGCCACGTCCTCGTAACGGCTGTCGTGGTTGCGCCAGGCGTGGTAGGAGTCGGCGATCTTTGCGATGTCGGCGTCATCCAAGACGCGGAGCCGTCGAGTCTCCATCCGGCCGAGCTTGCGGGCATCGATGAAGAGCACCTCGCCGTGGCGGTCGCGGTGGCCGTTGCCGTGGCGTTCCTTGGAGACGAACCACAGGCTGACGGGGATACCCGTGTTGAAGAAGAGCCGGTCCGGCATGGCGACGATGCAGTCGACGAGGTCGGCCTCGACGAGCTTGCGGCGGATCTCGCCCTCGCCAATCGACTTGGATGACAGGGATCCGTTGGCGAGGACGAAGCCTGCGGTGCCCGTTGGAGAGAGGTGGTGGATGAAGTGCTGAACCCAGGCGAAGTTCGCGTTTCCGGCAGGCGGCGTGCCGTACTTCCAGCGGGGATCGTCGGCGAGCTTCGCGTCCCACCAGTTCGACACGTTGAACGGTGGGTTGGCGAGGATGAAGTCGGCGCGCAAGTCCGGGTGGAGATCACGAGCGAAGGAGTCATCCGCGCGCTCGCCAAGGTCAGCTTCGATACCGCGGAGTGCGAGGTTCATCTTGGCCAGTCTCCAGGTGGCGTCGGTGTACTCCTGGCCGTAGACGGAGATCTTGCTGCTGGTGCCCCCGTGAGCGGCAACGAACTTCGCAGATTCGACGAACATGCCACCTGAGCCGCAGGCGGGGTCGTAGACGCGACCCTCGAACGGCTCGAGCATCTCGACGAGCGTCTTTACCACGCTGCGAGGTGTGTAGAACGCGCCGGCGTCCTTGCCCGTCTCCTTGCCGGCGAACTGACCTAGGAAGTACTCATACACCCGGCCGAGCACGTCGTCGGATCCGTAGTCGTCGGTCTCAGTGAAACCGATGGATCCGATCAGGTCGACGAGCTGGCCGAGGCGTCCCTTGTCGAGCCCTTCCCGGCCGTAGTTGCGAGGGAGCACACCCCGGATGACCGGGTTCTCCTTCTCAATGAGGTCCATGGCGGCATCGACGTCGGTGCCCACGGTCGGCAGCTTCGCTCGTTCTTGGATTGCCTCCCAGCGCGCCTCGGAAGGCACCCAGAAGACATTCTTGGAGGCGTACTCATCGCGCGCTTCAAGGAAGTCCGCGATGCGGTTCTCGGGCATGCCGTCTGCCACGAGCTCTGCTTCGAGCTCGCTGCGGCGCGCCTCGAAGCGGTCGGAGATGTACTTGAGGAAGACCAGACCCAGAACGACGTGCTTGTACTCGCTGGGCTCCTGGTTGCCGCGCAGCGCGTCGGCAGCTTCCCACAGACGCTGTTCAAGCGACTTGGTCGGCTTCAGCGCTTTGGACTTCGCGGCCGACGCGGGCTTGGCGGAGGCCGGAGCAGCCTGGATCGGTGCCGCCCCCGCTTGGGGTGGAGCCGTCATCTCGTCCCCCCCGTCGATTCGCCGGCGGACAGATCCGCCCCTGCCACGCCCCACAGCTATCTCATCTGTCGCGAGCAGAAGCGCCTTGGCGGCGTCGTACCGCTTCTCGCTTTTCCAGCCAACCTCGGTGCGGGCTCGCTGGTTGCCGATCGACGAGCCGTCCTCCGGGAGAACGTCCCAAAGACTCTCTGCGTCAACCGAGACCTTGGTGCGGCTCACTCGCCCGCCCTCGGCGGTCAGGTGGCCCATTTCGATGAGCTCCTCGAGCGCCCCATCGCCCCATCGCGCCGCGAGCGGGCCGCGGTTCTTGAGCTCTCCCGGGTGCATCTCGATGAGTTCGTTCCACACGTCGTCCGGGATGGGCATGGCACCCATCTTCGGGCATGCGTCCACCGGAGCCCGCAGCACCTGCTTCGAACCATGCTTGAGCTGGGTCCATTTCCCCCACCAGTCCCCCACAACGATCAGAAAGTCAGCAGGGGGTTAGCCCCGAAATGCGAAGAAACCGCAGTCTGACCTGCGGCTTCTCTCTGTGGAGCCTAGGGGACTCGAACCCCTAACCCCCTGCTTGCAAAGCAGGTGCGCTACCAATTGCGCCAAGGCCCCTGGAGGTCGAGGAGTCAGGCCTTCTCGACGTTGTCGGTGGCCTCGGCCCACAGGGCCTGCTCGGCGCGGCTCTCGGCGGCCTTGCGGCGGGCCAGGACGGCGCCGCCGACTGCGAGGAGGACCAGAAGGGCCTTCTTCATGCTGTCTCCCGTGGCAGGTGGGGCGGTGCCCCGGATGGGTGGGTGGTGGGCCTAAGAGGACTTGAACCTCTGACCTCTTCCTTATCAGGGAAGCGCTCTAACCGTCTGAGCTATAGGCCCGTGTGGCGACTGCCAGCCGCGAACATTACCCCACCGCGAACGCGCCCCACAAAACGGCTGGGCACCTCGCGGCCGGGCTCAGTTGTTGTCCTCCGCGAGGGTGACCTCGATGCCGCCGAGCAGCGCGGCGGCCATGTTGTAGAGGAAGGCGCCGAGGGTCGCTATCGCGGTCAGCAGGATCACGTCGACGGCGGCCACGAGCATCGTGAACCCGACGACCCGCGAGGTGCCGATGTAGTTCTCGATGTCGAAGTTGGCCGTCTCCGTGCCGCCGATGCTGTCGCGGATGGCGTCGTTGATCGAGTCCCAGGTGCCGGCGGCGCCGAGCACCGACCACACCATCACCACGGACACGACGGTGACGACGCCGAACGCGACCGAGAGCAGGAACGCCGTCTTCATCACCGACCACGGGTCGATCCGGGTCAGCCGCAGGCGGGCGCGCCGCGGCGGCTTGGCGGAGCCCGCCGCCTTCTTGGCCGCCTTGTTCGACTCCGGCTCCGCGTTGGCGCGGTGCTCGTCGGTGACGTTGGCGACCTTGGCCTGGATCCGCTCACGCAGCGCAGGCCGTACGGCGGTGTCGTCCGCCGTCGGGCGATCCGACCCGGGGCGGGTCTGGGTGCGGGGGGTGGCTGGCTGGGCGGAACGCTCCGTCATCAGCCCTCACTCTCGCCTGTCGTCGGGGTTCTCCGGGTCAGTGGACTCCTCGATTGTGACATCCACGACCACATCCGACGACTCGCCCGTCTCCGTAGCCGAGTCCGCGGCGTGGTGCTCCGCATTCTCCTCGGCCTCCTCGATGACCTTGGCCTCGACCGAGCGAGCCACGACGACCACCGAGTCCCCGGCCTTGGGCGAGACGAACTTCACGCCCATGGTCGAGCGCCCGGTGGGCCGGAAGTCCTCGTTGATCGGACTGCGAACGACCTGCCCGCCCTGGGTGATCGCCAGCACCTCGTCGCCGTCCTCGACGATGAAGCCACCCACCAGACCGCCGCGGTCCTCATTGGCCAGGGCCATGGCGCGTACGCCGAGCCCGCCGCGGTTGGTCAGCCGGTACTCGCTGATCCGGGTGCGCTTGGCGAAGCCGCCGTCGGTGATCGTGAAGACGTACTGGACGTTCTCGTCGGAGTCCTCCGCCGCCGCCTGGGCCGCGCGGATGACCGACATCGACAGCACCGCGTCGTCGTCGCTGCGGAACTTCATGCCCGAGACCCCGGACGTCGCCCGGCCCATCGGCCGCAGCTGCGCGTCGTCGGCGCGGAACCGGATCGCCGAGCCCTTGCGCGAGACCAGCAGGATGTCGTCCTCGGCGTTGACCAGCTCGGCGCCGATCAGCTCGTCGTCGTCCTCACGGAAGTTGATCGCGATGACGCCGGCCTGCCGCGGGCTGTTGTAGTCGCCCAGCCGGGTCTTCTTGACCAGGCCGTTGCGGGTCGCGAGCACCAGGTAGGGCGCCTGCTCGTAGTCGCGGATCGCCAGCACCTGCGCGATCGACTCGTCCGGCTGGAAGCTGAGCAGCCCCGCCACGTGGCCGCCCTTGGCGTCGCGCGAGGCCTCGGGCAGGTTGTAGGCCTTCGTGCGGTAGACGCGACCGGCCGTCGTGAAGAACAGCAGCCAGTGGTGGTTGGTGGTCGCGATGAAGTGCTCCACGACGTCGTCGCCGCGCAGGGTCGCGCCGCGCACGCCCTTGCCGCCGCGCTTCTGCGAGCGGTACTGGTCGGCGCGGGTGCGCTTGGCGTAGCCGCCGCGGGTGATCGAGACGACCAGGTCCTCGTCGGGGATCAGGTCCTCCATCGAGAGGTCGCCGTCGGCCGCGATGATCTGGGTGCGCCGCTCGTCGCCGTACTTGTCGGTGATCTCGGTGAGCTCGTCGCCGATGATCTGCCGCTGGCGCGCCTCGTTGGCGAGGATGTCCTCGAGGTCGGCGATCTTGAGCTCGAGCTCGGCAAGCTCGTCGATGATCTTCTGGCGCTGCAGGGCGGCGAGCTGCCGCAGCTGCATCTGCAGGATCGCGTCGGCCTGCTCCTCGTCGATGTCGAGGAGCTCGATCAGGCCGGTGCGGGCCTCGGCGACGTCGGGCGAGCGGCGGATCAGCGCGATGACCTCGTCGAGCTGGTCCAGCGCCTTCACCAGGCCGCGGTAGATGTGGGCCCGTCGCTCGGCCTCGGCCAGGCGGTAGCGCGTGCGACGCTGGATGACCTCGACCTGGTGGGTGACCCAGTTGCTGATGAACTGGTCGATCGAGAGCGTGCGCGGCACACCGTCGACCAGCGCCAGCATGTTGGCGCTGAAGTTGGTCTGCAGCTCGGTGTGCTTGAGCAGGTTGTTGAGTACGACGCGCGCCACGGCGTCGCGCTTGAGCACCACGACCAGGCGCTGGCCGGTGCGGCCCGAGGAGTCGTCGCGTACGTCGGAGATGCCCTGCACGCGACCGGAGTCGGCGAGCTCGGCGATCTTCAGCGCCAGGTTGTCGGGGTTGACCATGTAGGGCAGCTCGGTGATCGAGAGGATCGTCCGCCCGCGGTTGTCCTCGTCGACCTCGATGACGGCGCGCTGGGTGATCGAGCCGCGGCCGGTGCGGTAGGCCTGCTCGATGCCCTCGTGGCCGACGATCATGGCGCCGTTGGGGAAGTCGGGACCCTTGACCCGCTCCAGCAGCGCGTCGAGCAGCTCCTCGCGGGTGGCGTCGGGGTGCTCGAGCGCCCACTTGGCGCCCTCCGCGACCTCGCGCAGGTTGTGCGGCGGGATGCTCGTGGCCATGCCGACCGCGATGCCGGCCGAGCCGTTGACCAGGAGGTTGGGGTAGCGCGCGGGCAGGACGACCGGCTCCTGCGAGCGGCCGTCGTAGTTGGGCTGGAAGTCGACGGTGTCCTCGCCGATGTCGCGCACCATCTCCAGCGCGAGCGGCGCCATGCGGCACTCGGTGTAGCGCATCGCGGCCGCGGAGTCGTTGCCCGGCGAGCCGAAGTTGCCCTGGCCCTGGACCAGCGGCGCGCGCATCACCCAGGGCTGCGCCAGGCGCACCAGGGTGTCGTAGATCGCGGTGTCGCCGTGCGGGTGGTACTGACCCATGACGTCACCGACGACGCGCGAGCACTTCGAGAAACCGCGGTCGGGGCGGTAGCCGCCGTCGAACATCGCGTAGATCACCCGGCGGTGCACCGGCTTGAGCCCATCGCGTACGTCGGGCAGCGCCCGGCCGACGATGACCGCCATCGCGTAGTCGATGTAGGCGCGCTGCATGGAGGTCTGCAGCTCGATCGGCTCGATCCGGCCGCCGGGCCCGGGGCCTTCGGGCCCGCCCGGGCCGCCGGTCGTGTCAGTGGGGGTCTCGCTCACGTGTCTTCGTCTCTCTCGTCGCGTCTATCGATGTCTAGGGAAGCTGCTAGATACCTAGATATCGAGGAATCGCACGTCCTTGGCGTTGCGCTGGATGAAGGAGCGGCGCTGCTCGACGTCCTCGCCCATGAGGATCGAGAAGATCTCGTCGGCCTGGGCGGCGTCGTCGAGCGTCACCTGCAGCATCAGCCGCTGCTCGGGGTTCATCGTGGTCTCCCACAGCTCCTCGGCGTTCATCTCGCCGAGGCCCTTGTAGCGCTGGACCGGGTTCTCCTTCGGGAGCTTCTTGCCCTGCTCGAGACCGTCGCGCATCATCAGGTCGCGCTCGGCGTCGGAGTAGACGAACTCGTGCTCGGCCGGCTTGTTCCAGCGGATCCGGTAGAGCGGGGGCTGGGCCATGTAGACGTAGCCGTGCTCGATGAGCGGCTTCATGAAGCGGAACAGCAGCGTGAGCAGCAGGGTGTTGATGTGGTGGCCGTCGACGTCGGCGTCGGCCATCAGCACGACCTTGTGGTAGCGCAGCTTCTCGAGGCTGAACTCCTCGTGGATGCCGGTGCCGAGTGCGGAGATGATCGCCTGCACCTCGGCGTTGGCGAGCACCTTGTCGATGCGCGCCTTCTCGACGTTGAGGATCTTGCCGCGGATCGGCAGGATCGCCTGGACCCGCGGGTCGCGGCCCTGGCGTGCGGAGCCGCCGGCCGAGTCGCCCTCGACGATGAAGACCTCGCACTCGGCGGGGTTGGTGGACTGGCAGTCCGAGAGCTTGCCGGGCAGGCCGCCGCCGCCGAGCAGCCCCTTGCGGCCACGGGCCAGGTCGCGCGCCTTGCGGGCGGCGATCCGGGCCGAGGCCGCGGCCTGGCTCTTGCGCACGATGTCGCGGCCCTCGGCGGGGTTCTGCTCGAACCACGCGCCCAGCTGGTCGTTGGTCAGGCGCTGCACGAAGCCCTTGGCCTCGGTGTTGCCGAGCTTGGTCTTGGTCTGGCCCTCGAACTGCGGCTCGCCGAGCTTGATCGAGATGATCGCGGTGAGTCCCTCACGGATGTCGTCACCGGAGACCCGGTCCTCGCGCTTCTTGATCAGGCCCCACTCCTCGCCCCAGTGGTTGACCAGCGAGGTGAGCGCCGAGCGGAACCCCTCCTCGTGGGTGCCGCCCTCGTGGGTGTTGATCGTGTTGGCGAAGGTGTGAACCGACTCGGTGTAGGAGGTGTTCCACTGCATGGCCACCTCGAGGCTCATGTGGTGGTCGGCGTCGGCCGCGCCCTTGCCGTTGGAGAACAGGTCGGAGTCGGCCTCGAACGCGATGATCGTGGGGTTGGCCTTCTCCTTGCGGCGGTTGAGGTGCTCGACGTAGTCGACCAGGCCGCGGTCGTACTTGAAGACCTGCTCCAGGCCGCCGCCCTCGGCCTTCTTGATCGCGTCGTGGCCGGCGGTGTCGACCTCGCCCTCCACCGTGGCGTCCTGGACGGCCTCCACGAGGTCGTCGGCCGCGGGGCGCTCGTCGCGCACGACGATCTCCAGGCCCTTGTTGAGGAAGGCCATCTCGCGGATGCGGTTGGTGATGGTCTCCAGCGAGTACGTCGTCGTCTCGAAGATCTCGGGCGAGGCGTAGTAGGTGATCGTGGTGCCGGTGCGCTCGCCGGGCTCCATCGGGCGGACCTGCTCCAGCGGCCCGTCGGGCACGCCGATGGTGAAGGTCTGGCGCCACTCGTGGCCGCGGTTGCGGACCTCGGCGATCACGCGGGTCGAGAGCGCGTTGACGACCGAGATGCCGACGCCGTGCAGGCCGCCCGAGACCTTGTAGCCGCCCCCGCCGAACTTGCCGCCGGCGTGCAGCATGGTGAGCGCCATCGTGAGCGCCGGCATCTCCTGCCCGGGCGCGGTGTCGGTCGGGATGCCGCGGCCGTTGTCCTCGACCCGGACCCCGCCGTCGGCTAGCAGGGTGACGACGATCCGGTCGCAGTGGCCGGCCAGCGCCTCGTCGACGGAGTTGTCGACGACCTCCCAGATGAGGTGGTGCAGCCCACGCTCACCGGTCGAGCCGATGTACATGCCGGGGCGCTTGCGCACGGCCTCGAGGCCTTCGAGGACCTGGATCGCGGATGCGTCGTACTCGCCGCTGACGGTGCTGTGCGGCTGGGGGCTGGCGTCGGACACGCAGAACCTCATCTAACGGTGGGATGGCACACAGAAGGCCGACGGACCGGGGTGTAGTCCCGTCACGGCGGCCGATGTCCATGATACCGGTTCTAGGGCCGTATTCCACGCGTGTTGCCCCGAGGCGGGGGGGATCTGTGGACAAATACGCCGCTGAGCGCCCCATAGGCGCCTCGCGGAGGCCCGAACAGGGGGGCGCACGGGTCCCCATACCGTCGCGCGGCTCGCAGATCGTCTGGTGCGGGCGGCGGGATGGATCCCCGGTCAGCCGTAGGTGTCGCGGGGGCCACGCCCGTCGCGGGTGCTGCGGCGGCCCTTCTTCCAGCTCGGCAGGTGCGGTCCGGCCACGTCCATGGCGATCACGGTGCCGGGGCCGAGCTCCTCGTTGAGCCGGCGTACGACGGTCGGCGCGAGCAGGGTGAGCTGGGTGGCCCACGCCGTGGAGTCGGTGCGCACCAGCAGCTTGCCGTCGGTGAACGTCTCGGGGGTGCAGTGGGCGGCGACCTCCGCCCCGACCAGCTCGGGCCAGCGCGCGAAGACCCCGCGCATCCGCAGGTCCAGGGCCCAGCCGTGGTCGTCGACCAGGCGGGCGAGGGTCGTGTCCAGGGTCTGCGGGTCGCGGTCGTCGGGGTGCGCCCCGCTGACCCGGCCGGCGAGGCCGGGGCGCGAGCGGCCGCGGGCCTGGGCCCGGCGCCGGGGGGTCGAGCCGGCGACCGCGCGGGTGAGGGCCCGCGCCAGGTCCAGGCCGTCGTCGGCGTGCGGCTCCTCGGGGACACCGGGCTCCGGGGGCTCGGGCACGTCCTGCTCAGACACGCGTCACCTCCCCGTTGGCCACGGCGTAGCGGGTCCCCGCCAGCGCCTCGGGCACGTCGTCGGCCACCGCCGCGGTGACCAGCACCTGCTCGGCCCCCGCGACCAGCTCGGCGAGCTGGGCGCGGCGTTCGGTGTCGAGCTCGGCGAAGACGTCGTCCAGGATCAGGATCGGGTCGTCGCCGTCGGAGCGCAACAGGTCGTACGACGCCAGGCGCAGCGCGAGCGCGAAGGACCAACTCTCCCCGTGCGAGGCGTAGCCCTTCACCGGCAGGCGGACGCCACCTGCGTCGGCCGGCCCACCCAGGGTCAGCAGGAGCTCGTCGCGGTGCGGGCCGACCAGCGAGATCCCACGGTCGAGCTCATCGCCCCGGCGTCGCTCGAGCTCGGCGAGCAGCCCGGCCTCGAGATCCTCGCCCAGCTCGAAGGACGGCCGGTACTCGATCGCGGCGTCCTCCCGCGACGCCCCGCGCGCGACCGTGGCGTAGGCGTTGCCGACGTAGGGCCGGAGCGCGTCGACCAGCGCGAGCCGCTCGCGCAGCAGCTCGGAGCCGGCGCGCGCGAGCTGACCGTCCCAGACCGCGAGGGTCGACAGCGCCGACTCCTGCGAGCTCGAGCCGCGGCGCGCATGTCCCGCGGTCTTCAGCAGCGAGTTGCGCTGGCGCAGGATCCGGTCGTAGTCCGAGCGCACGCCGGCCAACCGGGGCACGCGCAGCACCAGCAGGTCGTCGAGGAAGCGCCGCCGGTCCGAGGGGTCGCCCTTGACCAGGGTCAGGTCCTCGGGGGAGAACACCACGGTGCGCACCAGCCCGACGAGCTCGCGGGCCCGCGGCAGGGTCGAGCGGTTGACTCGCGCCCGGTTGGCCTTGCCGGGGTTGAGCTCCACCTCGAGCACCGCCGTGCGGCCCTCGCGTACGACGGCCGCGCGCACGATGGCCTGCGTGCAGCCGGCGCGGACCAGCGGTGCGTCGGTCGCGACCCGGTGCGAGGAGAGTCGCGAGAGGTAGTCGATCGCCTCGACCAGGTTGGTCTTGCCCTGGCCGTTGCGGCCGATGAAGGCGGTGACGCCGGGCTCGAGCGCGACGTCGGCGGTGGCGTAGGAGCGGAAGTCGTGCAGCGTGAGGTGGGAGACGTACACCGCAGGTGCGGCTAGCTCTCGGCCGGCGCGGACTCGTCGCCGGACCCGGCCTTCTCGGCGGCGGGCGACTGGTCCGGCGTACCGCCGTCCGCGTCGCCGCCCTTGGGGGCGCTGGTCTGCATGGCGTGCCCGCCGAACTGGTTGCGCATGGCCGCGACGGCCTTCATGGCCGGGGAGTCGTCCTGGCGGGAGACGAAGCGCGCGTAGAGCGCGGCCGTGATCGCCGGCGTGGCGACGGCGTGCTCGATCCCGGCCTCGACGGTCCAGCGACCCTCCCCGGAGTCCTCGGCGTAGCCGCGGATCCCTTCCAGGTTGGGCTTCGCGTCCAGCGCGCTGACCAGGAGGTCGAGCAGCCAGGAGCGGATCACCGTGCCCTCGCGCCACGAGCGCAGCACCTCGGTGACGTTGTCGACCATCTCGACCTTCTCGAGCAGCTCCCAGCCCTCGGCGTAGGACTGCATCATCGCGTACTCGATGCCGTTGTGGACCATCTTGCTGAAGTGGCCGGCGCCCACCTTGCCGGCGTGGACCGAGCCGAACTCGCCCTCGGGCTTGAGGGCGTCGAACGCCGGCTGGACCTTGGCGACGTCCTCGGGAGTGCCGCCGTACATGAGGGCGTAGCCGTTCTCCAAGCCCCAGACCCCACCGGACACGCCGCAGTCGACGAAGCCGATCCCCTTCTCGGCGAGGGACTCGGCATGCGCGATGTCGTCGGTCCAGCGCGAGTTGCCGCCGTCGACGATCAGGTCGCCCTCCTCGAGCAGGTCGCTCAGCTCCATGATCGTGTCGTGGGTCGGCTGGCCGGCCGGGACCATCACCCAGACGACGCGGGGTGCCGACAGCTGCGCGACCATCGCCTCGAGGCTCTCGGCGTCCGAGACCTCGGGGTGGTGGTCGTAGCCGACGACCGTCACGCCGCCGTTGCGCATCCGGGTGCGCATGTTGCCGCCCATCTTGCCGAGGCCGACCAGTCCGAGCTCCATGCGAATCCTCCCCAAAGCGTGCGGGCGTGTGCTGTCAGGAAAGCAGGCGCCTGGGCATCAGCAGGTAGCGGAAGCCGCTGTCGGCGCCGCCGTCCTCCACCGCCCCGCTCAGCACCACGGGCTTGGAGGCCTGGGTGAAGGCGAGCTCGACGACGGCCTCGTCGATGGCGGTGAGTCCGTCGAGGAGGAACTGCGGGTTGAAGCCGGTGGTGATGTCCTCGCCCTCGATGTCGGCCTCGATCGACTCCGAGGCCTGGGCCTCGTCGCCCGACCCGGCGTCCAGGGTGAGCACGCCGTCGCTGAACGCGAGCTGGACGGCGGTGTTGCGCTCGGCGACCAGCGACACCCGCTTCACGGACTCGATCAGGGCGGCCTTGTCGACCTTGGCGACGGTGAGCTTCTCGGCCGGGAAGAGGCTGCGGACCTTGGGGAACTCTCCGTCCAGGAGGCGCGTGGTCGTGCGGCGCAGGCCGCCGGGCGCGTTGCCCTCGAAGCCGATGATGCCCTCGCCCGAGCCGCTCGCGGAGAGCGCGATCTTGACCTCGCTGCCCGCGGTGAGCGACTTGGCGGTGTCGCCGAGCACGCGGGCCGGGACCAGCGCGGCCAAGGACTCGTCCGGCGAGCGGGGGTCCCAGGTGAGCTCACGCTGCGAGAGGCGGAAGCGGTCGGTGGCGAGCAGCGAGATCGTGGACCCGTCAATCTCGATGCGTACGCCGGTCAGCACCGGCAGCATGTCGTCGCGGCCGGCGGCGGTGACCGCCTGGGCGACGGCGTGCGCGAACACGTCGCTCTGCACCGTGCCGGTCGCCTCGGGCATCTGGGGGATGGTCGGGTAGTCCTCGACCGGCATCGTCTGCAGCGTGAACCGGGCCGAGCCGCAGGTGAGGGTGACCCGGGATCCGTCCAGCGCCATGTCGACCGGCTTGGCCGGCAGGCTGCGGCAGATGTCGGCGAGCAGCCGGCCGCTGACCAGGGCGCGTCCCTCGTCGCTGACCTCGGCGGTCAGGGTCGCGCGAGCGGAGGTCTCGTAGTCAAAGGACGACAACACCAGGCCGTCGTCCGAGGCGTCGATGAGGAGGCCGGCCAGCACCGGGGCGCTCGGGCGGACCGGCAGGCTGCGGGCGGCCCAGGCGACGGCGTCGGCGAGCACGTCACGATCGACACGAAACTTCACGATGGATCCTTCGGGAGTGGCTCGGAATCACACAAGTCTGGGATGCGCATCCTGCCACGTGGGCACCGACCGCACGAGTCATCCCCAGGCAGGGGCCCAGGTAGACGTGCACCGAGGATCTGGACAGTTACAGGTAGGTAGTCGTCATAGCGTCGGTGGAAACTGTGGAGAAGTGGCGTACGTGCAGGTCAGGTGCGTGCCGAGGGGTGGATGGCGCTGTGGAGGAGCGCGGGGCGGCTCGCCGCGGATGTGGAACGACGATCCGTCCCGGGACGGACCCGGCCGCTCCTCCACAGATCCTCCCCGTGTAGTTCGGACCTCGCGGGTCCTTCGTCCACAGGCAGGGGAGGGCGTCAGGCGACCGTCAGAGTGACCTCGATGTTGCCTCGGGTGGCGTTGGAGTAGGGGCACACCTCGTGCGCCTGGGCCACTAGCTGCTCGGCGAGGTCCCGCTCCAGGGCGGGCAGCGTGACCTCGAGCTGGACGGCGAGCCCGAAGCCACCGTCGTCGTTCGAGCCGAGGGAGACGTCCGCGACGACCTCGGAGTCGGTCGTGTCGGCGTTGGCCTTGCCGGCGACCATCTTGAGGGCGGAGTGGAAGCACGCGGCGTACCCGGCGGCGAAGAGCTGCTCAGGGTTGGTCGCGCCTCCGGGACCCCCGAGCTCGGGCGGGGTCCGGACGTCGGTGTCGACGAGGCCGTCGGTGGACTGGACGTGGCCGTTGCGGCCGTCGCCCGTGGCGACGGCGGAGGCGGTGTAGAGAGGCTTCATGGGCACCAACCTAGGGCCCACAAGGGTCAGCCGGTCAGGATTGGCGAGCCTGCATCTTCACGCGGTTGGTCAGCTCGCTGACCTGGTTGAAGACCGCCCGGCGCTCGGCCAGGAGCTGGTTGATCTTGCGATCGGCGTACATCACCGTGGTGTGGTCGCGGTTGCCGAACTGCGCCCCGATCTTGGGCAGGGACAGGTCGGTCAGCTCCCGGCACAGGTACATGGCGATCTGCCGCGCCATGACCAGGTGCCGCCCGCGGCTCGGTCCCGTGAGCTCCTCGATGCTGAGCCCGAAGTACGACGCGGTCTGGGCGATGATGAGCGAGGCGGTGATCTCCGGCTCGCCGCCCTCGGGGATCAGGTCCTTGAGGACGATCTCGGCCAGGGTCATGTCGACCTCCTGGCGGTTGAGGTTGGCGAACGCCGTGACCCGGATCAGGGCACCCTCGAGCTCGCGGATGTTGGTCTGGATCTTGGACGCGATGAACTCGAGCACGTCCGGCGGCGCCGTGAGCCGGTCCATCGCGGCCTTCTTGCGCAGGATCGCGATGCGGGTCTCGAGGTCGGGCGGCTGGACGTCGGTGATGAGGCCCCATTCGAACCGGTTGCGCAGCCGGTCCTCGAGTGCCTCGAGTCGCTTGGGCGCCCGGTCGGAGGTCAGGACGATCTGCTTGTTGGCGTTGTGCAGGGTGTTGAACGTGTGGAAGAACTCCTCCTGGGTCTGGGTCTTGCCCTCCAGGAACTGGATGTCGTCGATGAGCAGGACGTCGACATCGCGGTAGCGCCGCTTGAACCGGTCCTGCCGGTCGTCGCGGATCGCGTTGATGAACTCGTTCGTGAACTCCTCGCTCGACACGTAGCGCACCTTGGCGCCGGCGTAGAGGCTGCGCACGTAGTGGCCGATGGCGTGGAGCAGGTGGGTCTTGCCCAGACCGGAGTCGCCGTAGACGAGCAGCGGGTTGTACGCCTTGCCGGGCGCCTCGGCCACCGCGACCGCGGCGGCGTGGGGGAACCGGTTGGAGCTGCCGATGACGAAGGTCTCGAAGGTGTACTTCGGGTTGAGCCGGGTCTCGAGCGCGCTGCCCTTGACCGACTCGGTGGCCTCCGGCACGAAGACCGGTGCCGGGGGTGCCGGCGGGGCCTGGGAGATTGTCGACATGTCGATCTCTCGACTTGTCTCCGAAGCGACATGTGGATGCTCCGGGGCCATCTGCCCCTCATCCAGCGTGGCGTCCACGGTGACGGCGATCCGGATCTCGCGCGCGAAGCTGACCGTCAGCGCGTCCTCGAGCTGGCCGCGTAGGCGGCCCTCCAACTGCACCCGCGTGAAGTCGTTGGGCACCGCGATGATCGCGGTGTTCTCGTGCAGGGTCACCGGCCTGCTCGCGCGCAGCCAGGCCCGCTGGTTGGGCTGGAGGTCGTTGACGACCTGCCGCCACGCCTGGTCGAGGTCGGACGTCATGTGCTCCACGTGGTTCCCGCCGCCTTTCGTGCCCGAGTCAATCGTGCCGCCCGATCCGGGCGGCGCTGTCTCCACAAGTTTGTCCACAGGTTGTGAACCCGACTCTGTGTCTGTGGACAGAGCCGGTCCGAGACGCAGCTGGACCGGTATGAATCTGATGTCTTCGCAGGTCAGATGGCCTTTTCCCACCGGTGTGGCGGAGGTCACAGACCCCGTCGAGCCGGGCCGGTCGGAGGCTGCGGGGGAACCTCGGTGGCCCGAACTTAACCCGCGCACGCCGGGACCGGCAAGCCGTCATCCACAGGTGTGGAC